>NZ_JAMXHU010000002.1:0-1138592 GCF_023955645.1 Ralstonia mojiangensis | reverse complement strand
TGCGTTGTCTGCAGCAGAGAAACGAGATTATGCAGAGCTTTTTCGTCGCTGTCAACAACTCGTCGAAGAATTTTTATCATCAACTCGCCGCCAACTACTCCTGAATTTCCAGCCAATCGCCAACCACTCAATCGACCGCAAACCCGCTCCACACCTACTTCTCCACCGCCTTAACCACACCGCCGTCCCTTTCGTTTCGGCACTGTCGTTTGCAGCGAGGGGCGAACTATAGGCGGGTTTCACGAACAGCGCAAGCCCTTTCTTTCTCCAGGGTCTTTTTGTCCTGCTTTCGGGGTTACGCCGCCTTATGGGACCGGATCCACCGCAAGCCCTTCGCCGCCCGCCCCCGCGCGGCGCGGGCGCGCTTGTGAAAGGCGCTCACTACAGACAGCGGTGGCGGCGCATCCAATACGCGGGCGACACATTCCAGGGAGACGCTTGCATCATGCACCTCGCCCAAGGCGTCTTGCAGTTTGCGCAAATGCTTCCGGTAACGCTTCGCCGCGTGGGCGCCGAGCGCCGGGTAGAACCCTTCATATAGATAGCGCCACTGCTTGGCGGCGATCCGGGCGCGATGCAGTCGCGGTGCAGACGACCGCCTGGGATGGCGCCCGCGACGGATCAACTTCTTTCGGAGCGCCTCGGCCCGAGCGCGAGCAAAAGGGAGATGCCGCTCCGACTCGCCTTCTATATGAAACGCGGCGACCGCCCGCTCCAGTTCGAGCAGCGTTTCCGGCACATCTGGCGAGGCAAGTTCGGCACGCAGCTCCTCCCAAGCTCGATTGCGCGCCTCTTTGGACTTGATGAGCGCCCTGTCCAACCAAGCCCGGCCGGCCTCGTCGCCATCAAGCAAGGACTGCTGAGCCGCCGGAAGCCAATCGGAAAGCAGCACATCCCATTCGCGCACAGGGCCCGTGGATGCGGCAAGCGCACGCAGGCGCGGCTTCCACTCTGCGGCAAAGCTGGCTGGCAGGACCGGCGCAAACGTCACCCAAGCCGAACGTAGACGGCGCAGCGTGACACGGAACTGGTGGAGATCTTCGTCGCTGGGGCTGGGGCTGGGCGCGGCCAGCTTGGCGAGGGCATCGCGCAGATCCGCGATGTGTTCGATAACGATGCCTGAGAAGACCGAAAGGATTGCCGCATGTGAGTGCTTGCTCACGATGCTCCCCGTGTGACGAGTTTGAATGACAGAGAGGCTCGCAAGGTGCGCGCCTTGTCATTTCACTGTAGTCGACGGGGCGAAGACTGAGGAACGTCAGATCAACGTTCAGAGCGTTTCGCTGGCGACAACCACATCGACCTCGGCGGCGCGGAAGACTTCGGCCATCGGCTCGGGCACGGGGACGTCGGTGAAGAACTTGTCGATCTGCGAGACGTGGCCCAGGCGGACGACGGCGCGGCGGCCGAACTTGGAGTGATCGGCGACGAGCCAGACCTCGCGCGACTGCTCGATGATGGCCTGGGCGACGCGTACTTCACGGTAGTCGTAGTCGAGCAGCGTGCCGTCTTCGTCGATGCTGGAGACGCCGATGATGCCGATGTCGACGCGGAACTGCTTCATGAAGTCGATGGTGGCTTCCCCGACGATGCCGCGGTCGCGGTTGCGTACGAGACCGCCGGCGACGATGACTTCGGCATCCGGGCTGCCGGAGAGGATCGACGCGACATTCAAGTTGTTGGTGATGACGCGCAGGCCGCGTGGCCCGTTCTGGCCGACGAGCGCCTTGGAAACCTCTTCGGTCGTCGTTCCGATATTGATGATGAGCGAGCGGCCGGGCTCGACGTGGCGCGCGACGACTTCGGCGATGCGGCGCTTGGCGTCGATGTGCAGGACCTGGCGCTGGTCGTAATCGATGTTCTCGACCGACGACGGCAAGCCGACGCCGCCGTGGTAGCGCGCGAGCAGGCGCTCGTCTTCGAGCTGCCGAATGTCGCGGCGAATGGTTTGCGTCGTGACGCCGAGCACGCGAGCAAGTGCGTCGACGGAGGCATCGCCGTGCTGGCGGACGTATTCGAGGATCTGGCGGTGTCGCGGAAGCATCAAGTCACGAAATGAACACAAACGAACACATATGAGCGGATTAGGCGATTCCCTATGTTGCTTTATTTTCGCCTTTCACTAAACTATCCGCCAACGCGTCACTATTCGCAAGAAAAGACGCGCAAATCAACAGATTCCAACCCATGCAACTCACTGACGCGTCGCATCTGGACTGTGATCTGCTGGTGGTCGGAGGCGGCATCAACGGCGTGGGAATCGCCCGGGATGCCGTGGGCCGTGGCCTGTCGGTGGTCTTGTGTGAAAAAGACGACCTGGCCCAGCACACCTCTTCGGCCTCAACCAAGCTGATCCACGGCGGGCTGCGCTACCTCGAATATTACGAATTCAGCCTGGTGCGCAAGGCTCTGCAGGAGCGCGAGGTGCTGCTGCGCATGGCGCCGCACATCATGTGGCCGCTGCGTTTCGTGATGCCGCACGATGCAGCGCAACGCCCGGCGTGGATGATCCGCGCGGGCCTCTTCCTCTATGACCATCTGGCGCGCCGACGCTTTCTGCCGGGTTCTGAGTCGATCAAGCTGGCGCAGCACCCGGCGGGTAAGCCGCTCAAAGCGGGCTACACGCGAGGGTTCGTCTATTCCGACGGCTGGGTCGACGACGCCCGGCTGGTGGTGCTCAACGCCCGCGACGCGGCGGACCGCGGGGCGCAGATTTTCACCCGCACGCGCTGCCTGAACGCCGAGCGCCGCGCCGATGGCTGGCATGCCTCGCTGGCTGGCCCTGACGGAATCCGGTCCGTGCGCGCCAAGGCGATCGTCAACGCTGCCGGGCCGTGGGCGGCGGAGTTCGCCCGCTCTGCGCACGCGCTGCCGAGCACGCGCGGCCTGCGCCTGATCAAGGGCAGCCACATCGTCGTGCGGCGCATGTTCGATCACCCGTTCGCCTACATCTTCCAGAACCCCGACGGGCGGATCGTCTTTGCGATCCCGTACCAGAACGAATTCACGCTGATCGGCACGACGGATCTGGAATACAAGGGCTCGGTGGACCAAGTGGCCATTGACGCGGACGAAATCCAATATCTGTGCGAAATGGCCAGCCGCTATTTCACCCAGCAGCTGACGCCGGCCGACGTGGTGTGGAGCTACTCGGGCGTGCGGCCGCTGCTGGACGACAGCGCTGCCAACGCCTCGGCCATCACGCGCGATTACCTGGTCGAATGCGAGACCGGCGCCGACGGCACCAGCGCACCGCTCGTCAACGTGTGGGGCGGCAAGATCACGACCTACCGCAAGCTGGCTGAAGAAGCGCTGGACCAGTTGGCCCCGCATCTGCCGCTGGCCGGCAAGCCTTCGTGGACGGCCACCGCATCGCTGCCGGGCGGCGATCTGGAAGCGCCAGGGCAGTTGGTTGCCGAATACACCTTCGACGATTTTGTGGCGCGCCTGCAAAAACGTTTGCCATGGCTTCCGACCCAGCTTGCGATGCGCTATGCGCACCAGTACGGCACGCGCCTGAACACGCTGCTGGCCGGCGCCACGCGGCTGGAAGAACTGGGCGCCGAAGTGACGCCTGGCCTGTATGAAGCCGAAATCCGTTACCTGATCGAACACGAATGGGCCCGCACAGCGCAGGACATCCTGTGGCGGCGGACCAAGCTGGGCCTGCACGCCAGCGATGCCGACCGCAGCCGCCTGGAAGGCTGGTTGGCGCGCCATCTGCCGGAAGGCGAGACCGCGCCAGTTGCGGAACGCGCGCCCTGACGCACCGGGCCGGGCGCGCGAGCAAGACATCAAGAAATCAAAG
Organism: Ralstonia mojiangensis; assembly: GCF_023955645.1. Classification (NCBI taxonomy): domain Bacteria; kingdom Pseudomonadati; phylum Pseudomonadota; class Betaproteobacteria; order Burkholderiales; family Burkholderiaceae; genus Ralstonia; species Ralstonia mojiangensis. Next base: position 1,134,784 of record NZ_JAMXHU010000002.1, on the reverse strand, counting down.
CAGTAAGACGGGAGACATCAATTGATTCTGGAACTGGACCAGGTTACGGCCATGGTCGGGGCGCAGACGCACCTATACCCGACCAGCCTGCGGCTGGCGCCCGGCGCCATCAACGTGCTGCTCGGGCCCACGCAGGCCGGCAAGACCACGCTGATGCGCATCATGGCCGGACTGGACCGGCCGACCACCGGCCGCGTCCTGGTCGACGGTAAGGACGTGACGGGCGTGGGGGTACGCGATCGCAATCTGGCGATGGTGTACCAGCAATTCATCAACTACCCGGCGATGACGGTGTACGACAACATCGCCTCGCCGCTGCGCCTGCAGGGCACCAATAAGGGCGAGATCGACTCGCGCGTGCGGGCCGTCGCCGCCAAACTGCACATCGAGCACCTGTTGCAGCGCCTGCCGGCGGAACTGTCAGGCGGACAGCAGCAGCGTTGTGCGCTGGCCCGGGCACTCGTCAAGCGGGCGCCGCTGGTGCTGCTGGACGAACCCCTCGTCAACCTCGACTACAAGCTGCGCGAAGAACTGCGTGCCGAGCTGGCATCGCTCTTTGCCGACGGCGGCACGACGGTCGTCTACGCCACCACCGAGCCGCAGGAAGCGCTGCTGCTGGGCGGCCACACCGTCGTCATGCATGAAGGCCGCGTGCTGCAGGACGGCCCCACGCTCGACATGTATGAAGTGCCGGTGTCGGTCAACGCGGCGGCCATTTTTAACGACCCGCCGATGAACGTGCTGGACGCCACCGTGGTTGAGGGCAACCAGATCCGGCTGCCGCAAGGCATTGACGTTGCATGGACGCGCCCGCTGCCGATGGCGGCCGGCACGCGCTGCCGCATCGGCCTGCGTCCGAGCCACATCCGCCTGTCGCCGCGCAATGCTGGCGCGGTTGCCCTGCCGGGCACGGTGGAGCTGGCCGAGTTGTCGGGTTCCGAAACGTATCTGCACGTGCGCGCGCACGCCACCGGCCAGTCGAACACGATCGGCCTGGTCGCGCAGCTGCCGGGGGTGCATCAGTTCGAATTGGGCGCGGCGCTGGACGTGTTTGTCGATCCGGCCGAACTGTTCCTGTTCGATGAAGCGGGCAAGCTGGTGAGCGCGCCCAAGCAGGGAGGCGCACATGGCGCGCATTGAATTCCGCAACCTGGGGCACAGCTATCGCCCGAATCCGCAAAACCTGAACGACTACGCGCTGCAGCCGATGAACATGACCTGGCGCGACGGCGGTGCGTATGCGCTGTTGGGCCCGTCGGGCTGCGGCAAGTCCACGCTGCTGAACATCATCTCCGGGCTGCTGACGCCGTCGGAAGGCCAAGTGCTGTTTGACGACCGCGATGTCACGCACGCCAGCCCGCGCGAGCGCAACATCGCGCAGGTGTTCCAGTTCCCGGTCATCTACGACACGATGACCGTGTTCGACAACCTCGCCTTCCCGCTGCGCAATCGCAAGACGCCGGAAGCCGAAGTGAAGAAGCGCGTGGAGGAAGTGGCCGAGATCCTCGAGCTGCAGCACGCGCTCAAGCGCCGCGCCTCGGGGCTGGCGGCCGACGCCAAGCAGAAGATCTCGCTGGGCCGCGGTCTGGTGCGCAAGGACGTGGCGGCCATCCTGTTCGACGAGCCGCTCACCGTCATCGACCCGCACCTGAAGTGGCAACTGCGTCGCCAGCTCAAAAAGATTCACCAGCAGCTCAAGCTCACGCTGATCTACGTGACGCACGACCAGGTGGAGGCGCTGACCTTTGCCGACGAGGTGGTCGTCATGACCGAAGGCAAGGTCGTGCAGCAAGGCGGCCCGGAAGCGCTGTTCGAGCGGCCGGACCACACCTTCGTCGGGTACTTCATCGGCAGTCCGGGCATGAACCTGTACCCGGTGACGGTGGATGGCGATGTGATCGCGCTGGGCGATCAACGTCTGTCAGTCGGCGGCGACACGCTGGCCACACTCAAGAACGCGAACGGCTCGCTCAAGCTCGGGATCCGCCCGGAATTCGTGCAACTGGCGGCGCCCGGAGAAGTCGGGACCGTGGCAGCCAACGTGCACCAGGTGCAGCAACTCGGTACGCACCAGTTGCTGACCGCCAGCCTGGGTGAGGCCGGCGGCCTGCCCATCAAGGCGAAGCTGCCGAACGAAGTGAGCGTGACCGAATCGCGCGTATGGCTGCGCCTGGATGCGCCGCAGACGCTGTATTACAGCAATGACGAGAGGATCGGCCGATGAACAAGCCGCTCAACAACAAGGCGTGGTTCCTGATCCTGCCGGTGTTCCTGTGCGTGGCGTTCTCCGCCATCCTGCCGCTGATGACGGTGGTGAACTACTCGGTGCAGGACATCATCAGCCCCGAGCAGCACGTCTTCGTGGGCGTGGACTGGTTCCGCCAGATCCTGCGCGACGGCGATCTGCAAGACGCGCTCACGCGCCAGTTGATCTTCTCGCTGTGCGTGCTGGCGGTGGAGATTCCGCTGGGCATCGGCCTGGCGCTGTCGATGCCGTCAAAGGGCTGGAAGGCATCGGCCGCGCTGGTGGTGCTGGCCATGCCGCTGCTGATTCCCTGGAACGTGGTGGGCACGATCTGGCAGATCTTCGGGCGCTCCGATATCGGCCTGGCCGGCTACTGGCTCAACCAGATGGGCATCGATTACAACTACACGTCGCACTCGTTCGATGCATGGATCACCGTGTTGATCATGGACGTGTGGCACTGGACGCCACTGGTGGCGCTGCTGGCGTATGCCGGGCTGCGTTCGATTCCGGATGCGTTCTACCAGGCAGCGGAGATTGACGGCGCCAGCCGCCTGGCCGTGTTCCGCTACATCCAGCTGCCGAAGATGCGCGGCGTGCTGATGATCGGCGTGCTGCTGCGCTTCATGGACAGCTTCATGATCTACACCGAGCCGTTCGTGCTGACTGGCGGCGGCCCCGGCAATGCCACGACGTTCCTGTCGCAGTACCTGACGCAGAAGGCGGTCGGCCAGTTCGACCTGGGCCCGGCGGCGGCATTCTCGATCGTGTACTTCCTCATCATCCTGCTGTTCTGCTTCGTCCTCTACAACTGGATGCAGCGCATGGGCAGCGCCAGCACGGCCGTGGGAGACGACCATGCCTAAGCAGAACAACAACAACGAGCACAAGCGCAAGATTGCTCGCGCGATCACGCTGGCGGTGTATGTGGCATTTGCCGTACTGCCGCTGTACTGGATGTTGAGCATGTCGCTCAAGACCAACGAGGAGACGCTGGCCGGCTTCTCGATCTGGCCGAAGCTCGTCACGTTCGACAACTACAAGATCATCTTTACCGACCCGTCGTGGTACTGGGGTTACATCAACTCCATCATCTACGTGACGATGAACACGGTGCTCTCGACCGTGGTGGCGCTGCCGGCGGCCTATGCCTTCTCGCGCTACCGCTTCCTGGGCGACAAGCACATGTTCTTCTGGCTGCTGACGAACCGCATGACGCCGCCCGCGGTGTTCCTGCTGCCGTTCTTCCAGCTGTATTCGACGGTCGGCCTGATGGACACGCACCTGGGCGTGGCGCTGGCGCACATGCTGTTCAACGTGCCGCTGGCGGTGTGGATTCTCGAAGGCTTCATGTCAGGCATCCCGCGCGAGATCGACGAGACGGCCTACATCGATGGCTACAGCTTCCCCAAGTTCTTCCTGAAGATCTTCCTGCCGCTGATCAAGGCCGGCGTGGGCGTGACGGCGTTCTTCTGCTTCATGTTCAGCTGGGTGGAACTGCTGCTCGCGCGCACGCTCACCTCGGTCGACGCCAAACCCATCACGGCGGTGATGACGCGCACGGTGTCGGCCTCGGGCATGGATTGGGGCGTGCTGGCCGCAGCCGGTGTGCTGACGATCATTCCGGGCGCCCTGGTGATCTGGTTTGTGCGGAACTACATCGCGAAGGGTTTCGCGATGGGCCGCGTCTAAAACAAGAACGGGAGACACAGCCATGTTCAGCTGGATGGCCTGGACGCCCGAGGTGGCGATCTTCTTCGGCTGCATCGCCTTGATGCTGGCCAGCATGACGGTGTGGGAAGTGGTTCGGCCCACGGTGGAGCGCAAGGGCTTCCTGCCCATTGCCACCACGCGCGGCGACCGCCTCTTCATCGGCCTGCTCACCGCGGCCTATATCAACCTGGCGTGGGTTGGGCTCACGTCGGAAGAGACCAGCGCCTGGGGCGGTTTCATCGCCTCGATGGTGGTGCTGGTGATCGTGATGTGGCGCGGCTGATGCGCCATTGATGTACTTGAATTTGCAAGTCCGGTGGCATCGGCACAGGTTGATGCTTCCACGCCCAAATTGACGTACGGGCACAGGCATTCCATCACGCTCCCCGCGTCGGAATGCCGGATGTTTTCGCTGCGGGGAGAACAACAAGCCAACAAGCACGAGGAGATACCGATGAAAACATCCTGGCGCATGACGCTTCAGATCAGTGCCATTGCACTGGCGAGCGCCCTGGCAGTCGGCGCAGCCCATGCCGGCGAAGCCGAAGCCAAGAAGTGGATCAGCAGCGAATTCCAGCCCAGCACGCTGTCGCAAGACAAGCAGATGGCGGAAATGAAGTGGTTCATCGACGCCGCAGCCAAGCTCAAGGCCAAGGGCGTGACCGAGATCCACGTCGTGTCGGAAACGCTCGACACACACGCGTATGAATCGAAGACGCTGGCCAAGGCCTTCGAAGAAATCACCGGCATCAAGGTCAAGCACGACATCATGCAGGAAGGCGATGTCGTCGAAAAACTGCAGACCTCGATGCAGTCGGGCAAGAGCATCTATGACGGCTGGATTTCCGACTCCGACCTGATCGGCACGCACTACCGCTATGGCGTGGTGATGCCGCTGTCGGACTACATGGCCGGCGAAGGCAAGGAATTCACCAACCCGGGCCTGGACCTGAAGGATTTCATCGGCACAAGCTTCACCACCGCGTCGGACGGCAAGCTGTATCAGCTGCCCGACCAGCAGTTCGCCAACCTGTACTGGTTCCGCGCCGACTGGTTCGCCCGCAAGGACCTGCAGGACAAGTTCAAGGCCAAGTACGGCTACGACCTCGGCGTGCCCGTCAACTGGACGGCCTATGAAGACATCGCCAACTTCTTCACGAACGACGTGAAGGAACTGGACGGCAAGCGCGTCTACGGCCACATGGATTACGGCAAGAAGGATCCGTCGCTGGGCTGGCGCTTTACCGATGCGTGGCTGTCGATGGCCGGCTCCGCCGACAAGGGCATCCCGAACGGCCTGCCGGTCGACGAATGGGGCATCCGCGTGGAAGGCTGCGCTCCGGTAGGCGCCTCGATGTCGCGCGGTGGTGCCACCAACAGCCCGGCTGCGGTGTACGCCCTCACCAAGTACATTGACTGGATGAAGAAATTTGCCCCGCCCGAGGCGACCGGCATGACCTTCAACGAAGCCGGCCCGGTGCCCGCACAAGGCCACATCGCCCAGCAGGTGTTCTGGTACAGCGCCTTCACCGCGCCGATGACCAAGCCGGGCCCGGTCGTCAACGCCGACGGCTCGCCGAAGTGGCGCATGGCCCCGTCGCCGCACGGCCCGTACTGGAAGGACGGCATGCAGAACGGCTACCAGGACGTCGGCTCGTGGACGTTCTTCAAGTCCACCCCGTTTGAGCGCCGCTCGGCCGCGTGGCTGTACGCGCAGTTCGTCACGTCGAAGACCGTGTCGCTCAAGAAGTCGATCACCGGCCTCACGTTCATTCGTGACTCCGATATCCACAGCGACTACTTCACCAAGAACGCAGCCAAGTACGGCGGCCTGATCGAGTTCTACCGCAGCCCGGCTCGCGTGGCCTGGACGCCGACCGGCAACAATGTGCCCGACTATCCGAAGCTGGCACAGCTCTGGTGGAAGAACGTCGCCACGGCCGTCACGGGCGAGAAGACCCCGCAGGGCGCGATGGACAACCTGGCCAAGGAAATGGACCAGGTGATGGGTCGCCTGCAGCGCGCCGGCATGAAGAACTGCGCGCCGAAGCTGAACCCGGAAAGCGATCCGTCGAAGTGGCTGTCGACCGAACACGCCCCGTGGAAGAAGCTCGACAACGAGCGTCCGAAGGGTGAGACGGTGGCCTACGACAAGCTGCTCGCCGCATGGAAGGCTGGCAAGGTGCGCTGATCACGCGCAGCCCGCGGGGCGCCGGTCTTTGACGACGGCCACCCGCGGGCTACCATGCTTGTTTCCGTTTCATCCACTGTCGGGCAGGCCACACCCTGACCGTGTCCGACAGTCATCAGACTCTGCCTTATGGAATATCTCCTCGCGCTCGACCAGGGCACGTCCAGCTCACGCGCCATCGTCTTCAACCGCGCCGGCCAGATCGTCGCCAGCGCCCAGCAGGAGTTTCCCCAGCATTTTCCGCAGCCCGGCTGGGTCGAGCACGATCCGTTCGACATCTGGAACAGCCAGCTCGCCACCTGCCGCGCCGCACTCGAACAAGCCAAGCTCTCCGCCGCCGACATGGCGGCGCTTGGCATCACCAACCAGCGCGAAACCACGATGGTGTGGGAACGCGCCACGGGCAAACCGATCTTCAACGCCATCGTCTGGCAGGACCGCCGCACGGAAGCCATCTGCGAACGCCTGCGCGCCGAGGGCCTGGAAGACGAGGTGCGCAAGCGCACCGGCCTGATCATCGATCCGTATTTTTCAGCCACCAAGCTGCGCTGGATTCTCGACCACGTGGATGGCGCCCGCGAGCGCGCCGCACGTGGCGAACTCGCCTTCGGCACCATCGACAGCTGGCTGGTGTGGCAACTCACGCGCGGCCGCCTGCATGTGACCGACGTATCGAACGCTTCCCGCACGATGCTGTGGAACATCCACACCGGCGAGTGGGATGCTGACCTGATGCGCGCGCTCGACATCCACCCGAGCCTGTTGCCCGAGGTGCATCCGTCTGCGTATCAATTTGGGCAGACCGATGCCGACTGGCTCGGCGCCTCGCTCACCATCGGCGGCATTGCCGGTGACCAGCAATCCGCCCTCTTCGGCCAAGCGTGCTTCAAGCCCGGCATGGCCAAGAACACCTACGGCACCGGCTGCTTCATGCTGCTCAACACGGGCGACAAGGCGGTCCAGTCGCACAACGGGCTGATCAGCACGGCGGCCTGTCAGAGCGGCCCGAAACGCAGCTACGCGCTCGAAGGCAGCGTGTTCGTGGGCGGCGCGGTGGTGCAGTGGCTGCGCGACGGGCTGCGCGCCATCCAGCGCTCCGCCGACGTCGAAGGCCTGGCCGCCTCGGTGCCCGATTCTGGCGGCGTGGTGTTCGTGCCGTCGTTCACGGGCCTCGGTGCGCCGTACTGGGATCCAACCGCACAAGGCGCCATCGTGGGCCTCTCGCGCGGCACGACCATCGGCCACATCGCCCGAGCCGCACTGGAGTCGATTGCCTTCCAAAGCACCGCGCTGCTGCAAGCCATGACGCGCGATGCCGTTTCCACCATCTCGGAACTGCGCGTCGATGGCGGCGCATCGGCCAACAACCTGCTGCTGCAGTTCCAGGCGGATTTGCTCGGCATTCCGGTCGTGCGCCCCGAGATCATCGAAACCACTGCGCTCGGCGCGGCTTACCTGGCTGGCATCGCCACCGGCTTCTATCAGGGGGAGGACGAAGTCGCCCAGCAATGGCGTGCTTCGCGTACCTTCCACCCCGTGATCAGCCGCGACGAGGCGGCGCATCGCATCGCCCAGTGGGAAATGGCCGTCGCGCAGGTCCGTCTTCCGACAACACGCGGGCACTGACGGCGGACGCAACAGGCAGAAAAAAAGGCGACCCTCGGATCGCCTTTTTTCATGTTCGGCCGGCGGCTTACTTGCCTTCGCTGCTCGGCGTCTGGGCAGGGCCGCCTTGTTCGCTCATGGCTTCCTTGCGCTTGGCGCGGGCTTCCTTCTTCTCGGCCTTGCGGTTGGCCTTGGCGGCCTTCTTCTCTTCCCTGTACGCGGCCTTGGCGTCGGACTTGCGGGCCTTGTATTCGTCGCTGGCAGCCTTGTCGTCAATGCGCTTCTGCACCAGCGGGTCAGACGACGAGGTGGCCGGCCCGCCTTGTGGGGCGGCCTGCACGGTGCCGGTGGTCTGCGGAGAAGTCTGCGGTGCCGGCGTCATCTGTGCGAAAGCAGCCGACGCAGCAAACGTGGCGGCCACGGCGAGGGCGGTTTTCAGGCGCAGTTCAATCATGGTTGAGCTCCTTCTTTTACAAAAACACGGAATGGACTGACCACATAAGCGGCGCGCAAAGCACCCGAAGTGATCTCGGCGCACATCAAGGGCGCGCGCCGGACGTTGCAAATCACAACACCCATTCCGTCGCAAGAAGCGCTCCCACACCATCGACTACACTGCGCGCTGGCTCATCCCTCCCCGCACGCCGTGTCCAATCACGCCCTCGATTTCGTCTTGCTCGATCCACCCGCCGATGTCCTCAACTTGGACGCGGATGCCGCCGCCCGTCATGTCGCGACCGTGCAGCGCTGGCTGGAAGATGCCGTCATCGGCCTGAACCTGTGCCCCTTCGCCAAGGCCGTGCACGTCAAGCGGCAGGTTCGATACGCCGTCAGCCGCGCCACGATGGACGGCGACGTGCTCGACCACCTGCGTGCCGAAGCCGACCTGCTGCACGCCACGCCCGCCGCACAGATCGACACCACGCTGCTGATCGTCCCCGCCCTGACCGACTTCCTCGATTTCCACTCGCTCACGGAACGCGCCGAATCGCTGCTCGCTAAAGCCGGCTACGAAGGCGAATTGCAACTGGCCAGCTTCCACCCCCACTTCGTCTTCGCCGATGCCGACCCAGACGACATCGCCAACGCCACCAACCGCGCGCCCGTCCCCATCCTGCACCTGCTGCGCGAAGACAGCATCGCCCGCGCCGCCGCAGCCGTACCCGACGCAGCGGACATCTACGAACGCAATATCGCGACGATGGAAAAGCTGGGCCCGGAAGGCTGGGCAGAAATGGCAAAGAAGTTCGGCAAGATAGCGCCCCGCGACTAACCAACTGACCAAAGGCAGCGACGGTTTGGCCGTTGATGCCCTAGATGGCGCCTTGAATTTCTGTTGCAGGGAGGAAAAAGAAGGGAGGCCTGTCTGAGCGCAGCGAGTTTGCCTCCCTTCCCTCCCTGCGACATAAATTCAAGGAATCTTTCGCCATCTCGGGCGCGCCTTTCTTTGCTTACTTTCTTTGGCAAGACAAAGAAAGTGAGTCGCCCCCGGCAGGGGGTGAAACAAGGGATAGACCGGCACCAGCCATAAAAGCCGACGCCCCAAGAAACCAGTCTCACACGCCCCGATCCACCGGCGGCGTCCACTGATACGCCCAAGTCTCAGACAGCAACCTCTCCCCCGACTGCAACGTCAGCAACAACTCGATCGGCGCATTGCTGGCATCCGGCACCACATCAAACATCGCCCGGACACCGTCAATGCTCGCCAGCGGCCGCGCCGATGCAATCTCTACCCGTCCACGCGAGGCTCGGATGACCGGCTCCACGGTGGAGCCCGCGGTGCTGCGCCCCAGCCGCGACAGCTCGCCGCCCGCAAAATCCACCACGAACCGCCAGGAGAAGTATTTGCGCGCCTGCCCCACCACGCCGCCAATGCCCGTGCGCGTGGCTACCACCCGCGCCAGCGGTGAGGCCGCTGCAGGCTGCGCGCCCCACGTCAGCCGATAGCCGAACGCCAGCTCCTGCCCCGCATGCGGCGCCACGGCCGGTCTCCAGAACGCGACGATGTTGTCGAAGGTTTCATCGTTGGCCGACAGTTCCACCAATTCGACCGCGCCCTCACCCCAGTCGTGCGTGGGCTCCACCCACACACTTGGGCGCTTCTCGTAGAACACGCCGTCATCCTGGTAATGATCGGGATTGCGGTCACGCTGCAGCAGGCCGAAGCCGCGCGGGCTGTCGTCGGCAAAGCGCTGGCTGCGCAGCATCGGCGGATTGGCCAGCGGCCGCCAGACCCACTCGCCGGAGCCGCGCCAGATGGCCAGACCGTCGGAATCATGGATTTCCGGGCGCCAGTCTGATGCCCGCCATCGGCGCGCGGCGCTGTGGCGATCCCCGGCACGGTCGGTGCGGTCGTTTTCGCCGTAGAGGAACATGCTGGTCAGTGGCGCGATGCCAAGGCGCTCGATGGGCTTGCGCACGTAAAGCGTGGCGGCCACGTCCATCACCAGCGTGTCGCCGGGGCGGATGTCGAAGCGGTAAATGCCGGCCACGCTGGGGGAATCGAGCAACGCGTAGACGCGCAACGTATCGGCGTCGGCGGCCGGGCGCACCAGCCAGAATTCGGTGAAGTCCGGAAACTCTTCTGCGCGGGGCAGGCCGGTATCGATCGCCAGCCCCCGCGCTGACATGCCGTACTGCCACTGCCCCCCGACGGCACGAAAGTAGCTTGCCCCCAGGAAGGCGGCCACATCGCGCGTCGGGTCCGCCTTGGTGGTCAGCCGAAAGCCGGCAAAGCCGAGACCGGCCGGCAACGCCTGGTGATCCAGCCCGCTCTTGCCGTAATCGAACATGGCGGGGTCGTAGGCAATTAAGCGAGCTTGGCCGTCGACCACCTCGTGCATCTGCACGGCCGATTTGAAGAACAGCCCCAGATGGAAGAACTTGGCCTCGAACGGCAAGTGCTGTCCGGCCCACAAGGCGTGGTCAGGGCGATAGCCGATGGACTGGTAGCCGTCCCAGTCCAGTGCGGCCAGCGGCTTGGGCAACTGCGTGCTTCGGGGCCGGTACGGCCCTGCAGCCAAGGCTCGGGCACGCGCCAGCAGGCGCGCTTCGTCGAAGGGTTCGGCAGCGCCAGCGGCGGAGCCGGGCGCGGCACTGCGAGACAAACCAGGAGCCAGGGCAAGCAGCCCGGCGGCCAACTGCTTGAGCAGGTCGCGACGGTGCATGGATCGGGGCAGGACCAGGGGGTGAGCCAGGGATGATTCATCTTCGCACAACCCACGCCCGGGCAGCATCCGGTAAAAACCTTTCATTGGACCCACAACCCTGCGCCATGACCGGGATTGCGCCCGTTGTGCGTGGCGCAGGGCAGCTAGTTGGAGCACAATCCCGGGTCTGTTCACATGTACAACGCAAGTACGTCGCCTATGGTGAACAGAACAGATCCGAGCAATCGGCCTGGTTGAAACGGGTCGACGCCCGCCACGATCATCACGGCGCACATGCTTTCACAATCCTCCACGCCCCCGCTGCCCGATACGGCCACCGAACTGTCCGCTGACATTGCGGCTGCCCTGGAATCATTCGGCCGCTATTACGACGACGTTCTGCTGCCCATGTGGCTCGGCCCGGGCTGGAACGCGCAGGCCGGTCTCTGCTATGAGGCGCTCGTCGTCGACAACGGCGCGCTGGTGCCGGCGTCAACCGCGCGCTATCGGGCGATGGCATGTGCGCGGCAGCTGTATACCTTCGCGCGCGCCACACAGCTCTCCAAGCGCCACCGCGATCTCTGCGCCGAACGTGCCGCCGCGCTGTGCCATGCACTGGACACGCGCTTTCGCGACACGATTCACGGCGGCTGGCTGTTTGCGATCGACAGCGCGCTGGCCCCGCACGACGCGACCAAGGATCTGTACACACACGCCTTCGTGCTGTTTGCCGCTGCACATTGGCTGGCCTTGAGCGAAGACCCGCGTGCCGCCGCGCTGATGCACGACGCGCACGACGTGATCGCGCGCAGCTTCGCGCGGGCCGGGGCCAAACCGCTGCCGGTCGCATCCATGGACGGCACGTTCAGCACCACGCTGACCGGTGTCGCGCAGAACCCCGTGATGCATCTGACCGAGGCCTACCTGGCCGCCGCCGCGCTGGACGAACCGCCCGCCTGGGCCGAGGCCGGCGTGCACACGCTGGCTGAAGGCATCCTCGCGCGCTTCATCGACACGCGCACGGGCAGCATCGCCGAGTTGCCGGTTGACGAGGCCAGCACCGACAACCGCATCGAACCCGGTCACCAGTTCGAATGGTTTTATCTCGTACGCGCACACGCCGACGTCTTTATGCGCTCCGAAGCCGGCCGCCATCTGGCCGAAAGCCTCGCCCGCGCGGTGGACGCGGCCTGCGCCGACGGCGTGGATGCCGACACCCAGGGCGTGTGCCTGTCACTCAATCTGGACGGCACGATGCGCGACGCCAGCCAGCGCATCTGGGCACAGACCGAATACGGCCGCGCCCTCGCGCTGTGCACGGAAACGCAAGGTGCCATGCTCGCGCGCCTGCTGCCGGCGTGGTCGGCGCGCTTCCTGCACGCACAAGGCTGGAACGAGGTGATCGACCCCGCCGGCCAGCGCCTGCGCGCCGACATGCCGTCGAGCACGCCGTACCACATCACCACCTTTTACGAGGCGGCCTGCAGTTCGCTGTCCGGCTCGCCCGCACGTTGTACCCAAGCTGTTGAGTGAGACCCATCATGCATACCTCCAACCCCAACGAATCCAAGGCCCGCACCGTCTTCCGGGTGGTCAGCGGCAACTTCCTGGAGATGTACGACTTCATGGTCTACGGCTATTACGCCAAGGCCATTGCCGACACCTTCTTCCCCGCCGGCAACGAGTTCCTCTCGCTGATGCTGTCGCTGGTGACTTTTGGCGCCGGCTTCCTGATGCGCCCGCTGGGCGCGATCTTCCTGGGCGCGTACATCGACCGTCACGGCCGCCGCACGGGCCTGATCGTCACGCTCGCGCTCATGGCCTGCGGCACGCTGCTGATCGCGCTGGTGCCCGGCTACGCCACCATCGGGCTGGCGGCGCCGCTGCTGGTGCTGATCGGCCGGTTGCTGCAGGGCTTCTCGGCCGGCGTGGAGCTGGGCGGCGTATCGGTTTACCTGGCCGAAATCGCCACCCCGGGCAAGAAGGGCTTCTTTGTGAGCTGGCAATCGGCCAGTCAACAAGTGGCCGTCATGTTTGCCGCGCTCTTGGGCGTGCTGATGTCGTACCTGCTGCCGCCGTCTGAGATGAGCGCATGGGGCTGGCGCGTGCCGTTCCTGATCGGCTGCCTGATCGTGCCGTTCCTGTTCATCATCCGCCGCTCGCTGCAAGAAACGGAAGAGTTCCAGAAGCGCAAGCACCGTCCGGACCTGGCCGCCGTGTTCCGCTCGATGGGCCAGAACTGGCGCCTGGTGGGCGCGGGCACGCTGATGGTCGTGATGACCACGGTGTCGTTCTACCTGATCACCGCCTACACGCCGACCTTCGGCAAGAGCGTGCTGCATCTGTCGGACATGGACAGCCTGATCGTCACGCTGTGCGTGGGCGCCTCGAACTTCTTCTGGCTGCCGGTGATGGGCGCCGTGTCTGACCGCGTCGGCCGCCGCCCGCTGTTGATCCTCTTTACCGTCCTGATGCTGGTGACGGCGTACCCGGCCATGCAGTGGCTGGTTGCCGCACCGTCGTTCGCCCGCATGCTGACCGTGCTGCTGTGGCTGTCGTTCCTGTATGGCAGCTACAACGGCGCGATGGTCGTCACGCTGACCGAGATCATGCCGCCGGAAGTCCGCACCACGGGCTTCTCGCTGGCGTACAGCCTGGCCACGGCCATCTTCGGCGGCTTCACTCCCGCGATTGCCACATGGCTGATCCACGAGACGGGCAACAAGGCCATGCCTGGCGTGTGGGTGTCGTTTGCCGCGCTGTGCGGGTTGATTGCCACGCTGGCGATCGTCAAGCCGGCGGGCAGGCATGAGCATGGGGCGGGCACGGCGCCTGTGGCCTGACCGACATCGTGGATGAATGAACGCCTCTCGGAGTGGAATCTCTGAGAGGCGTTTTGCTTTGTGCTTTTTGGCTTTCTGCGGGGATTTTTTTGTTGGTGGTCCATCCCCCTTTCGTTCCCTGCCGGGACCGACTCACTTTTCTTTGTCTTGCCAAAGAAAAGTAAGCAAAAGAAAGGCGCGCCCGAGATGGCGACTTCCCCTTGAATTTGTGTGACCGTGCGGGGAAGGAGGCAAACTCGCTGCGCTCAGACAAGCCTCCTTCCTTGATCCGCCCGCTCACAAAAATTCAAAGCGCCATCAAGGGCTCAACGTCAAAAGAGAAAGGCCAACCCATCGCGCGGTTGGCCTTTGTCGTTCTGCGAGTGCTCAGACGGTTTGGCTGTTGTCCTTTGACTTTCCTGCCCTAGATGGCGCCTTGAATTTCTGTTGCAGGGAGGAAAAAGGAAGGGAAACTGTCTGAGCGAAGCGAGTTTTTCCCTTCCCCTCCCTGCGACATAAATTCAAGGAATCTTTCGCCATCTCGGGCGCGCCTTTCTTTGCTTACTTTTCTTTGGCAAGACAAAGAAAGTGAGTCAGCCCCGGCAGGGGATGAAACAAGGGATGCACCACCAACAAAGACCCCCCGCTCCTTCCCACTTCCAACCCCATCATCGCAGCGCGGGCGTTACTGAATCACCAGCCCATTCGGCCCCACCACGCCCAGCTCCACATAGTGCGAGCCCGGCCGCGTGCGGTCGGAAAAGTCCACCATAAAGCCGCCACCCACATCGAAATTGCGCAAGTGGGCCAGCTCGCGGCGCACTTGGTCGCGCGTGGGCTTGGGGCCGGCACGGCGCACGGCTTCGGCCAGCACCTTGGCTGCCACAAAGCCTTCCACCGCCCGGAATGAAAGTTCGACATCTCTGGCACCCACGGCGGCGCGTGCGCGGTTGAACTCTCGGATGACGGGGTTGACGCTCTTGCCCGGGTTCGGCATGACAAGCGCGAGGGAATAGCCGCGCACCGCATCGATGCCGGCCACCTTGAGCAGGATGCCCGGATCGATGGACGACAGCCCCAGGATCTGCGCACCACCACCGCGCGCGCGGTATTGCTTGATGAACTGTGCGGCGGGCTCTGCCGTGGCGCCCAGGAAAATGGCTTGCACATCGGTGCCGAGCAGCTTGTCGACAGCGGCGCTCACCGAGGCCGTATTGCGCGGGTACGAGGCGGTGGCTGCAATCGTCAGCTTGTGGGGCTTGAGCGTGCGCTCCACGCCCGCCAGCACTTCCCTGCCCAGCGCATCGTCCTGATACAACACCCCGATACGCGTAACGCCGATGGTGACGAGCGCGCCTACCATCTTGTCCATCTCCTGCTGGTAGCTGGCCTTGATGGGGAAGACCAGCGGATCGCCGGTCATGCTGGAGGCACCCGTGGCGGGCCCGACCAGCGGCAGATTGGCTTCGGCCAGCACGCCGCTGCGCATGAGCGCTTCCACATTGGCAGTGCCGACCACGGTGAGCGCCGCCACGGGGTTGTCGATCTTGGCCATGTCGCGCACGTTGCGCAGGGTCTGCTCGACCTTCTGCTCGTCGTC
The DNA here is from genome assembly GCF_023955645.1 of Ralstonia mojiangensis. Classification (NCBI taxonomy): domain Bacteria; kingdom Pseudomonadati; phylum Pseudomonadota; class Betaproteobacteria; order Burkholderiales; family Burkholderiaceae; genus Ralstonia; species Ralstonia mojiangensis. The sequence goes on along the minus strand of NZ_JAMXHU010000002.1, from coordinate 1,119,456 downwards.
GCGGGCGACCAGGCGGATGGTCTCGCCATTGATGCCGCCGTCGAGATTGAGCCAGTCGAAATACAGCCGTGCCCCGGCATTGAGCGCCCGCCCCGTCGCGGCTTGCGTGCCCGACAGCGGCAATGATTGGATGATGCTGATGTCGGCGCGGGCGGCCGGCGCTGTCAGCGCAGCCATGCATGCCACACACGTGGCAAGCGCGGCCCACGGCCGCAACCATCCCATCGCCCCGCGCGCCCCCCGGCTACGCGTGTGATTTCCCGTTTGCATTGTTCGCACCCATGTCGCCGCGTGCCTCGTGGGCAACGGCGTTTTTTGTCGAGACCGCTTGAGCGATCCGCTTTGTTGTGTGGCGCCAGATATCTCCAGCGCCGGGCGATAGCCTGCCATCGACATCTGGCTTCGACAAGTCCTGTCGGCGCATTTACACTGGCCCGACCATTTCTGTCGCAAACCCGCCATGCCACAGCGCATCCTGCCCACCGATATCGAAGGCCGCACACCGCCCTCAGCGGCGCATCCGGTGCGGCTCTACACGCGGCAGATGGAAGCCAATACGCGGTTCCCGCGCCACACGCATCCATGGGCGCAGGTGGCGTATAGCCACAACAGTGTGCTGCGCGTGCAGGCCGGCGACACCGCCTGGGTGGTACCGCCCTCGCGAGCGATCTGGATTCCGCCCGGCATCGAGCATGAGGTGTGGGTGGTCGAGGCCGCTTTCCTGCGTACGCTGTATGCCGACCCGTCCGTGGTGACGGGCACGCTCGCGCAGTGCCGCGTGATGGAGGTGTCGCCGCTGCTGCGCGAGCTGATTGCCGCGATGGACGTGCGCCAGCCGCTGCCGGCCGCGCGCGAGCAGGCGCTGGCCATGCTCATCCTCGACGAGCTGCGCCGCAGCGCCCCGCTGCCGCTCGATCTGCCCATGCCCGCCGACAAGCGCCTGCGCGCCCTGTGCGAACGCGTGATGGCCGACCCTGGCACCTCTCTCACCTTCGACGCACTCGCCAGCGATGTCGGCGCCAGCGCCCGCACGCTGGCGCGGCGCTTCCGGGACGAGCTGGGCGTGAGCTTTTCGCAGTGGCGCCAGCAGGCCGTGCTCGCCAGCGCCATCCCGATGATGTCGCAGGGGATGCCGTTATCGCGCGTGGCACAGGAGCTGGGCTACAACAGCCAGAGCGCGTTCTCGGCGATGTTCCGCCGGGCGTTCGGCAGCAGCCCGAGCGCGTTTCTGCATCGACCGGGCGGCGACGACGCCTAGCCCCCAAAGTGGAGGCGATCCTGCCGCACCTACAGCGGCGGAATTTCCATCGCAGGCAGCAGCACCGCAAAGCGCGCACCGCCGGCCGTTGCGGCATCCAGACGGACGTCGCCGCCATGCACCAGCGCAATACGCCGCACGATCGCCAGCCCTAGGCCGAAGCCTCCGGTGTGGCGGTCACGGCTGGCGTCCAGGCGCAGGAACGGCTCGAACACGCGCGCGCGGTCCGGCTCGGGAATGCCAGGGCCATCGTCTTCCACCGTCAGGCGCAGCGCACCGGCGGGGCCCGCTTCGGCGCGGATGGTGATCGTGTTGCTGGCATAGCGCGCGGCATTGCGGATCAGGTTGAGCAGCGCACGCGCCAGCAGTCGCGGGTCGCACACGTGATGCGCGGGGGCGGCATCGGCATGCACGGCCAGGGTGAGCTGGCGATCGGCCACGTCGTTGGCGACGCTGGCGACCACGCTGTCGAGCCATTCACCCACGGCCACGCGCATCAGCACGAGGTGCATGGCGCCCTGCTCCAGGCGGCTCAACGCCAGCAGCTCGCTCACCAGTTCATCAAGTTCGCGCACATCGCGGCGCAGCGCATCGAGCCGCACGTTGCGCTGTGCTTCCGACACCGGCGACTGCAGCAGCGCAATGCCGAATTCCAGCCGTGCAATCGGCGTCTTCAGCTCGTGCGAGATGCCGTTCATCATCTCGCGCTGGTGCTGGATCGAGCCCTGGATGCGCTCGGCCATCTCGTCGAACTGGCGCGCCAGCGCATACACGTTCGAGCGCTTGCGCAAATTGGCGCGTGTCGCCAGCTTGCCAGCGCCGAAGCCGCGCGCGGCGTCTTCCAGCACGCGCAGGTCGCGCCAATGCATCCAGACCCAGAGCAGCAGCGGCAGGAGCGCGGCAATGGCGATCAGCGAATAGGCGATCAACTGGATACCGAGGTAGTCCATGTCCTCGCTGTGGGCGTGCAACACGCTGCCGTCGCGCAGTGGCAGGTAGTAATCCTTGCCGTTGGTCATCAGCACGAGCTTGTGCTCAGCCAGATCACGCCGCTGCTGCGCCGAGAAATCCGGCACGGTATCCGCGTCGATGATGTCGAATTTCTCCCACGCATTCTTGTTCAAACGCGCGATGGCGGCATCGCGCCCGTCGGAGCCCGCGTGATCCAGGTAGTCCTGCAGCACGAAGGCGTAACCCTTGCGCACCTCGCGCTCGCCGTGGGTGAGTGTGTCGTGGAACAGCCAGACGAACGACTTATTGACGCCGATAAGCGCCAGCGCCGCGGCCACCACGACCATTGCGTACAGCTTCAGTAACGACTTGAGCACGGCTCAGTCCTCCCACGCCGACGGGCTGAACAGATAGCCGCGTCCCCAGATCGTCTTGATCTTGTGCGGCTCGGGCGAGGCATCGCCAAAGCGGCGGCGCAGGCGTGAGATGCCGGAGTCGACGGTACGGTCCAGTCCGTCGAACTCGATGCCGCGCAACTGCTTGAGGATGTCGTCGCGGCTGAGCACGGTGCCGGCCGCACGCGCCAGGATCAGCAACAGGTTGAACTCCGCCGTCTTGAGGTCGACCGGCTGGCCGCGCCACGTGACGGTGCGGTTGGGCGGCGAGATGGCAAGTTCGCCAAAGACGAGCGTGTCGTCGCGCGGCGCCACCGGCTCGGAGGTCGACATGACCGGCGTCGAACGGCGCAGCAGCGCGCGGGCCCGGGCGACGAGCAGGCGCGGCTCGATGGGCTTGAGCACGTAGTCGTCGGCGCCGATTTCCAGCCCGGCCACCTGGTCGTACGTGTCGACACGCGCGGTCAGGATCAGCACCGGCACGCGCGAGAACGCGCGGATGCGCCGGCACACTTCCATGCCGTCCATGTGCGGCAGCATCAGGTCGAGGATCACCAGCGCGGGCTGGTGTTCACGCACGGCGGCCACGGCAATGTCGCCGCGGCGCACGACTTCAACTGCAAATTCATAGTTGCCCAGGTATTCGCTAACGAGCTGTGCGAGACGGTCGTCGTCTTCGATCAGCAACACCTTGGTCTTGAGCGGCGCGTCGGTCATCGCGTTCATCGCCCGTACCCCCGTTTCTTCTTGTGTTGGCGCGCAGTGTACGGCGCCCGCCTTGCGAGCGGATGGGCCGGAGAAACTTGCAGACACTCGCGCACAATTGCGCACAACTTCCCGGCAATTTCCAGACAGACGTGCGTGTGGCACCTCGCCAGACTGCGGGCTCTCTCTCAAGAGGTCCAACAAGAGGTCCTACATGCTCAATCGTCTCTCCCCGCGGTTTTCCTTCGTTTATCTGGCCGTGCTCTCTGGCATGTGGCTGCCGCCGTCTTCGGTGTATGCCGATGAATCGTCGTATTCGCTGTCGCTCAACGCGGGCGTGGCGCCACGCTATCAGGGCAGCAAGGAGTACACCGTAACGGCCGGCCCGGGCTTCCGGGCAGATTTCGGCAACGGCTGGTTCATCGACCCGACCCAGGGCGGCGCGGGTTATGCCATCCGCTTCCTGAACGGCATGTTCGCTTCGGCCGCGCTGTCGTACGACCCGGGCCGCTCCGACACCAACCGTTACGGCCGCCCCGGCTCGGATCACCTCAAGGGCATGGGCACCGTCAAGGGCTCGCTGCTGGGCGTGTTCACGGTGGGCGGCAAACTCATCGGCGACACCACGGGCAGCGCCACGCTGGAAGTGCCCATCACCCACCGCGAGCGCGGCTGGTCGGGCCACATTGACGTGGCGGCGCCGGTCGTGAGCTGGGGCAGCGACAAGATCACCGTGAGCCCCAGCCTGCATTTCGGCTCCAGCAAGTACATGCAGACGTACTTCGGGGTGACGCCGCAGCAGTCGGCCAACAGCGGCTTCGCCGAGTACAGCGCGAGCAGCGGCCTGCAAGCGGCCACGCTCACGGTGGCCTGGACGCATACGTTCTCCCGCCACTGGGCGGTGCAGACGGCGGTGGGCACCTCACGCCTGCTGGGCAACGCGGCCAAGAGCCCCATCGTGCAGAACAAGCAGAGCTACTTTGGCGGCACGGGCCTCGTCTACACCTTCTGAGCGGGCCCTCAATCAAGCGAGAGCATCGAGCCACGCCACGGTTTCGCGCCACCACGGCGCGCCGGACGATGCCCGGAAGAAGCCCATGTGGCCGACACCCTTGGCGCCCAGCGCAGCGCCGCTCACCTGGCGGCGCGTGACGCGGGTGGCAGGAAACTGCGCGATGAGCGCGTCGACGGCGCTGGCCGGCGCCATCGGATCATCGTCAAACCCCCAGGCGAGGAGCGGCACGGCAAGCCTCGGATAGCGCGAGGTATCCAGCCCGGCACGCGGCCCGAAGATGTAGCCGCGCCAGCGGGCAAAGCGCGCCCAATCACCCAGGATGGCAGCCGGAATCGACATCGGCCCCATGCCGACGGCCGCCAGCGGCAGCATGCCGCCGCGCACGCGCGCCACCGCCAAGGGAATCCGCACACGCAGCAGCCAGGCAAAGTGCGGACGGGCCAGCGGCCCGCGCCACGGCCACAACCGCGCATCTGCCAGCGGGACCGCCACGTGCACCAATGCATCGGCATGCACGATGTGTGGCGCCAACCCCGCCAGTTGCCCGCCCGCGCTGTGACCGAGCACCACCAGCCTGCGGCCGCCGCAGCCCTCGGGGACGAGCGTGTCGTGCACCCATTTCAGCACGGCGTCGATGTCCTGCCGGCCCCAATCGGCAAAGCGCGGCGTGCCCGGGCCGGTCGCCACTGCCTCACCAATGCCGCGGTAGTCGAACGTCACCACACGCCAGCCCGCCAGGCACAGCCCGCGCGCAAAGGCCGCGTAGAACTGGCGTGGCACGCCCAGCGCCGAGCAGATCACCACCGTGCCGTGCGCGCCTAGCCCAGGGCTGGTGACCGTCACGGGCAGCGTCCAGCCGTCGGCTGTGCGAACGTGGTCGTCGCGGGTGGGAAGGGCATCGGCGGGGTAGTCGATCGGTTCGCGCTGCATGGGCACTCCGCTCGGGGGGTCGGGATGGAGCCAGTATTGGCGCCGCCGGAGACGGTCACAATTACGCGGCAGGTAATCGCCGCAGCTACCCGACTCTGCTTCAATAGGTGACATGACGCCCACCAAGCCCGCCTCCGCCTCGTCCATCGACGACACCCTCATGCTTGAAGACGCCCATGCCTCCCATGGCGCCCAAGTGGCGATCGAGCCGCCTGAAGCGGCGCTCTCGCGCTTCCCGCAGTTGCTGCGCTTCTGGCGCACGCGGCGCGGCTATAGCCAGCTGGCGTTGGCCCTGGCGGCGGGTGTGTCACAACGGCACGTGAGCTTTCTGGAATCGGCCCGCGCGGCGCCCAGCCGGAACATGATCCTGCAACTGGCCGAGGAGCTGAACGTGCCGCTGCGCCATCGCAACCAGATGCTGCTGGCGGCCGGTTTCGCGCCCGCCTATTCCGAGCAGGGCCTCGCGACGCCGGCCGATGAGGCCTCGCCGATGATGCAGGCGGTGCGCCAGGCGGTGAAGCTGATCCTTGATAAGCAGGCGCCATATCCAGCCATCGTGCTCGACCGCTTCTGGCATGTGCTCGACGCCAATGCCGCGCATCGCCGCCTGATGCGCTGGGCCATCGGCGACGACCGATCCGAAGGCGCGCCGGGCGCCGTGAACATGATGAAACTGGTATTCGACCCGACCGCGCTGTGGTCGGCCATCGCCAACCGCGATGTCGTCGGCCGCTACCTGGCCCGGCGCGTGCGGCAGGAACTGGCGCTGCAAGCCATCGACCCTGCCACGCAGCGGCTGCTGCACGACATCCGCGCGATGCAGCCGGCGCTGTTCGATGCGGCCGATGCGCCGGCAGCCCACGCTGCGCCCGCGCACGATGCCGGCGATCCGCCGCCGTTCCTGCCCATTTCGCTGCAGCGCGACGGCGTGACGATCTCGCTGTTCTCCACGCTCACCACGCTGGGCACACCGCGCGATGCGGGGCTGCAGGAGATGCGCATCGAGTGTTTCTATCCCGCGGACGAAGCGTCGCGGCGGGCGTTGGAGCGTATTACGCTGTAATTGCACCTGATTGCAACGAGAATCATTCTCATCTATATTGGCCGGTCGATTTGCCTCCGTCCGGCGACCCTTGCGCCGCCTTGTGCTTCATGACCGACCTGTCCCATCCCCCGCTTTCGGCTGAGCCGGCCGCCAAACCGGCCGCCCATGCTCGCCCGGCCAAGGCCAAATCCGAACACCCCGCCAACCGTCGCGCCACGATCGTCCGGTGGCTACGCAAGACGCACGGCTGGTTCGGTCTGTGGGGCGCGGTGATGGGGCTGATCTTTGGCGTGTCGGGCATCTGGCTGAACCACCGCGCGGTGTTGAAGCTGCCCGTGGCGCAACAGCGCATCAATACGCAGATCGCCCTGCCCGACCCCGTGCCCGCAACGCCTGAAGCGATGGCCGCGTGGCTGCAGCAGACGCTGAACACACCGGAGCCGGCCACTCGCACACGCGTGGAAAAGGCCAAGCCGGTGGCCTGGGCCGAGCGCCCGGCCAAGGGCGAAGGCGCCAAGGACGACAAGAACACCGACGCACCGCGCGAACCCGCTGCCAAGCCGCTGATGCAGCCCGAGCAATGGACCTTCAACTTTGGCAGCGCCACCACGCAAATCCAAGCTGAATACTGGGCCGGCAACCGCTCGGTATCGATCCGCCAGACTGACAACGGCTTCCTCGGCACGCTGATGAGCCTGCACAAGGGCGTCGGCATGACGGTGCCATGGATTCTGCTGGTGGATACGCTGGCCGGCTGTCTGATCTTCCTGTCGATCTCGGGCCTGTGGCTGTGGGTGATGATCACCAAGCGCCGCACGGTCGGCTGGACGATCTTCGGGCTGGGGAGTCTGCTGGCGATCGGGCTGGCGATCTCGCGGCTTTGAGTGCCGCATGTGTGGTGGATGGCGCCCGCGTGGCGCCATTTTTTTCGCCTTCGCGGCTTCGTTGCCGTCGCTTACGGGCGGTCGACGCTGCGCTCGGTGAGCAGCCGCTGGATTGCCCGCATGCGCGAGCGCACCATCTCATCGCGGCGCTGCGCCACGCAGGTCATCAGGATCTCGATGACGGTCAGATGCACGAGATACGCCTCGGTGCCGACCCGCATCACCGCATCTTCCGGCACGTCCACCGTCAGCGCGATCTGCGCGCGCTCGGCCAGCGGCGTGCCCGCCTGGGTGATGGCGATCACGCACGCGCCCTGCTCGGCCGCATAGGCGATCGACTCGAGCAGATACGGCATGCGCCCCACGTGCGAGAACGCCACCACGACATCGGACGCGCCCAGCATAGCGGCCGACACGAGCTGCAGATGCGCATCAAAGTAAGCATTGGATGGCAGCCCCAGCCGCATCAGCCGCGCTTGCATGTCGTTCGCCATGAACGATGAGGCCGCGCCGGCCGCATAGCAATCGACGCGGCGGGCGCGGGCGATGCGCTCGGCGGCGGCGTCGACTTGTGTGGTGGACAGCGATTCACGCAGCATGGCCAGCGCACGCGTGGCGCCATCGATGACCTTGCTGGCGACCAGCGCCGGCGGATCCGCCCGGCCGACATGACCCGGTAGCGTCGGCTGCGCGTGCGCCAGTTCAGCGGCCAGCGTGGCCTTGAACTCGCGCAAGCCTTCGAAGCCGAGCGCCTGGCACATCCGCACAATGGTCGGCATCGACACGCCGGCGCGCACGGCCAGCGTCTCGACGGATTGCTCGAGCGACAGCTCCGGCGCCTCCAGAATCAACCGCGCTACGGCCTGCTGCGCCGGCGAGAGCGCGGGCAGCTTGTCACGCAGGGCGTTGAGCAGGGGAACGGAGAACGAGGGCATGAGTACGTGGGCGGCAAACGGAAATCAGCGTCGCCAGTGTAGCGGCAGCCCTGCACCACGCCGCCTGCCCGAGGGAAAACCCCCAAGAATCTGTAAGCCGGCGGTTTACGCTCAATGCCCCTTCAGCGGGCAACGCCCCACCCGGCGCGACGTGTGCGGCGCTTTGCCGGTGCATGCGTAACTTCAACCCTTACAGCGCAGACTTGCCTGAGAGTCGGCCCCCGAGCCAGGCCGGAAATCCCATTCCGGCCGACACAACAGTCGTCACGACAACAAGGGAGCCACATGACCATTTCGATCCGTTCCATTCCGCTATCGGCCGTTGCACTGTCGGCGCTGCTTGCCTGCGGCGCGGCGCACGCCCAATCGAGCGTCACGCTGTACGGCGTGATGGAAACCGGCCTGCGCTACAGCACCAACAACGACGCCGACGGCCACGGCAAGGCCGAGATGGCGGGCGGTTACTACAGCGGCAGCCGCTTCGGCATTCGCGGCTCGGAAGACCTGGGTAACGGGCTGAAGGCCGTGTTCCACCTGGTCAGCGGTTTCGCGCCGGACACGGGCGTGGGCTCCACCAACGACATGGGCTTGGGCGGCTACAAACCCACCACGCCCGCAACGTCGCGCCTGTTCGGGCGCCAGGCGTATGTCGGCTTGGAAGGCGGATTCGGCTCGCTGACGTTCGGCCGGCAAGAGAACCTCGTCTTCAACACGGCCGGCCAGTACGACGCACTCTCCATCGGCAACCTCGGCGCAACGGCGTGGCACGTGACCGCCACCGGCGTGCGCATCGACAACTCGGTCAAGTACGTGGGTGATTTCAACGGCTGGCGCCCGGGCGTGATGGTTGGCATGGGCGAGCAGGCGGGCGCGTTCTCCGCAGGCAACTACAGCGCGCTGTCACTCAACTACGCCAGCGGCCCGTTCGCCTTCGGCGGCGCGTGGGAGCAGCAAAAAGACCTGCAATCGGTCGGCACCCGCACGTGGACGACCGGCGGCAGCGTACAGGTCGGCCCCGCCAAACTGATGCTCGGCTACATCAACTACCGCGACGGCACGCCCACCAAGAACGACCTTATCCTCGGCGGCGTGAAATACGACTTCAGCGGCCAGTACAACCTGGTGGTGGGCGGCATGGCCACACGCCAGCGCGACCCCGGCGGCCTGCGCTACACCGCATACGCGATCATGAATTACGTGGTCAGCAAGCGCACGTGGCTGTACGTCGGCATGGACTACACCCACCAGAAGGACGCCGGTACCGTGCTCGCAGCCGCGCTACCCAAAGCCTCGCAGACCGGCGTCATGGTCGGCATGCGCCACGGCTTCTAAAACGAAGCACAAGGCCTGGGCGCCAACACCGGCGCCCAGACGGTTTGGCCGTACCCTGCCCTAGATGGCGCCTTGGATTTGTGTCGCGGGGAGGAAAAAGAGGGGAGGCCTGTCTGAGCGCAGCGAGTTTGCCTCTCCTCCCTCCCGTGACACAAATCCAAGGAGTCTTTCGCCATCTCGGGCGCGCCTTTCTTTGCTTACTTTCTTTGGCAAGACAAAGAAAGTGAGTCGGTCCCAGCAGGGGACGAAACAGCAGCAAACCACCAACGCCCTTACGCTGGCGCCGCGGCAGGTGGTTCATTGGAAGCCGACGCCCCTTTCTCCTGCCCACCCCGCGTCATCCACGCCTCAAACGCCGCAGAAGTCCGCAACACCGTCCCCGGCGCCGCCAGCGGCACGTGCGCCTTGTCGAACGCATCCTTCAGCACAACGTTGAACGCCCGCAGCACATCCGCCTGCTTCTGCGGACGCGTCTTGAACCGCCCCTTGACGATCATCGCGCCACCTTCGAAGCGGTCCAGCCCGAAAATCTCCGCACCGCCGAGCAGCGTGTAAGCAAAGCGCGGCTCACCAGCAATCTGATCAGCCGCCGTGCGCACGAGATCGATCGCCTGCTGCGGCTCTGCCTCCATCGACACGCGCACTTCAAAATCGGCAAACGAGTAATCGCGCGAGAGATTGCGCACGGTCTTGATCTGGCTGAACGGAATCGACAGCACCGCGCCTGTGCCATCGCGCAGCCGCACCGTGCGGATGGTCAGGTTGATGACAGAGCCCGTGGCCACCCCCACGTCCACCGTATCGCCCACGCTGATGGTGTCTTCCATCAGGATGAAGATGCCGGTGATGAAATCCTGCGCCAGCGACTGCGCACCAAAGCCCACCGCCAGGCCGATCACGCCGGCGCCGGCCACCAGCGGCGTCACGTTGACGCCCAGGTTGGCCAGCACGCCAATGCTGGCCGTCACCACCAGCGTCACCTTCAGGCCATTGCGCAGCAGCGGCAGGATGGTCAGCGCGCGCGTACTGGGCTGCGCCCGCGCCGAGGCCGGCGACAGCGCCCGCAAGATCGCCGTGTCGAGCAGGATCCAGACGAGCCAGGTGGCAAAGACGGTGCCGATCAGGCCCACCATGGCATCGGCGATGCGCTTGCCGTTGACGGAGCTATGCGCAACCTCCACCAGCGTGTGGCCCCACACGCGCAGCACCAGTTCCAGGAAGGCGATCCAGATGACGAGCTTGATCAGCGCGCCAACGAAATGCTTGAGCCTCTCCACATAAGGCGAGCTGCGCGCCAGGCGCAGTTGCGAGCGCCAGTTCGCGCGGGGGCGAATCAGCGCCGACAGAAAAAACGCCGCCACCAGCAGCAGCGACGTCATCACCGCGCGGCGCGCAACGGCGTCAACGTTGTCGGGCGTCGTCAGCGTGGCCACAACGGTGGCGCTCGCCAGCACCACCACCGGCACCGGCCAGAACGCAGCCAGCAGACGGCGGACCTGGTTGCCCGCGTGTTCGCCGCTGCGCAGTTCCAACGGGCGATTGGCGATCAACTGCCCGATCGGCCGGCGCGCCCACAACGCGCCCACCGCCAGCATCAATGACGCCACCACGTTGCACACCGTGGCCAACAGCAGACTGAGCGAGCCGCCCAGCACCAACGCAACGCGCGGATCGACCAGCGCATCGCCGCAAGCACCCAGACTGGCGGTCAGAAAGATTGGCCACATGCCGTGCTTGAACAGGTATTCCACTGCCACGCGCCGGTGCGCGCTGCCGGAAAAGAGCGAGAACAGCATCGCCACGCCCGCCGTGATGATCGCGCCCCAGACGATGGCGTAGGCCAGCACCAGCGCCAGGACAAAGCCGGGCGAGGCATCGCGCTCCAGCCGCATGATGACGGCAAAGGAGATGGCCCATGGCCCGATCTTGCGCAGCGCGTCGATCAACAGCGCGCGCGTGGTCGGATGCGGCCCGAGGCCCGCGGTGAGGCCAAACACACGGCGGATCAACCAGCCCAGGCCGAGCAGGCCACCGGCAATGGCGGCCCAGATGCCAACGGTGCTGGCAAAGTCGGCGGCCAGCGGCATGCGTTTGTCGGGCGAGAAAAGCAGGCTCGCATTGCCGCTGGCGGCCTCGATGCGGCGCAGCCAGTAGCGCGGCGCCCCGGCTTCCACATCGGCCTGCAAGGAGCCGTTCTCGATGAGGGACGCCACCGCACCCAACAGACCAGGCGCCTGTTCGGCCTGCACCTTCTGCTGCGCGCTCATGCCGTCGCGCAACTGCTTCAGTTCATTGACGAGGGCCGTGCGCTGCTGGTCGTTGTTGAGCAGCGTGATGACGGTGTCGAGCGACTGGCGCGTCTGCGCGGGGTCCGCCGCAGGCGCCGATGCGCTGGCGGTGGAGGTTGGCAGCCCGGCCAGCTTGGAAAACGACATCGGGGCCGCGTCGGCCAGGTTGGCGACGCACGCCATCAGCAAAAGCAGTACCGATGCAAGCGGCCACAGTCGCCGCGTCAGGAAGAGAGAGTGAGTACGCATGACAGGAAAAGCGATCGTCCGGACATCGACCACGGCACGATACGCGAATTCCCCGGGCGCACAACCTCAGCGCTTGGCGCCCGGTGGCAGCGGCGCCCGCTGCCAGAGCCAGGCGGCCGTGCCGAGCGCACATGCCATGCATGCCATCACCAGGGCCACCACCCCGGGCCAGCCCCACGGTGCGTAGAGCTTGCCGCCTGTCGTGCCGATCAGGCTGGAGCCCAGGTAATACGCGAGCAGATACAGCGCAGCAGCTTGCCCCTTGGCACGCTGCGCACGGCGCCCAACCCAGCCGCTGGCGACCGCATGCGCGCCGAAAAAGCCGAAGGTCAGCAACGCGATGCCGCCAATCACCAGCGCCAGCGGCCTCGCCAAGGTCAGCAGCACGCCCACCGACATCAGCACCGTGCCCGCCAGCAGCATGCGGCCCCGGCCATGGCGATCCGCCCATCGCCCAAACCATGCCGAAGCGCCAATACCCAGCAGGTACACCATAAAGATGCCGCCCACCGCCGTCTGGCTGAGGGCATACGGCGCATCGAGCAAGTGGAAGCTGGCGTAGTTGTAAATGGTGACGAAGCCGCCCATCAGCAGAAAGCCCATGGCGAATAGCGCGCGCAGGCCCGGCTCGCGCAGATGCGCGCCCAGCGTGTCGAACAGATCGCCCAGCGCCACGCCCTTGCGCGGCACAAAACGGCGCGACGGCGGCAGCAGCCACAGGAAGGCCAGCGCCGCGAGCAAACCCAGCATGCCGGTAAAGCCCATGGCGGCACGCCAGCCGAAGTGGTCGGCCACGGCGCCGGTCAGCACCCGCCCGGCCATGCCGCCAAAGGCCGTCCCACCGATGTACAAGCCCATGGCCATGCCGAGCCCTTGCGGATGCACCTCTTCGGCCAGATACGCCATCGCCACCGCCGGCACACCGCCCAGCACCACACCCAGCAAGGCCCGCGTGGCCAGCAACCCGTGCCAGCCCGGCAGCACCGCCGCCGCCAGCGTAAGCACCGACGAGAGCACCAGCGACACGCCCATCAGCGTCTTGCGATGAATCGACTCCGACAGCAGGCCTGCAAACAGGATCGCGAAGGCCAGCAGCAGCGTCGATGCGGACAGCACGAGGCTTGTCTGCGCGGGCGTGAGGCCAAAGTCGTGCGCCAGCATCGGCATGAGCGGCTGCACACAATACAGCAGCGAGAACGTGGAGAAGCCCGCCGCGAACAGCGCCAGATTGGCGCGCAGATAACCGGGGTGGCCGCGGAGCAGCCAGCGCGAAGGATCAGCGGGTTCGATGGCGGGCGGGGAAGAAAGCGGAGCGTTCACGGCGGGCGGGTTGAAACAAGCGCAGGGGCAAGCGCCTATTATCGTTCGCAGGCACTGTTCCCGCTGCGCTGCGGCATTGCTCTTGCTGCGCAGCCCCCACCACGTTTATCCGCCCGACCATGGAAACCACGCTCTACTACTGGCCCGAAATCCAGGGCCGCGGCGAATTCGTCCGGCTGGCGCTGGAGCAGGCCGCCGTGCCTTATACCGACCTCGGCCGCGAAGATGAATCCGCCATCGAAGCGTTTCTCGACGATGCCGGCATTCCGACGCCGCCGTTCGCGCCGCCGTTCCTGCTGGCCGGCCAGTTGGTGATCGCCCAGACGGCCAACATCCTGCTCTACCTTGGTCAGCATTACGGCCTGGCTCCGCACGACGAAGCCGGCGGCCTGTGGACGCACGGCCTGCAACTGACGATTGCCGATTTCGTGGTGGAGATTCATGACACGCACCACCCCATCGCGTCGTGCGAGTACTACGAAGACCAGCGGCCCGAAGCAAAGCGCCGAACACAGGATTTTTTGGACAATCGCGCGCCCAAGTTCCTGCATTACTTCGAGCGCGTGCTCGACCGCAATCCCGCTGGCCCGACATGGGCCGTGCGCGATGCACTGACGTATGTAGATTTGTCGCTATTCCAGATCGTGGCGGGGCTGCGCTACGCGTTTCCGCACCACATGCAGCGATATGAGCGCGAGCTGCCGCATCTGGCGGCGCTGCATGATCGTGTGGCCGCGCAGCCGAACATCGCGGCGTATCTGGAATCGCCGCGGCGCATTCCGTTCAACACGATGGGCATCTTCCGCCACTACCCCGAGCTCGATGCGCTGAAATGACAAAACCCGGCACAGGCCGGGTTCGCATGGAGGTTCAATCGTTCAGGCCGCTAACGGCGTATCGGGCAACCGGCGGCGAATGTCTTCCAACGCCGCGGGCCAGCTTTCGATGGCCGCCAAGTCGTGGATGTCCTGCAGATCGATCAGCAGATCCACCACCTGATCGTCGTCGACATTCACGCCGGAGCAGCGCAGCGCACACGCCAGCGGATCGTCGCTCGGCACACGCAGCAGGCTCACGCCTAGGCGCTCGATGGCGCTGCAATAGAACGCATCGTCGATGAGAATGCCGACCCCGCACCGGCGGTTGTCGAGGCCGCGGTAGCGCGGCTCGCCGTCGGCGTCTTCAGAGCGGCATTGCTGTGCGAGCAGGTGTGCGCGCACGCGTTCAAAAATGTCCTCGATGGCGAGGAACGTCCCCTTCCCTTTCATGGCGTCACCTTCTTTAGGGTGATCTGTGACCGGCCGGTCGGTCAGAATGTATCGACAAGAGCGCCGCTCAGGCCGAATTGGCGTGCGATCGACTGCAGGCGCTCCTTCCACTCCCACGTGCCGAACACGTCATGCGCGTTCTGCAGCTTGGAGAGCAGCTCGACGGTGTCGCGGTCGTCCACGTCGATGCGTGCGCGCTTGAGCGCACGGCGCAAAGCGATGACACCAGCGTCCATGTAACGCGGGATCTCGTTGGTGGGCTTGAGGATGTAGCGCACCGGCACGCTTTCCATCGACGTCGTGTAGTCGCGCACGCCGATCAGGTTGCCGATCGGGCAGCAACGGCCGCCCTGGCCGTGGTACGCCGCACCGCCGCGCGGCAGGATGGCAGCACCGCCCTGACCGAACAGATGGCGGACTGCGCCGTCGTAGATTTCTTGTTTGCTGAGATATTGCGTTTTCATGTTGTTTCCCCTGACCCCAGAGTGCAGGCGTCGCCGATTCGATTCACTTCCGACTTCCGGCCTGACGTTGCGTCCGACGTCGCACAATCTGCCATCCGTGCGATCTATCTTGATTCAGGATGCACCAGAACCATGGGCCGAAAAAGGACCGGAATGTAAGTCATTTTTACCGTTTGCTTTTTGGCAACGGATTGCCCGCAAAGGTGCGTCAGTCAACGCTTTGCGGGTGCTCCAGACACCACGCGATCGGGCCGTTTTGGCATGCCCTGATGCGCGTTCGCAACAGCATGTGCGCATGACTGCGCGCACGTGGTGCATGCGTCGTAGGCGCGGCGCTTACATCCCGATGATCTGGTCTGCGTGGCCGAGACAGAAGCCGCGTCGGTCATGGTGCCCGCAGGTGGGCATCACCTCGTAGCCGGCGGCGCGAAGCAATACAGCGCGCGCGGCCACTTCCACCGGAGGCAGCGGTTGCCCCGAGTCTTCATCGCGCAACAGCCGGCCGAGTTGGGCAAACGGCTGGCGCAGCAGATGGTCCAGATCAAGCGATCCGCAGTACCGCATCACATCACCTTCTTGAAAACAGCGGCGGCACCGGGCACACCGTTACATCGATTCGTCTGCCAGCTCAGGACACGCAACCAGCGTCCGGCGCACACGCGCATAAGCGGCACGCTGAGCCCAGATCGCGTCGGTCAGGGCCGCGATCAGCGCGTCGCGCGGCAGGCCTTGCGGTGCCACGCCGAACTGCGCCTCCACGGTACGTAGAGCCTCCGTCACTTCGCTTCGCCATCGGGCGTCGAGTCGCTGGGTCATGTTGTTCTCTTGGGTCGGTTCTGGCGCGGTGGGCGGCGGGCTTGTGCCCACTCTGGCCGCGCTGGGAAGGGATTGGCGGAATGGGTTCCGCTCTTGTTTGTGAAGAACGGCACACGGGACTGAAACTTGATCGCCTCGGCGGGGGGTAAACCAGCGCCTCCGCCATGCTTGGCGACATCCGGCGACTCCGCCAAACGGGCTCCCCCATTCGCGCAGCAACTTCGGCGGGCGCCCGTGGCCCAATCGGTTCTAAAACCGCCACCGAGCCACCAATGAAGATGGAGCGTCACGTGTCCCGACTGTCTTTCCTGCGCCGTACCGTGCTGGCCGTTGCCTGCGTGCTGGCCGTGCCCGCCGTTGCGACGGCCGGCGCGTCCGACCCACGTCAATACATGCATGGCATCAGCGCGGTGCCTGGCGCAACAGCCAACACTTTCAACGTGTTCTTCAGCAGCTCGGGGCTGCCCCCGCGCGGCGCCGATCGCAGCGGCAGCTGGCCGCATGATGTCTATGTCGCGCAATGGCATGCCGACACGGGCGTGCTCGATGCCCCACGCATCTTCATCCAGAAGCCCGAAGCGCAGGAGCCCGTGACGGTGGCCCGCAACCGCGCGGGCCAGGTGATGGTGTCGTTTGAAGACGGGTGGAATGCGCCGGAAAACGTCAACCAGCGCTTCGGCATCTACGACACCGCGCTGCGGCCCATCAAGCCGTATCCGCAACTGGTGGAATCCGGTAGCCACTCGGGCCATATCACGGCCGTGGGCGACCGCTTCGTGGTGTTCTATTCCGACGGCTGGATCACCGGCGGCGGCGTCGACAACCTCGGCAGCGGCAACGGCGTCTACCTGAAGGTCTACGACGGGCGAGGCCGTCGCCTGCACAACGTCGATGTTGCCGATGGCCGGCGCGAATGGTGGCCCATGGTGGCAGGCGGCAGCACCAATGCGCTGCTGGCGTGGCAGCAGTTCGTGCCAGGCCAGACCGAAGCCAATCTGAAGATCGCCGTGTTCGATCCCGTCAGCGGACGCGTGACGGGCGAGCAGCTTCTGCACAAGCATCTGCAGTACTACACCTACAGCGTCACGTGGATGCCGGCGATCGAGCGGTACTTGCTGGTGGGCGTGGCCAAGGGCAACGGCTTTGCCGACCTGATCGACGCCACGGGCAAGGTGCGTGCGTCCATTCCGTGCATGCCGGCAACGGTGCGCGAAGCGGGCATCACCGTGAACCAGAACACCGCCTACACGCCCGCCGTCGATGGCCGCCTGCTGCAGTTGCAGGCGGGGCCGGATTCGCTCACGCTATCTGCCACGCTGATGAACACCGACGGCAAGCGCGTGCAATGGCGCCCGGTGGGCAGCACCGGTTTGCTGCGCACGTCGGGCGCAATCGATTGGATGTCGTTGACGGAAAAGGGGCTGGAGCAGCTGCATTTCGACCCCGCCAAGACGCAGCCGGCCAACGCGGTCGATCAGTGCCGCTAGCGCGACCGACTCAGACGTCGGTCACGAGCACGCGCAGGCGTACCAGACCATCCCACCTGGTGTGGATGGCATCGGCAATGCGGGCGATTTCGGCAGCCAGTGCCGGCGGCAGGACTAGGTCGACCTCCACTGCGCCATCGACGTAATGCAGCACGCAGTGGCGCGCGTCCAGCGGCGTGCCGGTCGGCAGCAGCTGTACCAGCGCGGCATGCAGCGCATCGCGGTCGGGCAGCGGCACGGGGTCGGTCGCAATGTGCTCGCGCGGGTCGACGTGAATCTGCACGTCGAGCACGGCCATGGCCGTATGCGCCGTCAGCACGTTGGTGCGAGCCCGCACGGCAATCGCATGGCCCTCGCTCACGGAGACACGCGGGTCGACCTCGATATGCGCATCCACCAATGCCTGGTCGCCTGTCACACGCGTACGCAGATCGTGCACGTTGATCACGCCCGGCGTGGCTTCCAGGCTGGCGCGAATGGCCTCCACCTGCACGGGCGGCAAGGCCCGGTCCATCAGGTCATTGAGCGCTTCCCACCCAAAGCGCACGCCCACACGGCCGATCATCAATCCGACGACGCACGCCGCCACCGGGTCGAGCCAGTGATAGCCCATCAGGTTGCCCGCCACGCCAATCGCCGCCACCAACGACGACACCGCATCGGAACGCGCATGCCACGCATTCGCAATCAGCATGCGTGAGTTGATGCGCTTGGCCACGGCCAGCATGTAGCGGAAAAGCCCTTCTTTGGCCGCCAGCGCGATCAACGCCACCACCAGCGCCAGACCATGCACCGGCGTCGGCCCCTGCGGCGAGCGCAGGCTCTCCACGGCGGCCCAGATCATGCCCGCGCCCGCCCCGATCAGCAGCAGCCCGAGCCCCAGCGACGCGGCGTTCTCATAGCGCGCGTGGCCGTATTGGTGGTCTTCGTCCGGCCCCTTGTGGCTGTTGCGGTTGGCAATGAAAACAATGCCATCGGCGATCAGGTCGGACAGCGTATGCAGCCCGTCGGCCACCAGACCCTGCGAATGCGACCACAACCCCGCCGCAATCTGCCCCGCCGAGAGCAGGCAATTGACGCCTGCACTCACCAAGGTTGAGCGTTCGGCGCTCTGCTGGCGCGCGGCCGCTGAAGGTGCTGTCGAGGATGTTGGCGTCATGGGAAATCGGTGCGATCAAGCGTGCGAGGCAATCGCGAGCATTGTGCCACGCAGCGGCGCACCGCCCTGGTCCGAAATCATGGCTGCGATGACAACACGCAGCCACAAATCTGCACCAGAAAAGCGCAGATCGGGGTGTGCGAATAGGACTTTTCCGATGTTCCGCCCTAGAGGCTTCGGCGATTCTCAGCAATGCGGCAAACACATTGCCACACGTTACACGCTCGGAGACACGTCGACATGCAGACCCCAGTCCAACTCGTCATTGCAGATGATCACCCTGGCGTGGTGGCGGCCCTGCGGCGCCTCGTCTCGGCGGTCGACGGTTTCGAGGTCGTGGGCGAAGCCACCAACGCCGATGAGCTGCTCGCCGTGCTTGGCCGCGTGCGCTGCGACCTCGTCATCACCGACTACGCCATGCCCGGCAGCCGTTATGGCGACGGCATCATCCTGCTCGAATTCCTCGTGCGCCGTCACCCGGACCTGCGCGTGATGGTGCTCACGATGCTCGAGACCCGTGCGTTGATGAGCAACATCCTGCGCGCGGGCATCAAGGTCATCGTGAGCAAATCCGACGAGCCGCAGCACATCCTCGAAGGCATGCACGCAGCGGTGGCTGGTCGCATCTATCTCTCGCCGCTGCTCAATGCCAAGCTGCTTTGCCGCAACGGCGAGCCGCAGCCCGCCGAGGACGACCCCGTCACCAAGCTCGGCAAGCGCGAGCTGGAAGTGCTGCGCATGTACGTGACCGGCAAGACGGTCAGCGAGATCGCCGTGCAGCTCAACCGCAGCGTCAAGACCATCAGCTCGCAGAAGCAGACGGCCATGCGCAAGCTCGAGCTTGGCACCGAGGCAGCGCTGTTCGACTTTGCCGTGCGCCACGGACTGCTTGGCAGCGGTGAGGCCTGAGACGATGGCCCGCGCCACACGCTCGGCCTCTGCCCGCCTGCGCCTCGGTATCGGCGCAGGGTTGCTTGCTTGCGCGGTCGCGCTGGGCTGGGCGAGTGGCACGCGCGATGCCGACGCGGAGGATGCGGCGCAGGCCGTTCAGCGCCTCACACAGTTTCCATCCAAGGTGACCGTGGGCGTCATCAGCGATGCCATGGCGCCGCTGGAAGGCGTCGAAGCCGACCGGCTCAGCGGCTTCTCCGGCGATCTGCTCATGCATCTGATTCCGCAGGATCAGGTACGCGTCATCCCGCACGTCTTCGCGCGGCGTGACGACCTGCTCAAGGCGGCTTGCCGGGGCGAGGTCGACATCATCATGAGCGTGGCACCACGCTCGCAATACGACGAGTGCCTCATCTATTCGGCGCCATACCTGGAACGCCCCACCGCTGTGGTCGCGCGCGTCGACAACACACAGGTCGCGCAGAATCCTTTCGCTGCTGGCATGCGCATCGCCGTCGAGCAAGGCTCTTCGCTCGAAGAAGAGCTGGCGGGGCAATACCCCAGCATCCGGCTCATCAGCACGCCCACGGCGGCCGACGCCCTCGACGCCGTGCTGCATGACTTGGCAGACGCTTACGTGGGCGTGACCTATCCGACGCGTGAGTTGATGTCGCAGCCGCGCTACCGGCGGCTGTCGATCGTGCAGCTTGTGAACCAGCAGGTCGATGCATTGCACTTTGCAGCGCCGCGCGCCCAGGCGATGTTGATCCGTTATCTGGACCGCCATCTTGCCCAGTTGCCCGACGCGACGATGAGCGAGCTGCGCGCGCGGTGGATCACGCAAGGGGGCGGGTGGTCCGTGGGCCTGCAGTTGTCGGACGACGAGCGGGCCATGCTGGCGTCGCTGCCGCCGCTGCGCTACGCCGCCGACCCCGACTACATGCCGTACACCTTCAACGGGTCGGGCGGCGGGATGCTCGGCATCTTTCCCGAATACCAGAACTTCCTGTCACGCACGCTCGGACTGCGCTTCGAACGCGTGACGGTGCGCGACTGGGCCGACGCGCTCGCCAAGGCACGCAGCGGCCAGATCGACATCCTGCTGGGCATGTCCGACCAGGATTCCCGCCCGCCCGGCTTTACGCTCACGCAGCCGATCGACGCCACGCCGATGGTGATCGTCGGGCGCAGCGACGCGCTCACGGTGGCGGCGCTGCCCGAACTTTCCGGCAAGACGGTCGCGCTGCCCGCGAGCGATACGCTGACCACCCTGCTGCACGAAAACGTGCCGAAGATCCGCATCCTGCCCGCCGGGTCCGTCAACGACGCGTTGTCCATGGTGGCGGCGGGCGAGGCCAATTTCACCATCGTCAATCTGCCGGTGGCCGACGCGCTGATCCGCCACCACTTTCCGGGCGAACTGAAGGTCACGGGCTCAGCCAACACGATCGAGAGCCTTGGTGTGGGCGTGTCGGCGCGGTATGCAGCGCTGGTGCCGCTCATCAATCGCGCGCTCTTTGCCATGCCAGAAGGTGAGCAGGTGAGCATCCGCAACAAGTGGCTGTCGGTCAGCTACCAGCTCGGTCCATCGGCGTCGGCGGTGCTCGGCAAGTTTGGTCCGGTTGCCGCGCTGGTGCTGGCGGCGCTCGTAGCGCTATTCATCAAGCAGATGCAACTGCGCCGCGAAAACCATCAGCGCCGCCGCGCCGAAGAAACCCTTGCCCGCCAGCTGAGCTTTCAGCGCGCGCTGATGGAAGCCGTGCCGTTCCCGCTCGTCGCCAAAGACGCCGCGCAACGTTACGTTGCCGTGAATGCGGCGTTCTGCAACATGTTTGGCCAAACACGCGCGTCGCTGCTCGGGCGCACGCCGCAGGAGCTGGGGCTGTATTCGGTCAGTAATACGTTGCCGCTGTCCGATATCAACCAACGCGCGGTGGAGATCAGCGAAAGCACGCGCGAAGAACTCGTCATCGACACGCCAGACGGGCAATCACGCAACGTGCTGTACTGGATCGAGCCGTTCCATCTGCCGGATGGGCAACCTGCGGGCACCGTCGCCTCGCTGGTCGACATCAGTGAGATCCGCGAAGCGCAGGCGCGGGCCGAACGCCTTGAGCAGCGCCTGCGCGAAGTCAATGAATCGCTGCCGGCGCTCGTCTATCAGTTCGAGCTGCGGACAGGCCAAGCAGCGGGACGCATGACCTACGTGGCTGGCAAGGCGCACGAAACGCTAGGCGTCGAGCCCGAGGATTTGCTGGGTTACCTGTCAACGCCCGAGCTGCTTATTTTCCAGGACGACCGGGAACGCATTCTCGAGAGCGTGCTGACCTCCGCGCGAGAGCTGACGCCGTTCGATCAGCGCTTTCGCCATGTCAGCCCAGACGGTTCGGTGCGCTGGCTGCACGCGCGCTCGATTCCGCACCGCGAAGCTGACGGCCGCACGGTCTGGAACGGTTACCTGAGCGATGTCACCACGGAGCGCGAGCAGGCCGATGCGCTGGAAGCTGCCAAGAACGCAGCGGAATCGGCGTTGCACGCGAAAGACCGTTTCCTGGCCATGATGAGCCACGAAATCCGCACGCCCATGAACGGCGTGCTCGGGCTGGTCGAGCTGCTGCAGCAGACGAAGCTCGAAGGCGAGCAGAAACAGATGGTCTCGATGGTGCAGGATTCGGGGCGCGCCCTGCTGCACATCCTCGATGACATCCTCGATTACGCAAAGGTCGAGGCCGGCCGGCTGGACATCTCGCCGTCGCCCACAGACTTGCGCGAGGTCTTTGACGGCACGGTCGGCCTGCTGGCAAGCCGCGCCCACGAGAAGGCGCTCGCCGTGCACGTGGACGTGGCCGCCAACGTACCGGCCAGCGTCTCGGTCGACAGCATTCGTCTACGGCAAATCCTGTTCAACCTGCTTTCCAACGCCATCAAGTTCACCGATACGGGCAGCGTGCAGCTTTCGGCAGAATGCACGCGCGTGACGGACGACACGGCGCACCTCGCCATCTGCGTCTCCGATACGGGCATCGGCATCTCGCCGGAGGTTCAGGCCACGCTGTTTGCGCCGTTCGTGCAGGCCGAGCGCTCGACCACGCGGCGCTACGGCGGCACCGGCTTGGGCCTGGCGATCTCTCGCCAGCTTGCCGGCCTGATGGGCGGCAAGCTCGTCATGGAGAGTGTTCCGGGGCACGGCACGGCGGTCACGCTGCATTTGGCCGTGCCGATGCTTAAGGCGCGGTATGCGTTGCCGCAACTGGCGGGCTGCAGCGTTGCCATTGTTGTGGATGACCCGGCCGTGCGGCACAGCCTCACGCAATTCGCGATCGCGGCCGGGCTGCAAGCGGGCCCCGCCGCCAACGCCGACATCCTCTTGGGCTCGACCGCCCAGGCGGATGCGCGCGCCATCCGCATCACCCCGGAAACGTGTTATTCCGGACCCGGCAACACGCTGAGCATCAATCCGCTGAACTGGCACGCATTTGTGCAGGCGTGCGAGCGCGCGCTCCCCCCATCTGATCATGTGCAGGCGACCAGCGTGGCTGTACATGCGCTGCCGGCAGCAACACCCTGTGATGCGCCGGGCGCGCACATCCTCGTGGCGGAAGACCATCCAATCAACCGCGAACTGATCGCCAAGCAGCTCCGCCTGCTGGGTTATCGAGTCACGCTCGCCGAAGATGGCGTCGTCGCGCTCGAGCGCCTGCACGAACACCGGTTCGACGCGTTGCTCACGGACTGCCATATGCCGCGCATGGACGGCTTCGATTTGGCGCGGCACATCCGCCAGGAGGAGCGCGCGGGCGGCCCGCGCCTGCCCATCATCGCCATCACGGCAACCACGCTCGCCGAGGAGCACGCGCGATGCCGCGCCGTGGGCATGGACGCGAGCCTGCTGAAGCCCACCACGCTTGTCACGCTGCAGGAAGCGCTGGCTGCGCTGTGGAGCCACGAAGCCGCCGCAAGCGCAGATGCGCCCCCGGAGGCGCCCTTCGCCCTGTCGCTCGACGATCTGCACGCCGCGCTGGGGGCCGACCCCGCAGCAGCCGGGCTGGCGCAGGTCTTCCTGTCGTCGCTGGCCGACGACGCGCTGCGGCTCCAGCCGCTGCTGGACGCGATGGACCGCCCTGGGCTGCGCCAGTGGGCCCATCGCACTGGAGGCGCGTTGGCGCTGCTTCACAACCCGAGCGTCGACGCCACGTTGGAAGCCTTCCGCCGTGCCGTGCAAGACGGCAGTGAGCGCGACGTCCGCACGGTCGCAGGAAGCGCTATGCGGCTCCTTGTGCACATTAATACGCTGCTGAATGCCTTTACCCCGGCGCCGGCATCCGTTGTGCAGTGCACGCAAGTGACGGATTCATAAGGGAAAACCGTTTCAAGCGATCGATGCATCGCTTTTAGATGAACCGTTCCAATCGGCCGATTGACTCGGTCTAGGCAGCCTCCTACGATGACATCGACCAATGTCACATTAAGAGGCGCCCAAGTGGTGCCCACGGAGACACCACGTGAACGCACGGACCGACTTTCCGCGCGCCGACGCCTTTGCATCGGCACCACACAGCGCTGACACCCCGCTCCTGATCGATGCCGCCATCATCGGGACGGGCTTTGCTGGCCTGGGCATGGCGATCCAGCTCAAGCAGCACGGCATCGACAACTTCCTCGTCTTCGAAAAGGCGGGCTCCGTCGGGGGCACGTGGCGCGACAATCATTACCCCGGCTGCGCGTGCGATGTGCAATCGCACCTGTATTCGTTTTCGTTCGCGCCCAATCCGGACTGGTCGCGCATGTATTCGCCGCAGCCGGAAATTCGCGCGTATCTGGAGCGCTGCACCGATGAATTTGGCGTGCGCCCGCACGTGCGCTTCCATCACGAACTGACGCGCGCCACGTTTGACGAAGCCGCCGGTGCGTGGAATCTGGAAATGGCCGATGGCCGCCGCTACCGCACCCGCACGCTGATCTCCGGCATGGGCGGCCTGAGCCGTCCGGCCTGGCCGAACATTCCCGGCATCGAAAACTTCCAGGGCAAGGCTTTCCACTCGCAACTGTGGGAGCACGACTACGACCTGCGCGGCAAGCGCGTGGCCGTGATCGGCACGGGTGCCTCGGCCATCCAATTCGTGCCGCAGATTGCGCCGAAGGTCGGCCGCCTCGACCTGTATCAGCGCACGCCGCCGTGGATCCTGCCCAAGCCCGACCGCAAGGTGTCGCGCGCGGAGCATTGGCTGTTCCGCCACCTGCCGTTCACGCAAAAGCTGATGCGTACCGGCATCTACTGGATGCTGGAGTCGCGCGTGCTGGGCTTTGTGATCCACCCGAAGCTGATGAAGGCGGTGGAGCGCATGGCGCGCGGCCACATCAAGCGCCGCATTGCCGACCCCGTGCTGCGCGAGAAGGTCACGCCGAACTACACCATCGGCTGCAAGCGCATCCTGATCTCGAACGACTACTACCCCGCGCTCACGCGCGAGAACGTCGACGTCATCACCACCGGCATCGCACGCGTCGAATCCAACGCCATCGTCACCACCGACGGCACGCGGCGCGAAGTCGATTGCCTGATCTTCGGCACGGGCTTTCATGCAACGGACCCGTTCCCGCGTGGCGTGCTGCTGGGCAGCCAAGGCGTGGACATTGTCGACGCGTGGGACAAGCACGGCGCTGAGGCCTACCTGGGCACCACCGTGTCGGGCTTTCCGAATTTCTTCATGGTGGTGGGCCCGAACACGGGGCTCGGCCACTCGTCGATGGTGTTCATGATCGAGTCGCAGGTGGCGTACATCGTCGATGCGCTGAAGTCGATGCGTGCGCACAACGTGGCGGCCATCGACGTACGCCCCGACGTGCAGCGCCGCTTCAACGACAGCATCCAGAAACGGCTGTCGAATGCGATCTGGTCTGCCGGCGGCTGCGTGAGCTGGTACCTCGACCCGAAGACCGGCAAGAACACGACGCTGTGGCCGGGATTCACGTGGCAGTTCCGCCGCGCGACCGCGCATTTCCGGCTGGCGGATTACCGCACGCGCCCAATGACCGTACCGAAGGGCGTGCCGTTGCGCGTGCCCGCCCGCACGGTGCCCGCCGCTCAGAACACCCCCAACGAAGAAGCGCTCGACCGCGTCTGACGCGCTCGCCCCACGGAGACCACGCCATGAAGTCATTCAATAACCAGGTTGCCGCCATCACGGGTGCCGCGTCGGGCATGGGCCGCTCGCTGGCGCTGCAGCTGGCACGCGAAGGCTGCCACCTCGCGCTGGCCGATCGCAATGAAGCTGCGCTCGCGCAGACGCTGCAACTGGTGCGCGCGCATGAAGGCGACCGCATCCGCGTGACCACGCATGCCGTGGACGTAGCCGATCGCGCCGCCGTGTACCGCTGGGCCGAAGAAGCGGCCGCCGCGCACGGCAAGGTCAACCTGATCTTCAACAACGCGGGTGTGGCGCTGTCCAGCACGATCGAAGGCATGGAAGACGACGAGCTGGCCTGGATCATGAACATCAACTTCTGGGGCGTCGTGCACGGCACCAAGGCGTTTCTGCCGCTGCTCAAGGCAACGGGCAACGGCCACATCATCAATACGTCGAGCATCTTCGGCATCTTCGCGCAGCCCGGCATGGGTGCCTACAACGCCAGCAAGTACGCCGTGCGCGGCTACACCGAGGCACTGCGGCAAGAACTGGATCTGATGAACTGCGGCGTGTCGGCCACATGCGTCCATCCGGGCGGCATCAAGACCAACATTGCCAAGTCGAGTCGCGTCTCGCCGAGCATGAACGGCTTCCTGGTGCGCGACGAACAGCAGGGCAAGGCGGAGTTCGAGAAGTTCTTCATCACCTCGGCCGACAAGGCTGCGGAGGTGATTCTGGACGGCGTGCGCAAGAACAAGCGTCGTGTGCTGATCGGCCCCGACGCCCACGCCGCCGATGTGATGGCCCGCTTGCTGCCCGCCGCATACCAGGCGCTGGTCGTGCGCGAAGCCCGCCGCACGCGCAAAAAGGCGCTGCGCGACAATACGGCGCCGGCCACCGCCCGCGCAAAGTAGGAGGCAGCCGATGAACACGGCCACCACCGGAGAACTGTTCGCCAGCCCCCCGCGCGCGAACCTGCTCAACGTTGCACGCGCCATGCTGCGCCCGGGCCGCATCGGCCTGCGCAGCATCGGGCGCGACGTGCTGATCGCGCGCTACGCCAAGCCCCAATCGCGCTACCTGCCGCTGATGGGCACGCGCGTGCATTACACCGACGAAGGCGCCGCCAACTCGGAAGGGACGTTGCTGCTGATCCACGGCTTTGGCGCATCGCTGCATACGTGGGACGGCGTGTTGCCGCAGCTCACGCGGCGCTATCGCGTGATCCGGCTCGACCTGCCGCCGTTCGGCATCACCGGCCCGCTGCGCGACGCACAAGGCCGCCCGCGCACGATGGAGCTGCCGCTGTACCGCGACTTCATCGACGCGTTTGTCGATACGTTGGGCTTGTCGAAACTCACGCTGATCGGCAACTCGCTCGGCGGCATGGTGTCGTGGGACTTTGCCGTGCGGCACCCCGGCCGCGTCGAGAAGCTCGTGCTGATCGACTCGGCAGGCTTTCCGATGAAGCTGCCGATCTACATCGATCTGTTCAATCACCTGGGCGTGCGGCTGACGTCGCCGTGGATGCTGCCCGAGGGGATCATCCGCGCCGCCACGCGCGATGTGTATGGCGACCCGTCGCGCGTGTCCGAACCCACGCTGCGCCGCTACGCCGATTTCTTCTATGCCGACGGTGCACGACAGGCCATCGGCAAGATGGTGCCGAAGTTCCGCTTTGACGATGTCGATACCAGCGGGCTGGCCTCGATCCGAGTGCCCACGCTCATCCTCTGGGGCCAGCGCGACCGGTGGATCCCGCCCGCGCACGCCGGCGAATTCGCCCGCCGTATTCCCGGCGCCACGCTGCGCATGTATCCGGCACTCGGCCATATCCCGATGGAGGAAGACCCCGTACGCGTGGGGACCGACCTCTGTGCATTCCTAGATCAAGGGCGCGCATCGACGCGCCTTTCAGAAACCACATTCCAGGAGAACCGTCCATGATGCCAGTCCGCCGCGACGTGCATCCTCACCTGCCGGCTGATCGCATCAGCAACTGGCACGAGCGAGGCCCGCACGTGACCCACTTCCTGAACGCGCTGTCGATCTTCTTCCCGACCGGCGAGCGCTTCTTCATGGACAGCGTGCGCAACTACCGCCATCTGGTGACCGACCCCGAACTCAAGCAGGCCGTGGCCGGTTTCATTGGCCAGGAAGCCATGCACACGCGCGAGCACGTGCTGTACAACGACCTGCTCGACCGGGCCGGCCTGCCTGCCACGCGCATCGACCGCTTTATTGGCAAGTTCCTGAACGTGCTGCGCAAGTACACGCCCAAGTCGCACCAGCTGGCCGTGACCGTGGCGCTCGAGCATTACACCGCCATGCTGGCCGGCCAGGTGCTTTCACATGAAGACGGCCTGGGCCGCAATTCGGAACCCGGCTACCGGCAGGTCTGGCTGTGGCACGCCATGGAAGAGACCGAGCACAAGGCCGTCAGCTACGACGTATGGAACCTGGCCATCAAGCCGGGCGTGGGCCGCTACCTCACACGCACGCTGACGATGTTGGTGACGACCGTTACCTTCTGGGCGATGGTCTTCTACGTGCACTTGCGGCTGATCTTTGCGGATCGCACCTGCAAGAACAAGTTCTTCGGTCTGGGCAAGGCGTTCCACTTCCTGTGGATTCACCCGGCGCCGCTGCGCAAGATCATCCCGGAGTTCTTCGACTTCTTCCGGCCCTCATTCCACCCGTGGGATGAAGACAACCGTGACGCACTTGCACGCCTGCCCAAGCTGATCTCGGAAATCGAAGCCTATGCGGCAGCGAATGGCGAAGCACCGTCGCCGTCGATCCGCCGCAAGCTCTCGACGGCCGGTGCAGCAGGATCTTGAGCAGGCATTCAAAACGCCTGCAGCACCCATCGTATCGGGATCAAACTAGAAATAGATAAGGCGCGCCCCACGCAAGGGCGCGCCGGAGACACTAGCCTTTGTCCGGCCCGGGCGCGCTGCCCGGCGGTTCATGCATGTGCTCGATGACCTGCGCCACGCGGTCGCCCAGGTATTTGTTGGCGGCCGTCTCAAGCGCACGCATCAGTTCGGCTTCGACCGCCACCAGCGCCAGCGGACGGATGCGCCAGATCACGTCGACCAGACGCGGCACGTCTTCGACCGGCGGCAGATCGCTGCCGTACTTGTCGAGTTCGCGCACGACCATGGAGACGAGATCGTCGGCCACCGCCTGCGTATGCGGCCGAGCACGCTCGATGATGTCGAGCACTTCGACGAGCGGGAAACCGGCCTTTGCCATCTGCGCGCCGGCCAGCAGTGCTTTGGGGCTGCGCGCCAGATAGCCGAGGCCATCGGGTTCAAGCAGGCCAAGCGAGATGGCCCGTGCCAGCGCCTGACGCGACATGGCGCGGCCAAACAGCTTGGCAAGCGCCAGAAGCGAGTAATGCTTGGGCGACTCGTCCGACCACGGGCTGGCGATGGCCGATTCGAGCCCGAGGATGGAGCGCAGGTCATGGCCTTCGACGATGGCCTTGAGCAGCTCCTGGATGTTGGAGAGCGTGTAGCCGCGCCCGAGCAGGTGGTTGATGAGCTTGAGCCGCCCCAGATGCGCCTGCGTGTAGATGCCCACGCGGCCGCGCCGCTCGGGCGGATCGATGAGGCCGCGGTCCTGATACGAGCGAACGTTGCGGACAGTGGTTTCAGCCGCGCGCGCCAGTTCGTCGATAGTGAACTCGCGGGCGGGCGGAGTGGCAGGCGGACCGGCGTCGCCGGTTGGTTTGCGGGCAGGCATGCAAAAAATTCTACACGAGCGCGGCGACAGACCGCGTCGGTGACCGGAACGTTTCCGGTGCGTTTCTCACGACGAGGAGACCGTCGATGTGGGACTTGACCTTGCGTCATCGTAATAGCGCGCTCCGGGCTGCGGGGGCGGTGGTTGCAGCGCTGCTGCTGCAAAGCTGCGCCACCGCCGGCGATGGCCACGGCGCCATCGAAGCCGAAAAAGCGAAACAGCTTGAAGACGCCCGGGCCCAGGCGCGCGCGCCGTTCCAGTCAGGCAACCTCGCCACACGCGAGGTGCGGCCCGCCACGCTGCGCGATTCCGGCCAGCCCGACGCGATCTCGTATCTGCGTCATGTCGATTTTCGTTTCGATGGCGGCGTGGGCTTCCTGGTCGATCAGCTCGCACTGCGCATGGTGCCGCGTGCACCGGGCGACCCGGTGTGGCTCGACGATGTGTCGTCGTACACGCTGCAACCGGTGAATGGTTTGGTGCGCGTCACGGCCGAGAGCATGGCTGCGCTGTTCAATACCGTGGTCTTTGCGCGCGGACCGGGCGAAGACCCTCCGCTGCGCAACTTCAGCTTCGCGCTCGACGACGGCACGCTCGACATGCGCGCCGAGATGCGCCGTCGCGGCGCCTGGGTGCCGATCGAACTACGCGGCCCGCTCGTGCTTCGCGATCCGCAGACCATCGTGTTTCGCCCCAACGTGGTCAAGGTGCGCGGGCAGGACGCCGGCGCGCTGATGGGCGCGGCGCATATCGAACTGGCCGATCTGCTGCCGGTGTCGACGCCGGCCGTGCAATTGGCCGGCAGCGAAATCGTCATGCAGGTGCCCAAGCTGTTTCCGCCGCCCGCGCTGGAGTTGAAGCTCTCCGCCATCCGCGTCGCGCGCGACGGGCTCCTCATGCAGATCGGCGATGGCAACCCGCAGATGCCGCCGCTGGCCAACGCCGCTGACGCGCAGCGCCCGTACATCCTCTTTCGCGGCGGTGACATCCGGTTCATGCGCTCGATGCCGATGAATGCGCGCATCGATATTGTCGTGGCCGACCCGGCCAAGCCTTTCGTATTCAACCTGTACCGCTATCGCGATCAGCTTGTGGCAGGGTCGCTGCGCTTCTCGCCCGACGGCGGCATCCGCGTGCTGATGCCCTCGTTCGACTCGATCGCCGCTGCCAAGCCCGCGAAAGCAACTGCCGTCGCCAAAGCGGGCAAGCCTGCCCTGCAACTCGCCAAGAGGACCGCGCCATGATCGCCCCCGCCTTCGCTCTCGCCGCTCTGATGTTGCGCCTGGCGTTGGTGGCGCTCGGCTTGGCCGGCCTCGTGGCCAGCGCGCTCGCCCGCGCGGCCGAGCCGCCGATGGCCAGCGCGCAACGCAAGGAATTGACCACGGTGCGCCAGCAATGGGCGCAGCGCTGCGATCCGTCCTCGGGCGCGCCCAACGCCAGCGGCCCGGCCGCGGCGCGCGACTCCGGCACCGCACCGCCCGTCGTGCAGATGCGCGATGTGGATTTCCGCATCACCGGCGACATCGGTTTCCACGTGCATCAACTGACCGCGCAGCTCGTGGCGCACAAGCCGGGGCAGCCCGTCGACATGGACGATCCGGGCCAGTTCGACATCCGCATCCTCGGCGGCGAAGTGACGGTGCCCAAGGAGTCGCTCGACGCGCTGTTCAACCGGTATCTGCTCGACTATTCGCCGCGCTCGCTCAATGCGCTATCGCTCACGCCGGGCGACGGCGTGCTCGACGTCTCGGGCGGGCTCAAGCTGCGCAACCATTTTCCCGGCGTGTGGCTGCCGTTCGGCATGCGCGGCACATTGGCGCTCAAGGAATCGCGCTACCTCGTCTATACGCCCACCGAGGCCCGCGTGATGGGCATCCAGACGCTGGCGCTGCTCAAGGGAATGGGGCTGGAGTTGTCGCAGCTTGCGCCGCTCAATCGCGACGGGGCCAAGCTGGACGGCAATGACATGGTGCTGGATCAATACACGGTCTTCCCGCCGCCGCGACTGATCGGTCAGATGAAAACGGCGCGCGTCACGCCCGAAGGGCTGGTGCTCGGGTTCGGCCCCGCGCCCGCGATGTGTGGGTCTGCACCAACCGACGCGGCCAGCCGCATCTGGATCCAGTCCGGCGACTTGAAGATGTACAACGTGCTGGTCACCAACAGCCGCATTCTCGTGACCGATACATCAACCCGCGGGCCGCTGCGCTTCGACCTGTACCACTACCGCGAGGCCGCCGCACGTGGCACCACGCGCATGGACACGGACGGCACGCTGCGTGTCGACCTGGCGCCGGCAGCAACCGTCCAGTAACGCCATCGTCAGCGCGCTATTTTTGGCAAACGGCGTGCAGAATCGCCTCACCCTCTGAGCGCGGCACGACGGCTTCCCAGCGGGGGCCGTCGATGTTCTTGGTGAGCACCGTGGCGTGCTGGCCATCCTGGATCAGCGCGCTGACCGGCAGGATGCGCCCCTCCTTGCAGTCATAGACGGACGTGCGCGTGTCGTACTGGTACGCCCTACCGTCGGAGAGCTTGCGCGGGGCGTCATAAGCGTCGCGCGTCGTGGCGCGCACGGTCCCATCCTTGTTGTGCTCGATGGAGTCTTTGTCCAGATAGAGCGAGCCGCCGTTGTCGGCCAGCGGGGCCAGCTTGACCCAGTTGTCGGCCGCCATGGCCGTCGAGCTACCGATTGCCAGCACGGCAGCCACCCAGTAGATCAGCGTCGTTCGTTCCATTCGCATCGCAACCTCCGTTTGCCTCATCGCACAGACGTACGCGGAGCGAAGCAGCAGGGCTGCCTCGTTCTCCGCACATTCGAACTAGGCGTAGCAAACGGCATGCCCCAAGTGTGACGCTGCCGCGGCAGGCAACAAAAAAGCCCGCACGGGGCGGGCTTCTTCGGGAAGGCAGGACGGCTTACTTGGCGGCAGCGGCCATGTAGTCGACGGCGGCTTTCACGTCGTCATCGGAGCCGGCATAAGTGCCCTTGGGCGGCATCGCGCCCTTGCCGTGCAGCGCGATGTCATACATCTTGGCCTTGCCTTCGGCAATGCGCGGCGCCCAGGCGGCCTTGTCGCCAAATTTGGGCGCGCCGGCCACACCGGCGGCGTGGCACATCTGGCAAGTCGAATCGTAGACCTTCTTGCCGACCTCGCCTGCGGAGGCTTGCGGTGCCGCAGCAGCAGCCGGCACGGCCGGAGCTGCTGCAGGTGCCGGCGCAGCAGCGGCCGGAGGAGGAGCAGCAGCCGGTGCCGATGCTTCCGGTGCCGATGCAGCAGCCGGTGCCGCAGCCGCGCCCGCCGGAGCAGGCGGCTCCTGCAGCTTGCCGCCAGCGGAGTTGGCCATGTAGACGATGGCGCGTTCAATTTCGTAGTCGCTAACGTCATCCGGCGACGTGCCGCCGCGCGCGGGCATGCCGCCCTTGCCGGCCAGCGCCACCTTCGTCAGGCCATCCAGGCCCTGCGGCAGGCGCGGACCCCAGCTTGCCGCGTCGCCAAATTTGGGCGCGCCAGCCACGCCTGCTGCGTGACAAGTCGCGCAGACTTCCTTGTAGAGCTGCTCGCCCGTCTTGAAAACGTGCGGTGCGTTCGGGTCTTTCAGTTCGAGCTGCGCAACGGGCTTGATGCGATCGTTGACGGCCTCTTCCGACATGCCGGAACCGCCCGCGCCTTCCCTGGCGCCAAGGCCAACGTAATTGGCCAGCAGGATGATGATGAGAATGGGAACGACAAAGGCGGCGATCACCGCGATGATCAGCTGCTTGGGGGTCTTGATCAGAGGCTCGTGTTCGTCGTGTTGCGCGTCGCTCATGCTCAACTCTCAGGATGGTGGAACCGCTCTTGGAGCCCTCAGAGCGCCGCCGGCAAGGTCACGAGCATCGCCGGCAGGGCGTGGGGGCCGCATTGGATCGCGATGAGGGCAGGAAGACCATGGCGATTCAATCGCCGCGTCGGCCCAGACAGACCTGTCCCCGTCTTTCTTCTGGCAAATAACGCGCGATTATATCCGTAATGCTTTGGCCTTTGACACGCGGGACAGCCCTAGGCGCCGCTTTTCGACCTGCGTCAAAAACCCAACGAAACGTTGCAGCAGCAGGCCTCGTACCCAGGGGTTCACGGGCGTGCGATGGACGCTTGGGCCCAAATGCGCTATCCTGCGGGGCTTCTCTTTCGGTGCGTTCTGTGCCGATATGCGCCCGTAGCTCAATGGATAGAGTACTGCCCTCCGAAGGCAGGGGTTGCTGGTTCGATCCCAGCCGGGCGCGCCAAAAATCAAAGATTTACGCAACTTGTACGGTTTTGTGGAGTTACCCTACTGTTGTCGCAAACGACACGAGTAGGTACTCCTAGGCTGGAATCCCCTCGTTTGGACAGAGCCGCAAAGCAAGACGCCGCGCGGTGGACCCGGCGCGGCGCCTGTTTTGGCGTTTAAGTCCTAGCGGCCGGCCTCCCGCCCCCGCGCTTCAGGACGCCAACTACCTCCATCGTCTTGTGCTGGGCTCGCTGAAGGTCTCCGTAGCGGTATGAACCGGCACCCCTAGCAGCCATGGCCCTAGCAACCTTCCGGCGGGAAGGATAGATGCCCCGGTCAAGTAGCACGGAGCTTTCCTCACGGTAGGCCTGGTCAAAGGCATCTCGCTTAGCCTTCAAAGCGAGTTGCCTCGATTGAATGCCTCGCGCGACAATTTCCTCGCAAACCTCCGGGGCGACCCGCCTAACGAATTTCTCCGAAACATCCAGGAGAGTCGCAAATTCGCGGACTGTCGTAATCCAGCTACACGCAGCAAGTGCCTGCAGACGCGGGAACAGTACATCGCTCGGTAGCTGCGATGGCGGCCTTCAGCCTGTTGGCAGCCTCTTCTCGACTGCCAGTGACCCAGGCCGAGCAAACGGACAGCAGTGACGGCGTGTCTTTAAGAGCAGCTGAAATTTGCCAGTTCTCTGTATGAGCATTCAGCCACGGCAGACCGAACAACTGCATCTTCTCCATGACGTCTGCAGAGATGGCGTTCAAATCCGAGTCCGGTGTGACGCTCCACCAGCGGTCTTCACCGTGGGCGAGCACACCAAGCCGTTTACGAACCGTTGACTCGTATTCCTTGGGCTTCCCCTCAAGGGGCTTCTGGCCAGCCAGAGCGGCAATAGCTGTCGCGTAGACACCAAGATTGATGGCGAACTTCCCTTCGTTCCCCATATTCCCTTGACTGGCTTGCACGTTGACGATTAGCCAATTGTCACCTTGGCTCTTGTGCCAGTTACGCCCACTCTTCTTGAAGCCGTGCGCCTTCATCCAATCGGCCAGGCCAAGCCGAATTACCTCATCGATGCTTTGAGCAATCTGACTCATATGGCGGGTGTGTAACTCTGAGATAGCGAGCAATGGTGCTGGGCGACCGCTGCTGGCCGGGAGCAGCCGCCTAGTCGCTCC
This sequence comes from Ralstonia mojiangensis, assembly GCF_023955645.1. Lineage (NCBI taxonomy): Bacteria > Pseudomonadati > Pseudomonadota > Betaproteobacteria > Burkholderiales > Burkholderiaceae > Ralstonia > Ralstonia mojiangensis. The sequence goes on along the minus strand of NZ_JAMXHU010000002.1, from coordinate 1,084,756 downwards.
GTTGGTGCAACCGTAGCTGCCGCAATCGCTGCTTGTGGATTTAGCCCTGCCGAGTCTGAATGGCGGCGAGCGCCATCTTTCCGGCTCTGGATGCCTGCGGATGCCTATGCTGAGCGCACAGTTCGGCAATCTCCGTAAGCTGAAGGGTTGGACGAGCAGAGATTTCCAGCGCGACTGATTCGGCAATAAAGAAGTCTTCGTCACCGGCCAATTCGCGGAGCAACAGGCTATCACTCAGGTCAAGTGAAGGCACGAATGGCGGCACAAGCTCGTCCCTGTTTTCTAAGGTGAGCAGTTGCCGTATCCACGTACTGAGGCCGGCTTGGTCAGCAGCAATGGGTGAACGCGGTGGATGTTCCTCTTCAAGCCATTGCCCCTCGCTTCTGGCGCGAATCGCAGCCGAAAGAAACTCCGCAAGCGACGCATAGACGATGCGACTGTCGCCATTGTGGCAAAGGAAAAACACAGCGCCCTTCAATGGGCCCGCATTCACATAGATGTGATGGTTGCTTGTTTCTACGTCGTCCAGGACAACGCCATCAAGGGCGTCCACAATGGGATGGCCTCTGACCGACCTGGTCCACTGCACCGCCTGTTCCGCAGTCAGCACGTACTGCGAACGCAGCGGGGGCGTATGCATGCCGCCCTCCGCCGCTTGTTCAAAGAAACGCACGAGTTCATCTGGAAGAGACTGGAGTTCAGGTTCCGCCATTTGTGGCTGTGCTGCGCGCGCGGCCGGCTTTATTCCCAGTGACGCTATCACCCAGGAGAATAGCTTTCGCATAATCGTACGCATGGCCTCACTGTGGCTCAATTATTGACGGCTATCCTCGTACTTCCGCACGTCAACGTCGTAGTGTCCAAGGCCAACAGGTTCGCCGTTGCGGATGACCACTGTGACACCGTGTTCCTCTTCCCACGCGGGCAGGCAATCGAGAAGAGCAAACCGACCTTCCACACAACCATTCTCAATCTCGTTGATGCGAATGCCCACCCATTCAATCTTCCGTTCTACGTCTTCTACGCCATTCTCAAAATAGCACGGGTGCCTGGGGTCATCTGCGGCAAATGGTACAAAGCGGAATGGTTCACGTCGTTTGAACAGCCGAGCGAAGAGTCCAGAAGAAGTGGCCGGCGTCGATGCGGCCGGGTCCCCAAATTCGACCTCATCGCGCGCACGCAAAGCGTCTCCATAAAGCATAGACCTGATGCGCTCACGGGCGCTGTGAGGCAAGGTGGCCAAGTCATTGAGTGTGGTGACCGTCTTGTCCGAAATAGCGGCACGACCGTCTGCCAGCCAGATTTCAACCGGTAACGTGTGCCCGTAGCATGGAACGGCAAGCTCCATGCGTCCATGTAGTTCCCCTTGCTCACTGGCCAAAGTCAGTGTGGCTTCGATTTTGTCTCGCCCCAAGGTGTTCATCGGTCTTGCTCCAAAGCAGTCATTCGGTGCGGCCGCAACGCGAGGTCAAACAACACGGCCGGCACGCGGCTTCCAGATGTTCGTACGTGGCACGTATTTCTCATATCCCGTTCCGTCATCAACGCCGACGACTCGATGGCCGAAACACTCAACCAGCGCAACAAGACTGCCGGTACCGCCAAATGGGTAACCATGCGGGTTGAACTCTAACGCATGCTGTGTTGCTCGCGGTCGGATTGCAATGAGGTCGTAGTCCCCATTCCAGAATGCATCAAGCATGGAAGCGAAGTCCCACTGCGGCGTCAGCATCTCAGGGGAATGTCGCTTCGGAAGCGGAGTGGAGAACCAATATTCGTTCCACTCGGCTATTTCTTCCGCAGTCAGGTTCGAAAAATAGGAACGTTCACCATCGGTCAGATAAGCCGATAGTTGTGACTCGTCGGCGGGCTCATCGCTATCCTTCGCGGCCTTCACGAGGTCAAAGAATTCCGTCAGCCGCTGTAAAGCCTTCTCGCCATTCGATTCGAATACAACGCAGCAGTAAACCTGGCTGCCTGGAGCGGCCGCAGCCTCTACGACCTTTTCTGAGGGTGGGGCGGGGTGTGCTGGCGAGGCCGCCGCGCGCTTTTTGAAGGGCCACATATATGGTTCGAATCAGTTGAATGACAGGCGCACGGACCGGTCGTGGCCGAACTGAGTCAAAGCTCGCCCCGCTGGCGGGCCGCCTCCAAAAGCGCGTCAACGTCCACGATGGCATCTTCAGCCTTGACCTGTTCCCAAGGGGGAATCGGGCAGCCGGGCTCTTGTACTAAGATGAACAGTCGACCACCTTCACACAAGCAGTCGACGTAGAAGCCTTCGGCGACGCAGGCGGCAATCTCGGCCTCGACCTCTCTGGCGTCAACGTCCTTGGCGTTCGGCTTGTCGACGCCCGCGTAGTGCACAAGCCGGCACGACGATGTGGAAGGGGCCGAAGACCTGAACGTCGCAATCGCTTGCTGGCAATTTCCATCCGGTTCGATGTGCTCAAGGTCGTCTGGCATCAGCATCCGGCAAAGGTTGATGAATGTCTGGTCGTGGCCGGAAACCGACTGCGGCTAGCCCCCGACCAGGAACGATTTCAGCGTAGTGTCATCCACGTCTCGGTCATAGGCAATTTCGACAAGGCGAACGCCGTTCTTTTGGCACAGCTCCCGCTTACGGTTGTCTCGCTCTTGTCCGTTCTTGAATGCCGCTTCTCCGCCGAAATAGTCAACCGCTCGGTAGTGTTGGACACCGTGGTACTCGACGGCGACATTGAGGCCGGGAATCCAGATATCGAGGTGCTGGCGCCCCAGCCACCTCGGTTGCCCGTGAGCGATGACTTCCATGTTCGGAAGCAGCTGTCGAACTCGATACAGTAACTCCGTTTCGGAGACCCAGGCCTCGCCGATGGCAGGTACCCCCACGGACTGCCGTACATCATTCTCAGCTTGCCGAACAAGAGAGAACAACGTCTTGCTGAAATCGGGCGTGGCATCTAGTCGCCGCAACCAAGCACGAGCTTGAGCCTTTTCTTGGCCGAATTTTCGAAGCCGGTCGGGCAGTAGCTCCCGGATGAACTTCTCGTAGCCTGCCAGCGTCTGCAAGCGCTTCTCGCTAGGGTCTTTGGTAGCCGCGTCCTTGTAGCGTTGGAGGGTCTTAGCGACCTTCGCCTCCAGCTCTTCCTTCGCTTCAAGCAACCCCTCTCGAATGCGTTCCCGTCCGTCAAACCATCGTATGGCGGGAACCTCAATGGGGCTCCAAATGCCACGTTCGGCGTCGAAGTATTGGGTTTTGCCGGGGTAGCCGTGACGTCTACAGTCTTCCTTCGACATCCCGGCTTCCAGCTCCAGTTTGGGAAGGGCATGTCGCCGGAGAAGCTCCCAACGAGCGTGAGGTTGTAGCGCCTCTTGAATCTCAGTTGCGTGCTTCGCGTAGAAGTCGGTAGAAGGCATGCTGTACAGCGCGGGAATTCGATACATTTCCCACGCCTCAGGAGGCCGTTCGCATGCGTACGCCACGGACCAGTGAGCTTCAAGTTGATGGCTTCCCAGAGGGGCAGTACCAGGTGCGCTCGCTTGCCGCCGCATTGCGGCTAGGAACTCAAGTAGGTCACTTTTAGTCATCGAGGCTCTTGAGGCGGACATGCCGCGGGGATGCACATCGGCGGAGATATTGGTTACGACCCCGGGGCAGCCTGTTGCGGCCTGACTTCAGGCTCACACCAAAAGGCATTGCAATCTAGGTGCGGGCCCCGCGGTCCCAACAGATTACTGCGCGGCGGTATCCCCCGTATTTGCAATTTCGGAAAGAACCACCCTTTGGTCCGCGTACCAACGGGCCACGCACTCTCGGTCGTGACATTGCCGTTCCCGGTAGTTCCATTGGGCCCGCGTCCGCTCTTTGAACGCGATGGGGTCTGTGGCAGCAGCCTTGGCTTTGGTGTAGATGCCCGCGAGCTGCACATCAGCCGCGGCCAGTTCCGGGTCGCTGCAGATGATGTGCTCCGCATCCGAGCGAGCCTTTGTGCAGTCGAAGCTCGTCTGTTGGAAAGATGCAGGTGGTGCCGTGACCTGGGTGTCGATATTCGCTCCGCTCTGTCGCGCCCAATTGGCCAGCGGGGTCTTGTCAATCGGAAGACCCGGCCATTGGTACGTTCTGACGACTGCGCTGCTTGATGAGCCAGGCGTCTCGATGATGACGAAATCCCCCTTGCCCGTCGCCTCGCTGATTGCAAATGCCGCTTTTTCCGAACTGCACGCGTGGGCCATGCAGCCAGACCCAACCAGATACCCATCCTTTGATTGGATGCCGGCGGCATCGGTCACCGTCAGACGCTCTGAGATTTTTGCCCAATCTGCGCGTGAGATGCTCTTAAAGGCCGCCCGGAAACGGCGGTCATTGACGACGTCTGACGGATACTTGCCTACGAGCCAACTGAATGCCCCATCTGACCGACCAGTGCTGAGAGTAGGTGCGGTTGCCGCCGTCGGCGCGTCCGAGGATGCCACTGACTGGACGGATGCTCCACTCTGGTTGGTCGATTGGTGTGAGGGCACGAGTAGAGCGTAGGCACTGGCGACCAGAATCGCTGCTGCAGCTCCAATGACTTTTAGGGGCACAAAGTCGTTTCTGACCTTGAGGGCGGGCCGCGGTGTGACTTCAACCTTGAGCAAGGAATCAAACCATTGATTGGCATTGTCAATCGCCGCCGCGATGACCTCTTTCCTTCGTGTGAACGTCACGGCGTTGTAGCCGCCATACACGAGCGCCGCAGCCACAAGAAGCAACCCAGCGGGCACGCTGTGCGCGAGGATGAAACACCCAACCAGCCCCACCACAAGCGGCGCCATCAATGCCGGCGGTTTCGGCCAAGTGCGAACGGTACTCAGGAGCGTGGTTGATGCAGTTCCTAGGTCGCCAAGCGCGCCCTGATGCTCAGCGCACTTGCGCTCTATTTCGTACACGGCGGGCATGGCTTTCTCTTTCTCCGCGAGCGAAATCGAGCCGATGTCGAGCGCCAGTCTGATGGCCTTTGTGGTGACCTCAAACTCTCGCGATAGGGTCTCGAGAAAGGGTTGGTGCTCCTCCAGGGTGACGGCTTCGCCGAGGTCGTCTGCCACCACATGCACACCGTGGGAGATGAAATACCGAACCAATGCGGAGGACGTCCGGTTCTGGACCATCAAAACGAAGTCCAGGGTGGCCTGCTCCCGTTTCGACAAGCGCTCCGTGTTTGCGGAGTCGATACGGCTGCTACCGGCAACGACGGAACTAATGGGGCGAGAGGTCCTTTGAGAATGGAGTTGCTGTGTAAAGCGAATTCCCGTGCCAGGAATGCTAGCCGTGACGCGTCCACGCGTGTTGTAGGTAAGCCCCTTTACGCCAATTGATGTGCTTATTCCGCTTTTGCTGAAATTCACACGAATTCCGGGCGCTATCTTGACGCTTCTTCTAAAACTCCAGCCCATTGTCCCGCCCCTTTTTAGATTTTGGTCGTGAATTATCTATATCCGCTTTTTTACGGAAATCACGCCAAATCCCTTTGCTCTGGTATTCAACGAGCATAGCGTAGCCGAACGGCACCGATATGCGCCTCACCCCCTACGAAAGAGGGGGCATGGTTGCTTGCGCACCAAGCGTAGGTCAGCGCCACAACTCTTGCGCGGGAAGGTGCGGGTCAATGACAGTTTTCTTTTCTTAACAAGTCCACGACCAGCTCACCCATCAACTGAATCGCACCAATTTGGAGCACCAATTAGTTCGACGGGATTACCCCTTCGGTAGGGATTTGTTATGAAATAAGATATTCTTAATTCTGATTAAAAAATAGCGATTCTCAAATATTGAAAATGTGGGCCGTTACAACACATTGTGAGGAAGTTGCCGCCTAAAATCCGGCCTTCGTAAAAATTACAACGCCGGATTGTCATGAACGCGAAGTGCTACCGAACCGTCTTCAATGCCGCACGCGGCATGTTGGTTGCAGTTGAGGAATCGGCGAGGAGCACAGGCAAGGGGCGCAGTTCGGGAAGCCGAGCCAGTCGCCGGGCATCCGCGCTGGCGTTGACCACCGTGGCAGCACTGGCTGCGCCGGGTCTGAACGCGCAATCACTGACGCCCGACCGCAATGTTCCCGGCCCGCACCCCGTGGTGGGTGTCGCGGCGAATGGCACACCGGTGGTCAATATCAACGCCCCCTCTGCCGGTGGCGTCAGCTCCAACTCATTCACGAATTACAACGTTGGCCAGGCCGGCGTTGTGCTCAACAACAGCGGGCAGAACTCGCAGACACAGATTGCCGGTTGGGTGCAGGGCAACCCGTTCCTGGGCAATACCGCTGCGCGCGTCATCCTGAACCAGGTCACCAGCGGCAATCCTTCGACGTTGGCTGGCCCCACGGAAATCGCGGGCAACCAAGCCAGCCTTATCGTCGCCAACCCTGCGGGCATTACGTGTGCCGGTTGTTCGTTCATTCAGGCGCCTCGGGTGACGCTGACCACCGGCACGCCGAACTTCGATGCGCTGGGTAACATCTCCAGCATCTCGGTCCAGCAAGGGCAAATCACGGTCAATGGCGCAGGGCTCGATGCACGCGGCGCGCAGCTCGACCTGTTGTCCCGTGCGATGGCCATCAACGGTCAAGTGTGGGCTGAGCGTCTCAATGCGGTGGCAGGTGCCAACAACGTTGACTATGGCAGCGTCACGCCCACAGCGATTGCAGGCGTCGGCCCGGCGCCGCAAGTCGCTATCGACGTCGGCCAATTGGGCAGCATGTATGGCGGTGGTGCCACACGGCTGATTGGCACAGAGCAAGGGCTGGGCGTCAACATTAGCGGCAACCTGGCTGCGCTCACCGGCAGCCTGAGTCTTGCCGCCAACGGCGATGTCACCATCACGCCGACAGGGCGCGTGCAGAGTGCAGCGGATGCCAGCATTTCTGCACCGAATGTCAGCAACCAGGGCGTCATCACCAGCCCTGGCAACGTGACCGTGTCGGGTAGTACGACCAACACCGGCACCTTGGTTGCCGGCGGCAATGCAACCATCACCGGGCCGCAAATCGCCAACAGCGGCACGATTGGTGCGGGCGTCGATACGAACGGTAATGTCACTCAGCCTGGCGCAGTGGCACTGAACGCAACGGGTGCGGTGCGCAACAGCGGCAATCTGCTGGCGGGTCAGAGCATTGGCGTGACCGGCGCCAGCATTGACGCGAGCAACGGCAATGTCGCGACACAAGGTACGGTCTCGCTGTCCGCCACGGGCGATGTGGCCACGCGTAGTGCGACCATCTCCGGGGGCAGCGTGACGGTCCAAGCCGCCGGCATGCTGGACAACACAGCGGGCAGCCTCTCGTCGAATGGCACGCTGCAGGTTAGTGCTCAGCGCGTCGTCAACCAGAATGGCCTGCTGGCTTCCGCCGGCAACACGAGCATCACCACTGGTTCGCTCGACAACACCTCCGGTGCACTCGGCTCCAATAGCGGCAGCCTCACCGTCAACAGCATCGGTGACATCACCAACGCCAAGGGCAAGCTGGTCGCTGCGCAAGATGTCTCCATCATTGGCGGCAGCTTAGGCAACCAGGGCGGCATGGTGTCGGCCCAGAACCTCTCGTTGAACACAGGGACCGGCGCAGTCGACAACACCGGCGGTACGGTTTCCGCCACGGGCACGGCAAACGTCGCGGCCGGTCGCCTCGTCAACCAAGGCGGCACGCTTGCCGCAGCCGGAAACGTTTCTGCTCACGTGGCCAGCCTGGACAACACCTCGGGCGTACTCGGCTCCAGCAGCGGCGCCTTGAGCGTTAACAGCAGTGGCGCCATCACGAACGCGGGCGGCAAGTTGGTGGCTGCGCAGGATGTGACGCTCGCGGGTGCGAGCCTTGGCAATCAGGGCGGCGCGGTTTCAGCACGCAATCTGACGCTCAACACGGGTACGGGTGCCGTAGACAATACGGGCGGCTCGATGGCGGCCTCCGGTACGGTCAACGTCCAGGCTGGGAGCCTCGTCAACCGGGGCGGCACACTTGCGTCTGCGGCGGACTTGAACGCGACGGTCGCCAGCGCGGACAACACCGGCGGTGCGCTGGGCTCCAATACTGGCAACCTGACCATCAACAGCACGGGTTCGATTGCGAACGCGAGCGGTGGCAAGCTCGTCGCTGCGCAGGATGTCACCCTGAATACAGCTGCCATTGGCAACCAGACGGGCATCGTCTCTGGCCGCAATCTGTCACTCAACGCCGGAACCGGAACCGTCGACAACACCAACGGCACGGTATCGGCATCGGGCGTGGCCAACGTTCAGGCTGGCAACCTGGTCAACCAGGGCGGCACACTTGCCGCCAATGGCAACGTGCACGCCACCGTCGCGAGCCTGGACAACACCTCGGGCGTGCTTGGCTCCAGCACGGGCAATCTGAAGGTCGACAGCAGCGGCGCCATTACGAGCACGAACGGCAAACTGATTGCCGCACAGGACGCGACATTCAACGCCGCCAGCCTGAGCAACCAAGGTGGCGCCATCTCGGCACGCAACCTGTCGGTGAACACAGGTTCTGGCACCGTCGACAACACCAATGGTCAAGTCTCCGCCTCCGGCGCGGCAGACCTGACGGCGGGCAGCCTCATCAACCGGGGCGGTACGCTCGCTTCTGCCGGGGACATGACGGCTACGGTGGCGAGTGTGGCCAATACCGGTGGCGCACTCGGCTCCAGCGGCAACAACCTCGTCATCAACAGCGCAGGCAACATCGCCAGCGCGAACGGCAAGCTCATTGCCGGCCAGGATGCGACCCTCAACGCGACGGCGCTGGGTAACCAAGGCGGCACCGTCTCCGCACGCAATCTCACGGTCAATATCGGTACGGGAACGGTCGATAACACCAGCGGTACGGTGTCTGCGTCTGGTGTGACCAATGTGACAGCCGGCAGCTTGGTGAATCAGTTGGGTACGCTGGCTGGTGCAGGCAATGTCACCGCAAATGTGGCGAGCCTTGATAACACCTCCGGCGTACTGGGTTCCAGCGCTGGCACCCTGAGCGTGACCAGCACGGGCAACATCGGTAACGCGGGCGGCAAGCTGCTCGCAGCCCAAGATGCTACGCTCGCGGCAGCCAGCATGGGCAACCAGGCCGGTACGGTGTCTGGTCAGAGCGTCACCCTTAACACGGGTACGGGCGCACTCGATAACACGGCAGGCAAGGTTTCCGCCGCGAACGCGTTGCAATTGACCGCCGGCGCGGTAACCAACCAAGGCGGTACGCTGGCCGCGACTGGCGATGTGCACGCCACGGTGGCGAGTCTTGATAACACCGCCGGTGGCATCCTCGGTTCCGGTCAGGGTGGGCTGACCCTCACCAGCACTGGCAACGTCGCCAATGCCGGCGGCAAGCTCCTTGCCACGCAAGATATTCAGCTTCAGGCGGCAAGCCTGGGCAATCAGGCCGGCACGGTGTCGGGGCGCAATGTGACCGTCAACACAGGCACCGGAGCGCTGGAAAACACCGGTGGCGCCATCGCCTCCACGGCTGCGCTCGATACAACGGCGGGCGACATCACGAACGCCAACGGCGGCGTGATGCAAGCCGGCACGACGCTGACGACCCATAGCCAATCGCTGGCCAATGCCAAGGGCGCGGTGATTGGCAATGCCGTCTCGGTCAACGCCAATACGTTGACGAACCAGCAGGGCACGATTTCGTCGAACACCACGCTGGACGTGCAAAGCCAGACCTTGACCAACGACCAAGGCAAGCTGGTTTCCAACGGTGCGCTGACGGTCAATACCGGCACGCTCACCAATGCCGGAGGTCAGGTCGCCTCCAACAGCGATGTGACGGTGAATGGCACGACCGTCGACAACTCCGCCGGCCTGATGCATGCCGGCGGCACGCTGACCGTGTCCGGTGCCAACCTGCTCAACAAGAACACCAATACGGCCACGACCGGCCTGGAGGGCGCAAATGTTGCGCTCACCGCCACAACGTCGCTCGACAACACAGCCGGTGTCATCCGCTCGGACCTCAACACACAGCTCACGGCACCGTCCATCAACAACACGCAGGGCTCGATTCAGTCGGCGGGGACAGTGGGTGCCAAGGCTGCCGCAGCGCTGACGAACACTCAGGGCAACCTGAACGGCACCAAGAGCGTGGGCGTGACGGCCGGCCGGATGAGCGGTGACGGTACCGTGCAGTCGCAAGGCAGCGTCTCTCTGAACCTGCAGTCGGACTACAACAACAGCGGCACGCTCGCTGCCGGACAAGACGTTTCCGTGACGACCACGGGTAACGTCACCAACTCGGGCACGATGTCCGCTGGTCGCAACCTGGCGGTGTCGGCCAACAACATCACCAACACGCAGAGCGGCCAGCTGACTGGCACGGTATCCAACACGCTGACCGCGCAGGGCACGCTGTCCAACGATGGCCTTATCGACGGTGGCGCGACCGTCGTGCGTGCGAACAATGTTGTCAACACAGGCCGCCTGTATGGGGATTCGGTTTCGATTGCTGCCAACACGCTGACGAACACCGTCAACGGCAGTGGCGTGGCGGGCGTCATCGCCAGCCGGGGTGACATGGACCTGGGCGTGCAGACGCTCAACAACCAGGAGCATGCGCTTATCTACGCGATAGGCAACATGCGTATTGGCGGTGCGCTCGATGCCGCCAACCACGCGACCGGCTCGGCTCAGAACGTGACCAATGGCTCGGCGACCATCAACGCGGATGGCAATCTGACCATTGCCGCCAGCCAAATCAACAACCAGAACAATCACTTCAGTACGACCGACCAGACGTCGCCGGGCACGCACGTCATCTCGTATCGGCTGAATGGTTCGACGCAGGACATCGACCCGACCACGGTCATGTTCATGCAGACAGGCAACGGCAACAGCGTGCCTGGCACGGATTGGCAGTGGCTAGGCGACTCGCGTTTAGGTGTCATGGTGTTGCCGTCCACACAATATCCGTTCACCCGCTTCGGCCCGCCGTTCACCTACAGCAACGGCACGGGCGGTGGCGGTGTCGGTATGGCCTACGTGCCAGAAATGCCCTGCAGTGCGGATTCCTGCACGGTGTCGAGCTATCCGGAACAGTTCCTTTATCAAACGACGGATGCCATCTGGGGCGTGTTCGGTATCACGCCGCCGCAAGCCATTGGGACGCAACCAGACCCAAGCACGTACCAGCCCAGTCAGTATCCGCAGTATCAAGCGGACCAGGCCGCGTGGCAGCAGCGGCATGACGCCGCCGTTGCGCAATACCAAGTGCTGAACAACGCCATCACGGCGTTCAATACCGACCTTCGCAACCGCCAGGTCGATACCTTCACCATCTACGACGGCACGCAGCAGACTACCCGCACGGTGGTCACGCAAAGCGACCCGGGGATGATTACGTCCGGCGGCAACATGACGTTGAATGCCGGCGTGGTGAACAACGTAGCCAGCCAGATGGTGGCGGGCGGCGACCTGACCGGCAGCAACGTGATTGGCACTCGGCCGGTCAACGTGGGGATGCAAGGCACGCAAACCGTCACGACAACCGGAACCGCGCTATATACCTCTGTCGGCGGGGGCGGCTCCTTCTCGTCCGACCACCGCCAGTACAACAGTTCGCCGTGGCAAGGGCAGACCATCCAGACCAACTACCAACTGGATGTGAGCCCCACCAACGGCACGGGTCCGAACAGCCAGTCCACCGTCAAATCCGTTGCAGTGACGACCAAGGCGGGCGTCGGCAACGGCAATGGCACCGCCGTTGCCGACCACATGACCATCGCAACCGACCCGGTCCAGCCTGGTGCCGCATCGGTGACGGTGCCAAACAGCGGCATCCTGCATATCCAGACATCGTCCGTTGCCACACCCGCTGGCGGCTCCGTCAGTGCCGCGCCGACTTCCGTGACGCTGCCCGGCAACGTGGTCATCCGTACCGTGATGCCGAACCTGACGCTGCCGAACAATGCCCTCTACCGCATCATCAGCGACCCGGGCAGCAGCGTGCTGGTGGAAACCGACCCGCGTTTCACCAACTTCCGCCAGTGGACGTCGAGCGACACCATGCTGTCGCAGTTCCGCAATGACCCGGGTGCCACGCTCAAGCGCATTGGTGACGGCTTCTACGAGCAGCAACTGATTCAGCAGCAAATCATCCGCGCCACGGGGCAGCGCTTCATTGGCGACTACACCAGCAATGAAGACGAGTACAAGGCACTGCTGGCCAATGGTGCTGCCGCAGGCAAGGCGTTTGGCCTGAACGTTGGCACGGCACTGACCGAAGCCCAGATGGCGCAGCTCACGAGCGACATCGTCTGGATGGTCAAGCAGACCGTGACGCTTGCAGATGGAAGCAAGCAGGATGTGCTGGTGCCCCAGGTCTACCTGCGTGCCAAGGACACCGACATCACCGGTGGCGGTACGTTGATGGCGGGTAACAACGTCAGCTTTAACGCCAAGGGTGACGCCACCAATAGCGGCACCATCGCCAGCCGCAACGTAACTGTGGTGACAGCGGACAACATCGTCAACACCGGCACGCTGGCGGGCAGCACGCTGCTCGCGCAAGCCACGCAGGACATCAACAACCTCGGTGGCCATATTCAGGGCGACCAAGTGTTGCTGGCGGCTGGCCGTGACGTGAACCTGACCAGCACGACGGTCCAAACGAAGAACATCACGACCACGGGTACGAACATCAACCAGGTGGCGAGCATTGATGCAGGTGCACTGTCCATCCAGGCCGGTCGCGACGCCAACTTGGCGGCCGTCGCCATCAATACGGCGGGCAATGCCACCATTACCGCGAACCGCGATGTCAACCTGACTGCGGTGCGACAGTCGAACGAAGAACACGTCGTCTGGGGGGATAAGAACCGTTCGGACCGTTCGTCGTATGCCGATGCGGGTGCGCAAATCCAGACCGGCGGCAATCTCGCCATTGGTGCGGGCCAGGATGTGAACGCTACGGCCACGTACGCCAACGCTACCGGCGGTATCCAGGTGGCAGCAGGGCGTGATGTGAACCTCAATGCGGGCCAGAGCCACCAGGACGTCCGCGACGAGCACTATCAGAAGGAAACTGGGTTCCTGTCGTCCAAAACGACACACACCATTGATTCAGCGGGGCAGACAAACGCCGTTGGCACAACGCTCTCCGGCGATACGGTGACTGTGGCTGCAGGCCGTGACATTACTGCGAAGGCCGCGACTGTTGCAGGTACGGGCGACGTGAATCTGGCCGCAGGCCGTGACCTGACCATTACCACGGCAGACACCGCCACCAGCGAATCTCACTTCAAGGACGTGAAGAAGAGCGGTCTGGGCAGCGCTGGCGCTGGCATTTCGTATGGGACGAACCAGACGACCGATACCACCAACGACACCGTGCGCGGGTCGCAAGGCAGCCTCATCGGCAGCACAGACGGCAGCGTGAATATGCAGGCCGGCCGTAATCTGCACATCACGGGTTCGGACGTGGTTGCTGGCCAGAACGTGACTGGCATTGGTCAGAACGTGACCATCGACGCGGCGACCACAGACCGTCACCACGACGAGACGCATGAAACCAAGAGCTCGGGCTTTACGCTGGCAGTGAAGTCGCCGATTCTCGACGCCATCCAGAACGTCCAGCAGCAAGCTGAGGCGGCGGGCAACAGCCAGGACAAGCGAGCAGCGGCACTACATGGAATTGCAGCAGCAAGTGCGGTTGCTGATGTCGGCGCAGCCGCTGGCGCCATGGCGGCCAAGCCCGAAGCCAAGATTGAGTTGAGCTGGGGCTCGCAGTCGAGCAAGACCACCCAGACCGAAGACAGCACCCAGCACAACGGCAGCACCATCAAGGCGGGCGGCACGGCAGCCTTTGTGGCGACCGGTGACGGCACGCCGGGCAGCGGTAACGTCAACATCGTCGGCTCCGACGTCAACGCAAAGAATGTGCTGCTGCAGGCCAACAATCAGGTCAACCTGACGGGTAGCACTGACACCGACAGCACGCGCAGTACCAACGAATCCAAGAGCGCGAGCTTTGGTGTGTCGTACGGTACGGGCGGCTTTGGGGTGTCAGCCTCGATGTCGAAGGCACACGGTGATGCGAACTCGGATGCACAGACGCAGAACAACACCCACATCAACGCGAGCGACACCGTCACCATCGTGAGTGGTGGCGACACCAACATCGTTGGCGCCAACGTCAACGCCAACAAGGTGCTGGCCGACATTGGGGGCAATCTCAACATCGCCAGCACGCAGGACACCAGCCACAGCACGTCACACCAAGAGAGCACGAGCGGCGGCTTCAGCATCAGCCAGGGCGGCGGGAGCGCCAGCTTCAGCCACAGCAGCGGCAGCGCCAATGGCAGCTATGCGGGCGTGAACGAGCAGTCGGGCATCCAGGCCGGCTCGGGCGGCTTCGACATCAACGTCAAGGGCAACACGGACCTTAAGGGTGCGGTCATTGCTAGCACGGCAACGCCTGACAAGAACCAACTGACCACGGGCACGCTGACTTTCTCGGACCTCCAGAACCACTCGGACTACAACGCGAGCAGCAGTGGCTTCAGTTTGAGCGGGTCACTGGGCAACGGTGGCGAGAACTACAAGCGGGCGGAAGATAGAAAAACCAGCAACGTCGGCGGTGGTGCGCCGATGCTGAGTCAGAACGACAGCGGCAGCGAGAGCGCCACGACACGCAGTGCTATCTCGCAAGGCACACTCACCATTACCGACAAGGCGACCCAGAAGCAGGACGTCGCCAGCCTGAGCCGCGATACAACCAATGCAAATGGCACGGTCAGCAAGACACCGGACCTGCAGAACCTCCTGAACAACCAGGCCGACATGATGTCGGCCGCGCAGGCGGCGGGCCAGGCAGTGGCACAGCGCATTGGCGACTATGCGGACGGCAAGAAGAAGGAAGCCGAGGGTCGTCTGGTTCAGGCTCAGGATGCCTATAAGAACGACCCATCTGATGCGAATCAGGCGGCAATCAACGCAGCGCAAGCGGACATCAACGGTTGGAAGGAGGGCGGCCTAACTCGTGCAGGCATGCAGGCTGCAGGCGCTGCTGCTGTGGCTGGGTTGGGCGGGGGCAACGCACTCGCTGCTGGTGCGGGCGCTGGGCTGAGCTCACTCGCGGCGGGCAAGCTCAATGAGTTGTCGAGCGCCATTGCTGGCTCCAGCCCGACTGGCAACAAGAACGTGGACGAGGCACTGGGCAACATTGTGTCCAATGCTTTGGCGACTACGGTGGGTGGTGTGGTAGGCGGTAACGCAGGTGCGTTTTCTGGCTACAACGTGGACCGCTACAACCGCCAATTGCATCAGCAAGATAAGGACCTCGCCAAGAAGGTGGTGGCTGCCAGCGGTGGCAGGTACACCCTTGCCCAAGTTGAGGACCAGATGCGGCTGTCTGATTTGGTCGACATGAACGGTCAAGTAGTAGAGTCGGGCAAAGGAGACCTAATAAATACCGCAACGACAAAGATTAAAGATGATGGTGCCAAGTGGGAGCCTGTGCCGGGTACCACGTACATCGTTCAGAAGCTTCCCCAAGCTGACCCAGACATCATCTCGTTGATTGCGACCGTTCAGAAGCAGACGACGGGAGATGTGCCTTACTCAGCGCGGCAAGACTATGGAAGCGTTCCTGGTGCTACGGCGGCAGTCACGCCAACGGTCACGGCTCGCTGCGGCGGGCTGCAAGCGGATTGCCTAGCGGGGTTGCCACCGCAAATGACGGATGCTGAGTTGAGCGCGCGCCGTACAGGTATTGCCGACGTTGCGAACAACTTTGGTACGCAGGCCGGTCGCGTAAGCGCAACTGCAGGTGCAGTAGCCTATGCAAATTCTGCGAATCCTATAATCGGTCTCCCTGCAGGAGCCATATCGTTGGGCTTCGGTGCCGTCAACGTTGTAGCTGGTGGTATCGAGCAAATCGCACGACCCGACATTGGGCAGTATAGCTATGAGAATGCTTTGGGCCTTGGCGTTAAGGTTGTAAGTGACCGATTCCCAGTATTCTCGCCGGCCATTAATGAGGCTGGGGAGGCGATTAAATCATCGCAAACCTCTTCGGACATCAAGAGCTGGATAAATAATCAGTGGAATTCGATGTTTGGTGATAGCAGGAAGGGAGCAAGGCAATGAAGCTAATTCGTGACGGAAATTTTTCTGGAACCGTCAGGGTTCTGTTGTTTCTTCTCGGTATCGGTATCGGCTATGTGGCGCTTGCTTGGGAAGTAGCACCAAGTGCCATCCGAATCATTCTTTTCATGAGTGCTGTAGTGCTGTGCGCCCTAGGCGGATACAGCTCTTGGGCACATATGCTTGGGGTGCAACCATTTGGGGAATCCTCTTGGCGAAAGGCCAAGAAGACATATAAAGACGATGCGTAAAGCCCACCGGCGCTAACGATATTTTCATCATCTTGGTCTCCTCACTGTGTAGCGGTGAGACCTGAGCAAAACACATATGCACGCCAGATTTCACCTCATGGTTTGGGCAACACTCCTAACCACCGCCTGCACCGTTCTCCCGCAGCCGACTCACGATGTCACTGTCGAGAACCCAACCTACGACCCTGCCGCCTCCGCCCGCGTCCGTTTTCTGTCTAGTAACGGTGGCGCTGGCGCATCGTTCCGTCCGGGCGAGGGTTGCTACAAGGAGGTCTATGTCGAGGACGACAAGCGTGTGAGCGTCATCGACGGTTTTTGGGCCGCCTGGAAATATTCATCCCGCAGCGTGACGATTGGCATGCCCGAAAGCCCGCGCCCAAACATGCGCGTAGAGGGCTTGCAGTTCAAGGATTTCATCAAGGAATACGTCGTCCCCGCAGCGAGACCGTTCACGGTGACGCTGCTGGCTTCTTCATGCACGCCACCTGCGGTCACGTTCGTGCCGGAGCCTGGTAAGGACTACGACATCTTCATGCAATCCGACAGCAGGCGCTGCTGGGTTTCCGTTAAGCGTATTGACGACAAGGGCACGGACGAACCCGTACCTTTGGACCGTGCGCCGAAATGCACGGCATCTTGAAGCGGCCCCCTCGTTTAGACATTCGTTCGCTGGTCTTCCATGTTGCATCATCGTCTGCGCGTAGTCGCGCTCCTGCTTGGGGCGGCTTCTACAACTGCGCTTGCCCAAGTTTCCCCGCCGCCCATTACTGGCCCAGGCCCCGAAGTTCAGCGCTTGCAAGAACAGCAGGCCGAGCAAGCGCGTGAGCGTGCCAATGCCCGTCCAGACGTTTTCACGCCACCCGCGCCCGCGCAGGCCATCTCTCTGTCCGCGCTGCCGAAGGAAACGCCATGCTTCCAAATCCAGGGAGTGGTGCTGGAGGACAACGTGTTCCCGTGGCTGGCGGACCTGCTCAAACCGGTCAGTGGCCAGTGTGTTGGCAAGCAAGGGCTTGAAGCCATCGAACTGCAGGCGAACAACGCCTTGATTGAGCGCGGCTATGTCACCTCGCGCGTGCTTGTCCCGAAGCAGAACTTGGCCAGCGGTACGTTTCAGCTCAAAGTGCTGCCGGGGCGCATCGGGGCCATCCGCAATGCCTCGGATGACAACATCGGGTGGGCACGGATGGTGTTGCTCGTCGGCCCCGGAGACTTGCTGAACCAGCGCGACTTGGACCAGGCGCTGGAGAGCATTCGTCGCCTGCCAGGTCAGTCGCAGACGAGCTTCGACATCGTTCCTGGTGAACGTGTTGGCGAATCGGACATCGTGCTCAAGCCGGGTACGGACAAGCGCTGGCACGCGTCGCTGTCAGCGGACAACACGGGTCTGAAGTCTACCGGCAAGTACCAGATGAGTGGCTCGCTGGTCATCGACTCGCCGCTGCACCTCTACGACCAACTGTCGATTTCGGCGACTTCCAATACGGACCGAGGTTCGACCGCTGCGGGTACGCGCTCCTACTCCATCAACTGGAGCGTGCCGGTCGGCTATGCCACGCTCTTCGTCGGCGCCAATCGCTCGCGCTACAACCAAACGGTGGCGGGGTTCGAAGAGCCCATCGTCTACAGCGGCAGTAGCTCCGAGGTGAACGCCGGCATCAGCGGTGTCTTGCACCGTGATGCGACGTCTCGTACTGGAGCGCAGTTCAAGCTCTTCCGAAAAATCAACCGCAACTACCTGGAAGACACTGAGATTGCCGTCCAGCGTCGCGACGTGGTTGGCTACGAAGCCTCGATGTCGCACCGCCACTATCTTGGCCCGGTGGTGCTCGATGGCAGCTTTGCGTGGCGAGAAACACTGCCTGACCATTCCAACGTGCCGGGGGTGGTCGTGGGTGACCCTGGCTACGGCGGGCGTTCACAAGTTGAGACGGCCAACGCGAGCCTGTACTGGCCGTTCAAGCTGGCCAGCCAGGTGTTCGAGTACACGAGCAACTGGTCTATTCAGCATGCCCGCACGCGCGTGCTGCCCAGTGACTATTTCACCATCGGCAACCGCTACACCGTGCGCGGTTTCGATGGCCAACTGACGCTGGCGGCTGAGGACGGATGGTTCTGGCGAAATGAATTGGCTTGGCGTGTAGCTGGCCAAGCAGTCTATGCGGGGGTCGATATGGGTAAGGTGCACGGCCCCAGCGCGGAGTTCTTGCTGGGCGACAAGTTGGTCGGGGCTGTGGTTGGCGTACGCGGTCGTGTGCCGTCTGGAGCATACATGGCGTTCAACTACGACGTGTCGTTCGGCTGGCCGCTGTACAAACCGGCCGGTTTCCGCAGTCAGCAGCCAGCGGTGATGGCACAGGTCGGCGTGGAGTTCTAAGGTGCACCTATGTTCATGAGAAACCTTAAAAGCCTGCGCGAAAGCATGCTCAACACTCAAACTGAGCAAGGCGGCCCAATTGAGCTCCAGCGCTTCCGTAGCACTCATGGTGCAGTGACGTTTGAGTGTATTTTTTCCACGGGGGAAACCCCATACAAGCTCTCGCTGACCTCGAGGGGGACGGAGACACATCCCACGCCCGGATTTTTTCTCTTTGAGGTCTCTGAGACGTACGAAATCGTCGCGTATCTCGGTGAAATGTACGGACGCCTCGTGGCCACGCTCAGCACCAAGGACGGCGCATCCGGGAACAAGCTCAAGCCTCTCGAGTTCCTAAGTGAACTGGACGCTCACGTTCCAGCGAGAGCAACAGTCGCAGCTATTCCGAGCCCGGCTGAAGTCCTGAACGATAGGCAAGATATTACTTACGAGCGGGACAAGCCATATTGGAGCCACTGGTCGAACCCTCGCAGCAAAGCAGATGGTTCTCCAGGAGAAGTCTCAGAGCAGAATCGACAAAAAACCGCCGCCCTAATGGGTTCCGCTGCGTTGGCGTATAGCGACGAATTGCGCATTTCATCTTGCTGGAGTGCCGTGCCGACGCGGGCGGACTGGCGCCCCAAAGCCTAGTGCCTGGCGGGCGGGGCTAAGCGGCCTGGATAGCCAATGCTTTCCTCGTGGCTAATCACAATTCGCGTGTTGCCGCATTGGAGGCAGAAGGTCATCAAGATGTCGACGAGCTAGGAATTTCACGCACCGTCATCACCATCGTGCTTTATACCGCACCAGTCAATATTGGCTTGCGAACATCCCTATCGGAGGCAACCTTTAGGGGTTGCGTATATCGGCGGGAATCGCCAGTGAGTCACAGGCTCGCTCGAACGCATCCCATCCGTACAACTGCGCCTGGATTTGCAAAATTAATCGCTTCTCATATGAACCAGCGTCGCTCGGACGATTGACAAGGTAAGAGCTCGGGTGAACCAACTTAGAATATAATTTAAAAAATGCCTGATGCTCGTCCTCTTGGCCAACCACCTTTGCGACGTCCACGGGGCCACTGGGGCGCTTCACCTCTGGTAATTGATGCCTTGAGCGCATCTGGGACAACCGTTCCATCTCGCCTAGCAGGATAACTCTCTGCTTGCGCGCATCGCCCTCCGTGTCAAGAGCAAGCATTCCTTCCAGAACTTGGATATTGTCCGTAATAGCTTCTGATAGCCAAAGCATAAGCTTGTCTTCGCCCATCAGAACATATCGAATATGCAAGTTGTTTTCGTATAAGGACCGAGCGCAGAGAGCGAGAACCGAAATATCCGCCTCGAGGTTGTCCGCGAGTAATTTCAGATAGCTGCCCGATGATTTTACTAAGTTCAATAGCGCGTCAGATAGGTTTGACCTCACCCCATGCAAACTATGCCAACCGCACACCGAATGGAAGTGCGACGACATGGAAATCAGTTTGTCGCGAACACTCTCGATAGAGTCGTTCACCAATTTATCGCCAAGCCTAGTCATATATCTGAGTATGAGTTTCAATGATGGGACCAAAGCCCCCATCGCTAAGGGCATTGAGCTACTCGCACCAGACCGCATCGACCTCTCGCTGCAGGTGCCCACCCAGAATGTAGTCGCCAAGCTTTGCAGCCTTGACCTCGAGCTGTTCCAGTTGGCCCGCGGGCAATAAGTCCAAGTCGAACTGGCAGTAAAGGTTCCGCTGCCGAAAAGTGGCTTTTGCACGCCCAAGACCCGCAACCAGTGCGGCGGGTGATTTGACGGCGATGCTTTCGTGGCCGCGGTACTCCACGCGGACTCCGACTGCTCGGCCGAGCCGGCCAAGCTCAACAGCGTCTTGCCAACCAGACTCGTAGTCCAACTCGACGACTGCGACACCTCCCGACCCCACCAGCCGTAGCGCCTCCTCCTTGCTAGCGGCACGCGCAGTGGCTGTCGCCATGTGGTCGTTCCCCGGGATTCGCGACGGCATGCGTACCACCTGTCCTGTTTGCATCATCTTGGTCCGAGCGAGCTCATGTGGGCGCTCCCTGCTAAACGTGGTTGAGTTGACCAATGCCGGCCGCCACCTGGACGGGAAGTCATCAGCGCTTGTCAGGCCTTCCTGGAGGCGTAGCCGCCACATCGAGACGGCTCTCATTGCCGGGATACCTCCGGACGCAAATACTGGATAAATATACAGTAGTTTTCGGCATGACAATACGTGACTTTCCCTCCTCAGTAACGCAGCGAAAGAAGCTCTCCTCGGCGGAGCTTCGTGCCATATGGCAACGCAACCTACAGAGGATGTGCGCGATTTGTTGGGGGAAATCTATCGCCTGCAGGACATCGCTAGGCAAGCGAACGACGTTGTCACGTTAGCCCGCATGTGGGGTATCGATAAGCCGTTTCTGGCTAGGCTGGACGCGTTCGACGCAGCATTCCTTGCCGAACCATGTTTGTGGGAGCGACCACTGGCTGGTCGACAGAAGAAGAGCAGGCGCTGAAGCGCCTGTCGCGCAACCGCACGAACCCTCACCGGGTCCAGTCCGGGAACAAGAAAGCCCGCCAATACGCGCGGCGGGCTTCCATTCATGTATTTCGAATCAGGCGAGCCTGTAGGTTCGTTGCTCGCTCGCCACCCAATGCTTCAATTTCCTGACGTCTGCCAGCAAATCGCCAGCCGGCCCGTCCACCTCAAGCACTACTGCTTTCGACGGACGTGTATCGACAATCCGCACACCGGCGTGCTCGCAAATCAAGCGAAGCTCGTCCTGCGGAATCTCTCCGACACCTCTGAACACCAGAACAAAGCGACTCATGACGTTCCTCCACCCATGTGAGGCAACCCCTTACCAACGTCAGGCGCCCCGAAACCAAGCAATTTGCACTGCTTGTATAGCAACGCCTTCAAAACTGCCAAGCGCTCGGGGCCACGAGGCCGACCCTTCAATTCTGGTGACATAGCCAGCAACCTAGCAGCCAAGCCCGAGACTACAGGGCACGCCATTGAGGTGCCATCTTGCGCAGCATATCCCGCTGTTCCGACAGTCGAAATGACGGCGACGCCCGGAGCCGCAAGGTCAACTTTTCCCCAGTTCGAGAAGTCGGGAACATAGTCAGCGTTATCGTCGCCAACCGCACGAGGTTTGTGCTCCGCATGGACAGAAGACGCAGGAAACGTTCCACGGCGCCCCAGAGCAGCAACCGCGACAACGCTGGGGTAGACAGCGGGGTATTGAGGGACGTCGCTTCCATCGTTTCCTGAAGCAGCTACAACCAATATACCTGCTGCCTCAGCATCTTCAATGGCAACCTGCAGGACCGCATCTTCGTACTCTTGCCCGAGGCTGAGGTTAATGACGTCGACGCCTGCATCGATAGCCGCCTTGATTCCGTCGTATACGTACGTGGTGTCGGTTAAGCCGGAGTTGCGTTCGAAGACGCGGAAGCTTAGGATTTCTGCGTTCGGTGCCAATCCTCTCGCCACTCCGTTGGCGCCGATAATCCCGGCAACGTGCGTCCCGTGCCCTGTACCGTTGTCGCCTAGGTCATCATCTTCGTCAGCCTGCGTGAAAGATGTGCGCTCGGTCACATTGGCTAGGTCACGGTGCTCGTCTATGCCGGTATCGATGACGGCGACTTTGATTTTCAGTGGTTCCGGCTGGCCGCTGTCAGGGCAAAGGGCTTGCGAGCAGTGATACTTCAAACAATCGGCCGTGGCCGGCGTCAAGCTCTGCAGCGAAAAACTGACCGCGCCCCTTGCTGAGGTAATGCCTCTTCGCAGTTCCGCCCAATAGTCAGAGAACGGGGCGACACGGATGTACTCTGCCTGCCCAGTTGCTGAGGCAATCGTCGTGCGCCCTCGGCTGTTCGTCTCAGCTACGCGAAGGTCGTCAATGCCCGGTTCCTTCAGCGTGACTGGCACGCCAGCTATCGGCCTCCCGTTCGAATCGCATACCTTGATTTTGAACGGTCTACCGGATGTCCCGGTGACACCCCCAAAATCAAACGGCGCACCTGCTGCGAGGACCCTGTCCAAGTCGACAGCGGCAAGGCGATAGGTGCGGACAGGATGGAGGGGAACGCTGACGTTCGCTGCCTCGAAGGCGCTAACCTGTTTATCGGTCAACTCCAGCACCGCCATGCCTTCATCGACGGGCGAAGACGTCACAGCAATCTGCGCCCCCATCGGGAAGGCCTTGTGCAGCAAAGATTGCAAGACACCTTGCTTGCGCGCTGATTGCGCAAAAGGCCCCACAAATTCTGTCTCCTCGACGGTCCGCGTCAAAACGATATATCGATTGCGTTGTTCGGGCATTTCTACTTGCTTTTTTTAAATTCCTATTACTGCGCTTGCGCGCGAATACGCATCGCAGCGCGAATATCGCTCATCCTTACCGCCGAAGTGGCTACCAGTTCTTGCGCGAGGTCTCCGTAAACGTTGGCTGCTCCCTCCGGGTCAGCAATTGTCAATACGACCGCGAAGGGAATGCCATCTTTGGGATACTCGACCTGGTCTCTCATAACGTAGTTCACGCTCAGCCGCCATTCCGGTGAACGCCCAATACCTTTGAAATTACCTTCGAGAACCTTCACTGGACTCCACTTCAACCCGTCCACAAGCAATGCCGCCTCTCTAGAGGTTCGCTTGATTCCGTGCGCGTGAACCGGCTTCGCCCGGCCAATCCAGCCGACCTTGTCCCCGTCTTCGTCATAGTCGAAATCGTCATCCTCCTCGTCTTCAGAGGTGGCTTTGATATTACGCTGACGGAGCGCTGGGTCGAGATTGATGCGCGCAACTTCTGCGCCATACTTGAAATCGAGCGGAGGCGAATAGACGAGCGTGAGCCTTGCGTTACCGCGGCAGCGTCCCTCTAAATCAACAAGCTCTTTCGGCCATCTGAAATCGATGATTGTGTTCTCGTTGACATGTAAGTTGTCGTGAACGACAACGCCGAACGTATGCCTATCGAATGTGAGCGATTGATGGCTTGCTCGGGGATAATCGAAGCCAATCAAGCTTCGGCCAATACGCCGAGCTTGCTGACTTAGGAACGGTTTTTCGAAATAGGTATTGTGCAAAAAGAGCGCTTGCACAACTTCACGAGGGGCCACGCCTCCAAGTTCCATATCCAGCGTGGCGAGAGTTTTTGCAACCAAGGGGACGGCCATACTGGTGCCCTTCACCGATGCCAACATCCCATGCTCCGAGACACTAGAAAGGCCCGAGAGCTCATCCTTCCCATCGGCACCACCGATGTGGCAGACGTCCGGCTTCACTGAACCGCGTACACCGGGGCCACGCCTACTGTACCGCGCTGGCACATCCGGGATGCAGTCTTTGACCCCTGCACCATTCATGGCGCCGACGGCGATATTCAACAATGAGTCGGCTGGCCCCCACAGGGTATCCGACTTGCTCTCAATCAACTGAGATGCTGCGACTGTTATGCGCTTGTCCCATTCCGGTCGTTTTTCCTCATCGCCGATATTCCCAGCCGAGATGACAAAGAACACATCGTGGTCACGGGCAATTTTGTCCAGTCGCGTCGCTTCCTCGCTGAAACCGCTGTGTATCACCTCGTCCCTGTTGTTGAGGCTGAAATTGAATACGCGCACTCCATACTTCTTTCTACAGTCCTCAACAATCCGCTCCAGCTCATCCATGAACTTAGCGGACCCGTTGCCGTAATACTTTGCGAAGTATGCGTCCTTCGCGTGAAGCGCGACGTCAATCAACCAGCACCCGTTCTCCTCAAGCCGCGGGCCGTATTCAGGATTAAAACTTCTCGCTCCGACGAGCAGCCCTGCGATATTGGTTGCGTGGTCAAGGTCTCGATGACCGGCAGGTATATTTCCGTACCGCGCTTTGACCCAAGCGTTGAACTTGTCCGAAATTCCTCCATCAACGACCGCGACCATCGGATACGCAACGTGCGCATCCGGTTCGGGAATACTCGCTGGCGTGACCGAGATGACAGTCGACTTGCGCTGAACCCGTTGCGCAACGGCTGACGCATTCAGGATTGGTGTCCGGTCGGATGAAAGGATGCGGGGCACTGCGACCGTGCGGACATTGGGATGCGCCCCAAGCAACGATAGTAATTTGCGGTGAGAGTCGTCCGAGTAATCACCATCCGCCGCCAACTGGTCCCCAAGCGCAGAGAGTTCGGAAACGCTGCGGATGACGGCAAAGCCAGGTGAATCCGTTAGCCCTATATAGGCAAGGTGAATCATCGGGAGCATTTCGTCGAGGACAACATATATCCCCAGCGTCTTCGACAGCTCCTTCAGCGAGTGAACAAAAGAATCAGCTAAGTTATCCCTAAAAACCTCGCCCTTTTTTTGGGCATTCAATTTTTCTAGAGAGGTGGCAATTGGCTCGAAGAGGCGCACCGCGTACATCGGTGCCAGACCTGTTTCGGCGAACGTCACCACAGCGTACTCGGCGTCCGGAAGGCGCCGGTCAGCGGCGGACCACAACCGCAGGCTTTCAAGGGCACCGACTTCGGAACGCTCGCGATTCGGATTTACAACCCACTTCCCATGCTTGTCACGTCGCCAAGTAGTAGTATCGTCGGCACGTCCAACGCTTTCGATAACTCGCCCCAGTCCAAGGGCAGTGGTCTGGACGATAAGCTCACCAATATCATCCCCCCCAACAACAGGCGCGCTCTCTTGTGTGAAGAGCTTCTTCACGGGCCGATGAGTTTTCGCCCAAGCCTTTTCTTGAAGTCGAACCTTGACGAACCCTGAGGAACAGAAACGAGCGGCATTCTGCCGCAGTTGCCCCTGGATTGCCTTCAGACTTGAGGTCACCTCCGCCCGAAGCTCTGCGAATGCAGCATCGCGGTCAGCGAAGAAGTCCGTCTTATTGTTACCTGGATTAACCTTACGGGGTTGCCGCAGGACCGTCGGATTTTGTACGTATAAAAGCGGATAATCCCCAGACATCACTCTCCCCAAACCGGGTCAAGTGACCCAGCGACTTATGGTCGTTCTGTTGACGCCAAAAACTTCCCCAAGCTCTGCAGACGTAAACGCATAACGCCCCACAAATTCGCGGGCAAGCTCTCGCAACGGCAAATTAAGTATGCCACTGGCGTCAGCGGGCACCCGAGCAGCGTGGATGCCCAAGACGGTTTGTAATCTTTCAGCAAAGGATAGCTTCGGACCATCCAAAATCCAACTCTTTTTCAGTGATTTGACGACGTCCTGAATTTCTGCACCCGATGCTCCCTCAAGAAGCACGGCCAATAATTTTGCTTGGCTGCAACCAAATTTGAGTGGCTCTGCGTAGCGCTCGATTATCTCGATTCTCGCATTCAGCTCGGGCTTCGGTAGCTCGACTTGCAGTTCAAATCGCCGCCAGACCGCCGGGTCAAGCAGTTGCGGGTGGTTGGTAATCCCTATCGTGAGCCCTCGCTCGGCCCGCTCGTCGAGCTTCTGAAGCAGTGTGTTAACCACGCGCTTAATCTCGCCGACCTCGTTTGGGTCGTCGCGTAATTTTGCAATTGCATCGAACTCATCTAGGACAAGCAGTGCCCGATGGCGATTCGCGAAATCAAAGAGGTTGCCGATGTTTCTCGACGTCGTCCCGAGGAACGAAGACATCAGTCCGTCCAGGCGCGCAAGAATGACGGGTAGTCCTAGCTGCCCTGAGAGCCAGAGCGCGAGCTGGGTCTTTCCCGTGCCCGGTTCGCCGAACAAAACGCAACTCCGGGCGGGCTCGATGCCTACCTTGATGAGTTCCTCAGCGCGTCGCCACTCGGCAATCCATGAGTCGATGCTCGCGGCAAGCCTCGATGGGAGGATTGGACCCTCAATAGGTAGGGACTTGCTAACGACAATGCTCGCCAGCGGTGCCGATGTTTCCCTGTCGACAGGAATGCGAGAGTTCCGCGTCAGTTCGTCTCCTGACAGGTGCACTATGCGGTTGGAGGCTGGTCTCCCTTTTTCCGAGCGCGGCAGGGTGGAAACCAGGTCTCGAATTGCCTGTGCGCCGGCTGCGTCACCGGATTGCCCCAACGCATCAGCAGCCTGGAGCACAAGCTCCGGGTCTGCGGCCTTTCGGAGTGCGAACTCACATAGCTGCACAAAAGTGCTAGAAAGGTGCAACTTTGAAGGCTTCACGTGCAGTCTTCCGCAAAAATGTGCGTATGAGACTATATCGCGAACAGCCAGTCAACCTGTCTGCGGGGTCGGCCTTCGCGCCGACCCGCAGTACAGACAATTAGACGACGGCCGCCCGAATCGACTCTTGGAGCCATGCCCAAGCCGCAATAGCCTTCCCGGAGGCAAAGAACGCTGCACCGCCCAAGAGCAGCACTTGTGTGACAACGTGCCGGCGGGGGGAATTGCGCCACGTCAGTTTCCACAGCCACTCGAACCAGCCGTAGTTCGTCGTGGCGAAGGTCCGGAGCCCGGCCAGTGCGTTGGAGACAGTTGCCATCAACACCAACACAATCGCAACGCTGCTCTGCAAGACAACTTGGTGGCCATATTGGGTCAGGCTCCGCCAGAACTGAATGGCCGGACCGGACGCAGCAAGAGTCTCGATTTCCTTCGGAATGTTGTCCCCAATCACTAGGAGCATCAGGTAACCCGCAAGGGCGAAAACAACCGCGGGAAACGTCGACATCGCTGCCGGCTGTGCATCCTCGTCCCTGATGAATGCGATGAGCGCCGCGACAAGGCTGGGTACCACGGCCAACGCGGTTGCGTGCTGCATCGCGGACATCAACTGCTCGTAGTGCCGAAAGAACTGCCAGACCGCCAGAGCGCCGAAGAGCGCGGCAGCCGGCAACGCGCTGTCCGTGCCGCCTCCGTTACGCGGAGGCTCACGATACATGTTCGTGACCTGATTGTAGTTATGGTTATGACTATTGTTGTTCGTGACCTTGTTAGTGACGCTTACCTTGTCACCGACGTGATTCCCCTTGCCGGTGACGCTCACCATCGTATTGTTGAAGTTACTCATGATTCGATTCTTTCCTATGTTTTGCAGCTTGGAGACTAAGAGTGGGTTATCAGACCGCGATAAACCCGGGGTTGAGTGCGGTGAAGTCGTGTTCATTGACGACCACGCTGCGGAACTTGAGAGCGAACATGTCGACATCGAGCATCTCGCACGGGGGGCTCGCGTGGAGGACGCGTAGCGCCTCAGAAACGCAAAGGGCAGCGGCAAACGCACCGACGAATGCGGCGCCAACAGCCTTTCCAGCAAGCTCCACGACGCCGCAACGGCCAAGCTCGCCCTTTTCGAGGAGGTCGGCGTAGAGACCCTCAATAGCAGGCTCCCCCTGCAGCTTTTGCGGCCATGTTTGAACCGCTGTGCGCCGCGCAGGGAAGGTGTGGATGCGCACGCTCTGGAAGTCATCGTGACGGCTTCCTAAGCCTGCTTCAATGATGAAGCTGGCGCCCGCGCTATCGAGTGCTCGGCGTGCCTCCAGGTTATCAACACCACAGAACAACAACGACGGCTCATCTCGCCCTGTGCGCGTCTCGCCATCGAAATAGCGCTCGACGATGGCGGTCGAGAACCCGCGTTTTTCGAGCCACTCTGCTACCACGCGCGTCTTCTTTCGCCTGTTGTCGTTTTTTGTGGTTAGCACGGATGTGCTCTCCGTCGACACGCCGACGCGGTCGACGTCCTGCAGCAGAACATGAGGGGGTTCGAGCGCATCCTTTGGGTATGGCAGCAGGCTCAAGCACCATGCGAATGCTTGTCCGAGATGGCCTAAACCGAGCAGCCAGACGGACGACGGCAGCACTTGCAGAGCCGGCCCGTCGCAATCGCGAGACTCCCAGGCAGCCTGCGCCGGAGCCCACAACGAGATGCCCACGGGCTCATAGCCGGTCAGCGCGGCGTCGCTCACATGATGGAACGCCTGGCTAACAGCAAGGGCCGCTGCAGCGACGGCGGTCAGCGGCATCACGTATCCATCGGCCTCTTCGTCGCAGCTGTGGCGCTCGTCAACAGGTGCCGTTCCGGCTCGCCATCCCGACATGAGCAGACGCACGTGGAAGGGCGCATTGCGCTCGCGGACCCCGCCGACTGTAATCGTAGGACGTCCCGGCACCGCATCGGCGAGTGTCGCACCCGCTTCGCGCAGCGCATCGGCTAGCGATTGGCTGCTACCCAGCATCGGATGCAAAGTTGCGTCGCCGCACCCTGACACCGATACGCCACCGAGAAATGAACGCCGGCCGAGTATGACGACAGCAAAGGCTGCAACCTGCTCGTGAAAATCTTCTGGCTCCGTCAGCTCGAGTTGGAGGTGATACCTCTCGGCAATCTCGTGCGCTTCTGCGAAGGACTTCGCCTGACCACTGTCGATTAGCCGTTTGACGGTTCGATGCAGCGCGTCGGCATCATATTGAGATGACATACGTTCCTCTCACAGACCAATGAAAAAGAAGCTCGGCTTGCGGGCTTTACCAATCGTTTCCCATTCGTGGGCACCGTGATAAACGTAGATGCCCATGTTCGAGCGCGAGAACTTGCGAGCAGCGAAGTACGGCAGGATGAGTCCGATATGTCCCCTTACGGCGACCATCGGGTTCTTCCTGTCGATATCGCTTTGGCCGTAGCCGCCAGGATGGGTATGGATATCTGCGACGACGGTCAACTTCTGTTCGCGGCATATTTCCCACAGTCGTCCCATGTGCCGTCCGTCGACGTGCACATAGCCGGACTTGAGCGCGTTAGGGTCCAGGTCGTCGTAAAGAACGTACGCCGTAATCGTACGAACGTCCTCCACGCAACACCCCAGCAGAAATGCACCGCTTTCGCGGACGCCGGCACTCCGCACGCGCAGTTCCTCCACTAGCTCACGCCACAGTTGCGCCGAGCAAGCCAACTTATGCTGGGGTGACAAGAGCCGGCGCAAAGTCTTGCGAATTGAGAAGGACATGAATTTCCTCGAGATACTGGACAATTGAGCCGCCCGGTTTCCACAACCTGGCGGGCATCTGCGTTACCCAATTCTGGTGTCCCTGGATGGTGAGCCGGTCGCACGCCAAATAGAGCGCAGAACCACCCATCCAGTCAGTACGGAAGACGTCTTTGACCCGGCCGCCTCTGCTCCGCGGCCACTTGTCGTGAACGAGAGGGCCATTCAGAGCTGCGTCCCAAGGCTGCGCAGTGGGAGACTGGGCAGGAAAGCCGGAGAGTTCGAAGCGAAACGCGAACGCACCGACAGCCGCCGAGACCTCGATGACCGCATGCGGCCAATCGAGCGCCAGGAGGCGCCACTTGCCGTCGGCCACCCCCATCTGAAACAGCGGACCTTCGATATCTGCTTGAAAAGCACGAGCGTCGGGGGTCGCCAGTTGTTGAGCGGCGCTCATGGTTCAGCCCTGGAAGCGTTCGTTGGGCACGAGGTCGAAAGACACGTGACATTCGTGCTTCTGCGTAAGCGTGCCTAGGTGAACCGAGCCGGCTGGACGCTCAGTCGTACCACTCAACTGCAGCACATGCTCCGGCGCATGGGCGGCATCGATATCGAACTTGTCGTCTGCCCACTGCTTCAGACGGTGAATCGTCATGGAGGGCGGTGCTGTACGGCTAATCTCGCGGCCGTTGAAGTGCACCGTCACCTTGAGTTCGTGATGACGGTGGAAGTGCAGCTTCGGGTGCGGCTTGGACCGCAGAACCTCGACGAGCATCTCCTCGGTGAGCGCGATATCCCCGTCCTCCTCGAAGACCTTGATATCTACGTCCACACCGCCAGCGACCAAGCGAACAATCTCAACAAGAGCAATGTGCCCAGTGGCTTCCAAGGTATGAACTTGGCGCGAATCTTCTTTCTGATAAAAAATCGGCATGATGATTTGCATTCCTAGTTGGCCCTCGCAGCGGATGCAGCTCGCGGCCCTATTTACATATGGCAGGCTCAGTCAAAAACCGGCAATGCATTCGCAATCTTTTTTCCGTACTACACGCACCAGCGGATAGCAGCATCGACGAGCCCTTCAATAGAGATATGGCAGCGACCGCGAGAAACCGGCAATGTTCGCAAAAAAAAATTCTGAAGCGGTAAGACACGGCCGCCGAAATATGATGACCGCGAGGACTCTTGGAGAGAGGTGGAAGGGGGGGCGGATGTAATGAGTAGCTGAGTCAGCCAGCCCAAAAAAAAGGCCACTGAAACGTTGTGCACCAACGCGTCAGCGGCCGACATCACGTGCAAATTATTGGGAACGACAAAAATTCCAAGGGGAGCGTGATAGCTTCATCGGATTGGGACCGAATACTCAAACTCGGTCTAATTAAATTTCACTCCGAAAATCGCTTTATCGTTTCAGACACCTGCTCTGGAGAAAGATGTGCTGACGTCAATGCCTCCTCGAAAGACTCTTGTCGAATCTCCCCCGACTCCCCCGGGCTCAACGATGACGTTGTCAGTCTTGCCATCTGAGGTTTCGCCATTAGATGCATGACGACAACCTCTCTCGCCACCCCCAGAATAGAGGCCAACGCATCTATTAGGCGCGTCGGCACTGACGCAAATCGAATTTTCCTGTCTCGGATTTTTGCCACAACCCTCTTGGGCAACTGCAATTTTTCGGCAAGCTGCCCGAACTCTCCTTTGGAAAGTCGAGAGATAGGGTTATCAGCCTTCGCTGATGCAGCAGGAATTCCGCGTTTTGCGTACTCGTAACGCAAATTCTGAAACTGGCTGATGCCGCGTTGTGCCGCTGCCTCGCTAGTCTCAGTTTCCACTGGTTCACCGTGAAACTGGTCCTCGACGAGAGAGGCCGCAAATTCAATAAGTTCTGCTTTGAACTCGGGGAATTCCGTGATGTAACGCTGCAGTTGGCCCGGCGTGGGAATATCTTGCTCAACAGCAAATTGCATGAGGACTTCGTCAACTTCCGGCCTATTCTGCTTAGTATTGGACATTCTGCTACTCCTTGAAGTTTGCGAGCTTCTGCACGAGTTCGTCTTGGCGATACTGAATCGCGCGGCGCTTGATTTGACATATCGTGGCAATCGTCGTCTCGCTTGGGTCAGTCGATTCCTTTGGCACGCCTAGCGCAAGTAGCACGGCTACGTCCCGCAATGGCTTCGGTAACTCACTCAGCGCCGAGAGAAGCTGCCCGGTGAAGGCTTCACGCTCGGGGGCCGACAAGTGCTGGGACAGACTGTCGACATCGACGAATGCATCGGTATCGTCTGCGCCCGAGTCCTCGACGTCCTCCGCCGGGGTCGTTGAGACATATCGACGACGCCTGCTAATCTCTCGCCGCACCTCGCTGTGGATGAAACCACCAACAGCGTTCGAGAAAGATGCCTCGAAGAAATCAAGGCTTTCGCTGTGCGTCGCAATATCCTCGGCAAGTGCGCCGCTAAACGCGCTCACTACGTTGTCCAACGCCTCTTCCGAAAAAGCGTTGCGGCTCCTGAGCTTGTGCGCAGCAACACTGGAGAAACGGCTGATGATTCGAGCAATAAGCTCGTTCAGCACGCGGTCAGGCTGACCGTCACGAAGAAGAGCCACCATTGCCTCGGGGCTGCAGCGCCCCTTCCCCCGCCCCGAAGAACCACGAATACGTTGAATCAGCTCTGCCTGTCCCAGCCTGCGCAGCTCAGCCAGTTCTTCTTCTACCTGCGGACGCCGCACCATGGATGGGCCCGCAAGCGTTTTTTTCGTCAACTTTCGGGCCATGTGGCCTCCCCTGGAACGCCTGATACTTACTAATGGCAGTGACTTCGGAAAACCGGCAAAAAATTTTTCGGAAATTTGTAACAAGGGGCACCCGCTCGAGTGCATCGATTTCACAAGTTCGGAGCCCACACGGCCTGAGCGGTTGCCTTTCGCAGGGCCAGCCATGCCCCACGATGCCGGTAATTCCAAATAAAATCAGTCGGTTAGAAGAGTTCCGGCTAGGATGAAGGTCAGTCCAACTTGCGACATCTGTAGGGTGCACTGAACCGGAATGTGACACGAGTAGGGTGAACTCGCGGGATAATGCGAGCCCCCCGCTGAGGCAAAAAGCGGGAAAAACGACAAGGGTGGGGTGCACTACGCGACATCGGTAGGGTAACGCCACAGGTTTTCCGACGCCAGAACCGCGCTTCTGCCGCAACGTGCAGGCCTGCCTATTCCCGAACCTTTTCAGCTTCTCTGCCTTTTTCGATTCGTCGATCGCGCTGCGAGCACGCTTAGAAAATAGTCACCTCATCAGGAGTCGAGTCGTGAGCCGTTACTGGAGCGATATCGTTCAGCAACTCGTGCCCTATGTCCCGGGCGAACAGCCGGCCATCGCGCGGCCCATCAAGCTGAACACCAACGAAAACCCGTACCCGCCGTCGCCGCGCGTGGTGGCCGCGATCTCTGCAGAGCTGGGAGAGACGGGAGAGAACCTGCGCCGCTACCCCGATCCGCTGTCGCGCCGGCTGCGCGAGACGGTGGCCGCGCAGGTGGGCCTCCAGCCCGAGCAGGTTTTTGCGGGCAACGGGTCGGACGAAGTCTTGGCGCACGTCTTCCAGGCACTGCTCAAACACGACAAGCCGCTGCGCTTTCCGGACATCTCGTACAGCTTCTATCCGACCTACGCGCGGCTTTACGGCGTGCAGTGCGAAGTGGTGCCGCTGGCGGACGACTTCTCCATCCGCGCCGATGACTATCTGGGCGACGCAGGCGGCGTGCTGTTCCCAAACCCCAACGCGCCGACCGGCCACGCGTTGCCGCTGGCGGAGATCGAACGGATCGTCGCAGCGAACCCGTCGTCGGTCGTCGTCGTGGATGAGGCCTATGTGGATTTCGGGGCCGAGTCCGCCATTGCGCTCATTGACCGCTATCCGAATCTGCTGGTTGTGCACACGACGTCGAAGTCGCGCTCGCTGGCGGGCATGCGCGTGGGCTTCGCGTTTGGGCACGCGGCGCTCATCGAAGCACTCAATCGCGTGAAGGACAGCTTCAATTCGTATCCGCTGGATCGCCTCGCGCAGGCGGCCGCCCAGGCGGCATACGAAGACGATGCGTACTTTCGCGCCACGTGCGCACGCGTGATGGCAAGCCGCGCGCGGCTGACGCAATCGCTGCAGTCGCTGGGGTTCGAGGTCGTGCCATCGATGGCGAACTTCGTGTTCGCGCGGCATCCGGCCCACGATGCCGCAACGCTGACAGCACGGCTGAAGGAGCAAGCCATCTTCGTGCGCCACTTCAAGCTTGCGCGCATCGACCAGCATCTGCGCATCACGGTCGGCTCCGATGATGAATGCGACGCATTCTTAAAGGCGCTGCGGGGTCTGCTGGCGTAAGCACGTACGCGTCTGCGGCAAATTGCCACCGGGGTGGACCGGCCATTTGGAGGACTGCGCCCGCGCAGGCAACCGCAACCCTCGACCACACGGTGCATCCACGACATTGCGCAGTGTGGATCGAAGGCCACGAAAGCAACCCATTGCTGCGCTCAGGTATGTGGAACATTGACCGTACGCAGATGCTGACGGCCGATTGCTGTGCCAGAATGCACGAGCGGGTAAACGGCGCGCCGACGCCGTCCGCTGTCCCCTAGGGCGAGCCTGAGCACTGCGCGGGCGGCACGGGGCGCCACACAACACACTCCCACAAAAGGAATCAGCATGTCCAATCGTCGTCAATTCCTGAAGAGCATCCCCATCGTGGCCGCCGCGGGCGCCGTCATGTCGATGTCGGACCTGGCACTGGCTGCACCGATGGTGGCGGAAAGCGACCCGCAAGCCAAGGCGCTGGGCTACGTGGCTGACACCACCAAGGCCGACAAGGCCAAGTTCCCGAAGCACACGCCGGATCAGCACTGCGGCAACTGCGCCCTGTACCAGGGTGGTGCGGCTGCGCAAGGCGGTTGCCCGCTGTTCGCCGGCAAGGACGTCGCCAACAAGGGCTGGTGCAGCGCCTGGGCAAAGAAGGCTTGAGCGAAGCGGTATCGCGCGCAAGCAAAACGGACCCTGTGGGGTCCGTTTTTTTATGGGCGCGCCCTCTACAATGCGTGCCATGCCGTTCACATTCACACCCACCGTCCTCGTCATCGACGACGAGCCGCACATCCGACGCTTCGTCCGCGCTGCATTGGAAGAGGAAGGCTGCGAAGTTCATGAAGCCGACCGCGTCGAGCGCGGCTTGATCGAAGCCGGCACGCGTCAGCCGGATGCGGTGATCCTCGATCTCGGCCTGCCCGATGGCGATGGCATGCAGTTGATTCGCGAATTGCGCACCTGGACGGAAGTGCCGGTGCTCGTGCTTTCGGCTCGCGTGGATGAGCGCGACAAGATCGACGCGCTCGATGCCGGCGCAGATGATTACCTGACGAAACCCTTCGGCGTGGGCGAACTGGTCGCGCGCTTGCGCGTGCTACTGCGGCGACATGCCAAGCGCGGCGAAGACGGCGGCAGCATCATCCGCTTCGGCGAGGTGGAAGTCGACCTGGCGCGCCGCCTGGTCAGCCGCAATGGCCAAGCCGTGCATCTCACGCCGATCGAATACCGGCTGCTGGCGGTGCTGCTTGGCCGCCGCGGCACCGTGATGACGCACCGCGAACTGCTGCGCGAAGTCTGGGGCCCCGCGCATTCCGACAGCAGCCACTATCTGCGCATCTACATGGGCCACCTGCGCCACAAGCTTGAGCGCGATCCGGCGCGGCCCGAGCACCTGCTGACCGAAGTCGGCGTCGGGTACCGCTTCACGGCGTAAGCCGGTTCACTGCTCCTTGATGCCGGCGGCGCGCACGATGCGGCCGTTGCTGTCGTATTCCGCGCGGATGGCCGCAGCAAACTGCTCTGCCGTGCCGCCGGCCGGCACCACGGCGGCCTGCGTGAGGCGCTCGCGCAGATCAGGCGCAGCCAGCGCCTTGTTGATCTCGGCGTTCAATCGGGCAATCACGGGGGCAGGCGTCTTGGCAGGCGCAAACACGCCGAAGGTCGATGCCATGTTCGCCTTGGCATAACCCAGCTCGGTGAAGGTCGGCACATTCGGCAGCGCATCGAGCCGGTGCGGCGCACCCACCGCGAGCGGGCGCAGCTTGCCGCTGGTGATGTGTTGCATCAGGGTCGGGCCGACGTTGGTCGACATGACTTCCACCTGGCCGCCCAGCGCATCCGTCAATTGCTGGCCACCGCCCTTGTACGGAATGAGCGTGATATCCACGCGCGCCTGCGACTTGATCTGCTCCAGCGCGAGATGTCCCACCGTACCCAGGCCCGATGTCGACCAGCGGATCGAGCCCGGCTTGGTGCGCGACTGGCTCAGCATGTCGGCAAAGCTCTTGCCCGTGAACGACGGCGTACCGAGCAGGATCATCGGCGCGTACATGACATTCGCCACGGGCGCGATGTCTTTCTGCGGGTCATACGGCAGCTTGCCGAAATGCGGATTGAGCGTAAGCGGACTGACCGACGAGAAACCCAGCGTGTAGCCATCTGGCGCCGCCTTGGCCACGGCGTCCATGCCGATGCTGCCGCCGGCACCGGCGCGGTTTTCCACCACCACCGGCTGGCCCAGTTGCGCCGACAGCTTCTCGCCCAGCGCACGCGCCACGTTGTCCGAAATGCCACCGGTCGGGTACGCGACGATGATGCGGATCGTTTTGGCCGGATAGTCCTGCGCTTGCGCAGGCACAGTGGCAAGCAGCGGCAGGCCGGCGCACAGCAGCACGGCAGAGGCAATCAGACGGCGGCGGGCAGTACGTGCGGAAGTCATGGCGCAATGTCAGATGAACGAAACAGGAATCAACATTGTAGGCGGATGCCCAGGCAGCCTTGTCCGACGACATACAAAAACTGCAGGCAAAAGAAAAGGCGCCCGAAGGCGCCTTTTCCGTTCCCAATCGAGTGACAGCGTCGATTAGAAGATGTGGCGGATACCCACGCCAACGCTGGTCTGGTTCGACTTGCCAGTGCCGGTTGCGTTGCCGCCACCCGACAGTTCCGGCAGAGCTGCGTCCTTGACCTTGTTGTAGTCGACCGTGCCATACACTTGCGTGCGCTTGGACAGGGCGTACTCAGCCAGCAGAACGCCGGTGTAGCGCTTGCCGTCGTTGCCGGCGGTCAGAGCAGCGTTCTTGATGCTGTCGTAGTAGAACGCGCCCGTCAGAGCCAGCGCCGGGGTGATGTTGTACGTCACGCCCAGGATGCCGACGTGGTCACGACGCTTCGTGGCGCCCGGGGTCAGGCCAGCGCCCGAGGTGGCGTTGCCGTAGATGTTCAGGCCGAAAGCGCTGCCGCCGACGCAGTTTGCCGAGCTGTTCACGCAACCCGTGGCGTCGCTGCTGTCGATGTAGCCTGCGAACAGCTTGGCTGCAGCGATCGTGTAGTTACCGCCGATACCCCACACGGTTTGCTTGTTGCCAGCAACGTCCTTGTGCTGTTGAGCGAAGGCGCCGATGTAGGCCGGGCCGAATTCATAGGCCACCGTGCCGCCAACGTACGAGTTCTGGCTTGCAGCGCCAGCCACTTCGCCAAAGCCGTAGGCCAGGCCGACCGACAGGCCGTTCCACTTGCCTTCGTACTTCAGCATGTTGGATTCACGCAGACCGGTCAGGCCGTAGTACATCCACGAGTTGCCGTCGTAGTTACCCACGCCCAGCGGGTCGAAGTTGCCACCGGTCGTGAAGCCGAAGTTGTATTGACGGCCCAGCGTGATGGTGCCCAGGTCCTTGTTGGACAGGCCCACGAACGATTGACGGTTGAACAGCGTACCCGAGCTGCTCATCTTGCCCGAGTCCGAGTTGAAGCCGCTTTCCAGCACGAACAGTGCCTTGTTGCCGCCACCCAGGTCTTCCGAGCCCTTCAGGCCCCAGCGGCTGTTCGACACAGCACCGCTTTCCATCTGGGTCACGCTGTTGCCAGCTTGGTTGGCGTTGTTGATGTAGTGAATGCTGGTATCGACAATACCGTACAGCGTCACGCTCGATTGGGCGTAGGCAGAACCTGCGAACAGGGCGCCAACTGCAACCAGAATGGCAGACTTTTTCATGTGGGCTCGTAATAAAAGAGTTGTCTCAAACCGCCCGACCCCGTGTGCATGAGGTTGGGCTCCTCCGTTTCCTTAACTTCCGTGTCGGAAGTGCCGCGCAAATTTAACAAAAGCCCATATGCCCGGCAAAGTAATTCACGGAATCGTTCTACCAAGTGTGGTACGCGCGCATCGCTCTTAATGCGCCGCACCAAATCGGCCTACGACAAGGCTTGCCAGCGCGTTGTGCCCTGCTGTGGTGCACCAAGGCGGACCGCAGTCTTTGAACCGCTCTCTTGATTAGACAAAAAGGTTGGGAGATTGCCTGGCGCGTTACGCCATTGGCGCGCTTTTCAGCGCGGTTCACGCTGACTTGCATCATTTCAGCGCCGACAACAAACCGTTCGTCGCACCACCGTGGATAGGGCATGCCCCCTGACCTAGGCTGTAGACCGTGGCAGGACATCAAATGACCACGCCTAAAACAGCACCGAAAATCAGTTGAAGAAGGAGTTCGCCATGCGACTCAAGCAAATGGGGTTGGCCGCCATGCTGGCGGTCGGGGCCCTCGCGGCTGGCAGCGCTTGGGCACAAGCCAGCCGCGTGGAAGTGTTCGGCCAGAATGCACGGGCCGAACGGTTTGACGTCTACAGCGACGGTGCCCGCACCGGACGCTTCGACACGTATACAGAAGGCGCGCGCAGCGGCCGCTTCGATCCGTATTCGGACGGCATGCGCAGCGACCCGGCCGGCCGCTCCCGCGACGGCGGCGGTACGGTCTACGGGTACCCGGTTCCGAATTGATGCGCTGATCGGCATTCACCGCGTTCATCGCGCATTGATCAATTACGGGCCGGTCTCCAGGCATCCTCCGTTTTCCGCCTCTTGGCCCACTCTGGCCCCGCTGGTGATGCGCCAGCGGGGCTTTTTCATGGGCGCTCAGATGAGCTTGTCGAGCGTGATCGGGAGTTCGCGCACGCGCCGGCCGGTGGCGTGATAGACGGCGTTGGCAATGGCCGCCGGCACGCCGGTGATGCCGATCTCGCCGATGCCCTTGGCGCCCAGCGGGTTGATGTGTGGGTCTGCCTCGTCGAGCACCAGGATGTCGATGTCGGGCACATCGGCGTTCACGGGCACGTGGTACTCCGCCAGGTTGTTATTGACGATGCGACCGTAACGCGGGTCGAACAGGCTCTCTTCGAACAGCGCCATGCCCATGCCCCAGACGATGCCGCCCATGAGCTGGCTGCGACCGGTCTTGGCGTTGAGCAACCGCCCCACGCCGTAGCTCCCTACGATGCGCGAGACCCGGATCACACCCAGATCCGCATCAACGTGCACCTCGGCAAACACTGCGCCGAACGAATGCATTGAGTACTTCTGCTTTTCTTCGCCCGGCTGCACCTTGGCGGTCACCTCGATGGGGCGGCCGTGGCGCGCGACCACGGCGGCCACGGGCTCACGCGCCCCGCTGCGAGCGCTCAAGAAGCCGTCGGCCACGGTGATCTCGCTTGCGGCCACGCCATGCAGCGGCGAGCTGGCATCGGCAATGGCCGCGGCAATCAGCGCATCGCGGGCCTGCGCGCCGGCGGCCTGCACGGCGGGCGATACGCTAGCCACACTCTGCGAGCCGCCCGACACCGGCGCCTCAGGCATGCGCGTATCGCCCAGGCTGAAATGCACGCGGTCGACGGGCATGCCCATGGCATCCGCCGCCACCTGCGTCATCACCGTGTAGGTGCCGGTGCCAAGATCCTGCGAGCCGGATTCGACCTGCGCCGTGCCGTCGGGCAGATAGCGCGCGGTGGCGCCGGCCGCGCTGCGGTTGGCGGGGTACGTGGCCGTGGCCATGCCCCAGCCGATGCGGGTGTTGCCCTCGCGCATGCTGCCCGGCTGCGGGTTGCGGTGCGCCCAGCCGAAGCGCTCAGCACCAGAGCGGTAGCACGCCGCCAGCGATTTGCTTGACCACGGGATGCGTTTTTCCGGGTCCTGCGCGGCGTCGTTGCGCAGACGCAGCTCCACCGGATCGATGCCGAGCGCGTAGGCCATCTCATCCAGCGCCACTTCCAAAGCGAACGTGCCGGTGGCTTCGCCCGGTGCGCGCATGAACGTCGGCGTGCCAACGTTCAGCCGCGCGAGCCGATGCGTGGTCCGCTGGTTGGGCGTCTCGTAAAGCATGCGGGTGACGATGGCGCAAGGCTCGGTCCAGTCTTCGATCATCGACGTGGTGGTCAGCGAGTCATGCGAGATGGCGGTGAAGCGGCCGTCGCTGGCGGCGCCCAAGGCGATGCGCTGCTCGGTGCGCGGGCGCCCGCCGACCGGGCCGAACATCTGCGGGCGCTCCAGTACCAGCTTGACGGGCCGCCCCGCCTGGCGCGCGGCCATCGCCGCCAGCACCACGTGCGACCACACCGAGCCCTTGCAGCCGAATCCGCCGCCCACGAACGGGCACACCACACGCAGCTTGTCGGGCGACAAGCCAAGCGTTTTGGCGACAGTGCGACGCACGCCCGAGACGTATTGCGTGCTGTCGTACAGCGTGAGCGAATCGCCCTCCCACACGGCGATGGTGGCGTGCGGCTCCATGGGGTTGTGCGTCTCCATGGGCGTCCCGTAGACGGCCTCGATGCGCTGCGCCGCCTGCGCCATACCGGCCGCCATATCGCCACGCGTGGTGTCGGCCGATTGCGTCTGCACCTTGCCGGGCGAGTGCGCATCGGCGCGGGCGGTTTCGAAATCGAGCCGCGCGGGCTGCTGGGCAACCTCCACGCGCACCATGCGCGCTGCGGCCTGAGCGTGTTCCAGCGTGTCGCCCACCACGAGCGCCACGGGCTGGCCGTTGTAGTGCACCTGATCGTCCTGCAGCAAAGAGAGCGCGCGTCCTGCCGGGGGTTCGAGCGCGGGCTTGCCGCCGTTGGGCAGGCGAGGTGCGTTCTCGTGCGTCATCACCAGCAGCACGCCGGGCATGGCCTGCGCGACATGAGTATCGAGCCGCGTGATCCGACCCGCAGGCACGGTGCTTTGCACCAGCACCGCATGCACCAGACGCGGCACCTGGAACTCTGCTGAATAGCGCGCCTGACCCGTGACTTTGAGCAGACCGTCTGTCCGGTCCAGCGGTTGGCCGACGTTGCTCATGCCACACCTCCTGTCGGATTGGCGGGATTGCCCGCGATGGCGAGCGCCCGGGCCACCGCCCGCTGTGCAAGCGGCACCTTGAAGCCGTTGTCACGCAGCGGCTGCGCACCCTGCACGGCCAAGGCACCGGCCTGGGCAAACAACTGCGCGTCCAACACCTGCCCCGCCAGCATCTGCTCGGCCGCATGCGCCCGCCACGGTTTGTGCGCGACGCCACCGAGCACAATGCGCGCCTCCCGGATCGTCCGCCCATCGGTCTGCAATGCCAGCGCCGCAGCCACCGACACCAGCGCAAACGCATAACTGGCGCGGTCGCGCACCTTCAGGTAGTGCACCTGCGAGCCGAACACGGGCGGCGGCAGATCGATGGCGACGATCAACTCACCGGGCCCGAGTATCGTGTCGATTTCAGGATGCGCTTCCGGCAATCGATGGAAGGCTTCGATAGGAATACGCCGCTCACCGTGCGTGCCATGCACCACCACCGTGGCATCCAGCGCGGCCAGCGCGACGGCCATGTCGGATGGATGCGTCGCCACGCATGCCTCGCTCGCACCGAGGATGGCGTGCATGCGGTTGAAGCCCTCGCGTGCGGCGCAGCCGGAGCCGGGCTGCCGCTTGTTGCACGCCGGGTACGCCGTGTCGTAGAAGTAATGGCAGCGTGTGCGCTGCATCAGGTTGCCGCCGTTGGTAGCCATGTTTCGCAGCTGCCCCGACGCACCCGACACAATCGCTTCGCTCAGGAGCGGATACCGCGAGCGCACCAGCGGATGCGCCGCCGTATCGGCATTGCGCGCCATCGCGCCCAGGCGCAGGCCACCGTCGGGCAACGCGCGAATCTGCGCGAGCGGCAGGCGGCTTACGTCCACCAGCCGCTGGGGCTGCTCGACGCCGCCTTTCATCAGGTCCAGCAGGTTCGTGCCGCCGCCGATATAGCGCGCGCCCGGCTCATGGCCCAGGCGCACGGCAGCTTCGACGGAAGACGCACGGTCATAGGCAATCGATTGCATGGCGGCTCCTCAGACAGCGTTGCCAGACTTGGCAGCCACCACGCGAATCGCCGCCACGATGTTGGGATACGCGCCGCAGCGGCAGATGTTGCCGCTCATGCGCTCGCGTATTTCGTCTTCGGTCAGCGCCACAGGGCCGTCATTGCCCAGTGCCGCGGGCGACGTGACCGTGCTGGGCATACCGCGGCGCGCCTCGTCCAGCACCGCCACCGCCGAGCAGATCTGCCCTGGCGTGCAATATCCGCATTGAAAGGCGTCGTGTTCGAGAAACGCGGCCTGCACCGGATGCAGCGCCGTGCGGTCGACCACGCCGTCATGCGCGTGTGCCAATCCTTCGACGGTGGTGATGGCCTCGCCCTCGTGCATGATCGCCAGCGTCAGGCAACTGTTGATGCGCCGCCCGTTCACGAGGACGGTGCATGCGCCACACTGGCCGCGATCGCAGCCTTTCTTGGTGCCGGTCAGACCGAGCACTTCACGCAGCGCATCGAGCAACGTCACACGCGGCTCCAGTGACAGCGCATACGGCTTGCCGTTGATATTGAGCGATACCGGCCGCGCAGGCGCCAACGCAGCGGGACGTGCCGGGGCCGATGCAGAAGTGCCCGCGCCGGCCGACTCGTGCGGCAACGCAAACGCCGAGGCTGCGGCTGCGGCGCTCTGCAGAAAGCCGCGCCGGCTCGGGCGTGCGGGTGCCCCATCCGGTTCGTGGGCAGGGTCATTCGATGCTGCTAAGGGGTGATCAGACATGGCGCGCGCTCCACCGGCCGAGGCGGCCGTAGCTGGGGACATGCGTCAGGGGAAAGCAAGCGGAATACCCGGCACCCGGGCGTCGGGAAGCCGCTGAACAGTGGCTTCGCGAAGGGAAATTGCTGCGGCGCGTGTAAGGCTTACGCGCCGCGTTGCAGTGCGGTTACCTGGCCGGGCCGACGCGGTCGCGCGACACGTCCATGACCATGCGGGTCAACAGATACAGGCGCGGCACGATGGAGTTCAGGTCGACATATTCGGCGTCATTTGAGTGCGCGCCAAAGCTCGCCAGACCGAAGCGCTCGATCACAGGCGCCTTGGTCTTCGACGCGGCAAACGCGGCATCGGTGCCACCGCCTTCGGCCTTGTCGTCAATCTCCAGCGTCTTGCCCAGTTCGCCGTAGATCTTCTGGGCGTGTTCGGCCAGCGCGCGCGACGCCGGAGTCGCTTCCAGCGGCGGGCGGCGGCGCTCAAACTTGGCCGTGACCTGCGTATCCGGAATCAGCTTGTTCTTGATGCGCTCGTTGACGGTGTCTTCCAGCTTGTCGGCATCGGCCGTGCGCAGCAGGCGCACATCAGCCTGGGCGCTGGCCACGGCCGGGATCACGTTGCGGTTGGTGCCCGCCTGCGCCACCGTCCAGTTCACCTTCAGGCCCGTTTCCGGCTTGGACAGATCGCGCATCTGCAGCACCTGGTGCGACAGCTCATACAGCGCGTTGCGGCCCTGCTCCGGCGCACCACCCGCGTGCGAGGCCTTGCCCTTCACATCCAGCAGGATCGCGCCGATGCCGCTGGTGGCCAGCGACAGCTTGTCCGACGTCACGCGCGTGCCTTCGCACGAGAACACGGCGTCCTGCTCGGCGCCCAGCTTGGCCTGCATGGCCCGCGCGCCCGGCGAGCTGATCTCTTCGTCACCGTTGATCAGCACCGTAAGCGTGCCGTATTGCTTGAAGTTGACGGCCTGCAGAATCGACACCGTGTGCAGGATGACCGCCACGCCGTTCTTGTCGTCGGCAATGCCCAGGCCGTAGGCACGCTCACCGTCGATGCGGAATGGCTGCTGCGCGAGCATGCCCTTCAGGTAGACGGTGTCCATGTGCGCAATCAGCATGATGTTGCGCTTGCCCTCGCCCTTGAAGCGCGCAAGTACCATCTTGCCGATCTTCTCGGGCGTGTCGGCCATGCGATAGGCATGGTCGCTGGGGTCGATCAGCTTGACGTCG
The DNA here is from genome assembly GCF_023955645.1 of Ralstonia mojiangensis. Lineage (NCBI taxonomy): Bacteria > Pseudomonadati > Pseudomonadota > Betaproteobacteria > Burkholderiales > Burkholderiaceae > Ralstonia > Ralstonia mojiangensis. The sequence goes on along the minus strand of NZ_JAMXHU010000002.1, from coordinate 1,040,973 downwards.
CCGCCCATGCCACGCAGGCGCTCGGCAATCACGCCGGCAATCTTGTCCAGGCCTTCGATGTCCTTGCTGCCCGATTCAATCGAGACCAGAGTCTTCATGGTGTCGATCAGCGCAGGTTTTTCCTGCTGGGCACGCTTGTAGATTTCAGCCGGCGGCACGGCGGCGGCCTGGCCGGCAGCCAGCGCACCCACCATTGCGACGACGGCGAGCACTGCAGGGCGCATGCCCTTGGGCAACAACGGGGCTCTCATGAATGTTTCCTCACCTGTTCTTAGTTATGGTCTGCAACAAAACGGCGATTTTCGCACGCCCATCTGACGATTGCCCGAGGGCCATCCCCCCTTTGGCTAGACGCATGACACCGCGCAAAGGAATACTGATAGAGATGCGCAAAACGAAAGCGCTGGGCTGACACTCTCGCTACAATTGCTGCCATGCAATACATCCATGTCGTCAACGGCGATGTTGCCGGCGCCACGCTCAAGCAGGCGCTCGCACAGGCTGGCCGCCCCGATTCCGTAGTCGTACTGCGCGACGATCTCGCCGTCGGGCCGCTGGTCGACGTCGACAGCGTCGCCATGGCGCGCTCCGGCTTCTGGCAGCGCGTGGCGCCCAATAGCAATATCGATTTCGCCTCCGAGATGCGCGACGCACTTGCGTCGCTCGCCGACCTGCGCGATGCCACCACGGAAGTCGCCATCTGGCACGGCCAAAGTGCCTCGGACCAGCTCATGCTGCGCCGGGTGGCGTTCCATCTGCACCAATCGCCCCAGCGCATCAATGAAGTCGGCATGGATGTGCGCGAACTTGAGGCCCCCAACGGTCAGGGCCCGCTGACGACCATCGGCATGTATTCGGGCGCCCGGCTGGCGCGGCGGTTTTCGACCATCGCGCCGGTCTCGGTGCTGCGCATCGGCCGCCTGGCCTACGAATGGCAGCAAACCGTGCGCGAGAACGCCGATACGCGGCTGTGGAAGGGCAACACCCTGGTGCCGGTGTCGTACGGCACCGTCGATGAAGTGATCCTGGAGCACGTTCCCACCGACTGGGCCAGCGCCCGCGACGTGGTCGGCAGCATCATGGGCGCCATCGACGGGCTGCTCGCCAGCGACTGGTTTGTCTTCTGGCGCTGCCGCGAACTGGTCGGCAACGGTCAGTTGCTGCTGCGCGGCGAGGCCGATTCGCTCAGCACCTGCGAACTGCGTCGCAATGTGAGCGTGGCCGTGTAAGCGCCGCCCGAAACCTGGATCCCCCGAGGAGCGCCGAAAGCGCTCCTTTTTATTTGTTCGCGCTGCTTACGCCTAAAACGCGGTCGTAACCCGCGCGGGTCAGCCGTCTCGGCGGAGGCCCGCGCGCGCGGGGCAATCGATCGGCGCCTCGGGGTCGCCGCCGTCGACTTCGTTGGCGAGATCGCTATCGGGCTGTGTGCCTTTCACGTCGCTATGGACGTCGCCCTCGCCCCAGGGCATGCCGGATTCGCGCAGGCGCTTGCGCTGGGTGCGGTCGCGCTGGAACATTTCGGCCAGCTCGTCGCGCCCTTGCTGCGCCAGTGACACAAGCTTCTTTTGATCGCGGTAAACGGGGTAGACCTGCTCCATTGAATTGAGCGTGTGCCGGCGGAACGTCTGGGCGATGCGGTGCGCCTCGTACGGTTCCTTGCCCAGCCCTTCCAGCACGCGGCGACTGAGCATGAGCGAGCCTTCGAACATCTCCCGCTCGATCACTTCCACACCGCGGTCGCGCAACTGGTAGACGTGCGACACGTTGCGCGCCCGCACATACAGCTTCAGGTGGGGAAAGCGCTCGCGCACGCGGTCGACCACCTCCAGATTGGTCTCCATGTCGTCGATCGCGACGACCATCATGCTGGCCTTGTCGGCGCCGGCGGTTTCCAGCAGATCCATGCGCGTGGCGTCGCCGTAAAAGACCTTGAAGCCGAAGCGGCGCAGCATGTCGATCTGGTCCGGGTCATGATCGAGCACGGTGGCGCTGTAGCCCTGGCTGTAGAGCATGCGGCCGACAATCTGCCCGAAACGGCCGAAGCCCGCGATGATGACCTGGTTATCCTGAGGCTCGATGGCGTCGGGCGCGCGCTTCTTGCCATCCATCAGGCGCGGTACCAGCATCTTGTCGTGCAGGAGCAGCAGCAATGGCGTCGCGGCCATCGACAGCGCCACCACGAGGTTGAGCGCAGCGGCCGTCTCCGCCCCGAGCACGTTGCCAGCTACACCGGGGCCGAATACAACAAACGCGAATTCACCGCCTTGCGAGAGCAGGAATGCAAACAGCCATGCCTGCCCACGCGCAATGCCAAAGCGGGTGGCCAGCAGGCGCAGCGCGCCAATCTTCACCGCCAGGAACACCGCAACCAGCCCGATCACGGCCAACGGCTGGCGCATCAGCACGCCAAAGTCGATCGACATGCCGACCGCCAGGAAAAACAGGCCGAGCAGCAGTCCCTTGAACGGCTCGATGTCGGTTTCGAGCGCGTGACGGTATTCGGAATCGGCCAGCAGCACGCCGGCAATGAAAGCGCCCAACGCCATCGACAAGCCCACGCTGTGCATCAGCAGCGCAATGCCCACCACCAGGAGCAACGAAAACGAGGTGAACATCTCGCGCATGTTGGTACGGGCAATGGCGCGCAGCACCGGCCGCAACACCGTGCGTCCGCCGAAAATGACTGCCGCCACCACGCCCACCGCCTTGGCCGCAGCCACCCAGCTATGGCCGCCGGATGCGTCGCTTGCATCGGTCGCCAGCAGCGGTAGCAGCGCGATCATCGGGATGGCCGCGATGTCCTGGAACAGCAGAATGCCGAAGCTGGCCGTGCCGGCCGGCGTGCGCATGAGGTTGCGCTCAGAAAGCGTGGCCAGCGCAATCGCCGTGGACGACAGCGCCAGCCCCAGCCCCGCCACCACGGCCGCGCGCCACGGATGGCCCACCGCCATGACCGCCAGCCCCACGGCCAGCGCGCACACCACAATCTGCAACCCGCCGTAACCGAAGATGCTGCGCCGCAGCGACCACAGCCGCGCCGGCTCAAGTTCCAGGCCAATCACGAACATCATCAGCACGACACCGAATTCTGAGAAATCCAGAATCGACTGCACGTTGGTGATGAGCCGCAAGCCCCACGGCCCGACGATCACCCCAGCCAGCAGATAGCCGAGCACCGAGCCCAGCCCCAGCCGGCGCGCCAGCGGCACCGCCGCCACGGCCGCAGCCAGGTAGATGACGAAATTGACGAGCAGATCGTGCGATTGCATGGGCAAGGAAGAGATCGGAAACGTCAGACGACGGAATCGCCGTCGGCTGGGAGCCAGGGTTGCAGCGCGGCGCGCACCTGTGCGATATGGGCGTCGATGACATCGGCAGACACATCGTCGGCATCGTGCAGCACATGCGGTGGCTGCCATTGCATGCCGCAGAGCGCCGCGGTCTGCTGCAGCGGCAGCAGGAACATGTCGAACGTGTGGCCGTGAACGCCATCCGGGTTGTAGGAATGCGCGCGGCCGCCGGTGGTGGCCAGCACCATCAGATGCTTGCCGCGCAAGGCGGTGCCGCCGGGCCCGTAGGCCCAGCCCATCTCCAGAACCACGTCGATCCACTCCTTGAGCAGCGACGGCGTGGCGTACCACTGCACCGGAAACTGGAAAACGATCAGCTCCGCAGCTTCCACCGCTTCTTGCTCGACACGTACGTCGATGTCGAAATCGGGGTAATGCCAGTAAAGGTCGTGCATGGCCACGCCAGGCAAGCTGGCCAGCGCACGCGCGAGCGGCTTGTTGGCGCGCGAACGGCGCGGCGCGGGATGCGCGTAGATCACAAGAATGCGCGAGGGCGTCATGGAAAATCAGGAGGCGGGGGCGTCTTGATGGCGCATCTTCGCACGGCTATTGTTGAGCGGCGTTACGAACCGGGCGGGAGATCTGGCAGTGATCCTTCGTGGGTAGCGCTTTTAAATGCGCTTCTTTCCTCGCTTTTGCGCGACGCAGCATTTTCGTTGTTGCCGCACCACACCGCTGGAAGCCGTGCTCGGATGCGCTAAATCAATGATTTATCGGGAAATCCTGTGGAAAGTCTGACGCCAGACTTACGGGGAAACCCTGATTGCACTACAATAGCATGGTGCATTGCACAACACTCAGTTGCATCCGATTGAGTGCCCCGGAGGTGCCATCCGCGCCTCCGACTCATCACCTCGCTGCCTTGCACTGAAAGGCGCGATCAGAACAGGAACCGTGTCGTGAACCCGCTCGAACTGAGCAAGGCCATCGGCGTCGTCACCCAGGACGACATCGACAAAACGGAAGCAGCGCAAGGCGCGCCGCGTTCCACCGTGCTGGTGCGCGAGCTTGCTGCGCACCACCGGTCGCGCCTGCTCAAACACCTGCTCGCCCTGGGCGAGGAAGACCGCCTGCTGCGATTCGGCCAGGTGGTACGGGATCACGTCATCGAGGCATACGTCGACAGCATCGATTTTGACCACGACAAGGTCTTTGGCGTCTACAACGAGCGCCTGGAGCTGACCGGCGTGGGCCACCTCGCCTACCTGCGCGATAACCCGCAAGGGCGCGTGGCGGAGTTCGGCGTGTCGGTGTCGGAATCGGCGCGCGGCAAGGGCGTAGGCAGTGCGCTGTTCCAGCGTGCCGCCATGCATGGCCAGAACACCAAGGTGCGCACGCTGTACATGCACTGCCTATCGCGCAACGCGGCCATGATGCACATCGCCAAGAAGGCCGGCATGCGCGTGCAGTACGCCTATGGCGAGGCTGACGCCTACCTGGAACTGCCGCCTGCGGACACGATGAGCTTGCTGACGGAGGCCATCGACGAACAAGTGGCCGATCTCGACTACATGCTCAAGCGCAACCTGCGCGACGTGCGCCGTTTTGGCCAACGCTTCTGGCGCTCCCTGGTGCCGCAAAAGCGCACCGTGTGATGGCTTCGCTCCGCAACAAACGCCCGGCTTCCACCGGGCGTTTTTGTTTTGCGTGACGCGCTTTGATTGTTCGCAATTTAATGCAAGCCATTTCAATAAAATAAACTCAGTAAAAAGCGTCACCATTATCTAGGCGCATATTTTGTGATGCCAATTCGACGCGGCATTACGCATATTGAGTAATTTGAATTAAATCCCTCAAGCTCCCGCCATTCGGCTCGATAGAGCAGCCGTTATCGATTATGACGGGGACAATCATGCGCTTCTCGAAAATGAAGGTGGCCACCCAACTCGCGTGGGGGTTCGGCTTGACGATGGGGCTGCTTGTTCTGCTCATGGCATTCAGCCTGCAGCGCATGTCGGATTTTCGACAGCTGCTGGAAGACTCCACGGAGGTCAACGCCGTGGAAGCCAAGCTCGCCGCAAAAATGTATTCGAGCGTTACCGAGCGGGCATTGGCTTATCGGAATATTGTGTTGCTGGAGCAGCATGACGAAATCCAGACCGAACTGACCCGCGTTGAAAAACAGGAAGGCACCTACGCCGAAGCCGACCGCAAGCTCGGCCGCATGTTCGACACGTTGCCGGACACCACCACCGAAGAAAAAACGCTGCTTGCGCAAATCCGGCAGCAGGCAGAACTGGCCGCACCGTTCGCAACGCGCGTCAAGGGGCTGATTGCCTCCGGCCACAAGGAAGACGCGTACAAGGTGCTGCGCTTCGAATTCCGCCCCGTGCAGCGCGCTTGGTGGGATCTGCTCAGCAAGCTGCAGGCGTTTGAAGAAAAGCTCAACGAGGGAAACACCGCCAAGGCCAAGGCGAGCTATGTCGACAGTCGTAACTGGCTGGTCGCCCTGAGCGTGGTGGCGCTCCTGGTGAGCCTCGCGGCCAGCGCGCTCATCACGCGCGGGTTGCTGCGCAAGCTCGGCGGCGAGCCGGGCACCGTGGCCGATATTGCCAGCCAGATCGCCGGCGGCAACCTGGCCGTGGTCATCGACACGCGTCCGGACAATCCGGCAAGCCTCATGCACGCCATGAAGCGCATGCGCGACAGCCTCGCGACGATTGCCGAACAGGTGCACACCAGCACCGACACGCTGGCCACGGCATCGGAGCAGATCGCCACCGGCAACTTCGATCTGTCCACCCGCACGCAGGAACAGGCCTCCGCGCTGGAGGAATGCGCTGCGTCGATGGAAGAACTCAACGCCACCGTCAAACAGAATGCCGAGCATGCGCGGCACGCCAACCAGCTCGCCGCCACAGCCGCCGAGGTCGCCACGCAAGGTGGCACGGTGGTGGCACGCGTGGTGGACACCATGGGCGCAATCAGCGAATCGGCACGCAAGGTGAGCGAAATCATCGGCGTGATCGACAGCATTGCATTCCAGACCAACATCCTTGCGCTCAATGCGGCGGTGGAAGCAGCGCGCGCCGGCGAGCAGGGGCGCGGCTTTGCCGTCGTCGCCAGTGAGGTGCGCGGGCTGGCGCAGCGCTCTGCCGCGGCAGCCAAGGAAATCAAGGTGCTGATCAACGACTCTGCCAACCATGTGGACGCCGGCAGCGCGCTGGTGGAGCAAGCCGGCACCACCATGCACGACGTGGTGAGCAGCATCCACCGCGTGACCGCCATCGTGACCGAAATCATGGGCGCGACCGACGAACAGGCCGGCGGCATCGACCAGATTCACCGCGCCATCACGCAGATGGACGAAGTCACCCAGCAGAACGCCGCGCTGGTTGAAGAAGCAGCGGCGGCGGCGGAATCGATGCGCGAGCAATCGAACCGACTGGTGGGTGTGGTGAGCGTGTTCAAGCTGGCAAACCACGCGATTGCATCCGCTCCCGCGCCGCGTATCGGCTACCACCAGCCAGCCCTGTTGCCGGCCTGAGCCGGAGGACGCCGCGATGAAATCTGCCCTCTCCTCCTGCGCAGGCCCCGCACGGAATGTCTACTGGCATACCGGCGCGGTGGCTGACGAAGCCCGCGCACACCAGTTCGGCCATGCGCCGCTCACGTTGTGGCTCACGGGCCTGAGCGGCGCGGGCAAGTCCACCCTCGCCTACGCGCTGGAAAAACGCTTGTATGAAACGTGCCAGCGCTGCGCCGTGCTCGACCGCGACAACCTGCGCCATCACCTGAACCACGATCTCGGCTTTACCGAAGCCGACCGCACGGAAAACCTGCGCCGCGCCGCCGAGGTGGCGCGGCTCATGAACGACGTCGGTCTGATCGTGGTGACGGCGTTCATCTCGCCGCTGCGCTCCGATCGCGAGATGGCGCGCGAAATCATCGGCGCAGACCGGTTTGTGGAAGTGCACGTCTGTACGGCGCTCGATGTGTGCGAGGCACGCGACCCGAAAGGGCTGTACGCGCGGGCACGCGGCGGACAGATCCCGCAGTTCACCGGCGTGTCGTCGCCGTATGAGGCGCCGGTGGCGCCCTCGCTGCAGCTCGATACCGGCGCAATGGCACTGCCGGTGGCCACCGCCGCGCTGCACGCGCACATGTCCGCCTGGCTGGACACCCGTCAACCGGAGACCGTTCGATGACCGCCCTTCCCCGTCCCGTCCTGATGATTCCGCTGCGTCGCTGCGGCAGCCACGCGCTGCGCCTGCGCCTGAACTTCAATCCGGCGTTCTACGCGCCGTATCCGCTGCACATCGTCGACTTCATGCCGCTGGTGCCGCTGTACGGCAATCTGCAGGACGATCGCGCGTACTTCCGCCTCGTGACCGACGTGATCGGCCTGCAGGCTGCGAGCATGGTGAAATGGCCCGGCATGGTGTTCGATCCGGTGGAGGTATTCGAAACCCTGCGCGACCAACCGCGCAGCGTGCATCGCGTGGTGTGGGAACTGCTGCTGCGGGCGGGCGCGCAGCATGGCGCCCGGGTGGTCATGGACAAGTCGCTCGACAGCGTGCACTACGCCGCAGAGCTGATGACGCTATTCCCCGACATGCGTTTCCTGAACGTGGTGCGAGACCCGCGCGCGCAGGTCGCGTCAATGAACCGCGCGATCATCCACGACTTCGACACGCTGCTGAACACGCAGACCTGGGTGGCCGCGCACCGCGCCGCCAATGCACTCATCGCCCGGTATCCGGAGCGCACGTGCACCATCCGCTATGAAGATTTCCTAGTCGATCAGGAAAGCACGTTGCGCCGCGTATGCAGTTTCCTGGAGATCGATTTCCTGCCGCAGATGCTGGATGTTTCACGCTCGGCCGAAGCGCGGCAGATTTCGCGATTGTCCGCGTTGTGGACGTCCAATTGTTTCGCGCCCATCACGGCCAATATCGACAAATTCCACCAGCAGTTGTCGATGGACGAAATCACGATCATCGAAACCCTGGCACGCGACGACATGGCGCGCTATGGCTATGCCCCGTTGACCGCCGCCAACGCGCATATCGAAACGCGCGAACTGGAGGCTGCGCGCATGCGCTCCGAAGCCGCCCGCCAGACGGCGTGGCGCGCGCTGGAAGCCGACAACTACCGCGATTTCGTCTTGCGCCGCCACCGTGCCGATTTTCTGAGCGGCGTGCGCGAGCGGCTCATGTTGCAAGCGATGACGGCGGCGGCCGCCAGACCCACGGCACCGCATCGACTCGAGGCGCTCGCTGACCCGGCTGCGTTTGAAGTCGCGGACTAGCCGACGCCCCCGCTTGGGTGCCGAAGCGTTGCCGTTGCTGATCGCCAGCCACCGGCAAGGTACATAAACAGCCGTTAACACGCGGCTGGCGTGCGCTGGCTACCATGCCCCTCCACAGGTCTCGCAACCACGGAGGGGCACATGGTCACCAAGGCCCAGGTCAAACCGAAAACCGATTTCGAGCGCTGGCAGGATTACATCAACACCTCCACCCAGCACCCCGACCGCTGGAACGGCTACGACTGCGATATCCAGTCTGCCGTGGGGGAATACAACCGCTACCTGATGGGCAATGCGGGTTATCTGCCGCTGGACTGGCAGATCGTCAAGGCGATGGTGTGGGTTGAAACCGGGGCAGATTCAGAAGCGTGGCAGACCAAGCCGATGCAGATCGGCAACTTGGGGGACCCTGGGTTGAATACCCTGCTGCGCGGCGAAGAGGGCAGCGACCTGATCGTCCCTCCGGCCATCCGCACACGGTTGAACGCGGGCCTGGCCCGAACGGTGCCAGCTTGGAACATTCGCGCCGGCATCGGCTACCTGCTCACGCGCATGGCGAAATTCGACGTCCGGAGCGTGCGTGACACCGACGACAAGGTCTATGAGGTCGCCGTCAAGGCGGGCGACAGCCTCGACAAGATCGCCCGCGCGCAAGGTTCAACCCTGACGGAGATGCGCGCGCTCAACCCGAATGCCGCAACACTCAAGCCCGGACAAATGGTCAAATACCGCAAAGCCGCCATGCGCAAGGTGATTACCGGCTGGCGGCCGGTGACGACGCAAAACATTGCCGTGCTTTACAACCACGGCGACGCCGCGTACATCCGGAAACTCGATTACGTGCTCACGCTCATCCCGAAGATCGGAACCGCCGCATGCAAGTAGGTCGCCTCCTCATCGCCGTGTCGCTGCTGGCAGCGCAATCGGCCATGGCTGCAGATACCCTGACCGGAACCTTCCGTGGCGATGGCCGTGCGTGCTACGGCGCCTTGTTCGTCCGGCCGAAGACCATCGAGTGGAACGCCAGCTTCTTCAAGTGCGGCCCAACCCGCTACAAGGTGATCGAGCAGGACTTGTCGGGCGAGCATCCGCACGCGGCGTTCAAGATTGAAGACCACCGCAAGCGCTGCGGCCTGGCCGTCATCGAGGTCTCGCGCTACAGCGAGTTCTCGTGGAGCGTAAAGGGCTACCCAACGATGGAGGCGTATCAGAAGCGCGAAGAACCCGGCTGGAAGGATTCCGCCGACCCCGCGCGGCAGGTCGCCCTGTGCGGCATGCGCAAGGAATAGCGCAGCCAACGCGCCGCCGCCATGCAGCCGCTCCAACGCTTCGCCCTGGAGAAACACAGCGGCCCGTATGAGCGGTGGCCCATGCGCACGCGCGTGATCATCGACGGCGTGCCGCACCCCACGCTCACCATCCCCGGCTACGAACTGCTACGGCAGTACCAGACCGATCTCGGCTTCGTCCTCATCACCAGCTACGACTGCCCGTTTGAAGAGGCGGTCTCCGTCACGCTCGTTGCTCCGGACCTCTCACGCGCCATCAGCACCGGCACCATCGGTGCGGCGTATTACACGTTCTGGCTGGATGACGTCGAATGGCTCGACGCGAACCACTTTCGCCTCACTTGCGAAGACGCCGTGGGCGATTGGCTGGTCACGCTGCGCGCCCGGCATATCCCGGTGTTATCTCCAGCCGTCTTCATCAAGCGCCGCGTGGCACCGCCGGTCGAACCTGCGGTGTAGAGTGAAACGCCACCCTTTCACCGACACCCGCACCGCCATGACCGACGACGAACGCGCCGTCCGCAACGTAGTGGACACCTGGCTCGCCGCCAGCAGAAGCGGCGATCTGGCCACCGTGCTCAGCCTCATGACCGACGACGTGCTGTTTCTCACGCCCGGCCAAGCGCCCTTCGGCAAGGAAGCCTTCGCCAAGATGTCTGAAGGCATGAAGGACGTGCACGTCGACGGCACGAGCGATATTCAAGAGGTGCAGGTGTTTGGCGACATCGCCTATCTGCGAAATGCGCTGCACATCGTCATCACGATGCCGGATGGAAAGGTGGCGCGGCGCTCAGGGCAGACGTTGACGATTCTGCGCAAAGAGGCGGATGGGAAGTGGCGGCTTTTGCGGGATGCGAATTTGGTGATGGCGGATTCAAACACCTGACCGGAAACGTCCGATGAACCTTTCCCTGCAATTGCGTTCGTGCCTTGGCTCGGCAGATTTGGCTCTTTGCTTCTCGCGGTTACCCAATAGACCGCCGAGCGCCGCGGTTTTGGCCTCATGTGTCGCGCTCAAACACCTGAATTCGCTTGCATGAGAGCGACACCTCGCCGTCAAACAGTGGCGCGCGGGGCTCAAAGGGCCGCACTCCGCCCAAAAACATCCGACCCATCGGCCCTCCGAAACCCACGCCTCGCTATCGAAGATACGAAGTCACCGGGTTAAGGCTGACGTTCCGCCGTCAGAGGGTCGAAGACGTCTGTCGGAGCTCGAAAATTTCGACCTCCGACTGCGGAATGCGAGTGTTTGAGGCTCGCGTGTCGCCCGCAGCGATTCAGGTTCGAACAAGGAAGGCCCGCGATCTAACCGCTGAGGTGCGTGATCGGCGGTTTAAGCCTTGATGACGCGACTAGCCAAACCCTCAAACCACTACCGGCAACGCCGTCGTATCTTTAATCCGCTCCAGCGCAAAACTGCTCTTCACATCAATCACCGCCGGGTGTGCAAGCAACTGGTCGCGGATGAAGCGCGCGAAGTGCTCCATGTCTTCCACGAACACCTTGAGCAGGTAGTCCATCTCGCCGGTCATGGCGTAGCACGTGACCACCTCCGGCCACGTCGCCACAGCCGCGCGAAAGATGTCAGATGGGCCTTTCCCTTTGGGCGCACCGCCCTGCTTTTCCAATCGCACGTTGATGTAGGCCGACAGCCCCAGCCCAATCTTGGTCGGGTCGAGCAGCGCAGCGTACTGGCGGATGACGCCGGACTCCTCCAGGCGGCGGATGCGTCGCAAACACGGGCTGGGCGATAGATTCACCCGCTCGGCGACTTCCAGATTGGTGAGGCGGCCGTTGTTCTGCAGGACTTCCAGGATCTTGCGGTCGATCTTGTCGAGTTCCACTTTATTCATTTTTGTTGCTCCGCACCAATTAATTCGGCAATTTTCTTGCGCAAATTTAGCAAGGTGGGCACAACTTCGCAATTTTTGCTTGGACCGACACTTCTACACTGCGAGGATCGTCAAAGACCTGAGCGCTCCAAGCGCGCCCCCACAGGAGACTCACCATGCAATTCACGCCTTGGGAAAACCCGATGGGCACCGCCGGTTTCGAATTCATTGAATACGCCGCGCCGGACCCCGTTGCCATGGGCAAGCTGTTCGAGAACATGGGATTTACCGCCATCGCGAAGCACCGCCACAAAAACGTGACGCTGTACCGCCAGGGCGAGATCAACTTCATCATCAACGCCGAGCCGGATTCGTTCGCGCAGCGCTTTGCGCGTCTGCATGGTCCGTCGATCTGCGCGATCGCGTTTCGCGTGCAGGATGCAGCGTTCGCCTACAAGCGCGCGCTGGAACTGGGCGCCTGGGGCTTCGATACCCACAGCGGCCCGATGGAGCTGAACATTCCGGCCATCAAGGGCATCGGCGATTCGCTGATCTACCTGGTGGACCGCTGGACCGGCAAGAACGATGCGAAGGCCGGCGACATCGGCAACATCAGCATCTACGACGTCGATTTCGTGCCCATCGCGGGCGCCAACCCGAACCCCACCGGGCACGGCCTGACCTACATCGACCACCTGACGCACAACGTCTACCGTGGCCGGATGAAGGAATGGGCCGAGTTTTACGAACGCTTCTTCAACTTCCGTGAAGTGCGCTACTTCGACATCGAAGGCCAGGTCACGGGCGTGAAGAGCAAGGCGATGACGAGCCCGTGCGGCAACATCCGCATCCCCATTAACGAGGAAGGAACGGAGAAGGCCGGTCAGATCCAGGAGTATCTGGACATGTACCACGGCGAGGGCATCCAGCACATCGCGCTGGGCTCGACCAACCTGGCCAACACGGTGGATGCACTGCGCAGCAACGGCATCACGCTGCTCGACACCATCGACACGTATTACGAACTGGTCGACAAGCGCATCCCCGGCCATGGCGAAAACGTGGCGGAACTGAAGAAGCGCAAGATCCTGATCGACGGCGCGCCGGGCGACCTGCTGCTGCAGATCTTCTCCGAGAACCAACTCGGCCCGATCTTCTTCGAGTTCATCCAGCGCAAGGGCAACCAAGGTTTTGGCGAGGGCAACTTCAAGGCGCTGTTCGAGTCGATCGAGCTCGACCAGATGCGCCGCGGCGTGCTCAAGGCCGACGATCAGCCGGCCTGAAGACCCTCAAACTTCAGGCGTGCTGTACCCGCACCCCGATGGTTCGCCATCGGGGTGTTTTTTTATGGGCATAAGCTGCAGCAGCGCATGCGGCGCTGACATGGCCCGGTAGCCAAATCCACCCACACCCGCCTTGCGCCTCATTGAGGATGCGGATTGGCGTGGCAATAAAAACGGCGCCCGAAGGCGCCGCTTGCGTGCGGAGATTTAGACGAAGCGTCACTCGCCCTTGGTGGCCGACGGGCCGCCCGGCATGGCCGCCCCTGCAGGCGTGTTCTTCTGTGCCTTGCGAGCATCGTGACGGGCCTTCATGTAGGCGCGGATTTCGTCTTCGGTGATCTTGCCGTCGTGGTTGGCGTCGATCTGGTCAAAGCTCTTGGCAAGGCGCGGCATGCCGGCCTGCAGTTCGTCCTTGCTCAGGGAGCCGTCGTTGTCCTTGTCGGCAGCCTTGAACTTGGCGTCGAAGCGTTGCGCCATCTTTTCGTGCATCTCGCCCTTGTGGGCCTTGTGCCAGGCGGCCAGCTCGTCCTTGCTGAGTTGGCCGTCGTGGTTGGTATCGATCTGGTCGAAGTTCTTCTCAAGCCAGGTGTGGCCCTTGGCCTCGTCGCGCGAGATCTGGCCGTCGCCGTTGGTGTCGAGCGCCTTCAGGCCGCCGCCGTGCCGGCCCGGCTTGCCGGCAGGGACATTGGCTTGCGGCGCAGCCTGCGCCGCGGCCGGTGCTTGTGCGCTGGCGGCTGGGGCGCTGGCATCCTGGGCGCGGGCGTTCATGCCCGACATGGCCAGGAACAGGGCCGAGGTGGCGAGGAAGGCTTGGACAGCACGTTTGTTGGTCATGGTCAGCTCCTTTTCACATGGACTGTGTAGCGGATTAGAACCCGACAATGCCGACGCGTTGCCGGCTTTTACACGCTGTTACCCCGATGACATGCGCTGTAATATGCGCCCGCCACCGCCTGGCCGGCCGCTAGACGCCTACTGATCGGCGCCCGGCTGAGGGGTATCGCCTTTGCGTGCGGCGGCCGCCGCGCGGTGGCGCGGGCCGACGATACCGCCGCCTTGGCTGGCAGGCTCGTCCCCCGTGTTGCTCTGCGCGGGCGCAATGGGCAGCATGGCGCCCGGCATAGCGGTGTTGGCCGGATTGTTGGGAACCGGCGGCGCGGGTGGTGTGCCGGGCGTGGATAGCGGGGCTGCGGCGCCCGCGGGCGGCAGCGGCATTGCCGGCGCATTGCGATTGGCCGACGACACGCCCGCCACGGCGCTGGCCGGCAGCGGAATCTCCTGGCGCGCGCCATTGCGCTCGATCACCACCGAGCGCGCCTTGATTTCAACCAGCTTGAGGTTGGACGACAGCGACTTGCCGGCCCGCACGGCCTGCGGTGCGCCACCGTCCACCGACACGATGGCCGCGCCTGAACCATCTGCCAGATCGGCCACCACGCCCATTACCTGCACATCGCGCGGGCCATTCTGCGGGCCGCCGCCAAAGAGCGTGACGGCCGCGCCAGTCTCCAGTGCATCGGTCTGGGCCACACGCGCCTCACGCGGCGCGCCCAGCGAGCGCAGCGACGACAGCGTCAGCACCCAATGCGTCAGGAGCGCACACAGGGCAGCAAACAGTACAAGACTGAGCAGGCGGGACGACTGTCGAGCGTTCATGAAATGGGGCAAGGCACCGTAGGAATACGCCGATTCTATCCGCCCTTCATGCCGGTTCGGTGAACAGCTTGGAGGTGCGGCTCTAGAGCCATCGCAGCATGACCCTGCCGTGCAATATATGGTCATATGTCACGGATATACTGTGTCTCTTCCCCTTATTGCCAACTCTGTCGCCATGATGCAAGGCCAACTTCGCTCTTCCTTCCGCCAGCGCGCCCTCGCCCGCCAAGCAGCGCGTGGCTTCACCCTGATCGAAATCATGGTGGTGGTGGTGATTCTGGGCATCCTCGCCGCGCTGGTGGTGCCGAAGATCATGAGCCGTCCTGACGAGGCGCGCATCATCGCCGCCAAACAGGACATCGCGTCCATTTCGCAGGCGCTCAAGCTCTATCGTCTGGACAACGGCCGCTATCCGACCACCGAGCAGGGCATTGGGGCGCTGGTCGCCAAGCCGACCACCGAGCCGATTCCCAACAACTGGAAAGGCGGCGGCTATCTGGAACGCCTGCCCAAAGACCCGTGGGGCCACCCGTATCAATATCTGAACCCGGGCGTGCGCGGTGAAGTGGACATCTTCAGCTTCGGCGCAGACGGCCAAGCCGGCGGCACGGGCAACGACGCCGACATCGGCAACTGGGACAACTAAGCCAGCGCAGCGCCCTCAGCCGCCCGCTCACCATGCTCGGTCATCCACGCCGCCGGCATCCTCACGGCTTTACGCTGCTGGAGTTGCTGGTGGTGGTGGTCATCATCGGCATCGTGCTGGCCGTCGTGGCCGTCAACGCCACGCCCAACCCGCGCTCGCAACTGGCCGATGACGCGCAGAAGCTGGCTCGCCTGATCGAACTGGCACAGGAAGAGGCGCAGCTCACCTCGCGCCCCGTGGCGTGGGAGGGCGATGCGCAAGGCTGGCGCTTCTACGAATCGACTCCGAATGGCTGGCGCTTGCTCAACCGGGACGTGCTCGCACCGGGCCACTGGCGCCAAGGCATGGACAACGTACAGATCGTCGCCGGTGCCGCTGCGGTGCCAGGCGCGCCGCAGCGCCTCGTGTTCGGCCGTGAGGCGATCGGCCTGCCGTGGCGCGTGGCACTGACCTCGCAGGGCTCGCGCGTGGATGTCGTGTCCGACGGCGGCCCGCGCGTGCTGACGGAGACGCAAACGCAATGACGCGCAGCCACCGCCCCACGCGCACGCGCGGTTTCACCCTGCTCGAAGTGCTGGTGGCGCTGACCATCGTGGCCGTGGCACTTACCGCCACCATGCGGGCCATGGGCAGCATGACCACCGCAAGCGATTCTTTGCAGACGCGCATGATCGCTACCTGGAGCGCTGAAAACCACCTCGCCAACCTGCGCCTGGCACGCGTCTTCCCAGACCCTGGCGCGCGCGGCTTTGCGTGCCCGCAAGGCGATACGCAACTGTGGTGCGAAGAGACCATCGCCACCACGCCCAACCCGGTGTTCCGCCGCGTGGAGGTGTCCGTCTATCCGGACGCGTCCAAATCCGTGCGACTGGCCTGGCTCGTGACTCTATTGCCGAACGATGCACGCAATGTCTTCTAATCGTTCAGCGCGCGGCTTCACCCTGCTCGAGCTGCTGGTGGCGATCACGCTGCTGGCCATCCTGGCCGTGATCGCCTGGCGCGGGCTGGACAGCATGACCCGCACGCACGAGGCGCTGGCCCAGCGCGACGAACGCATCGAAGCACTCAAAACGGCCTACGCCCAGTTCGACGCCGATTGCACCCAACTGGCCGATCCGAACACGTTGTCACGCTCACCGGTGGAGGTGGACGCCAACCGCGTGCTGATGGTGCGCGACCGCCGCGACGACGGCCAGCCCCCCGCGTGGCAGGTGGTGCTCTACCGCATCGTCGACGGCCGGCTCGAACGCCTCCAGACCCAACCGATCACCAACCGCGGCGACCTGCGCAATGCGATGGACAACCTGCGCCAGGGCGGCGCGGGCGCGGCGCGCTACCTGCTCGCCGCCAACGTCGACAGCATCAGCGCGCGCGCGTGGATCGAACCCGGCGGCTGGATGGACAACACGGGCGCGCTGTCTGCGGCGCTGTTCCCGGCCGGCAGCAATACCACCACCCTCACCGGCTTGCCGTCGGCGTCCACACCCAGCGCGTCGGCGCCGTCGGCCAACAGCCCGGGCGTGGTCGTGCCGGCCGCCTCGGTGCGCGCGGTGGAACTGGCATTGCTCGTGCGCATGACGCCGCAGGGCGCGCCGCAGCGCTTCACACGCATCTGCATGACGGGGCTTTGACATGGCGCGATGCTCTCGTCGACCTGCCCAACGTAACGCGCGTGCCCGGCGCCAGCGCGGCGCGGCCATCATCACGGCCCTGCTTGTCGTCACGCTGGCCGTGGTCATCGTGTCGGGCATGCTGTGGCGCCAGCAGGTAGAGATCCGCGCGGTGGAAAACCAGCGCCTGAAAGCGCAGGCCACGTGGATCGCGCGGGCAGGCATCGACTGGGCGCGCCTCATCTTGCGCGATGACCAGCGCCGCACCGGCGCCGTCGACCACCTGGGCGAAATCTGGGCAGTGCCGATCCAGGAAACGAAGCTGTCGGACTTTCTTGGCAGCTCGCTGCGCACGGACACCGCCGGTGAGGAGTCGTACCTGTCGGGCCGCATCTTCGATGCCCAGGCACGCTTCAACCTGATGAATCTGCTGACAGCGCAGACGCTGGGCGCCCGCACGCTCATTACCGGCCGCGACAAAGACGCCATCAAGGCGTACGGCCTGCTCCTGCAATCGCTCAACATCGACCCGAGCCTGGCCAATATCACGGCGACGTACCTGGCGCAGATGCTGGGCGGCTTCCAGTCGATCGAAGGCATGCAGGGCGGCCAGCAAGGCGGCGAAGACAGCGGCGGCGGCGGCGGCGGCGGCAGCAACAGCAACGGCCCACGGCCGCTCGATGACGTGGCCAGCCTGTTGACGATTCCCGGCTACACGGCCGACATGATCGCCAAGCTGCGCCCCTACGTGATCGTGTTGCCCACCCGCACGCAGATCAATGCCAACACGGCCAGCGCTGAAGTGCTGGCCGCCGTCATCCCGAACCTGAGCCTGGACCGCGCCCGCTCGCTGGTGCAGGCGCGCGACCGCGCTTACTTCCGCAACATCGGCGATGTCACGAACCAGTTGCGCGGCATCGCGCCCGGGGTCGACACCACCGCCGCAGCCAATCTGCTGGACGTGCAGACCCACTATTTTCTGGTCTACGGCATGGCCCGCCACGAGCGCGCCCGAATCGGGGAAGTGGCGCTTGTTTCACGTGGCGATCCGATCAACAATAACGCGACCCGCATCGTCTGGATCCGCCGCATCGACGAGATTCCGTCATGACGGCGGCGCAACACCCCTCCACGTGCGTACGCGCCGCTTGTAGACAGACCCTAGCCTTCGCCGTATTGTCATCCGCATCGTTCAGCATCGCGGGTTTTGCGCAATCCGGCGCTTCCGTTGGCAGTTCGCATTCACACTCTCAAGATCAATAGAGGAGCGGTTTGACGACCTCCCTGTACGTGCGCCTGCCGCACCGGCCCATTCAATCGCCCGAACGCTGGTCGGCGGGCGCGCTTGCCTCCGTGCCCTTCGCGCTGGTGCGTGAAGAGGGCGCGCTTGGGGCCCAACGTGTTCAGCGCGAAGGCACGTCGCGCACCGACGAACTGCCCGCCGCCGATCGCCTGATCCTTTTGCTGCCCGCCGCCGACGTGCTGCTGGTACCGGCCAACGTGCCGCCGCTGGCGCTGCCCAAGCTGCGCCTGGCCTTGCCCAACCTGGTGGAAGAGCGCCTTGTTCAGGACGCGCAGCAATGCCATATCGCCCTCGGGCCCCGCTTGGGCGACGCCCCCGCGCGTGGCTGGCGCGCGCCCCGCGAGCCGCAGTCGCGCGCGTTGATGATTGCCGACCGCGCGTGGGTCCGCTTCATTCTTGATACCTTTGCCGGTCACAAACACCGCACCTGCCACCTGCTGCCTGCGCAGCTTTGCGTGCCGTTTGAAACACCTGCCGCAGCGGCAGCGCTGATTGCAGAATCGGCAAACGCCGTCGAACGTGCGGAACCGTCGCTCGACGCCTCCTCTGCCGCAGCCGCTGAACCCGCAGTCGAAGCGCCTGCTGCTGAAACCGTTGCCGCGGTCACCCCGGCAACCATCGCGCTCGATGCGGCGCCGCCGTCCGACCCAGACGCGCCCGTCGCCATCGACATCACCGTACGCACCGGCCGCGCCGAGGGCTACGGCCTGCGCGTGCTGCCGGCCAACCTCGGCAACTGGCTGGGCATTGCGCCCACGCCGGCCACGCTGATGGTCTCGCCCGCATTGCGCGAGCTGGCGCCCGGCTTGTCAGCCGACCCAGCCACCGCCACGCTGGACTGGTCCACCTGGGCCGCCGGCGCCCGCGACGCCCTCGCCTCCGGCGAAGCCGATCTCTGCCAATTCGACTTTGCGCGCGGCGGCGTGGCCGGCATGGACTGGAGCCTCTGGCGCCTGCCGATCGCGCTCGCCGTGCTGCTGGTGGTCGTGCAGCTCATCGGCATGAACGCGCGCTGGCTCACGCTGCGTGCCGAACAGAAGCGGCTCGATACCGCCATGCGCGCGCAGTTGCAGACGGCATTCCCGAATACGCCGGTGATCCTCGATCCGCCCGCGCAGATGCGCCGCCAGGTCGAGCAACTGCGCTTGGCCGCCGGCAAATCGGCGCCGGAAGACTTCCTGCCGCTGGCCGATCGCTTTGCCCAAGCTGCGACCGGCCTCGCGCCGGATGCGCTGCTCGCGCTCGATTACCACGGCCGCGCGCTCACGGTCACGCTCAAGGACGGCACCGACACCGCCAGCCTGCGCACCGCGGCCCGCAATGTCGGCCTGAACATGGACACCGCCGAGGCCCCGCGCGGCGCAGAAGCCACCGTACCCGGCTCGCGCTGGACGGTCTCCATCGCCCAATAACGATTCCTCCATGGCGACTTCCTCCCCCTCTTCTCGATCGTCATCCCGCCGCCTGCCGCGCATTGGCGTGCCGGACTCGGTGCGCGATGCGGCCACGACCTTCTGGATGCAGCGCGAACCGCGCGAGCGCCGCATCCTGGCTGGCGGCGGTGTGGTGCTGTTACTCGTGATCGTCTACCTGGTGCTGTGGGAGCCGGCCTTTGAAGGCCAGCGCCGCATCGAGAAAGCGCTGCCGCAGATGCGTACCCAACTCGCCGAGATGGAAACGCTCGGTCAGGAAGCGCGCAGCCTGTCGGCCATTGCCGCTGCACCCGTGCCGCGCGGCGCGGAACTGCAGCAGGCACTCAACACGAGCCTGACCAACCACGGATTGAAGGCAACGCGGATGGCGATGTCGGGCGAGAGCGTGCAGGTGCAACTGGACAAGGTGCCCTTTGGCGCCGTCGCCGAATGGCTGCAGGAGGTGCGGCAGGCGCAGCGCATGAAGGTGATCGATACGAACATCAAATACGTGGGCGCGACGGCCCTGGTCAACGTGACGGCGACGCTGCAAGGCCCCGCCGCCGCGGGCCACTGACGGGTCCGATCGTGCCGATGGGGATTGAATCGCTACCGCCGCTGCGCCTGCGCCGCCGTGCCGAGTCCGACGAGCGCACGAGCCTCGGCTGGCGCGTGCTGTGGTGTGGCGTGGCGCTGCTGGCCGTGGGCTTGACCGTGGTGGCGCAGTATCCGGCCGCGTGGGCGGCCGAGCGCGTGGCCGCAGCCACGGGGCACCGTGTGTTGCTGGCTGACAGCCAGGGCAGTATCTGGCACGGCAGCGCAACGCTGGCGCTGACCGCCGGCAACGGGGGCGCCGATGCGACCGTGCTGCCGGGCCGCCTGTCGTGGTCGATCGACATGCTGCCGCTGCTAACCGGCACGCTGCGGGCGCACCTGACGCACGATCGCGCGCTGGAGAAGCCGGTCACGCTGACGGTCACGCCAGGGCACTGGGGCGCAGAGGCTGGCACGGTTGCATTGCCGGCATCGTTGCTGGAAGGCATTGGCGCGCCGTTCAACACGCTCAAGCTGGATGGCCGGCTGCGGGCGCAGTGGACGCCGCTCTCAGGCCAATTCGGTCGTGGAAAAGGCCAGCCGGACACCGCCCAGGGCGCGCTGACTGTCACGCTTGAGCAGGTATCATCCAGCCTCAGCCGGGTGCGGCCGCTGGGCAGTTACCAGGCCGTGGTGTCGTTTGGCGGCGTGAGCGGTGCGCCGATGCAGTTGTCGCTATCGACGCTGGCCGGGCCGCTCACTCTGCAGGGCCAGGGCACCCTGGGGCCCAGCGCGCATTTTGACGGGGTGGCCAGTGCCACGCCGGAGTCGGAACCGCAATTGATTGGCCTGTTGAGTCTGCTGGGCCCGCGCGACGGGTCGCATCATCGACTCCGCTTTTGATCCTCAAGCCGGCGCGCGAGCCAGCGTGCCGACAACCATGAACGAGACCATGTACAACGCCTCTTCCCGACTCACCGTTCGCGCCATCGTCCTGGCATGCTGCGCAACAATGGTGGCCGGCTCGATGCCAGTCTTCGCCGCCCCGCCGAGCGCGGCATCCGCCCAAAATGGCGCCGTCGGCAACCCCGGGGATGAGGTCTCGCTGAATTTCGTCAACGCGGATCTGGACTCGGTGGTCAAGGCCGTGGGCCAGGCCACGGGCAAGAACTTCATCGTCGACCCGCGCGTGAAGGGCACCGTCAACCTCGTCACCGAAAAGCCGGTGACGCGCTCGCAGGCGCTCGAATCGCTGGGCTCGATCCTGCGCATGCAGGGCTACGCGATTGTCGAAGGCAACGGTTTCACCAAGGTCGTGCCGGAAGCCGATGCCAAGCTGCAGGGCTCGCCCACGAGCGTGGGCGCGGCAGGCTCGCGCGGCGGCGAACAGGTCGTCACGCAGGTCTTCCGCCTGCAGCATGAATCGGCCAACAACCTGGTGCCGGTGCTGCGCCCGATGATCGCGCCCAACAACACGATCACCGCATACCCGGCCAACAACACGCTGGTCATTACCGATTACGCCGACAACCTGCGCCGCATCGGCCGCATCATCGCGTCGATCGACACGCCCGTGGCTGGCGAGACCGAACTGATTCCGCTGAGGAACGCCGTGGCCATCGATGTGGCGGCCACACTGCAGAAGCTGCTGGACCCGTCGGCTGGCGGCGCAGCTGGTGCCGGTGCCGGCGCGGCGCTGTCGGACCCAAGCCTGCGCACGTCAGTCGTGGCAGAGCCGCGTTCGAACAGCGTGATGGTGCGTGCGTCGAGTGCGGCACGCCTTGCGCAAGCCAAACAACTGATCGCCAAGCTGGACGTGCCGAATGCGCGCCCGGGCAACATCTGGGTGGTGCCGCTCAAGAACGCCAACGCGGTGCAGCTGGCCACCACGCTGCGCGCGATCGTGGCGGCCGATGCCACGCTGTCGGCCTCGGCATCGACCGGGCCGGGCGGACAGAGCGCCGCCCAAGGCGCGACCTCGCAGCCGGCCGGCGGTGTGAACACTTCGCAGAACCAGAACACACAGAACACCAACTACGGCAGCGGCTCGGGTTCGGGCAGCGGCTCGGGCAGCGGCAGCTCTTCGTTCCGCGCCTCGTTTGGGCAGAACAACACGCCGACCACCGGCGGCATCATCCAGGCCGATCCGGCCACCAACGCGCTCATCATCACCGCCAGCGAGCCGGTCTATCGCAACCTGCGCGCCGTGATCGACGACCTCGACGCGCGACGCGCCCAGGTCTATATCGAATCGATGATCGTGGAAGTGACGGCCACCAAGGCGTCGCAGTTGGGCATCCAATGGATGGCCGGCGCGGGTGGCCCGACCACCTTTTTTGGCGGTGGCACCAACTTCGGCTCCGGCGCCAACAACCTGATCAACCTCGCGGGCACGATTGCCACCATCACCAGTGGCGGCATCGGCAGTACGGCCGCGCAGACTGCCATCGGCACGCTCTCAAACAGCGTTGGCCAACTCAACGGCGGCAACTTCGGGGTGTTCAACAGGGGCAGCGGTTTGGGCGCCATCCTCAGCGCGCTGGGTTCGGATGGTTCGGTCAACGTGCTGTCCACGCCCAACCTGATTACGCTCGACAACGAAGAAGCCAAGATCCTGATCGGCCAGAACGTGCCAATCACGACCGGTTCATATGCGCAGACCGGCGGCGCGGCTTCAGTCACGCCTTTCCAGACGTTCGACCGCAAGGACGTCGGCATCACGCTGCGCGTCAAGCCGCAGATCACGGACGGCGGGCTGGTGAAGATGCAGATCTTCCAGGAATCGTCGGCCGTGGTGCCGGGCACGCAGAATGCGACGCAGGGCCCGACCACCAACGTGCGCTCGATCGAGACCAATGTGCTGGCCAACGACGGCCAGGTCGTCGTGCTGGGCGGCCTGCTGGAAGACAACTACCAGGACGGCGAGCAGAAAGTGCCGGGCCTGGGCGACATCCCGCTGCTTGGCGCGCTGTTCCGCTCGGAGAACAAGACGCGCGTGAAGACCAACCTGCTGGTGTTCCTGCGCCCGATCATCTTGCGCACGGCCGATGCCACGGGCGCGTTGTCGGACAACCGCTACAACTACATGCGTGATACGCAGCAGGGCTTTGTCTCGCCGAACATGCTGCCGACCACCTCGGACAAGGACACACCGGTGCTGCCCACGCCCAACGCCATGCGCCCGGCTGACAATTACGGCGATGTGTCGATCGTGCCGAAGGGCCCGGCCGGCACGCAGGTGCCCCCGGGCGCCCCCATGCCGATGCCGCAGGGCACCACGCGCAGCCAGCCGCGCCTACAGAACTTCGCGGCGCCCACCTCGGGCGGCTACGACGGCAACGCGCCGCGCAATGGTGGCTGACAACGGACAACGAACCATGGCAACGCAAGCTCCCACCACCGACGCCAGCACGCTCGAGCCGCCCTCGCAGTCCGCCGTGCGGCTGGTGCCGTATGCGTTTGCGCGCGACGCCAAGCTGCTCGTCGCACGCCAGGACGTCGATACGCTGGAGGTGTGGGTCTGCCCCGAAACCTCGCGCACGGCGCTGGCTGAACTCGGCCGCGTGTTCGGCGCGCTGCAGTTGGTGACGCTTAGCACGGCGGCGCTGTCCATCGCCACACAAACGGCCTACAACGCGCAAGACGGCAGCGCAGCCCAGGTGGTGGGCGAAGTGGAAGGCGAAGTCGATCTCTCGCGTCTGATGCAGGACATCCCTGCCGTGGAAGACCTGCTCGAATCCGAAGACGACGCGCCGATCATCCGCATGATCAACGCGCTGCTCACGCAGGCCGCGCGCGAAGGCGCATCCGACATTCACATCGAGCCGTTCGAGAATGCCTCCGTGGTGCGCTTCCGGGTGGACGGCACGCTGCGCGACGTGGTGCGCCCGAAGAAAGCGCTGCACGGCGCGCTGATTTCGCGCATCAAGATCATGGCGCAGCTCGACATTGCCGAGAAGCGCCTGCCGCAGGACGGCCGCATCACGCTGCGCGTGGGCGGTCGCCCGGTGGACGTGCGCGTGAGCACCTTGCCCACCGGACACGGCGAGCGCGCGGTGCTGCGTCTGCTCGACAAGGAAGCCGGCCGGCTCGACCTCGGCAAGCTCGGCATGGGCGCCGGCACGCTGGCGCGCTTTGACCACCTGATCAACCAGCCGCACGGCATCGTGCTCGTCACCGGCCCGACGGGTTCGGGCAAGACGACCACGCTGTACGCGGCGCTGTCGCGGCTCGATTCGGCTTCCACCAACATCATGACGGTGGAAGACCCGATCGAATACGACCTCGACGGCATTGGCCAGACGCAGGTCAACCCGAAGATCGACATGACGTTCGCCAAGGCCCTGCGCGCCATCCTGCGCCAGGACCCGGACGTGGTGATGATCGGGGAAATCCGCGATTTGGAAACGGCGCAGATTGCCGTGCAGGCCTCACTTACGGGCCACCTGGTGCTGGCGACGCTGCACACGAACGATTCGGCCTCAGCCGTGACGCGCCTGATCGACATGGGGATCGAGCCGTTCCTGCTGTCTTCATCGTTGCTGGGTGTGCTGGCGCAGCGGCTGGTACGCCGCCTGTGCGTGCATTGCCGCCGCGAAGAAGTGCTCGAACTCACGCCTGCGGAAGTAGAAGCCGTGGCCGGCACGCCGATTGCCGATGGTGTGGCGCCTGCCGCACCGGCACGCAAATCGGTGTGGCATCACGTGGGCTGCGACCGTTGTAGCAACTCGGGCTACCAGGGCCGGACCGGCGTGTACGAACTGCTGACCGTTACGCCCGAAATCCAGACCATGATCCATCGCCAGGCCGCTGAATCCGAGATCAAGGCGTTCGCCATCGGCCAGGGCATGCAGACCATGCGCATGGATGCACAGCGCTGGATCGACACCGGCGCCACGTCGCTGGAAGAAGTGCTGCGCGTCACGCGCGACTAAGACGCGAATCAACGAATAGCGCATGCCAGCCTTCCGCTACGAAGCCGCCGACGCCACCGGCAAGACCGACAAGGGTGTCATCGAAGCCGACAGCGCACGTCAGGCGCGCACGCTGCTGCGCGCACGCGGGCTGACACCGCTGGTGGTCGACGCGCTGGGCGCGCAGGCCACAAAGCGCGGGGGATCGAGCTTCGGCAAGCGGCTCTCGGCGCAGGAAAATGCGCTCGTCACGCGCCAGCTTGCGAGCCTGCTGGTGGCGGGTCTGCCGCTCGATGAAGCACTCGCCGCGCTGTCCGATCAGGCTGAACGTGCATACGTTGGTGAACTGCTCGCGGCCATCCGCGCGGAAGTGGTGGGCGGAAGCTCGTTGTCGGTGGCGCTGGCGCAGCATCCGAAGGATTTTCCCGACATCTACCGCGCCCTCGTTTCCGCGGGCGAGCACTCGGGCAACCTCGGACTCGTCCTCTCGCGCCTGGCCGACTACATCGAGAGCCGAAACGCGCTGACCTCCAAGATCAAGCTGGCATTCACGTATCCGGCGATCGTCACGGTGGTGGCGTTTGCCATCGTAATCTTCCTGCTGTCATACGTGGTGCCGCAGGTGGTGAGCGTGTTTGCCAACACCAAGCAGAAGCTGCCGACGCTCACGATCATCATGCTGTGGCTGTCCGATTTTGTACGGAACTGGGGCTGGCTGGCAGCGATCGTGCTGGTGGTGATCGGCGCGCTGATCCGCAATCTGCTCAAGCAGCCGGCATTGCGGCTGTCGTGGCACAAGTGGCTGCTGACAGCGCCGCTGTTCGGCAAGCTCGTTCGCGGCTATAACACCGCGCGGTTTGCTAGCACGCTGGCCATTCTCACCAGTGCCGGCGTGCCGATCCTACGGGGCCTGCAGGCTGCGGGGGAGACGCTGAACAACGTTGCGCTCAAGACCAATGTGGAGGATGCGTCCACGCGCGTGCGGGAAGGGACTTCGCTGGCGCGGGCGTTGGCGGCGCAGAATCAGTTTCCGCCTGTGCTGGTGCACTTGATTCGTTCTGGTGAGGCGACGGGCAATCTGCCTGCGATGCTGGAACGGGCTGCGCAGGGCGAGGCGCAGGAGTTGGAGCGTCGCACGTTGTTTCTCACGGGCTTGCTGGAGCCGGCACTGATTTTGACGATGGGTGTGGTGGTGCTGTTGATCGTGCTGGCTGTGCTCATGCCGATCATCGAGATTAACCAACTGGTGCACTGAGGGGTTTTGTTTTTTGGGCTTTGGTGCATCCCTTGTTTCATCCCCTGCCGGGGCTGACTCACTTTCTTTGTCTTGCCAAAGAAAGTAAGCAAAGAAAGGCGCGCCCGAGATGGCGACTTCCCCTTGAATTTCTGTCGCAGGGAGGGAGGGGAGGCAAACTCGCTGCGCTCAGACAGGCCTCCCCTCTTTTTCCTCCCAGCAACAGAAATTCAAGGCGCCGCATAGGGCACCAAAGTCAAAAGACAAAAGCCAAACCTTCGGGGCGCCTGCCCAAACGACAAAGGCCAACCGCGCGGCGGGTTGGCCTTTTTCTTTTGACGTTGAGCTCTTGATGGCGCCTTGAATTTCCGTAAGCGGGCGGAAAAAAGACGGGAAACTGTCTGAGCGAAGCGAGTTTTTCCCGTCTCCGCCCGGTTACGCAAATTCAAGGGATGGGTCGCCATCTCGGGCGCGCCTTTCTTTTGCTTACTTTTCTTTGGCAAGACAAAGAAAAGTAAGTCGGCCCCGGCAGGGAACGAAAGGGAGATGGACCATCAGGGCCAAAACAAAACCAACCAGCACCCCACAGCCGTCACGACATCGCCACATCCCCCACCGGCGCGCGAGCACTGTCCTTCCACTCCTGCACATAATCCGGCGTACCCACCGGCGCAGCCTCCACCACCGGCGGCAACGGCAAAAGCGCCATCGGCAGCACCCCAGCCCACACAGGCAGGTCAAGGTCTTCAGCATCATCCTTCGGCCCGCCCGTGCGCACTTTGCACGCCGCCTCATCCAGCGGAATGCGCAACACGG
The DNA here is from genome assembly GCF_023955645.1 of Ralstonia mojiangensis. Classification (NCBI taxonomy): domain Bacteria; kingdom Pseudomonadati; phylum Pseudomonadota; class Betaproteobacteria; order Burkholderiales; family Burkholderiaceae; genus Ralstonia; species Ralstonia mojiangensis. The sequence goes on along the minus strand of NZ_JAMXHU010000002.1, from coordinate 1,013,844 downwards.
TCGTGGCAGCCAGTTCCTTGGCATTACCGGGCCGCGCCTGCTGCGAACGACCAGGCGCGAGCACTTCCATGAAGGTATCGAGCACCGCAGGTTTCTGCACATCCGGCACAACTTCGAACGCACCGTAGATAACGGCCGACCGGTAGTTCATCGAATGGTTGAACGCCGAGCGTGCCAGCACCAGGCCATCGATGTGCGTGATGGTCACGCAGACCTGCGCGCCGCTTCCAGCCAGCTTGAGCATGCGGCTACCGTTGGAGCCGTGAATGTAAAGGTGGTCGCCCTCGCGCCAGCACGCGGTCGGAATGCAATGCACGCCATGCTCGTCGGCAAAGGCGATGTGGCAGACGTAAGCCTCGTCGAGGATGGCATGCAGCGTGGTGCGGTCGTAATGGCCACGGTGCGCGACGCGGCGCACGCGGGTGCGCGCGGTGGGCGATGTGGGCGATGTGGGCGATGTGGGTTCTGTGCTCGACATGCAAGGCTCCGAAATCGTAATCGACATGCCGACGATAAAAAAACCGTGGCACCATGCATAGACCCACCAAAATGCAGAGTCTTGGAGCCACGATGGATTACGGCGTCCTGCTGTCGAACTACGAACGCACCGCGATGCACGGCGAGGGCGCAGCCCGCGCCTCGCAGCAGCATCGGCTATATGCCTGCCTGCGTGCAGCCATCCTCAGCGGACAGATCGAGGAAGGGACGCGCCTGGCACCATCGCGCACGCTGGCCGAAGAGCTGGGCATCGCGCGCAACTCGGTGCTCTACGCTTACGAACAACTCGCCACAGAGGGCTTCGTGCTCAGCCGACGGCAAGGCACGGTGGTAGCGCGCGTCGGTCTGCAGCAGACGCCCGCGCAGGCGCCCGAAGCCCCGGCCCAGCTGTCGCGCCGCGTGAAAGACCTCGAACGCCCGCACGGCGGCATGGCCGATCTGCTGCCTTTCCTGCCTGGCACGCCCGCGCTGGATGAGTTCCCGCTCGCGCAATGGCGCCGTTGCATGGAACGCGGATGGCGCCGCATCGGGCCTGGGCAGATGGGCTACGGCCCCGTCGAAGGCAATGTCGCCCTGCGCCAAGCCGTGGCGGAATACCTGCGCGTTTCGCGCGGCGTGCGCTGCGACGCGTCGCAGGTGTTCATCACCGACGGCACGCAGAACAGCCTCGACATGTGCGCCCGTACGCTCGCGGATGCGGGCGATACCGCGTGGATCGAAAACCCCGGCTACTACGGTGCGCGCGCCGCCTTGCAGGCCGCAGACATGCGATTGGTACCGATCAGCGTCGACGCCGATGGCCTCGCCCCGCGCGAGGAAGACTGGCACGATACGCCGCCCAAGCTCATCTACATCACGCCGTCGCACCAATACCCACTGGGCGCGGTGATGAGTCTGGAGCGCCGTCTCGCGCTCATCCAGCACGCACGCGCAGCCGGCGCGTGGATCATCGAAGACGATTACGACAGCGAGTTCCGCCACACGGGTGCGCCGCTATCCGCCGTGCAGGGCCTGACGGAGGATGCACCGGTCATCTATCTCGGCACGTTCAGCAAGATGCTGTTCCCGGCGCTACGCCTCGGCTATATGGTGGTGCCGCCCGCGCTGGTGCCCGTGCTGAAAAAGACGGCAGGTGCGCTGATGTTGCGCGGGCGCGTAGCCGAGCAGCTCGCGCTGGCCGAGTTCATCGAGGCGGGACATTTCACACGGCACCTGCGGCGCATGCGTCGTCTATACGGCGAGCGCCGCGATGCTCTGCAGACTGCGATCGAGCGACACCTGGACGGCATCGTCACCGTATCGGGCGGTGCTGGCGGCATGCATCTTTCCACGCGGCTCGATGCCCCGGTGCTCGACACCGAAGTCAGCCGCGCCGCCCGTGAGCACGGAATGGTGTTGCGGCCGCTGTCGCGCTTCTGTCTGCCTGGCACGCTGACCGCGCAATACAACGGCCTCGTGCTCGGCTACGGCAACGTGCCGGCCGAAGCGATGGATGGATTGGTGATCCGCATGCGCGACGTGATCGAGACCCTCGTCGATTGATCTTCAGGTGATCATCCTGGTGGCGGCAGCCAGTTCGGCCAAGCTCCAGCCCACCCCCAGCAGCACGCGCCGCGTGTGCAGGGCCTCCAGCACGACATCCTCCACCTGGTCGCCCAGGTAGCGCAGGCGCTTGTCGCGCACCTCCACATACCCCGATGGGTAGCGCCTGGCGAGCGACTGCCACACCCCCCGACGGACTGACGCGCGCCGCTCATCAGGCACATCCCACTGTCGAGCGCGCGCCGGAATACGGTCGAGGCCAACCCGCGCCGCTGGTACGCCAACGCATACTTCGAATGCGGCGCACGCAGATAGCGATCCGCGCGCTTGTCCAGCTCGATCAAGCGGTTGAAGACCGTGTAGCCGGCCAGGCGCCGCGCCGCCACGTCTTCGACATAGACATAGGTCTCGCCATCGGCCTCGCGCGTGTGCAGGCGGAAGCCCGGCAAGGTGTCGTCGTCGATGGCCATGCAATGCAACGGCGTGCCGGGTGTCTGCATGCGTTCATACAGCGCGTCGAGTTCGCGCTCGATGTCTTCGTTGTCGAACTCGACGTCGGTGCGCAGGCCGAGCGGCGCAAGCCACTGACGCAGCGATTGCACCATCGATGCCAACGTCGGCAAAGCCGGTAACGGCATGGGCAGTACGGTGCTCATGCGGCCTCCGCCCAATAACCGCTGATGAGCCGCGACGGCTGCTGAGCCGCGCGAATGCAGGCGCTCGCGGGCCAGTCGTCCATGCGCACGTTCAGGCCCGCGTGGATGCCATAGCCCGGCCCGGCAACGATCACGCCACCGGCCTCGACGCCCTCACCCGCGCGGATGGCGCCGCCGGCTTCGATATCGCCCCAGACCTTGATGCCCCAGCCGGCCTCCAGATGCGTGCTCGCCCGCAGATTAGCGCCCGCGAGAATGCCGTTTGCGCTCACGATGCCGGCCTCGCTGATCACCTCGCTGCCAGCGCGCAGGCCCTTGCCGCAACGCACGTTGCCGCGCGCCGCCAGTGCCTCGCCGATCAGCAAATCCGCGGCCGTATCGATGTCGGCATCGCAATGCAGGTCGCGATGCACGCGCACGAGGCCGCCGCAACGTAGCGCGCCCGCGGCGTTCAGGCTCCAGCCCACGCGCACGTCGCCGCCGACATGCACGGCGCCGTCGCAGTAAAGGCCGGCCTTGGCTTCCAGATCACCGCCCGCGGTGATCGACTCGCCTGCGCGCACGCCGCCGCCCGCGCGGATGGCCTGGCCAGCGCGCAACACGCCATCGACGTGAATGCCGCCACGCACGACGATCGTGCCGGCAAAGACGAGCGCATCGGCTTCGATGTCATCGGCTTCGAGCACGGCGTCGGTTGGGCCGAAGTTGTCGAGCAACCAGATCGCGTCGGTAACCCGGCCTTCGCGCACGAGGCTGTCGATCAGGTGTTGGTAATCGGTGCCGCTGTGGCGGTTGCGGATGTACCAGCGGTAGCCATCCGCGCAAGGCCGCTTGGCCTTGACGAAGTTCTGCGTGAGTTCCATGGCGGTTCCTGCGCCCGCCGCGCCGGGTTGTAACAGGCGAAGGCAGACGTACCGATGCCGGCGCGTGTCAGCGCCAAGCCGGAATGAAAGGGAGACGGGGAGCGGAGGGAGCCGTACGGGGCAGGTGCGCCAGCTTGTGGCGACACCCCGCACGGCTTACGAAAGCCGGGCGAGCAGGAAGTGCCGGATGGCCGCGTGCGTGCTGAATCGATCGTGCGAAGTACCGCCGCGCAGGCGTGCACCGGCCGTCGGCAGCGTATGCCGAGGTTGGGCAGAGGCGAAGGCGGTAGCGTTCACGATCGTGGTTTGAGGAATTCGGACGGAACTGCGCAGGATGGCGGCGCGGCTTGCGAAAGTCCAGGGGTTGCGTGACTTGGTCGCGGCTTCTTCACCGAAGTTTGCCGATTTCGCCGCAAACGTTGCATGCACCGCACAACCGGTGCGACCACCGCTTCCATCCCTATGCATGCGTGCATCAGACACCACAACCAAGGGAAAACCCACCCCCATTCTTGCTGCGTTGCACGGTGTTCGGAATGTCACGCGATGCTACGATGCCTCGACCTAAGGCTGTCTGCCAGCTTCCACAAGAAGCGGCGCAGGCGGCACCAAAAGAGACCTGCTGTCGGTGATCCCGACACACCCACACGGAGCACGCATGAATGCCCCTCTGAACGACGCGCTACGCCGCGCGCTCGAAACCGTTTCCCTGGACGACAAGTACACGCTTGAGCGTGGCCGCATCTACATCAGCGGCACGCAGGCACTGGTACGTCTGCCGATGCTGCAGCAGGAGCGCGACCGCGCCGCTGGGCTGAATACGGCGGGCTTCATCTCCGGCTACCGCGGATCGCCGCTGGGTGCACTGGACCAAGCCCTGTGGAAAGCCAAGAAGCATCTGGCGGGGCACAACATCGTCTTCCAGGCGGGGCTCAACGAGGACTTGGCCGCCACGGCGGTCTGGGGCTCGCAGCAGGTCAATCTGTATCCGAACGCCAAGTTCAGCGGCGTGTTCGGCATGTGGTACGGCAAGGGGCCGGGCGTGGACCGCACGATTGACGTGTTCAAGCACGCCAACTCGGCAGGCTCGTCCGCGCATGGCGGCGTGCTGGTTCTGGCGGGCGATGACCACGCCGCCAAGTCGTCCACGCTGGCGCACCAGTCCGAGCACGTCTTCAAGGCGGCCGGCATTCCGGTGCTGTATCCGTCCAACGTGCAGGAATACCTCGACTACGGCCTGCACGGCTGGGCGATGAGCCGCTACTCCGGCCTGTGGGTGTCGATGAAGTGCGTGACGGACGTGGTGGAATCGTCCGCCTCGGTGGATGTGGATCCACACCGCGCGCAGATCATCCTGCCCGAAGATTTCGTCATGCCGCAGGGCGGCCTGAACATCCGCTGGCCCGATCCGCCGCTGGTGCAGGAAGCACGGCTGCTCGACTACAAGTGGTACGCCGGTCTGTCGTACGTGCGTGCCAACAAGCTCGACCGCGTGGTGCTCGATTCGCCGCAGGCCCGCTTCGGCATCATGACCGCCGGCAAGGCGTACCTCGACGTGCGTCAGGCGCTGGTCGACCTCGGTCTCGACGAAGAAACCTGCCGCCGCATCGGCATCCGCCTGTACAAGGTCGGCTGCGTGTGGCCGCTGGAAGCGCACGGCGCGCGTGCCTTTGCCGAAGGGCTACAAGAGATCCTGGTGGTGGAAGAGAAGCGCCAGATCCTGGAATACCAGCTCAAGGAAGAGCTGTACAACTACCGCGACGACGTGCGCCCGCGCGTGTACGGCAAGTTTGACGAGCGCGACAACGCCGGCGGCGAATGGTCCGTGCCGATGGCCAACTGGCTGCTGCCGGCGCATTACGAGCTATCGCCTGCGCTGATCGCCCGCGCCATCGCCACGCGTCTGGAGAAATTCGAACTGCCGTCGGACGTGCGCGCGCGCATTGCCTCGCGCATCGCCATCATCGACGCCAAAGAGAAGGCGCTCGCCAAGCCGCGCGTTACTGCCGAGCGCAAGCCGTGGTTCTGCTCGGGCTGCCCGCACAACACGTCGACCAACGTACCGGAAGGTTCGCGTGCGCTGGCCGGCATCGGCTGCCACTACATGACCGTGTGGATGGACCGCCGCACCGACACCTTCAGCCAGATGGGCGGCGAAGGCGTGGCGTGGATCGGCCAGATGCCTTTCTCGGGCGACCAGCACGTGTTCGCCAACCTGGGCGACGGCACGTATTACCACTCCGGCTTGCTGGCGATCCGCGCATCGATTGCGGCCAAGGTGAACATCACCTACAAGATCCTCTACAACGACGCCGTGGCCATGACCGGCGGCCAGCCGGTCGACGGCCCGCTGTCAGTGCCGCAGATTGCCGCGCAGGTGCATGCGGAAGGCACATCGCGCATCGTCATCGTCACGGACGAACCGGAGAAGTACAACGCCGCCATCAAGCTCCCGGAAGGCGTGACGGTGCACCACCGCGACCGCCTCGACGCGATTCAGCGCGAACTGCGCGAGGTGCAAGGCACCAGCGTGCTGATCTACGACCAGACCTGTGCGACCGAAAAGCGCCGCCGCCGCAAGCGCGGCACGATGGTCGATCCGGCACGCCGCGCGTTCATCAACGACGCGGTGTGCGAAGGCTGCGGCGATTGCTCGGTCAAGTCGAACTGCCTGTCGGTCGAGCCGCTGGAAACGGAACTGGGCACGAAGCGCAAGATCAACCAGTCGTCCTGCAACAAGGATTTTTCGTGCGTGAACGGCTTCTGCCCGAGCTTCGTGACGGCCGAGGGCGCGCAGGTGCGCAAGCCCGAATCGCACGGCGTGTCGATGGAAGGCCTGCCGCTGCTGCCGCATCCTGAGCTGCCTGCCATCCAGCGCGCGTACGGCGTGCTGGTGACCGGCGTGGGCGGCACGGGCGTGGTGACCATCGGCGGCCTGCTCGGCATGGCCGCGCACATCGAAGGCAAGGGCGTGACCGTGCTCGACATGGCGGGCCTGGCGCAGAAAGGCGGCGCCGTGCTCTCGCACGTGCAGATCGGCGAGCGTCCGGATTCGATCCACGCCACGCGCATCGCCATGGGCGAGGCTGACCTAGTGATCGGCTGCGACGCGATTGTCTCTGCGTCGGACGAAGTGCTGTCGAAAGTGCAGCACAGCCAGACGCGCGCCATCGTCAACAGCACGGCTTCCCCGACTGCTGACTTCATCAAGAACCCGAACTGGCGCTTCCCGGGCAGCTCGGCCGAGGCGGATATCCGTGCGGCCATCGGCGATGCCTGCGCGTTTGAAGACGCCAACACGCTGGCCGTGCGCCTGCTGGGCGACGCCATCTACACCAATCCGCTCGTGCTGGGCTTTGCGTGGCAGAAAGGCTGGCTTCCGCTGACGCACGACGCGCTCATCCGCGCGATCGAACTCAACGGCGTGGCCGTCGAAAAGAACAAGACCGCGTTCGAATGGGGCCGCCACCTCGCGCAAGACCGCGATGCGGTGCTCAAGCTCGCCGACGATGCGCCGCGTGCCAAAGCCGACGTCATCGCCCTGCCCTCGCTGGACACGCTGATCGCCCGCCGTGTCGATCTGCTGACCGCGTACCAGAACGCCGCGTATGCCGCTGAATTCCGCGCGGTGGTCGAGCGCGTGCGTGCAGCAGAAGCCGCCGTGGTGGGGGCCGGCCAACCCCTGGCGCTCACGGAAGCGGTGGTGCGCAACCTGTCGAAGCTGATGGCGTACAAGGACGAATACGAAGTCGCTCGCCTGTACACCGACCCGGCGTTCCTCGACAAGCTGCGCGCGCAATTCGAAGGCGAGCCCGGCCGCGACTACCAGCTCAACTTCTGGCTTGCGCCGCCCATGATTGCCAAGCGTGACGAGAAGGGCCACCTGGTCAAGCAACGCTTTGGCCCGAACACGATGCGCATCTTCAAGGTGCTCGCCAAGCTCAAGGGCCTGCGCGGCACGGCGTTCGACCTCTTCGGCAAGACCGAAGAGCGCCGCACAGAGCGCGCGCTGATCGGCGAATACCGCACGCTGGTCGATGAACTCGCGCGCGGGCTGACGGCGCAGAAGCTGGGGCAGGCTGTGGAACTGGCCCGCCTGCCGGAAGACATCCGCGGCTTCGGCCATGTGAAGGAGGCCAACCTGGCGGCGGCGCGCATCCGCTGGAACAAGCTGCTGGCACAGTGGCGCGATCCGGCGGCGGCACAGCAGGCAGCCTGATCAGCGCCAAGCGTTCAGCATCGCCATGGAAAAACGGAGGCTTCGGCCTCCGTTTTTTCTTTGTGCGCTCCAGGTGTGTCAGCCCGGCACGATCTGCTGCGCGTAGTCGTACAGATCCTGCAGGATGGTCTGCGCACGTGCGTCGCCGTTCTCCGCCGCTTCTGCGCCCAACTGTTGAAGCCGCTCGCCGAAAACTTCGAACGTCATATAGCCGTCACGGCCTTCGAACAACCGCTCGGCGCGCAGCTGTTCCCACTGCTCGTATTCCTCTTCGTTCAACGTATCGGGGAAGTTGCGCGCACGGTAGCGGAACAGCAGCTCAGGCAGGCGCGCATCGGAAAAATCGGCATGCAGGCGCGCGAGTTGTTCGCCGCTGAGCGTGCGCAGCTCGTTGAGCAGGCGGCGATCGTCGTTGCCGACGAATCCGCCGTAGAGGTTCTGGTCGACGTCTTCGATCGGCTCCAGTTCGCGGGCGTACACCTGACGCCAGGTTTCGCGCATGTCCGGCGCGCCTTGGGCGATGGCGGCGTGGCGTTCAATGGTGGCGAAGTCGATGCCCCAGCGTTCTGCCTGGGCGGGCTGCAGCGTCTTCATGTTGCTGATGACGATGGGCGACTTGTTGATGTGAATCGACTTGATCGGCAGTCGCGTGGTGCCTTCGGCCAGATCGGCCGTGCGCGTGAACATGCGCTCGCGGATCGTCGCCACGTCCATGTGGAACAGCTCGGACGGGTCGAACGCCAGATCCCAGACGATCAGTTCGTTCTTGTTGGTCGGATGCCCACCCAGCGGCCACACCACCGCCATGCAGCCGCGCTCCACGCCGTACATGCCGGAGATGTGCAGCAACGGCCGCGGCGCATCGCCAATCTCGGCCACCACGCGGTCTTTCTTGCGCAGCGCCAGGCAGAAATCGAACAGGCGCGGCTGCGCATTGCGAATCAGGCGCGCCAGCGCAATCGTCGCGCGCACGTCGGACACCGCATCGTGCGCCGCCTCATGCACCAGGCCGTTGGCTTTGGACAGATGCTCCAGCTTGAAGCTCGGCCGGCCGTCTTCGTGGGTCGGCCATTGGATGCCTTCGGGGCGCAGGGCCCACGTGGTGCGCACCACGTCGAGCAGATCCCACCGCCCGCAGTCGTTCTGCCACTCGCGCGCGTACGGGTCGATCAGGTTGCGCCAGAACAGGTGGCGCGTCACCTCATCGTCGAAACGGATGGTGTTGTAGCCGACGCCGATGGTGCCGGGCGTGCCAAGTTCGCGCTCGATGGCCTGGGCGAAACGGTATTCCGGAATGCCTTGCCGGGCGCATTGCTGCGGCGTGATGCCGGTGATGAGGCACGACACCGGATCGGGCAGCCAGTCGTTGGACGGGTGGCAGAACAGTTCGACCGGCTCGCCGATCTCGTTCAGCTCGGCATCGGTGCGGATGCCGGCAAACTGCGCGGGGCGATCACGGCGCGGCACGGCGCCGAACGTTTCGTAGTCGTGCCAGAGAAAGGTGGGAGTGACGGGCAAGGCAGCGGCTCGCTGGAAAACACTGAAGATGCCGGCATGTTAACAGTGTTGCCCATCCCGCTCGCCCTCCTTGGCGGTTGACTCACATCAACCCGCATCGGGCAGGCGTCGACCAGACTGGTATCTCCCCCAACCCGGAGATGTCTCATGGCCCAGTCGATGAAAGCCGCGGTAGTCCATGCGTTTGGCGAACCCTTGCGCATTGAGGAAGTGCCGGTTCCCACACCTGGGCGCGGGCAGATTCTTGTCAAGATCGCGGCCTCGGGCGTCTGCCATACAGACTTGCACGCCGCCGATGGCGACTGGCCCGTCAAGCCCAGCCTGCCGTTCATCCCCGGGCACGAAGGGGTGGGTTATGTGGCAGCCGTGGGCGAAGGCGTAACCGCCGTCAAGGAAGGCGACCGCGTGGGTGTGCCCTGGCTCTACACCGCCTGCGGCCACTGCGAGCATTGCCTGGGTGGGTGGGAAACCCTCTGCCACGAGCAGCAGAACACTGGCTACTCCGTCAACGGCGGCTATGCCGAATACGTACTGGCCGACCCGAACTACGTCGGCCACCTGCCCGCGCAGGTCAGCTTCGAAGAGATCGCACCGATCCTCTGCGCAGGCGTGACGGTCTACAAGGGCATCCGCATGACGGATACGCGGCCCGGCCAGTGGATCGCCATTTCCGGCATTGGTGGGCTGGGACACGTGGCGGTGCAGTATGCGATCGCCATGGGCCTGCATGTGGTGGCCGTCGACGTGGCGCCCGACAAGCTCGCGCTGGCACGCGAGCTGGGGGCCAAGCTCGTCGTCGATGCCTCGCAGCAGGATCCCGCAGCCGTGATTCAGAAAGAGATCGGCGGTGTGCACGGCGTGCTCGTGACGGCGGTGTCACGCAGCGCCTTTGCGCAAGCGCTGGGCATGGTGCGGCGCGGCGGGACGATCTCGCTCAATGGCCTGCCGCCCGGCGATTTTCCGCTGCCGATCTTCTCCACGGTGCTCAATGGCATCACGGTGCGCGGCTCGATCGTCGGCACGCGGCGAGATCTGCAAGAGTCCCTGGAGTTTGCCGCCGAGGGGCTGGTGCGCGCCCACATTCACCGCGACAAGCTCGACAACATCAACCAGGTGTTTGCCGATCTAAAGGCCGGCAAGGTGGATGGCCGCATCGTCCTGACGCTCTGAGTGCCCCCACCCGGCGGTGCGAGTAAGCTGCAGGCATCACGTCCGCTTGCCACACCGCCATGCGCATCCTCTTTTTCAGCAGCCACCGTTACGACGAAGACAGCTTCCGCGCCTCGCTCGCGCGCGGCGGCCACAGCTTCGACCTCGTTTTCCAGCGCGCGCACCTTGACGCGCAAACGGCGTCTCTCGCAGCGGGCTTTGAAGTGGTGTGCCCGTTCGTCAATGATTCGCTCAGTGCGGAAGTGCTCGAGGCGCTGGCTGCGGGCGGCACGCGCCTGATCGCGCTGCGTTCGGCAGGCTTCAACCACGTCGATCTGCCGGCCGCGCAGCGTCTGGGGCTGACGGTGGTACGCGTGCCGGCCTATTCGCCACACGCGGTGGCCGAACATGCGGTCGGCATGATCCTCACGTTGAACCGGCGACTGCACCGTGCCTGCAATCGGACGCGCGAAGGCGATTTCTCATTGGATGGATTGCTGGGCTTCGACCTGGCAGGCAAGACCGTCGGCGTGGTCGGCACCGGGCAGATCGGGCAGGTGTTCGCTCGGATCATGGCGGGCTTCGGCTGCCAGTTGCTGGCATTCGATCCATTTCCGCAGGCCTCTCTGACGGCGCTGGGCGTGCGTTATGTGCCGCTGCCGGAATTGCTCGCGCAGGCCGATATCGTCAGCCTGCATTGCCCGCTCAACGCTGGCACGCATCACCTGATCGACGCCAGCGCGCTCGCCAGCATGAAGCCGGGCGCCATGCTCATCAACACGAGCCGCGGCGGCCTGGTCGACAGCCCTGCGCTGATCGACGCGCTCAAGAGCGGTCAGCTCGGGCACCTCGGGCTCGACGTCTACGAAGAAGAGGCCGATCTGTTTTTCGAAGACCGCTCCGCCGACGTGTTGCAGGATGACGTGCTGGCACGGCTGCTAAGCTTTCCCAACGTCATCGTCACCGCGCATCAGGCGTTCTTCACGCGCGAGGCACTGGCCGGCATTGCCGACACCACGCTCGCCAACGTGGCGGCCTGGGTGGCCGGCGCACCCGTCAATGTGGTGAAGCCCTAGACCCGCAAATCAAGCTGCCTCGGCTTTCGGCTGGGACAGCTCGCGCTCGCCTTCCTTCACGTAGAGGGAGTTGCGTGGCTTGGCCAGCACGCGTCGCACCATCGGCTCGAAGAACGAGAGCGGCAGGTTGTCGTAATCGGCCATGAAGGCGGCGGCGTCGTATTTGGCGCAGAACTCGGCGGTGCGTTCGAACAGCTCGGGCTGGCTGCGGTACTGCTCGCGCAGGTTGCGGTCGAGCCCCAGATGGTGGAAGAAGTAATAGCCCTGGAAGATGCCGTGCTTCTCGACCATCCACAGGTTTTCCGGGCTCACGAATGGCTTGAGGATGGCTGCGGCGATGTCCGGATGGTTGAAGCTGCCCAGCGTGTCACCAATGTCGTGCAGCAGCGCACAGACTACGTATTCCTCGTCGCGGCCGTCGCGGTGGGCGAGCGTGGCGGTTTGCAGGGAGTGCGCGAGACGATCGATCGGGAAGCCGCCGCAATCGCCGTCGAGCAGCTTCAGGTGCGCGAGCACGCGGTCGGGCAATGCGCGGGCATAGGGCATGAACTCGGCCGAGATGGCGGCCCAGTCCTCGCGGGTGCCTTGCTCCATGTTGGAAAACGTTGCGCGCGGGGCGGTGTGCTTCGGATCAGTCATTGGGGGTGTCTCCTTCGTCGCCGGAATGGTCGCGTCGGTGCCGCGTCGTATTTCTTGAATGGCTGGCTGCGCGGCTAGCGGACCATTCTCTGCCCGGCGCTTGCATGCAGACTGTCAAGCGTTTGACAATGATCGGACCGCCCTCGCCGCATCCTGCCGCCATGCCCGCAGACGCCTCCCATACCGCCGCCGCGCCCACGCCCGCACAGCTCGCGCAGGGCTGGCTGCGCGACGCCCCCGCCGATCTGCTGGCCGAGATCGCGCCCACCGCGCGCCTGATCACCTACCCCGACGGCGAATGCATCCACCCGCACGGCGGTCCCGCACAGGGCATGTTCCTGATCGTGCGCGGCCGCGTGCGCATCAGCCGGACGACCGACGGCGGCAGCGAACTCGTCTACGGCGTGCTGCGCGCGGGCGAATGGTTTGGCGAGATCGCGCTCATCGACGGCGGCGGCCGCACGCACAGCGCCCATGCGCAGGGGCCGACCACGCTCATCCTGCTGGGCAGCGCGGCGTTTGCGCGCGTGGTGTCGGCCTATCCGGCGGGCATGTGGGCGCTGATGCAGCAGCTCTGCCAGCGCATCCGCCTGATCTTTGACGAGTTCGAGCACGCCAGCGAAATGCCCGCCGATGCGCGCCTCGCCCAACGGCTGCTGCAGCTCGCCCGTGCCGGCGATGGCCGCACCGTCGCCGCCAGCAATGAAGAGCTGGGCCGCATGCTCGCACGCTCGCGGCAGACGATTTCCAAGTACCTGCAGGCGTGGCAGCGCGCAGGCTGGATCCGCTGCCATTACCGGACGGTGGAGGTCGTCGACACGGCAGCTTTGCGGATGCTGATCGACGGCCACGCTTCCTGAGCGCGCCCTGCGCAGGGGGCACGCGCGCCGCAACCTGCGCCGATAGAATGGATTCTGGCCGCGCAGATCTGCCCGCCTCCACCGCACCCACCTCCATGAACCCCATGTTCTCGCCCGGCTCGCCCGAGGGCCGGCGCCTTGTGTTGCTGCTCGGCCTCGCGCAGATGGTCTCGTGGGGCACGCTGTACTTCAGCTTCACCGTGTTTCTGGCGCCGATGCACGACACGCTCGGGTGGGCGCGGCCGTTTTTGGCGGGCGGATTCTCTCTCGGGCTGCTGGTCTGGGCGCTGTGCTCGTTTTGGGTCGGGCGCGCGCTGGACCGCTGGCCTGCGCGCCGCGTGATGGCTGCAGGAACGGTACTGGCGGCCGGCGGCCTGCTGGCGTGGTCATTCGTCTCAGATGAGACGGCCTTTCTGCTGCTCTGGCTGCCGATGGGCTTGGCGATGGCCACTACGCTCTACGACCCGGCCTTCGTCGTGCTTCGCCAGGCGTTTGGCGATGCGTATCAGCGCCCGATCATCGGCCTCACGCTAATTGCCGGGTTCTCCAGCACGCTGTGCATTCCGCTCGCGCAATGGGGCGTGGAGCACCTCGGCTGGCGGCACACGCTGCAGCTTTTTGCGCTGGCGCATGTGCTGATCTGCTTGCCGATCCATGCGCGCCTGCGCGTGCGGCCGCCCATGCTCGCCCCTGCAGCAGCGCTTGACCCGGCAGCAGCGGTGCATGCGTCGGCATGGCGCATTGTGTTGCGCTTGCCGGTGTTCTGGGCGGTGGTGCTGGCCTTCGTGGCCACCAGCCTGATCGCCACCGTGCTCGGGGCGCACCTGATTCCGCTGTTGACGGAGAAAGGCGTGCCGACCAGTCGCCAGTTGCTGATCGCCGCGCTTATCGGTCCCGCCCAGGTGCTCGGGCGGCTGGCCATGATGCGGTCGCGCCCGGCGCACCCGGTGCGCATTGCACCGTGGACGTACGGGGCCATGGCTGCAGCCCTCGTCTTGCTGGCGCTGTCCAGCGGGCCGCTACTGATCGTATTTGCGCTCGTCTACGGGGCAGCCAACGGCATCAACACGATGGTCCGCGCGATTGCGATGCCGGAGCTGGTTTCGCGCAACCAGTATGCCACGCTCAACGGCCTGATGATGACGCCCGTGCTGCTGGCGCAGGCCAGCGCCCCTTGGCTGGGCGCACTGCTCTGGCGGGCCAGCGGCGGCTATGCAGCGGTCGAATGGGCGATGGTGACGGCCGCCCTCGTCGCGCTCGTGGCCTTCGCCTACGGCTTGCGAAGCGCGCAAAAACGCACCGTACCCACCGCTGCGACGCGCACCAAGGTGACGCAATCGCCATGACGCATTCACCACTTTCAACGCAGAAGATTGCTTTTAGGAACCTTTGTAAGCGCACATCTGTCTTGAAACATGGGACGTGATGTTTCATTCTCATAGCAGAGGCGGTCCGCTTTTTGCGAGACTGCCGACGGAGGAAGCGCCTTGTCACAGGTTCATCTGGAAACATCAACTGAGAGCGAGTTCATGCCGTGGTCGATCCAGGAGATCGCTTACGACAGCATTGACGTCGCACGCGTACGCGAAAACGGCACGCTGTTCTACCTTGTTGCCAGTGCGTCGTTTGTCGAGAGCGGCTCCGACCTCTATGCCGGCAACCTCGCTCAGTACTACGCGGATCGCCCCGAAACCGCGCACTGGCTGATCCACCATTGGGAACGCGAAGAGCTTCAGCACGGCCGTGCACTGCGCCGCTACGTTGAAACCGTCTGGCCCGAGTTCGACTGGGAGCGCGGCTACGCCCGCTTCTTCGAGGAATACTCTGTCACCTGTTCGGTCGACCAGTTCGAACCCACGCAGGCGTTGGAAATGGTCGCGCGCTGCGTCGTCGAAATGGGCACCGCCACTTTCTATCGGGCCATCGCCCAAGCTGCGGCTGAAGCCGATGAACCCGTGCTGCGCGACCTCGCCAGCCGCATCTCGGCTGATGAAGTGCGACATTACAAACACTTCCTGCGTTTCTTCAACGAGTGCAACGCGAGCGAAGGCGTCGGCCGCGCACGCGTGCTCAAGGCGCTCGCCTCACGCTTGCGTGAAATCAAGAATGAAGATTCGATGATCGCCCTGCGCAACGTGCTGCGCATCGAGCGCGGGCAGGAGGACGTGCCTGAAGCCGATGTCCGCGCACTGAACTCGCGCGTCAGCGCGCTGGTGCGCTCTTATCTGCCGCTGGATATGGCGGCCAAGATGTTGCTCAAGCCGCTGCACCTGCGCCCGGGCTTCGAGCGCTCGATCCGGCCGCCGTTGGTGGCCGTGGTGCGGCGGGTGATCCTGCACTAGATCGCCGCGCACGAACGAGGCGCCAACAAAAAACCCGGGCCGAAGCCCGGGCTTTTTGTCTCTAACCGACAGAATGCTGATTAGAACTTGTGGCGAATACCGACCACGGCACCCAGTTGGCTGCCATCGAACACTTGGTTCTGGTTCGATTGCAGCGTCGACAGGTTCGACGAGCCGCCGTTGATACCGGCAACGCCCAGAACCGAGTTGCCGCTGTTCTTGGCATAGGCCACGTTCAGATACGCATCGGTGCGCTTGGACACGGCATAGTCAGCCCCGACCACGAACAGCCAGGGATTGCCAACGCTGGTATTCGCCGTATTGCTAGCCAGAGCGCCCAGTACTTCGCTGTTCTTGAACGTCTGGTAGTACGCCGTACCTGTCAGCGTCAAAGCCGGCGTCGCTTGATAGCCGGCGCCGAACCAGTACAAGTTCGAACGCAGGTCGCCATTGACACCGGTCGAGCCCAGGTCATGGCTCATCTTGTACCAACGGTAGCCGGCGTAAAGCTTGGCCGGACCGACAGCGTAGGTTCCACCGATGGTGGCGCGCTGCTCTTTCAGGTCAGCCATGAAACCGTTGCTGAAGACGGCATTGCTAACGCCATTCGACTGGTCATACACGGCACCAACCGAGAACGGGCCGCTGGCATAGTTCAAGCCAGCGCTCCACTCACGGCCCAACTTCGTCACGCCAGCTTGCTCGTTGCCGTCGCGGTTGAACGCGTACAGGACGGATGCGGTCAGGCCGCCAAAGGTACCGGCGTACTTGATAGCGTTGTCAGCACGGCCAGCCAGGTAGGCATCTTGCGAAGCGATCGAATAGCGCGAGGAGATCGCCATCGGGTCGTATTGCAGCGCGAAGTCGTACAGCAGATTCTGCTGGCGGCCCAAGGTCAGTTGGCCCCACTGGCCCTGCAGGCCGACGTAGGCAGCGCGACCGAACAGGCGGTTACCTTGCGCCGAATGGCCGTCGTCGATGTTGAAGCCGCTTTCCAGGTTGAAGACGCCCTTCAGGCCACCGCCGAGGTCTTCAACGCCACGCAGGCCCCAACGCGAGCCGGACATGTTGCCCGACTGCATGGCGAAGCGGGAGCTGCCACTCGTTCCGGCGGCATTCGGCGCCTTGTTGACCCACTCCACGCCGGCGTCGACCACGCCGTACATCGTCACGCTCGATTGAGCGAAGGCGCCAGCCGAAACCAGGGCAGCAGCAGCGGCCGCAAACAGCTTGATCTTCATATCGTTTTCCTTAAAAAAACTATCGCGGGTATTTGCGATCGGCGGCCATTATGTATTCCGACTTCTCGTATTCAGAACTTTCAAAAACAGCCTGTGGTAAATATGAAACCTAAGCATTGATGGAAAAATTATTCATATCAATCAATGCCCTGCGATCGCACGCAGATAGCCGTAAGCACGGCTTACGAGAAGGCAATCCAATGCCTTACGCGACGTAATCCATTAGACCCACAAAGTCATCCAGTCGATGATAAAAATTAAAGATTAAGGCGCGCTTCTTTTCGACTATGATTCACCCCGAAGCGTGAATGACAGTTCCACAGCTTCATATCGACTTTAAGAGACCGCCTAAACAGCGGTCTCTTTTTTTGCCCGTGAACTTTGCCGATCAGTCAGCCGGGGAGCCCGACCTTCCTGGAGATACGGTGCTTGAAGGTGGACACCGTCTTGGGCGAGATCCCCAGGCGCTTGGCGATTTCGGTGTTTCGATGACCTTCGGCCAGCAGTTGGTTCACGCGCATTTCGCGCTGGGTGAGCGTGGCGAGGCCAGCGCCTTCCGCTGCCCCCATCGCGGAAGCAGGGAACGAGAGGTAGCCACGCGCCGCCAGCAGCAATGCCGCCGTCAATGCGGATGTCGCTTCAGATTTCGGCACGTAGGCGTTGGCGCCCGCCAGGAAGGCGAGCCGCGCTTCGTTGCCCGTGGTCTGGGCAGACGTGACCACCAGGCCGATGTCGTGGCGCTGCGCACGCACGCGGCGCACAAGTTCGAGACCGTCCAGGCTGGGCAGATTGATGTCGACGATGGCGAGCTTCGGGCGCGCCGTACGAATCAGCTGCAGCCCCCGCGCGCCGTCAGCCGCCGTCGCCACAAGCTGCAACTGCGGCGACCCGGCGAGCAGCGCCTGGATGGATTCGAGAACGATCGGATGGTCGTCAATCGCGACGACGGAATGGAAGGCTTGATCTGCAGGGGACATGGAAGGCGGTGCCTGAGCGGGTTCCATGCTGCGAGTCCCCCGGGCGGGCCAGGTTCCGCGCGGTACAGGTTTGCACGATTGCCCGTCAAACCTTGTACCGATTGCAACGCCACGTCATCAATTCATGACATCTTGCCGGCTCAGGCGAGCCGGAACACGTCGACCGCGCCGCGTAGTTCCTGGGCTTGCTGACGCAGGCTTTCGGCCGCAGCAGCCGCTTCCTCGACCAGCGCGGCGTTCTGCTGCGTCACCTCGTCCATCGACGTGACCGCATGGTTGACCTCTTCGATGCCTTGCGACTGCTCGCGCGAAGCGTGGCTAATCTCACCCATCAGACCGGCGATGCGTTCCACGCGCGTCACGATGTCCTGCATGGCATCGCCGGCGCCGCGGGCGGCCTCGTTGCCGGCCTGCACTTCTTCAACCGAGCGACTGATCAATTCCTTGATCTCCTTGGCGGCGGCGGCGCTGCGCTGGGCGAGGCTGCGCACCTCGCCGGCCACGACGGCAAAGCCGCGGCCCTGTTCGCCTGCGCGGGCGGCTTCCACGGCGGCGTTCAGCGCCAGGATGTTGGTCTGGAACGCGATGCCGTCGATGATGCCGGTGATGTCCGTAATCTTCTGCGCCGTGGCGTGAATGCCCGACATGGTGCCGACCAGCCGCTCGACCGTCTGCCCGCCGGCATTGGCCGCCTCGCTGGCGGATTGCACCATGTCGTGCGCATGGTGGGCGCTCTCAGCGTTCTGGCGCACGGTCGCGGCCAGTTGTTCGATGCTCGACGCGGTGCGCTCCAGGTTGCCGGCCTGCGCTTCGGTGCGGGCGGAAAGATCCGCATTGCCGGCAGCGATCTGGCCGGTGCTCGACGCGATGGTGGAGGCGCTTGCGCGCACCTTGTCGACGATGCCCGAGAGGCCGTCGCCGACGCCGTTGACGGCGCGCATGACCTGCCCAATTTCATCGCGGCGGGTGGTAGGCAAGCGATGCGTGAGATCGCCCGCAGCCACACGCTGGGCCGCGTCTACCACCTCCGCCAGCGGCGTGCTCACGGTACGGCGCAGCATCCAGTACAGCCCGCCGGCCAGCAGCGCACCGAGCGCCAGACCCAGCAGCAGGAACCGGTTGCGGGCGGCCACCAGATCGGCGTTGAGTTCATCCACGTAAGCCGTGCCGGCAATCACCAGCTGCCAATCGGGGTATTGCGTGAAGACGGTCAGGCGCTCGCGCGCGGTGCCGCCGTCCGTGTCGGCCAGCGCATGACGCAGCGTGCCGTCCTTGCGCGCGATCATTTCGCGCACCCAGGCCTGGCCGGCGGCGTCCTTGGCGTCGAGCAGGTTCTTGCCTTCGCGGTCTTGCGTGTGGTCGATCAGCACCTTGCCCTGATCGGTGCCGGGCTTGCCGTCGATGACGAAATAGCCACCCGTCTTGCCGATGCCGTGTGAGCGGATCTTGTCCTTGAGCAGCGCCAGTTCCGAGCGCACGTCCACACCCACGTAGAGCGCGCCGATCACCTTGCCCGACGCATCGCGCACGGGTTCGTACTTGCTCATGTAGGGCACGCCAAACAGCCACGCCAGGCCGCGGAACGGCTCGCCGGCCATCAGCGCCTTGTAGCTCGGATGGGCGCGGTCGAGCAGCGTGCCGATCGCGCGTTCGCCGTTTTCCTTCTTGAGCGAGGTGGTCACGCGCACGAAATCGTCGCCGGTCCGGGCAAACACGGTGGCGATCGTGCCGCCGGTGCGCGCGAAGAACTTGTCCGGCACGGTGAAGTTGAGGTTCAGCACCGTGTCGCCGCTCTTGAAGGTGGGCGTCGGCTTGCCGGCCACTTCCACGGTCTGCGCCGGGTCCACGCTATAGGGGCCTGGCGCGGCGTCGGCGAAAGCGGTCAGGAAGCGATCGGCCTCGGTGCGCATGGTGCCATCGAACAGGCCGATCATGTCGCGCATGGCGGCCTCCTGGTTGTGCATGGCCGATTGCGTATTGGCTTCCAGCATGCGCAGGCTCGATTGCGAGTTCGCCAGGGCAAACATGCCGAACACCGCCACCAGGGCGATCAGGCCGATCAAGGCCAGCCGGGTGCCAAGGCTCGTGGGGGATTGTGAAACTTCAGATAGGGGCGCAGACGCTCTCATACTTTTTTTCCTGGGGGTCGTCAGTCGAGTTAACAACGGATCGACCCGCAAAAGCTTGAGCGCAAACGTTTTACAAACCGCTTTGTCTGGCAAACCAGACATCTGTCTGCAATCCCGGACGTCACCGGTCGCAGGTCAGCTCGACATGCTGCGGCGTGAGCTTGGCCGGGTTGCCGGCGCCAAGTTCGATGCGCCAGTCAGCCCCGCGCGCGGCGCCCACGTCGCGGCCGTCCACGGTGGCGCGGCAGCGGCCCGCGTTGGCAAAGCGGATGAACGGCCGCGTATAGCCGGCGACATCGACCGACAGCGAGCGACCATCTGCGCTGCGCCGCCAGTTCGAGAGCCGGCCGGTGGCATCGCGCACGTAAGGCTGCGTTGGCGCGGCGCTGTTCAGGGCAAAGCGCGCCGAGCCGCTGGTCAAGTGGACGTAGGTGCCGCCCGGACCCGCCGCGTAGCCCGCCACATCGCGGGCGTCTGCAAGACGCGGCACACCGGGGCCGGCCCAGCGCACGGTGCGCAGATCGCCATTGCCGCGCACGACCCAGGCATCGCCGTCACGCGCAATCGCGATGGCGCGGAAGTCGAGCACCTTGCGGATGTAGTCCGACGCGTAGATCGGCATGACCGGCTGGGCGACCGCCCAGTCGTACACCTGCCGCAAGGCGGTGAGCGAGGCCAGCTTGGTGCCTGAATACATGTGGTAGTAAATGCCGATCGGCTTGAAGCGGTAAGGCTTGTCGGTCAGCTCGAACGTTTCGATGGCCCGCGAGAACCCGTAATACGGGCCGTGCCAGAGGTTGGTGTAGATGTTCTCGTTCTGGTCGGGCGCAAAGACCTGGAACAGGCCATCGCCTTTGTCCACACCAAGCGGCGCCACGGCCGTCCAGCTCGGGTTGGAGCGCGTGATGTAGGTGTCGCCGCCGTTCATGTTCAGCACACCGGCTTCGACCGTCTTCTGCACGGCAATCGGCGGCACCTGGCCGTTGCCGCTCCACAGCAGCACCTTCACGCGCTTGCCTGGTGGCGCCAGCTTCGTGTTGATGTACTGGATGGAGCCGGCGATCTCGCGGTCGAAACTGAAGCGGTAGTTGGGAATCCTCAACGAGAAAGAGGTGTCGCTGCCTTCGGGCGTTGCGGCGGAGGCCGGATCGGGCGGATTGGTGGTGCGCAGCCAGTTGAACGGATGCGAGAACGTGTGGCTGGCCAGTTCGACGTAGGGCTGCGCAAAGATGGCGCGCGCGATTGGCTCAAGTTGCGGCGCGAGCTTCGGGTACACGCCGTCGGCAGCCACTTCACCCTCGATGATCGACACGGTGGTCGGCACCTTGTAGCGATCCAGGATCTCGCGCAGCAGCGCCTGACCGGAAAACTCGCTCGGCGGGAATTCGGTGCGGGAGGCAAATCCGTCGCCGTCGATATGCACGGTCATCAATCTGCGGCCGTTCTCCGTCGTGGTGTCGGGCACGGGCATGGCGGGCAGTTGCAACGCACGGCGCAGAAAATCGAGTGGCTGGACCACCCAGCGCGCCTGGTCGACCTCGGGCATGCGGAATACGCCAAACGGCTGCAGCACATAACCGCCCCACGGCATGATGGCCGCCGCATCGTAGGTGTAACTGCCGGCGGAGAGCCGCAGCAGCGATTGCGCCCCCGCCACGCTGGAATCGACCTGCACCCCCACGGCCATGCGCCGGTCAGGATGGGGCTGCAACTCGAAGCCCATGATCGGATCGCGCGAGACCACGGCAAGCGGCCCTGCCGGCGTGCCGGGCACGGCTTGCAGATCGAACATCTGCGCCGTGGGCGCATCCATGTTCAGCCCGAACTGGTTGAACATCGCCACACGCACGCCGGCGCCCATCGTCCGCCGAAGCCACGACGCCCAGGCGCCCGGCCGGGATGCAACGCCGTCGAACCAGGTAACGACGCCCGCATAGCGGTCGGGCGTGACGGCCGGCAACGGCTTGTTGGCGTCGGCAAATTCGACGCGATAGCCGAGATAGTTGATCGGCATGGCCAGATAAAGCACGGAGGGCGCGGTGTTGGTGCTGGTGCCGGGCTCCTGCGGCTCGACCAGCAGGACGCGGCGCGGCATCACCTCCAGGCGGCCGATGCCGATGAAGTCGGCGCCCGGTGTGGTCGCGTAGCTGCTGACGCCCGCTGCGCGTGCCACGTTGGCGGTCTCGTGCAGACAGGCCCGGTTGTAGTTGGGGCAGTAATCGAGCGCCACCGCGGGCAGGTGGTACTGCGCGCCGATGTTCCGCAGCGTGGCAATGCGCGCAGTGCGGTCCACATCGGCCACATCCTGCAGGCCCTCGCCGCCGGCGCGCTCACGCACCAGGCTTGCCGTCACCACGCCGGACAGCTGCGGTGCGAGCGTTTCGAGCCACGCCGTGCCACCGGCCAGCAATTTGGTCTGCGGCACGCGCGCATGCAAGGCCTGAGCCAGTGCCGCGATGCCGTTGCCCGCATCGGGCGCGCTGCGCTGAAGCGCGTCCAGCCCATCCAGCAGGAAGCCCGCATAGCCTTGCGCCAGCAGCGGCGCAAAAACCTGGTCGATCACATTGGCAGGCCAGGCGCTTGAGCGCATCGCATCGGTCTGCTGCGTCAGGTCTACACGGGCGAACCACAGCGTGGGCGATGGTTGCTTCGGATCGAAACTGCCTGCCGTGGCCGGGTCCAGCACCACCCAATCGAAGGCTTGCAGTTCAGCCACGGGGACATCGCGGCCGTAGTAGAAGGCGATCTGCGGATCAGCGGAAGAAGACGTTGCGGGTTGCTGGGCGACCGCGTTCGCCACGCCAAACACCCACGCCAACGCACAGGTGCCCAGCCACGCGAGCCACCGCCACGCCCGTCTCTTGCCCTCTGCCCGCCTGCCCTGCATCCCGGTCCTCGAAAGTCGATCCGACTTTTATTGTGTCGGGCAGTCGTCCGATTGCAATGTTTGTGGCCACAGCGTGCCCGCCAGGGCACCTCGGGGCGCATGGCGGGCGGTACCGGCTCAGTAGCCGACCACCGTGTACTGCGGGAACTCCGCTTCGAACGCCTTCTCCAGGTTGTCGGCCGTGGCGACTGCAGAGGTGTAGACAGCAGTTGTCGTGCCGCTGTCGTAGGCCAGCGTGACGGCCCAGGCGGCATGGGCCGTGTTGACGCGATCGCGTGCGGCCTGAGCCGCCAGTTGACCAGGGCCGTTGTCAGGTTTGGTTCCGTAGACTTTGCAGTTGGACATGGCAATCACTCCGAAGATGTGGAAGGAATGCCGCCAGCGCACGGGCGAGGACACGCTCGGTCTGGCTGGTCTGCGATCTCGACGATACGGGCGAACAGACGCGCTGCCGGCTTGTCCCGCCGGCATGCACCAGCGACACGGCCAGCGTAAAAGCCGGGGCCGTGCGCCGGAATGGTGCGTTCGTCAGGGCTGACGTTCTAGAACGCCGACTTCACCACGCCGCCGTCCACGCGCAGCGCGGCGCCCGTGGTGGCTGACGACAGCGGGCTCGCCACATAGGCAACCAGGTTGGCCACCTCCTGCGTGCTGGCAAAACGCTTGATGAGCGAGGTCGGGCGCGCCGTCTCGAAGAAAGTCTTCTCGAACGCTTCGAAGCTCTGGCCGCCGGAGAGCTTCTCGACAAACTCATCGACGCCTTCGGAACGCGTCGGCCCCGGCAGCACGGCATTCACCGTGATGGCCGTGCCCGCGGTCAGCTCGGCCAACCCACGCGAGAGGCCCAGCAGCGCCGTCTTCGTCACGCCGTAGTGGATCATCTCCACCGGGATCTGCACGCCGCTCTCGCTGCTGATGAACACGATGCGGCCCCAGTTCTGGGCGCGCATACCGGGCAGATATGCGCGGGACAGACGCGCGCCGCTCAGCACGTTCACGTTGAAGAAGTGCTGCCATTCGGCGTCATCGATTTCCTCAAACGGCTTGGGGTCGAAAATGCCGAGGTTGTTGATGAGGATGTCGACCTTGGGAAAGCGGCCGAGCAGCACTTCCGTCTGCTCCGGGTTGGACAGGTCACCGGCAAAGCCCTCGACCTGGGCGTCGGGCACCTCGGTGCGCAGGCGTGCTATCGCGTCGTCAACAGACGTTTGGGTGCGGCCGTTGACGATCACGCGGGCGCCTTCGGCGGCCAGTGCTACAGCAATGGCATGACCGATGCCCTTGGTAGAGCCGGTCACGAGTGCGAGCTTGTTCTGAAGGTGGAGGTTCATGGCGTTCAAAAAAGGAATATGGAGGAGGACGAGCACGCCACGCCACATGGTGCGCGTTAGTTACGGCGTCGACGTTTCAACCATGATACGAAGCACCGTGGCCCTTGGCAGCCGCAATCGTTTTGCAGCGGTATCCAACGAGATTTGACGATCTGCGTCGGTATCGATCCCGGCTTGACGGCCTGGGCAAGCGACGATTAGTGTGCAATGAAGCACGCCAGCGTTACGGGAACGCGGCGCGCCTTACAAGCCGGATCACCGGCAGAACGGGGAGCACCACCATGAGCATCGACGTACAGACACCTGAGGCCGCCGACACCAGCACCACTGAAGGCGCCTACCAGCTTGACACCATGGACCGCGATACCAACATCGGTCGACTCGTGCATCGGGTCCGACACGCGTTGGTGACGCACATCGACAGTGCCCTGGCATCGCTGGACCTGACGGCCGCGCAGTGGACGGTCGTCATCTATCTGGCCGAAGACCTGGCCACCACGCCGGCCGAGCTATCGCGCCTGCTGCACTACGATCCGGGCGCGATGACGCGATTGATCGATCGGCTGGAGAAGAAGAACATCGTCAAGCGTGCGCCCAGTGATGCAGATCGCCGCTCGGTGGTGGTCTCGCTCACCGAGCAGGGCCGCGCGCTGTATCCGGAGATCCGGCCGCTGATCATCGACGTGCTGAACCACCTGCTGCGCGGGTTCTCACAGGCCGAGGTCAAGCAATTGGAGAACCTGCTGCTGCGCGTACTGCACAACGCCTGACCAGCTCAGGCGTTCGCGGTCCGGTATTCTGAGCCGACGGCGTTGTCGGCCTGGAGGGGTTGCTCGGGCGTGGGGTGTGGGGCGCCGCTCAGCGCTTACTGCCCCTCAAGCTCGTGCTTGATCTTGAACAGTTCGGTATCGGTGCGGATACCCAGCTTGCGAAAGGCGGATTGCTTTTGCGAGCTGATGGTCTTGATGCTGCGCGCGAATTTCTCGGCGATGTCCGTGACCGACATGCCGTCGAGGCAGCAGCGCAGCACTTCGCGCTCCCGCGGGCTGAGTTCGGAGCGATCGAGCAGTACAGCGAGCTTGCCGCCATTCGTGGTGGGCGCAGGCGCATCGGCAGACAGGGCATCGCTCTCCATCTCGGCCGCCAGCGCAGCATTCAGGCGCTTGCCGCCCGTAGCCACCGTGCGGATGGCACGCACCAGTTCCGACAGCTCCTCTTCCTTGCCGACAAACCCGCGCGCGCCGGCATGCATGACCATGCCAACCGTCGCCTTGTTGTGATGCGCCGAGGCCACCAGAATCTTCAACTCCGGATAGCGCACGCGAATCAGGCGGATCAGGTTCAAGCCGTCGATCTCAGTGGGCCCCAGCGAGTAGTCCATGAGCAGGACATCCACCTCGACGGTGTTGTCCTTGAGTGCCTGCACGATTTCGCGGCCCGACGCGAACATGCCGGCGACCTCGATATCAGCCTCCTGCTTCAGGCGCGCAGCCAGACCGTGGCGGACGACCGCATGGTCATCGAGCACGACCACGCGGATCGGTCGGGTTGCGGTCCAATTCATGTTCGCAGGTTCCTATTCGACTTGTTTTGCATGACTGCACAGGCCCGCTTGAAGGGGCACAGCACAGCCAAACGGGTCACATATTAGTGTCTTCATGGCCCGACCTGAACCGGGCTACATCGATGCACGAGGTTGCGCGGGCCTTTATTTGGCCTCGACAACCGTGTCGTCGCGGGCATAGATGGAGCAGTTCTGATAACGCTCCTTGCACGACGACACCGCACGGAATTCAGCGTTCTGGCCCCACTCGTAGACGAATTGATCGTCGTCTGCGGCCACGAAGATTTTCGGCCACGGCTTGCGCAAATACGCTCCAAAGGCGGCTTGCGATTTCGGGCCGAGTTCACCGGGCTTGCGCGGCTGTGGCGCGGCGGCGGCCACGGTTGCCGCTGCAGGCGTGGTGTTTGCCGTCACCGCCGACGCTGCGGCAGCACGCTCGGCCAGCGCCTTTTGCGCGCGGGCGGGCACATCGTTGATCCACTCGGCGGGCGCCGCAAAATTCAGGTTCTGCCCGTAGACGGCAGACACCATGCGCGACGTGATACCGACCAGCCGCGCGTTGCTGTCGAACAGGCCCCCACCGCTGGAGCCCTGCGAGATCGCCGCCGAAGTCTGGATCGCCTTGAGCTCGCCGTTTTCGTCATGCCGCAGCGACGAGATCAACCCCTCGCTGATCGTCAGGTCAAACCCCAGCGGGTTGCCGATTGCGTAGACCTTCTGCCCCGTCACCAGCATGCTGCTCGGCACGATGGTGACGGAGGGGTAGTGGAAATCGGCAACGCGCAGTTGGCACAGGTCGCGCTGCACGTCGGGATACAGCAGGCGTGCACCAAAGCTGGCGTTGCCGCGCTTGAGGCTGACCTGCTTGCCGCCGCGCAGCACGTGGCAGTTCGTCACGGCCAACCCATCGCCGATCACCACGGCGCTGCCGATGGCCAACGGCTGCCCGGCGGCGTTGGACACGCGCACTTCCCAGATGCTGGGCGCGACCTTGGCGAATACCTCGGCCGGCTCCAGCGCGGCCGCCGGCAACGCGGCCAGTGCCGATACCGTGGCCAGGAACGTTCGGATCATGAAGGCAGTGCGGCGGGTCATTGCGGCGTCAGCAGATCGGAAAGGTCGCTCAGCGTGGTCGAGCCGTCCTCAGAGCGCGTTTTGTCGCGCATGAAGGCCACGTCGGCATCGGTCAGGTCGGGGCAGCTTCCGGTGCCCCACGACGGGTTGATGCGGTAAGTGCGATAACGCGCGTTGATGGCGTGCCACGACCGGCCATCGTCAGACTCCGCCACGCCGGCACGGCACACATGCGCGTTGGTCGGGTAGCTGGCCGTCATCTTGTACTGCTTGCCGGCCTGCGGCACGAACGTCACCGACACGCCGCAGCGGTAGATGAGCGTGCCCGAGGTGCGGATGAAGCTCGCGCCCAGCGCGGTCGGCACACCGGCCAGCACGCGAATCGGCCGCGTTGCATCGGCCGGCTTGAGCGCGGTGCGCGGGTTGCCGCAGTGCTTCGCGTCGTCAAACGTGAGGATGGTGGCGTTGGTGCTGGCCAGCGGGCGGACGAAATCCACCGTGGCGGTGTTGGCGCCGGCTGGCGGCTCCGTATAAGGCGCTGCGCAGCCCGCCAGCCACAGCGCGCCCCCGATTCCGATGGCCGCAGCAATCGTTCGGCTCGTCATACCCTGTTCCCCCGCGAGTCTTGTGTTTGGTGTGTTTGTGCGACTGCGCACAAGTGTAACCAAAGGTGGCCCGGGGGGAAGGCCGGCGAGCCGCACGCGCGTTGCTTGCGCGCGTCGTGTGCTGGGAATCCGCTCAGGCGAGCGCCGCATTGATGCGCGCTTGGGTGCTGCGGCGCGCGCGTTCAAATACCGCCATGTCGCCCATCAGAAACGCCACGTTGGCGTTGGAGCGAAACGATTCGATTTCGAAGACGAGCTGATCGACGTCGACATCGGCGCGCAATTCACCGGCCGCCTGTGCTGCGGTAATCGTCTCGCGAAAACGCGCGCGCACCGACTCGCGATGCCCGCGCACGCGATCCTGGATGGCGCCCGGGCGGGCGCGGTATTCGTAGCTGGCCGCGCAGACAAAGCAGCCGCCCGGCGATGCCCCGCTGGCCACATAGTCGAACCAGCCATCGGTTAGCGCACGCAGCCGGGCAAGCGGGCTTTCCAGCGCCAGCGCTGGTTCAACGACCATCTCGCGGTAGTGCACGACGCCCGCATCCAGCGTTGCCAGTTGCAGCGTTTCCTTGTCGCCGAAGAGCACCTGAATGTTGCCTTTGCCCACGCCCGCATCCGTGGCCAAGCGGCCGATGGTCAGGCCCTCAAGCCCGTCGGTGGAGGCAATGGCGGTGGCGTGCTCCAGCACCTGGGCGCGCGCACGTTCGCCACGCTGGCGGCGGCCGTCGGTTTCGTTCATGGCAATGCCCTATCGATGAATGGGGTCAACGCAATCGGCGCTTGACGTGGCCCGATTGCTCTCTAGTATACGTACGACCGTATATTAATAAACCGAGATCCCCCATGTCAACGGAATCCCTTTCTGCCGCTGGCGTTGCCTCGCCAGCCAAACGGCACTGGCCGGCGCTGGCGGCACTGCTGACCGGCAACTTCGTCACCATTCTCGACCTGTTCATCGTCAATGTGGCGATCCCGGACATCCGTGCCGGTCTGCACACCAGTTTTGCCGAAATCCAGCTCGTAATGGTCGGCTACAGCGCGGCGTATGCGGTGTTCCTGCTCAACGGCGCCCGCCTGGGCGACCTGTTCGGGCGCAAGCGCATGTTTCTGGCGGGCATGGCGCTGTTCACGCTCGCCTCTGCGCTGTGCGGGCTGGCAACCACGCCATGGATGCTGATTGCCATGCGCGTCGGCCAGGGCCTGGGCGCGGCCATCCTGATGCCGCAGGTGATGGCCTCGCTGCGCGTGCTGTTTGACGGCGATGCGCGGCGGCGCGCGTTCGGCACCATGGGCGCGGTGCAAGGCGTGGCGGCGTCGGTCTCGCAGATCATCGGCGGCTGGCTGATTGCGCATCCGCTGGCGG
The DNA here is from genome assembly GCF_023955645.1 of Ralstonia mojiangensis. Lineage (NCBI taxonomy): Bacteria > Pseudomonadati > Pseudomonadota > Betaproteobacteria > Burkholderiales > Burkholderiaceae > Ralstonia > Ralstonia mojiangensis. Next base: position 985,308 of record NZ_JAMXHU010000002.1, on the reverse strand, counting down.
CCGACGTGTCGGGCTGGCGCGCGGTGTTTTTGGTGAATGTGCCGATCGGCATTGTTGCGCTCTTGGCGGCGCGGGCCTTCGTCGCGGAATCGCGAGCGCCGGTGGCGGCACGGCTGGACGTGCATGGCGCCGTGGCCGGCGCGGTGGCGCTGGCGATGCTGCTGGTGCCCATCATGCAGGGCCGCGAATCCGGCTGGCCGTGGTGGTCGTGGGCGGTGCCGCTGGCCTCGCTGCTGGTGTTCCGCCACTTTGTGCGCGTGGAGCAGACGCTGTCGGCAGCGGGCCGCGTCCCCATCATCGAGATGGCGCTGTTCCGCAACCGCAGCTTTGTGCTGGGCGTGCTGGCGATCTTCCTGTTCTACACCGCCATCAGTTCGTACTTCCTGGCGCTGACGATCCTGCTGCAGTTCGGGCGCGGCTTGTCGGCATTGGCAGCGGGGTTGGTGTTTACGCCGGCGGCCATCGCGTTCTTTACCGGCTCGCTCACAGCGCCCCGCCTGGCTGAACGCATCGGGCAGCGCGCCCTGCTGCTCGGCGTGGCGATCTTTGCTGTGGGCATGGTCATCCTGGCCGGAATAGCACAACTGGGCGCCGGCACCGCCTGGCTGATCCTGCCTCTGATGCTCAACGGCTTCGGGCAAGGCATGGTGATTCCGCTGTCGCTCAACACCATCCTGAGCGGCGTGGAAACGGCGCAGGCCGGCATGGGCGCCGGCACCGTCACGACCATGCAGGCCGTTGGCAACGCGGTGGGCGTAACGGTGGTTGGCGTGCTGCTGTTCTCGCTGCTCGGCCAGGTGGATGGGGCGGATGGCGCGGTGGCGATGGACACCGCCACGCACGCCGCGCACTACGGCCACGCGTTTGCACTGGCAACGCTCTACAACGTGGGCGCGACGATACTGTCTTTCGTGCTGTTCTGGCGCGCGTGGCGCCGTCACGCTTGAGCGGGGCTTACTTGCGCACCCAGCCGCGCCGCACGCACGGTGCCAGCACCACACCATGCAATGCCAGCCCCAAGCGGTGCAGCGGCTCCGACAGCGTATGCGCCACGCGCCCGCTGCACAGCCAGGCGCTCAAGGCCGACACAGCCGCCGCACCCAGCATGTCGAACGGATAGTGCACCCCCAGGTAGATGCGTGCCCACGCCATCGGCACGCCCAATAGCGCCAGCAACACACCCACGCGCCGCAGGCGTGCGTTCCACATCAGGCTGAACGCCACGGTCCACAGCGCGGTGAGGTGGTCGCTGGGGAACGACGAATCCGGCGCGTGCGGCAGCAGATTGGTCCCCAGGTCAATCGCAAACGGCCTCGGGTGATACCAGGCGAGGCCGAAACCAACGTTGATCGACAACGCCAGCGCTGCAGCCACGCCGGTCTGCAGTGCCTGGCGTCGCGTGGTCGGCTCGCCCCAGAGCCAAGCGGCCACGAGCGTCAATGGCACCAGCCAGATCGCGTATTCGGCGAAGGCCATCGCCAGCCAGACGGTCGTGGCTGAAGCGTCGGCCGGCGCGTTGATCCAAAGAAACAGCGTGTGATTGAGTGATTCCATAACAGCGTCGGCCCAACGGCCCGAGTGATTCCGCAACGGCGTGAGACCCGGCCCACACTACGGAAGGTTCCCTTCAATTCCCTTGGAATGGGCCTGTGGACAAGCCTAGGCCGCCCGACTTAGGCCAGCCGTAGCGATCTCCCCCGATCCTTGCCTAGGCTTTTCCCGCCGCCAGACGCTGCCTATGATGTAGGCACACCGGCACGCAAGCAGGTCGGATACACAATCTCGAACCCCGGGGGGTGGATGGAAAGTTTCCTGATCCAGCGAACCACACGCCAGCAAGCGATGATTGCCGGCGCGATTGCGCTGTTGATCCTGTTGACCCTGGCCGTGGCCGCACCACGTGCGGGCCTGCAATGGCCGGCGATCAACCCGTTCATGCCGATGTGCGCCTTGACGGTATTCACTACCGCCAGCATTGCCGCGTTTTTGCTGGGCGCTCAGTTCATCGTGACGCGGCAGCCGATGCTGGGCGCGCTGGGCGGTGCCTATGCCTTTACCGCCCTGGCGGTGGCGCTGCAGTTGCTGATGTTCCCCGGCGTGTTCTCGCCCACGGGGCTGTTTGGCGCCCGCCCCACCAGTGCAGCATGGATGTGGGTGTTCTGGCATGGCGGTTTTCCGCTGTTCGTGATCCTGGCGGTGCTCATGCGCGATCGGCTCTCGCGCGATGCCGTTGCTGACGGGCGCGTCGGCCTGTGGGCCTGGCTGCTGATCGGCGGGCCGGTGCTGGTGGGTGTGCTGCTATGCAGCTTTGCAGTGCTGACCAACTTGCCGCCGCCGCTGCACGCCGGCAATGGCGACAACCCCGTGGCGGTCGTCCTGTGGGCCATCAACGCCATTGCCGTGCTCGCCGTGGTGGCCAGCGGCCGCCTGCGTGCGGTGCTCGACGTATGGCTGGCCGTTGCCGCGCTGGCCTGCCTGACCGACACCACCCTCAACCTGCTGAGCACCGACCGCTTTACCGTGGGCTGGTACGTCGCGCGGCTGTTCAGCATGTTCGCGCCTGGGGTGCTGGTCTGCGTGCTGGTGTGGGAGGTGACCGCGCTGTACCGGCGGCTGTTCGAGGCGCATCTCTCGCTGCGGCAGGCGTCCATGCGTGATGCGCTGACCGGCTTGTACAACCGCACCTACTTCAACGAGCAGATCGACAGCCAGATCAACGCTGCGCAGGGCAACGGGCAGCCGTTTTCGCTGGTGATGGTCGATGTCGACCACTTCAAGCGCTACAACGATGCGTTCGGCCACCTCAAGGGCGACGCATGCCTGGCAGCCGTGGCCCATGCACTGGCCGGCGTAGTGCGCCGACCGGCAGATTTCATCGCTCGCTACGGCGGCGAGGAATTCGTCGTCGTTCTGCCCGAAACCGATGCGAACGAAGCGCAAGCCCTCGCCGAGCGCGCGCGCGAAGCCGTGCTGCGTCTGCGCATCGAAGCCGCTGCGCCGTCGCGCTACGTGACCGTCAGCGCCGGTTGCGCCACGTCAGCGCCGGGTAACAGCGTCCTCTCCATCGACACGCTGGTCGAGACTGCCGACGCCGCGCTCTACCGTGCCAAGGCGGCCGGCCGCAATCTGGTAATGAGCGCACACCCTCTGCCGGCCGCGCTCACGTAACGCACGTCAAACGAACGGGGCTGCCATGACATTCATCCATCGTTGCACCCTTGCCATTGCACTGGCCCTGCCGCTGCTGACCCACGCGCAAGTCGACACCCAAACGCTGCGCGCCGCCGCCTCGCGCGCGCCGGATCTGACCTTTCCCGACAAGGTGAGCGAACTCGGCATGCTCACCTCACCGTCCATGGCGCTCTACAAACCCGCTGGCGATGGCCCCTTCCCGGCGCTCGTGCTGCAGCATCAGTGCAGCGGCCTGGGCCATGGCCAGCGGCAGAACCAAGCCATGCTCGAATGGGCGCGCCGCGCGGTGCGTCACGGCTATGTGGCATTGCTGATCGACAGCCTTGGCCCACGCGGCGTTGAATCGGTGTGCATGGGCCCGCAAGGCGGCGTGACGCCCATGCGCGGCGTGCGCGATGCGCTGCAGGCCGCCGCGTATCTCGGTCAATTCGATTTCGTCGACAAGGCCCGCATTGCGCACGCCGGCTATTCCTGGGGCGCGATGATGGGCCTAGGGCTAAGCAGCAAGCACTGGGCCGAAGCGTTGGGAGACGGCACGCGCTTCGCTGCCGCCGTTGCGTTCTACCCTGTGTGCTCGGGGCTCAAGCTGCGCAACGGCACCCCGCTCGACATCCTCAATCCCGACATCGACCGCCCGCTGCTCGTGCTGATGGGCGAAGCCGACACCGAAGGCCCCGCCGCCGATTGCGTCTCCAGGTTGCAGGCCGCCAAGGATGCCGGTGCGCCGGTGCAGTGGTACGTCTATCCCGACACCACGCACTGCTGGGACTGCCGGCACCTGAACAACTTCAGCAAGACCGACGTGCGTGGCCATCAGGTCGTCTATCACTACAGCCCGCAGGCCACGGAAGACTCAGAGCGCCGCATGTTCGAGTTTCTTGATCAGGCGCTGCAGATCAAGCGCCCTTGAGCGTTTGGCTCACCCGTCTTTGCTGTCTTCTTTATTTCTTTTGTATATAAAAATAGTAGTAGTAGATAACGGTGGATTGTTTCTGTGGATAGCTGCAGAAAACCCTTTCGCGTCAACTGGTTGCGAAATGCACAACCCATCGGACAGCGTGTGCCGTGGCGTGGATGACTCCTGCAGAGTGCGCCCCACCCTCTCAGCAGACACCAAAGTTATTCCCCTGCTGTGGACAACCTGACCCCGGACAGCCAACACAGTTGTCCCTGAAGTTCTTCACGTGTTTATCCACATATCCACATGTCCACAGCGACAATGGCGACCATGCGCCGGATTACCGCTTCGGTGCCCGCTCAAGACGCGCCGGGAACGCCTCCACCAGCCAGTCAATGAACACTCGCAGCCGATGCGTGACATGGCGCGTCTGCGGATAGACGACGTGAAACGGATAAGGCGCCGGCCGCCATGGCTTCAGGATTTCCACCAGCGCGCCGTCGTTGATCGGCGCTTGCGCCGCATAGCCGAAGGTCTGCACGATGCCCAGGCCCGCAAGGCAGGCGGCCAGATGCGCATTGCTCTCATTCACGCCGATGCGATGCTCGACTTTGATCTCAGTCTTTTCGCCGTCGCGCTCGAAGCGGAATGGAACCGACCGCCCCGACTGGCTGAACACGTAGCTCACGAGCCGGTGGCCATTCTTGAGTTCATCGGGGTAAGCCGGCGTGCCGTACTGCTTGAGGTATCCCGGGGTGGCGCAGGTAAGCAGCGGCGCATCGCCCAGTTGGCGTGCGACCAGGGACGAGTTGTCCAGCGGGCCACCGCGAATCACGCAGTCGACGTTGTCCGCAATCAGATCCACCGAGCGGTCTGATACGCCCAGGTCGATCCTGATCTCGGGATAGCGCGCCACGAATTCCGGCAGCAAAGGAATCAGCACGTCGCGCGCCGTCGAGCCGCCGACATCGATGCGCAACGACCCGCGCGGCCGTCCGCGTGCGAGGCTGAATGACGCATCGATGTCTTCCAGGTCGTGCAGGATGCGCGTGCTCTTGGCGTAGTAATCCTCGCCTTCCGGCGTCACCGTCACGCGCCGTGTCGTCCGCTGCAGCAGGCGCACACCCAGATGGGCCTCCAGTTCCTGCACCTGCTTGCTGACCGTGGCAATGGGCATGTCGAGCGAATCGGCCGCGCGCGTGAAGTTGCCGGCCTCCACCACGCGCGCAAAGGAACGCATTGCCAGGAGTTGGTCCATTCGAATGTCCGCGCAAATTATCCACAACTGTGGATAGTAATTCTATTTGCAGCCCTTTTTCGAAAAGTTTCCGAGCTCTACATTGCCTCCATGCCCAACGCGACGGGGCCACGCAGAGCAAGGCTCCCCGCCGCGAGGTCATTCATCCAAACCTGAAATCACGACATGGAGCACATCATGAGCAAGCAACTGGAAGGCAAGATCGCCCTCGTCACGGGTGGTAGCAGCGGCATCGGCCTTGGCGCTGCCAAGGAACTCGCAGCCCAAGGCGCGCGCGTGTTTATCACCGGCCGCCGTCAGGCGGAACTCGATGCCGCCGTCGCAGAGATCGGCGCTGGTGCCACCGCACTGCGGGCCGATGCGTCGGTGCTGTCCGACCTCGACGCCGTCTATGCCCAGATCGCCAAGATGGCCGGCAAGCTCGACATCCTGTTTGCCAATGCTGGCGGCGGCGACATGATGCCGCTGGGTGCCATCACCGAAGAGCATTTCGACCGGATTTTCGGCACCAACGTGCGCGGCGTGCTGTTCACGGTGCAGAAGGCGCTGCCACTGCTGACCGACGGCGCATCGATCATCCTCACATCGTCCACGGTTTCCGTTCAAGGCACGGCCAACTTCAGCGTCTACAGCGCCAGCAAGGCGGCGGTGCGCAACTTCGCCCGCTCGTGGGTGATGGATCTGAAGGATCGCGGTATCCGCGTGAATGTGGTGAGCCCCGGCCCGATTCGCACGCCCGGCCTTGGCGGCCTCGCATCGGATGAAACGCGCCAGGGCCTGTTCGACTTCCTCGCCGCTCAGGTGCCGCTGGGCCGCCTGGGGGAGCCGGCCGAAGTGGGCAAGGCCGTCGCGTTTCTTGCCTCGGATGCGGCAAGCTTTATCAATGGCATCGAGCTGTTTGTTGATGGCGGGATGGCTCAGGTTTGAGCGTCGGTAGCCGGAAACGGCGACCAACCTCCGGCTGCCTGCGTGCAAGTTGCCAAGCGGATGCTGAACAGCATGCAATGCTTGCGGGGCAGCCAATCCTTGGCCAGGCAATTCTGGTGCCTCATCGCAGGGGCCGTGCCTGCTTTGATTGCTGTCGCTGGGCAGCATATTCTTATGCAGATGCACGGGAAGCGACTTCCAACAGGTTTGCCTTGGGCGCTCGAACCCGTTGCGATGAGGGCTTGGTATGGATACCAACGCAGGCAGATTGCGAAGACCGGGAAGCGATGCGGCAATCGCTCACGTGCCCGTGGAGGAGCGTTATCGCACCTTGGTGGACGCGATACAGGACTATGCAATCTTCCTGCTGGATCCAACAGGTCACATTGCCAGTTGGAATGCCGGTGCCGAACGCATCAAGGGCTATCGCGCCGATGAAGTCATCGGCCAGCACTTCTCGGTCTTCTATCCTGCTGAGGCAATTGCGCAGAACTATCCAAGCGAAGAGCTCAAGCGTGCCGCCGCGCTTGGCCGCTGGGAAGACGAGGGATGGCGCATACGCAAAGACGGCTCGCGTTTCTGGGCTAACGTGGTGATTACTGCTCTGCGGGATGAAGACGGCGACCTGATCGGCTTTGCCAAAGTCACTCGAGATCTGACCGAGCGTGAGCGACTCAAGCAGCTTGAGTATGCGAGCGAGCTGGCAGCCCGCGTCGAGGCCACTCGCGAAGAAGAAAAGAAGCGCATTGCACGCGAGCTTCATGATGACCTCGGCCAGCAATTGACTGCGCTGAAGATGACCATCACCGGCCTGATTGCCGATGAAGGCAGCACGCCAGAAGCCCAGGCATATACACGCGAAAGGACACGGTCGATGAGCCATGCCATTGACCATGCGCTGGCGTCGGTCCGTCGTCTTGCCGCCGGCCTGCGGCCGACCATGCTCGACGACCTGGGGCTGCTCCCCGCACTCGACTGGCTCGTCACAGATTTCGGACAACATACCGGGCTGCGGGTCGCGCTGAACTGCAACACGCATACGGTGGCGTTCAACGACACCGCCTCCACTGCGCTGTTCCGGATCGTGCAAGAAGGCCTCACCAATGTTGCCCGGCATGCGGCTTCGGCAACGGAAGTGGTGATCGATCTCCGATGCGATCGCTCGAATTGCGAGCTGACGATTCACAACGATGGAGCCGTCGTCACGCGCTCCGCCGAACCGTCAGGCGGGCGGCCGCCGCCATCAGGGATCGCTGGCATTCGTGACCGCGTGCGCCGCCTGGGAGGGACTTTCGCAGCCGGGCCGCTTCCACAAGGCGGGTACCGCATCCAACTTTCGGTTCCGCGAAAAGCGATTGAACTGGTTGAAATGGATTTGCCACCTGGTCAGTAAGGCGCTTCCACCTGCCAAATAGAAAGCCCGCCGGCTACGGGCGCGGCTTCCCCGGGAGCGCAATTCGGACGCCGTCGCGTGACAAGAGACCCTCCCGCTCGAGTTGCGCCAGGGTGCGAGGAACGCATGTGGGCTCGCATCAAGTGGGGCATCGCCGAAACGTAAATGAGCGACCGTCGTTCGACAAGGCCGAAGAACAGCAACGGATTCGGAGATACGAACCCCATGGGCAGTGCGACGCAGAATGCCCGCGTCGCCCGCATAGCGTGCAATAGCCGTCCATGACAATGACCTTTATCGAGAGCCGGGTGCCAACAAGCCAAGTATTGGCGGGGCGCCCGACACTCGCTATCAGAGGACGCCAATTGTCTTGTCCGGGCGTGCCCTTGTTTCTGTAGGTCAATACGCAGGCGCTGTCAGTGCAGGCTGACAGCATTCGATGCGCCCGATTGTCGTGCCGGTCGAGTTGCGGCCCCCTCGCAGGGGCGGCTCAGGTTGAGGGGGCCAACCAGATCTTTTTGCGGTTCAGCAGCAGCGGAATGATGCCGATGGCGATGCCGCCCATCCCCACGACATTGGTGACCCAGTCGAAGGTCGGGATGCTGTAGAGCGCGATGAAGAAAAGGAAGAGCCCGCTTGCTACCGGCCAGATGACATGCGTGATGGCAACCCACGGCCCTTGCGTCAGCACCTTGCGGTAATACCAGCCGCAGGCAAGCCCAGTGAGTCCCAGGTAAAAGCAAATCTGGAAGCCGATGGCGGTAATTGAATCCTGCAGGATGACGTTGATCGTCGGCAGATAAGACGACACGAACAGCAGTACGAGTCCGGTAATCCAGATGAAGAAGATGGCGATGTGGGGCGTGCGCCAAACCGGGTGCAGCCGCGCATAGCGCGCGTGGAGTGCGCCGTCGCGGCTTTTGGCAAACAGCGTGCGTGTGAACTGCAGCATCTGGGTTTCGACCGTTCCCACCGTGCTCAGCAATACTGCGACGATCGCAACGTAGCCCCAGGTCGGGCCAAACAACTTCTCCGCAATGGCGAAAATGATGTTCGTGTTGTAGTGCTGGATCTCGGCATCGGACAGGCCAAGCTGCGTAATGACGATGAAGATGAGGAAGAACGCCATCAAGAACACCATCGACCAGAACGCGGCCCGACCGGGGGTGTGGTTTGCGTCACGCGTCTCTTCGCTGAGGTTCATCGTCACGTCCCAGCCGTAAAAGAAGAAGATCGCCACCAACGCGCCGTTGGCGAACATCTTGGGCGTGAACGCGAAAGGCCAGAACCACACCCACGAGAACGGATGCGCTGGCGTATGCGGGAACACGATGAAACTCGCGACGATGATCACGAGCAGGATGATGCCCTCGACGATCGTCATCAGCACCTGCACGTAACTGGTGAGCTTGATGCCCTTGACTACCACCGCGCTGACAATTGTGAGCCATGCCGCAGCGATCAGCGTCACGTAGTGCACGTTGTTCATCATGGGCCGATCAAAGATGAGCAGCGTGGCATTTGCCGCCGGAATCATGGCAGACACCATGAACACACAGCACAGCACCAACAGCGCCCAGCCGGCAAGGAAGCCGAGCGCACGCCCGAATACCATGCTCACCCACGAATATGAGGTGCCGGCGCTCGCCAAGGCCCGGTTCATGTTGATGAACGCATACGCGATGCCAAACATGATGAGCCCACACACCAGAATGCTCGCCGGCGACTGCGTGCCAGCCGTCCCGATGATGGTGGAAGTCGTGATCTCGATGCTGTAGGCCGGCGCGGTGCCGGCAATGCCCATGATTACCGATTCGACGACGCCCAGGGAATCTGCATTGAGCTTGGCGGGTTGGTCCATGGGCGCGCGACTCCGGGTCGACATTGAGCAATAGACCGATTTTTACCCTGTGCCAGATGTGCGGGCAATAGGGGCCTCTCTGGACCGGTCTATGTCTTTGGCGGGGGCCGGACGCTCGGTGCTCCAAGCCCTCAACGCCGTTGATCGTCAGTAGCACGGCAGGTTCGCAGGCAGCAAAACAGCTGGCCCGCCGGGGGCCTGCATTCTTCAGGCCGTCGAGGCCCCTGGCAGAGTCGGCCCGCGCTTTACACCACGGAAGAGAATGAGCGCCACGCCGAGCATGATGCCAATGTCAGCGACGTTGAATACACCCGTGCGCAACTGCCCGATGCCGATGTTCAGAAAATCAAAAACCCGGCCATCGTAGACACAACGATCGAACAGGTTGCTGAGCCCTCCACCCAGAATGCAAGCTGCCGCAATGACTTCGGTGCGGCCGAGCCTGGGTGAACGCAGCAGCCACACGAACAGGCCAATCAGAATTGCCAGAACGCCATAGATGAAAACGATATTGCGAGTCGCATCGGACATTCCCGCCCCGAGGCTTAGGAATGCGCCGTGGTTATAGGTGGGTAGAACGAGAAGGCTTCCTGAAAGCAATGACACGACTTCGCCGGGCGTCAATATTTGCTTGAATATGGCCTTCGTCGCCTGGTCGATGATGATCCAGGCGAGCGCGCCAAGCAGCGCAGTGGCAACTCTTTGTTTCGTCGTCATTAGAGAGGTCATCTGTAGGCGGGCCCCCATTCTAGTCAGAGTGGGGTGCCGCGCGCTCCGAACGACTTAGATGGGCTACGCGTATTTGTCGCCCACCGTACTGCGAATCGGATGGGTGTCGTAGACGATGATCTTCTGCTCGATGAGCCCGTTGTCGTCAAATTCAAAAACATCGACGCACTCAAAGCGCACCGCCGTTCCGTCTTTGAGCCCCCAGTCATGGATGAAGTAACCGGTCGCACGTTGGGCGCCCATCGTGCTGACGCAGATGTCGATTGGCGTGATTTTGCTTTCACCAGTTGCCGCATCGGCCTTCGCAAAGAACGGCGCGGGGTGCATCCCCCGAAACGGCGAGAAGATCTGCGCAGAAATGGCCGCATCGCTTAGATCGCCGGCCGATCTTGCTCATGTGGCATTGCTCCATCCCGGACAGAGCCATGTGGAGTGGCAATGCTGGCTGAAAAGCGTTGGGGCGCCGCACATTGACGCAGACCGTGGACTCGCCCAGCCCAAGATTCGCGCCCTCGCTGACGACTTGTCCCGGCTTGCGCAGGAAGACTGATTGTTGTCGAGGAAAGCAGCCCGGTACTGCGACGAGCCGTTGCTGCTGCATCGGCATGCCGTCTGACAAAAAAAAGGCCCCGGCCGGGACGGGTGGCCGAGGCGAGCTAGGACTGCATGGACGACTAGGGAGAGGGAGGAGCCTCCCCTTAAGTTTCCAGGGGCGGAGTCTATGGAAGGGGCCCTGCCGAGGCAATTCAACAATTCTCAGCGGCAACGCGCCCCTTGCCGGCCTGCTCAACGCACTTGCCGGCGTGCCTGCAACGCGTGCAGCGCTGCATCAAGCCAGCGAAGAACTGAAGGCGCGGTTGAAGTCACCAGCTGGGCGGGATGTCACCGCCCATGCCTCATTGCAAACGCCGAGGAACAGCGCATAGGCGCGCTCACAGCTCAAGACAGAAGCCCTGCGTTGCGCAATGCTTCCTCGGCCGCCTCGTGGTCCTGGGCAGAGCTGCCCCCGGAGATGCCAATGCCGCCCACCAGACGCCCTTCGTAAAAGATCGGCACGCCGCCGCCCACCGGCATCAGGCGCGGGTGGTGCGCCAGCGGGGCAACGGCGGGCTCGGCCATGTACTGGTTCCATTGATGCGTGGCCAGGCCGAACGAGGCTGCCGTCCACGCCTTGTTGATGGCGACGTCAGCGGTCAGGAAAGGCGCGGCGTCTGCACGCTCGAACGCGCGCAGGTGCCCTCCTGCATCGGTAATGGCGATGGTCGCGGCAAACCCGCGTGCGGCACTGGCCCGACGCGCCTGCGCCAGCAAGGCTTGCGCGGCTTCCAGGCTGATCGTTGCCGTTGGGACGATGGGGGATGTCATGCTCATGCTCCTTGTCTGAAGTCAGAACGTTCAGCCGTTCGCGACAACGACTTTGCCGATCATGTTTCCGGCTTCGACGAGCGCATGCGCCTTGATCAAGCTCGCAGCGTTGATGCCATCGATGCGATGCGTCAGGGTGTGCTTGATGTCGCCGCGATCGACCAGTTCCGCCACACGGCGCAGCAACGCATGTTGTCGGGCGATGGTGGCGGTGGTGAACATGGCACGGGTGAACATCAGTTCCCAGTGAATCGAAATGGATTTCCCCTTGAACGGGCCGATGTCCAGATCCACCGGATCGTCGATGAGGGCGAATTGCCCCTCGGGGCGCAGCACAGCGGCGATCTGCGGCACGTGAGCGGCGCTCTGGTTCAGCCCGGCCACATGCGTGACGTGATCAAAGCCAAGCGCTGCCAATTGCGGCGCCCACGGTTGACGGTGATCGATGACGTGGTGCGCACCATGCGCCAGCACCCATTCACGGGTTTCCGGCCGCGAAGCCGTGCCGATCACGGTCATCCCCGTCAGCGCGCGCGCCAGTTGGGTCAGGATGGAGCCGACGCCGCCCGCCGCCCCCGTCACCAGCAGCACGTTGTTCTCGGTGGGGTCGGCCGCCTGGACGCGCAGACGATCAAACAGCAATTCCCACGCGGTGATGGCTGTCAGCGGCAGCGATGCGGCTTGCGCAAAATCCAGCGATGCCGGCATGGGGCCGACGATGCGTTCGTCCACCGCATGCAGTTCACTGTTGGTGCCAGGCCGCGTGATGTCGCCGGCATACCAGACACGGTCACCCGGCTTGAAGCGCGTGGCCAGCGGGCCGGCCGCGCGGACGATGCCCGCTGCGTCCCAGCCGGCAATGCGCGCTTGGCCCTCCGGGATGTCTCCGCCCCGCCGGATCTTGGTATCGACCGGGTTGACGGACACCGCTTTGACTTCCACCAGCAGGTCGTGGTCGCGCAGTTCAGGCGTCGGCAGCTCAATGTCTTGCAGCGCCTGCGGATGGCTGATGGGGTGGTTCTGATAGAAACCGATGGCTTTCATGCACGTTCTCCAAAGAGTGAATGAGGGCCATGCTATCTTTCAGCGATATGCGGATAAACGGGCCGCGCGCACAAACACTTTCGGCATTTCAATGAAAATCATCCGCCTGGATGACGTGCAAATCTTCGTGCACACGGCCGACGCCGGCAGCTTCTCAGAGGCGGCGCGCCAACTGAACATCGCGCCTGCGCAAGCAAGCGCTTCTGTACAGCGGCTGGAAAAGGCGCTGGACGCCCGTCTGTTCACGCGTTCCACGCGCAGCATGCAGTTGTCAGAGGCTGGAGAGCGCTACCTGCCGCATGCGCGCGTCATGCTGGGTGCGCGGGAGCAAGGCGAACAGGCGCTGGCCGGTGGCCGGGAAGCACTCTCCGGCCCGCTGCGGCTGTCTGCTCCGTCTGATTTCGGGAGAAACCTGCTCCTGCCGTGGCTCGACGATTTTCAGCACCAGCACCCTGGTTTATCGGTGCACCTGAAATTGAGCGACCGGGCGGCCGATCTCATCCGCCAGCCGCTGGACTTTGCCGTGCGCTATGGGGCGCTGCCGGATTCATCCTTGCTGGCCATCAAACTGCTCGACACCAATCGGCGTGCGTTGTGCGCAGCGCCCTCGTACATCGAACAGCACGGCGCACCGGCCAAGGTGGATGACCTGCGACGACACAACTGCCTTCGGTATATCTGGAGCGAGCAAGTCCATGAACGCTGGCGCTTTACCCTGCCCGGCGGCGAGCGCACCGTGGCAGTCACAGGAAATCGCGTGAGCGACGATGCCGATGCCGTGCGCCGCTGGGCCATCGCAGGCGAAGGCCTGCTCTATAAATCGCGCTTGGACCTCATCAACGATTTAAAGGCCGGGCGATTGGTCGAGATCTTTCCGCAGGAATATGGCGAGCCCGCGCCGCTGCATTTGATTTGCGCCCACCGCGCGCAACTGACCCCCGCCATCAAAGCGCTAAGTGCCTTCCTGCGCGAACGCTGTATGGCCCTGCTCGCCAGCTACTCGCCGCAAGGTTCGCCATCCGAGTAACGCGGCGGCAACCGACTCTGGCGGCATCCTCTTCGACCCGATCGACCTGATCGACTGGCCTGCCGATCGCCCCTCTTTGAGCGCGCAAACGTACAACCGTTGCGCCGCCTCTCTCTGCAGGCACGCCCGTGCCTTGTGGCACTCGAAATAAGTTGATCCGTATCAGGCGAATGCCGCCAGAAGGTTTGACAGCTGCGGCCATCGCGCCTTTCATGGTTATGCGTGCTGGTGAAAAAACCGAAAAGAACATTGGGGGAGGCACACCATGCGACGTCTCATTACTGCGCTCCGTGCGCTCACGGGGCTGCTGATCGGTGCGCTTTTAGCGTGGTCGGGACAAGCCAGTGCGGTACCGGCTTTCGCCCGTCAAACCGGCATGGCATGCATGGCGTGCCATGTCAGTTTTCCTGAACTGACACCCTTCGGCCGCTTCTTCAAGATGACCGGCTATACGCTGGCCAACAACAAGACGATTCCGCTCTCGGGCATGGTGCAGATTTCGCGCACCAACACGCGCACGATCGATCAGGACAACTTCGACTTCGTGCGCAACGGAGACACGGTGCCGCAGCAGGTGAGCCTCTTCTATGCGGGGCGCATTGCGGGGCCCGTGGGTGCCTTCGCGCAGTGGACATACGACGGGGTTGCCCACCACAGCGCGCTGGACAACACCGATATTCGCGCTGCATGGCACCTCACGCGTGAGGACGTCGAGTTCATCTACGGCGTCACGGTCAACAACAACCCGACGGTGTCTGACGTTTGGAACAGCACGCCGGCCTTCGGGTATCCCTATGCGGCTCCCAGTATCGGCGTGCCCCCACTAGCCGGCACCCTGGTCGACGGTGCCTTGGCACAGCAGGTGGTAGGCGCCAGTGCATACGTATTCTGGCAACGCCATATCTACGCAGAACTGGGCGCCTATCGGACTGCCGATCAGGCCTTCTCGGTGTTCCGTGCCGGGCAGGACACCGCAACTCCGGGCGGCGTTGCGCGCTTGAGCGGCGCGAACCCGTACTGGCGCGTTGCATACAACCAGGAGTGGGGCTCGCATTCGGTCATGTTTGGCACGTTCGGGTTGCTGGCCAACCGGTATCCCGACAACACCATGCCGGGCACGCCAACCGATCGCTTCAAAGACTATGCGCTCGACGCGCAGTACCAGTACTTGACCATGACCCATGCGTTCACCGCACAGACGGCATGGATCCACGAGCAACAGAACTGGCGGGCGAGCTTCCCGAGTGGTGGCATCGGCGCGGGCCCCACTCCGGCCAACCCAACCGATCATCTCGATACCTTCAAAGCCAAAGCGTCGTACTACTACCAGCGCAAATACGGTGGCTCGGTCGCGTACTTTTCAACAACCGGCAACGCAGACCCCGGCCTGTACGCCGCAGCGCCTGTGACGGGCAGTGCCAACGGGCGACCAGACACACAAGGCTTGATCCTGGAACTGGACTACTTGCCGCATCCGCAGGTCAGGCTCGCGTTGCAGTACACGTGGTTCCTGAAGTTCAACGGCGCCCGTACCAATTACGACGGCAACGGCAGAAACGCCGCCGACAACAACACGATTTACCTGCTGGGCTGGTTCATGTTCTAACCGCAGGTCACGCGCGAAGATGCGAGGGGGATAAGGCCATGAATGGATTCCATCAGCCCAGACGGATCTGGCTTGCCGCGCTGGCAGCGTTGGCGATGATCGGCTGGTCGAACATGGCGGGTGCGCAAGATGGCGAGAAGCTTGCCGCGCAGCTGTGTTCTTCGTGCCATGGGGTGCACGGCAAGAGCGAAGCACCGATGTTTCCGCGCCTGGACGCACAGGTGCCGCAGTACCTGGAAGCGCAGCTCAAAGGCTTCCGCACCCGTGGTCGGGGTGAGACCGATGCGCAGGCCTTTATGTGGGGTATTGCGTCGCAGCTGGATGACGCAACCATTGCGTCGCTGGCCGAATACTATGCGCGGCAGACAGCACCTGCCGGGCCTGCAGGCGACCCGGCACTGATGGCGCGCGGCAAAGAGATTTTCGAGCACGGCCTTCCTGCGGAAGGCGTACCAGCATGCGCGTCGTGCCACGGGGCGCAAGCGCAGGGCAACGGAACCTTCCCGAGGCTGGCGGGCCAGCATGACGCCTATCTCTTACGGCAGATTGCGGTGTTCAAGAACGGCACGCGCGCCAACGCTCCCGTGATGAGTGCCGTTGCCCACACGCTGTCGGACGACCAGGCGAAAGCGGTTGCTGCGTTTTTGCAAGCTCAGTAGCGGGGTGCAGAACCAGTCGGCCTAGGTACTCAGCGGCTGGTTCCGCGCCTGCAGCGAAATCTCGCTGGCCACGATCCGCTCAAGCTCCGGCCAGGTCACAGGCAACCGTACAAACACACTGTTATTGTTGTCCGACGAGACGCACAGCTTGATGTGGCTGACGTGGTTGTTCACCCCGCACCCAACACGAAGGATGCGTGTGGTCGCCGACGGGTGCCACACCACATTGCCGAGGAAGTATGTGCGAGCGCTGCCCCGCTCCACTGGGTCGGTGACCAAATCGAACGTGCTGCTCAAGAATGTGTGAAGCTCGTCGACAGTCATGTCTGAACGTAGCCCCAGCGGTTCGCCAGCATCCTTCCATCCCCTGCCGTGGTTTGCTTCTTTTTTTAAGCGTACCGAGAACGTGCGTTTTTGGCCGGAAGCCGTCAGATGGGTGCTAAGGAGCTTCGTTCAGCAACGCAGGCAATGGCGAAACTGGCCAACGCCGCAGAATCCTCGCGGGCGTAGGGCTTCCCGCCTGTTCACGGCGCAACATCGCGTCGACGCTGCGCTGGGTGTACCTCAGTTTCTAATCCGCCAACGCTCTAGTGCTGCGCGTCTTTCGCGGCACGATCGATCAGATTGGCCACCACGGCGGGGTGTGAGACCAACGACATATGGCTCGATTTCACTGTCGTCACGCGGGCGCCGATCTGTTGGGCCAACGTGCGCTGCACTGGCGTCTTGAGCGCATGGTCGTCTTCGGTCACGAGGTACCACGTTGGCTTGTCGTGCCAAGCCGCATGAGAGACTTTGCCCGCAAAGGCAGATGCGGAAATAGGAACCTGCGTAGCAGCAAGAATGCGCGCACGGGGCTCGGGCACATCGCCTGCCATGACGTCGCGATAGGCTGCCGGGTGGTCGAGCCAGATGAAGCCGTCATTGTCGGGCTTCAGGCCATCCATGGGCGCCTTCAGGCGCGTCAGCAGATCGGACACGGATTCTCCGCTGTCCGGTACCAGCGCAGAGAGGTAGACGATGCCTTTGACGTTGTCTGCGTTCCCCGCTTCAGTCACCACGGCACCGGCATACGAGTGCCCCACCAGAATGACGTCTCCCGACTGCCGGGCAAGAACGCGGCGGGTGGCAGAAACGTCGTCCGCCAGAGAGGTGAGCGGGTTCTGAACAGCGGTCACGTGATAGCCCTTGCGCTGCAGTGCTGCGATGACCTCAGACCAACTGGATCCGTCAGCAAACGCACCATGTACCAGGACAACGTTCTTGATCGGGTGCTGCACTTCCTTTGCCTCGCTGGTTGCGGTGAATAGACTGGCCGTCAGTCCGAACATGATGACTGCAGCTTTCAGCCATCGCAAAGCGGCCTTGGAGCGTGGGGATGCCTTCATAGACGGGTCTCGCACGGTGGATGCCGAAAAACGTGATGCAGATGCCTGAATCTACTGCCGTGAGAAGAGCGTGTTCAGATACGCACGAACTTCACGGATGGCCGCTTCACGTGCCTGGGCGTTGGCTCCGACATGCGGGCCCAATTGAACGCATGCATCCTTGAAGGTGAACTCGGATTGCGTGGCGAGGTTGATCAATATTCCCTTCTCGTCTTCGGCGATCTCGCACGCCCGCACGGTTTGCGAGCCCTTGGCGACGGTGGGTGCCATGTCGAACGGCAGATCGAATGCATGATGCGCATCGGGGTACACCGTCATGGCGACGTCGTTACCGGCCTTGCGCAGGCGCTCCACATAAGCCGCGCATTTTTGGGGCGGGTCGTAATCGTCCGCAGCGCCATGGAACTCCCGGATGGGGGCATCGACGTCGGTGTCGTCGCGATAGCGCGTCATGCAGTCGGGATAAAACGGAATGTATGCCTGGAAGCGCGCACCGCTGGTATTCCACTGCCGGTGCAGCCGGCGCATCGCCGCATACAGCGTGGCCTGCCCGCCTCGCGAAAAGCCCATCAGCACGATCCTTTTGGAATCGATTCTCGGATGCTGCGCCAGCACGGAAAGCGCACCATATGCGTCGATGATGAGATTCAGCCGACCCAGTTGGCTTTGGTCACGACTTGTCGAAACAATGCCTCGCCCCGTGAAGCCGTCGATGGCGAAGGTGGCGATGCCCATGGCATTGAATATGCGCTCCCACATTTCAATGTTGGGGCCAATGCCGCTGGAACCATGAATGAGCACCACCGCCGGCTGGCGGCCACTCGCCTCGGCCAGGCGTAGCACGCCGCCCACCATCACAGGCTTTCCATCTTTGCTGCCGGTCAACACCTGAGTGTCCGACAGCGTGAACGATGGAACCGCATGGACTTCAACATGCGCTGCAATATCACCACTTTGCGCGCGCGATGTGGTGGCCCAGCAGCACAGGGCAAGGGCGCAAACAGTCAACCACTTCATTGCCTATCCTCCTGCAGCCTTTGGTTTTGAGCGTACCGCGCGAAATCTGATCTCGCGCCAACGACTCGAATCATGCTCTGAAGTCGCCTTCTCAGGGAGTCCAGACGCCGATCCCACCGTGCGCAGTGAACCGTAGCGTCAGAGCTATGCCCGGTCCTGCCTGCATCGGCATTTCTGCCCGTTACGGGACTGCGTGAATCTGTTTTTGTTGGCTGTAGTCAGGACGGGCACGCTCGGCTCGGTTTAGCCGGGGGGCAGCGCAAGTGCCTTACCAGGTGCAGATTGCCTGGTCCGTCGCCATTGGCATATCGGCCTTCGGCTCAGCGCTTGTGAGCGCTTGAACCTCGACGCGGGGGCGGGTCGGCTCAACATCGCCAAAGATCATTGCGATGGGTACTTCAGTGGCGTCACGCCCGGTACCAATCCGCAGGAGCCCCATGGGCATCGATCCGTTTGATGGATCGAGCAGATTCCACTGGTTGCCCAGGTACACCTCTACGAATGCATGGAAGTCATTGGGGCCGAGAGCAGGGTCGGCTCCGTAGTTGACGCTCGTCGCGAAACGGGCCGGGATGCTTAGCGCGCGACACAACGCGATCATCAGATGGGCGTAGTCCCGGCATACGCCATGCCGATCCACCAATGTGCCCACCGCAGAGGTTTGCTCGCTCGTCGATAGCGGGATGAACTGCACATACCGGCAGACCCAATCCCGAATCGCAAGGACAAGCGCATACCCGCGCTGATATCCGCCAAACTCCCGGCGCGCAAATGCCATGAGGCGGTCGGATTCGCAATAGCGGCTGGGCGCCAGGAAGGGAATAACGTCCAGTGGCAAATCCGCAATACGCACCTCAAACAGGGACTGCGGTGGCGTGAGCAAGTGGCGCATATCAACGGTGGCCACATAGTTGATGGCGAGACGGCCTCGCGGTGCTTGTACCCGTAGATGACGATTCAGTAAGGTCGGTTCCGTCTGAAGCGTGGTCGGAATCGCGGGGGTCAGTTGCAGCGATTCAGCAACGATTGTCTGCCGCGCGGTCTGCGCCGCGTGAAAATTGAAGATGAAGTCTGCGGCCTGATCGCGAATCTCATAAGCCAGGCAGATTGAGTACTGCATTCGAACCATTCGAACTCCTGACGCCCGGCATGGCTGGGTCGCTTGCGTAGACGGTGGCCCTTGAGAGCGCCACCGGACAGACCTTCGGATTTGACCTCATCGAACGGTCTACTCGCCGACCATCGATTGGCCCGGCACAAGCCCATCGATGATGTCCTCTGCACCCTGCGTGGCCGCGCGCTTGGCAGCGCCGACGTTGTCCCATGGCTCGCCTCTTAGACGAAAGACGCGGGAGCGCTCATCGTCCATCGTCTCGCCTTCAAGGCAGATGACGACCGAGACGCTGTACGCGCGGTCGGGGCGTTTCTCGTGCCACTCGCGTGGTGGGTTGAACGGGTAAATCAGGGGGTAAATCGCGAACCCTTTGTAGAAGGATGTCGGGTAGGTATCCATGGTGGATCTCCCATTGGAAAAGCGAGCGGGCCGGGCTACGCCCTTGGTGCTCTGATGGCAAGGCGAGAATGCCCGGGGGCGGGTGAAGTGCGAGCCGCGCTGGAAAAACGACTCGGAGGGGCAGCTTGGGAGGCTGGATCGAGGTGGAACGTCCGCGACGCGTCGATCAAAGGCGAGGCAAATTTCTCTTGTGCCGGGGCCGACGACGCGCCCCGCTGATATCCGTACCTCACTCTACTCCGATATCGGGATCGTGGGCCCCGGTATTTCTTGACGCGCTGCGCGTCACATTGCGCGCGGGGATGCTGCGGGTTGCCAAGTCAGCAATGCAAGTCGTTCATCCGCCCGCGCGTTGAACGAGTTGGCCGGGCGCGGTCATCGGCCCCGGACCCCGGCAAAATCAGTAAGGGGCTCTAATCGCTTAGTCGTGTAGCCGCATGCCATGGGAGCTTCGAAGACGATCCTATATGTGGTCGCTGCACATTCAATTGCGCCAGTGATGGCACTGAGGGGAATACAAATATAGCGTTGGTTTCCGGCTCAATGGCCGTCGAGCACTTCAAACCGATAGGCGATCTCGGTCGGCCGCTGCGCGCTGATCGACAGCGCGGTCGGCACGCCACGCGCGTTGATCGGATTCGGCGCGAGCGATGCTACACAGCCAAGCTCGAATGCACTTGCAACCGGTTCGACTCCGACGCACAGGTTACGTCCATTCCACGGCGCATATGTACGGCCACGATTGCTGATCCAGAGCAACAGAGATGGCAGCTTGTCGGCGTCCCAGCTGAGGCGATACGCGGTAGCAGCAACATCGTCCGTGAGTGTGACGGCACCGCCGATCCCGCACAGCTGCACGATTTCTTCGGTCGGGGCGCCAAGCGGCAGGCGGTCGAACGCACCAGTGCCGCCAGTGGACAGCGGCACGCTATCAAGCGCGTCGAAGGTCGCGCCTGCCGCAGCGCGCGACACACCGCGTTCGGGGCCACCCGGATGAACCATACCGAAGCGAAATGCAGCCGGCTCGATCCTGAATGCACCGGTCAACGCGGGCAGCGCGAGGTTCGGATGCAGGCCCATGGGGCGGCGAGCGTCGACGCGCGCGTCGATTCGCAGCACGATATCGAGCGCGGGGCGCTGCGGATCGGCGCGGATGATGCGCGTCAGCCGCGCGATCGGCGAGCGGTCCGGGTAGTCGAGCGCGATCTCGATCTCATGCGCGGTCTGCCGCACGAGAGCCCATTCGCCGACGCAGCCGTAGCCATGCTGAAGGTCATCGCTTGCGTCGAGCGCGGCGTCCTGCGCGGCAACAGGTGTTGCGACCGCCTCGCGCCAGCCGGCCGGCAAGCCGTCGGGCGAGTATGGCACCCCAAACGGCACGCACGGGAACTCGTTGCGCATCACCCCGAGCAGGCCAGGCGGCTGCGGCTCGGGCTCGCCGAGCCAGGGTGCTTCGTAGAACGGCCGGATGACGCGCCCGCCAGCCGTGAATGCAACGCCGCCGAGCATGCCGCCCTTCGCGTGCACATCGAACGCGCCGTGCGTCCATTCAAGATGCCAGACTGTTTCCATGGTCGATTTGCAGAATCGTTCTTGTAATTCAAAAATTAGCGCGTCTGTTTTGCATCTGCTGCCGCCAAACGCACCCATGCAAGCACATCACGCGACAAAGGCACATTGAAGGAATCCGGAGCCAGCCTGGACCCGGCCAACCCCGTCATCCCGACCATCGCGACACAGATCAGAACCAGTGCATGATCCCGGTGTACACGCCTTGCTGGCTGGAGCCCGGAGTCGGCTTGCCACCGCCCGCCTCCACCGAGAACGACGCATTACTGCCGTTGATCACGGTGCCGATGGTGCCGTACAGCAGCGTCCGCTTCGAGAAGTAGTAATTGACGCCCGCTGTCAGCAAGGTGCCATTGCCGGCGCCTTGGTTGCGATTGGCCCGGTACGCGCCGCCAATCAGCGTCACAGCCGGGCTGATCTGGTAGTTGGCACCGAGCCAGTAGGTCTGCTGCCGCGTCGCGCCGTTCGGGTTGTCCGCATCCGCCACGGTTTGGCTACCAGAGCGCA
The DNA here is from genome assembly GCF_023955645.1 of Ralstonia mojiangensis. Taxonomy (NCBI): domain Bacteria; kingdom Pseudomonadati; phylum Pseudomonadota; class Betaproteobacteria; order Burkholderiales; family Burkholderiaceae; genus Ralstonia; species Ralstonia mojiangensis. Next base: position 963,355 of record NZ_JAMXHU010000002.1, on the reverse strand, counting down.
TGATGCTGTAGCCGCCAAAGAGCTTGAGATCGCCAATCTGGTACGTGCCGCCCGTCGTGAACAGGCGGGATGCCGTGTACAGACCGGTGAACTCTCCGTTGGCATCACGAATTTCTTCGTAGAACGCCTTGAGCATCAACGGGCCGCTCTGGTAAGCCACCGCACCAGCCAGTTGCCGGCCAGCGTTGAAGTGCCCGGCCGTGCCGTTCAGGCCGGCCTGCCCGCGGAACGAGAAACCACCCCAGGTCGGCGAGTTGTAGGTGATCGCACTGGTGCGCGAGCCCCAGGTGCGGTTGGCCTGCAGGGTCGCTGCGCTCATGTTTTGCAGACCCATCGGATCGATCGACCACGTTTCGCCATCAGGAATGCCCATGGCCCGGCCCAGCAACAACGTGCCATAAGTCGTGCTCGACAGCCCCACGGCAGCGTAGCGATTGAAGAGCGCGTCCGATCTGCCCGTGCCCGAGTTGAAGCCGTTCTCAAGATTCATCACAGCACTCAGCCCGCCGCCCAGATCTTCGGAGCCCTTCAGGCCCCATATGCTGGTCCCCCATTGATTGCCACCGTATTGCAGGTTGCCGGCGGTGCCGTTCGGCGTCGCGATCTTGTTCGTATAGTCGATGCCACCACCTACGCGGCCATAGAGCGTAACGCTGCTCTGCGCAGCTGCCAGGCCACTGGCGCCTGCCAGCAGTGCCGCGATGGCAGCACGCATGACCCGCTTTCTATCGCCAGTTCGCAGGGTTCCATTCGTCGTACGCATTGACTCCATCTCCTCGAATAAGCAGGTAAGCCGCCTGCCTTGCGGTAGCGACGCATCGTCGCTCAATCTTGTTAGTGCGCCGCTCGAACGGCAGCGCAGTCAAAAAACGGGCGCGACTTCGCCCACCGTGCGGTGCATTGCTGCATCGCGCGGACTGCGCAATAGAACGTCCTTTGTTAAGCCCTAGATCGACACGCGCTCGACACGGAACCGGAACGCCCGCTCAGATCGCACCGCGTTCGAGTCGGCCATGCGTGGGGTATCAGACCGCATGTGGTCAGATGCAAAGTCGAGTTAGCTCTCCTCTTCAACCCAGCACACACCAGCGCGGGCAAGCAGTGCGCTGGCCGGCGGTGGCCCCCACGTGCCGGCCGCATAGGGCTTTGGCGCGGTCTTCACGTCGAGGATCGGAGCAACCCAGCGCCACGCAGCCTCCTGCTCGTCGCGCCGTACGAACAACGCCAGCCGGCCGGCAATCACGTCGAGCAGCAGCCGCTGATACGCCTCCATGCGGTCCTGCTGGAAGAAGCGGTCGAACGCAAGATCGAGGTGGACGCCCTGCAGCGTCATCCCGAGCCCCGGTTGTTTCGCGAGCGTGTGGAGTCGGATCGTTTCGTCAGGCTGCAGCCGGATCGTCAGACGATTCGCGCCAAGACGCAGCGCCGCGGGCCCGAGGGCGGAATGCGGGACCGGGCGGAACGTGACCACAATCTCGGCCATGCGCTCGGCGAGCCGCTTGCCGGTACGCAGAAAGAACGGCACACCGGCCCAGCGCCAGTTGTCGACTTCGGCCTTCAATGCGATGAACGTCTCGGTCGTGCTGTCGGGTCGGATGCCCGGTTCATCCTGATAACCGGGCACCGCCGTGCCGCGGATAGCGCCCGCGCGATACTGGCCCCGCACGACGCACTGATGCAGCGCGCCTTCCGACAGTGGCTTCAGTGCGCACAGCACGCGCAGTTTTTCGTCACGTACGGCATCCGCCTCCATCGATTGCGGCGGCTCCATCGCGACGATCGCGAGCAACTGCAATAGATGGTTCTGGATCATGTCGCGCAGTGCGCCGGTCTGATCGTAGAACGCTCCGCGGCCACCGACGCCTAGTTCTTCCGACACCGTGATCTGAATGTTGTCGATCCATTCGCGGCGCCACAGCGGCTCGAACATCACGTTGCCGAAGCGCAGCGCAAACAGGTTCTGCACGGCTTCTTTTCCGAGATAGTGATCGATCCGGTAGATCTGCTCTTCGGTAAAGATCGAGCCGACTGCATCGTTGATCGCGGCCGACGATGCGAAGTCGTAGCCGAGCGGCTTCTCCAGCACCACGCGCGACGACGGCGTCACGAGGCCGATTTGCGCGAGCGCGCGGCAGATCGGCACGAACAGGGACGGCCCGGTTGCGAGATAGAAAATGCGCCCGCCTGGCATGCGCTCCAGCACGTCGCTCAGGCGCGAGAACGCGTCTGGCTGACTCGCGTCGAGTTCAACGTAAGTGAGCCGCTCGATGAACCCCTGCCACGCAGCTTCGTCGCCGGGGACGACTTTCACGTGCGCCCTGACCGATTCGTTGACCCAGCGCAGATAGCCGGCCTGATCATGCGGATTCTGTGCAACTGCAACGATCCGCCCTTGGGGTGCGAGCAGCCCATCGCGGTGCGCGGCGTATAGCGCCGGCAGGATCTTGCGCATCGCGAGATCTCCGGTACCGCCAAAGAGCACGAATGCGAATGAGTCGAGCGAAGTTGAGCGGGCGGGCATCGTGTTCATGTTGATCACGTCGGATGGGTGGATGTGCTCGCCCGGTCGAGCAATGACGCCACCTCGACAGCGGTGGGCGCATACGCACCGGGATGCCCGCAGACGACCGCCGCGCACGCGGCCGCATAGCGCAGATGCTCGGCCGCAGGCGCCTCCGGGTGCGTGAGCAGACTCGCCATCCACCCGCCGACGCTTGCGTCGCCGCAGCCCACCGTATCAGCGACCACGGTCTGGAATGCCGGCTGGAACAGTGCGTTGTCGCCTTCAAGAAGCGTCATGCCCGACGCGCCGCGCGTTACGAGCACGCTTGCGCCCGGCGCCCATTCGCGCAGTTGCGCCAGCGCGGCGGCTTCGTCGAGGTCAGGAAAGAGACCGTGCAGATCCTCGTCCGAAACCTTGATGTAGCGGGCAAGGCCGGCCATGCACCGTAGTGTCGTGCGATACGCCGGCTCGGCCATTGGCGCGCGGAAGTTCGGATCAAACGAGATTCGCTTGCCTGCCGCACGTACGGTCTGTGCGATCTCGATCAGGCGCGAGGCGAGCGGCTCGCGCACCAGGCCGAGCGAGCCGAAGTGCACGATTTCGGCCGCATCGAGCGCGCCCGCCGGCAGTTCGGACGGATCGAACGCGAGATCGGCGCTGCCTTCCCCGATAAAGAAATACCGAGGCGGTTGCTTCGACACGACCATCGCCAGAAGCGGGGGGCAGTTGACCTGCCGGATGAAGCGCAGGTCGAGCCCGGCCTCGGCGCTCTTTTGCACCAGTTCGTCGCCGAACACGTCATCGCTCACGGTCCCCGCAAAGCCGGTGGGCACCCCCAGCCGCGCGCCCACGCGCGCGACGTTCCAGCACGAGCCGCCGGCGAGGCTGCGCCAATGATTGGCGTCGTCGCGGATAAAGTCGGTCAGCGCTTCGCCGAAGACGAGCAGTCGGGGCAGGTTCATTGTTACGTCAGGCAAGTCAGGCGACGGCACGGCGCCGCGCCTTGAAACGGTTGATCAGTTGATTCGTGGAGCCATCGTGTGACTCGACCGGGCCGGGCGCGGCAAGCTCCTGTTCAATCGCCACCGCGAGCTTCTTGCCGAGTTCGACGCCCCATTGGTCAAACGAGTTGATGCCCCAGACCACGCCCTGCACGAATACCTTGTGCTCGTACAGCGCGATCAGCGCGCCGAGCGAGACGGGGTCCAGCACGTCGAGACAGATCGTGTTGGTCGGCCGGTTGCCCTCAAAATTGCGATGCGGCTCGTCGGTCGAACGTGAACCGTTCATCAGCGCCTCGGTCTGCGCAAAGCAGTTGGCGACAAGAATGTCGTGATGCGCATCGAGTGCATGGTGCGGCCGCATGATGAGGATGAAATCGGCCGGAATCAACGCCGTGCCCTGGTGCAGCAATTGGAAGAACGCATGCTGGCCGTTGGTGCCGGGCTCGCCCCAGATCACCGGGCCGGTCGCATAGTCGACACGCTCGCCGTCGAGCGTCACCGACTTACCGTTGCTCTCCATGTCGAGCTGCTGCAGATAGGCTGGCAGCCGGTGCAAAGCGTGGTTGTAGGGTGCGATGAGCTGGCTCGTCGCGCCAAGGAAGTTCTGATGCCAGATGCCGATCATCGCAAGCAGCACCGGCAAGTTGCTGTCGAGCGGCGCCTCGGCAAAGTGACGATCCATCGCGTGCGCGCCATCGAGCAGCGATTCGAAGGCGTCCATGCCGATCTGCACCGCGATCGGCAATCCGATCGCCGACCACAGCGAGTAGCGTCCGCCAACCCAGTCCCAGAACGCAAACATGTTTGCGGTATCGATGCCGAACTGCGCCACCGCGCCTGCGTTCGTCGACACCGCGACAAAGTGCTTTGCAACAGCGGCTTCGGGCTCCCCTGATGCAAGCAGCCAAGCGCGTGCGGCGCGTGCATTCGTGAGCGTCTCGCGCGTCGTGAATGTCTTCGACGACACGATGAACAGCGTCGTCTCCGGGTTCAGGCGTTTGAGCACCTCTGCGATGTCCGCACCGTCGACATTCGACACAAAGTGCATCGATAGCCGCGCATGCGCGTACGGTTTCAGTGCCTCACACACCATCTTCGGGCCGAGATCCGAGCCGCCGATGCCGATGTTGACGACGTCGGTGATCTCTCGGCCGGTGTGCCCGCGCCACGCGCCGCCACGCACGGCATCGCAGAAACTGCGCATCCTGGCACGCACGGCCGCAACCTGCTGCGCAACATCGACGCCGTCGACAATGCGCGGCTGCCCCGACCGATCGCGCAGGGCAACATGCAGCACCGCGCGGTTCTCGGTGCGATTGATCCGCTCGCCCGAGAACATCGCGTCGCGACGCGCACCCACGCCGGCTTCACGGGCGAGCGCGATGAGCGACGCGATCGTGCCCTCGTCGATCAGATTCTTCGAGTAATCCACGAAGAGCCCCGCTGCCTCGTGCGAGAACTTTGCCGCGCGCTCCGGATCGCGCGCGAACAACGCACGGATGGACACGTGGGACAGCGCGTCACGATGGCTGGCGAGCGCTTGCCACGCAGGCACCTGGGTCAGAAAGGGCATGGTCGTTTGAACGTCTCGCCGGAATGCGGCTTGTGAGGGGTTGCAAGCGTCGTCAAAACGTTGCGGAGCAGTTCTGGCTGGCCTGCGGAGCCGCACCCGATGCCCGTCGCGCAGAAAAGTGCGGTGCAGGACCGCCAGAACCATTGGCTAGCGTGTCTTAGCGCCTTAGTGCGCGCTCCAGCCCTTGTAGCTCTTCACGTTGTCGCGCGTGACGAGCTGCGGGTCGAGCAGGACCATCGGGTCGGCAGGCTTCTTGCCGTTCATGACGCCATAGCCGATATCAACTGCCTTCTGCGCCATTGCCCACGGATCCTGGCTCGCCGATGCCTGCACGAGCGTATTGCTTTGCAGCGCGGTCTCGATGTCCGGCGCACCGTCGACCGACGTGATGACGATGTTGCTGCGGTTGAGCTGCTTGGCGGCGAGATCGCTGCCGACGGCTTGCGGATCGTTGATCGTGAAGACGCCGTCCAGCTTGGGGAAGCGCGTCAGGTAACCCAGCATCGCGCTCATGCCGCCATCGCGCGACCCCTTGCCGTCCTGGTCGGAAGACAGGATCTTGATGCCCGGGTTCTTGGCGAGCACCGCCTTGCAGCCGTTCACCCGATCGATGACGGCGGACACTTGCGGACCGTTCTCGATGATCACGTTGCCCTTGCCGCCCAGCTTCTTCGCAAGGTAGTCGCACGCCAGTTCGCCGGCCTTCACGTTGTTCGTCTGTACAGTCGCATCGGCGCCGGCGGCGGCCACGTCAACCGCGACGACCGGGATACCCGCTGCCTGCGCTTTCTTCACGGCCGGCTCGATCGCCTTCGCATCGGCCGCGTTCAACAAGATCATGTCGACGTGCGCGGAAATGAAGTTATCGATCTGCGTGAACTGCTTGTTCAGGTCGTAGTCCGCCGAGACAGCGGTGACTTTCGCGTTCGGGTTGATTGCCTTCGCGCGCGCTTCGGCACCCTTCGCAACGGTCACGAAGTACGGATTGCCAAGCGAACCGACCGTAATACCGATCAACTTCAGCGGCTTGTCGGCCGCTTGGGCGACGCCAGCCACAGCTGCGATCACGCAGCCGATGGCGGTGTGCAGAACCTTGTTCTTGAGCTTGAGCATGTTGTTGTCTCCGGATGGTCCATGGTGAAGGCGCGCACGTGGACCTGCGTAGGCGCCGGTATCGATGCAAGACGGATCAGGTGCGCGCGGACTCGCGACGACGGTAGCGGTCGAGGGTGACCGCGCCAATGATGACCAGGCCCTTGATGATGTATTGCCAGATGTCAGATACGCCCAGCAGCACCAGGCCATTCGACAGCACCGCGATGATCAGCGCGCCGACCAGCGTGCCGACGATCGAGCCGACACCACCGACGAAGCTCGTGCCGCCGAGGATCACCGCAGCGATCGCATCCAGCTCATACGACTGGCCGAGCTGCAAACCGTTGGCCGCATAGAGCCTGGCAGCGGACATGAGCGCGCCCAAGCCTGCGAGCAAGCCCGACACCGCGTAGACGAAGAGCTCGATTGCCCGCACGTTGATGCCCGCCAAGCGTGCAGCCTCGGGGTTGCCGCCGACCGAATAGATGCGCATGCCGAGCACGGTGCGGCGCAGGATGAACCACGAGCCCGCAACCACTGCGACGGCGATCACGACCAGCCACGGCACGCCGAGAATCGTGCCATTGCCGATGAATGCGAACGGCAGCTTCGGGTTGAAGATGGTCGTGTCGTTGCCCATCAGACGTGCGATGCCGCGTACGGCGGTCAATGCGCCAAGGGTGACGATGAACGGCGGCAGGCGAAGAAACGCAACGAGCGCGCCATTGACGAGCCCGAACCCGAGTCCGACGAGCAGTGCAGCCGGCACCCCAAGACCGCCCCAGCCAGGAATGTTCGACGCGATGAGCGCAGCAACCGCAGCGGCCGAGAGGACCGAACCGACGGAGAGGTCGATACCGCCCGTCAGGATCACAAAAGTCATGCCGGCGGCAAGCACGATATTGATCGATGCCTGCTGCGTGACAATCGACAGGTTCTGCAATGTGAAGAAACCGTCGGTCATGACACCAAAGCCGATGCAGAGAAGGATCAGCACGGGCAGCATGCCGGCCGTGCGCATCAATGACTGCATGCGATCGCGATGATTTGCAAGGTGCGCTTGCAACGCGCGGGGGTGGGCCGCGGTGGCGGGCGCGGAAGCGAGGTCGCGCTGCTTGATCTGATTCATGTCGTTCACCTGTAGGTGGGATGGCGCTATGCGGCGCAGCGGCGTAGCTCAGTGCGCCTGCGCCAACGCTGTTTGCGAGCCGGTGGCCAGTGCAATGATTGCCTCTTGCGTGATCGACTGGCCGGTATAGCCGCCGAGCTCGCCGGCAATCGTTCCTTCGCGCATCACGAGCACGCGATCGGCAATGCCGATCAGCTCGGGCAGCTCGCTGGAGATCACGATCACGCCGACGCCGGCGCGCGCGAGTTCGTTGATGATTCGATAGATTTCCGATTTGGCGCCAATGTCCACGCCGCGCGTCGGCTCGTCGAGGATCAGCACGCGCGGCTTGGTTTCCAGCAAGCGCGACAGCAGCACCTTTTGCTGATTGCCGCCCGACAGCGCACCAGCGTTCACATTTGCATGCGGTACACGGATCGACAGCGAAGAGATCGCGTCGCGGGCGCGTTCAGCACCGCGCGCGAGGTTGAGCACGCCACCTCGCGCGTCGCGGTTGGCGACGGAGATATTGATGTTGTCGCGCACGCTCATATCGAGGAACAGGCCCTGGCGCTTGCGATCTTCCGTCAAGTAGACGAGGCCCGCATCGATCGCATCGCGCGGTGAATGTGCGCCGAATGTCCTGTCGCCCAGTGTCACCTCGCCGCGCGTGCACGGTTGCCCGCCGAAGATCAGGTGCGCAAGTTCGGTACGGCCCGCGCCGACCAGGCCCGCGATGCCGAGTACCTCGCCAGCATGCAGGTCGAGGCTGCAACCCCGCACGCGGGCGCCGTCCGCAACGTCGCGCACGGACAGCAACAGGTGACCCCGATCGTACGGTGCATGTTCCTTCTTGTAGAAGCCGGAGATGTCGCGGCCGACCATCATGGCAACGAGCCGCTCAGCCGACAGCGACTCGCGGTCCAGCGAGCCGACGTAGGCGCCGTCGCGCAGTACCGACACGCGGTCGGACAACGCGTAGATCTCGTCCATCCGGTGGCTGATGTAGATGATGGCGAGGCCTTCGGCACGCAATTGGCGGATCAGCGCAAACAGGTGTTCGGTCTCGCGTGACGACAGCGGCGTCGTGGGCTCGTCCATCACCAGCACACGCGCCTTCGTGTGCACCGCGCGTGCGATCTCGACCAGCTGCTGTTCGGCAATCGACAGGGTACCGACCAGCGTTTCGGGCCCAAAGCTCGCGCCCAGGCGTTGGAGTACACCCACGCAGCCGCGCGCCATCGCCGCGCGGTCGATCATGCCCCAACGACTGTTGCCGTGGCGCAGTTCGCGGCCAACATAGATGTTCTCGGCCACCGTAAGGTTCGGCGCCAGGCAAAGCTCTTGGTAGATGACCGCAATCCCGGCGTTGCGGGCGGCGAGCGGGCCGTCAACGACGAGCGGCTTGCCGTCGATCATGATTTCGCCACCCGGGTCGGCCTGGTATGCGCCCGAGAGGATCTTCATCAGCGTCGACTTACCGGCACCGTTCTCGCCCATCAGCGAATGCACTTCACCGGGGTAGACGGTCAGGCTGACGTTGTCCAGTGCGCGCACGCCGGGAAACGTCTTGCTGATCCCTCGCATCTCCAGCAAGGGGCGCGGCGGTTCAGAATGCAGCATAGCTGACCTCCTGCATTTGCACGCTGGCACCTTTGAGGATGCCGGCACGCGGCGAGAAGTTGAAGAACATCGGCAGCGTGGCGGCACCAATCGCACCGGCGTCCGGGCCGAACGAGCCGCGCACGAACTCCGGCATGCCGCGCGCTTCCGGCGTGATCGCAGCAAGCGCCTCGAGCAGGCGCCGCATCAACGTGTCGATCAGGCCCGCATCCGTGTCGGCATCGAATACGACGACCGACGAATCAAGCACCGACAGCACCGAGCGCAGCGCGGGGGCGAGCGCGTCAACGCAGTCGTCGACCCATTCGTCGACAGCCTTCACACCACGCGCGATGCACGCTTCGAGATCCGCGCGGGTCTCGACGGTCTCGCCGCAATAGCGCAGATGGCGAATCAGCGCGCTCAGCGAGGTGCGGGTGAGCAGGATGTCCCAGGCGCCGGTTGGCGCAGGAGCGGACGGCAGGCGGCTTGGCAGCACGGGCATCACCGCGAAGTCGCCGGCGTTGCCGGTACCCCCGCGCAGGCAATCGCCGTCGACCGCAATGCCACCGCCGATCACCGGCCCAAGGAACAGATAGACGAAGTTGTCGTGCTGGCGGCCGCAACCATAAAAAAGTTCTGCGATCGCGGCTGCGTTGCCGTCGTTCTCGCTAAACACGGGCAACGCAATCGAGTTGCCAAGCTCGGCAGCGAAGTCGACCTCGGCCCACGCGTGAAACGCGTCGGCCGGCAGGCCGATCTCGCGCAGCCAGCTGCCCAGGTTGTACGGCTGCCCGACACCGACGCCAGCGAGGCGCTGGCGCTCGCTGGCGGACAGCAGTTGCTGCATTGCATCGATGTCCTCCCGCACGATTTCCAGCACGGCGGCGGGCGGCGGCAGCAGCGTATCGTGCGAGCGGCGCCCGAGCACTTCGCCCACGAAGTTGACAAGCACCGTCTCGATCCGCATCCGGTCCAGACGCACACCGATGCCAAACGCGCCGCGCGGATCGAGGCGGATCAGCGACGCAGGCTGGCCGCGCTGGCCCTCGACGCGGCGGCCGGTGAATTCGATGAGCTTCGCGTCAGCAAGTGACGTGATGATGCTTCCAACCGCAGTCCCGGTGAGATTGGCGAGGCGCGCGAGGTCAGCCTTCGACGCGCTGCCCGCGCGCCGCAGCGCCTTGAGGAGCAGGCGCTCGTTATAGCGGCGCACGTTGACCGAATTACTGCCCTGCCCGATGTGCGGACTTCTCATGTTGTCTCCTGCGGGCCGCGCCGTTTGCCGGCGTCATTAAATAAATCAACATGATTTAGTTAATAGCATGTCGGCACGGATGTCAGCTTAGGGAAATCCCGGTGTCATCTCGGTGTTGGCTTAGTGGAGAGAACTTCGAAGTAGCGAGGAGACGAGAAAATACCGATCCCAGCGATGGCCCGGCTTGGCTCAAAGCCTCATTGCAGGGCAATTTCCCGTGGGCTCTCAGTGCAAGAACGATGCACTGCACAACTCTTCTGCGGCGCACGTGCGGCGACGGCCTTCTACCTCCCCCGCCGTTATCTCGCTATGCACCGAGCAAGGGGAGGCGCCCCAGAGCGACGGGACACAGCGCGACTGCAGAATGACTGCTGCTGGCTGCGGACGGCGGGTACGCGCATGAAACAGCCCCAGCTTTCGGCTGACGATCGATTGGCGTGGTCTGCTACACCGCGAAGCTGCCGAGCGGCCACTTGCACCCACCGAACATAGAAGCCCGAACAAACGCGGCAACCAAGGCATCCACCGTAGTGGGGATCCGTCGCACAAAGCCACTACAATAGCGCCCCTTCGCCGGTGGCCCCCGCTCCTGATATCCCGTGCAGGCGCATGCCTCCAGCTGCACTCCAGAAGCCACAATCCTATGATGTCAAACGCCTGCGGCGTCGATTTCGGCACGTCCAACTCCACCGTTGGCTGGCTGAGATCGGACGCACCCACCCTGCTGCCGCTCGAAGACGGCAAGGTCACGCTGCCTTCCGTCATCTTCTTTCACGCCGAAGACCCGCTGGTCAGCTACGGCCGGGCCGCGCTGACCGACTATCTTGCCGGCTACGAGGGCCGCCTGATGCGCTCGCTCAAGAGCCTGCTCGGCACGTCGATGATGGACGACAGCACCGAGGTCATGGGCCAGGCCATGCCGTTTCGCAAGCTGCTGGCGCATTTCATCGGCGAACTCAAAAGGCGCGCCGAGCATGCCGCCGGCCATGAATTCCGCCGCGCCGTGCTGGGCCGCCCGGTGTTCTTCATCGACGAAGATCCCAAGGCGGACCAGCTTGCCGAAGACACGCTGGCGGACATCGCGCGCGACGCCGGCTTTGACGAGATCGCCTTCCAGTACGAGCCCATCGCCGCCGCGTTCGACTACGAGGCCGGCATCAGCGGTGAAGAACTTGTGCTGGTGGCGGACATTGGCGGCGGTACGTCGGACTTCTCGCTGGTGCGCCTGTCGCCCGACCGCGCGAAACGCCTCGACCGCCGTGACGACATCCTTGCCAACGGCGGCGTTCACATCGGTGGCACCGACTTCGACCGCGCCTTGAGCCTGGCCAGCGTGATGCCGCTGCTGGGCCTGAACAGCACGCTGCGCAACGGCAAGGCCATGCCATCGGGCCAGTATTTCGACCTGGCGAGCTGGCACACCATCAACCACGTGTACACGCGCAAGGCGTGGACGGTGGTGATGGACAACTACCGAGATGCCGCCGACACCGAAAAACTCGACCGCCTCATCCGCCTGATCCGCGAGCGCGCCGGCCACTGGCTGGCCATCCAGGTGGAAGCCGCGAAGATCGCGCTGTCGGACGCCCCGGTGGCGGAGATCGACCTGCACCGCATCGCGCCCGAGTTGAAGCAGCCCGTTACGCGTGAGGACTTCGACCAGTCGATCGGGAAGCTGGTCGGCAAGACGGTCTCGACGGTGCAGGCGATGCTGAAGACGGCGGGCGTTGCAGCGGAAGCGGTCGATACCATTCTCTTTGCCGGCGGCTCCAGCGGGGTGCCGTTGCTGCGCGAGCAACTGGCGCAAGTGCTGCCGTCGGCGCGGCGCGTCGAGGGCGACCTGTTCGGCGGGATCGGTTCTGGCCTGGCGCGCGACGCAGCGCGCAAGTTCGGCTGAGGGGCGGCGGGACGTTTCGAGCGTATCGAACCAGACAACCCCGGGCGCGGCAGGATGTCTCCAAAGGAAAACCAGATGAAGCTCCTAACCATCTCCGGCAGTGCCCGCCGCGATTCCGTCAACACGGCGCTACTGCTCGGCTTGAAAGACGTTGCCCCTGAGGGGGTTGAGCTATTGGTATTCCATCGCCTCGACACCTTGCCGGTCTTTTCCCCTGACCTGGAAGGGCCCCAGACACCCGCCGCAGTGCTGGAATTCCTGGCACTCGTGTCCGGATGCGACGGCATCATTATTGCCAGCCCCGAATACGTTCGCGCGATTCCGGGAGGGCTCAAGAACGTCATCGATTGGATGGTCTCGCGATTCGAAGTCATCGGGAAACCCATTGCGCTCGCACATGCATCTCATCGTGGCGACGACATGCTCACATCGCTCCGGCTGGTGCTGTCCACCGTCAGCGATCAATTTCTCGAAGACGTATTTCTGCGCATCCCGCTGATCGGAAAAACGCCAGACGAAATCAAAACCCTACTGAAGGTGCCTGAGCGGCAGTCCGAAATGCGCGGATTTCTGTCCGCTTTCGTGGCGGCGATTCATGCTCGGCAGACAGCTTCAACAGCCAACGCCTAGCTGCCACTCCGACCTAGCCCAGGCATTCCCGCCCGTCACGGGAATGCATCCATCTGTTCTATTGGCTGGAGCCTCGCCGCTCTACGGCAGCTAACACATCCCACGTTTGCGGATCGACATCGCGGCCCCCGAGCGACATCGAAACGTACCCAACGCCACCCGATCGCCGCAGCGCGCCACGCCCTAAGCGTGGGTGCGCTGCGCGTGTCGCGAGGTCTCAGAGGCCGAGATCGCTCAGGCCAGGATGATCGTCCGGACGACGCCCCAGCGGCCAGTGATACTTGCGCTCGGATTCCTTGATCGGCATGTCGTTAATGCACGCATAGCGGCGTTGCATCAGGCCGTCTTCGCCGAACTCCCAGTTCTCGTTGCCATAGGAACGGAACCAGTTGCCCGAGTCGTCGTGCCATTCGTAGGCGTAGCGGACGGCAATGCGATTTCCGCCGAATGCCCACAGTTCCTTGATCAGACGGTACTCGTGCTCCTTCTTCCATTTGCGATCGAGAAACGCCTGCGCTTCCGCCCGGTTGTTCGCAAACTCTGCGCGATTGCGCCATTTCGTATCGAGCGAATAGGCGAGCGCGACCTTGGCGGCATCGCGCGAATTCCAGCCGTCTTCTGCAAGACGGACCTTTTCCTTGGCCGATTCCAGCGTGAACGGCGGAAGCGGCGGACGAACTGCTGGCTGTTGAGTCGACATGACGGCTCTCCTTTTTTCAGATTAGCGATTGGGTTGCATTGCACTTCGTGCGTTGCGGATCGCCCGACCCGCAACGCGATGAACTCAGAATGGCTTGGTCGGCAGGTACTTGCCGTTGAGCGTGATGACGGCACGCTCGCCGCCTTCGGGGTCCGGCACCTTCTGGATATCGAGCTTGAAGTTGATTGCGCTGATGATGCCGTCGCCAAATTTTTCGTGCACGAGCGCCTTCAATGTCGAGCCGTACACCTGCACCATTTCGTAGAAGCGGTAGATGGTGGGATCGGTGGGCACGCCGCCCGGAATGCTGCCGCGCACGGGAATGGTTTGCAGCAAGCGCACGGCGTCGGCGTCGAGTCCAAGGCGCTCGCCGACCAGCTTCGCCGCGTTCTCCGGCAGCGCGTGCTGACCGAGCAGCGCGGCTGTCGTGTACGCGACGCTCAAACCCGTGCCTTCGTTGATGGCTTCAAACGTGAGGTTCTTGCGCACCTTCGCGTCGATGATGGTTTCCGTCAACGCTTCGCGCGCGTTTGGCGTGACTTGCGATTGGGTCATGATGTTGCTCCTTGAATAAGTCAACGTGGTGAGATCTGCAGTCGGAATAACGCGCGGGAAATCAGTGCGCAGCCACGCACTCGGCGGGTGTTGCGGTGACATCGGGATGCGCCGCGAGCGGCACGAACCGGCGAGTCGCGGCGTCGAGCGCGTCGATCGAACCGGATTCGATGTCGTAGACCCAACCGTGCAGATTGAGGCGGCCCTGCGCGAGCGCCAGTGCAACGCAGGGATGTGTCTTGAGGTTGTTGAGTTGCACGATGATGTTCTCGCGCACCATCGAGTCGACGCGCGCGCGCTCGCTCGCATGTTCACGCGACTCGTTGACCAGCTTTGCCGAGTCCGCGTAGCGCAGCCAGTTCGCGACGGCGGGCATATGGTCGAGGCACTTGCACGTCGCGATGGCCGTCATCGCGCCGCAGTCTGAGTGGCCGCATATCACCACATCCGTCACGCCGAGCGCGGCCACCGCATATTCGACGGTAGCCGACACGCCGCCAGGCTCGGGGCCGAATGAAGGCACGATGTTGCCGGCATTGCGAATCACGAACAGATCGCCCGGTTCGCGCTGCGTGACCAGTTCAGGAACCATGCGGCTATCGGAGCAAGAAATGAACAGTGTGCGCGGCGTCTGGCTGGTGGCCAGCTTGCGGAACAACGCCTTGCGTGCGGGCACGACGTCCCGTTGAAACTTCAGAAAACCTTCGATGATCTCTTGCATGGTCTGCTCCGTTCAATCTGGCGTTCGCAACGTCGGTCAGTGCGATGCGTTGAACAGAGAATGGACCCGCCCCGTCATAGTGTCCAAGACGAGTTTATGATGCTCACCATAGGCAATGCCAATAGTTAGAGGACGAGGGAGTTCGCCATGCTGTTGCGTCATATCCGTTACTTCCTGGCCGTCGCGGAACACCGCAATTTCACGCGCGCCGCCGAGGCGCTGCATGTTTCGCAGCCCACGTTGTCGCAGCAGATACGGCAACTGGAAGACGCGCTGCGCACTCAGTTGCTAGACCGTTCAGGGCGGAACGTGCAACTCACGGATGCCGGTGCGGCGTGGATGCGCTATGCGAAGCTCGCGCTGCAGGATCTGGATGCGGGCGTGCGAGCAATACATGACGTCGGTGAACTGAGCCGCGGCAATCTGCGCCTTGCCGTGACGCCGACCTTCACGGCGTATCTCGTCGGCCCCGCGATCGATCGTTTCTATAGCCAGCATCCCGGCATCGCGATCGACATTCAGGAAATCACGCAGGATCAGATCGAAGCGCAGCTCGCCGATGACAGGCTCGACGCCGGCATCGCGTTCGAGTCCTCTCACAGCGCGGAAATCGACAGCGAGCCGTTGTTTCGCGAGACGCTGAGCCTCGTCGTCGGCGGCGGCCACGCGCGCGCAAAGCGCCGCAAGCCGCTGTCAGCGCAGGACTTCGCCAACGAACGGCTGGTGCTGCTGAACAAGGCGTTCGCGACGCGGCGTTACATCGACGAATACTGCTCGCGGAACCAGATTCGCCCTCAGGTCGCCATCGAGGTCAGTTCGATCAGTGCGATCGTTGAGATCGTTCGGCGTGGGCAGCTCGCAACCGTACTGCCCGACGGCGTCGCGCGCGAGCATACCGAGCTGCACCCCGTGCTGCTCGACCCGCCGCTGCCGGCCCGCACGGCCGTGCTGCTGCAACGCAAGGATGCGTATCGGACGGCGGCGACCAAGGCCTTCGTCCAGGTGTTGAGGGAATTGACGGAGAACTTCCAACGCTGATGGGGTGCGCGTTACGTGCCGGTCTCTTCGCTTGGCGCGTCGCGCGCTGTGATCTTCAGTTGACGCAGCACGCTCCCTCTCCCCTGCCCTAACCACTGTGGCATTCCCGCCCGTCACGGGAATGCGTCAATCTGTTGTTATTGGCTGTAGCCCCGCCGCTCTACGGCAGCTAATACATCCCACGTCTGCGGATCAACATCGCGGCCCCCGAGCGACATCGATACGTAGGCATCAATCGCATCCACAAAGCCTTTGATGAAGGCCGGCGGGAAGGCGTGTGCAGAGAGGTGTTGAAGCTCTGCGCGCAGCATGCCCGGCCGGCATTGGCCGTGGCTGCACATGGCGGTGCGTGTGCGCTTGAGATACGCCTGTGCTGCGATGGCGCCGTTCAGGTAGGTTCGGTTTTTGGTGAGCGTGCCTGCGTCGGACGACGTGGGCGCGTGCGTGGGTGGTGCAGGTGGAGATGGGTACGACGCGGGGCGGTTCCCGCTTGGACTATTTGGCATAGAGCCTCCAGAGGTGGTTGGAGGCCCGGCAACTCATCGCCAGACGAGGTGGCGGGCCTGACGGCGGGGCTGGCGAACCGGCTCTCTGGAGCACCGGCAGACCTTGCGGTCTCCCCACCCGGCCCGCCGTAGTGCGTGCGTGGGTGTGCGGAGGCGATGCGCGAAGCATCGTCTCTCCAGAGCCACCAGTGCAGGTCGCCAAACCCGGCTGCCGTTGGTGCGGCAGCGGGATGGATTATAGCGATGGGGCCAGCGCCAAAAGTTGGATTCTTGATTCGTCGGGAGCGACGGTCGGAAGGTCGCGCTCCAGCCTCAAACAGTGGTGCTTCACCCTCAGAGAGTGGAACGCGAGGGTCAAACACTGGCGTTTCACTGTTTGAGGGTCGAGCGTCAGTGTCAAAGCGTCGAATTCGACCCTCTGAGGGTCGCGTTTGAGCCTCAAACACTCGAACTTCACTGTCTGAGGGTCACGTTCCACTGTCTGAGGGTCGAGTGTCAGCGTCAGAGAGTCGAATTCGACGGTCCGAGGCTCGTGCTTCACGTTCCAACACTCGAACGGCGTGGGCGGGTGTGCCCGCCCCATGTGCGAGCGGTTTCCGTCAAAAGTTGTGTACAGCATTGCGATACGCCGCAGCGGTAGCCAACCTCACCGGGTTGTGCCAATCGGCATGACGTTGATATCCGCTTTAGAAGGAACGCAATGTCTCAGAACTTGATCTCGTTTCAACCCAGCGCCACCGACCTGACCGCCATTGACGGTGCGCTGAAGACACTGGAAGAAAAGCTCGTCGGCCTGATTGGCCTGTCAGTCGAGCAGCGCAGCACGCTCATGAAGATGGGCGACAAATCCGAAGCGTTCTGCCGCCAGGCCGTGGAACTGCTGAGCAACAACCCCAGCGTGCTTCCTGCCAATTTCAACCTGCAGGAAATGCGACGTGACCTGGTGGGCTTCGACACCCTGCGCCCTCGCCTCGCCCGCGTGGAGAAGTTGCTGGAACGGATGCAGGATTCGCAACTGGCGATGGGCAGTGATCTGATGACGGCCGCGCTGGAGGGTTACACGTACCTGAAGGTTGCGGGTAAGGGCGAAGGGTTGGATTCGGCGCGGCGGACGTTGTCAGCGCGTTTTAGTCGGGGGCCGCGGAAGAAGGTGGAGGAGGTGGCTGGGGAGTGAGTGAGGGGCTGCTGATGGTGGCCTAGATGTGGGAAAGCCCGCGACGCTGAGAGGCTCGCGGGCTTTTTGTTGGGCACTGCTTGGCAAACTGACCGGATAACTTGGTTCCCGAAGAGCGAAACTCTCTGGGCGTACCAGGAGGTCAGCTAGAGCTTGGCTTATCAGCGTCCAGCGCACGTTGTCGCTCACGCAGCTCGTGATACGTCTCCTTCAGTAACTGGGAGCCGCGTTTCGAATAGATGTTGCATATCTGCTCAGCGTCGTCGTGCCATCCCGCATCGGCCAATTTGGTAACGCATCGAATTACATCCTGTGGGGGAAAATCTGGTACGAAGCTAGAGAGAGCTGCTCGGAAAACGGCCGCAACTTCTTGCGGATTTCTGTCCGCCAATCTTGCCAAGTTCTCAACTAGGACGGGACCGTTATATTTGACATGAGCATGCGCTGCGGCGGCGGCCCAAACTTCGGCCAGGGGCTGCGTGAGGTCATCGATGAACGGAGCCAACTGGTTGAGCGCTGACTGAAGGTCGGGTGCTGTCGTTCCACTCTGTGTGATTTGTTCAGCGATCCTTTTCCAGAACGCCAATACCTTCGACGAATACTGGGAAGCGCCGTCCTTCGATCTCATTGTCCAGAAGAACCAGCACAGCTTCGATAGCTCCTTGACCTTCAAGTTGGTGATGAGTTCTGTAAGCAAGCCGCCATCATTGAATTCATCTTTGCTTTCCAGATAGGCGAGCCCCAAAAACTGGAGCGCCCGGTCAGCGACTTGATCAGGTAGTCCCTCCGTGTAGACCATCCTTCTTAAATGGCCCCCATCAACGAGTTTCGCGAACAGCCAGTCGTATAGATAATGCTGATACGCGAATCCTTGTGCTGTACAACGCCATGCCGTATCGCTTGAAATCGAAAACAGGCGATCAAAGTTCTTTGTCGTCCAGACCGGGTTCAGGTAGTGCAAGTTCGCGCAATATATCCCGCACAGCGTGGCAAATTCGGCATTCCGACCGGCATTGCTGCTCACGAGTTCAGCATCAAACAACGGTTCGATCTTTGCCCAGATCGCTCCTGACGCTTGCCCATGTGCGGCTTCGTCGCGCCGCATCGCAAGTGCAGTAAGAATGAGCGCTTCCAAGGCGCGGCCTCGCGGTGAATTTATCGCTTGCGAAACCGCATCGCTTGAATCGCCTGCCTCTTTTGGGCTGGTGGAGGCCAAAACCGTTTTGAGAATTTCAACGCACTGATTGCGTAGCCCCGGAGCGACTCGACGCTCTTTGTTGGATGCGGCCTTAATGAGGTCTGCAATATCCCCTAGAACCCATTTCACCGAAGGCTCCCACGCTTCCGGTTGCTCGGCATCCATATCGATCTTGAACGACGGAGAGGAGGTGATGGACTGCACAAGAGACAACGTAGCAGCCCAATCTATCTGCCGTTTGTCATTAGTCAGTCGTTCTATCAATCCCCTCAATAGACCGTGTTGGTAGGGCCGCCCTACATCCGTAAACAGCGGGATTCGGCTTGCAAATCCATCCTCGCTAGCCCGTACAGCCTCTGACAGCGCCGACGCGAGACCGCGATATGTTGGGCCTTCTAACATGCGGCCTTCCGGCACAAACTCTCGGAGCAGCTTCAGCAGCTCGTCATTCGACATTCCAACCAGCGCGTCGGACTCGACAGGGCTGTGGTCGCCCACCCAGCCACTTGTTGTGTATGAATGAAAGTCCGGATGTTCTCGAACAGGGCCCCAACGTTCTACCAATGCCGAGTATTTTTTATCGACCTCCGGGTCTCCCAAGCCATACGCCGGATGCAGTAGGTCACGGCGATGAGATTCATCCCACTCCTGCTGTCGTGATGGGTCGCTCCAGTCGCCTTGGACGTTGTCCACTATGGCCAGATATTGAGACCTTTCGGAGGTCGAAAACCTGGTGAAGGCTTTCTTAATGAGCCAGAAGAGTTCATGCCAATAGGCGAGATTGAGAAACCAGTCGGGCTTGGCAGACTCCCAGAAAAGTACTCCGGTGTGGCCATAGTCCTCGCCGCACGCGTAGATGCCGATACGTACTAGCGTCGGGTACGGCGACTCAAGGAGACCCCTAACCGCCTTGAGGGATTCGGCCCGGTTGGTGCTCAGTGCTCCGAGCGTTGCGTCCCGGATTGCGTCGACCAGCACCGTCCGGAAGCTATCTTTATGAGCATCCTGCGTGTGCTCTTCAATTGCAGACCGCCATAGATAAGAATACCGGTCTTCGTCAGGGTGGCCGATACAGTCAGCAAAGCGCCGCGAGAGCATTTCAACGGCTGCCGGTCCGCACCGCTCACCAAGCTTGCGCGCTGCCCCTTTAAGCACCTCACCCAGGTGGAAACTGTCGAGGACTCCAGTCTTGTCCGTCATGCCTTTTCCTCCGGGAGTTTCAGCGTCAGCAGCGCATCAGCCAACAATAGTGCGAGCCCCCAATGGTCGGGCTGAGAACTATCCAGAAGGCGCGGCAGGAGCTTTTGGCCCAGGTCCATCCCCACCATGTTGGTGTCAAATTTTCCGGTCAACCAAGACCGCGTCATAGTGATGTCGGATTCGGTAATTTCCTCAAGCGGCAACTGAGACAAGATAGTTGCTAAGGACCACCAGGTTCTCCAGTTATCCAATCCTCGGATTTGTGCATCGGCAGAAACGCTGCGGACAATGTCAACCACGCGCGCGGCGTACTCACCAGAGACCAGTCCTGCAATGACCTCTAGGTAGCGCAATGCCGGCCATCCATCGGCTTGGTACATCGTGCCGTGATCAGTCTCAACGACCCTCACGCCAGGGCTATGTTCAGCGTTGAAGTATCCGGCGGCGTCCAGGTCGTTGAACCACGCGACCTCCTTCAACGAATTAATGAGATAGGCCGCAAGTTCGGGATGCTTTTGTACAAGACGCATCGCAGCCCCCCGGTTATCTGGAGTTGGCTTCGTAACGCATCTGTCTAGACGAGCCTGAAGATCCAGAATGGTGGGGTCGCGGACATCTAGCTCTGTGCTCCAAGCCTTAAAGACTTCGACCAGTTCCTGATAGCCTTTCGAATCGATGCAGTACGGAATGACTTGCACGCCGCACTGGTCCCGGAAAAAGTGCGTCATGAATTCGGTCTGCACTGACTCGGTCGTGCGATGAGCGTACAGAAGGAAGTGGCGCTCTTTCGCCGCTCCCTTTGTCAGCGATTCGTTCGAGCGAACAATGTGGTCCAGCACTTCGAGCTCGGCGAGGCCATACCCAACAAACAATACTGTGTAGTTCCGGAACATGTCCGAGAGAAACGATTGCACTCTCTCGTCTGCGTAGTGGGAGATGTAATCCTTCAGGGACACCACCATCGAGCTTGGTTCCAAGTAGGAGCCGTGAAGATGGATTACGGCGCCTCGCTCCGTCAGCCGGTCAGGGGTCAGGTGTTCGCGAAGATAATACTTGGGCCGTCTTTTTGGCCCTTCCACCGGTGTTGATTCACTTTCCGTCGCTGGCTCTGTAGCAAGTTCGTCAAGTCCTGCATCATCGAGCCATTTGTCGTAGTTGGTGGTTACGAAAACTGGTCGGAAGCTAGAAAGGAGTTCGTATAGTTCAGCGCCAGCCGCGTCAGGTTTTGGCGGGTGAAGGATTTTGTCGTAATCAATGAATACTCCATGCTCTTTCGCGAGAGTCAATGCAATTGACAAGGTGCGTCGCGCATCTCCCAGCCCTCGCAGTTGCTCTGCTTCAAGAAAGGTGAGCTTGCTAGCCTTCGCCAGCGCATTTACCACTTGGTTCGCAAAGCCGCGCCAGTCAGGACTGCCACACAGCATGGATGCGCCTGCACCGACGAAGATGACAAGCTCGCCGTGCTTTGCGGCGTCTTGAATAATTTGGTTCAGCTTATACGCGCCGTTCGCCGTCATTCGTACGTCTCAGCTCTAACAGTGATGGGGCCCCATGACGCTCATCATTCAGTGCGACAGGATTAACAGTGCTCTCAATGGGAGTGCCTGAGACCACCGGCCCAGAGGAGAACAAACGCGCCGGACAACCTCGGACAAAAAAAAGCCGGAAACCATTGTTTTATATGGGTTTCCGGCTTCCTCTGGAATTTATTGAAGTTGTATTTGGTGGACCGAAGGAGGATCGAACTCCCGACCTCCGCATTGCGAACGCGGCGCTCTCCCAGCTGAGCTATCGGCCCGTGGCGACAAAGTTTAGCCGAATTTCCGGAGCCCTTTCAATCGGGGGTTTAACCCGCGTTTTCCATGCCCGGATTGCCTTCCATGCCGACAATGCGCGGCGTGTTCAGCGGCCTGGCGGTCACTTCGCGCTGGTCACGCAGCCAGTCGGCCAGCACGTCCCACACGGGGCGGCCGCCGGCCTTGCGGGCTTCGGGCGATACGGCGGCCCAGCCGGCCACCTTGTAGCGGCGGTCGGCGTCGATGGGCTTGCCGCTTCCCGGCCCCAGGCGCATGTCGGTAATGCGCTGGCCCATGGGCTTCATCGGGTCGATGGTGTAGCGCAGGCCGCCGGTGCGCACCATGTCGCCGCCCTGCTGGTAATACGGGTCTGGGTTGAACAGGTTGTCAGCCACGTCTTCCAGCACGGTCTTGATGGTGGCGCCCGTCATTTCGGTGAGCGTGGTGGCCGGGTAAGTGATGGCGGTCTGGGCCATCAGCGCTTCCATGGTCAGGGCCTCGCCGGGCAGCAGCGTGGTGCCCCAGCGGAAGCCGGGCGAGAAGGCAATCTCGGCGCCCTGCGCGTGCATCAGACCATCAACGATGAGCTGGTCGAACGTGCCGTTAAAGTTGCCGCGCCGGTACAGCAGGCCGCGGTTCGTGGCGAGCGTTTCGCCCAGCTTGTCTTTGTACGGCGCGCGCACGCGGTCAATCAGCGCCGTCATGGCCGGGTCGGGCGGCAGCAGGTCGGCAAACACGGGCAGCAACGTATAGCGGATGTCGCGCACGGTGCCGCCGCGCACATCCAGATCGAGCACGCCGACAAACTTGCCGTTGGCGCCCGCGTTGGTGACGAGCGTCACGCCGCCCGGGTTGCTGACCTTGACAGGCGCGGGCACCGCATCGTGCGTGTGGCCGCCCAGGATGGCGTCCAACCCGCGCACGCGCGAGGCCAGCTTCAGGTCGACATCCATGCCGTTGTGCGACAGCAGCACGACCACCTTGGCGCCCTTGCCGCGCGCCTCGTCAATCATCTTCTGCAGCCGTTCTTCCTGAATGCCGAACGTCCAGTCGGGCGTGAAATCAGCCGGGTGCGCGATGGGCGTGTACGGAAACGCCTGCCCGATGATGGCGACCGGCACGCCGTTCAGCTCGCGCAGCACGTACGGGTCGAACACGGGGTCACCAAAGTCGGCGGTCTGGATGTTCTGCGCAACAAAGGCGACCTTGTTCTTGAAATCGTGATCGACCACGTGGCGCACGCGGTCGGCGCCGTAGGTCATCTCCCAATGCGGGGTCATGACGTCCACGCCCAGCGCAAGGGCCGCGTCGACCATGTCCTGGCCGTTGGTCCACAGCGCGGTGGCAGAGCCCTGCCAGGTGTCGCCGCCATCCAGCAGCAGCGCATTCGGGCGCGTGGCGCGCAGCCGCTTGATAAGCGTGGCCAAGTGCGCGAAGCCGCCCATGCGGCCGTAGCGGCGGGCGGCCTCGGTAAAGTCGAGCGACGTAAGCGCGTGCGCGGCGCGCGAGCCCGGCGCGATGCCGTACCGCTTGAGCAGCGCGTGCCCGACCAGATGCGGCGGCTGCCCGGCCCATTGCGCCACGCCCAGGTTGACGCTGGGCTCGCGGTATTCAACGGGCAGCAACTGCGCGTGGCAGTCGGTGAAGTGCAGCAGGTGGACGTTGCCAAAGCGCGGCACGTCGTAGCTGAACGTATCGGCGTGGGCGTCGGTCAGGCGCAGGCCGGCGGCTGCGGCAATCGCCAGGGCTTGAACGAATTCGCGGCGGTTCATTGTTTGGGGCTGTTTGCGTAGCGGGCCAGGTCGGCTACGTCGTCTTCCAGCATCTCGCCGACTTCCTTGCGCACCACGCGGCCCTTGGCGTCGAGCACGAGCAGTTCGGGCAGGCCCTTGCGCGGGCCGGTGGCGGCGCACAGCGCGTCGGTTTCCATCGCTACCGGGAAGGTGAAGCCGCGCTTGGCGACGTAGTCCTTCGCGAGCTGCGGGTTGGCGTCGATGCTGATGGTGAGAATGCGCAGGTCAGTACCGCGCGTGGCGTCGTACAGCTTTTGCAGGCGCGGGTTCTGCAGTGCGCAGAACGGGCACCACGATGCCCACGTGGCGATGATGACGGGGTGCCCGCGCCACGCATCGCCCGGCACGTGTGTGCCGTCTAGCAACTGCACGTCGGGCAGCGCAACCACATCGCCCACTTCGACGGCCTGTGCATGGTTGGCAAACTGCGTGGCGGCAAACACCATCGCCGCTGCTGCCAACATCAGGAACCGTCGAATGGCTTGCATGGCGTTATTAGGTCACTGGTTCACGGGCGATGCCGGGTCGAACAACAGCGCCATCACGTCGCGGATCTGCTGCTCGGTCAGGATGCCCTTGTGCCCGAAGCGCGGCATGTTGGAGCACGCCGCATACGCGTTGGAGTTGAAGATCTTGCCCCACGTGTAGCGCAGGATTGCTTCCGAATCCCCGCGCAGCTTGCCGTACTGGTACAGCGACGGGCCAATGGTGCCGTACGACACCTCGTCTTTCGACAAGCGGTGGCACGCGTAGCAATTGGCGCCGTTCGCGCCGCCGGCCGGGTCGGAGAACTGCATGCCGCGGCCGCTCTGCGCGGTCTTCTCGCCTTCCTTCCAGTCGCCCAGCCACTTGTTGTCAGCCGGGTAATGGATGGTCTTGAGCTGCGCGTCTTCCAACTTCTTGGCCACGGCGGCGGGCACGGCGTTGCGGTCGGCAAACTGGCTGCAGATCTTCTGCACGTCGTCGCGCTCGGTCACGCCTTCCACGGTGGCCGGGCCCTTGGAGACAAAGCTCTCTTGGATGACCTTGGCGAGCGCCGCGTCGGCCTTTGCATCGGGCTTGGGTGCGGTGACGGCCTTGGAGGCGGCGTCCGCTGCGTGCGCGGTGCCGGCAGCCAGCGCCAATGTGAGCGCCGTCAGAACGATGGGGGTCAGTCGAGTCATACGTGGCCTCATCGTTTGATGGACGGCGCGTCCATCTTGCCGCCGTTGGCGTTGCGGGCGAGGAACATCTCCAGCGCGGTAATCACCTCGCTGCCGTAGAGCGGTTCCGGAAAGCGCTGTTGGCGCAGGCAGTCGTACAGGCGATGCTGCATCGTGCGTACCTCGCCCTGCGAGACGCGATAACCCGGCCATGTGGAATACGCATAGCGCGCGCCGTCGGCGGTCAGCAGGTCGGGCAGGTCTTGCAGGCGGATGCGCAAACCCGGCTGGGCATGGCACGTGGCGCAGGCAAAGTCATACGCGCCGCCACGGTAGAAGAACATGCGGCGGCCGAGTTCATACACGCGCTTTTCTTCGGGATGGGCGAGCGGAATGTCGATGGCCGCGCCGCGCGATTCCGAAGCCACGTACGCGATCAGCCGTTCAATGTCCGACGCCTTGCCCGGCGACGAGAACGGGCGGGCTGATGCCTCTTCCTTGGTCAGCCCCTGCAGCGTCATACGGCAATACATGAGGCGCTGTTCGGCGTCCATCACGCGGCCGGTGTCTTTGAAGAAGCGCGGCAGCTTGGCGTATGCGCCCTTCATCACGCCGGGGCCGAGGCCCAGGTCGCACGCTTCAAGCGAGGCCTGCTTGGGGCCGGCGGGCTTCTTCCAGAGTTCTTCGCCGGCGGCTTCCCAGAGTTCGGCCGGGTTGCCGTCGGCCAGCATCTCGCGGTACTGCGCGATGCCGGCGGCGGTGCTGTCCTTGGTGTCCTGGGCGTTGGCGGCCAGCGTCAATCCGCCGGCCAGGGCCACGCCCAGCAACTTCGTCCATGTCTTGTGTTTCACGGTCCCCTCCGTGGGTCGCCTACGGTTTGATATAGGCGAAACCTTCTTCCTGCTGCAAGCGGGTAATTTCCACCACACCGGCAGGCACCACCTTGGCTTCGAGCAGCAGCTTGTCTTCCGGCACCTTGAACGCCATCAGCGAGTTGTGGCACACGCGAAACTCCACGCCCATGCTGGCAAGCGCCGCCACCGGCGCATCAAACGGGCGGCCTTGCGCATCCTTGGCGCCTTCAACCAGAAACTCGATGCCGTGGCCGAGTGCCACCACCACGATCTTTGTGCCGGGCGCGCCGTTCAGATGGTTGCGCAGGTTGCCGATGGCGCGCATGGCCTGGTCGATGCCTTCGCTCAACTGGTAGACCACCTTGTAGCGGGCACCGGCGCCACCAGCGCGCGGGGCGTTCTGGGCAGCGGCCTTGCCAGCCACACCCAAGGCCGCCAGCGCGGCGGTCACACGAAAGAAGCTGCGTCGCATGTGGGCCTCCTGGCGCTTACTGGATCGACGTCTCGTCGGTGCGCTTGTCGCCGTGGTTGTCCACCCACGTGACCGTCACCTTGTCGCCCTTGGCGCCGCCCTTGAACTTGAAATTGAGGAACGGATCCTTCGACACGGCCGGGCCGAACTGTGCATCGAGCACCGTCTTGCCGCTGTGCAGCACCGTCACGTTGGTGATGTGCCAGGCCGGCACGACCTTGCCGGACGCATCCTTGCGCTGGCCGGTTTCCATGTCGTGCTTCATCAGGATCTTCACGTCGGTCGTGCCGCCGTTTTCCATCGCGCGAATGCGCATCGGGTCTGCCATGGTGTGTTTCTCCTGATGTTTAACCGCCGCAGCCACCAAGGGTGACCTTCACTTCCTTGCTCGCCAGCACCCATTTGCCGTTGGCGCGCACGGCGGCGTAGACCTGCGAGGTCTCGCCCATCTTCACGCGCGTGCTCACAAACGGGTCGGTGCCGGCCGGAATGGCGAACGTTGCAGCCAGCGTGTTCGGGTTCTTTTCAACCAGGATGGCGATGAGGTCGGTGCCGGGCAGCGTGCTCGTTACAACCAGCGGCACCACGGCGCCGTTTTCTGCGATGTCCGGTGCGGTGAGCTGGATGCCGGCGCCGCCCTTGTCGACCGCGCCGCCGCCCAGTTGCTTGAGCACGTCGTTCACGCCCTTGACGGCAAAGGCGGCCTTGTTCCATTCGGCCGCCTGGGCCGGCGTGGCAATGCCGGCGGACACCAGCAGCGCCATCATGGCGCCAGCGCGCAGCACGTCGCGGCGGCTCAGGTTGATTGCATCATTCATCGTCCGCTCCTCACTTGGCCGGGGCGCCCGCGAGCACCCAGTCGATCACGGTTTT
This sequence comes from Ralstonia mojiangensis, assembly GCF_023955645.1. Taxonomy (NCBI): domain Bacteria; kingdom Pseudomonadati; phylum Pseudomonadota; class Betaproteobacteria; order Burkholderiales; family Burkholderiaceae; genus Ralstonia; species Ralstonia mojiangensis. The sequence continues at coordinate 936,663 of NZ_JAMXHU010000002.1, read as the reverse complement.
CAGATCGGCATCGGCAATCTTCGGATTGGCCGGCATCGGAATCTGGCCCCAGTTGCCCATGCCGCCTTCGCGCACCTTCTTGATGAGCATGGCTTGCGCGCCGGCATCGCCCTTGTACTTGGCGGCAACGTCCTGGTAGGCCGGGCCGACGAGCTTGCGGTCGACGGCGTGGCAGCCCATGCAGGCGTTCTGGTTGGCGATGGACTGCGCGCGGGCAGCATCAACGGCAGCCAGCGCGGGCGTGGCGGACAGCGCCAGGCCGGCCAGCACCGCCGCAGCGGCGAGCGTGGGGGCGAACTTCATGTGGTCTCCAGAAGACGAGGCTGCCCGCATGCGTGTGCGGGCGAAATGGCGGGAATCGGACCCGGTATTGTGCCCGAAACGGGCCAAATCCTATGTCGCCCGCAAAGCAAAACGCCCGGTACCTTTCGGCCCGGGCGCTTGCTGCTGATGGGGGTGTGGCGTCAAGCCATCGCGCGCCGAGCCGCCAGCCGGCCGCCAAACACGTTGAGCAGCAGCCCGGCCATGACCACCGCGCCGCCCAGCCATTGCGCGGGCACCAGGCGCTCGCCCAGCAGTACGGCGGCAGACACCAGCCCCACCACCGGCACCAGCAGCGTGAGCGGCGCAACCTGGCTGGCCGCGTAGCGCGCCAGCAGGCGGCTCCACAGGCTGTAGCCGAAGATGGTGGCACCAAAAGACAGGTAGACGATTGCGCCGATGCTCGACCCACTGATGTTCGCCAGACTATGCGCAATCTGCTCCGGCCCCTCCAGCCAGTACGACAGCAGGAAAAACGGAATCGGCGGGATGACGGCGCCCCACACGACCAGGCTCACCACGTTTACCGGCCCGATCCGCTTGGTGACGATGTTGCCGCTGGCCCACGAAAACGCCGCGCACAGTGTCAGCAGGAAACCGGCGGTGGTCATGCCCGTGACCGAGCCGCCACCCGCCATGCCGATGATCGCCAGCCCGCCCGCAGCCACCGCCATGCCGGCCAAGTGGAACCAGCGGATCGGCTCGCGCAGCACGATGGCGGCAATCGTCAGCGTAAAGAACGCCTGCGATTGCAGCACCAGCGAGGCCAGCCCCGCCGGCATGCCCACATACATGGCCGAGAACAGGAACGCGAACTGCCCGAAGCTGATGGTGGCGCCATAAGCCACCAGCCACTTGAGCGCGATCTTGGGGCGCGGCACGAACAGCACCGCCGGGAACGCGACCAGCGCAAAGCGCAGCGCACCCAGCAGCATGGGCGGCACGCCATGCAGGCCCACCTTGATGACGACAAAGTTGACGCCCCACACCAGCACAACGGTCAGGGCCAGCAGCAGATCCTTGGGAGACATGATGATCGGAAGGTTCGGACGGCCGCCCGTGCGGCCACATGACGCACTGTAGGCGCGCGCCGCTTACGCGACTTGCACAATCTTGCGCATTGTTTGTGCCGGGCGCCTCGGATTTGCCTTCCTTAGCCCAGCATGTCCGACCAGATGGCGCGGCTCCAGCCCTGGGCCAGCTTGCCCTCGGTTGCGGAAGGTGAGTCGGAGAGCCCACCGGCGCCGGGGACCGTCACCATGGTGTGCTCGGCCGCGTCATAGCGGTGGACGGTCGCCACGTGCATCGCCTCGTCGGGCGTGGCAAAGCTGTAGCAGGTGTTGGTATACAGCGGTGACGCATCGGGCGCGTGGCCGGCCAGCATCGCCACCACGGCGGCGGCGGCCACCTTGCCATGCTGATTGGCCATGTGGCCCGACTTGGGCATCAGCGGCGCGGTCTGGATGGCATCGCCAATCACATGCACGCCCGGCGCCACCTTCGATTCAAACGACAGGAAATCCACTTCGCACCAACGCCCGTTGGCCGTCGCCAAGCCGGCTTGTACGGCAATCGCTCCGGCACGCTGCGGCGGGATCAGGTTGACGACATCGGCCTGCACGTCGTCCTGCACATCGAACTTGAGCACGCGGCCCGTGGCATCGATGTCGACGGCGTTGTATTGCGGGCGATATTCAATGTGCTGTGGATAACGTTCAGCCCAGACGCGCTTGAACAGCGCGCCCTTGGAGGTGACGTCGTCGTTGGCATCGAGGATCAGCACGCGCGAATCCGGCTTGGCGCGCTGCAGCCAGTGGGCGATCAGGCACGCGCGCTCGTACGGCGCGGGCGGGCAGCGGTACGGCGCCAGCGGAATGCTGATCGCCACCGTGCCGCCATTGGGCATGGCTTCGAGCCGATGGCGCAACGCCAGTGTTTGCATGCCGGCCTTCCATGCGTGCGGCGCTTGCGCGGCGGTGGCCGCATTGGCGAGACCGGGAATCGCCCCCGGCACGAAGTCGATACCGGGCGAGAGGATCAGCCGGTCGAAATCGAGCGTGCCGCCGCCGGTCAGCCGCACCTGCTTCGCGCCTAGGTCGATGGCCGACGCGCGGTCGCGCACCCAGCGCACGCCGTGGCGCTCGACCAGCGCGTCATACGGCACGGTGATGGACGCCATATCGCGGTTGCCCGACAGCACGAGATTCGACAGCGGGCACGAGACGAACGCGGCGTTCGGCTCAACCAACGTCACGTCAACACGGCCACCGGAAAACACGCGCACGTATTTGGCTGCCGTTGCGCCGCCGTAGCCGCCGCCAACCACCACCACGCGCGCATTGCGCACGCCCGACAGCGATGCGCACGCGGCCAGCGGCCCGGCCAGCGCGGTTGCCCCGAGGGCGCGCAAGAGTGCGCGTCGATCCTTGCGCAGCAATTCGCTCATGGCGCCTCCGGGGATTGGCGTGACAGCCAGCCGGCAATGGCGGCGATCTGCGCATCGTCATAACCGCGGGCGATCTGGCCCATCACCGTGGACGGACGCGTGCCATTGCGGAATGCCTGCATCGCGTCGATCAGCTCGGCTTGCGAGCGGCCCGCCAGGGGCTGCAACGTCTGCGCGGGAAGCTTGGCGCCGGGGGCGGTATCGGCGTGATGGCAGCTGGCGCACGTGGCGGCCCAGGTGCGGGCCTGCAGATTGGAGGGCGGGCGATCGGCCGCTTGGGCCGCTTCTTGGGCCGCATAGGCCGTAAGCAGCGCCGCAAGGAATGCTGCGGCGGCAAGGCGGTGGACGACGGGCATCGGGGGGCTGCGAAGTCGCGGAAGCGTCATACGCTAACACGCACGGCCAGCCGTGTGCCCTGTGATGCGTGCAGCCAACAAAAAACGCAGCGCGGTGGCTGCGTTCCTTGCGAATCGATGTTGCGGACGTGGCTTACGGCAATTGCTTGCCCGGCGGCAGCGCCGGCGAGTTGGTCGGCGACACCGTCACGCCCGGCGAGGCCGATGTGACGGGTGCCGGGGCCTGCGTGGCCGTCGGCGTACCCTGCACCGGCGCCGGCGTGCCTTGCGACGCATCAGGTGCCGTCGACGCGTTGGTCGACGTGGCGTTGGCGTCCAGGCGCTTGCGCTCGTCTTCGCTCACGTAGTCGAACACCTTCACGACCTTGTTCACGCCGCCCACCGTGCGCACGGCTTCGGTGGCCTTGTTGCCTTCGGCCTCGGTCACCACGCCCATCAGGAAGACGGTCTGCGCTTCGGTCGTCACCTTGATGGAGTTCCAGGGCACGCCTTCCGTGCCGGCCAGTACGCTCTTCACCTTGGTGGTGATGTACGTATCGTTGGTGCGCGAGCCGAACGTGCTCGACACCGGCGTCACCACGATCTCGTTGACGACCTCGCGTGCATTCTGCAGCTTCTGCGCGTATTGGCCGATCTCCTGCTTGGTCTGCTCGGTGCCGGCTTCGCCAGTCAGCAGGACCTTGCGGTTGTAGACCGTCACGTTCACGTGGGCGCGGCCGTCGTAGCGCGAGATCAGCGTGTTTTCGGCTTCCATCTGCAGGCCGCGGTCGATGGTCTGGGTGGCGGTCGGGCGGCGGTCGGTGGCGAGCGCCACGCCGCCGGCCACGGCGCCGGCAAACAGCGGGAAGCAGGCGGTCAACTGCGTTGCAGTAATGCCGGCCAAAGCGGCCAGCACGGCGGTGCGCTTGACCGTGTGACGGAAGCGGGCAAACGTAGGCGACGAGAGTTTCATGCTGTCCTTGAATGAAGTCCGGAAGAAAGAAGAGCGAGGTTCATGCGAGGTTTAGGCGTCGGCACCGAAGGCATCGCGCATCCATTCGATGCGCGCGCCGTCGATGGCGATCACGTCAAAACGGCAGGCGGGCACCTCTTCAGCCTGCCGCGCGAGAAAATCTTCGGCCGCGGCAATCAGGCGACGCTGCTTGGCGGGCGTGACACTCGCGGCCGCCCCGCCAAAGCGCTGCGTGGAACGCGCCACGCGGGCACGTACCTCGACGAACACCAGGGCGCCGGCCGCATCGCGCATCACCAGATCGATCTCGCCGCCCTTGCAGCGATAATTGCGGCTGACCACCGCCAGCCCGCGCGCCTGCAAGTAGCGCAGCGCACGGTCTTCACCGGCTTCACCGGTGGCGGCTGTGATGGGCTGCGAAGGGAGGGGCTGCGGCGCGTGCATTGGCGGTTTGAACCAAGTGACGGAGAGAAGTTCTCGTGAGTGATCCTGACTGGACCCTGCTGGCCCATGACCAGCACTATCCCGCCGGCGCATTATATGTGGTGGCCACCCCCATCGGGAACGCTGCCGACGTGTCGCTGCGGGCGCGTTACGTGCTGGGCCTCGTCGACGCAGTGGCCTGCGAAGACACGCGCAACACCGGGCAACTGCTCAATCGGCTGGGCCTGTCTCGACCGATGCTCGCGGCGCACCAGCACAACGAGCGAGAAGCCGCTGCACGCATCGTCGCGCGCTTGGCGCAGGGCGAGCGCATCGCCTATGTGTCCGATGCCGGCACACCCGGTGTGTCGGACCCGGGCTCGCGCATTGTCGAGGCGGTGCGCGCGGCGGGCCAGCGCGTGATTCCGCTTCCTGGCGCCAGCGCCGTGGTGACGGCGCTTTCCGCTGCGGGCGAATTGCTCGACACGTCGGAAGGGCAGTTCACCTTTGTCGGCTTCCTGCCGCCAAAGGCCGGGCAACGCGAGGCGGCGATCCGCCAATGGGCGGCGCACGGGCCGGCATGGGTTCTGTACGAGGCGCCGCATCGCATTGAGGCCACACTCGCCGCGTTGGCCGAGCACCTGCCCGCGCGACGCATTCTGATCGGCCGCGAGTTGACCAAGCTGTTCGAGCAGATCGTCGTGTTGCCCGCCGCGCAGGCACCCGCGTGGCTCGCCGCCGATGCCACGCACGGCAAGGGCGAATTCGTGTTGGTGGTGGAAGGCGCAGGCGCACAAGACGCGGCACCGACCGCGATGGCGGCGGATCAGGTCTTGCGTCTGCTGTTGGCCGAACTGCCCGCCAAGCGCGCAGCCAAGCTGGCCGGCGCGATTGCAGGCGCGTCGGTCGACACGCTGTATCAGAGCGCGCTGGCGCTGAAAAACGAAGGGAAAGACTGAGGCAGGAAGGCGGCCGGATCAGCGGATCAGCGGCGCTTGGCGCGACGCTTGATCGCCTTCTTCTTGACCGGTGCGGGTTCATCACCGCCCACATCGGCATCGCCCTCGTTGCTGGCGACATCGGTTTGCGTCAGCTCAGGGCGCAGCGCTTCGACTTCAGCGCGCGACAGGCGGCGGATTTCCACCTGCGTCGAACCGCGCTTGACGAAGTCGAGTCGCTTGGCAGCGGCATACGACATGTCGAGGATGCGCTTGCCGTAGTACGGGCCGCGATCCGTCACCTTGGCCACGACCACGCGGTCGTTGGCGAGGTTGCGCACCAGCACCCAGCTCTGCAGCGGCAGCGACGGATGCGCCACCGTGAAGGCATTCATATTGAAGCGCTCGCCGCTGGCGGTGCGGCGGCCGTGGAAGCCGCGGCCGTACCACGAGGCCAGGCCGCGCTGTTCAAACGTGCCGAGGTCGGCGCGCAGGCCGGGGGTCGTATCGGTGTTCTCGTCGAGCTTGAGGCTGCTCGAATCCGGCGCGCCCCGGAACGACAGCGTGCCCCATGCATCGGGGTTGTCGCGCGGGTCGGCCACCTTCAGCGCGGGCGCGGTCGGCTTGCTGGCCTGCAGGCCGGATTGCCCACCCGCGGGCGGCTCGCCAGGAACAGCGGCACAGCCCGCCAGCACCAGCAGCGCGGTGCCATGCGTCAACCAGACACGCAGCGTGCGGCCGGCCGAACGGCTGGAATTGAGGTGGGTCAACTTAAGCATGGGCGCGAGTCTAACATGCATGCTTCGATCGATTATTTACATTTCCTATTAAAACGATCACATCATGCTGTCATCTCGCACCAATTTTGTAATATTTTCTTTCCGATGTAACAGCGCTCCCCGCGAGCCCAGTGCTGGCGCGGGCTCGGCCCGATACAATCGGGTTATCCCTGCCAAGTGCAAATGCGCACCCAAGATCACATGAAAGTCGTTGTCGTCCCCGTTACGCCGTTTGAACAGAACTGCACGCTGCTGATTGGCGACGACGGCGCTGCCGCCGTCACCGACCCGGGCGGCGATATCGAGCGCATCCTGGCCGCCGCCGAGCAGCACGGCGCGCGCATCGAAAAAATCCTGCTCACGCATGGCCACGTCGACCATTGCGCCGCCGCCGATGCCCTGCGCACGCAGCTTGGCGTGCCCATCGAGGGGCCGCAGAAAGATGAGGCGTTCTGGATCGATCAACTGCCCATGCAGAGCCAGCGCTTTGGTTTCCCGCCCGCCAAGGCGTTCGTGCCCGACCGTTGGCTGGAAGACGGCGACACCGTGGAAGCCGCCGGCCGCACGCTGCAGGTGTTCCACTGCCCCGGCCACACACCTGGCCACGTGGTGTTCTTCAGCCCGGAAGACCGCGTGGCCATCGTCGGCGATGTGCTGTTCGCGGGGTCGATCGGCCGCACGGACTTCCCGCGCGGCAACCATGCGGACCTGATCAACGCGATCCGCACCAAGCTTTGGCCGCTCGGCGACGACGTTACGTTTGTGCCGGGCCATGGGCCTGTTTCGACCTTTGGCGATGAGCGTGCCAGCAATCCGTACGTCGCTGATCGCCTGTTTGCCAACGAAGGCTCAACATGAGCGGCACCACCAACACCAGCCCCAAGGACGGCGCCAACGAAAGCGACGACCCCTTCGCCGACACCGCACCTGCTGCGCCGGCCGACAAGCCTCGCCGCAAGCGCGGCAACCAGCCGCCCGACACGCGGCCCGAAATCTACGTCAGCACTGACATCGAGGCCGACGGCCCCGTCCCTGGCCCGCACTCGATGCTGAGCTTCGCCAGCGCGGCGTACCTGGCCGACAAGACGCTCGTCGGCACGTTTGAAGCGAACCTGGAAACGCTGCCCGGCGCAGAAGGCCATCCGATCCAGATGCAATGGTGGAAGACGCAGCCCGAGGCGTGGGCCGCATGCCGCGCCAACCTCGAAGCGCCCGAGGTAGCCCTGCCGCGTTACGTGGAGTGGGTCGAGAGCCTGCCCGGCAAGCCGGTGTTCGTGGCGTTTCCGGCGGGCTTCGATTTCACGTTCATGTTCTGGTACATGATGCGTTTTGCCCGGCGCTCGCCGTTTGGCTGGGCGGCGCTCGACATCAAGACGCTGGCCTTTGCGCTGACTGGCATGCCGTATCGGCGCAACGTCAAAGCGGCTTTTCCCGAGCACTGGCACGACCCCTTGCCGCACACGCATATCGCGCTGGATGACGCGAAAGAGCAAGGCGCCCTCTTCTGCAACATGCTCGCCGAGTTGCGCAAACGCGAAGCCGAGCGCGCTGCGGCACAAGTGTCCCAGCAATCTGCTCAGGATTGAGCGCCGGGCACGTCACGCATTTCGCCAAGACGCGCACGCGGTTTGCCTCTTGCCCGCGTGATGCGCGCACCATGCCGCAACGCAACTTGCGGCGCCCCAAACCCCCGTCTACGCTGGGCTTGTGCGATGCGACCAGACGACTGCGCCACCCGGCGCCGACAAGCAAAGCCACTCGCATACGCCATTTGCTTGCCGTATCGTTTTCGGGCCGCACGTGCCCCCGACGCCGGTGCGTGCCGGCGTCGGCTATCAGCCAACAACGGGGAGGTACCGCGATGCGATTTTCCCGTGACGCGTTTGACACGCAACATTTGCGAGCGATGACGGAGCGCTTGCATTGGCATCGCAAATCCTCTGCGAAGGCGGTTCCGTTGAGCATGCGTGCGCAGCATCCGCAGCACTTGCATCACACGCACAGCAGCGCGCACCACGACGCAGAAGTCATGAAAGTCGCCATGGTCTCGACCGCGGCGGCGCTGGCAGTGGTGCTTGCCGCCCTGCTGGCCGTTGGTTTCGGGTCAGAAATGGCCCGATGGATGGGCCTGGAATGAACCGGTGCCCTTGCGCGTCTTGACGGACGCAGCCCCGGCCCTCGCGCAGAGCGAGATACGGCCACCCCTGAACGGCCTGTCCGATGGAAATCGGCAGGCCGTTCAACTTTGTGGGGCGTGGTGAATTACTTCAGGAATGCATCGAGCGCTTCGGGCGTGCGGCCGATGATGGCGCGGCCGTCGCGCACCAGCACTGGGCGCTGCAGCAGCTTCGGGTGGGCTGCGATGGCTTTGAGCAGCGCGTCGTCAGATGCATCGGCCAGATTGAGTTGCGCGTATTCGTCTTCGTTTTCACGGACGAGGCTGCGCAGTGGTGTGTCGAGTTGCGCTGCGAGCTGTTTGAGGTCAGCCAGCGTGGGGGGCGTGGTCAGGTATTCGATGACCTCGAGTTGTTCGCCGTTTTTTGCCGTGAAGGATTGGGCTTGTTCGAGCGCGGTGCGGGATTTGGAGCAGCGGGGGTTGTGGTAGATCTGCATGGTTTTTTGGGCTTTTGTGTTGGCTTGATGGGGTGGGTTGCAATCTTAAGGGGTGGGGGTTGGGGGTGGTTTTCGTTGTTGGTGTTGGGGGGATTCGTTTTTGAGTTGGTGGTCCACCCCCCTTTCGTTCCCTGCCGGGACCGACTCACTTTTCTTTGTCTTGCCAAAGAAAAGTAAGCAAAAGAAAGGCGCGCCCGAGATGGCGACTTCCCCTTGAATTTGTGTGACCGTGCGGAGAGGGAGGCAAACTCGCTGCGCTCAGACAGGCCTCCCTCTTTTTTCCGCCCGCTCACAAAAATTCAAGGCGCCATCAAGGGCTCAACGTCAAAGGAAAAAGGCCAACCCATCGTGAGGTTGGCCTTTGTCGTTTGGGCCTGCGCTGCGATGGTTTGGCCTTTGACTTTCCTGCCCTAGATGGCGCCTTGAATTTCTGTTGCAGGGAGGAAAAAGAAGGGAGGCCTGTCTGAGCGAAGCGAGTTTGCCTCCCTTCCCTCACTGCGACATAAATTCAAGGAGGGGGTCGCCATCTCGGGCGCGCATTTCTTTGCTTACTTTCTTTGGGCAAGACCAAAGAAAGTGAGTCAGCCCCGGCAGGGGATGAAACAAGGGGTGCACCACAAACCTCAAAATTCCTCTAAAAAAATCCATCCTGCAATATCAATCAACTGCCCAACAACTCCCCCACAGCACACCCCACCACCACAGTCGCCCCCCGCAAATCATTCAACCGCAGGTTCTCATCCGTGTTGTGCCCACGCGCTTCCATCAACGTACGCGGGCCCGCGCCATACAGAACCGTCGGCACGCCATGCGCCGTGTAATGCCGTGCATCGGTATACAGCGGCACGCCGTGCACCGGCACATCCCCGCCAAACACGGCCAAGGCATTCCGCCGTAGCGCGCCAATCAGCGCGTCCACGCCCGGCAGTTCGGCAAGCGGCTGCGCCAACAGAATGCGTTCGACTGAAACCTCGATCCCCGGCCGTTCTGCAGCCGCGCGCTCGATCACCGCGCGCAGTTCGCCTTCTGCATCGCGGCCGGTTTCTTCAGGAATCATCCGGCGGTCAACGCGGAACGTCACCAGGTCGGGCACCACGTTGGTGTTGATCCCACCCTGGATCAACCCGACGTTGAGCGTCGCGTGATCAATGCCCGGCACGGCGGATTTGCGCGTGGCGAGTTCTGCGCGATAGGCATACACGGCTTGCAGGATGTGCGTGGCCGCTTCGATGGCGTCGATGCCCGTGTGCGGCATGGCGGCGTGTGCCTGCTTGCCGCGCACCGTCACCTGCACGTGCAGGCAGCCGTTGTGCGCCGAGGTGATGCCATACGCAAAACCCGCCGAGATCGCGTAATCGGGCTTGCTCAGGCCTTGATCGAGCAGCCACTTCGGGCCGATGTCACCGCCGGTTTCTTCGTCGTATGTGAAGTGCAGTTCGACCGTGCCGTTGAGCTTTGCGCCACGCTTTTCTGCTTCGATCAGCGCGAGCAGCGCCCACGTGTAGGTTGCAAAGTCTGACTTGGACACCGCCACGCCGCGGCCAAACATGGTCGGGCCGTGTTCGGTCTCGACGATCTCGCCACCGTACGGGTCGTGCGTCCAGCCCAGGCCCGGCGGAACAACGTCGCCGTGTGCATTCATGGCGACCGTGGGGCCGCCACTGCCGAACGTGTGACGCACGATCAGGTTGGTGGCGCTGACCATGCCGGCGGCGCGTACCTGCGCCTGCGGCACGGCATGCGCCTCGACCGTCAGGCCGAGCGCTTCCAGCAGCGCCTTGGCGCGCGCGGCATGCGGGGCGCAGTCGCCGGACGGGTTGTCCGACGGCACCTTCACCAGCTCGCGCAGGAAATCAATCTGCTGCGCGTGCGCGGCTTCGACAAATGCGCGGATGACCGCATCGATACCGGGGGTGGCGAGTTCAGCCTGGGTCATGTCGATGTCTCCCTGCTTGTAGTGGGATGGAGATAGAAAGTGACTGAGCCCCCGTTGTGCGGGGGCTCAGTATTGATGCCGATGAAGCGAGGCTTACAGCGCGGCCTGCATGGCCTCGGCGGTCAACCACACCGATTCGGCCAGATCTTGCTCGTCGCAGTTGTGGCCTTCGCCACCGCGGTCGACGACAAGGAAATCGCTCACCTCGCCCAGGGCCAGCAGCGGGTGATGCCACACGCCGCGCGCGTAGTTCACGCCTTGCCAGCCGCGCGAGACGAACGCGCGCAACTTGGACGGGTCCAGCTCGCCGGCCGGCGCCACGACCACCAGATACGGCTTGTCGTTCTGCGGGATGAAGGCCTGACTGCCACGCGGATGGCGCTCCAGCATCTTGACCTCGAACGGCAGCGTGCGCGGCTGACCACGGAACAGGCTGATCAGCGCGCGGCCGCCCTCGCCCACATCCACGTTGGCGAGGTCATGAAAGCGGATGGTCGTGCCCTGGTTGATGGGGAATTGCTTGGCCCCTTCCAGCTCGATCACATCGCCGAACGGCGCGAAGGCTTCGCGCGTGAGCGGCTCGATGGTCAGCGCAACGCGTGCAGCGGTCTCTTGGCTCATTCGAGCACCCCCCACAAGCGCAGACGCGACACACCGCCATCCGGGAACATGTTGAAGCGCACGTGCGTCACGATGCCGAGGTCGGCGATTTCCGCTTCGTAGTAGTGCTGCAGATCCATCTGCAGCTTCTGCTCGGGCAGCAGCGTCTGCCAGAACATCGCCTGCGTCTTCAGCGAGCTGTCAGTGCCACCCACCACGCGTGCGGCCTGGATGGAAACGCGGTCAGCGAAGTTGCCTTTGAAGTGCGCGGTGTCGACTTCGATCTTGCGGATGCGGCCCGGGTTGGCCAGGGCGATCACGCACCAGTCGTTGCCCGGTTCGCGGCGGCGGCGCGTTTCCCAGCCGTCGCCCATGTTCACGCCACGGCCCGGCATCAGCATGCGCGAGGCCGGCCCGAAGTGTTCGTTGTTGGCTTCGACCACATAGGCGCCGTTTTCCATGGCGGCCAGGTCGAACAGCTTGGTGCGGTCTGCGCCCTTCCAGTCGACTTGCGGCTGGCCGTACACGCGCAGCCGCGCGATGCCACCATCCGGGAAGATGTTCACGCGCAGGTGGGTGAATGCTTGCGTGCTCGTCACGGCCACATAGGCGTGGCTGTTGCCTTGCAGCGTGGTCGACGGAACGATTTCAGTCCACTGCGTGGCTTCGGTCGGTTCGCCATCCGGCAGATAAGCGGCTTCAATGGAAGCGGCCGGCGGGAAGTTACCGGTGAAGTGGCTGGTGTCGATATCCACACCTTTCACGACCCCCGGGCGGGCTAGGCGGACGATGCAATGGTCATAGCCACCGTTGCGGCGACGGCGCGTTTCCCAGCCATCCATCCACTTGCCGTGGTCGTCGTACTTGCCCGGAATGAAGACCGCCGGCTCGGGATTGAGCATGCGATCTTTCGGTGCGAAGAATTCGTCGGTCGCGAACGTGGCCTCTGCGCCAAGGCGGGGGTCCGCCAGGTTCGGATATCGGCGCGTGAAATCCGGCGCGTTCGGATCGAGCGTGGGCATCGCCATGTGGAACTCCTTGGTATTTGTCTCTGGATGTTATACGGCCGCCCCATCGAACAAAAACGGCGAGTAAGAACACTCGAAACTGTGGCGATGGGAACGCCGGAAGTGCAGCGTAGATGGCGGAAACACAAGGCTTCGCGGGACTGCATGAACCGATCCTAGCATGTGAATTCAAAAATTGCATACAAAAATTGGATGGCCTATGATGCCGTCAACGCTCAACAATTCATCGCGACAATTTGTTGCGACGCAGCGAGCGAAACAAGGCCGTGACGACAATCGCAACCAACTGAATTAGACGATTGGGCGCGGCTTGAGACATCAGTAATCCAAAGGAGGATTCACCATGCAACGCTTTACGCGCCCGTTGTTCGGGCAGGTTTTGATTGCCCTGGCGGTGGGCATCGCGCTGGGCATCTGGGCGCCGGAGTTTGCGCAGAAACTGCAGCCGCTCGGCGATGGCTTTCTGAAGCTGATCAAGATGCTGATCGCGCCGATCGTGTTCTCCGTGGTGGTGGTGGGGATCTGCGGTGCCGGCGAGCTGAAGAAGGTTGGGCGCGTAGGCGGCAAGGCCGTCATCTACTTTGAGATCGTCACGACGATTGCGCTGGCACTGGGCATTGCGCTGGCCTATCTGTTCGGCCCGGGCCACGGTATGAATGTGGACCCGAAGACGCTCGATCCGGCAGCCATGGCGTCGTACATGACGACCGCCAAACAGGTGGAATCGACCGGCGTTGCAGCCTTCTTCCTCAAGCTGATTCCCGATACGTTCGTCAGCGGCTTCGTGAAGGGTGACATCCTGCAGGTGCTGCTGGTGTCGATCCTGTTCGGCTGCTCGCTGTCGCTGCTCGGTGAGCGGACCAAGCCGCTGGTCAACCTGATCGATCAGCTCTCGCATGTGCTGTTCCGCATGATGGCCGTGATCATCCGTCTGGCACCGCTGGGCGTGCTGGGCGCGGTAGCCTTTACCGTTGGCAAGTACGGCGCGGGCTCGCTCAAGCAGCTCGGCTTTCTGGTGCTGCTGTTCTATGCGGCAGTGGCGCTGTTTGTGTTCGTCGTGCTCGGCACCATCTTGCGCATGGCGGGCTTCAACATCTTCAAGCTGATCCGCTTCCTGCGCGCTGAACTGCTGGTGGTGCTGGGCACGGCGTCGTCCGACGCGGTGCTGCCGTCCATCATGAACAAGCTGGAGAAGATGGGCATCAAGCGCTCGGTGGTCGGCCTGGTCATCCCGACCGGCTACTCGTTCAACCTCGATGCGTTTTCGATCTACCTGACGCTGGCCGCCGTGTTCATTGCACAGGCGACCAACACGCCGCTGGCCTTCCAGGACTTGCTGCTGATCCTGGGCGTGGCGCTCGTCACCTCCAAGGGTGCACACGGCATTCCTGGTTCGGCCATCGTGATTCTGGCGGCCACGCTGTCGGTCATTCCGGCCATTCCGGCGATCGGCCTGGTGCTGGTGCTCTCCGTCGACTGGTTCATCGGGATTGCCCGTGCACTGGGCAACCTGATCGGCAACTGCGTCGCCACCGTCGTCATCGCGGCGTGGGAAAAGGACATCGACCGCGTGCGCGCCAATGCGGTGCTCGACGGCAAGATCGACATCACAGAAGAAGGCGAAGCGATTCCGCACGGCCTTGGTGTGGCGGCACCGGCAGCACATACGCTGCCGCATGCCTGAAGCCGCGCTGTTGTCGGACGGCGGTAAAATCGGCGCCATGACCGAAACCACCGCCGCCGCCGACATCTCCTCCGAAGGCATTGCCGACGACATCGCGCAGGCGATCGTCGCGCATCGGCTGCCGCCGGGCACCAAGCTGCGCGAAGAGGCGCTGGCGCGGGTCTACCACGTCAGCCGCACAAAGATTCGCGCAGCGCTGCTGATGCTGGCCAAGGACAAGCTGATCCGCATGGAGCCGGATCGCGGTGCGTTCGTGGCAAAGCCGGACGAGACCGAAGCGCGCGAGGTGTTTGCTGTGCGCCGCGTGCTGGAAGTCGCCTTGGTGCGCGAGTTCATCGCCAAAGCGACGCCGGCCGATTACAAGCGGCTGGAGAAGCACCTGGCCGAGGAACACAAGGTGGCGGCAAGCGGCGATTTGTCTGACGTCCCGCGCCGCAACCGCCTGATGGCCGACTTTCACCTCCTGATGGCCGACGTGGTCGGGAACAGCGTGCTCAAGGAAATGCTCTACGAGCTTTCCGCACGCAGCTCGGTGATCACGATGATGTACCAGTCCACATACGACGCCGTGCGTTCGTCCGACGAGCACACCGCTTTTCTGGAGGCGGCCAAGCGCGGTGACGTGGAAGGCGCCATCGCGCTGATGGAAGAGCATATGGCGCACACCGAGGCGTCGCTCAAGTTCGAATCGCCGGGCGGCCGGGCGACAGATCTCGTAGCCGCCCTCCTCGCCTGACCGCGCGTGCCGACGTACACGCTGCGCGCGCCGGTTTCTGCCGAGCTGGAAATCAAGAAAAGCCGCTTTATCGGGTTGGCAATGCCGGTGGAAGACCGGGCCGCCGCCATGGGCGTCATTGCACGCCTGCGCGCCGAACACCCGTCTGCCACGCACGTCTGCTGGGCGCTCCTGGCGGGCGGCCAGTCCGGCATGTCCGACGATGGCGAGCCTTCCGGCACGGCAGGCCGCCCCATCCTCGAAGTGCTGCGCCATCACGATCTGGACGGCACGCTGGGCGCCGTGGTGCGTTACTTCGGCGGTGTGAAGCTCGGCGCAGGCGGTCTTGTGCGTGCCTACACGGATGCCATTGCTACCGCGCTTATGCAGGCCGAACGCGTGGAGCGCATCGCCAGCACCACGCTCACGCTCGCTACCGATTACGCCGACGAGGCACGCATCCGCCGCTGGATCGATGATGGCGGGTATGCGCTGCTGGATGCCGTCTACGATGCGGGCGTCACACTCACTGTGCGATTGCCGGTGACGGACGAAGCGGCCGCGCGGGTCACGTTGCGGGATTTGACGCAGGGGCGTGTGGCGATTACCTAGCGCTTATCGCTGGGGAGCGAGCGGAGCGGCGGGCGCGGCGCCCGGGCAACACGGGTTCTGGCAGTCCGGTTGGAACACTACGTAGGCGGCTGTCGGCATTTTGGGGGCGACACCCTCGCGTTCCACGGCACGTAGATGCGTATCGGCTTCGGACGACTCGACTTTGTCGCCCTCGATTCCGACAGCGTCCAGCACGGCCTGGATGCTTCTGAGGCGCAGCACAGCCAGCTCTGGGTCAGGAGCAGGCTCGGACGCCTCCCGCAGGCGCACCCGGTACTTGCCGCCGCTGCGAAAATCTTCTTTGAGCTGCGAATCCCATTCCGCCAGTTTCAGGATTTCGGTGGTCGGCAGCGCAGACTCGCCGGGCGAGAACACCAGCGGGTGCTCAAGCCCGGTCAGATCGCACGCCAGAGCGGACGTGCTGAGCATGAGAGCGCCGACAACTGCAGTTCTGTGTAGCATCTTCAGTCTCCGGCATTGAGCGCGCCACCCGCGATGCGCCTGATGACAAGTTTAGGAACCGTCATCCATTTCCGCACGCTCAACTCGTTCGCGACCAATACCCCGCCTGCCCATACACCGTCTTCAGGTGTTCGATAAAGAACCGGATCTTCGCCGGCACCGGCCGCTGCTGCGGGTACACGGCGAGGATGTCGTAGTCGGGCAGCGCGTAGTCGTCCAGCACCGTCATCAGCGCACCGGATTCCAGCTCGGGCTGGATCTCCCACGTTGAGCGCCAGCCCAGGCCGAGGCCTTCGCCCATCCAGCGGTGCAGCAGTTCACCATCGTTGCAATCGAGGTTGCCGTTCACCTTCACGGTGACGGCCTTGCCGTTCTGCTGGAAATACCAGCCGCGCTGCTGCCCGCCCTGCAGGTTGAAGGCGAGGCAGTTGTGGCGCGCGAGATCATCCAGCGTGCGGGGCACACCATGCTTGGCGAAGTACGCGGGCGTGCCGCACACCACGCGCTTGTTCGACGCCAGGCGGATCGCGACGAAGTTCGGATCAATCGCACCGCCAATGCGGATGCCCACGTCGTAGCCTTCGCGCACGAGGTCGACCACGCGGTCGGTCAGGTTGAACGAGATGCGCACGTCGGGGTTGGCACGCAGAAAGTCCGGCGCATGCGGCGCGACGTGCTTGCGGCCGAACGCTGCCGGCGCCGAGACGATCAGGTGCCCAGTCGCCTTGTGGCGGCCTTCGGCAACGAGCAGCTCCGCGCGGTCCAGCTCGCCCAGCGCCTTCTTGCACTGCTCCATGAACACCGCGCCCTGCTCCGTCACTGCAATGCGGCGGGTTGACCGGTGCAGCAGCTTGACGCCCAGGCGGGCTTCCAGCGCGTTGATGCGGCGGCCGATCATGACGGGCGTCACGTCTTGCGTGAGCGCGGCGGCCGCCATGCTGCCGTGTTCCACCACGGCGATGAACGCTTCGATCTGCTTGAGCTTGTCCATTCCATCATTCCAGTTCGCAATGTCTGACAATTTTAGTGAGCATTCCGTACCTGGATTGCAGCTTTCTGACGCATATCACCTGTGACGAATGGCAAAAATGGTGAACAACGATGTGATCGATGCGAGCGCGTTTCTCCGTTTTTTTGCGCCGCACAAAACCCGTTGAAAATGGCTTCAATGCAAGGTTCTTCGGCATATTGATTGCCCTGGGATTGGTGCAGCACGCAAGACCATTCGGTATTTAGAGTTAGCAATCAACTGACGAAAGCTGCGTTTATCCATATCGGCATGCGGGAATAGGATCAGCTCCAACTGATTCCCACCTTCCCCCTCCTGGAGACACCCCATGCCGAAGATGAGAGCGATTGATGCCGCAGTTGCGGTGATGGAAAAAGAAGGCATCACCACCGCCTTCGGCGTGCCTGGTGCCGCCATCAACCCGTTGTATTCGGCGCTGCGTAAGGCCGGCAACATTGACCACGTGCTGGCCCGCCACGTTGAAGGCGCCTCGCACATGGCCGAAGGCTATACCCGTGCCGAACCCGGCAACATCGGCGTGTGCATCGGCACGTCGGGCCCTGCAGGCACCGACATGATTACCGGCCTGTACTCGGCCTGGGCAGACTCGATTCCCATCCTCTGCATCACCGGCCAGGCACCCCGCGCCCGCCTGTACAAGGAAGATTTCCAGGCCGTCGACATCGAGTCGATCGCCAAGCCGGTCACGAAGTGGGCCGTCACCGTGCGCGAGCCGGCCTTGGTGCCGCGCGTGTTCCAGCAAGCCTTCCACCTGATGCGCTCGGGCCGCCCGGGCCCGGTGCTGATCGACCTGCCGTTCGACGTGCAAGTCGCCGAGATTGAATTCGATCCCGATACGTACAGCCCGCTGCCGGTCTACAAGCCCGCGGCCACGCGTGCCCAAGCCGAGCGCGCCATCGAAATGCTGTGCCAGGCCGAGCGCCCGCTGCTGGTGTGCGGCGGCGGCGTGATCAACGCCGATGCGGCCAAGCTGATGGTCGAGTTTGCCGAGCTGGTGAACGTGCCCGTGGTTCCGACCCTGATGGGCTGGGGCGTGCTCGCCGATGACCACCCGCTCAACGCTGGCATGGTCGGCCTGCAAACGTCGCACCGCTACGGCAACGCCACGCTGCTGGCTTCGGACTTCGTGTTCGGCATCGGCAACCGCTGGGCCAACCGCCACACGGGCAGCGTCGACGTCTACACCAAGGGCCGCAAGTTCATTCACGTCGATATCGAACCGACGCAGATCGGCCGCGTGTTCGGCCCGGACCTTGGCATCGTGTCGGACGCCAAGGCTGCGCTGGAGAAGTTTATTGAAGTGGCCCGCGAGCTGAAGGCCGCCGGCAAGCTGCCGTGCCGCAAGAGCTGGAACGCCGACGTGCAGAAGCGCAAGCGCACGATGCTGCGTCGCTCCGACTTCGACAACGTGCCCATCAAGCCGCAGCGCGTGTACCGCGAGATGAACCAGTACTTCCCGCGCGACGTTCGCTATGTGTCGACCATTGGCCTGTCGCAGATCGCTGCTGCGCAGTTCCTGTCGGTCAATCAGCCGCGCCACTGGATCAACTGCGGCCAGGCAGGCCCGCTGGGCTGGACGATTCCCGCCGCCATCGGCGTGAAGGTGGCCTCGCCCAACAGCGACGTGGTGGCCATCTCGGGTGACTACGACTTCCAGTTCATGATCGAAGAGATGGCGGTGGCCGCGCAGTTCAAGGTGCCGTACATCCACGTGGTGGTGAACAACTCGTACCTGGGCCTGATCCGCCAGGCGCAGCGCAACTTCGACATGGACTACTGCGTCCAGCTCGCCTTCGACAACGTCAACGCCCCTGAGCTGAACGGCTACGGCGTCGACCACGTGAAGGTGGTGGAAGGTTTGGGTTGCAAGGCGATCCGCGTGTTCAAGCCCGAAGACATCGAACCCGCCTTCGCGCAGGCCCGCCTGCTGATGGCCGAGTTCTCGGTGCCGGTGATGGTGGAAGTGATTCTCGAGCGCGTGACGAACATCGCCATGGGCACGGAGATCGACAACGTGGTCGAGTTTGAAGACGTGCTCGACCTGGAAGACACCCTCACGGAAGCCGAAGGCGTCACCGCATAAAGACGGCGCGCTGTTCCCTCACCGTCCGATAAAAGGAGAAACCATGACAAAGCTGGCAGCCAACCTGACCATGCTCTTCAACGAGCAGGCCTTCCTTGACCGCTTCGAAGCCGCTGCACGTGCGGGCTTCCGCGGCGTGGAATTTTTGTTCCCCTACGCGTTCCACGCAGACCAGATTGCCGATCGCCTGAACCGCTTCCAGCTCGACCTCGTCCTGCACAACCTGCCGGCCGGCAACTGGGACGGCGGCGAGCGCGGTATCGCCATCCTCCCGGACCGCGTGAGCGAGTTTCAGGACGGCGTGGGCGAAGCCATCAAGTACGCCAAGGTGCTCGGCGTGAAACAGCTCAATTGCCTGGTGGGCATTCGCCCCGAGAGCGTAAGCGAAGACGTCGCACGCAAGACGCTGGTGGAGAACCTGAAGTTTGCGGCGAAGGCGCTGAAGGCCGAGAAGATCGATCTGCTGATCGAGCCGATCAACACGTTCGATATTCCCGGTTTTTACCTGAACCGCACGCAGCAGGCGCTGGATCTGATCAACGACGTGGATGCGTCCAACCTGTATGTGCAGTACGACATCTATCACATGCAACGGATGGAAGGCGAAGTGGCTAGCACGCTGAAGCGCCATCTGGACAAGATCAAGCATGTGCAGTTGGCGGACAACCCCGGGCGCAATGAACCGGGGACTGGCGAGATCAACTATCAGTTCTTGTTCAAGTGGCTCGATGAGATTGGTTACACCGGGTGGATTGGGTGTGAGTACAAGCCTAAGGCTGGGACTGTGGAAGGCTTGGGCTGGCGCGCTGCGCACAACGTTGCTTGAGATTTTTGTTTCGGTTTGGTTTTGCTCCGGTGGTGCATCCCTTGTTTCATCCCCTGCCGGGGCTGACTCACTTTCTTTGTCTTGCCAAAGAAAGTAAGCAAAGAAAGGCGCGCCCGAGATGGCGAAAGACTCCTTGAATTTATGTCGCAGGGAGGGGAAGGGAAAAACTCGCTTCGCTCAGACAGTTTCCCTTCCTTTTTCCTCCCTGCAACAGAAATTCAAGGCGCCATCTAGGGCTCCAAGGGCCAAACAATCGGAGCACGACTGCAGCAGGAACCAGCAGCACAACGCGAAGCAAAGCGAGCAGCAACAGCAACAGCAACAGCAACAAACAAGAGCCTCTAGGACAGCACACAGATTGTGTGGCCGTACCCCTGCCCTAGATGGCGCCTTGAATTTGTGTAAGCGGGCGGAACAAAGACGGGGAACTGTCTGAGCGCAGCGAGTTTTCCCCGTCTCCGCCCGGTTACACAAATTCAAGGAAGGGGTCGCCATCTTGGGCGCGCCTTTCTTTGCTTACTTTCTTTGGCTAGACAAAGAAAGTGAGTCGCCCCCGGCAGGGGGTGAAAGCGAGATGAACCACCAAGGTTCAAACAAGCAAACCACCAACATTCAAACCAAGGAGATCCCTCACCATGGCAACCACCAATCTCAACCTCGGTTTCATCGGCCTCGGCATCATGGGCGCCCCCATGGCAGGCCACCTGCGCGCCGCCGGCCATACGCTGTTCGTGCACGACGTCAACCCGGCCCCGGCCGCACTGGTGGAAGCCGGCGTGACGGTCTGCACGAGCGCAGAGGAAGTCGCCAAGCGCGCCGACATCATCTTCATCATGGTGCCGGACACCCCGCACGTTGAAGCCGTGCTGTTCAGCGAGAAGGGCGTGGCCAAGGCGCTGAAGGACGCAGGCAAGGATGCTGCTGCCGGCAAGATCGTGGTCGACATGAGCTCGATCTCGCCGATTGCGACGAAGGACTTCGCATCGCGCATCAACAAGACCGGCGCGCAATACCTGGACGCTCCGGTGTCGGGTGGCGAAGTGGGCGCGAAGGCTGCATCGCTGACGATCATGGTGGGCGGTGAGCAGGCTGCGTTCGACCGCGTTGCTCCGCTGTTCAATTTGATGGGCAAGAACATCACGCTGGTCGGCGGCAACGGTGACGGCCAGACCACCAAGGTGGCCAACCAGATCATCGTGGCGCTGAACATCCAGGCCGTGTCGGAAGCGCTGCTGTTCGCATCGAAGGCAGGTGCAGACCCCGCGAAGGTGCGTCAGGCGCTGATGGGCGGCTTCGCGGCCTCGCGCATTCTCGAAGTGCACGGCGAGCGCATGGTCAAGCGTACGTTCGACCCGGGCTTCCGCATTGAGCTGCACCAGAAGGACTTGAACCTGGCTCTGCAGGGCGCCAAGACGCTGGGCGTGGCTCTGCCGAACACGGCCACCGCGCAGGAACTGTTCAACACCTGCGCTGCCAACGGCATGGGCAAGCAAGATCATTCGGCGCTGTGCCGCGCGATCGAGATCATGTCGAATCACGATATTGCCTAAGTTGTGTGCACTGTCGCAGCCTTCGGGCGGCGGCAGTTCTTTTTGCTGTCTCCCCGCTTCCTGCCATGCACCACGACCAGTCTGCCCAGGCCGCCCTGCGCGCTGCCTTGCCCAATCCGTCGCCGCGCGCGTTGCTGCACGGCCTGTTTGATACTGCGGTGGCTGCGGTCAGCGCTGCGCAATGCTTGCCGGCATTTCTGCCCGAACCGCCGCGTGGCCGCACCATCGTCATCGGCGCAGGCAAAGGTGCAGCCGCGATGGCCGAGGCAGTGGAGCAGCACTGGAAGGGCGAGCTGTCCGGCCTGGTCGTCACGCGTTACGAACATGGCCGCGCGCCCGGCACGCAAGGTCGCATTGAAGTGGTTGAAGCCTCGCATCCCGTGCCAGATGCGGCGGGCCAACGCGCCGCGCAACGCATGGTCGGCTTGCTCGAAGGTTTGACGAAAGACGACCTCGTCCTGTGCCTGATCTCGGGCGGTGGCTCGGCCCTCCTGGCCGCACCGGCCGAAGGCCTGACGCTGGCCGACAAGCAGTCCGTCAACCGCGCGCTGCTCAAAAGCGGAGCGAGCATCGGCGAGATGAACTGCGTGCGCAAGCACCTGTCGTCGATCAAGGGCGGGCGCCTGGCACTGGCGTGCGCACCGGCGCGCGTCGAGACGCTGCTGATCTCCGATATTCCCGGCGACGACCCGACGCTCATCGCCAGCGGCCCGACGCTGCCCGACGCCACCACCTGCGCGGATGCGCTGGCCGTGATCGACAAATACGGCATCGACGTGCCCGAAGCCGTGCGCCGTCATCTGGAAACCGGCGCAGGCGAAACACCCAAACCCGGCGATGCACGTTTCGAAGGCCATCGCAGCCACGTCATCGCGACGGCCCAGCACGCGCTGGAAGCTGCTGCCGCGCAGGCGCGCGCGCTCGGTTACGAGGCACACATCCTGTCGGACAGCATTGAAGGCGAAGCGCGCGATGTGGCCGAAGTGCACGCCGGCATCGTGCGGCAGATCGTGGCGCGCAACCAGCCGTTCACCAAGCCGTGCGTGATTCTGTCGGGTGGTGAAACTACGGTGACCGTGCGCGGTAATGGGCGCGGCGGGCGCAATGCCGAGTTCCTGCTGGCGCTGGGCGTGGCGTTGGATGGCCTGCCGGGTGTGCATGCGATTGCTTGCGATACCGATGGCATTGATGGGTCTGAAGACAACGCTGGTGCGATCTTGACGCCGGATAGTCTGGCGCGTGCTGAAGCGCTTGGGTTGCGGGCTAAGCAATTGCTCGACAACAACGATGGGTATGGGTTTTTTGATGCGCTTGGCGATTTGATTGTGACTGGGCCTACGCGGACTAATGTGAATGATTTTCGGGCGGTTTTGATTACTGGCTGATGTTGGATTGGGGGAATGGATTGATTGATGTTTGTGGTTCATCCCTTGTTTCATCCCCTGCCGGGGCTGACTCACTTTTCTTTGTCTTGCCAAAGAAAAGTAAGCAAAAGAAAGGCGCGCCCGAGATGGCGACTTCCCCTTGAATTTATGTCGCAGAGAGGGGAAGGGAAAAACTCGCTTCGCTCAGACAGTTTCCCTTCCTTTTTCCTCTCTGCAACAGAAATTCAAGGCGCCATCTAGGGCAGGAACGTCAACGGCCAAACCATCGATCACAAGTGCAGCAGGAACCAGCAGCACAACGCAAAGCAAAGCGAGCAACACAGCAACAAACAAGAGCCACTAGGGCCCGCACACCAACGGTTCGGCCGTTGACGTTCCTGCCCTAGATGGCGCCTTGAATTTGTGTAAGCGGGCGGAACAAAGACGGGGAACTGTTTGAGCGCAGCGAGTTTTCCCCGTCTCCGCCCGGTTACACAAATTCAAGGAAGGGGTCGCCATCTTGGGCGCGCCTTTCTTTGCTTACTTTCTTTGGCAAGACAAAGAAAGTGAGTCGCCCCCGGCAGGGGGTGAAAGGGAGTGGACCACCAAGGCCCAAATAAACAACCCCACCGGAAACACCAACATGCGCCGCTTCCGCAACACCAAAATCCTCGCCACCCTCGGCCCCGCCAGCAGCGACAAAGACACCATCCGCGCCCTCTTCGACGCCGGCGCGGACGTCTTTCGCCTGAACTTCAGCCACGGCTCGCACGAAGACCACCGCAAGCGCTACGACACCGTGCGCGCGGTGGAGGCCGAGACCGGCCGCCCCATCGGCATCCTCGCTGACATGCAGGGCCCGAAGCTGCGCATCGGCACGTTCGCCGACGGCCGCGTCGTGCTCAAGAACGGCGATCGCTTTGTGCTCGACCGCGATCCGACGCCGGGTGATGCCACCCGCGTGCACCTGCCGCACCCGGAGCTGTACGCGGCTGCCGCGCCAGGGCAATCGCTGTTGCTCGATGACGGCAAGATCCGTCTGGCGGTGGAAGCGGCCGATCCGACAGCCATCGTCACGCGCGTGGTCGATGGCGGCCCGCTGTCTGACCGCAAGGGCGTGAACGTGCCGGATGCGGTGATTCCCATTCCGGCGCTCACCGAGAAAGACCTGCGCGACCTGGACTTCGCCCTGTCGCTGGGCGTCGATTGGATCGCGCTGTCATTCGTGCAGCGTGCCGAAGACGTGATCGCCGCGCGCGAGATCATCGGCGACCGCGCCGGCCTGCTCTCCAAGATCGAGAAGCCCGCAGCGCTGCTGCATCTGGAAGACATCGTGCAGGCGTCCGATGCGCTGATGGTGGCGCGTGGCGATTTGGGCGTGGAGCTGCCGCCCGAGCGCGTGCCCGGCGTACAGAAGCGCATCCTGCGCATGGCGCGCCACCACGGCAAGCCGGTGGTCGTGGCCACGCAGATGCTGGAATCGATGATCGAAGCGCCGGTGCCAACGCGCGCAGAAGCCTCCGATGTGGCCAGCGCCGTGTACGACGGCACCGATGCCGTGATGCTGTCGGCCGAGTCGGCCAGCGGCAAGCATCCGGTGGCGGCGGTCAGCATCATGAACCGCATCATTGCCGAGACCGAGCGCGACCCGCTGTACCGCAACCTGATCGACGCGCAGCATCAACCGCCGCTGCCCACCCGCCAGGACGCCATCTGCGCGGCCCTGCGCGACGTGACGCACATCCTGGGCGCGGTGGCCACCGTCACCTACACGTCCAGCGGCAAGACCAGCCTGCGCGCCGCACGCGAGCGGCCGCTGGCGCCCATCGTGAGCATCACGCCGCGCCTGGATACGGCGCGCCGTCTGGCGATCACGTGGGGCGTGCACAGCACGGTCAGCCCCGATGTGAGCAACGTCGACGAGATGGTGGATGCGGCGTGCCGTGCCGCCGCGCGTGAAGGCTTTGCCGTGTCGGGCGACCAGATCGCCATCACGGCGGGCATGCCGTTCGGCCAGGCCGGTTCGACCAACCTGCTGCGCCTGGCGGAAATCTGGCCGCAGACGCTGGTCAGTGCGCAGACGCAAACCGCTGCGCAGCAGCCCGAACCGGCAACGGTCTGACGTGACTTCGGGTCAGTAAGCGGATCAAACCACTTTGGAGTAGCGCGGGACGAAGGTGACGGGCTTGCCCTCGGCTTCCACCGCGCGCTCCGTGCCTGCCTCGCGCAGGTGCGAATCGAACACCATGGCGATGCGGCGCACGAGCAGCCGTCCTTGCGGCGTGATCACGATACGCTCGTCCCCCACCCTGACCAGCCCGGCTTCCTCCAGCGGCGCCAGCGCCCGCAGCTCGTCCGCAAAGCTGCGCTTGAAGTCCAGCCCGTGGCGCGCACCGAATGCGCGCATGTTCAATTCGAATCCGCACATCAACTCGCCAATCAGCGCGCGGCGCACGTGGTCATCTGGCGTGAGTGACATGCCGCGCAGCACGGCAAGTTCGCCGGCGTCGACGCGTGCGTAGTACGCGTCGAGATCCTTCTCGTTCTGCGCATACACATCGCCCACGCGGCTGATGGCGGACACGCCAAAGGCCAGCATGTCGCAATCGGCGTGCGTGGAATAGCCCTGGAAATTGCGCTGCAGCCGCCCTTCACGCTGCGCGATGGCGAGTGCATCGTCGGGCCGCGCGAAGTGGTCCATGCCAATGTAGACATAGCCCTCGGCAACGAGACGCTCCACCGTCATCGCCAGCAAGTCGAGCTTTTGGTCTGCGGTCGGCAGCGTGAGCATGTCGATGCGGCGCTGCGCCTTGAACAGGTGCGGCAGGTGTGCATAGCTATAGACGGACAGCCGATCAGGCGCCATCTCCAGCACGCGATCCAGCGTAGCGTTGAAGGTTTCCGTACGCTGATACGGCAAGCCGTAGATCAGGTCGAAGCTGATCGACTCGAAGCCCAGCCGGCGCGCAGTGTCGACCACGCGGCGCGTCTCTTCCACGCTCTGGATGCGGTGGACCGCGCGCTGGACGTCGGGGTCAAAGTCTTGAATGCCGAGGCTTGCGCGATTGAAGCCGATCTCGGCCAGTACTTCGAGCGTGGCGTCGTCGGCGTGGCGTGGGTCAAGTTCGACAGAGATCTCGCCATCGTTGGCCAGATCGAAATGCTCACGCGTGGCGGCCATCACGGCGCGCATTTCGTCGTGCGCAAGGAACGTGGGCGTTCCGCCACCCCAATGCAACTGCGTCACGCGGCGCAGCGGGCCAATCTGATTGGCCACCATCGCCATCTCGCGGGCGAGGGTTTCAACGTAGCGTGCGCTGCGCGAGCGATCCTTTGTGATGACCTTGTTGCAGCCGCAGTAGTAGCAAAGGTTCGCGCAGAACGGCAGGTGCATGTACAGCGACAGCGGCGCATGCAGCGCGGGTGCAATCGCAGCCCGGCGGTGCAAGGCGTCGAGGTAATCGGCGTTACTGAATTTGTTGTGAAAGCGGTCTGCCGTCGGGTACGACGTGTAGCGCGGGCCGTGCGTATCAAAACGCTGCGCGAGCGCGCGCACCTGCGGCGCCGACCAGCGGAAGGCGGTGTCGTTGGCGGCGGACGGAGGGTCGGCCGGCTTGGCGAACGGAAACATGGGGTGGTTCTAGTGGGGGCGATGGTTCATCCTAAAACCGGGATGTGGGCGCCGCGTTGATGTGTGTCAACGTCGGTCGAAGCTTGGTCCAAAGCGTTGCCGGCTGCACGCGGGCTGGCGCAACGGCACAACAGTGCAGTTCCGCGAAGGGCTTTTTTTTCGGGGTTTGGGTTGTTGGTGCATCCCTTGTTTCATCCCCTGCCGGGGCCGACTCACTTTCTTTGGTCTTGCCCAAAGAAAGTAAGCAAAGAAATGCGCGCCCGAGATGGCGAAAGATTCCTTGAATTTATGTCGCAGAGAGGGGAAGAGAAAAACTCGCTGCGCTCAGACAGTTTCCCTTCCTTTTTCCTCCCTGCAACAGAAATTCAAGGCGCCATCTAGGGCAGGAAAGTCAAAGGCCAAACCATCTCAGCGCCAGCCCAAACGACAAAGGCCAACCGCGCGATGGGTTGGCCTTTCTCTTTTGACGTTTGAGCCCTTGATGGCGCCTTGAATTTTCGTAAGCGGGCGGAAAAAAGGTGGGGAACTGTCTGAGCGAAGCGAGTTTTCCCCACCTCCGCCCGGTTACGCAAATTCAAGGAATCTTTCGCCATCTCGGGCGCGCCTTTCTTTTGCTTACTTTTCTTTGGCAAGACAAAGAAAAGTAAGTCGGTCCCGGCAGGGAACGAAACAAGGATGGACCACAAACAAAAAGATTCAGGAAACCACCGGCTTCTTAGCCGCCAACAACCCCTTCAAAGCGCCCAACCGATCCTTCGGCGACATGGCCGGCATGGTGTCCTCCGGCGTCGGCCCCGCATCTTCGCCAAGCTTCATCTCGGCGATATAGCGCGACGGCTCACACACCACCGTCTCGCGCGCACGCTTGCGCTTCTTGCACCAGCTGATATGCAGGCTGCGCTGTGCCCGCGTAATGCCCACATACATCAGCCGCCGCTCTTCTTCGATCTTCTCGTCGGTCAGGTCGTCGTCTTCGCGGCAATGCGGGAGGATGCCTTCCTCCACGCCCACCAGGAACACGTGCGGATACTCCAACCCCTTGCTCGCATGCAGCGTGGACAGGCGCACCGCATCCGGGTCTTCTTCCTTGCCTTCGAGCATGCTGATCAGCGCGATGGTCTGCGTGAGTTCCAGCAGGTTCTTGCCAGTGTCCATCAGGCCATCGGCGTTATCGAAACCGGTGGCCTCTTCGTCATCGTCCTTCTCGGGCTTGGTGCCCTTGCGCTTGAGCCAGTCGAGGAACTCCAGCACGTTGGTCCACTTGTTCTGCGCCTGGCGCTCGTCGTAGGTGTCGTACAGGTAGGCCTCGTAATGGATGCCTTCCATCATCTCGTCGAGCAGCGTGGCGGCGGGCTCCTTGGCGGCCCGGTCCGACAGCCGCACGATGAACTCGCAAAACACCCGCAGCGGCTCGAGCTGGCGCGGCGCGAGCTGCGCCTCGATGCCGCCCATCATCGCCGCCTCGAACAGCGACACCTTGGCCTGTCCCGCGAACGAACCCAGCACTTCGAGCGTCGCGTTGCCGACCCCGCGCTTGGGCGTGGTGATGGCGCGGATGAACGCAGGATCATCATCCGCATTGGCAATCAGCCGCAGATAGGCGCACAAGTCCTTGATCTCGGCCTTGTCGAAGAAGCTCTGCCCACCCGAGAGCACATACGGAATGCGCTCTCGGCGCAGGATCTGCTCAAAGAGGCGCGCCTGGAAGTTGCCGCGATACAGGATCGCGTAATCCCGAAACTGCGCGCGACGCTCGAACTTGTGGGCCGAGAGTTTGAAGACCACGCTCTCGGCTTCGTGCTCTTCGTCATTGGCGCTGGTCACGTTGATCGCGTCGCCCATGCCGTGCTCGCTCCACAGCGTCTTCTCGAACAGCTTCGGGTTCTGCGCGATGACCGCGTTGGCGGCATTCAGAATGCGCACCGTGGAGCGGTAGTTCTGCTCCAGCTTGATGACCTTCAGGTTCGGGAAATCCGTCTGCAGCAGCTTGAGGTTGTCGAGCGTGGCGCCGCGCCAGCCGTAGATGGCCTGGTCGTCGTCGCCCACCGCCGTAAAGGCCGGCGCACGCAAGTGCGAACCGCCCGCGAGCAGCTTCAGCAGCTGGTACTGGCAGGCGTTGGTGTCCTGGTATTCATCGACGAGGAAGTAGCGCAGGCGGTTCTGCCACTTCAGGCGCACCTCTTCATTGCGGGCGAATAGCTCGGCGGGAATGCGGATCAGGTCGTCAAAGTCCACCGCCTGATACGCGTGCAGCGTCGCAACGTAATTGCGGTAGACGAGCGACGCCTGGTGGTCATCGACGTTGTTGTTGGCGAGCGCCTCGGCAATCGCGGTATCCGGGTCGACGAGACCGTTCTTCCACAGCGAGATCGTGCTCTGCACGCGGCGGATCAACTGCTTGTCGGTGGTGGCCAATTGCTCCTGGATCATGCCGAAGCAATCATCCGAATCCATGATCGAGAAACGCGGCTTGAGGCCCACGTGCTCGGCTTCGGCCCGCAGAATCTGCACACCGAGCGAGTGGAACGTACACACCGTCAACTGCTTGATGGGAATGCGCTTGCCGTCTTCGCGCGTCTTGCCGTCCATCAACTTGGCCACGCGTTCCTGCATTTCCTTGGCCGCCTTGTTGGTAAACGTGACGGCAGCGATGTGCTTCGGTTCGAAGCCCTTGTCGAGGATCAGGTGCGCGATCTTCTGCGTGATCACGCGCGTCTTGCCTGAGCCCGCCCCGGCCAGCACCAGGCACGGGCCATCGAGGTAATGCACACCTTCGGATTGGGCAGCATTGAGCCCGTGGGCGAGACCGGAAGACATGGGAACAGGCGGAAGAAAAAGCAGGCGGGAACGACAGCGGAGGGCGATGGTAGCACGGCGCCTTTGCATCGATTGGGGCTGCGAGAAGCCACCTGCGTCGAGCCTGACGGAGGTGCGCCAAGCTGCACCGCATGCGTTTGCGCCCCCCGCTTTTTCGCATGGGCGTTACACCGCTTACGCGCCGTTACACGAACCGCGTAAGCGGCCATGCACGGCACCTCGTTATGGACAGGACAGCGGCTGAATCGGTCGGCCGCCCACCGGAGAACCCACCATGAACCGCATCGTCAAAGCCCTGGCCGTTACCGCCGTCGCCCTGTCTGCCACCACCGGCGCCTTCGCCCAGACGCAGTGGCAAAAAGACCACCCGCGCCGCGCCGAGGTCAACCACCGCCTCGCCAACCAGAACAAGCGCATCCACAACGAAGTGAAGGAAGGCGAGATCACCAAGGGCCAAGCTCGCCAGATGCACCGGGAAGACCACCAGATTCGCCAGGAAGAGCGCGACATGGCTGCGCAGAACGGCGGGCACATCACCAAGCAGGAACAGCGCACCCTGAACCAGCAGGAAAACCAGGTCAGCCGCCAGATCGGCAAGTAAGTCAAAGCAAGACCAGCCAACACCCGCGCTCCGGCCACACCCCTGGAGATTGGCGACCTCGCCAGCTCCCAAGGGTGTGGCCGTTGTCTTTTAGTCTTTGGCCTTTAGCCTTTGACGTACCGGCCCTAGATGGCGCCTTGAATTTCTGTAAGCGGGCGGAAAAAAGGCGGGGAACTGTCTGAGCGAAGCGAGTTTTCCCCGCCTCCGCCCGGTTACAGAAATTCAAGGGGAAGTCGCCATCTCGGGCGCGCATTTCTTTTGCTTACTTTTCTTTGGCAAGACAAAGAAAAGTGAGTCAGCCCCGGCAGGGGATGAAACAAGGGATGGACCAAAAGCATAAAACCAGCCCTCCTCCCAAAAGCCCCCGCCCCCCAATTGACAATCCCATCCCCCTTCCGTAAATTCCGCCCATCCATCCGGGAGAGCGTGCCCGCCGTATACGGCAAGGCGCCGCCGAAGGGGTAGCACCCGAAAACTCTCAGGCATCCAGGACCGGGCGGATCGGCGGACATGTGTCCGACCGCACTCTGGAGAGCTGGCGCCGCACGACCACTGCGGGCGCCCACCGAAGGGGCTCACGAACGGCGCGCACCGCTATGCGCCCCGCTTCGCAATCTCTCAGGTACCAAGGACAGAGGGGCCATCTGCGCAGCTTGTTGATCTTCATGGCGTCACCATGAGGGATCAGGCTGCGCGGGTGGCCTTTTTGCTTTTCTGGTTCCCGATCCATGCGCCGCGCCCAAGCCACGGCGGCGCGCTCAGCCGAGAGATTCCATGACGCTCCAACACACGCCGCTCAATGCCATCCACCGCTCGCTGGGCGCCCGCATGGTCGACTTTGGCGGCTGGGACATGCCCGTCAACTACGGCTCCCAGATCGAAGAGCACCACGCCGTGCGCCAAGATGCCGGCATCTTCGACGTCTCGCACATGTGCGTGGTTGACCTCACCGGCGCGCGCGTGCGCGACTTCCTGCGTGGGCTGCTCGCCAACAACGTCGACAAGCTGCAGACGCCCGGCAAGGCACTCTACAGCTGCATGCTCAACCCCAAGGGCGGCGTGATCGACGATCTGATCGTCTACTTCTTCCGCGAAGACTGGTTCCGCCTGGTGGTCAACGCCGGTACCGCGCCGACGGACCTGGAGTGGATCGTCGCGCAGAACGCCGCCGCCGGCACCAACGTGACGATCACGCCGCGCCGCTCCGACAACAACGCTGGCGCCGAGCCGCTGGGCATCCTCGCCGTGCAAGGCCCGAATGCGCGTGCCAAGACTTACGCGGCGCTGCCCGGCACGCAGGCCGTGGGCGAGGCGCTCAAGCCGTTCAACGCCGGCTTCGTCACCGTGGAAAACGTGGGCGAAATCATGGTGGCCCGCACCGGCTACACCGGTGAAGACGGTTTCGAGCTGGTCGTGCCGGCCGCGCAGATTGCGGGCGTGTGGGAGCGCCTCCTGCAAGCCGGCGTACGCCCGGCAGGCCTGGGCGCGCGCGACACGCTGCGTCTGGAAGCCGGCATGAACCTCTACGGCCAGGACATGGACGAGCACGTCTCGCCGCTCGACGCCGGCCTCGCCTGGACGGTCGATCTGCAAAGCGAGCGCGACTTCACCGGCAAGGCTGCGCTGCAAGCCGGCGGCCAGCGCGAACAGTTCGTCGGCCTGATCCTGCGCGACAAGGGCGGCGTGCTGCGCGCCCACCAGAAGGTCATCACGGCCGCTGGTGACGGCGAGATCACCAGCGGCACGTTCAGCCCGAGCCTGTCGCTCTCGATTGCACTGGCGCGCCTGCCCAAGGACGTGGCCGTCGGCACCGACGTACAGGTCGAAATTCGCGACCGCAAGTTGACCGCGACTGTGGTTAAACTGCCGTTCGTGCGCAATGGCAAGGCGCTGGTCAGCTGAACACCGAATCCGCATCCCCCAATACCAATCTTCCGGAGAAACCTTTCATGAGCAACGTTCCCGCCGATCTGAAGTACACCGAACACGACGAGTGGATCCGCGTTGAAGCCGACGGCACGCTGACCATCGGCATTACCGATTTCGCGCAGGACGCGCTGGGCGACATCGTCTTCCTGGAACTGCCGGACGCTGGTCGCGCCGTCGCCAAAGACGAGGCAATTGCCGTGGTGGAATCGGTCAAGGCCGCCTCCGACATCTACGCCCCCGTCTCGGGCGAGATCATCGCCAACAACGCAGATGCCGCCGGCGCGCCGGAATCCGTGAACGCTGGCGCCTACGAGGCCTGGCTGTTCAAGATCAAGCCGACCAACGCCGACGACGTGAACGCCCTGATGTCGGCCGCTGACTACGAAGCCAAGATCGGCTAAGCCGATCCTCCGGCCGATGCGCGCGCCCTGACCTGCGCTGCGCATCGGCCATTGCCTGCATCGCCTGAATTTCGAGCCCTTGCCATGAACGCTCCGCACCCCGCTTCCTCGGCGCTTGCTGCCGAACGCTCCACTTTGGCTGACCTGGAGGCGCACGACGCCTTCGCGCACCGCCACATCGGCCCGTCTGCCGACGAGCAGACCGCCATGCTCGGCACGCTCGGCTACGCCAGCCGTGCCGCGCTGATCGACGCCGTGATCCCGCCGGCCATCCGCCGTCAGGACGGCATGCCGCTGGGTGAATTCACGCAACCGCTGACTGAAGAAGCGGCGCTCGCCAAGCTGCGCGACATCGCGGGGCAGAACCGCGTGGTCAAGAGCCTGATCGGCCAGGGCTATTACGGCACGCACACGCCGGGCGTCATCCTGCGCAACATCCTCGAGAACCCCGCCTGGTACACGGCGTACACGCCGTATCAGCCGGAAATCTCGCAGGGCCGACTGGAAGCGATGTTGAACTTCCAGCAGATGGTGATCGACCTGACCGCCATGGACATCGCCAATGCGTCGATGCTGGACGAAGCGACCGCCGCTGCCGAGGCGATGACGCTGCTGCAGCGCATTGGCAAATCGAAGTCGACCGTGTTCTTTGTGGCGGACGACGTTCTTCCGCAAACGCTGGAAGTCGTTCGCACCCGCGCCGAACCGATCGGCGTGCAGGTGGTGACCGGCCCGGCAGCCGACGCCGCCAAGCACGACGCGTTCGGCGTGCTGCTGCAATACCCCGGCGCCAACGGTGCGCTGCTGGGCGATCTGGCGACGTACCAGGCGCTGACCGATGCCGTGCACGCTGCCGGCGGTTTGGTCGTTGCGGCTGCCGACCTGCTGGCGCTTACGCTGCTGGCTGCGCCGGGCGAATGGGGCGCCGACGTCGTGATCGGCAACACGCAGCGCTTTGGCGTGCCGTTCGGCTTCGGCGGCCCGCACGCTGGCTACATGGCCGTGCGCGATGCATTCAAGCGCTCGATGCCCGGTCGCCTGGTCGGCGTGACGATCGATGCGCAGGGCAACCCGGCTTACCGCCTCGCCCTGCAGACGCGCGAACAGCACATCCGCCGCGAGAAGGCCACCTCGAACATCTGTACCGCGCAGGTGCTGCTGGGCGTGATGGCGTCGATGTACGCCGTCTACCACGGCCCGCAAGGCCTGAAGCGCATCGCGCAACGCGTGCACCGCCTGACCGCCACGCTGGCCGCCGGCCTGCGCGCGATTGGCTACACGCCGGAATCCGACGCCTTCTTCGACACGTTGACCGTCGCCACCGGCCCGCGCACCGCCAACCTTCACATCGCCGCGCAAGCGCACGGCATCAACCTGCGCCAGATCGACGACGCTCGTCTGGGCATCTCGCTGGACGAGACCGTTACGCGCGCTGATGTCGTTGCGCTGTGGGAAGTCTTCGCGCACGCCGCCCACGCCGCCGCGCCGGACTTCGACCAGACCGAAGCGGGCGTGGCCGATGCCTACCCGACGTCGCTCGTGCGCCAGAGCGCGTACCTGACGCACCCGGTGTTCAACGCACACCACTCGGAGCACGAAATGCTGCGCTACCTGCGCAGCCTCGCCGACAAGGACCTCGCGCTCGACCGCACGATGATCCCGCTCGGCTCGTGCACGATGAAGCTCAATGCCACCGCAGAAATGCTGCCGGTGACGTGGCCCGAGTTTTCGAACATCCACCCGTTCGCACCGGCCGACCAGACCGTCGGCTACCGCGAGATGATCGATCAGCTTGAGCAGATGCTGTGCGCCGCCACCGGCTACGCCGCCGTGAGCCTGCAGCCGAATGCCGGCTCGCAAGGTGAATACGCTGGCCTGCTGATCATCCATGCCTACCACGCGAGCCGTGGCGAAGCGCACCGCAACGTGTGCCTGATCCCGTCGTCGGCGCACGGCACGAACCCGGCATCGGCGCAGATGGCCGGCATGCAGGTCGTCGTCGTGGCGTGCGATGAGCGCGGCAACGTCGATCTGGCTGATCTGGAGAAGAAGGCGGCCGAGCACAGCAAGAACCTCGCGGCGATCATGATCACGTACCCGTCCACGCACGGCGTGTTCGAGGAAGGCGTGAAGCGCGTCTGCGAAATCGTGCACAGCCACGGCGGCCAGGTCTACGTGGACGGCGCCAACATGAACGCCATGGTCGGCACCGCCGCACCGGGCCACTTTGGCGGCGACGTCTCGCACCTGAACCTGCACAAGACGTTCTGCATTCCGCACGGCGGCGGCGGCCCGGGCGTCGGTCCGGTGGCCGTGGGCGCGCACCTTGCACCGTTCCTCCCGGGGCGCGCGGCCTCGGGTGAAGACGCGAGCCAGAACATCGGCAACGTGTCGGCGGCGGCGTTCGGCTCGGCGTCGATCCTGCCGATTTCGTGGATGTACATCGCCATGATGGGCGCAGCGGGCCTGACCGCCGCCACCGAGACGGCCATCCTGTCGGCCAACTACGTGGCCAAGCGCCTCGCGCCGTACTACCCCGTGCTGTACACGGGCGCGCACGACCTGGTGGCGCACGAGTGCATTCTCGACATCCGCCCGCTGCAGAAGGAATCGGGCATCAGCAACGAAGACATCGCCAAGCGCCTGATGGACTTCGGCTTCCACGCACCGACGATGAGCTTCCCGGTGCCCGGCACGCTGATGATCGAGCCGACCGAAAGCGAGCCGAAGGTGGAACTCGACCGCTTCATCGACGCGATGATCGCCATCCGTGGCGAAGTCGACAAGGTGATCTCGGGCGAATTCGACCGCGAAGACAACCCGCTGAAGCACGCACCGCACACCGCAGCTGTGGTGATGGCCGATAACTGGCAACACAAGTACACGCGTGAGCAGGCCGCCTACCCGGTGGCGTCGCTGCGCAAGCAAAAGTACTGGCCGCCGGTCGGCCGCGCCGACAACGTCTACGGCGACCGCAACCTGTTCTGCGCCTGCGTGCCGATGAGCGAGTACGCGCAGGACTGATGCCCCTCGAAGTGAGATGAACGCGGCGGCGGGGCGGCATGCTCCGCCGCCGTGTCACATGTAACGTGGCGCAACCCCTGTAACCTGCTCTCACAACCGCTGTTTTCAGCGTTCCTCGCCGTTTATGGTGACGCCAGTTCACCCGATCGACGAGACTCTGCCATGCCGATGCTTCAACCTGCCTCGCTCTTCCGTCTGCTTGCGTGTGCTGCCGCTGTCGCGGTATGCGGCGCGTGCTCGCCGATACAAGCGAGCGCCGCGGCATCGGTGTACGCCGGCACGCACAATACGACGGGGCCGGCGCGCGATTGGTGCAGCGTTTCGCCCGCGCTGTCCGGCGAACCTGCTGCTGTCAAGCTGATCGCCCGCGCCACCCAGCACCTCGGGCAGACGCCGCACCCGTTGCCTCGCCTGCATACCGAAGGCACGTTGCCACACCAGGGCATCTACGACGAATCCGTTGTGGCCGCGCGGGACTTTCCGGTCATGCGCGACGCAGCAATGGCCTGGCGCCTCACGGGCGACATGCGGTTCGCCGAGCAGGTCGACACCTTTCTGCACGCGTGGGGCGGAACGTATGTACCGAGCTTCAACCCGATCGACGAGACGAAGTTCGATGCGCTGATCCAGGCCTATATGCTCGCGCGCGACGGCCTGACGCCGGGCACGCGCGCAGAGACGCAACGCTTCCTGCGCACGCTGGCCGAGGGCTATATTGCCCGCACCGAGGCTGCGCGCCAGCCGCTGTCCCACACGTGGGTGAACAACTGGCAAAGCCATCGCATCAAGCTGATGGCAATGTCGGCTGCCGCGCTGGGTGACCACGCGTTGCTCGCGCAGGTACATCGCCTGTTCCTGCAACAGGTCGCCAATAATGTGCGCCCGGACGGGTCAGTGGAAGATTTTGAAGACCGCGATGCACTTCACTACGTCGTCTACGACCTCGAGCCGCTGACGATGGCCGCGATTGCCGTGCAGCCTTTTGGCCAGCACTGGCTACATGAGCGCGCAGCCAACGGCGCCACGCTCGCCGCCGCCGTTGATTGGCTCGTGCCGTATGCCGATGGCAGCCGCATGCACGAGGAATACGTCCACTCGCACGTTGCCTTCGACAAGAAACGAGCCGACGCGGGCTTACCCGGCTTCTCCGGCATGTGGGAGCCGAAAAGCGCCGGCACGCTGTATTGGCAGGCTGCGCGACTGGATTCGAAATACCGCACGCTGGCCGAGCGGCTCGCCGCGACTGCGCCTGACTGGCTGGCGCTGTGCGCAGCCCTCTGAACGGCGAAGCGCTGTACTGACAGCGCGCGCCCAACAACCTGGCGCAAGCGGCCACAAGCCGCTTGCACCCTTTAACGCCCCCCGGAGCCTCACCCATGGCTGTTTCCGTTTTCGACCTCTTCAAGATCGGCATTGGCCCGTCCAGCTCGCACACCGTCGGGCCGATGCGCGCCGCGCTCATGTTTGCCTCCGGCCTGGAAGCCGATGGGCTGATGCCGCAAGTCGCCAGCGTGCGCGTGGAGCTGTACGGCTCGCTCGGC
This sequence comes from Ralstonia mojiangensis, assembly GCF_023955645.1. Classification (NCBI taxonomy): domain Bacteria; kingdom Pseudomonadati; phylum Pseudomonadota; class Betaproteobacteria; order Burkholderiales; family Burkholderiaceae; genus Ralstonia; species Ralstonia mojiangensis. Next base: position 900,001 of record NZ_JAMXHU010000002.1, on the reverse strand, counting down.
GCCACCGGCAAGGGCCACGGCACCGATCGCGGCGTCATCCTCGGCCTGATGGGCGAGGCGCCGGACACCATCGACCCGGACACCATCGAAGACAAGCTCGCGGCCCTGCGCGCGTCGCAGTCGCTGTCGCTGCTGGGCCGTCACGCGGTGCGCTTCACCGAAAAGGAGCACATCGCCTTCTATCGCCGCGAGGCGATGGCCGAGCATCCGAACGGCATGAAGTTCCACGCCTTCGATGCCGCAGGCGAGCGGCTGCGCGAAGCGCGCTACCTGTCGGTGGGCGGAGGCTTTGTCGTCACGGCCGGTGCGCCGAATACGCAAGTGCTGGCCGCGCACGACCAGTTGCCGCATCCATTCCGCAGCGGCAAAGAGCTGCTGGCGATGTGCGAATCGACGGGCAAATCCATCGCCCGGCTGATGCTCGAAAACGAACTGACGTCGCGCACGGAAGCTGAAGTGCGCGCTGGTCTGCTCAACATCTGGCACGTGATGCAGGCGTGCGTGGCGCGCGGCTGCCGCACGGAGGGCGAATTGCCGGGCCCGTTCCACGTGCGTCGCCGTGCCGCCGAGTTGTATTCACGGCTCACGGTGCAGGCCGAACGCACGCTGTCCGACCCGCTGTCAGTCATCGACTGGGTGAATCTGTATGCGATTGCCGTGAATGAAGAAAACGCTGCGGGCGGGCGCGTCGTCACGGCGCCGACCAACGGCGCAGCGGGCATCATCCCGGCCGTGATGCATTACTACGACCGCTTCGTGCCCGGCGCGAATGACGATGGCATCGTGGACTTCCTCCTCACCGCCGGCGCGATCGGCATGCTTTACAAGATGAATGCGTCGATCTCGGGTGCGGAAGTCGGGTGCCAGGGCGAAGTCGGCGTGGCGTGTTCGATGGCGGCCGGCGCGCTTGCTGCGGTGCTGGGTGGTACGCCTGCGCAGGTGGAGAACGCGGCTGAGATTGGCATGGAGCACAACCTGGGGCTGACATGCGACCCGGTCGGCGGGCTGGTGCAGATTCCGTGCATTGAGCGCAATGCGATGGCTTCTGTAAAGGCGGTGAATGCGGCGCGCATGGCGCTGCGCGGGGATGGCACGCATTATGTTTCGCTCGACTCCGTGATCAAGACGATGCGGGAGACGGGGGCGGATATGAAGACTAAGTACAAGGAGACTGCGCGGGGCGGACTGGCTGTGAATATTGTGGAGTGCTGATTTTGATTTTTGCCTTGGTGGTCCACACTCCTTTCGTTCCCTGCCGGGACCGACTCACTTTTCTTTGTCTTGCCAAAGAAAAGTAAGCAAAAGAAAGGCGCGCCCGAGATGGCGAAAGATTCCTTGAATTTGCGTAACCGGGCGGAGGTGGGGAAAACTCGCTGCGCTCAGACAAGCCTCCTTCCTTGATCCGCCCGCCCACAAAAATTCAAGGCGCCATCAAGGGCTCAACGTCAAAAGAAAAAGGCCAACCCGTCGCGAGGTTGGCCTTTGTCGTTTGGGCTTGCGTCCAGAGTGTTTTGCTTCTGTCTTTGACTTTCCCTGCCCTATGCGGCGCCTTGAATTTCTGTTGCAAGGAGGAAAAAGGAAGGGAAACTGTCTGAGCGCAGCGAGTTTTTCCCTTCCCCTCCTTGCGACATAAATTCAAGGAGGGGGTCGCCGCATCGGGCGCGCCTTTCTTTGCTTACTTTCTTTGGCAAGACAAAGAAAGTGAGTCAGCCCCGGCAGGGGATGAAACAAGGGATGGACCACAAACAACAAATCTAGAGGGCACCCCAAAAAAAACGCACAAGCCCCCGCCCCCATCCACTCCTATAATCCGCGCCACAAGAACCCTCTTTGGAGATCCGCAGGATGCAATCCCTCCATCCTCCCAAGCACATTCCGGCAGCGACCCTGCCGGAGCTGACGCTACGCGGCATGATCCTCGGTGCCATCATCACCGTAATTTTTACCGCTTCAAACGTGTACCTCGGCCTGAAGGTCGGCCTGACGTTCTCATCGGCGATTCCGGCAGCGGTCATTTCGATGGCGGTGCTGCGCATGCTCGGCGGCACGAACATCCTTGAGAACAACATGGTGCAGACGCAGGCGTCTGCGGCCGGGACGCTGTCTTCCATCATCTTCATCCTGCCCGGCCTGGTGATGATCGGGCACTGGCAAGGTTTCCCGTTCTGGCAAACGTTTGGAGTGTGCATGGCGGGCGGCATGCTCGGCGTGGTGTTCACGATTCCGCTGCGCCACGCGATGGTGGTGCAGAGCGACCTGCCCTATCCCGAAGGCGTGGCGGCGGCGGAAATCCTCCGCGTGGGCAGCGGCCAATCTGCTGACGGCGAAGACGCCGCCGATGGCGAGGCGGTGCCCGCCGCGACCGGCATGCGCGATCTCGCTGCCGGCGGCATTGTCGCGGCCATCGTGGCGTTCGCAACCAGCGGCCTGCGCCTGCTGGGCGAAGGGGCAAGCTGGTGGTTCGCAGCGGGTGCCGCGGTGGTGCGCTTGCCCATGGGCTTTTCAACGGCACTGCTGGGCGCGGGCTATCTGATCGGCCTGGTGGCGGGGCTTGCCATGCTGGTGGGCCTGGTGATCGCCTGGGGCATCGCCGTGCCGTATCTGACCTCCATTACGCCGATGCCGGCGGGCAAGGCGCTCTCGGCGTTCGGCACGGACGTGTGGCGCACGCAGGTGCGTTTTATCGGTGCAGGCGTGATTGCGGTGGCGGCCGTGTGGACGCTGGGCACGCTGATCGGCCCGGTGGTGCACGGTGTAAAGCGTTCGTTCGGCAGCCTGCGCCCGAAGGCCGATGGCGGCGCCCAGCGCACCGAGCAGGACATGGCACCGCGCTGGATTCTGCTGGTCACGCTGGCGATGGTCGTGGTGCTGGTGATCACGTTTGCCGCATTCCTGGCGCCGACCATGCTGTCGGCCGGCTCGCGCTGGACGCTGATCACCTGCGCGGTGATCTTTGCGGTGGTGTTCGGCTTTCTGGTGGCAGCGGCGTGCGGCTACATGGCCGGGCTGATCGGTTCGTCGTCGAGCCCGATTTCAGGCATTGGCATCATCGCCATCACCTTGGTGTCGCTGCTGCTGTTGGCTATCGGCGCGGACAACGGCATCGTTGGTTCGCCCGAAGCGAGCAAGCTGGGCATTGCGCTGGCCATCTTCACAACCTCGGCCGTGGTGGCCGTGGCGACCATCTCCAATGACAACCTGCAGGATCTGAAGACAGGCTGGCTGGTTGGTGCCACGCCATGGCGCCAGCAGGTGGCGCTGCTGATCGGCTGCGTGGCGGGCGCGGCGGTCATCTCGCCGGTGCTGGAACTGCTGTACAACGCGTATGGTTTTCCGGGTGCGCTGCCGCGTGCCGGTATGGACGCGGCGCAGGCGCTGTCCGCCCCGCAGGCGACGCTCATGACGGCCATTGCCACCGGCATCTTCACGCACCAGCTGGAATGGAACATGGTGATTGCGGGCATCGTCATCGGTGTGCTCCTGATCGCCGTCGACTGGGCGCTCAAGCAGCGTGGCGGTGTCGCCCGTCTGCCGGTGCTGGCGGTGGGCATCGGCATCTACCTGCCGCCGACGATCAGCACAGTGCTGGTGACCGGCGCGGTGCTGGCGTGGGTCATCGAGAAAATTCTCTCCAAGCGTGCGCAGGCGGCCGGTGTGCCGTACGAGCGCTATGCCGAGGTGCCGAACCGCCACGGCGTGCTGCTGGCGTCGGGCCTGATCGTGGGCGAAAGTCTGGTCGGCGTATTGATGGCAGCCATCATCGGGGCCACGGGCAAGGATGCGCCGCTGGCGATCGTGGGCGCGTCGTTTGAAGGCACGGCGCAATGGCTTGGGCTGATCGTGTTCGCCTTGGTATGCTGGGCCTTCGCGCGCCGCGTACTGGCGGTGCGTCCGACTCATTGACCCCATCCCGCAATATGCTGCTCCGCGACGCAACGCAGGCCGACCTGCCGGCCATCCTCGCCATCTACAACGACGTGATCGCCACCTCCAACGCGATCTACACCGAAACGCCGGTCACGCTGGAAGACCGCACCGCGTGGCTGGCGTTGCGTGCCACGCAGGGGTATCCGGTGCTGGTGGCCGATGATGGCGGGCAGGTAGCAGGCGTTGCATCGTTTGGGGATTTCCGGCCGTACCCGGGCTTTCGAACCACCGTCGAGCACTCGGTGCATATTCATCGCGACTGGCGCGGCAAGGGCCTGGGCAGCCTGCTGGTTGAAGCGCTGTGCGAACGCGCCGCGGCGCTGGGCAAACACCTGATGGTGGGCGCCATCGACGGCGCCAATGCAGGCTCGATCCGCCTGCACGAAAAGCTCGGCTTCAAGGAAGTGGGCCGCATGCCCGAGGCGGCCATCAAGCACGGCCAGTGGCTCGACCTCGTGTTCATGCAGCGCTGGCTTGAAGCGCCTGGAACGGTCCGCAACGACTGACCGTTCCTCGATGCGTCAGGCGGGCTGCGTTGCCGCCTGCGTCCAACGCCCGCAGCCGCGTCGCACGGTCTCGTGCAGGTTGCGGGTTTCACGTTGCGCCGCGCGGATCCATTCGGCATCCGCATCTCGCGCCTCCACCACCTCCCGCACCATATCCAGCGCGCCTTCGGACGACAGCGCTTCGGCATGTGTCGACAGCACCTTGCTCGTTTCCAGGATGTGATCAGCCAGCGCACCGCGGTTGCCCGTGGCCGGGTCGACGTATTCGCCGGCCAGCCCGAAGCGGCATGCCTGGAAGCGGTTGAAGGTGTAGACGAGGTAATCGTCTTCCTCGGGCATGAACGGGCGATCGAGCAGCAGCCAGCGGCCCAATGCCTGGATATAGGCGGCGATTGCGGCCGCGCGTTCGACGGTCAGCGGGGTGTCCATCACGCGGACTTCGATCGTGCCGAATTCGGGCTTGGGGCGGATGTCCCAGTAGAAGTCCTTCATGCTTTCGATCACGCCCGTGGCGTGCATCTTGTCGAAGTACGCAATGAAGGCATCCCACGTCAGCACGAACGGCGCGCGGCCCGACATCGGGAAGGCGCTGACCGAGTTCATGCGCGCGGAAGCAAACCCCGTATCCACGCCCTGCACGAACGGCGACGACGCGGCCAGCGCAATGAAGTGGGGCACGTAGCGCGACATGGCGTGCAGCAGGTACAGCGCGTCGTCGGGATTGGGGCAGCCAATATGCACGTGCTGCCCGAACACGGTGAACTGCTTGGCGAGATAACCGTACAGATCCGAGATGTACTGATAGCGCGGCGATTGCGAAATCTGGCGCTGGCTCCATTGCTGGAACGGGTGCGTGCCGCCACCGCAGATGCCGATGTTCAGCGCCGTGGCGGCGTCGGCCATGCGGTCGCGCATCTCGCGCAACTGCCAGAGCGCCTCGTCATGGCTGTGGCAGATGCCGGTGGAGATCTCGATCATCGAATCGGTGATCTCCGGCTTGATGTCGCCGGGGTATTCCTTGCCCTTGAGCATGCGCAGCAGGTCGGGCGACGCTGACGCGAGGTCGTAGTCATGGCGATTGACGAGCTGCAGTTCCAGCTCGACGCCAAACGTCAGGGCTTCGGATTTCGAGAACGGTTCGAGGGACATGGGGCTCAGTGCCTCCCTTCGTCTTGTCGCACCTCACCTGCCCAGCGCAGCGAACGCGCGGTCAGGATCGGCGCGGCAATCTGTTGGATCGCCAGCGTGCAAAGAATGATGGCCGCAAGCGGCCCGCCGGTTTGTGGATACAGTGCCGCCGTATCGTGCATCAGCAACCATGACAGTCCCGACATGGGCCCAAGCGCCAGGCCCAGCGCGATGCTCTGCCGCATCGACAGGCCCGAGAACGAGCCCAGCGCCGTCGTGGCCGCCAGTTTGGCAATGAAGCGCGACAGCACCAGCGCCACCGCCGCCACACCGCCGATCACCCAGTCCGACGCCTTGAGCGGCAAACCAAGCGACACGATCATCACCACAATGAGGATGCTGCCAGCGCTGCCGAAGTGCGACGGCCACACGCGCGGGTGATCGTCCTGATGCTTGAACACCACGCCTGCCAGCAGCAACGTGAGCGGCACCGACAGCTTGAGCAGCTTGGCCATCGCCAGCGCAAACAGGACCAGGCCGACCAGCACCAGAAACGCGTAGTGATCGTCACCCGCCATGCGGTGATACAACGCATGGCCCACCTTGCCGACCACCCAGGCAAGGAGCACGGAACCTGCCAGCAGGTACAGCGGATGGAGCAGCGCCGCCGCCCAATGACCGTATTCGCTGTGCAGCCAGCCCGCGGTCAGCGGCACCAGCACGCTGGCGTAGATGCTGTTGAGCGCGCCCAGCGAGAGCAACCGCTCCGTCACCTGGCCTTCGGCGCGCAGCTCGTTCTTCAGTTGCAGCAGCACCGTGGGGGACGTGGCCACGGCGATGGCGCCTGCGGCCACCGCCACCGGCGTCGCCACGCCAAACAGCTGTAGCACCCAGGTGACGAGGCCCCAGGTCAGCAGGCTCTCGAAGCCACTGGTAAGCAAGAGCCAACGATTGGCACGCAGCCACTCGAACGACAACCGGTGACCCAGTTCGAACAGCGCCAACGCCAGCGCCATCTCGATCAGGATGTGGGTCTGGTCGAGCATGTCGGCGTCGATGAGCGGGCGGCCCAGCACGCCGGCCACCAGCCCCGCTGCCGCGTAGCCGACGATGCGCGGCAGCTTGAGCGCCGCACGCGCAAACTCGCCGCACAACGCCGCACCGACCAGCGCCAGCCCGACCCAGAAAAGACCGCCGGGTTCGGGCGGCCACGAAGGGAAGAGATCGTGAAGTCCTGTCATGGGCGACATGGTACCCGAAGCACCCGCTTGGGAAAGTCAGCCAAGCACTGACACGCGTTAGACCCGTGTTACACGATATTTAACAATAGATCGATGGTGTTGAATGCAGAAGGCGACAACTCTGCGTTTGGAGACGTTGGCCGCCAGCAAAGAAAAACCGCCCCGGAGGGCGGTTTTCATACTGCGAATGGCTGAGAGCCGGTCGGATTACTTGCCGCCGACACTCTCCAGCGGCGTCCACTTGCCGCCGGTGACCTTGTAGACGGTGATACCGCCGTCCTTGAGGTCGCCCTTGTCGTCGTAGGCGTAATGCTTGGCGGTCACGCCTTGCATGTTGGTCGCGGCCAGGATCGGCAGGTACTTGCTCGGATCCGACGAGCCGGCCTTCACCATGGCTTGCATCAGGGCCATCGCGCCGTCGTAGGCGTACGGCGAGTACGTCTGCACCGGCGTGCCGAAGCGCTTCTCATAGCGGGCCTTGTAGCCAGCGCCGCCCGGCATTTGCTCCAGCGGCAGACCGGCCAGCGAGCACACCACGCCTTCGGCCGATTGCGCGCCAGCCAGCTTGATGAAGTCGTCGGTCTTGGACATTTCGCCCGACATCAGCGTGGACTTCATGCCCAGTTCGCGCATCTGCTTGACCAGCGGAGCCGATTGGCCTTCCGCGCCGCCGTAGAACACGGCGTCAGGCTTCTTGGCCTTGATCTGCGTGAGGATCGACTTGAAGTCGCTGGCCTTGTCGTTGGTGAACTCGCGACGCACGATGGTGGCGCCGGCAGCCTTGGCGGCCTTCTCGAACTCGTCTGCCAGACCTTGGCCGTAAGCGGTGCGGTCATCAACGATGGCGATGTTCTTGTAGCCCAGCTTCTTGACGGCGTACGTGCCGACCACCGAACCCTGCTGGGTGTCGGAAGTCATCATGCGGAATGTCGTCTTGTAGCCTTGCTTCGTGTATTCCGGTGCCGTTGCCATCGCAATTTCTGCAATGCCGGCGTTGTTGTAGATGCGCGAGGCCGGGATGGTCGTACCCGAGTTGAAGTGGCCCAGCATGCCCTTGATGCCGCTGTCCACAAGCTTCTGTGCGACGGTGGTGCCGGTCTTCGGGTCAGCCTGGTCGTCTTCCGAGATCAGCTGGAACTTGACTTCCTTGCCGGCGATCTTCGGCTTGGTGGCGTTGAACTCTTCCACAGCCAGCGTCAGACCGTTCTGCATGTCCTTGCCGTACTGGGCTTGAGGACCGGTCATCGGGCCGGCGTAGCCCAGCTTGATGACTTCTTGGGCCGATGCCGCACTACCCAGCGCGCACAGCGCCGCCGCCAGACACAGTTGCTTCAATTTCATTTGTGCGTCTCCTAGTTCAAACGCAATTTGGATCAATAGCGCGACGGGATCACCGTCGCCCTCCTCCCGCTTCGCGCGCCATCCGTACCCGTCGTGCGGATGCCGCTGCGAATCCTGCTCGTGCTCCCCGTCAGCCGATGGTCATCAGGCTGGCGTTGCCACCCGCTGCGGCCGTATTGACCGACAGCGAACGCTCGATCAGCAGGCGCTCCAGCGCCAGCCCTTCCCCGCCATGCGGCAGGCCTTGCACGCCCACGATCGGGCCGGCACGTCGTGCCAGTCCTTCGCAAATGGCGCGCAGATGGTCCGAATCGCCGTGGTGCAGCACCGCATCAAATGCCGCTTCGTCGGTCGACCCGACCACACGGACGCGCGATTGTACTGCCGCCGGCAAGCCCCGAAGTACCGCTTCGATGGCAGGGTTTTCCTGCACAACGGCCACGCTGCCCACGGCCAGCACAGCCGCCAGCTGGCGCAGCCAATCGGCCGGATCCGCCGCCACGCACAGCACCGCTTCGCGCGGCAGCAGCGTGTAGGTGTTGCGCTCGCCCGTCGGGCCCGGCAGCGTGGCCGTGGCGCCCGTGGCCGACGCCGCAGCCAGGCGTTCGCACAGCGATGCCAGCTCAGGCGACTGCTTGCGTGCCCAATCCGTCAGCGCATCGAACGGCGCCAGCAGCGCGCGGCGCGCATCGGTATCGATTTCCGTGCCGGCGCCAGCGGTCAGTTCCAGCGCAGTGCGCATGCCGTCCTGCGGGCACGTCGACAGCAAACGCAGCAGATACAGCGGGCCGCCGGCCTTCGGACCCGTGCCCGACAGGCCTTCGCCGCCAAACGGCTGCACGCCCACCACGGCGCCGACGATATTGCGGTTCACATACAGGTTGCCGACGTGCGCCCGATCCACCACGTGCGCGATGGTCTCGTCGATACGCGTATGGATGCCCAGCGTCAGGCCGTAGCCCGTGCCGTTGATCTGCTCGATCAGCTTGGTCAAGCCGGCGTTGTCACCGGAGCGTTTCCAGCGCACCACGTGCAGCACGGGGCCGAAGATCTCGCGCGTCAGGTCCGACAGGCTGTCGAGTTCGATGACGGTGGGGGGCACAAACGTACCGTGCGCGCAGGCGGCCGGCACCGGCGCCTGATGCACACGGCGGCCCTTGGCGCGCATCGCTTCGATGTGGCCGACGATGTTGTCGCGCGCTTCGGCGTCGATCACCGGGCCGACATCGGTGGCGAGGCGATCCGGATTGCCCATCGCCAGTTCGGCCATGCCGCCCTTGAGCATCGCGAGCACGCGGTCAGCCACGTCATCCTGCAGGCACAGCACGCGCAGCGCCGAGCACCGCTGGCCTGCCGAATCAAACGCAGACGACAGCACATCGGCCACCACCTGCTCGGCCAGCGCAGACGAATCGACAATCATCGCGTTCTGGCCGCCGGTCTCAGCAATCAGGGGGATCGGCGCGCCGTTGGCGTCCAGGCGGCCAGCCAGCGTGCGCTGCAGGATGCGCGCGACTTCGGTCGAGCCGGTAAACATCACGCCCTTGGTCCGCATGTCCTTCACCAGCGCCGCGCCGACGGTCTCGCCACGGCCCGGCAGCAGTTGCACAGCACCGGCCGGCACGCCGGCTTCACGCAGAATGCGCACGGCCTGGGCGGCGATCAACGGGGTCTGCTCGGCAGGCTTGGCCAGGACCGGGTTGCCTGCAGCAAGCGCTGCGCTCACCTGGCCGGTGAAGATTGCCAGCGGGAAGTTCCACGGGCTGATACAGACCACGGGGCCCAGCGGGCGATGCGTGTCGTTCGAGAAACCGCCGCGCACTTGCGCTGCGTAATAGCGCAGGAAATCGACGGCTTCGCGCACTTCGGCGATGGCGTTCGACAGCGTCTTGCCCGCCTCGCGAATGATCAGCCCCATCAGGTGCTGCATCTCGTCTTCCATCAGGTCCGCTGCGCGATCGAGCAGCGCGGCACGCGCTTCCGGCGGTGTGGCTTGCCAGATCGGAGCGGCAGCGGCGGCGGCCGACAGCGCGGCATCCACATCGGCTTCGGTGGCTTCCGTCACGTGGCCAACGATATCGCGCAGGTCCGACGGATTGCGCACCGGTTGCGGTGTGCCGCCAGCGTATGGCGCATCGCCGATGGTCGGCTGGGCCGTCCAGACGGTGCTCGTGCCCGCAAGAAGGGCGGACGACAACGACGCCAGGCGCTGCTCATTCGCCAGGTCAATGCCCGACGAGTTGGCGCGCACGTCACCGTAGAGGTGGCGCGGCAGCGGAATCTTCGGATGCGGCAGGCCGAGCGTCCCTTCATCGGCGTGCATCTTTTCCACCACCGCCACCGGGTCGGCGACGAGGTCGTCCAGAGGAATCGACTCATCCGCAATACGGTTCACGAACGAGGTGTTGGCGCCGTTTTCCAGCAGACGGCGCACGAGGTAGGCCAGCAGCGTTTCATGCGTGCCGACCGGCGCGTAGATACGGCACGGGCGGTTCAGCTTGCCCGGCTTGTTGCCGACGACCTGCTCATACAGCGGTTCGCCCATGCCATGCAGGCACTGGAATTCGTATTGGCCGGGGTAATAGTTTTGGCCGGCCATGTGGTAAATGGCCGCCAGCGTGTGCGCGTTGTGCGTGGCGAACTGCGGGAAGATCGCTTCCGGGGCGGCCAGCAGCTTGCGTGCGCAGGCCAGGTACGACACGTCGGTATAGACCTTGCGCGTGTAGACCGGGTAGCCCTCCAGGCCGTCGACCTGGGCGCGCTTGACCTCGCTGTCCCAATACGCGCCCTTCACCAGGCGGATCATCAGGCGGTGCTTGCTGCGGCGTGCCAGATCGATGATGTAGTCGAGCACGAACGGGCAGCGCTTCTGATAGCCCTGCACCACGAAGCCGATGCCGTTCCAGCCGGCCAGCTCGGGCGCAAAGCACAGGCGCTCCAGCAGGTCGAGCGACAGCTCCAGGCGATCGGCCTCTTCCGCATCGATGTTGATGCCGATGTCGTATTCACGCGCCAGCATCGCCAGCGCCTTCACACGCGGATACAGCTCGTTAATCGTGCGGTCGTACTGCGCGCGCGCGTAGCGCGGATGCAGCGCCGACAGCTTGATCGAGATGCCCGGCCCTTCGTAGATGCCGCGCCCGCCCGACGCCTGCCCGATCGCGCGGATGGCCTGCTCGTACGACGCGAGGTAGCGCTGCGCATCTTCCTCCGTCATCGCGGCCTCGCCGAGCATGTCGTAGGAATAGCGGAAGCCTTCGGCCTCGAACTTGCGCGCGTTGGCCAGCGCTTCGGAAATGGTTTCGCCGGTGACGAACTGCTCGCCCATCAGGCGCATCGCCATGTCCACGCCCTTGCGGATCAGCGGCTCGCCGCTCTTGCCGATGATGCGCGTGAGCGCCTTCGACAGCCCTGCTTCGTTGTGGGTGGCGACCAGCTTGCCCGTGAGCAGCAGGCCCCAGGTGGCGGCATTCACAAACAGCGACGGGCTCTGGCCGACATGCGAATACCAGTTGCCGTTGCTGATCTTGTCGCGGATGAGTGCGTCGCGCGTGGCCTTGTCGGGAATGCGCAGCAGCGCCTCGGCCAGGCACATCAGCGCCACGCCTTCCTGGCTCGACAAGGAGAATTCCTGGATCAGGCCCTGCACCAGCCCTTCGCGGCCAGTGCCGACCTTTTGCGTGCGCAGCTTGCCGGCGAGGTCCCGTGCGAGCTGCTTGGCTTCCGAAGCGAGCGCGCCCGGCAGACGGGCCTGCTCCAGCAGCATCGGAATGGCTTCGGTTTCCGGCCGGCGATAAGCGGCGGTGATGGCAGCGCGCAAGACCGATTGCGGTTGCACGCTTTGTGCGAATTCGAGGAACGGTTGCACCGCGGGTTCGTCACCCTCGTGCACGTCCGAGACGGCTGCGGCGGCGGACGGGAGGCCATCCGCCGCCGGGCCGTTTGCATCAGTTGGCAGCTGCCCCCGCTCCACTTGATCCAGATACGTGAAGATCGCCTGCTTGATCAGCCAGTGCGGCGTGCGGTCAATGGACTGCGCAACGCGCTTGAGGCGTTCACGCGAAGCATCGTCCAGCTTGACCCCGAGGGTGGTTGTAGCCATGTGGGTTCCTATCCAGAGCTGCCATTGCCTGGCTTGTGGCCGGCAAATTGGGCGGATCATACGCCTGGCGATCTTGAAGGTGCAACCTAGTGAAACCCCTTGGTTCGAAATGGGTAGATTGGGGTGCAACCGCAGGGGCGGTTGGGGCTTTTGGGCTGGTTTTTTGTTGGTGGTGCATCCCTTGTTTCATCCCCTGCCGGGGCTGACTCACTTTTCTTTGCTTACTTTCTTTGGGCAAGACCAAAGAAAGTGAGTCAGCCCCAGCAGGGAACGAAAGGGAGGTGCCCCCCCAGCCCTCAAATGCTCAAATCCTCAAAGGATCAATCTCCAACTGCCACCGCCCCCCCTTCACAGTCTTGCCAATCCCCGCAAACTCCTCAGTCCAGGCAGTCAAAAGCTTCTGCAACGCCGCGCGAGAACCCGATTCAACCAGCAACTGCGCCCGCTCGCGGTCGGCCAGGCGCACCATCGTCGTGGGCACCGAATCATGCAGGAACACGGGGGTGCCCAGTTCGGCCGCCAGTGCCTCGTCAGCGGCCCGTGCTGCACCCAGAAATGCCAGCGCCCGCGCCACTTCTTTGTGCTCGGCGGTCAGCAGCGCCTGATAGGCAAACGGCGGTAGCCCCGCCTGCTTGCGCTCGCGCAGCAGTTGCCGCGCAAAGCCCGCGTAGTCGTGCCGCACCAGCGCCTGCAGTGCGGGGGGCGTCCGGATAGCGCGTCTGGATCAGCACCTCGCCGGCCAGCCCGGCGCACCCGCGCGCCTTCGCCATGCGCGCTTTGACCCGATTACGCATCAACACAATTTGACAACGATCTCACCAAGGTTGCGGTGATGATTTAGAGCGTCATTTCGGGCCATTGGCAATCCACCATATCGGAACAGAGCAATACGAGATCGATGTCAGCGACCCCGACCCGAGTCGCGCAGTCACTCGCACTATGGCAGGTGATTGCGCGATTGCACAGGTCGATTGAAATTCAACTGCAAACAGGAGGAACCCCGCACGACTATGAAATAAGTGCCGTCGCATCTTTTCTCAGCTTAATCAGCAAAAAGGAGGTTTCATGACCGCAGTTTTGGATCGCCAGAGGGATGTTGTCGATTTTTTGTATTCAGCGGATTTGGCGCGCTATCAGCACGAAGGCGTCATTGGCAAGTTCAGGGACGAATGGGATGTGGAGGAGGCAGAGGCACTCGACATCTTTTCGGAAATGAAAAAATTTCTGTGTGTATCGGAGTACGCGCAGAGACAATGCATTGAATTTGAAATCGATGAGCCACTTTTGATGGTCGACAAAATGTGGCACCACTTCATTCTCTTCACCAAAGATTACGAAAAATTCTGTAATCGCTTTTTTGGGAAGATGATTCATCACATACCGTTCTGCTCGGCGCATCTGACCCAGAAAATCCAGACACTGTCCCAGAAAGGAATAACGCTGAGCGATCACAAGCGCGGCAGGCTTGAGAAACAGCTTCAGGTCATCAGCGCGACGTTCGGCAATGAGACGCTGAAAAAATGGTATGTGCAATACGGCAACAAGTACTCCCCCGAAAAGGTGAACCTGTTGCAAAGGTCCGCATATCACGGGGACCTGAAGAAACTGGGGACACCTATCGATCCGAAACTCGCCAACGGAATGACGACTGGCGAACTCATCCAAGGCATCATCCAGCAGGTATCCCCGTCAATGTATTGTGGTGGTAGTGGCTGTGGCATGTACTGCACCTGCAACTCCTCCCGTAATCTCTACACCTGAGGCGCTCACAGAAATAGAGCGTGACACCCCGGGTCGCCTCAGTCCGATTCGGGGTGGAGCCAGTCATGGAGTCCACAATTGGATCAAGGAACGGGCATGTCCCATTATGTTGCGCGGCTACTGGCTCGCTACAAGTACTACTTTGCGGGTGTGATCGCACTCGCGTGCCTGAGCGCATTGCTGAACACATCGTTTGGCGCCTTGCTGAAATGGCTAACGGATGGCTTGCAGCACGGAAAGACTGATATTTTGTTCCTCTTTATCGTGTTGTTCGCATTGCAGAGATTTCTGCTTCCAATTGCGGGCGCCAGTGGTACATTGATTTCTAACCGGCTCGCGAACCGGATCGAAAGCGACATCCGAAAGAGCTGGTATGAATACGTTGTCAGTCTGGACTATGGCAGCGCACGCCTGAAGAATTCCGGGGAATACCAAAAGAAGATACAGGAGGCTGTTTTTTCAGTACGCACCCTGCTAAACAGCACGCTGAGATCGCTGCTTTCCATCGCACTTGAGATAGTTTCCATTGCCCTGTTTGCAGTCATTTTCGTGGGGTGGGAGGCGGGGTTGGTTCTTCTGCTCTTCGCGGCGTTATATTCTGCATTTGTCGTGTATGTCACAAAGAAAAGAGCGCCAATGATGAGGGAGATTGCGCAATCGGATACCGAGTGCGCAGCTTTCATGCACGACAGCTTCATTAATTCTGGGGCCATTTCCCCAGACATGCGCAACGGTCGACTGAGCCATCACGCAATCCTGTTGGCCAAACTAGAAGAACGGAAGAACAATAATGTCAGGAAGCTGTTTCTCGACAGCATCGTTTCTTCGGTTATCTGCGTAGCAGCCTGCTTCTTGATGCTCACGGCGTATTGCGGACAGGGGGCAGGCTCGACTGGCGCCATCATCCTCCTGGCCACCGGGTTGGCACAATTGATCATTCAGATCAATGCCCTCGGCTTCAATTATCGCAATATCCTCAGCGCAGGGATCGATATTCGGCGAATCTCGGAGGGGCTGAAGATCAAAGATGGCATCAACGTCGGTACCGCGTCTCCTGTGTTTGGTGCTAAGCGCTATGACTTTTCCTTTCAGGGCTTCTGCGCTGCTGGCATCACCGCGAATGGTACGCAGCCAATCTATGGGGAGATCAACATTAGTCCTGGAGTGGTGAACACCTTGCGCGGTGCCAGCGGTATCGGGAAAAGTACCATCGCGCGTGCGATGCGCGGAGAAATCCGGGCGCCGGCAAAGCAACTACTCATCAATGGCATAGATGTGAGCGGTATGGATTCCGATCTGCTGCTAGCAAAGATTG
Source organism: Ralstonia mojiangensis (assembly GCF_023955645.1). Classification (NCBI taxonomy): domain Bacteria; kingdom Pseudomonadati; phylum Pseudomonadota; class Betaproteobacteria; order Burkholderiales; family Burkholderiaceae; genus Ralstonia; species Ralstonia mojiangensis. The sequence continues at coordinate 884,680 of NZ_JAMXHU010000002.1, read as the reverse complement.
GCTATGTTTCCCAGGACAACACCATCTTCAATGAGTCCATCATTCAAAACCTTAGGTACGGAAAGCATGACGCGAGCCCCAAGGAACTCGTCGATTCGCTCTCAAAGGTCGGACTACAGAAATTCAGCGATAACCTGGAATATGTTGTTGGCGAGAAGGGTGGGCGGCTTTCTGGTGGAGAGCGTCAGCGGTTGGTGATCGCTAGAGGGCTGCTTCAGGAGTGCGATATCCTGATTCTCGACGAACCATTTTCAGGACTGGATGAAGAGAGGGCGTACTCCCTCGCTGGCACCATCGCGAGCCTAGCGAGTGACACATGCATATTTATAATCACCCATCAGCACCCTCATGTGCTCTTCAACCGTGAATCCTTAGGTAACCAGCATGTCATGGAGGAATCAGGCGGCAATATCTACATAGAGAACCGGAGCTAATATGCTGAATTGCCCCGATTTTCTAACAGGCGGTTTGCATTTTCGGCCTTATATTCTTGACGCGCTCCACGTCGAAGAGATCGTCACCTGGAGTGAAGTCAATTCACTTCTGTCCAGCGGACTGATCGATTACCCCAGAATCCGGGTTGCGGCAGCGGACAATGAATACAGCCGAAGCTATAACGGGTTCCTACGCTACTCGTTCTCCGAGCGAGGCGAAAGGCGGCCCAGGCTGGTCCCCGGGGTACTGCGCAAGGCAATGCGCGATGGTTGCGCGATTATCATCGATCATTGCGAAGCCTTCTTCCCGGGACTCAAGGCGTTAACTGGCGAAATCGCTGCCGCACTGGGCTGCCCGGCATGGGCGAACCTGTACATCTCCCCGAAGGGTCCAAGCGGATTTGGCCGCCACTTTGATGATCATGACATCGTCGCCATACAGATTTATGGCAGTAAGCGGTGGTCAATACATGCTCCTACATACCACTCGCCAAACCGGGGGGACAAGAGTTTCTACTTGCCTTCTCCCAAAGGCAAACCGTTGATGGAACACGTGCTGTCCGCAGGTGATGGCCTGTACCTGCCATTCGGCTATTGGCACGATGTGGAAACCATTAGCAATATCTCGATGCATGTCACGATTGGCCTGGATTTCGCCAGGAAACTAGACGCCGTGAAACTGATTTCCGAAGAACTGGCCAAAGACCGCTTCTTCCGTGACAAGATTGACTATTCGATGACCGAAGTCGAAGCCCGCGAGTTTAAGGAACGTTTGATTGACGTGATACAAGATCTTGATATGGAGAGATTTCTTGCGAGACTACGTGAACGGCGGCTCGACAAGGAACCAGAATTCAATCTTCCCACCTTTTAGGAGTGTGTCGTGCATACCCAGAAATTCGACCTGATCAAATTCTCTTCTCAAGTACGCGATCTGCTGGATAGCGAACTTCAGATTTCGGTCGGCAACATGGAAGTCGTTCCGTTTGCCGAGAAGCTGTACAAGCTGATACGCGCCCTGGCTTACAACGAAGGCGTGTTTGACGCGAGGCGCGTGATGGACCGCAAGATCTCCGACATCTCGGAGCAGATTGATACCTTGTTGCAGTATGAGTAAAAAATATTCGTTCAAGCAGATAAGAGCAGTCTGGATCAATGCATATCTGAATGGAGAAGTGGATTGGCTCGCTTATCTGGAAGCTCCGTCATTCTTTATCCAGAGGAATGCCGAGCGGGTATCCAAAGCCGATCAGATTGCGTACATCGAACGAAGCCGTACCAAATTCCCTAACAGGCGAGCGGGCAATGTGGAGTTCAAGGAAACCGTCACAGCGATGCAGGAGCACAAGAGTTGGGCCACAGTTGCGGGCTCGGCCTGGTTCAAGAGGAACGACCAGATTGTCAGCCAATGCGAGTTCTTCGAGTTGTGGCTGATTGTCGAAGGTCGATGGCAAGTCGCATCGCTTTGCATCGAAAACACCGATCGCACCGAGGAGACATAACGATGACGGATAGAGGCCAAGACGATAACGAATCTGCGTCTGGGACGTGGGCATTTGATGGAAAATACCATGGTGCGAGAAAGGGCGCGGACTTTCTGCAGCGCCTTCAGAGCAGCCCACCTGACCTTTGGTATCAAGGCAAGCGCATCGAGAATGTTCGGCATTTCGCGCCGCTCAAGAATGGTGTGGAGACTCTCGCGGCGCTCTACGATTATCAATGGGATCACAGCGACCTGATGCTGGAGACCATTGATGGCAGGAAGGTGAGCATGTCGTTCAGCATCACAAAAGACCGAAGCGATCTGCTCGCCATGGGTAAAGCGCTTCTGACAGGCGCGCGATTCAGTCAGGGCATGCTCGGTCGCGACCCGGCCTACCTGAACAGATCAATTGCCGCGTTCTCAGGCAGTGCGAGCTTTTTCGATATCGGAGGCAGAACTTTTTCGAACAACGTCAAGGAATACTTCAGGTTCGTTCGCGATAATGACCTTGCTCTGACGCACACGATATTGAATCCGCGGGTCAATCGGCTGGCTGGACCAGCGTTTCAGAATGATCCAACAGTATCTGCTCATGTCACCCGAGAATCGGACGCCGGCATCTATGTTACTGGCGCCAGGCTGGTCGCAACGCTTCCTTTTGCCGATGAGATCGCAGTCTTCCCGGCGCGGCTGCTAGACGTCTCGGATGCTTCGAAGGACTACGCATTTGCATTCGTCCTGCCTACCAGCACTGCAGGACTAAAGTTCATCTGCCGCGATTCCGTTGATTATGGAATGGGCCCTAGGAATCATCCGCTTGGCGCGCGGTACGAAGAAATGGATGCGGTCGCACTCTTTGATGACGTGTTTGTCCCCTGGGAACGTGTGTTTTGCTATCGGGATATCGACATCTGCAACCAATTCTATGATGTCACCGGAGCCACCGCTCACATCACCTACCAGGTAGTTTGCAAGAATATTGTCAAAATCGAATTTTTTCTCGGCCTGATTTCACTGATGGTCCGTGGATCAGGACTGGATAGGTTTCAACATATTCATGAAAAGATGGCCGAGATCTGGGCGGGATGGCAGGCGATGAAGGCATTCAAGTCGGCGGCCGAGGCTGGAGCAAGATTGAACGATTTCGGCATGCTCGTTCCCGACTGGAGTCCGCTGGAGGCGGCCAGATTCATGTTTCCCCGCATGTATCCCAGGATTGTAGAGATCGTCCAACAGATTGGCGCCAGCGGCTTGGTGACATTGCCAACGAGTGAGGATCTGGATGGACCACTGCGTACCGAAATCGATAAGTACTTCCAAAGCGTGAAGCTCGCGGCCGCAGACAAGATTGATCTGTACCGGCTGGCGTGGGATGCCTCGGTTTCCGCATTTGCTGGTCGACAGGTGCTCTACGAGAGATTCTTCTTTGGTGATCCCGTGCACATGGCAACACGCATATTCCGGAACAATCCGTGTTCCGACCTGATGGAACGGGTGAATCACTTCATTCATGGCAGAGATTGCTAGCGATACGTCTCCGCAAATTTTGTTTTGCTCTTGCGGTGTCTCCCTTGTCTCTTCCCCTGCCGAGGACGAAACCGGGATGCACCATCAAGGCCCCAAAACTTCAAATCCGCAGCGGATCAATCTCCAGCTGCCACCGCACGCCCTTGACCGTTTTGCCGATCTGCGCAAAACCGTCCGTCCACGCGGCCAGTAGCTTCTGCAACGCTGCGCGCGAGCCGCTTTCCACCAGCAGTTGTGCGCGCTCGCGGTTTGCCAGGCGCACCATCGTCATCGGCACCGGATCATGCAGAAACACCGGCGCGCCCAATTCAGCGGCCAAGGCTTCACCAGCCGAACGCGCAGCGCCCAAGAACTCCAGCGCCCGCGCGACTTCCTTGTGCTCTGCGGTCAGCAGCGCCTGATAGGCAAACGGCGGCAACCCGGCTTGTTTGCGTTCGCGCAGCAATTGCCGCGCAAATCCGCCGTAGTCGTGCCGAACCAGCGCCTGCAGCGCGGGTGCATCCGGATACCGCGTCTGAATCAGCACTTCCCCCGCCAACCCGGCCCGGCCCGCGCGGCCGGCCACCTGCATCAGCGATGCAAAGAGATGCTCGCCTGCGCGGAAGTCGTGCGAGAACAGTGAGGAGTCGGGCGCGACCACGCCCACCAGCGTCACCCGCTGGAAGTCATGCCCCTTGGCGACCATTTGCGTGCCGATCAGGATGTCGACGCTGCCCTCGTGCACGGTGTCGAACAGCGCTTCCGCGCTGCCTTTGCGGCGGGTGGAATCGGCGTCGATACGGGCGACGCGCGCCTGCGGAAACAGCTCGCCGAGCGTCTCTTCGATACGCTGGGTGCCGCGCCCGAGCGGGGCGATGTCGACGTTGCCGCAGTCGGGGCAGTGATGCGGGATGCGGGATTCATACCCGCAGTGGTGGCATCGCAGGCGCCGTTCGGGCTTGTGCAGCACCAGGTACGCCGAGCAACGCGGGCAGCCCGAGAGCCAGCCACACGCGTCGCACGAGAGCACGGGCGCGTAGCCACGGCGATTGAGAAACAGCAGGCTCTGTTCGCCGCGCGCGAGGCGATCGGCAATCGCATCGACGAGCGGTTTGGACAGCCCATCGCGAATCTCACGCCCAGCGCGGCGTTCCAGGTTCAGGTCGATGAGCGATACGCTCGGCAGCACCGCTTCAGCCTGCGCACGTTGCGAGAGCGTCAGGCGCGTGGTGGCAGTCTGCTCGGCGCGCCACCAGGTTTCCAGCGACGGCGTGGCCGAGCCCAGCACGACGGGGATGTTGCGTTGCTTGGCACGCCATAGCGCCAGGTCGCGTGCGGAGTAGCGCAGCCCCTCCTGCTGCTTGTACGACGTGTCGTGCTCCTCATCGACGAGGATGAGCGTCAGGTTGGGCAGCGACGCCAGCATCGCCAGCCGCGTACCGAGCACGATGCGCGCCTCACCGCGATGCGCTGCGAGCCAGTTCAGCGCACGCGGCTGTTCGGCCAGGCCGCTGTGCAGCGCCGCCATCGGCACCCCGGGAAAACGCGCCGCAATGCGCGCTTCCAGTTGCGGTGTCAGGTTGATCTCGGGCACCAGCATCAGCACCTGCGCAGCAGGATCGCGCGCCAGGGCGTCGGCGATGGCGTGCAGGTAGACCTCGGTCTTGCCGCTGCCCGTAACGCCGTACAGCAGGAACGGGCTGAACGTGCTGGCCGCGCCCGCTTGGGCAATGGCCGCCACGGCGGCGGCCTGTTCATCGTTCAGGGCAGGCGCGACGGACGGTGCCGGCAATTCGAGCGGTTGCGGCAACAGCGCCTTCGGCCGCAGTTCTGCGCGCAGCCAGCCAACGGCTGCCCAATCCCGCAGCTTAGCGACGGCTTGCCCGTGCAGTTCGACGGCAGCGCTGGTGGACAGCTCGCCATCGCCGGTCAGCGCTTCGGCTAGGCGCATGGCGCCCGAGGCACGTTTCGGAATGCTGTCCAGCAACGCGGCCCGTGCTGGCTCGCACATCACGTAGACGGTTTCGTTGGCCTGGCGCGCGAGGTTGTCCCAGCTGCCGGGCGTGCGCCAGAGCGGTGGCAGTGCCGGCAACGTCACCTCGCCGAGGGCACGGTGGTAGTAGCCAGCTGCAAATTCGGCCAGAGCACGCCATTCGCCGTCGAGCGGCGGTACCCAGTCGAGCACGCGCTCGATATCGCGCAGCTTCTCTTGCGGCACGTCGGTGGTCGCGGCAGTTTCGACCACCAACGCCACCACACGGCGATTGCCGAACGGCACGACCACAAGTTGCCCGGGAAGCACAGGCGACCCGCACCGGTAGTCGAACACCGCATCAAGCGGCGTATCGATCACCACGCGCGCGATGGCGGCCGACGCCCTGGCATCAGAGAAAGCGGCGTCGACTTGGGTGGTGGTCATGCAAAGCGCAAACGGTTGAATTGCAAAGGGATTGTTGCGATGCAGCGGCGGATCCTGCACCTGGGAAATGCGTCTTGCCCATCTCACCTTGCCTTCACAGCCATTGTCGTGGCCGGCTCAATGTTCAAGTGTTACTTGAGGTTTGCGCCCTGGCGCCCTGATCGGCGACCGTTTTCCGGGCTATCCACACAGCCTGTGGATAACTTTGTTGAAAAGTCGCCTGCCGCGCCCACGAAGGCCAATGGATTCACCGTTTTTCTAGCTTGCACGATTTACGCGCACGCGGCTTTCTTTCAGAAAAATCAAACACTTATGCGTTGGATGCACACTGCCGCCCCTGTTGCGCCGCGGAAAGAACCAGCCGCGACAGCTTTGTGCATAAGTCAAGTCTTGACAGCCGGCAACGCACCAGAAAGCGCGAAATAAATCGCTTGACACCCCTTCGGGGCCAGATGGGGCCACCCGCACGCGAGTAGTCACTCACCCCTACTGCACCAAAGCGGCGAAGATTCCACCCGTGCCCCCGGCTTCACGCACTACTGCGGCTCAATTCAAACGCTATCGCACCGCAACATTGATCTCATACGTGTTATTTCGCTTTCGTGCGCAGCGCGCGACTGAAGCTGTGCACCTCGTCCACCAGCACCGTCACGGCTTCGGGCGGCGTGAACTGCGAGATGCCGTGACCGAGGTTGAAGATGTGGCCGTCGCTGTCGCCGCTGGCTGCGTAGTCTTCCAGCACGCGGCGCACTTGGCCGCGAATGGCGTCGGGTTCGGCAAACAGCACCGTCGGGTCCAGGTTGCCCTGCAGGGCGACGCGCCCTGCCGTTCGCTGGCGGGCGAGCTGCAGATTGACGGTCCAGTCCACGCCCAGCGCGTCGGCACCGGTCTCAGCCATGGCTTCGAGCCACAGGCCGCCGCCCTTGGTGAACAGGATGACGGGCACGCGCTGGCCGTCGGCCCCGGGGCGAATACCCTTCACCACGCGCGCCATGTAGGCCAGCGAAAACTCCTGGTAGATGCCATCGGCCAGCGCCCCGCCCCAGGTATCAAACACCTGCACAGCCTGGGCACCGGCCTCAATCTGTGCGTTCAGATAGTCGATCACGGCCTGCGCGTTGATCTCCAGGATGCGGTGCATCAGGTCCGGGCGCGCGTAGAGCATCGACTTGACGGTGCGGAAATCGTCCGAGCCCCCGCCTTCGACCATGTAGCAGGCGAGCGTCCAAGGGCTGCCCGAGAAGCCGATGAGCGGCACACGCTGGCGGCCGTCCTGGACGAGCGCCCGGCGGATTTCCGCCACGGCATCGAACACATATTGCAGCGACGACATATCCGGCACCGACAGCGCCACCACATCGGCTTCCGTGCGCACCGGCTTGGCAAAGCGCGGGCCCTCGCCCTGCGCGAACGACAGGCCCAGGCCCATGGCGTCGGGCACGGTCAGGATGTCGGAAAACAGAATCGCCGCGTCCAGCGGATAGCGATCCAGCGGCTGCAGCGTCACTTCCGTCGCATATGCCGGCGACTTGGCCAGGCCGAGAAAGCTGCCGGCCCGCGCGCGCGTGGCGTTGTACTCGGGCAGATAGCGGCCCGCCTGGCGCATTAGCCACAGCGGCGTGTAGTCGGTGGGCTGGCGGCGCAGGGCGCGCAGGAAGGTGTCGTTGGCGAGCGGGGCGGACATGGCGATGGACTCTTTAGGAGGGCGCCATTGTAAGGGATGGTGTTTTTATCCCACCCTGACCCAGGCCAACATCCCGCAGATCACGGCGCAGATATCACGGCACCTTGTGCGTATCGCCCGCGCGCTGCGGCGGCAGCTTGATCGCCATCGCCTTGAAATCCGTGCTGGTGGTCAGCGTTCCGTGCACCACGCCGCGCGGAATCACGATCAGATCGCCCGCCCGGACTTCGCGCGCCCCGTTGTCGAGCCAGACGGTGGCCGTGCCCGACATCACGTACTGGATCTCGTCCGAGTACGTATGCGTGTGCTTGGCCACGGTGCCCACCTGGATGCCGACCGTGCCGTTGGCCGCCGTCACCAGGGTCTTCGTGCGCAGCGTACCCATCTCGGCGATGACGGGGCCGATCTCGTCCGGGGTCATGCCGCCCATGTTGATGATCTGCGCCGAGAGCGGTGGGACGGGCTGGGCGGCCGGCGGCGCAGCCGGAGCCGACGCCTGCGCAAATGTGCTGGCGTGACCGACCAACGCGGCAAATCCGGCCACAGCGCAAACCGCCCGGACGGCGGCAACAGAACGATGGCGATGCATGATGCCTCCTCTTGACGCGGCCGCCGTCGGGATGCGGCGATCCGTGGTGATCGAGATGAATTCACGCAGCGATTGTCGCATCGGCCCCCGGGCGCGGAGACTTAGGGCGACTCCCGAGGGCGCAGCTACCGCCCGCAAGGCGCTTCCCCCCCCTGCTTTCCACGGAGAGTCGCGCCAAGCGCTGAGACGCAGCGACCATCCCACGCGACGCCGTCACCATTTGCGCCAACACCCCGCGGCGGCAATTGAACCGGCCACACCGCGCGTGAGAGCATGCCGCCCCATCTTCCCGGGCGGGCGTGCCGCGCACCATGCATCATTTCGATTACTACAGCTGGCTGTTCACCCTTTCCAATTCGGCGCTGCTGACGGTGTGCTTCGTCTCGCTGGGGATCGTCTCGGCCGGCGCGTCGGCGGTGTCTGCCATGCTGGCGCGCCTGTGGCCGACCCGGCCGGGCGCCAACATCATCGGCACGCTGCTGACCGGACTGCTGGTGCCCACGGCGGTGATCATCGGCTTCATCTCCAGCGATATCTGGACGCAGAACGCCCGCGCCGAAGCCGCCGTCGAGCGCGAGGGCATCGCCGCCGCAGAGGCGCTGCGCATTCTCGAAGCCCTCCCGGCCAAGCTCGCCACCCCCATTCAGACCGCGCTACTGGTCTACGCGCGTAGCGCCGTGGAGGACGAATGGCCGGCCATGGCAGCGCGCCAATCGAGTCCGCAGACCGCGCGTGCATTCGCGCAACTGCGTGAATCGGTCTGGGCAGCGCGCTACGACAGCACGCAGCAGGCATTGCGCGGGACCGCACCGGCCGATGTGCGGCGCATCGATGCGCCCCAGCATATTGCGCACGAATTCGACGAGCTGGAAAAACGCCTGGATGCCATCGAGAACGCCCGGGCCACGCGGCTACAGCTCGCCAAGCGCCAATTGAGCGGCATCAAGCTGGCGGCCATGGCGTGGCTGCTGTTCACCAATGCCTTCGTTATTGCCGAACTGCACCGGGGGGCTGCCCGGGAGCGCCGCATTGCGCTGGCGCTGTTCACGGCGGGCTTCGGGATGATCTTCTTCCTGCTGGTGCTGCACGACCGCCCGTTCGCGGGCAGCGTGACCATCGGCGCGGACGCGCTGTCGACAGTGCTCGCCTGCCCGCCTCCGGGTCAGTAGGCTGCACGCGCTACACCAATATCCGCATCACGCGCTCACCGGTCTGCACGGGCTTGCCGTTGGGCATCCACACGGCATCAAGCATGGGGCGCACAAAGTCGAGCTCGGTGGAGATGCCGTTCTGCCGGCCAAAGCGCACACTATTGGCAGCCTGCGCTTCGACCACCCGCCGGTCCTGCTCGGCAACCCGATATAGGAACGGCCAGACGAATGCACGCACGGCCCAGGCGGGCGCCCAGCGCTTTTCCACATGCAGCGTGGCAAACAGGCGCGTGCGCATCTCGTCTTCGGGCGTGAAGTGCAGCGTGAAATACAGCGCGCTGCCGTTGGCGTAGCGGTATTCGAGCTGGGCGGTGGCGGGCGCAGCGATACCGAAATGCGCGCGCTCCACCGTGCGGGGCGATTCGAACAAGCGGTACAGCAAGCCGCTTTGCTGCGCTTGGCCGGTGTAATCCACCTGCAAGCCATGTGTCGATTGGGTGACGGTCACCGTCACGGGCTGGCGCGCGCCGTGCCTGCGCACGAGGCCAGGATGCACAAGGTGCGTGTGCAGCGGATCGAGAAAATTCTCCAGCGCATCGGCCGGGCGGGCCTGCCACAGCGTGCTCCACAGAAAGCGGCGGCTGCCGGGCGGCAAGCGCTGCAGAAATGCTGGCAAGGCAGCAGGCGCAGCTTCACCTGGCGCTCGCACGCTCATCCAGATCAGCCCGTCGTGCTCGAACGCCTGCCACGCGTGCACTTGCACGGCGGGCACAGCAGCGCCCGGGCACATGCCCGGCATGGCGGTGCAGCGGCCGTCGGCGCCGAACGTCCAGCCGTGGTACTTGCACTGCAGTGTCTCGCCGACGAGCTGCCCGTCGGACAACGGCACATGCCGATGCGGGCAGCGGTCATCAAGCGCAAGCAGGCCGCCCGAGGGCAAACGCGCAAGCACCACCGCGCGGCCAAATACCGTCACGCGCGTTGGCTTGTCGCGCAGGCGGTGCGCTTCGGCAACGGGATACCAACCGCGCAGCAGCGTGGCGTTCCAGGCAGTCATAACTGAAAGCGTTGCATGATCGGCACGCCGATCCGGGTTGTGAGGGTGCGCAGCACGGCAATGGCGCGGCGCGTGGCGGGCGGCAGATGCCGGCAGTACACGGCGCTCATCTCAATGGCCGGCATGCCGCCGCGCAGGCGCTTGAAGTGCGCGGCGCCAGCGCTCAGGTTCAGTTCGGCATCGTGCGTGATGGTCAGGCGCAGCACATGCGCCATCAGCAGACGATACAGCGCGGCCTGCTGCGGCCACGTCGTGTCGTATCCGACGATGGGCGCAGTCAGCAACGGCCCTTGCCCAAACACGCCGACCACCGCGCGCAGCACACCATCGTCATCGCGAAAGCCCGCGCACTCGAGCAGCCCCGCCGCGTGCCATGCGCGCATGAACGCAGCGGTATAGCGCGGGTTCAGCGCGGAATACTTGTCGAGATAGAGCTGCGCATACAGCCGCTCGGCCTGCGCGAAATCGGCATCGGTAAGGGCGTCGTGCGGCACGAAAGTCAGCGGAGTCGCGTCGAGCAGCTTGAGATCCCGCCGCAGGTCACGACGCAGCTCCGACGCGCGCGACGCACGTTGCAGGTGCTGGAACAGATAGACCTGCCGCGTGGGGATCAAATCGAAGCCGGCGGCCGTGGTGGCGCGCAGCCAGTCGGCATGCTGGATCGTGTTGAGCGAACGCAGCCAGATCGCACGGCCGGGCCACCGGTCGCGGCACGTACGCACCAGCGCGTCCAGATCGAACGCCGCTGCCGATGGATACAGGTTCGTGCTGACGAGCCAGTTGTTGACGGCCACCGCCCGGTCCAGTTGCGCATGCCGCATCCATGCATCGGCCAGACCGATCGCACCGCGCAAGAGCGGCCGCAGCATACGCGGCATCAACCGCTCGGACTCTTCCGCTGCATAGCGGCCATACGTGGTGATGGGCGAGCAGACCCAGGCATTCTCGGCATGACCGGCGCGATCCTCGCTGTCGTTGATCGTTACCGGCAGCGGCAAACTGCCGGCCTCCACCACATCGACCTGCGTCACCAGATTGGCGACAAACGGCAGCGACGCCTGCCCGCGATGCACGTGCAGGAACGCGCCCGCCTTGTCGGCAAAGCATGCGTGCGGCACGGCGCCGGGCGCATTCATACCTCGGGTAGCTCCTGGCCGTCCCACTCGATGTCTTGTGTGGCGGCTTCGCGCATGTTGCAACGCTGCGCGATCGCCATGCGCGCATACGCGGCGAGATCGCACACGCCGCCCCAGAGCGGGCCGCGATCGCCCGGCGTGGCGATGACGTCGGTGGCGGCACGCCAGTCCTGGCGCCATTGGCGCAGCCTGCCGTGGCGCACCGCATCGAACAGCCCCGCCGATGCCATCACCGCAGCCGCCATGCGCGGCACACCGGGCGACGGTTCGATGCAGCCGTCGAGCGTGCCGGCCAGCGCGGCGGGCAGTGCATCGTCAAGGCCGAACAGGTGGCAGCCGCTGGTCGCGCGCGGGTTGCATTCGAGCGGGCTCACGCGGCCATCGGCCTGCTGGATCCAGTCGAACGAAAGCTGTCCCGTGAAGTCGAGCTTGCGCGCGAAGTCGGCGACAAAGCCGCGTACCGCGTCGATGCGCGCAGGCGCGAAGTAGAAACTCGCGCTGGTCGACATGCGCCAGTCGGGGCGATACAGCGCATGGGCTACGAGTCGGCCGCGATCGGCCACGCTGTACGAGCAGAACTCCTGCCCTGCCACCAAGCTCTGCACCACCCACGCGCCCAGGTCGGCCAGCGGCGGTGCATCATCAGGAATGCCGTTGCGATACAGGCGCACATGCACGCCAAAGCGCGAGAACTCCGGTTTGAGCACGACTGGGCGCCCGCCTGCCCAGGCACGCGCTTCATCCAGCGTGCGCACCCGCGCGGAGACCGGCACATCTGCGCCGCAATCCTGCGCAAGTTCAAGGAACGTCCATTTGCTGTGCACCGCGCGCAGCTTGTCGAAGTCTTCGGCCAGCACCCGCACGTGGTTCGGCAAGTGATGCCGGTAGCGCGATACGAAAAAGACTTCCTCGCACGTCGGCACCACCAGATCGATGCTGCGCTCGCGCACGATACGCGCAAGGTCCGCCGCGAACTGCGCAGGCGCATGGCGCGGCGATGCAATGCGAAACGTGGCCGCGACAGCCCGAGAGGCGCCGCTGATCTGGCACGGAATGCTGTCGGCAATGCAGACCGTCCACCCCTGGTGGGCAAAGCGGCGGGCGTGGTCGAGCGCCACCGGCGCGCGGCCACCGAGGATCAGCACATTGGGCATACCGGCGGAGCGTTGAGGTCAGGCAACGTCCGCCGAAGGCAAGAGGCGCGGGGGAAGTTGCCGGGGCTCCATTCTAGGCAAAGGAGCACCCGGCCCGGGCGCGGTGAAGAGGGGTACGGCGCGTCAGGCGTTGCGCAGCTTGAACAGCCCGACCGTGCGTGCCAAGCCCTGCGCTTGCTCGTTGAGCATCGACGATGCGGCGGTCGACTGCTCCACCAGCGCGGCGTTCTGCTGCGTGGCCTGGTCCATCTCGGCGACGCTGCGATCGATCTGGCTGATTCCGGTGCTCTGCTCGTGCATCGCGCCGTCGATCTCGCCGATGATGCGGGCGACACGCTCGATGCCCTGCACGATCTCCTGCATCGTTGCGCCGGCGGCCTGCACGCGTTGCGCGCCGGTCTTCACGCTGGCTTCCGATGCCTGGATCAGGTCCTTGATCTCGCGGGCGGCCGTGGCGCTGCGCTGCGCCAGTGTGCGCACCTCGCCGGCCACCACGGCAAAGCCGCGGCCGTTCTCGCCGGCACGGGCGGCTTCTACCGCAGCGTTCAGCGCGAGGATGTTGGTCTGGAACGCAATGCTGTCGATCACGCCGATGATCTCGGTAATGCGCGCCGACGATTTGGCGATCTCGTCCATCGTGCTGACCGCGCTGGAGACCACGTCGCCACCGCGCGTGGCGGCATCGCTTGCGTCGCTCGCCAGGCGCGTGGCCTGCACGGCCGCATCGGCGGAGTTCTTCACGCTGGTCGTCAGCTCCGTCAACGCGGCAGAGGTTTCCTGCAGGTTGCTGGCCGAAACTTCGGTGCGGTTGGAAAGATCACGGTTGCCCGCTTCGATCTCGCCGGTGGCGGATTTCATGCTGTCGACGCTGGCGCGCACGTCCAGCAGCACTTCGCCAATCTTGTCGATGAACGTGTTGAACGAGGCGCTGATCTGCGCGACCTCATCGTTGCCGACCACGGGCAGGCGATGCGTGAGGTCACCGCCGCCGGAGCCGATGGTGTCCATCGCATCACGCACCTGCGACAGGCGGCGGAACGACTGCGACGTGAAGAACGCGGCGATGCCCACGGCGGCCAGCGTCAGCAGCACCATGGCCACGGCCAGCGCATTGACGACGTTGCGCAAACCGGCGGTGGCTTCAGCCTTGTCCAGCGCAATCACGAGGTACCAATCGGTGCCCTGCACGGCCTGTGCCTTGAGCAGTTTCGGTGCACCAGCCAGGTCGACCTCCAGCGGCGTGGTGGCTTTGGCCAAGTTGGCCAGCGTATCGACGGTGAGCGAGGCCGCCACGTCGGTGGCCGGCTTGAGCATTAATTTTGCGTCGGGGTGGGCGATCACCTGGCCATCCTTGGCGACCACGAAGGCGAGACTCGACGGTGTCGGGTGTACCGCTGCCACCACCTCGCGCACGCCATCCAGCGGCACGGCACCGGAGAGCGCGCCGGTGGTTTCGCCGTTCTTGACGAGCGGCGCAGCAAATGAAACGTACGGCACGCCGGTCGACACGTCGCCGTAGGGCTTGGTGACGAGCAGTTGGCCTGCGGCAAGGGCTTGCTTGTACCAGGGGCGGCCGGTCGGGTCGTAGTCCTTGGGCGTGGTGGCGCTGGTCGAGATGAAGCTCTTGTCAGTCCAGCCGATCGTGATGATGGGGAAGCCGTTGGCGTCGCCCATGTGCTTGCCGAAGCCTTGCGGGTCTCCGTGCTCGATCACGCCGGCGGTGGCCTTGACGGCCTGAGCCTTCGCCGCGACCCATTTGTCGATGGCGAGCGTGTTGCCGCTGGCAATGGCAGCGAGGTTCTGGTCAATCGATTCCATCGTGTTCGAACGCACGATGGAATATGTGGCCGCGCCGGACAGCGCGAGGGCGCCAACCACGGTGGCCGATGAGATGAGGAGAATTCGGGTGCGGAGAGAGGAGATCATGATTCTTCTAGGCCAAACGTTTTCCATGAATCTGACTGCGTACGGTATTTGCCGCAGCGCCCTCCAGAACCGACTGCTGGCTGTCGGGGGCCACCCAAGCTGCTACGGCACCGCGCAGGCGAACTTGAGGCGGCGAAACCCGCCCCCACGGGGGGGATGGCTGCTATAAAAGGAAACTCACCACGTGATTGCCCAGGCAATTCACCCCCTTCAAACCGAAGCCCATGCAAGACGCCTTCCACATCGACCCCGCCACCGGAGACATCCGGTTCGCTGACATCCGCGTCACGCCGCAGACACGAGCCGATGCCCTGCCGGCACGCTTTGCAGTCGGGCCTGTGCGGTCCGTGAGCGTCGAGGGAAAAGACGTCCCCTGCCAATTCGCGACAGTGGCGGTGCTGGACGACACCACGCCCGTGACCGTCAGCCTGCGGTTTGAGGCCGATGCGTTGGTCAGCGTATTCGTTGAGCTGGCGCAGCCGGTTTCGTACGACGACATCGGCGTCGTGGAAGAACGCCACCGCCGCTGGATCGCCAGCAAACTCGGCAAGGATCCTGGCGGCCTGACGCGTTACCCCTGGGGCAGCGCGGGCGTGGCACAAGACAAGAGCGGGGGCGTGCACATCTTTCTGCACAACCGCAACAACACATGGGGGCGCTGAATACGCTGTAAGACGCCCGCGCGTCGGCCCCAATTGCCGCCCCGGCACCGTTTGCAGTACCGTCGCTGGCATTCCTACGGAGCCGGGAGCCCAGCGCCATGGCCGTGCTGTTCACCATTCTGAAGATTGCCGTCGTGCTCGTGCTGGTGTCGTCACTGGCCGAGGCGATCGTGCTGTCATTGAGAAACGGCTGGGCCAACTACGACTGGAAGGCGGCGGGCTTATCGGTGGTGGATTTCCTGGTACGCGAGTACCCACTGCGCTGGCTGCTGCCGCTGGCGTTCTGGACGCAAGGCCTGGAATGGGTCTACCAGCATCGTCTCTGGACGCTTCCGATGGATCACTGGACAGGCTGGGTTGCGTGCTTTCTCGGCCAGGAGTTCTGCTACTACTGGTACCACCGCGCCGCGCACCGCGTGCGCTGGTTCTGGTGTACGCACGCCATCCACCATTCGCCGAACGACCTGAACCTTTCGGCGGCCTACCGCTTCGGCTGGACGGGACGGTTGACCGGCACGCTGGCGTTTTTTGCGCTGGCGCCGCTGCTGGGCATGCCTCCGCGCATCGTGCTGATGCTGCTGTCGCTCAATCTGCTGTACCAGTTCTGGATTCACGCCACGTGGATCCCCCGCCTGGGGCCCCTGGAATGGGTGCTGAACACGCCCTCGGCACATCGCGTGCATCACGCATCCAACCTCGAATACCTCGACGGCAACTACGGCGGCGTGCTGATCGTGTTCGACCGGCTGTTCGGCACGTACATCCCCGAGCGCAAGGACGTGCCCTGCCGCTACGGCCTCGTGCACCCGATGCGCACGTACAACCTGCTGGTGATCGAATTCGCACATTGGCGCGCGCTGTGGCAGGACCTGAAGACTGCACGCTCAGCTGGCGAAGTGCTTGGTTATCTGTTCCGCCCGCCAGGCTGGCGGCCCGATGGCAATGGCGACACGACAGAGGATTTGCGCCGCCGCGCCGCGCTCATTCCCGAAGACCAGCCGATCGCCGCGGCCGTTGCTGCCAACTGAACTACGGCAAACGCAGCGTCTGCGCCAAGTGCCCATACACCACGGCAATCCGCCGCAGATGGCGCGATTCCGGATGCGTCAGGAGCCATAGTTCCGATTGATTGGCATCTTGCAGATCCCGCAATGTCACCAGATCGCGGCGTTCCTGTGCCATCACCACGGGCAGGATCCCGACGCCCATGCCCATGCCGACCATCTCGGCCGCGATCTGCAGGCTGTTGACGAAGTATGTGGGCATGACCTTGGGGAAATGTCGCTTGCGCCAACTGACTGATGGGTGATCCGGAATGGCGTCGTCAATCGCGAGCCACGGCGTGCGGCCGGCTTCGACATCGGCGTAGGTGATGCCGCTCGTGCGCCCTGCGTACAGCCCCACGCGAATCGACCCGATGTGCTTGCCCACCAGATGCTGGGGCGGGCGCCGTGTGGCCCGCACGGCAATGTCGGCATCGCGCCGGGTCAGGCTGGCCAGCTCGTTGCTCACACGAAGGTCGTAACTCAGATTCGGGTGCTCGGCTTGCAACGCCTTCAACGCGGGCGCGACCATGCCGACCAAGATCGTGTCCGTGGTGGTGATGCGCACCGTGCCCGACACCTGATCCGGCACCGCATGCACCGCCGATCGCGCGGCCTCGAGCGCGGACTCCACCTGCTCGGCCTGTTCGGCCAGGGCCTGCGCCAAGTCCCCCGCCAGATAGCCCGTACGCGAACGCGCAAACAGCGTGGCGCCCAGCCCGCGCTCGATGCGCTGCAATGACCGGAACACGGTGGATGCATCCACGCCAAGCCGCTCGCCCGCCGCCGCCAGCGTGCCCGTGCGCACCATCGCCAGCACGATCTCAAGGTCTGCCGCGCTTAATCGGTATTGCGTCTGTGCAAGCATGATTTGCTGCTCCGCCTATTTCGTTGGCACTGGCGCAATCCTACAGTGTCGTCACCGCCGCCGTCGGCGGCTTCCCAACCCGTTCACGAGATGACAACCATGAAGCTCTACTACTCCGCCGGCGCCTGCTCGCTGGCCGTTCATATCGCCCTGCGCGAAGCGGGTGTGCAGTTTGACCTGACCGCCGTCGACCTTGCCAAGCACCTCACCGCCGACGGCACGGATTTCTACACGATCTCGCCGCGCGGCTACGTGCCGCTGCTGGAGCTGGCCGATGGCTCGCGCCACACCGAAGCCGCCGCGCTGCTGCAATACGTGGCCGACCTCGACCCGGCGCAGGCCCTGATCGGCAAGCCGGGCAGCGCGCACCGCTTGGCCGTGATCGAGTGGCTCACCTTCGTCAGCACGGAGCTGCACAAAGGCTTCGGCCCGCTCTGGTACAAGGACACGCCCGAAGCCACCCGCCAGGGCGCCAAGGACAAGCTGGCGAAGCGCTTTGCCGAACTCGACGCACGCTTCGCCAAACAGCCGTACTTGGCCGACACGTACAGCGTGGCCGACGCTTATGCCTTTGCGGTGCTGAACTGGACGAACTTCCTGGCGCTGCCGATGAGCGCGTATCCGAACGTGCAGGCGTATATGGCGCGGGTGGGTGCGCGGCCGCAGGTGGTTGAAGCGTTGACGGCCGAGGGCCTGATCAAGGCCGATGCAGCCAGCGCCGTCGCCTGACCGATGGCCTGGGATCGGCGAGCCCTAAACAAAACCGCCGATCCCACCCCCTACTCCGCCCAACGTTTGCGGAACGTCTTACAACAGATCCCCATGTTGTAGATGGGCCCTATCGGGGCTGCACGCCGTGCTGTCACAGGCGCGTCGCTACAATCGCACGCTTCGCGTCTTCTGCAGTCCCGCAGCTCCGCCCATGTTCAAGCACGCTGTTCTCGCCCTCGCCATTGCGGCTGCGGGCTTGCCGCTCCTCGCGCGCGCCGATGTGCGCGGCGCAGGTTCGACCGCCGCTGCGCCGGTCTATCGCGTCTGGTCGGCAGGGTATGCCGCATCGTCGGGCGTTGCGCTCAGCTATGACGCGGTAGGTTCAGGAGAAGGCCTGAAGCGCATTCGCGCGGGCGCGGTGGATTTTGGTGCGTCTGACGTGCCGCTCTCCAGCGCGGAGGCTGCCAAGGCAGGCCTCGTCTGCGTGCCATCCGTGGTGACAGGTGCGGTGCCGTTTGTGAACGTGCCGGGTGTGCCGCGCGGTCAGCTCAAGCTGACGGGCGAAGTGCTGGCGCAGATCTTCCTCGGCAAGATCGAGAGCTGGGATGCGCCTGAGCTGCGTGCGCTGAACCCGGGCGTGACGCTACCCAAGCTGAAGATCCATCCCGTCGTGCGCTCCGATGGCTCAGGCACGACGTACCACTTCACCGATTATCTGAGCGCCGTCAGCGCCGATTGGAAAAGCGCTTACGGCACCAAATCGACCATCAACTGGCCGGCGGGCTTCACGGCCGCAAAGGGCAGCGGCGATGTGGTCAAAGCGGTGCAGGCTACATCCGGCGCCATTGGTTATGTCGACTACAACTACATCCTCGACAACGACCTGAGCGGCGTGCAGCTACGCAACGTGGCCGGCCGCTTTGTCAGCGCGCAGGTGAGCGGCTTTCGCGAAGCGGTGATGCAGAGCGCTTGGAACCGTAAGGGCGATTTCACCGCGCCGCTGGTCAACCTGCCGGGCGCCGAGACGTGGCCGATCACCATGGGCACCTTCATCGTCGTGCCGGCAGTCAGCGTATCGGGGCCGCGCACGCTGGCCGCGCTGAAGTTCCTGACTTGGGGTTACTTCCACGGCGACGAGCTGGCCGCGCGTGCGAAATTCGTGCCGCTGCCCGAGCGCGTGCAGGCGATTGCGTATCGCGAACTGGCACGCGTGACCGATACGTCGGGCGCCGCCATCGGCCTGCAGAGCATGCCCGCGAACTGGGGCAAATGATCATTGCCGGTGCAGTGTCTGCACTGGCAACAGCACAGTTCTGATGCCGCGCAAGTGACCCGTTGAAAGCTTTGCAACAAGGCTGGATTGTTCCGACGCGTTTCCTATAGTGGTCACTCGCCGCGCAAGTCAGCCCGCGCGTCACCGCCAAAGCAACGACCGGAAAGCAAACATGGGTACCGCCATCGCAGACCAGGACGAGCAGATCCACCAGATCGCACAGGACACCGGCGCACCAGCTGATCTCGTCCGCGAGCAGTACATGCAGACAATGCGCACATTGGCCGCAGATGCCAGCGTGCACGACTATCTCTCGCTGTTTGTCACACGCCGGGTGCTCGCCGCGTTCCGCCCGCGCCGCACGCCCACGCGTTAGTCCCGCCCTGCTTATTCCTCGCTGATCATCCCGACGAATGCATGCGCTGCGCGGCGCATCCATTCGCGTGCGCGCTCGGCCTCGAACTGGATGCGCGCAAAGGCGTGCGTCATGCCGGAGGCTTCGATGGTGATGACCTGCGCGCCGTGCTGCACGAGGTAGTCGGCGTATTGCAGGCCATCGTCGCGCAACACGTCGTGCGCGGCCACGATGACAACGGTGTCCGGCGGCGTATAGGCCGGCGCACGCGCCATCAGGAAGATGCGTGGGTCGTGCTCGGCGAGCGGCTTGGCGAGGGCGTCTGCACCGATGTATTTCTCCCAGTACCAGCGCATTTCGTCACGCGTGAGGCCGGGGCCTTGTGCAAACGCGTTGTAGCTTTCGCTACCAAAGGCGGGCGTGGTAACGGGGTACAGCAACAACTGCGCATTCACGAGGCCGGGGCGCATGCCCTGCGCGGCCTGCACCGCAAGGTGGCCGCCCGCGCTGTCGCCGCCCACCGCCAGGAAGTCCGGATCGAAGTCGAGGTCCGCGCGCTGCTCGGCCAAGTACGCGAGCGCGTCGCGTGCATCGTCCGCCGGCGTGGGAAATGCATGCTCGGGCGCAAGGCGGTAATCGACACTCACAACGGCACAGCCCGTGTCTTGCGCCACCAATGCGGCGAGCATGCGATGCGTTGTGCGCGGCGCGCCAACCACCCAGCCGCCACCGTGGAACCACACCAGCAAGCGCGGCGTGGTCACGCCTTTTGGACGAAAGACGATGGCGTCGAGCGTGCGCCCCGCAAGCAGCAGGCTGAGGTCTGAAACGTCAACGCTTTCGGGATCGGGCCGGTCGGATATCGCAGCAATCGCCTCAAAGCGCGCGCGCTGCGCGGGTGCGTCTTCAGGCGGGGGCAAGGCGCCGAACTGTTCGGCAAGGCGTTGGTAGAACTGCAGGATTTGCGGATCGACGGCCATGATGTAAGCAGGATGCGATGACCGCCAGAGTGTAGCGCGCCAGGTTGGCTGAACTCCCTTGATCCGTCAGGAAGCGATCGGCGCGGTCGTTGACGAAACCTCTGCCCCTTGCGCCATCGTGTTTGTCACAAGGCCGTGGGGCCGGCGTTCATTTTTGCTCGCCGATACCGAGTCGCCAGTGTTCGATCTTCGTGCAGCGGTCTTGCACGGCCGGAATGCCGGCGTTGCGCGCCACGGCCATCGCCTCGTCATTCACGATGCCGAGCTGCACCCAGATGCCTCCCACGCCGAGCGTCACGGCTTCCTGCACGACGGGCAAGACCTGTTCTGAGCGACGGAAGATATCGACCAGATCGATGCGCTGGCCGGCGGCGGCAAGCGTCGTCGCCGCTTCGGTGAGCGTGGCGTAGCAAGGTTCGCCGAGCACGTCTTCGCCCGCGTGCTGCGGGTTGACGGGCACGATGCGATAGCCGGCCTGTTGCAGATAGCGCGCCACGTCATAGCTGGGCCGCGTCGGCCGCGGCGACAGCCCGACCACGGCGATGGTCTTGCCGGACAGCAGCCGGCGCATGGTGGCTTGCTCGTCGACGTAGGAAGGATTGGCAGACATGGTTGGCGATGCAGAGGCAATCAGGTTGCGGGCCGCTTGCAGGCGGAGCCCAGGTCATCGAAGCGCACGGCGGCACGGAACGCCCCCGACGAATACGGGCCGACCTCGTACGGCCCGTAGTGCACGACGATGCGGTCACCTTGCAGCGTAAACGGAAACGCGGCGTTACGCAGATCACGCTCCTTGAGCGCGCCGCGCGGCGCATCCGGTGCGCCTTCGCGCTTGAGCGCATCGACAATCTGCGTATTGAAGCTCTGCAGGCAGGCGGATGTGGGGTTCAGCACATCAGCCAGGGCAATCGGCTGAAAACCCTGCGCGCCGCGTCGCCAGTTGCCGGCGGTAAAGCTGTAGTTGCCGTGCGCGCCGCCGCTGTACGCCCACACCATGCGCAAGAGGCTCACGGTGTCGCCCAGGCCGACTGCGCTGATGCGGATGACGCACTCGGTGTCGTACTGGTCGCACTTGCGCACACGCAGCGACTGGATCAGCGCGTCGATGGCGGCATCGCCCGTCACCGGATAGCGCTCAGTCAGCTTGGCCTGGCCGGAGGCGGCCGTGGCCTCCTGATAGCGCGCCATGCGCTTGAGCGTGAAGGGTTGGCTGCGGCCGCCGTCGCTCCAGGTTCCGGTAGCAGCGGCACCATCGGCCGAGAGCGCGCCGGAGAGCGTGCCGCCCTCGCGCACGACAGACTGGCCGGCCGCATCGAGCGCTTCTGCACGTTCGCGCCACACGAAGCGGCGCTCGGGCGCGTTGCGGCCTTCGATGCTCCAGAAGGCGCGGCCCTGCGGGCGGTCATCGTAGGCTTCGCCGGTCAGCGTGTCGGCCACCGGATCCTTGTCTTTGCCCTCCTCTTTGGGTGCCGGGTCGTACACGTTCAACCAGACGTTCCAGCCGGGGCTGTCGGCGCCTTTTCCGACCGCGCCCTGCCAGAAGTTGCCGGCCAGACGCTCGGACTGCTCTTTCTTTTTTTCAAGTGGGACAGTTGGCGCAGAAGCAACAGGTGCGGAGGCGGGCGGCGCACTCGCAGGCGTTGCAGGTGGAGCAGGGGCGGCATCGGTGCCCGCCTGTGCGCCACCGGCCCCGCCAAGTGCCCCCATCAAGGTAACAAAAACGCCCGCCCTCACCGACTTGTGCAACACATGGTGCATCGCATGCCTGTGCATGCCTCCCTCCTATGAACCCGACACCCCAGACTAGGACACACCCGGCTGGTTCGTCTTTTTCCAAGCCCCGTCTGCCTAAGCGGCAAACCGATGGGACTGTGCGGGTGCAGCAGGCGTTCCCCGAACGTGCCTTCGAAGCGGTTTTGGGCTCACACCAAGCGGCTTTTACCACGCTTGCATTCGATTGCAATCCGACACACTTTGTTACGCCTCAGGGCCACCCCGTCACCCACAATGCCTTCGCACCCCGGCGTTTGTGTCCAATTGTTGTGCGCCATATCTGGCCCAGCGGTGGCGGCGACACGGCGTCCGGTGCAAGGTTACCCCCTCCTTTCGAATTGACCCCTCGAAGGGATTTCCCGTCCGCGCGGTGCTCCCCGGCCCGCGCGCTTTTTTTTGTGTGCGCAATTCGCGCGCCTGCCCGCGTGCTTCCCACCTTCCCCAACGCCCTGGATGCGACCGATCCGTCTATCGGCTTCCTGCGCGACGAAACACGCTCTTACAAAGGCAAGTCGACCCCTCGGCGCCTGCCGCGTTAAATGGAGACATCCACGCGGCACAGGCCGCCATAAAAACGAGGGCTCACCATGTCCAATGTTTCCCGTCGTTCTCCTCTCTCCGGTGTACGGCTGCCGCATGTGCTGCGCGCGGTGGGCGTTGCCGCCGTATTGCTAGTTTGCGGTGCGCAGGCCGCGATGGCCGCCGATCCGGCCTCACGGGTGGCGCGGCTGTCGGACTTTTCCGGCACGGTTAGCTTCGCGCCCGCCGGATCCGATGATTGGGCCGGGGCCTCGCTCAACCGCCCACTCACCACGGGCGACCGCTTGTGGTCGGACCAGGGCAGCCACAGCGAGCTGCACGTCGGTTCTACGGCACTGCGCCTGGGCCAGAACAGCGGCGCCACCCTCGTCGACCTGGACGATCGCAACACGCAAGTGAAGCTCACGCAAGGCGCCCTGTCGGTTCGCGTGCGTTCCCTGCCCGCCGACCAGACCATCGAAATCGATACGCCCAACCTGGCGTTCACGCCGCAGGCCCCGGGCGAATACCGTCTCGACGTTGCACCTGATGGCTCCAGCACGACCGTCACCGTGTGGCACGGTCAGGGCACGGCCTACGGCGATGACCGCTCCACCCCGCTGGGTACCGGTCAGCAAATCCGCTTTGGCGGCACCGATCTCGCCGAGGCCGGCGGCACCGACAACCCCGGCCGCGACGCCTTCGACCGCTGGGCGGAATCTCGCGATGCCCGCGAAGACGCATCTGTCTCTGCCCGCTACGTCGGCCGTGAAATGACCGGCTACGAAGCCCTCGACGACAACGGCACATGGCGTGAAGAAGACGGCTACGGCGCCGTGTGGGTGCCGCGTGCCGTGCCCGCCGGCTGGGCACCGTATCGCACAGGCCATTGGGCCTGGGTGGCACCGTGGGGCTGGACGTGGGTCGACGACGCGCCTTGGGGTTTCGCGCCTTTCCACTATGGCCGCTGGGCGTATGTTGGATCCACCTGGTGCTGGGTGCCCGGGCCGGCGGTGCCGCGTCCGGTCTATGCGCCCGCACTCGTTGGTTTCGTGGGCGGCGGAGGCGGCGGCGGCGTGAGCTGGGGGATCAACATCTCGATCGGCTCGCCGGGTGTGGCGTGGTTCCCGCTGGCGCCAGGCGAGGCATACCGCCCCGTGTATGCAGCCAGCCCGACGTATGTGACGAACATCAACCGCACGGTGGTGGTGAACAACGTCACGGTCAACAAGACCATCATCAACAACAACACCAACGTGACCAACGTTCGCAACGTGAACCGGGTCACCTATGTCAACGCCAACAACCCGGCCGCGCTGACGGCGGTGCCCGCCAAGACGTTCGTCAACGGCCAGCCCGTCGGCCCCGCCATGACGCATCTGCGGCCGGAACAACTGCGCGCGCAGATGGCGCACGCGCAGTTTGTGTCGACGCCGGCGCTGGCACCGGTGCGTGCCAGCCTGGTGGGCGCAGCAGCCAACGGCGGGCCGCATCAATTGCCGCCGGCACAGGCATTTGCACGTCAGGCGATTGCGGTGCGCGCACCCGCCCTGCCGGCAGGCGGGCACGATGCATTGGCGGAACGGTTCCGATCACAAGGCGGTGCGCTCCCGGGCGCTGGCCCGGCGTGGACGGGCGGCAACGTGGGCGCCCGCGTTGCGCCGGTGCGGGGTCACGCCAATATGGGAGTGCCGACCCCACCCGCGGCTGCGCAGGCAGCAGGGCTACGTCTGACTCGCGCCGCACCGAGTGGGCAGAATGGGCCTGCGCACGCCGGTAACGAGGCGGCCCGACCGCAGGAACAGCACGGTCCGAATGGGCCGCAAGGATTGATGGGTTCGCCGAACCCGCAGGGTGCGCAAGCGCCGCACGGCGCCCAGCCTGGGCCGGCACCGCGGGCCCTCATGGCCCCGGACTCGATCAACCGTCCACGCCCGTTGCCGGGTGCCGCCGCACCGCAGGAGCGCCCCGGACAACCGCAGATTGGGCAGGCGCCACAAGGCCCGGCCGGCATGACAACACGGCCGCCGCAGCGCGAAGACGCGCCCGGTACACCGCGTGACGAGCGCCGCGCCTTCGAGCCGCGTCCGCAACTGCCGCAGCCCGGCCCGCAAGCGCCTCATCCGCAACAGCAACCTCAACCGCAGCGCGGTGGCCAGGAGCCGAATCGCTTCAACGGCAACACGGCACCGGCCATGCAGGAGCGTCCGCACAACGAGCCGCCGCAGATGCGCGCCCGCCCGGAGCCTGAACAGCGCCGGCCGGAGCCGCACACGGAGGCCCCGCGGCCGGCACCGCAACCGCAACCGCACGTTGAGATGCGCCCGCCGCAACCGCAGGCCCTGCCACGTCCGCCTGAGGCTCGCCCGCCGCAACCTCAACCGCAGGCCCAACCGCCTCGGCAGGAACACCATGAAGCCCAACCGCATCCGCAAGGCAATCGCGGTGAAGAAAAGCACGAAGGTGAGCACCGCTGAGCGGGTGTTGCACCAGTTCGCAGGCGAAAAAAAAAGCAGCCCTTCGGGGCTGCTTTTTTGTCTGCGCTGGCCGATGACACCGGCCAGCACACACTTTTGCCTTAGCGCTTGCGACGCAGGCGTGCGATCGCTGCAAGCTGCGCAGCGGCCACGGCCAGTTCACCTTGCGCACGGGCCAGATCCAAGTCGCTGCTTTGATTCTGCAGCGCCTCTTCGGCCGCACGCTTGGCTTCGTTCGCCTTGGCTTCGTCCAGGTCGTGACCGCGGATTGCGGTATCGGCCAGCACGGTTACCTTCTTCGGCTGCACTTCGAGAATGCCACCGGCAACGAACACGAACTCTTCGCCGCCATCTTCCTTCTCGATGCGCACGGCGCCCGGCTTGATGCGCGTGATCAGCGGCGTGTGACCAGGCAGAATGCCCAGCTCGCCGGCTTCGCCGGGCAGTGCCACAAACTTGGCATTGCCGGAGAAGATCTCGTGCTCAGCGCTGACGACGTCTACATGAATGGTTGCCATCTCGATTCCTTTGCTCAGAAAAGCGGCTTCCTGAATGGACTTCAGGAAGCCAGTACTGGCCCCGGCTTACGCACGGCGCCAGACCGTTGCTCTTACTGGAGCTTCTTGGCCTTCTCGAAGGCTTCGTCGATCGAACCGACCATGTAGAACGCCTGTTCCGGCAGGTGATCGCACTCGCCGTCCACCAGCATCTTGAAGCCGCGGATGGTTTCCTTCAGCGGCACGTACTTGCCCGGCGAGCCCGTGAACACTTCTGCCACGTGGAACGGCTGCGACAGGAAACGCTGGATCTTACGAGCACGGCCCACGGCCAGCTTGTCTTCCGGCGACAGTTCGTCCATGCCCAGAATCGCGATGATGTCGCGCAGTTCCTTGTAGCGCTGCAGCGTCTTCTTCACGCGGTCGGCGACTTCGTAGTGTTCCTGGCCGACCACTTGCGGGTCGAGCTGGCGCGAAGTCGAGTCGAGCGGATCCACTGCGGGGTAGATACCCAGTGCAGCGATGTCACGCGACAGCACGACGGTCGAGTCCAGGTGCAGGAAGGTCGTTGCCGGCGACGGGTCGGTCAAGTCATCGGCAGGCACGTACACGGCCTGGATCGACGTGATCGAGCCAGTCTTGGTCGACGTAATACGTTCCTGCAGCTTGCCCATTTCTTCAGCCAGCGTCGGCTGATAGCCCACGGCGGAAGGCATACGGCCCAGCAGTGCCGACACTTCGGTACCGGCCAGCGTGTAGCGGTAGATGTTGTCGACGAAGAACAGGATGTCACGGCCTTCATCACGGAAGCGCTCGGCCATCGTCAGGCCGGTCAGCGCCACGCGCAGACGGTTGCCCGGCGGCTCGTTCATCTGGCCGAACACCATGGCCACCTTGTCGAGCACGTTGGAGTCCTTCATTTCGTGGTAGAAGTCGTTGCCCTCACGGGTACGCTCGCCCACGCCAGCAAACACCGACAAGCCCGAGTGCTGCTTGGCGATGTTGTTGATCAGCTCCATCATGTTCACGGTCTTGCCGACGCCGGCGCCACCGAACAGACCCACCTTACCGCCCTTGGCGAACGGGCAGACCAGGTCGATCACCTTGATGCCGGTTTCCAGCAGGTCCACCGACGGCGACAGTTCGTCGAACTTCGGAGCCTTCTGGTGAATCGCGCGCTTTTCGTCGCAGGCGATCGGGCCGGCTTCGTCAATCGGGCGACCCAGCACGTCCATGATGCGACCCAGCGTGCCGTGACCGACCGGCACCGAGATCGGCGCGCCGGTGGTCGCCACGCGCATGCCACGACGCAGACCGTCGGACGAACCCAGCGCAATGGTACGCACCACGCCGTCGCCCAGTTGTTGTTGCACTTCGAAGGTCAGGCCCTTCTCGGCGAACGAAGCGTCGTTGCTGTCATCCAGCACCAGCGCGTCGTAGACCTTCGGCATCGCGTCGCGCGGGAACTGAATGTCCACCACGGCGCCGATGCACTGCACGATATTTCCGTTTGCGATACTCATTTGTATCTCCAATAACTTGATTCTTTGCCGTGGCTATCAGACTGCCGCTGCGCCGCTGACGATCTCGGACAGTTCCTTCGTGATCGCTGCCTGACGGGTCTTGTTGTAGACCAGTTGCAGTTCGCCGATCACGTTCTTCGCATTGTCCGAAGCCGCCTTCATCGCCACCATCCGGGCCGATTGCTCGGACGCCATGTTCTCGGCCACCGCCTGGTACACCAGCGCCTCGACGTAGCGGATCAGCAGCTCGTCGACCACCGTCTGTGCGTCCGGCTCGTAGATGTAATCCCACGAGTAGGCCTGCTTCTCGGCGTCGCTCTGCGCGAGCTTGTCGGCGGTCAGCGGCAGCAGTTGCTCGACCACCGGCTCCTGCTTCATCGTGTTGATGAAGCGGGTGTACGCGAGGTACACGGCATCGATCTGGCCAGCGTTGAACGCGTCCAGTTGCACCTTGATCGCGCCGATCAGCTTTTCCAGATGCGGCGTGTCGCCCAGATGCACGACGTTCGAGACCACCTTCGCACCGACGCGGCCCAGGAACTGCATGCCCTTGGTACCGATGGCAGTGGTTTGCGTCTCAACGCCCTTGTTCTGCAGATCGCGCAGTTGGGTGGTGACGGCACGCAGCACGTTGGTGTTCAAGCCACCGCACAGGCCCTTGTCCGTCGTCACCACGATCAGGCCGGCACGCTTGATGTCGCGCGCAACCATGAACGGGTGCTTGTACTCCGGATTGGCCAGTGCCATGTGCGCAGCCACGTTGCGGATCTTCTCGGCATACGGGCGGGCAGCACGCATCCGTTCCTGCGCCTTGCGCATCTTGGATGCGGCGACCATTTCCATCGCCTTGGTGATCTTGCGCGTGTTTTGCACGCTCTTGATCTTGGTGCGGATTTCTTTTGTTCCGGCCATTTCTTCCTCTCCGTTCAAACCTGGTCATGCTGGCTACGCGCGACCAGTTTCGGGAATGACGCGGTTAGAACGCGGCGGACTTCTTGAAATCCTCGATCGCGGCACGCAGGGCGGCCTCATCGTCCTTCGAAAGATCCTTCGTATCTTCGATGCGGTTGATGAGATCGGCGTACTTCGTCTTCAGCGTGTCGTGCAGGCCCTTTTCAAAAGCCAGGATGTCCTTCACGTCCACGTTGTCGAGGAAGCCGTTGTTGGCTGCGTACAGCGACGCGGCCAACTGCCACACTTGCAGCGGCTGGTATTGCGGCTGCTTGAGCAGTTCGGTCACGCGGCGGCCGCGCTCGAGCTGCTTGCGGGTCGCTTCGTCCAGGTCGGAAGCAAACTGCGCGAACGCAGCCAGTTCACGATACTGAGCCAAGTCGGTACGGATACCGCCGGACAGCTTCTTGATGACCTTGGTCTGAGCAGCACCACCCACACGCGACACCGAAATACCGGCGTTGATTGCGGGGCGCACACCTGCGTTGAACAGGTCGGTTTCCAGGAAGATCTGGCCGTCGGTAATCGAGATCACGTTGGTCGGAACGAACGCGGACACGTCGCCGGCCTGCGTTTCGATCACGGGCAGTGCGGTCAGCGAACCGGTCTTGCCCTTGACTTCACCGTTGGTGATCTTCTCGATGTGCTCGGCGTTCACACGTGCAGCACGCTCCAGCAGACGCGAGTGCAGATAGAACACGTCGCCGGGGTACGCTTCACGGCCAGGCGGACGGCGCAGCAGCAGCGAAACCTGACGGTACGCCCAAGCTTGCTTGGTCAGATCGTCATACACGATGAGGGCGTCTTCGCCACGGTCGCGGAAGTATTCGCCCATCGTGCAGCCGGCGTAGGCCGACAGGTACTGCATGGCAGCCGAGTCGGAAGCGGCAGCCGCCACCACGATCGTGTAGTCCAGCGCGCCGTGCTCTTCGAGCTTGCGCACCACGTTGGCGATCGTCGAAGCCTTCTGGCCGATTGCCACGTACACGCAGAAGATGCCCTTGCCCTTCTGGTTGATGATGGCGTCGACGGCCACAGCGGTCTTGCCGGTCTGACGGTCGCCAATGATCAGCTCACGCTGGCCACGGCCGATCGGCACCATTGCGTCGATCGACTTCAGACCGGTCTGCACCGGCTGGCTCACCGATTGACGTGCGATCACGCCCGGAGCGACCTTTTCGATCACGTCCGTCTTCTTGGCGTTGATCGGGCCCTTGCCGTCGATCGGCTGGCCCAGTGCGTTGACCACGCGGCCCAGCAGTTCCGGACCAACCGGCACTTCCAGAATGCGGCCCGTGCACTTGACTTCGTCGCCTTCGGAAATGTGCTCGTACTCACCCAGCACCACAGCGCCGACAGAGTCGCGCTCGAGGTTCAGCGCGAGGCCGAACGTGTTGCCCGGGAATTCCAGCATTTCGCCTTGCATCACGCCCGACAGGCCATGAATGCGGCAGATACCGTCCGTCACGGAAATGACCGTGCCGGTGTTCTTTGCGTCAGCGCCAGCCTTCAAGCCCTCGATACGGGTCTTGATCAGGTCGCTGATCTCGGAGGGGTTCAGTTGCATCGAATGCTCCTAATTCTTCAATCTGTCTGCGGGCGCGATATCGTCGATTGCATCGTCGCCTCGCGAAACAGCATTACGCGGCGGTCAGCGCAGACTGCATCTGCGTCAGGCGCGCGCGCACCGAGGTGTCGAGCACTTCGTCGCCAATCTGCACACGCACGCCGCCGATCAACGAAGGATCGACGTTCACGTGAGCCTGCAGCTTCTTGCCGAACTTGCGTTCGAGCGTGGCGACCAGTTCGGTCAGGGGCGCGCCCTCAAGCGGGAACGCACTGGTGATCTCGACGTCGGCGGCGCCTTCGCTGGCATTCCGCAGCACATGGAATTGCGCGGCAATTTCCGGCAGCAGCGACAGGCGCTTGTTGGCCACCAGCAGGCCAACCAGTTCCTTCGCCTCATGCGAAACCGGAGATTTCAGCGCCGACAGGAAGATCCCCGCCACATCGGCTTTGGAGAGCTTCGGATCATCGGCGACTGCCTTCATGTCGGGCACGGCGGCAATTTGCCCCATTTCCGACACGAGCTCAGACCATGCACCCAGATTGCCGGCCTTCGCCACGCGGAACAGCGCCTCTGCGTACGGACGGGCAACGGTTGCGAGTTCTGCCATGATTACAGCTCAGCCTTGAGTTGATTGAGCAGATCGGCGTGGACCTGCGCATTGACTTCACGCTTGAGGATCTGCTCGGCACCCTTGACGGCCAGCACAGCAACCTGGTCACGCAGCGATTCACGCGCGCGCACGGTTTGCTGCTCGGCTTCTGCCTTGGCTTGCGCAATGATGCGCGCGGCTTCGGCCTGGGCGTTTTGCTTGATCTCGTCGGCGCTCATCTGGGCGCGCTTTTCAGCGTCCGCGATGCGTTGCGCGCCTTCATTGCGCGCTTCGGTCAGTGCCTGGTCGACCCGCTTGTTGGCCAGCTCCAGCTCAGCCTTGCCCTTGTCGGCAGCGGCCAGGCCATCGGCGATTTTCTTCGCGCGTTCGTCGAGCGCCTTCACCAGGGGCGGCCAAATGAATTTGGCAACAACCCACCACAGGATGAAGAACACGACCATCTGCGCGACGAGTGTGGCGTTCAGGTTCATGGTGTGTTCCTTTCGGTATTGAGACTACGGATCAATGCACGAAGCGGCGAGGGTCACGCGCAGCGTTCACCCAGGCCGCCTCCGGCATCATGCAGACCGAAAAGAATTACTTGATGACCGACAGCAGCGGGTTGGCGAACGCGAACAGCATGGCCACACCAACACCGATCAGGAATGCCGCGTCGATCAGGCCAGCCAGCAGGAACATCTTGGTTTGCAGCGGGTTCATCAGTTCAGGCTGACGTGCGCAGGCTTCGATGTACTTGCCGCCCATCAGTGCGATGCCGAGGCAGGCGCCGATAGCACCCAGGCCAATGATGATGCCGATACCGATGGCGGTCAGACCTTGGATGTTGGCGAGAAATGCTTGCATGATGACTCCCTTTTACGTGAAAGACTAAGAACTTGAGAACTTGGAAAAATCAAACGGAACCGGAGAACCTGAACCGCAACTACTTAGTGGTGTTCATGTGCCTGGCCGATATACACCAGCGTCAGCATCATGAAGATGAAGGCTTGCAGCAGCACGATCAGGATGTGGAAGATCGCCCACACTGCGCCAGCCACCACGTGACCCACGAAACCCAGCGCCGACGTGTCAGCACCAAACGTCCAGACCGAGCCGAGCAGCGCGATCAGCAGGAACACCAGTTCGCCCGCGTACATGTTGCCGAACAACCGCATGCCCAGCGACACAGCCTTGGCGAGGAATTCAATGATGTTGAGGATCAGGTTGAACGGCGCGAGATACCACTTGGCGCCGAAGGGTGCCGACAGCAGCTCGTGCGCAAAGCCGCCAGCGCCCTTGATCTTGAAGCTGTAGTAAATCATCAGGATCAGCACGGCGAACGACATGCCAAACGTGCCGTTCAGGTCAGCCGTAGCCACCGCGCGATGGTGCGGCACGTGCACACCAAAGGTACCGAGGAGGTGGTTGACGCCCGTGACCCAGTCCACCGGGATCAAGTCGACCGCGTTCATCAGCGTGACCCACACGAAGACCATCAGCGCCAGCGGAGCAATCCAGGAACGATCGCCGTGGATGATGCCCTTGGCTTGGTCATCGACCATCTCGACGACGAGTTCAACGAAAGCCTGGAAGCGGCCCGGAACGCCGGCGGTAACGCGACGTGCGGCGATGCCCAGGAAGATGATGCCGATCAGGCCCATCAACACGGACCAGAACATCGTGTCCCAGTTGATGACGGAGAAGTCGACAACGGAGGCCTGCTTGCCGCCGATGCTATTGAAATTCTGCAAATGCTCCGCGATATACGCGGAAGGCGTAAGAGCGTGCTCGGCGGCGTGGCCGGCGGCTTCTGCGACTTCAGTTGCCATGATGATTCAGTCCAATATTGCGAAACATTCTTCGTGACCCGTTCCGACTCGCGCCCGATTCAACCAGGTTCCTCCTGGAGATCGCGGACTGCACGCGGCCGAAACGCGCCACCTTATTCTTGTGGAGTGTCAGCGCAATGAACCGGGGCTTCTCCTGCCTCAGGCTACTGCCACATGCCAACACGTCCAGTGTGCCCGCCGTGTCGTGGTGGGCTGGAGCCGACTCAACGCGCTATCGCAGCGCGAGACCGACCCAATACATCTTGAGTGCCAGGATCAGGGTGATCAGCAAGGGCGGCCAATGCAGGCCCTTGAAGACAACCACCACGATCACCAGCAGCGCGACCGTGCCGAGCACCTTGATCGCTTCGCCCACCACCAGACGGGCGATGGATTCGAACCCCTTGGCCGCCGACAGCCGCATCGCGAACCATGCCGAGGGCACCACGCACACGCCGCCACCCAGCAGAGCAGACAGCGCAGCCTCGCCCGCTGACGCAGCGCTCGTGCCCGCGAACCAACTGCCGACATACCAACCGAGCGCACACAACAGTGTGATGGCCACTTGGCCGAGCACGATGGAAAAGGGCGTGATACGCGAGGCCTGCAGAGCCTGCTCGCCGAACAGAGCGACCGCCTCGTCATGTGAGAGCACATGCACCGGCGGTTCCGCCTTCTCCTCATCGTCCCAACTATCGTGCTTCGGATCCTGCACCGACTGAGGTCGGGCGGCGTTCAACGAAGCGTAAGAATCGGGCCGTTGCCGGTCGGCTGGCTGCATGGAAGAATGTGCTTTCATCATGCCGCACCGCTTTGGGTCAGGCGGATTTAAAACCGCACGATTTTACGGGACATGGCGTTCGCCAGTCAACGCGCAAGCGAACGCTCGTGCGGGCGCCTTCGACAGCACTCAGCGCGGCCGCGTTCCATATGGCATGCACAATGCAGCGCTGCTGCCGAGGCACCGAATCCGCCGGATGGAGCGGCACCCCGTTGATTCCATGATGGTGTGGGCGATACGCAGCGTCGATGACGCGCGAGGTAATCGCACCAATTCCGTGCCAAGCGGCTGCCCGCAAATGGCGCAACCACGCCGGCTACGGCAGGTGCGTCAAACTGTCGCAGGTAAAATTCAGGCAGCTTCTTCGCCGCCATCAGGACGCAGGCGCGCCAACAACCCGTCGAATTCGTCGAGACTGCTGAACTGCACAGTCAACTGACCACGGCCCTTTGCTGCCAGCTTGATCTGCACGCCCAAGCCCAGTTGATCAGCCAGTTCCTCTTCCAGGCGCGCAACGTCGCGACCGCCCTGGTGGCCGCCCTTCTGCTTCAGTGACTTCAGCTCGAACGGCTTGAGCGTCAACGCCACCAGTTTTTCCGTCTCGCGGACCGACAGGCGCTTATTGACGATCTGATTGGCCAATGTGATTTGTGTTGCACCATCGACGGCGAGCAGCGCACGGGCGTGGCCCATGTCGAGGTCGCCGGCCATCAGCATCGTCTGCACAGGCTGGGCGAGATTCAACAGGCGCAGCAGGTTCGAGACCGCGCTGCGCGAACGCCCGACCGATTCCGCTGCCTGCTCGTGCGTGAACTGGAATTCCCGCACCAAGCGCGCGATGCCCTGCGCTTCTTCCAGCGGGTTGAGGTCTTCGCGCTGGATGTTTTCGATCAGCGCCATGGCGGCGGCCGATTCATCCGGCACGTCCTTCACGAGGACGGGCACTTCGGTCAGGCCGGCGAGGCGCGATGCGCGGAAGCGGCGTTCACCTGCGATGATTTCGTACTTCGGCTTTGTGCCGTCGGACTCGACCTTGCGCACCAGAATCGGCTGCATCAAGCCTTGGGCGCGGATGCTCGCGGCAAGCTCCTGCAGCGCGCCTTCGTCCATGCGCGTGCGCGGCTGATATTTGCCGGGCTGCATCTGTTCCAGCTTCAGGACCGTCGGCGCGCCCTCCTGCTTGGCGGCTTCGACAATCTCGGCCGGACTGCCGAGCAGCGCTTCGAGGCCGCGGCCCAGTCCCTTTTTCTTCATCGTGCTCATGTTGTTCCTCTTGCTGCTCAGGCCGGCATGTCGGCCATCTGCCGCACGCGCGCGATCATCTCGGCGCCGAAATCCAGATAGGCCTTGGCGCCTTTCGATGCCACGTCAAACGCTACGCCCGGCATGCCGTACGACGGCGCTTCGGCCAGACGCACGTTGCGCGGGATGACCGTCTTGAACACCTTGTCGCCGAAGTGCGATTCGAGCTGTGCCGAGACCTGCTGCTGCAGCGTCACGCGCGGGTCGAACATCACGCGCAGCAGGCCGATCACCTTGAGGTCGCGGTTCAGGTTGGCGTGCACCTGCTTGATGGTGTTCACCAGATCCGACAGGCCTTCGAGCGCGAAGTACTCACATTGCATCGGCACAACCACGCCATGCGCGGCGCACAGGCCGTTGAGCGTCAGCAGCGAGAGCGACGGCGGGCAGTCGATGAGGACAAAGTCGTAGTCGGCTTCCACCTCGGCGAGCGCAAGCTTGAGGCGATTTTCGCGATGCTCCAGATCGACCAGTTCGACTTCGGCGCCGGCCAGGTCGCGGTTTGCTGGCAACACGTCATAGCGCCCGGCCTCGGAGCGCTTGCGCGCCTGCGGAATCGTCGCCAGCCCGACAAGAACCTGGTAGACGCTGAATTCGAGCGTGTGCTTGTCAATGCCCGAGCCCATCGATGCATTGCCCTGCGGGTCGAGATCGACCAGCAGCACGCGCTGCCCTTGCGCGGCCAGCCCGGCCGCGAGATTCACCGTGGTGGTGGTCTTGCCGACCCCACCCTTCTGGTTGGCGATCACGAAAATATTCGACATGACTCCTCTGCGGTGAATGGCTCGCTACAACGTTCGCTCACGCCGACGGCGCGAGGATGACCAGGTGACGTTCGGCCGGCAGCCCCGGCACGGTCAGGCGTTCGATGGCCTCGACGGTCCAGCCGGCGGGCAAGCGTTCAATTTCGGCATCCGGGCGCACGCCCTTCATGGCGACCATGCGACCGCCCGGGGCCAGCAGATGCCCGGCCAGATTTACGAAATCGACCAGTTCGGCAAAGGCGCGCGAGGTGATGACGCCATAGCCGGTGGCATCGGCCAGTTTTTCCACGTGGCCCCAATGCGACTGAGCGTTGGTCAGACCAAGCTCGGCACGGCACTGCGTCAGGAAGGCGGTCTTTTTCTGCACGATGTCGACCATCGTGACGCTTACATCGGGAAAGGCGATGGCGAGCGGGATGCCCGGCAGGCCGCCGCCCGAACCGACGTCCAGCACACGCGGTGCGTCGGGTTGGGCACGGCGGGCCAGCTCGGCGATGCGCGACACGGCCGAGAGCGAATCCAGCAAGTGGTGCGTCAGCATGTCGCCGGCGTCGCGAATGGCGGTCAGGTTGTAGACGCGGTTCCATTTGGCCAGCAGCCCTTGGTACGCCAGCAGGCGATCGACTTGCGCTTCGTCCAGCGACAAGCCAAGCGCGCGGGCGCCGGCTTCCAGCTCTGTTCGGGCGTCTGTCAGTGCATTCGCCATCAAGCGGCCTCGCCTTCCGAGGTGGCACGGGGGCCGACTTGTCCACGCAGCACGCCCTTCTTCAAGTGCACGAGCAGCAGTGACACGGCGGCCGGCGTGATGCCGGAGATACGCGAAGCCTGTCCGATGGTCTCCGGCTTGTGCTTGGCGAGCTTCTGCTGGACCTCGATCGACAGGCCGCGCACTTGCGAATAATCGAACTCGGCTGGCAGGCGCGTGTTTTCGTTTGCACCAAGGCGCTCGACTTCATCGGCTTGCCGGGCGATATAGCCATGGTATTTGATGCCGATCTCGACCTGCTCGCGGATCTGCTCGGCCAGCAGCGGGTCTTCAGACAACGGCGATTCGAGTGCGTACTTGCCGCCCTGCATGCCCATGAGCGTTTCGTACGTCACGTTCGGGCGACGCAGCAAGTCGGCCAGAGCGTACTCACGCTCAATGCCTTTACCAAGCACCGGCTCAGCGTCTTCCAACGGAAGCGTGGCCGGGTTCACCCAAGTCGACTTGAGGCGCTCTGTTTCACGTGAAACAGCGTCGCGCTTCCGATTGAACGCATCCCAGCGCGCATCGTCGACGACGCCCAGCGTGCGGCCGACTTCGGTCAGGCGCATGTCGGCGTTGTCTTCACGCAGGCTGAGGCGGAACTCGGCCCGGCTGGTGAACATGCGGTACGGCTCGGTCACGCCGCGGGTGATGAGGTCGTCGACGAGCACGCCCAGATAGGCCTGGTCGCGGCGTGGCGTCCAGGCTTCCTTGCACTGCACTTGCAAGCCGGCGTTGATACCGGCCAGCAGGCCTTGCGCCGCCGCCTCTTCATAACCGGTCGTCCCGTTGATCTGGCCGGCGAAGAACAAGCCGGAAATCGCCTTGGATTCCAGCGAAGCCTTCAGTCCACGCGGGTCGAAGTAGTCGTACTCGATGGCGTAACCGGGGCGCAAGATGTGGGCGTTCTCCAACCCGCGCATCGAGTGAATCAGATCGAGCTGCACATCAAACGGCAGGCTGGTCGAGACGCCGTTCGGGTAGAACTCGTTCGTCGTCAGGCCTTCCGGCTCCAGGAAAATCTGGTGGCTGTCCTTGCTGGCGAAGCGGTGGATCTTGTCTTCGATGCTCGGGCAGTAGCGCGGCCCCACCCCTTCGATCACGCCCGTGTACATCGGGGAGCGATCCAATCCCGCCCGGATGATGTCGTGCGTGCGCTCGTTGGTGTGCGTCACCCAGCATGGCACTTGGCGCGGATGCATGTCCGCACGGCCCATGAACGAGAACACCGGCACTGGATCGAGATCGCCCGGCTGCTCTTCCAGCATCGAAAAGTTGATGGAGCGGCCGTCAATGCGCGGCGGCGTACCGGTCTTGAGGCGCCCTTGCGGCAGCTTCAATTCCTTCAAGCGCGCCGACAGCGATACCGCCGCGGGGTCCCCCGCGCGGCCGCCGGTGTAGTTATTCAACCCAACGTGGATCTTGCCATCCAGGAACGTCCCGGCCGTCAACACGACGGCGCGTGCACGGAACTGCACGCCGACCTGCGTCACCGCACCGACAACGCGGTCGCCCTCAACAAGCAGGTCTTCCACAGCCTGCTGGAACAACATCAGGTTCGGCTGGTTTTCCAGGCGATGACGGATCGCCGCCTTGTACAACACGCGGTCCGCCTGGGCGCGAGTTGCCCGGACGGCCGGGCCCTTGCTGGAATTGAGGATACGGAACTGGATGCCGCCCTCGTCCGTCGCGATAGCCATGGCGCCGCCCAGGGCGTCCACTTCCTTGACCAGATGGCCCTTGCCGATGCCCCCGATGGACGGGTTGCAGCTCATCTGCCCCAGCGTCTCGATGTTGTGCGTCAGCAGCAGGGTCTGGCAACCCATGCGCGCCGCCGCCAAGGCGGCCTCGGTGCCGGCGTGTCCGCCGCCCACCACGATCACATCGAATTCAATTGGATACAGCATGGCTTCCTCCTCGCATGGAGGCATCGAAAATTTGGAGAAGCGGAATTATAAGTCGCGCAGCTACACCGCAGTTCGACCATGCGGCAATCGAGACAAAATTCGCCCGCTTTTCGTGTTTCACGTGAAACATGCACCGCTTGTTGGCCGCGTTTGTGTTTCACGTGAAACACATCAACCGGTAGGCGCTCCGCCCTCGCGGTCCGAGTGCGCGCGCAGAAAATCAATGAAGACACGCAGCTTGCCCGGCATCTGTGGCGTGCGTGGGAAATAGAGATGAAAGCGATACATCGGGGGGCACCATGCCTCAAGCACCCGAACCAGATGCCCGGCCGCCACATCCTCGGTAATGAGGTCCTCGAGCACGTGCGCTAGGCCAACGCCCTGCTTCGCCGCCTCAACCATCGCCAGCACGTCGTTGGCAATGAAACCACCCGTCACGTCGGCAGACTGAATGGCCCCGCTGGGCTCGACAAACTCCCAGTCGTACAAGGCTCCGCTGCTTGGAAAACGGTAGCGGATGCACCGATGCCCGCGCAGTGCGTCGGGTGAATCCGGTATCCCATGCGCTTGCAGATAACCGGCGCTACCCACCACCGCGATACGACGCGCCGGCCCGATCGGCACGCCGACCATGTCGCGCTCGACACGCTCGCCAAAGCGGATGCCGACATCAAAGCGGTCTGCGACGATCGCGGACAGCCCGTCGTCCACCGACACCTCCAGTTCGATGCGCGGATAGCGAGAGAGAAAATCACCAAGCACCGGCTGCAGCACCGACTGGTACGCCACGCGCGAAGCCGTCACGCGCAACGTGCCGCGCGGCTCTGTTGCACGCTCCCCTACTTCCGCCATCGCACCGTATAGCGCGTCAAGGCCAGGCCGCGCGACGGCAAGCAGCGCTTCACCGGCTTCCGTTGCACTGACCTGTCGCGTGGTGCGTGCCAGCAGTTGCACGCCGAGCGCCGATTCCAGCCGCCGGACCGTCTGCGACAGCGCGGACGTCGAAACATCCAGCGCCGCGGCTGCCTGCGTAAAACTCCCCGCCTCAGCCACGCGGCGCAACGCATCCAGCGCGGGCAGCAGGTCCGGATCGATTGTGAATTCTGTCTTCATAGTGCATCCGATTCTATCCACTTAATCGGCGTGACCGCGCTGCCTAGACTGGCGACTCCTCTCCCTGACCTGACAAGGACATCGCCATGCAGACACGACAACTTGGTCAATCCGACCTGCACATCTCGCCACTCGGCTTCGGCACCTGGGCCTCGGGCGGCGGCAACTGGGAATATGGCTGGGGCGCGCAGGACGATCGCGACTCCATCGCCGCCATTGCCGCTGCTGTCGACGCCGGCATCAACTGGGTCGACACTGCGGCCGCCTATGGGCTGGGCCACGCGGAGACGGTGGTCGGCCGCGCGTTGCGTGAGTTGCCCGCAGAACTGCGCCCGTACGTGTTCACCAAAGGTTCGCTGGTGTGGGATGCGCAGGGGCGGATTTCGCATTCGCTCGACCCCGCATCGCTTTCACGTGAAATCGACGACAGCCTGCGCCGCCTGAAGGTGGAAACGATCGATCTGTACCAGATCCACTGGCCGGCATTTCCTCCGGGTGCGCCGGAGCAGTCGATCGAAGCCGCCGTTGCCGCGCTGGCAGAGGCTCAACGTGCCGGCAAGATCCGCCACATCGGCGTGTCGAATTTCGATGCGGCGCAACTGGAACGGGCACGCTCGGTCGCGCCGATTGCCTCATTGCAACCGCCCTACTCGCTGCTGATGCGCGGCATCGAAGAATCCATCCTGCCTTACACGGCGGCGCATGGCATCGGCAACATCGTGTATTCGCCGCTGCAATCGGGGCTGCTGTCGGGACGCATGACTCGCGAGCGCATCGCCGCGCTACCCGCCGACGACTGGCGCGCGCAGCGCAGCCCCGAATTTCAGGAGCCGAACCTGACACACAACCTGGCGCTCGTGGATGTGCTGCGCGACGTGGGGGCACGGCATGGGCGCACGCCTGCCGAAGTCGCCATCGCGTGGACGCTGCGCAACCCGGTGGTCACGGGCGCCATCGTCGGCGTGCGACGGCCGGAGCAGCTCGAAGGCCTGCTCGGCGCGGCGGGCCTCAAGTTGACCGACGCCGATCTCGCCGAAATCCGGGCCGCGCTGCCCAAGACCACGGCATCGCCCGTGCCGCAGAGCCTCGCCAACGCTTGAGCCCCGAAAAGCAAAACGCACGGCGCGAACCGTGCGTTTTGCGTGGGACGATGACGTTGGCTACGCCGTCAGTTCTGCAGCTTCCACTTCCCGTCCTTGATCTCCACCATCACCCGCGCCCGCTGATCCAGCCCGAGGTGATCCTTCGCGTTCATGTTCATCACGCCGTGCGAGATCGCCAGATTGGTGGTCGTCTCCATCGCATCGCGCAGTCCCTTGCGGAACGCCGGTGTGCCAGGTTGCCCCTTCTTCAGCGCTTCGGGCATCGCATGCGTGAACAACAAACCGGCATCCCACATGTGGCCGCCGAAGGTGGAAACCTGCCCGCCATAGGCCTTCTCATATGCCGTCTTGTACGCCAGCGCTGGCTTCTTCACCGGGTTGCTGTCGGGCAGTTGCTCGGCAACCAGGATCGGGCCTGCCGGCAGGAACGTGCCGTCGCAGTCCTTGCCGCACACGCGCAGGAAGTCGGCGTTCGCCACGCCGTGTGTCTGATACAGCTTGCCCTTGTAGCCCCGCTCCTTGAGCGCCCGCTCCGGCAGCGCGGCAGGCGTACCCGAGCCTGCGATCAACACTGCGTCCGGATTGGACGACATGATCTTCAGCACCTGCCCTGTCACCGACGTATCGGTGCGCGCAAACCGCTCGTTGGCGACAACCTTCAGCTTGCGCAGCCCTGCCACCTTGTCGAACTCCTGCGCCCACGAATCGCCATAAGCATCGGCAAAGCCGATCAACGCGACGGTCTTCACGCCGTGGTTGACCATGTGCTCGGCAATGGCGGTCGCCATGTGCGAATCGTTTTGCGGCGTCTTGAACACCCACGCCCGCTTGGCGTCCATCGGCTCGATGATGCGCGCCGATGCGGCCAGGGTGATCATCGGCGTTTCGCTCTCGGCCACCACATCCACCATCGCCAGCGAGTTTGGCGTGACGGTCGAGCCAATCACCAGGTCGACCTTGTCTTCGGTGATCAGCTTGCGTGTGTTCTTGACGGCCGTAGTCGTGTCAGACGCATCGTCGAGCACGATGTACTCGATCTTCTTGCCTGCGATTTCCTTGGGCAACAGCGCCACGGTGTTCTTTTCCGGAATGCCGAGCGAGGCGGCCGGCCCCGTGGCAGACACCGTGATACCGACCTTCACCTGGGCGAATGCCGTGCCTGCCAACAACGCCGTTGCGGCGAGTGCAATGCGGGATGCGCGCGAAACCTTCATGCCGTCTCCTGAGATGTGCCGAGCGGGTCTGCGCCCGCTCTGGATCTGCGATTTGGCCGACCGCTGGGTCGGGGATGAACGAGTCTAGAAGGAGTCACGCCACGCGGGCAAGGGGGAGATACCCCGAACCTTAACGTGTTCACGACCTGGGCAGATTCAGCCTACGCGATACACCCGCCCGCTCTGCACGCCCTCCACGCTGCGGCGGTAGGCCAGCGCCGCCCGCGCTGCTGGCACCGGCTCGAAGCCGGGAAAGAACGGGCCGTATGCCTCCATCGATTCAGTCAGCACCGTCGGGCTCACCGCGTTGATGCGGATGCCGCGCGGCAACTCGCACGCAGCAGCGCGCACGAAACCCTCGACGGCAGAGTTCACGGCCGTCGCGTTGGCGCCCTGCGCGATCGGCTCCTGTCCGACGATGCCGGTGGTGAGCGTGATCGAACCGCCGTCGTTCAGATAATGCTGGCCGACGAGTGCCAGGCGCACCTGACCGAGCAGCTTGTCCTGCAGGCCGATATTGAAATCCGCCGCGCTCATTTTGGTCAGGGGCCCGAAGAACAGGTTGCCGGCGGTGGAGACGATCGCGTCCACGCGGCCGAGTTTGTCGAACAGCGCGGCCACGCTGTCGGCGTTGGTGATGTCGACCTGATGCTCACCCTGCGTGCGGCCCACGCGAATGACCTCGTGCGCACCGCCCTGCTCCAGTTCCGCCACCACGGCGCGGCCCAGCGTGCCGCTGGCACCAATCACGACGATTTTCATGCTCTGCTCCTTCACAAATCCGGTTGGAATGGCGCCCATTCTTGGCCGAACTCACTATGTGATAAAGCCGTGATACCTTCGATCATTCCAAATCAATAGTTCGGAATATGGACAAGTTGCGCAGCATGGAAACCTTCGTCGCCGTGGTGGAAGGCGGCAACTTCACCGAGGCTGCGGCGCGGCTTGAAATGTCCGCGGTGATGGTCGGCAAATATGTAAGCGCATTGGAGACGCAATTGGGTGCGCGCCTGCTCCAGCGCAGCACGCGCCGCCAGAGCCTGACCGACGCCGGCCGCGTGTTCTACGAAGACGCCAAGCGCGTGCTGGAACAGGTGCGCTGGGCGGAAACGTCCGTCGAACGGCTGCGCGCGTCGCCCTCAGGCACGCTGCGCGTAAGTGCGCCCACCACGTTTGGCGCGTGCGTGATCGCACCGTTGGCGGCGACGTTCCAGCAGGCACATCCGCAGGTGCTCGTAGAGCTGAACCTAAGCAACAGCATGGTCGATCTCGTCGACGAGGGGTTCGACCTCGCCATCCGCATCGGGCCGCTGGGCGATGCCGATCTGGTCGCCAAGCCGCTGTGCGTGTATCGCATGGTCATCTGCGCGTCGCCGGATTACCTCACGCGGTACGGGCGGCCGGAAACACCGGCAGACCTGCCACAGCACCGCTGCCTCTCGCACATGGTGTGGAACAACCGCAATGCCTGGCAGTTGCGGGACTGGGAAGGCGACACGCCCTGGCGCGACGACCCCGCCTTCACCTGCAACGACGGCCACGGCCTGCGCGCTGCAGCGGTTGCGGGCGCGGGCCTGCTGCTGCAGCCCGAAGTGCTTGTCGCAGAAGACCTGGCAAGCGGCCGCCTCGTGCGCGTGCTGCAGGCGTATGCGCCCGAGCCACGGCCGATTCATGTCGTGTATCGGCAAGACCGGCGGCCGTTGCCGAAGCTCTCCGGTTTTGTTGCGCATTTGCTGAAGCAGGTGCCCGCGCTCGTCCCCACATCGACGGCACAATAGCGCCCATGAACCCCGAAGATCTCCAACGCCTCGTCACCACGCAAATGCCCTTTGGCAAGTACAAGGGCCGCCTGATTGCCGACTTGCCGGGCCATTACCTCAACTGGTTCGCGCGCGAGGGCTTCCCGCCGGGGCAGATCGGCCGCTTGCTCGCGCTGATGCAGGAGCTGGATCACAACGGGTTGAAGGGGCTTCTCGACCCATTGCGCCAGAGGCGATAGCAACACGATCGATCAATCGCCGTTGATGTATCGCAGCAACCCCGAGGCCAACGCATCAAACACGACGCGGCAGCGCGGGCTGTCACGCAGGTCTTCGTGCATGGCGAGCCAGGTGTCGAGCGTGATGGCGATCCGATCGCTGAACAGCCGGACCAGATCCGCGTTGTGCCGTATCAAGCCGACCTGGCAAAAGCCGACACCAAAACCAGCACGCAGCGCGGCAATCGCAGCCAGATCA
Source organism: Ralstonia mojiangensis (assembly GCF_023955645.1). Lineage (NCBI taxonomy): Bacteria > Pseudomonadati > Pseudomonadota > Betaproteobacteria > Burkholderiales > Burkholderiaceae > Ralstonia > Ralstonia mojiangensis. Next base: position 841,352 of record NZ_JAMXHU010000002.1, on the reverse strand, counting down.
CTGTCGGTGCGCAGCGCGAAGCGGTTGCGTTGGATCCATGGGAACTGCGCCCGCACGCTGCGCAGAAATGCGTTTTCCTTGTCGTAGCCAATCAGGGTGTGGCCCGCGAGTTCTTCCATCGTGGTTGGCGTGCCGCGCTGTGCCAGATAGCGCTGATGCGCAAACAACCCCAATTCGATGCCGCCCAGATACCGCGCGACAAGCACGCCCTGGCTCGGCGGCTGCATGCGCACAGCGATGTCCGCCTCGCGGCGCAGCAGGTCTTCCATGCGGTTGGACGGCACAAGTTCAAGCGTCAGCTCCGGATATGCAGCGTGCAGATCGGCGAGGATGGGCGGCAACACCTCCACCGCCACGACCTCGCTGGCGGTGATGCGCACGGTGCCGCGCACACCCTCGCCCTGGCTGGAGGCGGCGCGCAACAAGGCGGCGCTGGTGGCTTCGAGCGATTCGGCAAACGGCCGCAGCGATAGCGCCGTTTCTGTCGGGCTCAGCCCCTGCTGCGTGCGAATGAACAGCGACATGCCCAGCGCCCGTTCCAGCGCGTCGACATGCCGGCCCGCCGTCGGCTGCGTCAGCCCCAGCGCGCGGGCGGCGCCCGACAGCGATCCTTCTCGCACGACGGCAAGAAACGTCCGATACAACTCCCAACCCGGCTCAGATCCGTTCATACAAATTCGTATAGCTGTACGCTCATCATCAACAATTCCATTGAAGCACAGCTGCGTCCAGAATGCCTCCATCGCAACGCTCTCACACACAACAGGAGCACGGTCATGGAACAGGCACAACGCATTGCATTGGTATTGGGCGCCACCGGCGGCATCGGCGGCGAAGTGGCACGTCGGCTGGTGGCACGTGGCTGGCATGTGCGGGCGTTGCAGCGCAATCCGGACGCGCTGACGAACCGCAACACCGCATTCGAATGGATTCGCGGCGACGCGATGGTGCGCGAAGACGTGGTTGGCGCGGCGCAAGGCGCGGAGTTGATCATCCACGCCGTCAACCCGCCGGGCTACAAGAACTGGGCCGGCCTGGTGCTGCCGATGATCGACAACACCATCGCCGCCGCCCGTGCTTCAGGTGCGCGCATCGTGCTGCCGGGCACGGTGTACAACTTCGCACCGGACACGTTTCCAGTGCTGCGCGAAACGACAAAGCAGGCACCGCTCACGCGCAAGGGCAAGATCCGCGCAGAACTGGAGCGCCGCATGCAGGCCGCCAGCGCCGAGGGCATGCGTAGCCTGATCGTGCGTGCGGGCGACTTCTTCGGGCCGCAAACAAGCAATACGTGGTTCGCTGGCGCGCTGGTCAAGCCGGGCAAGCGCGTTCGCACCGTCACGTATCCGGGCGCCGACGGCATCGGCCACCAATGGGCGTACTTGCCGGACGTGGCCGAAACGATGCTGCGTCTTGTCGAGCAAGGCGACCGTCTGCCGGACTTCGCCGTTTATCACATGCGCGGGCACTGGGATGCCGACGGCACGCAGATGCCCGCATCGATCGGCCGTGCGGTGGGCCACCCGGTCAAGACGCGCGCATTCCCGTGGTGGCTGATGCCCGTGCTGGCGCCATTCTCGGAGATGCTGCGCGAGATGCGCGAGATGCGTTATCTGTGGCAACAGCCGGTGCGCATGGACAACGCCAAGCTCGTGCAGACGCTCGGGGCCGAGCCGCACACACCGTGGGACGAAGCCGTGGGCACGACGCTGCGTAGCCTAGGCTGCCACTGAAACCCGCGCGGCCGTCGCGAGGAAGTGGGCAAGATCAGGTGTGCGCTGCCCGGCTACCTTGGCGAGGTCATCCCAGCGGCGCAGTTGCAGTGCATCGGCAGCGTACGGACGCTGCATGAAGGCCTCCGCTTCCTGCGCCGAAAACACTCCGCCCTGCAATGCCAGGCTCCGTACGGAATCCGCTGACAGACGCGCGTAGTAATGCGCATCCATCGCGCACAGGCAGCGCTTGGCATCCACATGCAAGCGGATTGGCTCCAGCACGGCATCGGGAAACGTCGCACGCAGAAACGGCAGCGCAAAGTATTGGTGCTGATCGTCGATGCCGTGGGCGGTCGGCGTCTCACCCTGCAGGTTCAGCAAATGGCCAAGGTCGTGCAGCAGCGCCGCCGTGATTAGCGCATCCGACGCGCCGGCAGCCTCTGCCAGCGCCGCCGTCTGCAAGGCATGTTCGAGCTGGGTGACGGGCTCGCCGCTGTAGGCAATGTCGCCGTGGCGGTCGAACAGCGTGCGGATGTCGTCGAAACTCAGGGCCATGATGCTGCGCGGGCAAAAGCAGAACCTCGCAGCGTAGCCGCCCCGTGCGGCAACACGGTGACAACGCGCCGCGCATTAGCCCGCGTGATCGGCACGATTAGAAAGTTTGGTTGGGAATGCGCGGCGCCCGCCCATATCTTCAGTGCCTTCCCACACATCGGAGCGCAACATGCTCGCAGGACACGCCGTACAGGTCACGCAGGCGCTGGAACAGGTCACGGACTATTGGTCGCCGCGCGTCGTCGGCCAGGTCAACGACCAATACGTCAAGGTCGCCAAGCTCAAGGGCGAATTCGTCTGGCACGACCACCCGAATGAAGACGAGCTGTTCTTCGTCGTCTACGGCCACCTGAAAATCGCCTTCGAAGACCGCGCCGACGTGCATCTCGGCCCCGGCGAATTCTGCGTCGTGCCGCGCGGCGTGCGTCACTTTCCCGTGGCCGACGAGGAATGCGGAATCATGCTGATTGAGACTGTCACCACACAGCACACGGGTGACGTCATCACCGAGCGCAGCGTGGCGCTTGAGAAGCAGCTCAACGGATAAACGCGTCGTAAGCCGTCTTCAAAATCAACGCCAGCACCACCACGATGAACACCTTGCGCACGAAGCGGCTGCCGTGCCGCAGCGCGAGGTGGCTGCCGACCTGATTGCCGGCCACGTTGGCGACCGCCATCACCAAGCCGAGCTGCCACCACACGTGGCCCTTGGAAGCCAGCAGCAGCAAAGCCGCCACGTTGGTCGCCAGATTCACGATCTTGGTAGACGCCGACGCGTGCAGGAAGTCGTAACCGAACACGCGCACGAACACGATCATCAGAAAGCTGCCGGTGCCCGGGCCAAACACGCCGTCGTAGAAGCCGATGGCCGCGCCGGCCAGCAATGCCGCCGCGCGCTCGCGCCAGCCCTTGAGGCTCGGGGCATGATCGGCGCCCAGGTTCTTCTTAGCCACGGTGTAGACGAGCAGCGCCACCAGCACGAACGGCAGCGCGCGGCGCAGCGGCTCGGCCGGGATATGCATGAGCGCCCACGCGCCCAGCAGCGAAAAGGCAAACGCCGTGACCACTGCCGGCGCCGTCGCGCCCCAATAGATGCGCACTGTGCGGCCGTAACGCACCGCCGCCGTCGCGGTGCCCGACATCGACGCGACCTTGTTCGTGCCGATGAGCGTAGCGGGCGCGATGTTGGGATACGCCGAAAACAGCGCGGGAATCTGCACCAAGCCGCCGCCACCGGCCACGGCATCGATCAGGCCGGCCAGAAAGCCAGCCACGGCGAGCAAAGCGAATTCCATCAGGAAAAACGAAACGGGAAGGATTAGCCCAGCGACTTGGGCGACGGACGTGCGCTGCGCCGCCAGCAGCCCGATGTGTCAGGCGCAAAGCCGAGCGCTGCAGCCTCTTCAGCCGAAAGCGCCGCGGGCGGCAGCAGGACGTGGAGTATGCCATGTGCTCTGGCGTACTCATTCACGGCGGCCAAGGCGGTGTCACGGGTGGCCATGTCGCCGGAAAGCACCAACACGCCAGCTGGCAACCACGCTACCAACCCGCCCAACACCAGATGCGGCACGAGCGTGATCGGGGCCACGCCGGCCAATACCTCCTCCTTTTCGATCAGGAAGCAGGGATGCACGCTCGGATGGGCGAGCAGCGTATCAACGGCATGCGCCAGCTGCAGCGGCGAGGCGGTCGAGGCGACGGCGGCCAGCAGGCGCTGCCGGTCTTCGGGCGTGGCAAGGCGAGTGGAGAGGGTCATGGGCAGTTTTGGCGAAGGCGCCATTGTCATGCAGCGCGCGCATAGGCGTCGACACCGAATGCATTTCTCTTGTGAACGCGCGCGAACCAGAATGGATCGGTCGCCCCACGTGGAGCCCGCCATGGCCGATCCGACGCATGCTCTCACCCTGCAATTGCTGCAGTCGCTGGCGGAGCGGCCCCGGCCCTATGCCGAAGTGCTGGAAACGTGGCGGACGTCCTGTCCGCGTTTGTCGATCTGGGAAGATGCGTGCATTGACGGGCTGGTGGACTACGCGCCGGGATCGCATCTGGTGACGGTTAGCGCCCGGGGCCGGGCACTATTGGCGGCAAACGCCACCGATTGAACACACAAACTAAAAGGCCCTGCCGGGGATCGCCTGGCAGGGCCTTCATTTATTTTGCATCTCCACCGTACGTGCGGTGTGTGCTGTCGTCTCCTCGCTCCCGCCTCATTTATCTCGTGCGAAAACCGTAACGCGACTGTAAAAGATGCACCGCAATGCAGCAACTAGAGCAAACCCTTACGGTGCATGAGGCACCAAATTCAGCCGTCTGGGTGAAATTCGCCGGCATCTTCGCGCATTGTGGCGTCAACGTCGCAACCAGGGCACACGAGCTGCAATTTCGCCCATGATGCCGCGGCGGAAGGTCAGCACGCAGATCACGAAGATCGCGCCCGTGACCGTGGTGACCGATTCGCCGAGGATATTGAAGCCGTCGATGCCGGTGGCGCCCGCCAGGAAGCTGCCGATGTCGCCGAGCTTGTTTTCCAGCGCAATCACCAGCGCCGCGCCCAGCAGCGGGCCCGACAGGATACCCAGGCCGCCCACCAGCGTCATCAGGATGACCGAGCCGGACATCGACCAGTGCACGTCGGTGAGCGTCTCGAAGCCGAGGACCAGCGTCTTGAGCGAGCCGGCCAGACCTGTGAGCGCCGCCGACAGCACGAAGGCCAGCAGCTTGAAACGATCGGTGTCGTAGCCGAGGGACGTCGCGCGCGGCTCGTTCTCCTTGATGGCCTTGAGGATCTGTCCGAACGGCGAGTGGATCGTGCGCACGATCAGCAGAAACGCCAGCGCAACGATGACGAGCACCACGTAATACAGCGTCAGATCGGACGACAGATCCAGCACACCGAACAGCTTGCCGCGCGGCACGCCTTGCAGGCCATCTTCACCGCCGGTGAACGGCACCTGCAGGCAGAAGAAGTACAGCATCTGCGCCAGCGCCAGCGTGATCATCGCGAAATAGATGCCCTGGCGGCGGATGGCCAGCAGGCCGACGATCAATCCGATGAACGCGCCCGCCGCGGTGCCGGCCAGCAGCCCCAGTTCAGGCGTGACATGCAGATCGCGCATCATGTAGCCGGCGACGTAGCCCGCGCCACCAAAGAACGCCGCATGCCCGAACGACAGCAGCCCCGTGTAGCCCAGCAGCAGGTTGAATGCGGAGGCAAACAGCGCGAAGCAAAGCAGCTTGGCGACGAACACCGGATACGCACCCACCAGCGGTGCGGCGATCAGCGCGACCAGCAGCAGGCCGTACAGGACGTATTTGAGGGAAGAAGAGTTGGTCATGTTGGCCGCGCCGCTCATTTCTCTTTACCGAACAGGCCCGCCGGACGCACCAGCAGCACCAGCACCATGATCACGAACACCACGGTCGCCGACGCCTGTGGATAAAACACCTTGGTCAGCCCCTCGATCACGCCCAGGCCCAGCCCGGTGACGATCGAACCGAGAATCGACCCCATACCGCCAATCACTACCACCGCAAACACGGTGATGATCATGCTCTGCCCCATCAGCGGCGAGATCTGGATGACGGGCGCAGCCAGCACGCCGGCAAACGCCGCCAGCGCGACGCCAAAACCGTAGGTGAGCGTGACCATCAGCGGCACATTCACGCCAAAAGCTTCCACAAGCTTCGGGTTCTCGGTGCCGGCACGCAGGTAGGCGCCCAGCTTGGTCTTTTCGATCATGAACCACGTGGCGAAGCACACCGCCAGCGACGCCACCACCACCCACGCGCGATAGTTCGGCAACATCATGAAGCCGAGGTCCGTGGCACCCTGCAGCAATTCGGGCGTGTCGTACGGCAGGCCCGACACGCCATAGATGGCGCGGAACACGCCTTCGATGACAAGCGTCACGCCCAGCGTGAGCAACAGGCCATAGAGATGGTCCAGCTTGTAGATGAAGCGCAGCAGCGTGCGTTCGATCACCACGCCCAGCAGGCCGATCACCAGCGGCGAGAGCACCAGCATCGCCCAGTACGGCACGCCCAGGTACGAGAAGCCCATCCACGTGAGCACCGCGCCCAGCATGAAGAGCGCGCCGTGCGCAAAATTGATGACGTTGAGCAGCCCGAAGATGACCGCAAGGCCCAGGCTCAACATCGCATAGAAGGAACCGTTGACCAGACCCAGCAGCAATTGGCTGAGCATGGCCGGTAGCGGAACGCCGAAAATTTCCATCGCGGTCAGGAAGAGAACACCACACCAACAACGTTGATGACGCCGCCCTCCACACGGACGGCGGCGCCGGATTGCCTACGCCTTTACTTCTTCATCAGCGAGCACTTCGACTCGGCCGGCGTGGTGAAAGCCTGTTCGCCCGGGATCGTCGCCACGACCTTCAGGTAGTCCCACGGCTTCTTCGATTCGGCCGGCGTCTTCACCTGCAGCAGGTACATGTCGTGGATGCCACGGCCGTCCTGGCGGATGTAGCCCTTCGTGTAGAAGTCGTCGATCTTGGTCTTCTTGAGCTGCGCGATGACCTTGTCCGGATCATCCGTGCCGGCAGCCGCCACGGCCTTGATGTAGTTCGATACCGCCGAGTAATCCGCCGCCTGCAGGCTGCTCGGCATCTTCTTCATCTTCATGAAGTAGCGGTTGGCGAACTTGCGCGTGGCGTCGTTCATGTCCCAATACCAGCTGTCGGTCATCAGCAGGCCCTCGGCCGTCTGCAGGCCCAGGCTGTGCACGTCGTTGATGAACATCAGCAGGCCGGCGATCTTCATCGACTTGGTGATGCCGAATTCCTTGGCCGCCTTGATCGAGTTGATCGTGTCGCCACCGGCGTTGGCCAGACCCAGGATCTGCGCCTTGGACGACTGCGCCTGCAGCAGGTACGACGAGAAGTCCGACGCCGACAGCGGGTGCTTGACCGAACCCACCACCGTGCCCCCGTTGGCCTTGACCACGGCGGTCGTGTCGTTCTCCAGCGAGTGGCCGAAGGCGTAATCAGCGGTCAGGAAGAACCACGACTTGCCGCCCTGCTTGACCACCGCGCTGCCCGTGCCCTTGGCCAGCGCCACGGTGTCGTACGCATAGTGGATCGTGTACGGCGTGCACTCCTCGTTGGTCAGGCGCGCCGTGCCAGCACCGATGTCGATGAACACACGCTTCTTCTCAGAGGCCACCTTGTTCATCGCCAGGCCCGTGGCGGAGTTCGTGCCGCCCAGCAGCATGTCCAGGCCTTGCTGGTCCATCCATTCACGCGCCTTTGAAGCGGCGATGTCGGCCTTGTTCTGGTGATCGGCCGTCACCAGTTCGATCGGCTTGCCGAGCACCTTGCCGCCCGCATCCTCGATCGCCATCTTGACCGCCTCGACACCACCCTGCCCGTCGATGTCGGCATACAGACCCGAGAGATCGGTGATGTAGCCGATCTTCACCTTGTCGCCGCTCACCTGCGCATGCGCGCCGAATGCCGCCGCGCCCAGCCCTACCGCCATCAATGCACTAGCCAGCTTCTTGAGTGTCATGGTCTTGTCTCCTGTGTCGTGCGCGCCGCGGATCACGCTGGCGCATGGGTCTTGCAAGTCGATCGGGAAAACGCCTTAAACGCCGAGCAGCTCGTGCAGCACCGGCATCTTGTCCTGCAACTGCGCCGCTTCGAAGCGCTCGACGATGCGGCCGTGTTCCATCACATAAAAGCGGTCTGCCAGCGGCGCCGCAAAGCGGAAGTTCTGCTCCACCATCACAACCGTGTAGCCACGCTTCTTGAGCATCAGAATCATGCGGGCCAGCGCCTGCACGATCACCGGGGCCAGTCCTTCGGAAATTTCATCGAGCAGCAGCAGGTTGGCGCCGGTGCGCAGGATGCGCCCAACCGCCAGCATCTGCTGTTCACCGCCCGACAGGCGCGTGCCCTGGCTCTGGCGGCGCTCGGCCAGGTTCGGGAACATCTCGTAGATCTCGTCGATGCTCATGCCGGCATTGCCGGTCTTGGCCACCTGGCCCTTCAGCACCGGCGGCAGCATCAGATTCTCTTCGCACGAGAGGCTCGAGAAAATGCCGCGCTCTTCGGGGCAGTAGCCAATGCCGCAATGGGCGATCTTGTGCGTGGGCAGGTCGATCGTCTCCACGCCCTGGCCGCTCGCGTCGTGCACGACGATGGAACCCTTGCGCGAGCCCACCAACCCCATGATGGCGCGCATCGTGGTGGTGCGGCCCGCGCCATTGCGGCCGAGCAGCGTGACGACCTCGCCGCGATTCACGGTCAGGTCGACACCATGCAGGATGTGCGATTCGCCGTACCAGGCGTGCAGGTCCTTGATCTGGAGCGCGGGCGTGCTCATGCAGTGTTCTCGTGTGTTCGGGTCTAGCGTTCGCTTACGTTTGATGCGCGGCATGCAGCCGCGTCGCGTGATCGATCAGCGTCGATCAGTGGGCTCAATGGCCTTCCAGCGCCGCATCGGCGGTGCCCATATAGGCTTCCATCACCTGCGGGTTCTTCGAGACGTCTTCGTACGGGCCTTCGGCCAGGATCTGGCCGCGCTGCAGCACCGTGATCTTGTCGGCGATGGACGAGACCACGTTCATGTTGTGTTCGACCATCAGGATCGTGCGGCCCTGCGCGACGCGCTTGATCAGCTCCGTCACACGGTCCACGTCTTCGTGGCCCATGCCCTGCGTGGGCTCGTCGAGCAGCATCAGCTCGGGCTCCATCGCCAGCGTGGTGGCAATTTCCAATGCGCGCTTGCGGCCGTAGGGCAGCTCCACCGTCACGGTGTGCGCGAACTGCGTCAGGCCCACCTGTTCGAGTAGCTCCATCGCGCGTGCATTCAACTTGTTGAGCGACTGCTCGCTGCGCCAGAACGCGTACGCCGTACCGAGCTGCCGCTGCAGCCCCACGCGAACGTTTTCCATCACCGTCAGATGCGGAAACACGGCGGAGATCTGAAACGAACGGATGACGCCACGGCGTGCGATCTGCGCCGGCTTTTCCGAGGTGATATCCACGCCGTTGAACAGAATCGTGCCGCGCGTGGGCACCAGGAATTTGGTCAGCAGGTTGAAACAGGTCGTCTTGCCGGCACCGTTCGGGCCAATGAGCGCATGGATGGACCCACGCTGCACGCGCAGGTTGACGTCGGACACGGCGGTAAAGCCCTTGAAGCCCTTGGTCAGTCCGCGCGTTTCGAGAATGATGTCCTGCGCCATGATTCCCTCTTGTCTCCCGCCCTTTTTATGGTGCGGATGATTGTCAACGGCTGTTGCGTTGCAAAACATCGGGGTTTTTACCGAGACGATTACACCCCGCTTACGCCCCGGAAACCCGCACCGGTATTGGCTTTCCGCCTCAGAGGAGGGCGTTACGTAGAGTTACCTATCGGGGCAATGCGGATTGCGTATTCATATGACACGGGCGGTGTGTCACGCCCGTGTCATCGGTGCCGGAGCCGGCGTCAGGCTGGTACGGCCTCGCCGCGGGCACGGGCTTTGCGCGCGGCACGGATCATCTCGCTCGCCTTCTCCGCAATCATGATCGTCGGCGAGTTGGTATTGCCCGACGTAATCGTCGGCATGACGGACGCATCAACCACCCGCAGTCCCTCGATCCCTCGCACGCGCAGTTGGGCGTCAACCACCGCGTTTGCATCATCGGCGCGCCCCATGCGGCACGTGCCGACCGGGTGGAAGATGGTCGTGCCGATCTCGCCGGCGGCGCGGGCAAGTTCCTCGTCGGTTTGGAACGCCGCGCCGGGCAGGTACTCCTCCGGCTTGTATTGGGCCAAGGCCGGCTGCGCGACGATGCGGCGCGTGAGGCGTAGCGAATCGGCCGCCACCTTGCGGTCTTCCTCGGTGGACAAGTAGTTCGGCGCGATGGTCGGAGCCGCAAACGGATCGGCGGATGTGACATGCACCGTGCCGCGCGAGGTGGGCCGCAGATTGCACACGCTCGCGGTAAACGCATTGAACGCGTGCAGCGGATCGCCGAACTTGTCGAGCGACAGCGGCTGCACGTGGTATTCCACATCGGGCCGCGACACATGCGGATTCGATCGCGCGAACACGCCCAGCTGGGAAGGCGCCATGCTCATCGGCCCGCTCTGATTGAATGCGTATTGCATGCCGATGAGCGCCTTGCCCCACCAGTTGGACGCGCGCGTGTTGAGCGTCGGCACACCGTTCACCTTGACCACGCTGCGCAGCTGCAGGTGGTCCTGCAGGTTTTCTCCCACGCCCGGCAACGCCTGGCGCACCGGAATGCCAAGCGCCTGCAAACGCTCCGGCTGCCCGATGCCCGCCAGCTCTAGTAATTGCGGCGAGTTGATCGCGCCGGCCGACAGGATCACCTCTTCGCGCGCGGCAACCGTGTAGTCCTGCCCTGCGCCGCGATACGTCACGCCGGTGCAGCGCTTGCCGTCAAACGTCAGCGCCCGCACCTGCGCGCCGGTCACGATGGTCAGGTTCGGCCGCTGCGATGCCGGGCGCAGAAACCCCTTGGCCGTGTTCCAGCGGATGCCGCGTTTCTGGTTGACCTCGAAGTAGCCGACGCCGAAGTTGTCGCCGCGGTTGAAGTCGCTCGTGCGCGGGATGCCCGCCTGCACGGCCGCTTCGATGAAGGTCTCGAGCACCTGCCAATGCAGGCGTTGCGGCTCGACGCGCCATTCGCCGTTTGCACCGTGCCATGCATTCGCGCCGCCGTGATGGTTCTCGCTGGCCTTGAAAAGCGGCAGCACCGCATCCCACTTCCATGAATCATCACCGGTGATGGCAGCCCAGCCGTCGTAGTCTTCGCGCTGGCCGCGCATGTAGATCATCCCGTTGATCGACGAGCAACCACCCAGCACGCGGCCACGCGGATACCCGAGCGAGCGGCCGTTCAGGCCAGGTTCTTCGCGGGTGCGATAGAGCCAGTCGGTGCGCGGGTTGCCGATGCAATACAGATAACCGACGGGGATGTGGATCCAGTGGTAATCGTCCTTGCCACCCGCTTCGAGCAGCAGGACGGAAACGTCGGGGTCGCGGGTCAGCCGGTTGGCGAGGACGCAGCCTGCGGAGCCTGCGCCGATGATGATGTAGTCGTAGGTGTCCATGTCTCCGTGCTTCTTTTCCTTGGTGTTATTGGTTTTTATTTTTTGTGGTGCAACCGTCGTTTCATATCCTGCCGAGCTAACTTACTTTCTTCCAAGAACATAAGCAAAGACAGCCGCCATCTGGGCAAGCACGGCCGCACTGTTCGCCCGCCGAGGTTGCGGTTCCATTCTCACCGGCGAAAGCCATTGTGCACGGATCTGCCATTCAGCGTTCCGGTACAGCTTTGAGGCTGGGCTCCGACGGCAATGCGGAGCGCTTGAGCATCATTCGCTGGAATGCGTTTTCGGCGTCCCTATACCCTGCCGGGTAGTCACCGAGATTCCGCGGGACTTAGTACTAACCCTGCAGGCTTGGCCATCGCTGCATACAAGGGCGCCGTAAGGCCTACAGCAACGTGGAGCCGCAGCTAGGCTGCGACAACCATACCGCTCGAGATGTCAGCCGACACTAAGCAAGATTTCACACACCTGACTTGCAAACGCTTGCCTTCCTTTCTACGTTTCAAGAACGCATTCGAATAAACGTCCAGCGCGGGCGATGAGCCAAACGCCCCGCAAAAGGGGGAGACGTGAAGGCAAAAATCGTGGCTGCGGTCGCCGTGTGCTCAATTGCCGCTGCTTGGTGGTCGTTCTCATCCAAAAGTGAGGGCGAAGGTCACAACCAGGTAACCGGCGCAACAACGGGCAGCGCACCAACAACATCCGGGGCCGCTCAAGCCAACAAGAGTTCAGCGCTCAATCCCCAGATTGGCGCGGTCGAGAATCAGGCCGGCCGCCCAGGCGTGAAATCGACGGATTTCGACGCTTCCATCGCCGGCATCGACGCTAACAAAAACGGCATACGCGACGACGTCGAGCACTACATCGAGAAAACATATCCGGATCCGGCACAACGCGCAGCGATGATGCAGTACGCGAAAGCGCAGCAGAACTTCATCCTTACAGCCACCACTCCGGAGAGGGCGCAGCTCGCTGCACAAGAACTATGGCGGTCATTCGCCTGCGCTCGTAGCCAGCTTGGACGGCCATGGCTCGATGCCACCAAGGACGTTCTCGCCATGTACCTCAATACCCGCGATCGGCTGAATGCCCAAGCGAAAGCTCAGGACAATCTAGCCGGGCAAATCGTCGAATCGTATTCAGGAGACAAGCCATGCGACTAAGAGCTGTCGTTCTCACATGCTGCGTCTTTCTTGGAGCCCTGTCGTCGCCAACCGTCGCCCAAGTCGAGACAAAGTGTGAGTCGAGATATCGCATCTATTTCGGCAACGGTATCCGGAATACTCCGCAAGATTGGGAGGCTAGCAAGGAAGAGCTGGCCACAATGATTGGTGCGAGGTTCAACGGTGTCCCTGTCAGCTACGCAAATGCGATCAACCCTACTGGCGGATTTATCGATGACCTTCAGCGCGTATTCGAGCAAAAGTTAGCTGAAAACTCTGATCTCTCGTGGGAGCTGCTTGTCCGTGCATCGCTGGGGCTGATCAACGGAATTTCTCCAGAACTCGTGCGAATTGCTCTTGATCTGATCATCAAAACAGAAACCGAATCGAGCGCCGAACTGAAGAAAAAGTGGGAAGCGGAGAACAGCTACGTTGACAGCCGGGTCACAACCCACGTGGCGAGCTACACGCAGGACATCGTTGAGAACGGTAGGCGGGTCCTGCTGGTGGCCCACTCGCAAGGCAACCTCTACGGCAACGCTTCCCACCGAATTCTATATAGCAACCCTAACGTTACGCCAGGCAGTTTCGGAATCGTTGGCGTTGCATCACCCGCTAATTACGTACCGGGAGGCGGTTCGTATGTGACTTCCGATGCCGATATGGTCATCAATGCTCTTCGATCGATCATCACGGATCAAGTTTTACCAGCCAACATTTCCATCCCCCTCGACACGTCAGAGCTATCTGGGCATAACTTCATCAAGACTTATATGCACCCCGAAAAGCCTGCCAGGGAAAAAATTCAGGAGATAGCGACAGTCGCACTGAATAAGCTGGTAGAGCCTAAAGAGGCTTACGACTATAAAATAGTTTCTTACATTTCCGAAGCTACCGTCTCCGGCACAGGCTCTGAATACAGAGCCACTGGATACTGCCCAGATTTCGGCCTCACCGGTGAAGCCTCCTTGTGGCAAGTAGCACTATGCCCCAGGTATCCAAATCAAAAAAGCATCTACGATTCGCGTGGCATCGGATACGATCCCACGTTGCCAGCAGAAGCGGAAGACTTCAATCGGCTTATCCAATTAGCAACCGACCGCCTCAGGAGCGTAACTGATCAAGTGGATGACCCGGCATCTCCTGCCTACTGGTTAAGCCACGCCGAACTACCGACAGTGACGCTTAGCATCGTCGGCTGCAACCGAGGAACAAATTCCTATGATCAGAGTGGAAACATAGCGATCCCCGTCCAGACACTGACTGGGCGTAACCGTTTTAAAGAATATTCCCTGGAGTGCAATAGCGTTTGGCCCGACCCATCATTCGTTTATTTGACAAAAGTTAAACTGTCAATAATAAATCTTTTCCAGGAATTACCAAATAATAAATTCAAGTTTGAATACTCAACGGAAAAAGGAGGCGACTACAGTTTTTACGGAGGCAATATTACACAGAGATTCTCAAAATACTCCATTAAGATTTGCAGATCAGAAGGAAGTGCAGCGATTTAGGGACTAACCCGCTGTGAAAATCAATAGGGCACCTGTAAGAAACGCCTCAAATCCGCGAAGCCAGCCACTCCGTCATCTTCCCAAACACCTCACTACGCAGCGGTTCGGCTTCGTTAAAGATCTCGTGATAGCCCTTGTCGAACCACGCCAAGGTCCGCAAATCCTCCGGCGCGTTCGCATAGAAATCCCGGCTGCCGGAAGGATCGACAATCGAATCCGCGCCGCCGGCCATCAGCAGCATCGGCGCTTCCAGACGTGGCGCGTCTTGCTGCGCCTGTGTAATCGCATTGAGCATGAACTCCAGCAATGATGCGCTGATCGTGCCCTGCACCAGCGGGTCTGCTCGATAGGCCGGCGCAATGCTCGGGTCATGCGACAGCTTGGCCGGGTCCACCGGATTGGGCACCGCCAGCTTGGGCGCCAGCGCAGAAAGAACCCCCCGCACGATGCCCGCCCCTGGCGGCAACTTCACGCGCAGTGCAGGCGATGACAGCAGCACGCCACGCACGGGCCGGATGCGCGCTGTGGTGAAGCGCGCGACGATCAATCCGCCCATGCTGTGCCCCAGCACGAACGGCATCTCGTGCCATTCAGCGACGGCCGCGTCGATGATTTCTGCGAGATCGGTGAGGTAATTGTCTTGCGCGTCGAGCGCCATGCGCGGGCCGCCGCTCTTGCCGTGGCCGCGCAGGTCGAAGGCCCGTACGCGCAGGCCCAGGTCGGTGAGCACCTTGGCCACATGTGGATAGCGGCCGCTGTGTTCGGCCATGCCGTGGACGAGGATGACGGTGCCGCGAGGTTCGCCGTTGTCGGGCGTGGGCAACCAGGTGCGGACCAGCAGTTCAGTGCCGTCCTTCATGCGCTGGCGGGTTTCCAGTGCTTGATGGGCGGTGGCCTGAGCGGGGGCTTGCGTCATCGGCGTCTCCTCCTTGGGTTGCCAGATTGTGGCATAGACGCCGCCTGCCGCAATCTGCATCAGTAGAGCGCCGCGTCAGTGACAGCAGGCGTCGGCGTCGCCGCCTTCGCCACCTTCGCCGGCCACGCTCTGAAGGATCGGGCAATCGGGGCGGTCATCACCGTGGCACGCATTGGCGAGCGTCATGAGCGTGTCGCGCATGCTTTGCAGCTCGCTGATGCGCGCGTCGAGATCCGCCACATGGCGCAGGGTGACGGCCTTCACATCGGCGCTGGCGCGTTCGCGGTCGTTCCATAGCGAAAGCAGCGTGCGGATCTCTTCCAGCGAGAAGCCCAGCGAGCGCGACCTGTGGATAAAGCGCAGCACGTGCACCGCCCGCGCGTCGTACATGCGGTAGTTGCCTTCGGTGCGCGGGCTGGGCGGCAGCAGGCCGATGCTTTCGTAGTAGCGGATCATCTTGGCCGACACGCCGCTGGCCTTCGCGGCCTCGCCAATGTTGACGGGGCCTTGGGTCTCGTTGAGGTCCGTGCGAGTCATGCGTTGTCTCCGGTGGCACGCCAGCGGCGCAGCATCAGTGCATTGGTGACCACGCTCACGCTGGAAAACGCCATGGCCGCGCCGGCAAAGGTGGGGTTCAGCAAGCCGAATGCCGCCAGCGGAATGCCCACCACGTTATAGATGAAGGCCCAGAACAGGTTCTGCCGAATCTTGGCGACGGTGCGGCGCGACAGGTCCAGCGCGTCGCTCACCAGACGCGGCTCGCCGCGCATGAGGGTGATACCGGCGGCCTGCATTGCCACATCCGTGCCCGTGGCCATGGCGATGCCGACATCGGCCGCCGCCAGCGCAGGCGCATCGTTGATGCCATCGCCCACCATCGCCACCACATGGCCGCTCTGCTGCCACGCCGTCACGCGTGCGGCCTTGTCTTGCGGCAGCACTTGCGCGGCCACTTCGTCGATCCCCAGTGCCTGGGCCACGCTGCGTGCGGCGCCTGCGTTGTCGCCCGTCACGAGCGCGGTGCGCACGCCACGCGCCTGCAGGGCGGCCACGGCATCCCGGGCACCGGGCTTGAGTGCGTCGCCAAATGCAATCAGGCCGCGCAATTGCACACTGCCCTCATCACGCTGCGCAAGCCATGAGACGGTATTGCCTTGTGCTTCCAGCGCATCGGCGCGTGCTTGCAATGCACTGCGATCCAGCCCCAGTTCATCCATCCACCGCGCATTGCCGAGTTGCAGCGATGCGCCATTCACGATGCCGCGCGTACCGCGGCCAGCCAACACCTCCGGCGATTGTGCGGGCGTGATTGCACGGCACTGCTCTTTCACATATTCACGCGTGGCCTGCGCAAGCGGGTGCGTGTTCTCAGCCTGCAGCGCGGCAAGTTGGTCGAGCAGCATGTCGGCGTCAATGCCGGATGCCGCTTCCACCGCCGTCACGCGCGGCTGGCCCACGGTGAGCGTGCCCGTCTTGTCGAAGACGACGAAATCCACCTGCTGGGCGCGCTCCAGCGCCTGCGCATCGGCAATCAGAATGCCGCGCCGCGCGCCCGCACCCGTGCCGGCCATGATGGCGGACGGCGTGGCAAGACCCAACGCACACGGGCAGGCGATCACCAGCACCGCCACGGCGTTGACGATGGCCGTCTCCCACCCTGCACCGGCGATCGTCCAACCGGCCAGCGTGAGCAGCGCCGCCACCAGCACGGCCGGCACAAAGATGGCGCTCACGCGGTCGACCAGTTGTTGGATCGGCGGCTTGGCGGCCTGCGCGTCTTCCACGAGGCGGATGATGCGCGAGAGCATCGTGTCTGCGCCGATGGCCGTGGTGCGCACGAGCAGCACGCCATCGGTGGCGATGGCGCCGGCGGTCACGCGGTCGCCTTCGCGCTTGGGCACGGGCAGGCTTTCGCCGGTCAGCATGGATTCATCGACGTGGCTTGCGCCTTCCAGCACCACGGCATCCACGGGGATGCGTTCACCGGCACGCACAGACACCACATCGCCCACGCGCACCTGCGTCACCGGGGTATCGCGCAGCGTGCCATCGGCGCTGCGCACGCGAGCGGTGTCGGGGCGCAGCGCCTGCAGGGCACGGATGGCCTGTGCGGTCTGGCGCTTGGCGCGCACTTCCAGCCACTTGCCAAGCCGGACCAGCGTGATGACCACGGCGGCGCTTTCGAAGTACAGGTGCGGCTGATGGTGCATCCCGTCCGCGCCGGCGCGCCACCACAGCCACAGCGACAGCCCGTACGCCGCGGATGTGCCGAGCGCGACCAGCAAATCCATATTGCCGGCACCCGCACGCACCGCCTTCCAGCCCGCCTTGTAGAAGCGTGCGCCAATCACGAACTGCACCGGCGTCGCCAAGAGCCATTGCACCCAGGCCGGCAGCATCCAGTCACCCCCGAACCACCCGGCAATCATCGGCAATACGAGCGGAATGGCCAGTGCGGCGGCAATCCACACCGGGCCGGCACCTTCCCAGAAGTCGGGCTCGGCGGCAGCCGGGGCGGCGGTTTCGTCGGAAGCGACGCGCGCCTCATAGCCGGCGCCCGTCACAGCGGCGATCAGTGCATCGCTGGCGGCACCTCCCTGCACGCGAGCGCGCTCGGTTGCGAGATTCACGCTGGCGTCGGTCACGCCAGGCACGGCGCGCAAGGCACGTTCGACACGGCCTGCACAGGCGGCACACGTCATCCCGCTGATATCGAGATCGGTGGAGGTCACGTCGGCAAGGCTGGCGGCGGTCATGGAAGCGTCCGTTCTAAGGAAGATGGCATCAGCCTAGACCTTCCTATCTTGGTAAGGTCAAGCCCGCATTTTACGCTTGCGCTTCCAACGATAGGAAGGTTCATACTGCTCCCGTGATTTTCTCTTCCCTCTTTTCAGGAGCAAACCATGACGACGTCTTCCACGACCTTTTCCGTGAGTGGCATGAGCTGCGGCCATTGCGTGTCGGCCGTCACGCGTGCGGTGCAGCAGGTCGACGGCGGTGCCAATGTGCAGGTGAATCTGGACAAGCAGACCGTTGCTGTCACCAGTGGCGCCAGCACCGATGCGGTCAAGGCCGCCATTGAGCAAGCCGGCTACCCGGTCAAAGCCTTCGCCTGAACCCCAGGTGGCCAACAAAAAAGGCGTGCCGCTGTGGCACGCCTTTTTTGTTGTGCGGAAACCGCTTAGAAGCGGTAGCCGACGTTCAGGAAGGTCACGACCGGGTTGATCTTGATCTTCGCTTCGCTCTGGATGTGCACGCCGTTGATCAGCGTGGTGTCGATCTTGGCCGTGGTCTTCAGCGGCAGGTAGGACACCGACAAGCCAACGAACCAATCCTTGGTGATGGCGTAGGTAGCGCCCACGTTCAGCACCGGGTTCAGCGAGCTGTCGGTCGTCACACTGCTCGTGCTGCCCGGCGTGCCGCGGCCCAGGACTTGGTTCTGGAATGCGCTGTTGGTGATCTTCTCGTCGGAGAACCAGGTGTAGTTCAGGCCGGCGCCGACATACGGACGGAACTTGCTGTCCGCGCTGAAGAAGTACCACTTGGCCAGCACGGCCGGGCTCCATTGCTTGGCGGAACCGATTTCGCCATAGCCGGAGAACGAGCCCGTGCCTTCAATCTTGTGGCGCGGCGGAATGCCGCCAACCAGTTCCACGGCAATGTTGTCGGTGAAGAAGTGCGTAAAGGCGAGACCGACGGTATCGGCTTCCTTGATCTTCGCGCCTGTATTCGGCACCGATTGATTGATGGGTGCCCCGCCAACGCTGTTGATGAACAGCGGATCGCTGGAGCTGTTCGGCATCACGCGGAACCAGCCGAGGCTAACGATATTGCTGCCGGCAGCCTGTGCGTGCGCGGCGGTGGCGAGGATCATCCCGGCGGCGGCCGCCAGTGCTTTTTTATAGGCCATCTCTGTATGTGCTCCTGTGTCAGACGCATCCGAGGCAAAACGCAGTTGTTACGTTTGCGGTGCGTTCTCAGTCTCCTCCCAGGCGGAAGGGATGGCCATTATCCCGTGTGATTGCCGTGGCTAGAACCCTTTTTCTAGAGGTTTCCTGTTACAAGCTGTGCGCTAAATCGGCCTGCAGCGGGCGTCTTCGGCACAGGCTCGGTTTTTAAACAGGCTTGGACTTGGATAGCGCCAGCACGCAGGCGGCCAAGTCCCATAGGGCATTGCCGACGCTTTTGAAGACCACTGGCGACGCTGGCACGGGCTGCGCGAGCGTGTCCGGCGGTGTATCGACGCACTGTTGTAACGGCCGCACACGCGACCACGGCACGCCCGCCTGCAGCAGGTCGCCGGCTTCGGCTTCCAGGTCGACCAGGGTGTCGGCGTACAGACGATCGACCGCAGCGGCATGCACGCACAAGCGCGGCGGCAGTTCGGCCATGTCGGGCCGGAACGCGCCAACCGCCGCGATGAAGTGATGCGCGCCCCACGCATAGCCAGCAGGGTGGCTCGGATCGCCCAGATCCGGAAGTACCGGTTGCGATGACGGTGTGGCGGTGATGACCAGCGGCGTCTGCGGGAGCACCGCACGGGCGGCATCTGCCACGCCAGCCGCATCGCCACCCGCCAGCGCAGTGGCGTCCATGCCGAGCGCGCGAGCGTACCCCGCCAGCCCATCCGCGCTGGCAGCCGTGCGCGCGATGATCGTGACGCGTCGTGTACCCAACCCGAAGCGGAGGGCTTCCAGATGCGCGCGTGCCTGGGCACCGGCCCCGACCAGCAGCAAATCCCCCGCCGGCTGAGGCGCCAGCAAGCGCGCTGCCAGCAACGACACAGCCGCTGTGCGGTGTGCGGTGACGGTGGGGCCATCAAGCATGAGTTGGCGCTCGCCGGTTCGGGCGTCCATCACCACCACCTCGCCGTGAATGGCCGGCAAGCCCTGCGCAGGGTTGTGCGGATGCACGGTGATCATCTTGGTGACAGCGATGTCGGCGTTGGACGCGGGCATCAGCAGCAAACTGCCGCCATCAGCCACCGGCATCACAAGCCGCGCGGGCGCCTGGGCACGGCCCGCGCGTGCATCGCGCAATACCTGAGCGATGGCATCGGCCAGCGCGGCATAGGGCAAGCGGGCCGCCGTGGTGGCAGCATCGAGGGTCTGCAACATCGGGCTCCCGCAGAGGAGAAACGTCGGACGGACCTTATGCCGCGGCGCGGCGCGCGGGGGGCGTGCGGCGCGTAAGCAAGCCGGCGCTGATAAGGAGTTGGGCGGCGGCGTAGCTCCACCAGATCGCCAACTCGTGATCAGTAAACGGGAAGACGAACACGCTGATACCAATCATGGCATCGGAAGCCGCAAAGGCGAGTGCGCCCCAAGCCGTCAGCGGGCCAGGCAGGCGCGCCAGCAATGCCGCGCACACCATCGCCGAGAGCACCAGCATGTAGACGATCACGGGCCCTTTTAACTCGCGCAGACCCGGCCAGTACCACAGCAACATGCCGATGGCCACGCCGATCATCAAGCCGACGCCAATCATGCGGATGGCCGACGACGCCCCGCGCAGCCCCACCAGCACCCGCAGGTAGCACACGTGCGCCAGCAGGAAACAGCCCAGCCCCGCCATGAAAGAGAACGCCAGCCACGGCAACGCTAGCCATAGATCGCCGAGTGCGGAAAACACCATCGCGCCGATCAGCCAGCGCCGCTCGCGTGGAATCTCGTGCAACGATGCGGCGCGCGCCAGCAGCAACGCCATCAGCATTTTCCACAGCGGCTGCGCAACGATGCGGCCCACGAGTGGGGTGCCGGGCGGTACCTCGACGGCCACCATGGTCAGCATGCCGCCGTAAGTGACGCCTGCCACTGCAGCGGCCACCCACCACGCGCGAACCCGTGCCGGCATGCCGTAGCCGCCTGACAGATGCGCCGGCGTGTGCACCGGATGCGTGGTGTGTCCCTCAACCATTGTGGTCTCCCGCCTAGACAGGCGTTTCAAATCAGCAAAGTGATGTCGGCTTGCAGCGTGACACGCCGCGCACCCTGGCGCAAGGCGCCAATTTACCCACCAAGGTGGGATAGCGGCAACGCGCCATCTCGCTTCAAGGCCGTTAGAACGATATTGGAACGCACGTTATCCACACCCGGCACGCGCATCAACTTGCGCATGACGAATTCCGACAGCGCAGGCAGATCGGGCACCACCACACGCAGCATGTAATCGGCGTCGCCGGCCACGGAATAACACTCCTGCACGGCGTCGAGCAGGCTGATCTCTTCATGAAAGCGTTCGACGATGGCGTCGCCGTGGTGCGCCAGCTTGACGCTGGCAAACACCGTCACGCCCAAGCCCAGCCCCGTCGGCGAAAGCACCACCCGGTAGCCCTCGATCACGCCTTCCGATTCAAGCCGCGCCAAACGCCGCCCGACCTGGCTGGCCGACAGGTGAACCTGCTCCGAGAGCTGCTGATGCGTCGCACGCCCATCGCGCTGAAGGGCCGCCAGCAGGGCCAGATCGAAGGTATCGAGCGAAATCATGCACATCTCCTGCGTTGATAAGCTGAATTTTGCATGGTTTCCGCAAACAATGTGCAATGGGTGGCGGTTTTGCGGCCAACCCGCGTGGGCGCGCCCATACACTGGCCGGACTTTGATTGCACAAGATCGACATTACAAATGGACATCGCAACCACCGCCCCCGATGCAGCCCAAAACGCCGCTCCGGCCGGCTTCAACGGCACCCTGACCGACAAGCTGCGCGAGCAATTCGCAGAAGGCCTCGACGGCCAGACGCTGCGCGCCGACTTCACCATGCAGCAGCCAGTGCACCGCTACACCGCTGCCGATCACGCAACGTGGCGCACGCTGTACGACCGCCAGGAAGCGCTGCTGCCCGGCCGTGTGTGCGATGAATTCCTGCAAGGCCTGTCGACGCTGGGCATGAGCCGCGATGCCGTGCCGTCATTCGACCAGCTCAATGAAACGCTGATGCGCGCCACCGGCTGGCAGATCGTCGCCGTGCCGGGCCTGGTGCCCGACGAAGTGTTCTTCGATCACCTGGCTAACCGCCGTTTTCCCGCCAGCTGGTGGATGCGTCGCCCCGATCAGCTCGACTACCTGCAAGAACCGGATTGCTTCCACGACATCTTCGGCCACGTGCCGCTCTTGATTAATCCGATCTTTGCCGACTACATGGAAGCCTACGGCAAGGGTGGCCTGAAGGCCGCACGCCTGGGCCAGCTCGACATGCTCGCGCGCCTGTACTGGTACACGGTGGAGTTCGGCCTGATCCGTACGCCGGCGGGCCTGCGCATCTACGGTGCGGGGATCGTGTCGAGCAAGAGTGAATCGGTGTACGCGCTGGATTCGGCGAGCCCGAACCGCATCGGCTTTGACGTGCGCCGCATCATGCGCACGCGCTACCGGATCGACACTTTCCAGAAGACCTACTTCACCATCGACAGCTTCGAGCAGTTGTTCGATGCCACGCGCCCCGACTTCACGCCGCTGTATGAAGAACTCGCCGCGCTGCCGACCATTGGCGCGGGTGATGTGGTGGATGGGGATCTGGTATTGAACGTGGGCAACCGCGAAGGTTGGGCAGACACTGCGGACATCTAGCAGCAGATAGTCGAGCGCTGACTATACTGCGCGCATTCAAGACCGAACTTTGCACCCCATCATGATGCCGACCCTGAACGAAGACCAACGCAAGGCCCTTTTTGCCGAACTGCCCGGCTGGACGCTACAGAGTGAGCGCGACGCCATCCAGAAGACCTTCACCTTTGCCGACTTCAACGCTGCGTTCGGTTTCATGACGCGCGTGGCGATCAAGGCCGAGCAGATGAATCATCATCCGGAGTGGTTCAACGTGTGGAATCGCGTGGACATCACCTTGTCCACACATGACGCGAACGGGCTCACGCACCGTGATGCAGATCTCGCGCGCTTTATCGAGCAAGCCGCGAAAGGCACCAGCGCCACCGCCGCAAAGTAACGACCGCAATGCTGGCGCTCAGCCCTGTGAGGCTGCGCGCCACGCCTCATATGCCGCCCGCGCCTTGTCGCCCAATTGCTCAGGGGCGATGCGGGTGGCGCCTTGTACAATCATCAGCGCATACGGCTTGGCCAGCGCCGACGCCTCGGCACACAGCCGCAGTTCTTCGCCTTCGGCGGGTGAACGGGCGCGCCAGAAATTGATGGCGGCCTCCAGATCGGTGATGGTGAGCAGGGCATCGGTCATCCGCGCATTGTAGCGCTGCCAAATCACGCCGATCGCCCCTTTTTGCCTTTTCCGCCCCGCACTCTGGATCGAGTCAATGCGCATCCTGCTGATTGAAGACGACCGTGCCATCGCCAGCGGCATCCATGCCGGGCTCACGCAAGCCGGGCATCGCGTGCACGTCGTGCACGACGGTGTCTTCGCCACTGAACAGCTCACTCGGCAGACCCACGATCTGGTGATCCTCGATCTCGGGCTGCCCGGTATCGACGGCATGACGTTGCTGTCGCAGTTTCGGGCGCGCGATCGCGTGACGCCCGTGCTGATCCTGACGGCACGCGACGGCCTGCTCGACAAAGTGAACGGCCTGAACGCCGGCGCCGATGATTACCTGCTCAAGCCGTTCGAGATGCTCGAACTCGTGGCCCGCGTAGGCGCATTGCTACGCCGTCGCAACGATTCGACCGAACCCGCCGCGCGCCCTGACGTCCTTGTCGGCCGGCTGCGCATGAGCGGCGTAGAAAGGCGCATCTTTGTCGACGCCGCGCCGCTCGAACTGTCGCCGCGCGAATTTGCCGTGCTGGAGTTGCTGATGCAGCGCCAGGGCCGGGTGGTCAGCAAGGTGCAGTTGCAGGACCACCTTGCCAGCTTCGGGCACGCCATCGGCGAGGCCAGTCACGATGTGGTGGGCGATACGGCCATCGAAGTCTACGTGCACCGCGTACGCCGCAAGATCGAGCATTCCGAGGCGGAGATCGTCACGGTGCGCGGCTTCGGTTACCTGTTGCAGGCACGCGCCGCGGCGTAGTCCGGCCCATGTTCAAGCGCCACCGTCCTACCTCGTCGTCGGCTTCATCAGCTCCGGTCAAGGGTGCTGGCAACGGTGCCATCAGCCTGCGCCTGCATCTGTTGCGTGCGCTGGCGACACCGCTGTTTGGTTTGATCGTGGGTACCGGCGCGCTGTCGTATTGGCTGGCGGCGCACTACACCGCTCAGGTGTTCGATCGCGCATTGGTGGGTGTGGCCAACACGCTGGCCGAACAGTTGCGCATCGCTGGCCCGCACGTGCCGGCGGCCAAGCTCTACGACATCGCCCTCACCGCGCAGACGCTCGTACAGAACAGCGGCGAA
This sequence comes from Ralstonia mojiangensis, assembly GCF_023955645.1. Taxonomy (NCBI): domain Bacteria; kingdom Pseudomonadati; phylum Pseudomonadota; class Betaproteobacteria; order Burkholderiales; family Burkholderiaceae; genus Ralstonia; species Ralstonia mojiangensis. Next base: position 817,102 of record NZ_JAMXHU010000002.1, on the reverse strand, counting down.
GACCGCATCTACTGGCGCATTTCCGGCCCCATGGGCACGCTCGTCGGGCGCGACACGCCGCTGGGCTACGGCTCGGGCCAGGTCCGCATTGGCGATGCACGCGTGTTCTATAGCTGGATCGACGGCAAACAGGTGCGCGCCGTGCATCTGCTCGTTCCGGGCGTGAGTGCAGAGGTGCCCAAGCCGCGCTCGCCGCGCCAGCCGGTGCTGCCCGAACCGGAAGACGACGTTACACGCCCCGCGCTCGCGCCCACGCAGGCGCAGACGGCACCGGCATTCAACCCGTCCAATCCGCCTGACACCATGAAGGCGGAAGACGGCATCGTCGTGGAAGTGGCGGAGCTGCTGGACCACCGCGATACGGCGGCCAAGGAAGTGCTGCTATCGGTGTCGATTCCGTTGATCGTGCTGCTGGCAATCGGCGGCCTGATTCTCTCGCTCGTGCTCAAGGAAGAGCTGCAGCCGTTGCAGACGCTGGCCGACACGCTTAACAAGCAGAGCGCACGATCGGTGACACCGCTGCCTGCGGAATCGGCGGAACGTGTGCCCGCCGAACTGCAACCGCTCATCAATGCGATGAACGCGCTGCTTGCCCGGCTGCGCGACGCGCTTGAAGCGCAGCGCACCTTCATCGCAGACGCTGCACATCAACTGCGCACGCCGCTCACCGCGTTGAAGCTGCATGCCGATCGCGCTGTCGATGCCAAGACATTGGACGAGGCCCGCCCTGCACTGCTGGAGCTGCAATCGGGTGCCAACCGTGCCGTGCGTCTGTCCAACCAGTTGTTAACGCTGGCGCGTGCCGAGCCAGGCATGACGCTCGATCAATTGGGCCCACCGATGCAGGTCGATCTCGTCGCGCTGGCGTTCGATACCGGCGCCGAGTGGGTACCGCGCGCGCTGGCACGTGGGCTGGATCTCGGCTTCGAGGCCTGGCCGCAGGAGGCAGCATCGCCGGGTTCGTTGCAGGCGCCGGTGCTGGCCAACGTGGTGCTGCTGCGCGAGGCCATCAACAACCTGCTCGACAACGCCATCAAATACGTGCCGGCCGGCGGACGCGTGACCTTGCGTGCCGGCATGGAGGCCGATGCGGCATCCCAGTGGTGGGGTGTGGTGAGCGTGGAAGACAATGGCCCCGGCATTCCACCCGAGCGGCGCGGTGAAGTGTTCCAGCGCTTCTTCCGCGGGGATGCGGACCACCGCCCTGGACAGCCGCAGGGCAGCGGCCTGGGCCTGGCCATCGTGCACGACATCGTGCGTCTGCACGGCGGCACCGTCGCCATTGACGATGCGACTGCGCGTGACGGCAGCCGCGTAATGCGCTTCGTGTTGCGCCTGCCGCTGGCAAGCGAATCCGTCTGAACGACGGACGATCGGCTTACTTCTTCTTTTTCTTCGCGGGCGGCGCCAGCATCGTGCCGCGGCACTTCTTCGCGCCGCAGCGGCACGCAAACTGTTCCTTCAATGCCTTGGTCTGACGGCCTTCGATGACGAGGCCGTAGTCGTAGAACAGTTCTTCGCCAGGTTCGATGTCGCGCAGCGCGTGAATGAACACGCGGCCATCCGCTTCGCGCGCCTCGCAGTTTGGCTTGCAGGCGTGGTTGATCCAGCGCGCGCGGTTGCCGCCAAACTTGGCGTCGATCACGCTGCCGTCTTCCAGGCTGAAGTAGAAGGTGTGATTCGGGTCGGACGGGTCGTGCGGATGGCGGCGCAGCGCCTCCTTCCACGTGATGTGCTCGCCCTTGTATTCGATGATCTTCTTGCCGCGTGCGATGGCGACCACGGCATACACGCCGCGTCCGTGCACGCCGGATTCGCGCACCTCGATGCGATCGCGGCGGCGCAGTTTGGCCGGCGCTTCCGTCGCGGGCGAGGACTCAGCCAGAGCCGGCGTGGCATCAGGGGACGTGCGTGTCATGGGAAATGGCGCAGTAAAGCGAAACAAAAACGTCGATCAACGAAGCCGTGAGCCTACACCAAAAGCATGGCATCTCGACACGTGCCGCAACCCCATGCCGCCCGGTCAATGTGGATAACCTGGCCTGCAGCTGTGGATAACTACCGGCAAAGGCTGTTGGCTGTCTGTGGCTGCCCTGTCGACGGTGTGGGCACAAGTGACGGGGTTGCCAGGCCGGTGGTCGGAAAAAACAGCAAGCTATCCACCTGAGGACACACGCGGTACCCCCTGTTTTGCTTGCCACAAGTGTTTGAACATAAAGCGCTTTTTCCACTTATCCACAGAAACTATCCACCGTTATCTACTACTACTATCTGTATACATAAGAAAAAAGGTAAACCAACTGATCGACTTGCGTCGAACCCTATCTGCGAGCAAACAGCCAACCGCAAATCAGAACATCGAGCGTTAGCATTGATGTGATTGGATCGCCTCGCAACGTAGAGCCCGTGCGGTTTTGCGGAACCCACATGCCACGCGCCGTTACAAAGCTCACGTGCCGACGCTGTTCGCATGCCGGTATCATGTCGCCCTTGGAGCCATCCCCCGGACGCTCTGTTGTGTGTTTTATCTACTCTTGAAGGGAGTCAAGCAATGACGAAAACCGAACTGATCGACGCCATCGCCAGCGGCGTAGACGGTCTGACCAAGGCCAAGGCCGAGCAGGCACTGAACGTGACGCTGCAAGCCATCATGGAATCCGTTGGCAAGGGCGATGCGGTCAGCCTCATCGGCTTTGGTACCTTCAGCCAAGGTGAGCGTGCCGAGCGTATGGCCCGCAACCCGCGCACCGGCGAAGAAATCAAGGTCGAAGCGGCCAAGACGGTCAAGTTCAAGGCCGGCCAGAAGTTCAAGGACGCTGTCAACGCCTAAGGCAATGACAACCCTCGGCGTAACCAGCGCGTCTGGTTAGCGCCAACGACGTGGCATGCCATTGCATGCGTGAATCGACCGCAGCATTGGCGTACCACGTCGGAAGGCCTGTCTCCCCGTCAGGCCATCCCTTCTCCCTCTTCCATGTCTCGCCCTTTCCTGCGCAATTCGCTCGCTCTGCGCATTGCCCTGCCGATCGTCCTGATCGCACCGGTCCTCTGGTTTGCCGGTTGCGCCACGCCGCCTGCGCGTCCGCAAGCTGAACCGTTGCCCGACAACGAAGTCGTGCAAACGCGCCCAGGTGCGACCCCGCGTGAAAAGATGATCGAGATTGCCCTGGCCGAATGGGATCGGTGGGGGCGCCAGGTTGTGCGTGTGGGGCGTGACGATACGTATTGCGTGGCAGGCGGCGGCTTTCCTGACCAGCCGCAAGGCCGTTGGCTGACAGCCGACGACCCCACGCCTGCCCCGTCGGATGAAGAAAGCGGTACCGACATGCCGCTGCCCAAAGCGGTTGCCACGCCTGCTGTACCGCCCCCTGCGCCTTGCCTGCGCTATCCGGACGGCACGGGCGGTGAATCCACCGCGCGCGGCTGCATGCTGGCCAAGCGCTACTGGGGCATCGTCGGCAAGACACCGACCTGCCAGCAGTTGACCACCGGCGGCTGGGCGTGGTCTGCGGTGTTCATCTCGTGGATCATGCGCAAGGCCGGCTTGCAGAACGATCAGTTCCTGACCGGCGCCACGCACGCGGAATACGTGACCGACGCGCGCGACCATCTGCTCAAGCACCCCGCCTTCGTACTCGAACGCACGCCGGCCGTGCCGCGCCCCGGCGACCTCATCTGCACCGCACGCGGCGCAGATCGCTTCATGACGGATCCTGCCGAGATCCAGGCCGGCAGAACGCCGATGCACTGCGACCTCGTCGTTGAGGTGGACCCGATGCGCCATGAAGTGAAATCGATTGGCGGCAATGTGCAGCAATCCGCGTCGATGAGCATTACCGAGTTGAATGACGCCAACCAGCTCGATCCGTACACGAACTCGGTCATGCAGTGGTTGGTGATCCTGCGTAACCAGTTGCCCTAGCAGACAGCGAGCCAACGGATGTAACGTTGTTTGACGCCGGACGCAAATTCATTAACATGTGAATCACTTGAGCGCCGGCAACCCGACCGGCGCATGGCCCCTGCGATCAGGAGACAGGTCATGACGGTGCTTTCGCTTTCACCCGACGCCGGATCGGACATCCAGGCGCATCGCCCAGCATGGTGTGGCCCACGCGAATGGGCCGCGCGCGTAAAGCTGGCAGCGTGCTACCGCATCTTTTCGCAGCTCGGCTGGACAGAACTGATCTACAACCACATCACGCTTCGCCTGCCAGCCGAAGATGGCAGCGCCGACGATGGCGGCCCGCATTTCCTCATCAACCCATTTGGCCTGACCTATGCCGAGGTTTGCGCGTCGAACCTCGTGAAGATCGACCTGCGCGGCAATGTGCGGCGCGCCGCGGGCCAGCCGGACTGGCCGGTCAACCCGGCAGGCTTTACCGTGCATGCCGCCATTCACACGGGCATTGCCGGTGCGCATTGTGTGATGCACACCCACACGACTGCCGGCATGGCCGTGGCCTGCGCGCGCGATGGTCTGTCGATCAGCAACTTTTACGCGGCGCAGTTGCACGGCAAGGTGGCGTATCACGACTTCGAAGGCATCACCGTGCATGCAGACCAAGGGCCACGCCTGGTGAAGAACATCGGTGACAAGCCCGCCGTGATCCTGCGCAACCACGGGCTGCTGGCCTGGGGCGATTCGATTGCGCGGGCGTTTGCAGTGCTGTGGCTGCTTAACCGCGCGTGCGAGATCCAGCTCGCTTCCACTTCGATGGGACCGGTGCTGGAGATACCCGAGGCGGTAGCGCGCAACTGCACGCGCGATTCACTGCAGTTCAACCCGAACTTTGGCGCGGGCGAAGATGTGTTCGCGGCGCTCACCCGCACCATCGACCGCATCGACCCTTCCTACCGAACCTGATCACATGACGCGTATTTGCATTGTCGGCGCCGGCGCGGTCGGCGGTTATCTTGGCGCGAAGCTGGCGTTGGCCGATCAACCTATCAACGTGTTGGCGCGCGGCGCGACGCTTCAAGCGCTGCAAGCAGAAGGTCTGCGACTGACCGAAGACGGCAATACACGCTCTGTGCCGGTTCGCGCGAGTGACGATGCGCATGCGCTCGGTGTGCAGGATGTCGTTGTCGTTGCCGTGAAGGCGCCCGCCATGGAAAGCGTGGCGCAAACCATCGCGCCCCTCATCGGCGCTGAGACCGCCGTGGTGGTGGCGATGAACGGCGTGCCATGGTGGTTCTTTGATCGACCTGGCCCGCTGGAAGGTCTGCGCCTGCAATCGGTCGATCCACACGGCCGTATCGCGCAGGCCATTCCAACGAGGAACGTGCTGGGCTGCGTGGTGCATCTGACGTGCTCGACGACTGCGCCTGCGCACGTGCGCCACGGGTTCGGCAAGCGACTGATTTTTGGCGAACCGGCGGGCGGCACCTCACCCCGCCTTGATGCAGTTAGCTCACTCTTTGAACGCGCCGGTCTGCAGATCGAACGTAGCGAAGCCATCCAGCGCGACATCTGGTTCAAGCTGTGGGGCAACATGACGATGAACCCCGTGTCGGTGCTGACCGGCGCGACGTGTGACCGCATTCTCGACGACCCGCAGGTCAGCGCGTTTTGCCTGGCCATCATGGAAGAAGCGAAAGCGATCGGCGTGCGCATCGGCTGCCCGATCGAACAAAGCGGTGAAGAACGCAGTGCCGTCACGCGGCAACTTGGCGCGTTCAAGACGTCGATGCTGCAGGATGCGGAAGCCGGGCGCGGCCCGTTGGAGATCAATGCGCTGGTTGCGTCGGTGCGAGAGATCGGTCAGCACGTTGGCGTGCCGACACCACAGATTGATGCCCTGTTGGGTCTGGTGCGTCTGCATGCCCAGACCCGTGGACTTTATTGAACGGTCAGGCCGCGTTACTGATACGTGAGCGTAAACGTCGCACTGCCGTTGGCGACGCCCGTCGTAACGCTGTTAGCGGTTTGCACGTAGCGCGCTTTCAGCGGAATCGCGTAGTTCCCATCCGCATCGGCCACCTGCCACTTGAAGCGTTTGGCCAGTTCGACAGGTTTGTCGTCGTACAGCAGCTGGATGGACACACCCGTGGCACTGGTAGAGCCCGCGTCCAATTTGAGCATGCCCTGCGCGGCGTCATATGCCTCCCCGTCCAGCTGCACGTTGATGCTTGTGCCTTTTGCGCAGTTCAGCGGAATGCTGAAGGCCTGCGTCCTCGAAGGCGGCGAAGTGCCCGGCCCCTTGAACACACTAATGGGCACGTCGCCAAGTTTCACTGGGATCAACTTGCTGCTCACCGTGCACGACATAACATCGACCTTGAATGCGCCGATATTGATGGTGGATTCTGGCGTGTGCCAAGAGGTCTTGTTGTTTCTCAGGATGAAAGAACCAACCTGTTTTCCCGAAACCGACCCAGCGCTGATGCTTTGGGCCGTCTTGTAGAAGCGGACCAACGCTTTGCCTTGCCTTGGTAGCGCGCTGAACATCCCGTTCACCGCGCAGTAGACGTAGTGGTTCGGGTTGTCGGTGTTCGATCCGGTGACCCACCACGTCAAGTTGGCGCATGCATCCCATGTGCCCCCTGGGGTCGATATGCCAACGGCATAGCCAATTCCATCAACATTCGTCTTATAGACGCGTTTACCGTCGAAGTCGGCAACGTACGTTCCATACGCCTTAATGCCGACCTCCTGCCAAGGAAGCTTCGGCTCGGTGTTGGAACACTTGAAGGTGCTTACGATGTCCGACGCTACCTCTGCAATGACGGAGCCCACCGGAAGGTCTCTCTGTATCGCAAGGTCCTTCGGCTGGATCGTGGTGCTGCTTGTAACGGTTTCGCAGGTGTACGAAAGGGCACGGCCTCCAGCGAGGCACAGCAACGCTGCCAAGAAGCTCCGGTATCCGATGCGCACGTCCTGCTCCCGTCATGATTGAAAACGATGAATGGAAGCACGTGAGCCATCGCGTGTATGTAGGAATCTTCTCGTTTTGGCGTTAGCGGGAGGTGCTCGACAGCGTAGTCGCTGAAGCCGGGGCGAGAGCGGAAATCGGCATGCATGGCATACGCACGCTGATTCCCAACTTCAGTAAACCGGCTGCGCTGAGCTATTGATACGTCAGCGTAAAGGTGGCACTGCCGTTGGCGGCGCCGGGCGTGATGCTCTTATCCGTTTGCACGTAGCGCGCCTTGAGCGGGATCGAATACGTACCTTCGGCGTCGGTTGTCTGCCACTTGAAGCGCTTGGCCAGCTCCACGGGCTTGTCGTCGTAGAGCATCTGGATGGCCACGCCCGTGGCGCTTGCGGCATCCTCGCTCAACTTCAGCATGCCTTGCGAGGCGTCATGTGCGGTGCCGTCAAGTTGCAGGTTGATGCTGGCGCCCTTAGGGCACGTCAGCGGAATACCGAAGCTCTTCGTGCGGTCATCCGGAGGCGACGTGCCCGGCCCCTTGAACACACCCACAGGCACATCTCCCATTGGAACAGTGATTGCCGCGCTGCCCAACGTGCATGAAAGATTCTCAACCGCGACGGAGCCAATACTGAATTGGGCTTCTGTCTGCCAGTAACTCTGGTTGTTCTTCAGGATGAAGGCGCCGATCAGTTTGCTTGACACCGTGCCCGTTCCCGTGCTAGCTGCTGTCTTGTAGAAGTTGATCAACGCCTTATGCTGCATGGGTTGCGCGGTGAACATGCCGTTGATCGCACAGTAGAGATAGTGGTTGGGATTCTCTTTGTTCGTCCCGTTGACCCAGCGTTCCAGGCCGGCAGCGCATCCGTTCACCATCCTGACTCCGATGGCATAGCCAATACCTTCGATGTTGGTCTTGTAAATACGCTTGCCGTCCAAGTCGCTATCGTAAGTGCCATAGGCCTTCATGCCGACTTCCTGATACGTCAATTGCGGCGCTTCATTGGAACACTTGAAGGTGTCCACGACATCCGACACCACTTGCGTAATGAGTGCGCCGACCGGGAGGTCGCGCTGCACCGAGATCGTTTTCGGCTTGATGGTGGTACTGGTTGAGACTGTGGTGCATGTAAAGGCAAAAGCGCCCTTTGCAGCGGTTAGCATGAGGCCCGCTGCCAGCCTTGCGCACCATACGCGCATGTGTCGCTCCGTTCGTTATCGTCGGGCAACATAAAAACACGTGGTCCAATCTCTGTGGATAGGAATCGTCCCATTCTGCAAACGCAGCTGCTGCAGACATGGCGCGCGCTGATCAACGATGGGACGGCAAGGCGGAGCGATGCACAAACCAGAAAGACCAACGCGATCCATCGCCATGGCAGCGAGGATCGCGTTGACCAGAACAGCCCAGAAGAAGTGAAGGTGATGCTTACGGCGCAAGCGCTGGATGCTTCAGCGCATGCGCCGTTTCGATCCACTGCTGGTGGTACGCCGCATCGTCGCGCTTAAGGCCGAGTTCGCCGTTCTGATACGCCATCGCCAAGGCCTGCACGGCTTCGGGCAGTTCGTGTTCGGCGGCGTCCTGGTACAACGCCAGCGCGCGCGCTTCATCACGCGGCACGCCATCACCGTCACGATACGCATTGGCCAGCATGAACATCGCGGCCGGAATCTCGTGGCGCGCGGCACGATCAAACCAGTGCGCAGCCTGCGTCGTGTCGATGGCTGTGCCGTAGCCGCTGCGATACATCAGGCCGAGGTAATACGCGGCAGCAGCATCGCCCTTGTCAGCGGATTGACGCAACAGTCGCAGCGCACGCGGATAGTCGCGCGCCACACCACCGGTACCAAGCAGCAGCGCCTTGCCCAGCGACAGCTGCGCACCTGCGTCGCTCGGTGCAGCGGTTTCCAGCCAGCGCATCCCTTCGTTACGCAAGGCGCTGTCGTGCGCGCCGAGCAATGCCTCGCCCAACGCGGATTGCGCCGGCACTGAACCGCTGCGCGCGAGCTGACGCAACCGCTGCAGCGCTTCCGGCTCCATCGCTTGCACGACCATCGCGCGCCACGACTCCAGTTGAGTGGCATCCACGGCCGGCGCCTGGCGTGCGTGCGACAGCCAACCGCCGGCCATCACGACAATCGCGAGCGCGGCAGCCACGGTCAGCATCGGCACCGACTGGCGCGCAGATTCCATCGCCGGTGCACCCGCCCATGCAGAACGAAGAGAAGGCATGGCGTGGTCCTCTTACTGCGTCAGGTCGATCTGATACACCGCCAGGCCCTTGCCCGAGCCGTCATCCGCGGCCACCTGCGTGACGTTGGTGATGCCGGCGGCCGTGGCACTGGCCAGCTTGTTGGGCGCCGACGTGAACTGCACCTGCGCCACCGAACTCGCCAGCTTCGTGAAGCGCCAGCTGCGCTGCGAGCCGTTGGTGGCACGCTTCACGCTGCCGATCTTCTTGATGTAGCTGATCAGCACGTCACGGTTGGCATCGGGCGATGCATAGATCGTCTTGCTGCCGTCCAGGCCCGGAAAGTTGCCGCCACCGCTTGCACGGTAGTTGTTGGTCGCCACGATGAACTGCGCTGCCGGGTCGAGCGCCACGCCCTTGTACATCAGGTTCTTGATGCGGCTGCCTACCGGTTGCGTGACGTCAATCTCGTACGTCAGGTCCGGCGTGGTGAACATGTCGAAGTTGTAGCCTGGGAACGTGCTCACCAGCTTCTGCACCGTCGCTTGCGTCGGGTCGATGGTGTTGAAGCGCTTGGCCGCCGTCTCCAGCCAGTTCTTGATGTCGGAGCCCGCCACCTTCACCGCGTAGACCGTGTTCGGATACAGGTACAGGTCGGCCGCGTTGTTGATTGCCAGCGGGCCGGCCGCCACGTCGGTGAAATCTGTCCCACCACCAAAACCGCTCTTGAACGGCGCGCTGACCGACAGCACCGGCAGCGACGCGTACTGCGGCAGGTTCGCCTGGATGTACGCCGACACGTAATCGGCCTGCGCCTGGTTGACGATCTCGATCGCGCCCGGGTCGCCCACGTCGGCAAAGTACGTGCTCATGTTGAAGTCGGTGCTGCCCACCGGCGTCTTCACATAGTTGATCGTCGCCTGGTGCTCGGTGGCAATGGCGGCCGAAACCGTCGGGTCGGCGGCCACATACGTCTTGTCGGCGTTCTGGATCGAGCGCGCTTCCACCGTGGTCTGCGTCTTGTCGACAGCCCAGTTCGTACCGTTGAACGTCAGGCCGAGCTTGATGACGCCCAGATGCTTGCCCCAGTAGTTCGCCATCACGGTCGGCACGCCATTCACGGTGCCGGCCACCTTATCCACACCCGGCAGGTTGAACTGGCTCACGGTGCTCTTCGCATCCGGGAAGAGCTGGTGCGAGTGGCCGATCAACATGGCATCGATGCCCGGCACGGTCGACAGCCACCAGCTGCCGTTTTCCATCGTCGGCGAGTACGTCGAGTTATCCAGCCCGCCGTGCGAAATCGCCACCACCAGATCGGCGCCCTTCGCGCGCATTTCCGGGATGTACTTGGCGGCGGTCTCCTTGATGCCGACGGTATAGACCTTGCCGTCGAGCCAGCGCTTGTCCCAGCTCGTGATGGTGGGCGGCGTAAAGCTGATGATGCCGACCTTGACCGGCGCGCTGATCGTGCTGCCATCCGGCGCCGTGGCCGTCACCGTCTTGGTGATGATCGTGTACGGCTGGAACAGCGGCGCATTCGTCTTGGCGCTGATCACGTTGGCCAGCACCTGCGGGAAGTTCGGGCCCGCGCATTTTTTCTGCGTGGCAGGATCGGGCAGGCCATCGACGTTGAACGTATTGCCCGTGACTTGCGACAGATACGGCAGGCCGTAGTTGAACTCGTGGTTGCCGATGCCGCCGCCGTCGTACTTGGCGGCGTTCATCACCTTGTAGATCGCCAGCGTCTGGTCGCAGGTGACGGGGCTCACCATGGCCTGGTAGTCCGACAGCGCGGTGCCTTGGATGGTGTCGCCGTTATCCAGCAGCAGCGTGTTGGGGAATTGCGCACGCGCCTGGTTGATGAGCGTCGCCACGCGCTCGAAACCGAGCGAGTTGTCGGCCGTGAGCTTGAAGTAGTCGTACGACAGCACGTTCGTGTGCAGGTCGGTCGTTTCCAGCACGGCCAGCGTGGCCTTGGTGCCTGCGGGGGCGGCGCTGGCGGCAGGCGTGGCGCTGCCGTTCGACGGGGTATCGTCGCTGCCGCCACAGGCAGCCAACGACATCGACAAGAAAACAGCAAGCGGCAACGCCGCCGAACACAACGGTCGGACTCGCATGAACTTCTCCCTGAAGTTTATTTTTGGTCTGCGAACTACGAACTGCTGAATGCGAATTGCTGATGAAGCGAATGACGCGTGGACGCGCCCGCGGAATCGGGGGAACCGTTTGCGTAGCGCGAGAGGACAACAGACTGGGCCGGCGGGCACAGAAGCGGAGAAGTATCAAAAGCGTGCGTGACGATGCCGTGACCATCGCATGACATTTGTGCGTGGACTCTGCAGCGTGGAGAACAGCGCCGGTTGCGGGTCTCAGCCGGATGGCGGAGCGGCGGGGCCAAAAAATCCAAGGCGTTTCGTCAACAACGTTAGAATGAGCCCATTTTTCCGCGTAGCCGTTCTATGTCCCAGAAGAAAGCGCCGCTGTTCGAGATCCGCAGCGGCACCGTCGATGCCCTGCTGCTGTCGCCGCGCACCGCCGACATGGACGCCTTGGCCGCCGAACTCACGCGACGCTTTGCCGACACGCCGGAGTTTTTCTCCGATGACGTGATCGCCATCGATGTGCGCCGCCTGGCTGAAGACGAGCGCCTGCCCATCGACCGTTTGGTGGAGACCCTGACTGCGCTGCGTGCCCATGCGATCGGCGTGGTGGCCAGCCCGGAACAGGCCGAGTGGGCCCAGGCCTTTGGCCTGCCGCTGCTCGACAGCCACGGCCGCCGCCCGCGCGGTGAGAAAGAGGGCAAGGACGCACAGGATGCGCCCGAGCACGCCCAGGCCGCCGAAGCCCCTGTCCCTTCCCCCGCCGTTCCGCCCGTCGATGCCGTGGCCATGCAGCCCGGCACGATGATCGTCGACCGTCCCCTGCGTTCCGGCCAGCGCATCTATGCGCGCGGCGACCTCGTCGTGCTGGACCTGGTGAGCGACGGCGCAGAGGTGATCGCCGAGGGCAACATCTACGTCTATGCCTCGCTGCGCGGCCGCGCGCTGGCAGGCGTGAAGGGCAACCTGGACGCGCGCATCTTCTGCACGTGCCTGGAGCCTCAACTGATTTCCATCGCCGGCATCTACCGCACCGGCGAAACCCCGTGGCCCGACGCCTACGCCAGCAAGCCTGCGCAGGTCCGGCTCGCGGACAACACGCTGGTTTTCGAACCGTTGCGGATGAAGTGACGCACCCCGTGCGCCGAGCGATTTAACTTTTCGATATACGAGCCATGACCAAGATCATCGTAGTCACCTCCGGCAAGGGCGGTGTCGGCAAGACGACCACCAGTGCGGCGTTCTCTGCCGGCCTTGCGCTGCGCGGCCACAAGACCGCTGTCATCGACTTCGACGTCGGCCTGCGCAACCTCGACCTCATCATGGGCTGCGAGCGCCGCGTCGTGTATGACCTGATCAACGTGATCCACGGTGAGGCCAACCTGAACCAGGCCCTCATCAAGGACAAGAAGTGCGAAAACCTCTTCATCCTCCCGGCCTCGCAGACGCGCGACAAGGATGCGCTCACGCGTGAAGGCGTCGAGAAGGTGATCGAAGGCCTGAAGGAAATGGGTTTCGAATACATCGTCTGCGACTCGCCGGCCGGTATCGAATCGGGCGCGCTGATGGCGATGTACTTTGCCGACGAAGCCATCGTCGTCACGAACCCGGAAGTGTCTTCGGTGCGCGACTCCGATCGCATCCTGGGCATCCTGTCGTCCAAGTCGCGCCGCGCGGTGGAAGGCAAGGAGCCGATCAAGGAACACCTGCTGCTCACGCGCTACAACCCGAAGCGCGTGTCCGAAGGCGAGATGCTGTCGCTGACCGACATTCAGGAAATCCTGCGCATCAAGCTGATCGGCGTGATTCCCGAATCGGAAGCCGTGCTGCAGGCGTCCAACCAGGGCACGCCCGCCATCCACATCGAAGGCTCAGACGTGGCGAATGCCTACCACGACGTGATCGACCGTTTCCTGGGCAAGGAAAAGGAACTGCGCTACGTCGAATACAACAAGCCGGGCTTCCTGCAGCGCCTGTTCGGCGGCAGCGGTAAATAAGGAGACGCACATTCATGTCGATTCTGTCTTTCCTGCTGGGCGAGAAGAAGAAGACTGCGACCGTCGCCAAGGAACGTCTGCAGATCATCCTCGCCCATGAACGTACCGCCAGCGGTGCGCCCGCCGACTACCTGCCCGCGCTGCAACGCGAGCTGGTGGCCGTGATTTCGAAGTACGTGAAGATCGGCAACGACGACATCAAGGTCAACCTCGAGCGCCAGGACAACCTGGAAGTGCTTGAGGTGAAGATCGAGATTCCGCAGGCCTGATTGCGCCTCAGCGCACACGAATGATGCGGCCCGCCGGTGCGTCCGGCGCGGCTGGCATCGGTCCCACATAGGCGGCTCTCGGGCGGATCAACTGCCCCGCCGCGCGCTGCTCCAGCGCGTGCGCAATCCAGCCTGCCGTACGCCCCGCTGCAAACAGGCCAAAGCCTGAACCGTCGGGTAGCCCGAGTACACGCCGGGTGGCCACCAGCGCGAAATCCACCGATGGCCCATCGCCGGTCAGCCCGGCCACGGCATCCATCACGTTTTGCAGCCGCCTGCGTACCGCGCCTGCCTTCGGCAGCTGCGCCAGGATTGCACCGGCGCGCGGGTCGGCCTTGCGGTACAGCGGGTGGCCAAAGCCCGGCAACGCATCGCCGCGATCAAGCCGACGGCGCAGTGCCGTTGCCACGGAGCGCTCCCCTTCCAGCTCACTCAGCAATGCCTCCACGCGCGCCGTGGTGCCGCCATGCCGGCCACCGGTGAGCGCAGCCAGGCCTGCACTCACCACGGCGCCCAGGCTGGCGCCGGTTGATGCGACAACGCGCGCCGCAAAGCTTGAGGCATTGAGTTCGTGATCGGCGCAGAGCACCAATGCGACGCGGATGGCCTCGGCGGCGCGCGCATCAACGTTCCATGCCTGCTGGCATTGCAGATGCACGGGCGCGGTGTCGGGCTTGCAGCCGAGCATGGCGGCAAACACCACGCGCAGGAGTGCACCGGCATCGCGCGCCGTGCGTACGGAATCGTGCCGCCACGCAGCCTCGTCCAGTGCCGGCAAGGCAAGCGTGCACAGCGCCATGCAGCGTTGGCGGATGTCTGCGTCTGCCAACGACGTGAGCGCTGCGTACCAACTTTTCGGCAACACCGGCGCGGGCGCGTTGAAGGCTGCCGCTTCTTCGCATTGCCACAGGTGCGCCGCAACGGCCTCCAGCGTGGCGCGTTCGGCCAATTCCAAAGCGGGCGTACCGCGATAGAACAACTGCCCGTGATCGATCAGGGTGATGGCCGATTCCATGACGGGCAGGCCCCAGTCCAGCGCATGACGCACCACCTGGCGCGGGCGCCGTCCGCCGGAACGCTGATCGGCCAGCCGTGCCACATCGGCTTCGCGATAGCGGCTGCCGCGTCCATCGGGCGACGGGTACGCCGCGAGCAGCCCGCGGCTTACATAGGCGTACAGCGTCGGGCGCGAGACGCGCAGGCGCTCGGCGGCTTCGGCGGCATTGAGGTAGGTCGTCATCGGGCCGGATGAGGTGGACGGCAATCGAGGTTGATCAGTCTAGTCAATGTTGACGCTACTGGCGGTGCGGGACTGTAATGGGCGCACCTTCCCCGCGGAGCCCCGCCATGCCGTCACCCGTTGCTGATGTGGTTGATCCTTCCATGCAGACTGTCAGCCCCGCCGGCGCACTCAGCCAGTTATGGAGCGTGCTCGGTCAGCCGGTCGATGTGCTGACGCGCGCCACACTGACGGGCGCCGAGCCGGCGCTGCCGTCGTCGTTTGCCGTGGGCACGCTGGCGCAGAGCACCATTGCCGCCGCCGCGCTGGCAGCCGCGCAGGTCGACACGTTGCGCACTTCGCGGAAGCAAACCGTGTCGGTCGACATGCATCACGCCGCGCTGGAATTTCGCTCTGAACGGTACTTCCGTGTCGACGGGCAATTGCCACCCGAACCGTGGGACAAGATCGCCGGGCTCTACTGCTGCGGCGATGGCCGGTGGGTGCGCCTGCACACCAACTTTGCGCATCACCGTGACGGTGTGCTGAAGCTGCTCGGCTGCGCGTATGACCGGGCCGCCGTGGCCGCCGCGCTGAACCAATGGAACGCCGAGGCGTTTGAGGAGGCGGCCGCGCAAGCGAGCATGGTCGTCACCGCCGCGCGCACGTTTGAAGAGTGGGACGCGCACCCGCAAGGCATCGCCGTCGCAAGCCAGCCGCTGATGACGATCGAACGGATTGGCGATGCGCCACCGCAGCCGCTGGCGGCGCATGCCGACGGCCGACCGCTCTCAGGCGTGCGCGTGCTCGACCTCACGCGCGTGATTGCCGGGCCCGTCTGCGGGCGGACGCTCGCCGCGCATGGGGCCGATGTGCTGCTCGTCACGGGGCCGCATCTGCCCGCCATCCCGCCGCTGGTGATCGACACCGGGCGCGGCAAGCGCTCCGCGCAGCTCGACTTGCGCGATGCGGCCGGCGCCGGCCAACTCCGCACGCTGCTGCGCGACGCCGATATCTTCGTGCAGGGTTACCGGCCCGGTGGCTTGGCGGCGCTGCAATTTGGTCCGGAGCAGGTTGCCGCGCTGCGCCCCGGCATCGTCTACGTCAGCCTGTGCGCGTACGGCTATGACGGCCCCTGGGCCAATCGCCGAGGCTTCGACTCGCTCGTGCAGACCGCCAGCGGTTTCAACTGGGCCGAAGCGCAGGCCGCCGGTGATGTGAAGCCGCGCCCGCTGCCCGCACAGGCACTCGACCACGGCGCCGGTTACCTGATGGCGGCTGGCGCAATGACTGCGCTCGCACGCCGCATGACGGAAGGTGGAAGTTGGCACGTGCGTGTGTCGCTCGCGCAGACGGCGCACTGGCTGCGCAGCTTCGGCCGCATGGCCAACGGGTTCGATGCGACCGACCCGCGCTATGAAGAGATTGGTGCGTACCTGGAAACGTCGCCGTCTGGTTTTGGAGCGCTCACCGCGCTGCGTCATGCGGGGCAGCTTTCCGACACGCCGCCGCACTGGACGCTGCCGAGCGTGCCGCTGGGGACGCATCCCGCGCGGTGGTAGGATTCGCGCCTACCGTTTTCTCTGCCCGCGCCTGATACTCCGGGCGCACATGGCCCGCCGATGCTCAGTTACCGTCACGCCTTCCACGCCGGCAATCACGCCGATGTCCTCAAGCACGCCGTGCTTGTGCAGATGCTCGATTACCTCACGCAGAAGGACAAGCCGTTCTGGTACATCGACACACACGCTGGCGCCGGCCTCTACGCGCTGGACCACGAATGGGCGCAGAAGAAAGCCGAGTTCGATACCGGCATTGGCCCGCTGTGGCGCGCGGCCCAAGCCGGCGAAACGCTGCCGCAGCTGCTCGATGCCTACCTCGACCAGGTGCGCGAGTTGAATCCCAACGGTGAACTGAGGCACTACCCGGGTTCGCCGTGGCTGGCGTGGCAGATGCTGCGCGACGCCGATCGCCTGCGCCTGTTCGAGCTGCACAGCTCCGAGATCAAGGTGCTGTCCAACAACTTCCGCGGTGCCGGGCGCAAGGTCATGCTGTACGACGGCGATGGCTTTGCCGGCATCAAGGCGATCCTGCCCCCGCCGCCGCGCCGCGCGCTGGTGCTGATCGATCCGTCGTTTGAAGACAAGCAGGATTACGCCCGCACCGTGCAATCGCTGCAGGACAGCCTGCAGCGCTTTGCGACCGGCATGTATGCGGTCTGGTATCCGCTCGTGCAGCGGCGCGAAGCTGCGCAATTTCCCTCACGCCTGAAGCAGTTGCGCCCCAAGGATTGGCTGCACGTCACGCTCACCGTCAGGCACCCGGTCGAGGGTGGCCTCGGCTTGCACGGCAGCGGCATGTTCATCGTCAACCCGCCGTGGACGCTGAAGGCGCAATTGCAGGAAGCCATGCCCACGCTGGTGCGCCTGCTCGGCCAGGACGACGGCGCCAAGTTCATGCTGGAAGGCGAATCGAGCTGAGGCGGCTGCCTTCGCTCCAGCGATACGCCTAGAGATCTTCGTGCGCGGTCTGCGCGGGGTGCGATGCCAGCGGATAGTTCTCCAGATCCGCCGCAACCTGGGCGATGCGTGCAGCTGCTTGTGTGACTTCCCGTACGCCCCTCGCGCCCAAGGCCCGTGCGGTTTGCGTGGCAAGAATTTCCTGACGCAACGGTGCCATCCGGGGTTCGCCGGCGCGTATCCGTTCTTTCGCCTGCCGCACGAGGCGTCGGTCTTTCGGTGCCAGCTTGGCAGCTTCCGGTGCAGCAGACATCTTCTGGCTGACGCGTGCTGCAAATTCGCTGGAGATCACCGGCGTGACGGCAAAGATCGCACCGTCCCCGATCCGGAAATCGGGCCCCAGATGCTCCATCACCACGTGCAGATTGGTCTGCATCTGCTGATGGTGATCGCGCTGGAGTTCGCTCATGTCCGCATGGGACTTGGCACCCGTGCTCTGGTCGTACTCGTGCGCGATCCCGACGTCGTGTTGGCCGCCCGCGAATTCACCATCCACCGCAAAAATGGCGGGGCCTTTGCCCCACGGGTCCATGACGATGTCGTGGTCGGGGTCGCGCGCCCTGGCGGCATGCCACTGCGCCCAGCGGTGGTCGATTGTCGTGCTGCCCACGGCATACGCGTATTCGCCGCTGCCCAGCTTGGCGGCATGCAGAAACGCCGCCACGTTGGCATGTTCGCCGCAGTTGCCGGCCTGCGCCGCCATGGCGCTCGCCGCGATGCTGACCTCAGGACCGTAGTTGGAGAGAAGCTGTGTCCTCACGATACGGCCAGCCACCGCCCGGATCGTGCTCCGGCCGTTGCTGTCGCGGATATCGTCGACGACATTGCCGCGGCCATGCGCCAGCGCCTGGCGGGTCTCCATGACGGTTTCGTTCGCGCGCTTGAGCCGATCAAGCGCTCTGCCCTTCACTGGGCGGCCGTCGGTCTGACGGCCTTGTACATAGCCGCCCAGTTGGCACTCGCCATCGGATAGCGCCCTGCGCGTATCGGGCTCCAAGGCCCTGATCTCGACCTGCCGCTCACGGATGCGTTGGGCGTCTAAGCTGGCCAGGCCCTGCAATGTCACCGGCACACGGCGTGGCGCGGCGGCCGCCGAGTCGGCGGGGTGGCTGGTTGAAGTGGACGCGCGCTCGTCGGCCGGCGGCGTCGCTCGGAGGCAGCTTAGGATCGATCGCAATGGGGACGGCATGGGCAGCTCCGGCTTCTGTGGCCCGCAAGATACGCGGCGGCGCAGGTAGCTTAGGAGCGCTGCCGTGCGCGCTTGTACTGCCGTGCGAAGCCATGGCGCCATGGCCGAAGCCGCCATGTCACTCCCCTGCCACATGCCCGTGCTACCTAGTCGGGCTTAGACTTGCACTGCGCTGCCCATGCGAAGCGCACCCTCTCAGCAATATCCGCAAGATCGGCAGGAGCAACACACCATGAGCGAACGTGACGCAGCCCGGCAGGCGCGCCTGCAGGAAGACCTGCTCGACACGCTTGACGAAGAGCTGGAGATGGAAATCGACGACCACCTGCTCGGTGGCGGCGAAGGCATCAGCGACGAAGTGCGCGAAACGCGGCGCATGTACTTCCGCGAGCTGTTCCGCCTGCAAGGCGAGCTCGTCAAGCTGCAGGACTGGGTGATCGAGACCGGCCACCGGCTGGTGGTGATCTTCGAAGGGCGTGATGCCGCCGGCAAGGGTGGCGCCATCAAACGCATCACGCAGCGGCTGAACCCGCGCGTGTGCCGCGTGGCTGCGCTGCCCGCTCCCACCAACCGCGAACGTACGCAGTGGTACTTCCAGCGCTATGTGGCGCACCTGCCGGCCGCCGGCGAGATCGTCCTGTTCGATCGCAGCTGGTACAACCGCGCCGGCGTCGAACGCGTGATGGGTTTCTGCACCGACGAGGAATACGACGAGTTCTTCCGCTCCGTGCCCGAGTTCGAAAAGATGCTCGCGCGCTCGGGCATCCAGATCGTCAAATACTGGTTCTCGGTGACGGACGAAGAGCAGGAAGTGCGATTCCAGAGCCGTATCAACGATCCGCTCAAGCAGTGGAAGCTGAGCCCGATGGACCTGGAAAGCCGCCGCCGCTGGGAAGCCTATACGCAGGCCAAGGAGGCGATGCTCGAGCGCTCGCACATTCCCGAATCGCCATGGTGGGTGGTGCTGGCGGACGACAAGAAGCGTGCGCGCCTGAATTGCATCCATCATCTGCTTGGCCAGGTGCCTTACCACCCGGTGCCGCATTCGCCGGTGTCGCTGCCGGAGCGGGTGCACCACGAGGAGTACATCCGCCACCCGGTGCCGGAAGACATGATCGTGCCGAACGTGTACTGATCAGCCTGCAGCGCCATCGGCGATAGAAAGAAGGGCGGCCTGCGTGGTCGCCCTTTTTGTTTCAATGCATGCCTTCAGTTGCTTGGAAGACTGCTGTGCCGAGCGTTACACCGTCGGGCGGATCTCAAAACCATGGACGAGCACTTCATGCTCGCCCGTGACCACCTCCAGCTGCGTGACCAGCGCGCTGTCCGGCCCCTCCCACATCCATTCCCGCATGCTCAGCACATTGGCCTCCGGGCCGGCCAGGAATGCCTCGACCGCCCCGTCGCGGCGGTTGCGCACCCAGCCACGCAGACCCAGCAGGCGGGCGCGGTCGGCACACGCGGCGCGGTAACCGACGCCCTGCACGCGGCCCTGTACGGTAACGATCACTTGCGCAATGGTGGACATGGCGGCCTCCGAAGCGAACCCGCAGGTGATGTGTTGGATAAAACATGACAAACCAGCGCTGTCGCATCTCTGTCACATTTCTGGAATGTGACGTCGTCAGACTGACAACCGCGCGGCGGGCTCTGACGTTACGCAAGGTAAACTAGGCGGCTTGCCGCCGGGTGCCAAGCAACGCTTGCGCAAACCACTGCGCCCGGCCCCGTAGTACGCCATGTCATGTATTCCGCCTCGGCCCCAGGCCTTGAGGCGCCCGAATTTCGTCCGCGGTTTCCGTCCCGGTTATCCAAGATGCAGCAGAACGACAACGAAACCACCATCCGGGGCCGCTTGGGTACCACTTTCGGTACCAACTTTGGCGTCAACTTCGGCAGCCTGCTGACGGCGCCGCCCAACCGGTTTGACTTGGCCCTGCTGCCGATCATCCTGGCCGCCATCGTGCTCGTGGCCTATGCCGCCAAGCAGATGAACGTGCCCTACACGCCGGGCGAACATCTGGACGTCAGCCTCGACGTCATTGAACTGCCCTATTACCTGCTGCGGACCAGCATCCGGATGCTGCTGGCGCTGGGCGCGTCGCTGGCGTTCTCGTTTGCGTTTGCAGCCATTGCATCGAAGAACCGCACGGCCGAGAAGGTGATGGTGCCGGCGCTGGACATCCTGCAATCGATTCCGGTGCTGGGTTTCCTGTCGATCACGGTCACGGGGTTCATAGCGCTGTTCCCGGGCAACCTGGTCGGCGTGGAATGCGCGGCCATCTTCGCCATCTTCACGTCGCAGGCGTGGAACATGGCGTTCTCGTTGTACCAATCGTTTCGCACCATCCCGACCGACCTGGAAGAGGCCGCCACGGTGTTCCGGCTGTCCAAGTGGCAGCGCTTCTGGCGCCTGGAAGTGCCGTTCGCCATGCCAGGCTTGCTGTGGAACATGATGATGTCGATGTCGGGCGGCTGGTTCTTCGTGGTGGCATCGGAAGCCATCTCGGTGTCGGGCCACGACATCAAGCTGCCGGGCATCGGTTCGTACATCTCGCTGGCGATCCAGCAGCAGAACCTGCCGGCCATCGGCTGGGCCATCCTGGCCATGCTGATCGGCATCATCCTGTACGACCAGTTGCTGTTCCGCCCGCTGATTGCCTGGGCAGACCGCTTCCGCTTCGACACGATGTCGTCGGAGCGCGAACCGCAATCGTGGCTGCTCGACCTGCTGCGCCGCTCTGAATGGGTCAAGGCGCTACTTGAGCGCACCGCCGCACTGGCCGAGCGCACGCTGTCCTGGGGTGCCGAGCGTACCCGCCCCACGGCGGCCGGCGGCAACGGCTTTCTGCCGCGCTTCCCGTGGTCGCACCGCATCGCGGATGTCGTCATCATCCTGGCCGCGCTGGTGGCGGTGGCGCACGTGCTGCAATTCGTGCGCTCCGAGGTGGGCTGGGCCGAGGTCGGCCACGTCTTTTGGCTCGGCTTCCTGACCATGGTGCGCGTGATCCTGCTGATTGCGCTGGCCGCGCTGGTGTGGGTGCCGATCGGCATCCGCATCGGCCTGAACCCGAACGTGGCACGCATCGCCCAGCCGGTGGCGCAGTTCCTGGCGGCGTTCCCGGCCAACCTGATGTTCCCGCTGGCGGTGATGCTCATCGCGCGCTTCGCGCTCAACCCCGAAATCTGGTTGAGCCCGCTGATGATTTTCGGCACGCAGTGGTACATCCTCTTCAACGTGATTGCCGGTGCGTCGGCCATCCCGACCGAGCTGAAACTGGCCGCCCGCAACTTCGGCCTGCGCGGCTGGCTGCTATGGAAGCGCTTCCTCATTCCCGCCGTGTTCCCCAACCTCCTGACGGGCCTGGTGACGGCCGCCGGCGGTTCGTGGAACGCCAGCATCGTCTCCGAATACGTGTCCTGGGGCGACCGCACGCTGGTCGCAACGGGCCTGGGCAGCTACATCGCCGAGATGACCGCCAAGGGCGACTTCCCGCGCATTGCACTCGGGATTGCCGTGATGAGCCTGTTCGTGGTCGGCTTCAACCGGCTGCTGTGGAACCGCTTGTATGACATAGCGCAAGAGCGCACCCGCCTGTAAGAACATGCTCACGACCCTACTGCGCACCCCGATCTTGACCCTGCGATGCTCGCCGTACTCATCTCATGCAGGGCTGCGCGTCTCGGGTCAACCTCGGGGCGCTCGCTACGGATCTTGAGCACGTTCTAAGACGACCTTATTTTGCAGAGAACACACATGGTTACCACCAGCACCCATAGCCAGAGCGCTGAAAGCGTCATGGAGTTGCGCGGCGTCTCGAAGATCTTCCGCACCGCAGACCACACAGACCGTGCCGTGCTCGAAGGCGTGGACCTCAACCTGCGCCAGGGCGAGATCGTCGCCATGCTGGGCAAATCGGGCTCGGGCAAGTCGACGTTGCTGCGCATCATGGCGGGCCTGGTGCGCGCCGATCGCGGGCAGGTGCTGTTTCGCGGGCGTGAATACTCCGGCCCAGTGCAGGGCATCGCGATGGTGTTCCAGTCGTTTGCACTGTTTCCGTGGCTGACCGTGCAACAGAACGTGGAGCTGGGCCTGGAAGCGCAAGGCGTGGCCAAGGCCGAGCGTGAAGAACGCGCTGAACAGGCCATCGACCTGATCGGCCTGTCGGGTTTCAACAGCGCCCTGCCCCGCGAACTCTCCGGCGGCATGCGCCAGCGTGTGGGCATTGCGCGCGCGCTCGTCACCGAGCCCGACCTGCTGCTGATGGACGAAGCGTTCTCCGCGCTCGACGTGCTGACCGGCGAGAACCTGCGCGACGAAATGCTCGACCTGTGGGAAGGCCGCCGCACCAACATCAAGAGCATCCTCATCGTCTCGCACAACATCGAAGAGGCGGTGATGATGGCGGACCGCATCGTCATCCTGTCGAGCGATCCGGGGCGCATCCGTGCCGAGGTGCGCGTGCCGTTCCCGCGCCCGCGCAATCGTGATTCGGCCGTCGTGCGCAACCTCATCGACGAGGTGTACGGCCTGATGACCTCGCCAGAGCGTGTGGGCGTGCATGTGGGCGTGGAGCCCGCGGCCGAGCAGCTTGCCTACCGCCTGCCCGATGCCGAGATCGGCCAGATGGAGGCCATTCTCGACCTGCTGGTCGAAGCGCCGTTCAACGGCCGCGCCGACCTGCCGCACCTGGCAGAAGAAGCCGGCGTGACCGACGACGATCTGCTGCCCGCGTGCGAAGCGCTTGCCCTGCTGCAACTGGCCACCATCGAACGCGGCGACATCATCGTCACGCCGTTCGGCAAGACCTACATGGAAACCGAACCGCCCGAGCGCAAGGTGCTGTTCGGCCAGAAGCTGCTGGAGCGCGTGGCCCTGGCCGCGCACATCCGCGCCGAGCTGGACGCCAATGAAGACGGCGAGATCCGCGAAGAACATGTGCTGCGCGAGCTGGAGGCGTACCTCAAGCCCGAAGAAGCCGAGCGCGTGCTCAAGATCGGCATCGAATGGGGCCGCTACGGCGAGGTGTATGAATACGTGTACAACACCGGCATGCTGACCCTGCCCCGTGAAGAGCGCGAGGAACGCGAGGAGCGTGAGGCGCAGGAAGGTGGGGATAATGCGGCGTAAGTGCGCGTCGCTGCTGACGTAAGAAGAGCCGCTCGATGCGGCTCTTTTTCATAGTCGCGACAGTTTGTAACCCCCGTCAACGCCACCGCGAACCACGCCGTTTTGCCTGGGCGGACATCGATTCTCACAAGCCCGCTCGTTCCAGCCTTCCCTCGCCAGCCGTCCTTTGCCGTCCCGTCCCGGAGGTCGAAATGCGTCGCGCGTACGTTCGAACGTTGTTAGCCGTTTCGCTGGCCGTCGGCGCAGGCTTCGGCCTGGTGCATGCAGCCCGCGCCTGTGAGATTCCTGCCCCGGTGCGGACGATCGATCCCCCAGGCTTTTACGACGACGCAGCCGGCTATGCGCGCGACGTGAAACCAATGCGCAATTTCATCGCGCACCTAAACGCCTCAGCCGACAAGGGCGATTGGACGTGCGCCCTGAGCCAGCTTCGAACCTGGGCCGAAGCGGACGCGCTGATGGGCAAGATTTCCGGCTATCAGGGCCACTACGAGCGGTCGTGGGCGGGAACAGATTTCGCCATGGTGATCCTGCGCATGCCGAACGACATCCGCAAGCGAAACCAGGCGCAGCTCGATGCCATCGCACCGTGGCTCGAACGCATCGCGATCGCTACCCGCAATGCCGAGGCCATCAACCATCTGCATAACAACCTGGTGTATTGGGCCGGCCTCAACCTGATCGCCATCGGCACGGCAACCGACAACAGCGACCTGATCAACTCGGGGCTCCTGCGCGTTCGCGAGGGCATCCGCGATATCGGCCCGGACGGCGCGCTCGCACGCGAGGTCAAGCGGGGCGATCGGGCGCTGCACTACCACACGTTCGCGCTCATTCCGCTGGTGTTTGCCGCAGAGCTGGTGCAGCGGCGGAATATCGATCTGTATCGAGAGAACGACCACGCGATCGGCCGTCTGGCAAATCTCGTGATCGACGCGGTCATTGACCCCGCGAGTTTCAAAAAAATCACGCCGATCAAGCAGGCGCTGTTTCCGTGGACCTTCCAGGATGAACTGTGCTGGATGGAGCCCTACTACGCCCACGTGCGAGACCCGCGGCTGCCTGCGCTGATTGCACCGCGCCGCCCGTTCTCTGAGTGGCGGCTCGGCGGCAACGTTACGGCGGCATGGGGCGCGGAGCTGCCCGGCCGTTGACTGGGCCGGGCAGTGCCGCGCCGCGTGGGCGTCCCGCTACGCGCGCTGTCTTACCAGCCCCAGCGCACCCCCGCCTTGCCATTCACCCCATGCAGGCGACGATCCGCGCTGACCTGGTAGCCGAGGCTGGCATAGAACACGCCGTTCTTCGCCACCTGCGCCGTGAGGCCGCCCGTCAACTCCAGCGTGGTGCTCGGCAGTTGCGAGGTGAACGGCACGAAGCCACCATCCGGCGACGACATCTGCGTGCCCGTCTGGCCGCGGAACTCATGCCATACATTGGCACGCACCCACGCCGTGTGCTGACGCTCCGGCGATTCGCCCCAGCGCTTGCTAACGCGCACGCCCAGGCGGCCGAGCATTGAGTTCACGGAGTTGAAGCGCACATCGGCGGCGCCGTCGTTGGCATCGGCAAACGCGGCACGCTGATACACAAGCTGCGCTTGCGGCTCGACACGCCATTGCGGTGACAGCGCGATCGGGTAGCCCGCCTCGAGCGATGCGGCGTAGCCGAGCGCGTGCGTCTTCAGACCGTTCACACCATGCGGCGAAGCATCGGCGTCGTAACGCGTGCCCTGCACCACGCCATCCAGATACCAGCCCGACGGGCCGAAGTGCGTCCAGTACAGGCCGACCGTGTTGGCGTTGACGGAGTCGCGGCCGGCGTCTGCGCCGTCGGCGTGTGTCACGTCTGCCGCGATGCGGCCGGTGGCGAAGTAGCCGCCGGCGTGGTCGTGGCTGCCGTCTTCGCGCTGGCGCTGGTAGACGTCGGCGCCGAACTGCACGCCGCCAAAGTCATAGCTGAACGCCGGGCCCTGATTGCCGTAGACACCGTTGCCATCCGACATGCGGCTGCCCTTCTGGGCGATCACGCGTGCCCAGCCGGTGCGCAGCACGGGCGACGTGCCTGCCGGTGCGGCGGCTTGGTTGCTCTCTTCACCCACACGTTCGTGCAGCGTATCGAGCAGCGCGCGGCCGTAGAGCAGCGTCAGTTGCGGAATGGCCGTGTAGAGCGACACCTCCGGGCGCAGCGCCGGCTGCGTGGTGCCCGTGCCATTCGTGCCGGTGCCGGTGCCTTGTGTTGCAGTCTGCTGGGTGCGCAGATACCAGCTGTCGGCGCTGGCCGAGCCACCACGTTGCAGCGTGTACTCATACGGGCCGGCTACGACACGGTTGGCCAGCGCAAAGGCATTGGCTTGCGTGGTCGCGCCGTTGATGGCGCTGACGACTTCGATGCCATCGCCCGTCGTCTTCGCACCCGCGCCGCCCGCATTGGTCACGCGCACTGCCGTTTTGCCGCTGGCCGTGCCGCCCGAGATGACGAGCTTGTCGGTCGGTGAATTGTCTGTGCCCAGCTTGGTGTTGATGGCCAGCACGCCGCCATTGCCGACGTAGTTGCCGTTGACCACGAGCTTGTTGCCGACGCCTGCGCCACCAACCTGCACCGTGCCGGCGTTATTCAGCGACCCGTTGATCGTCAGGCTGCCGCCGCCAGCGTTGGCAAACGCCGCCAGCGCATCGGCCACGGCCACCGTGCCGTTGTTGGTGACGGCGCCGTTCACTGTGCCGTAGCCGCCCAGCGTGGCGTTGGCCGCGATCTGGACATCGTTGCCGCTGGCGCCCGCCATCGGCCGCAGGCTCTGCGGCGCATTGGCGGCCGACACGCCGAGCGCGGCACTGGCGTGTGTCGCGTCGCCGATGGCCAGCGCCCCGCTGGCGACCAGCGTGTCGCCGCGGATCGCGTTGTTGGCGGTGAGCACGGTCGTGCCCGTACCGGCCTGCGTGATGCCGCCCGTGCCGGAGACGGTGCCGCCGAACGTGAACACGTCCGATCGGTTGAACACCAGCGTGCCGTTGTCCACGACATTGCCCGTGATCGAACCTGACGTGCCGCCGTTGCCGAGTTGCAGCGTGCCGGCCGAGATGGTCGTGCCACCCGAATAGGTGTGA
Organism: Ralstonia mojiangensis; assembly: GCF_023955645.1. Lineage (NCBI taxonomy): Bacteria > Pseudomonadati > Pseudomonadota > Betaproteobacteria > Burkholderiales > Burkholderiaceae > Ralstonia > Ralstonia mojiangensis. The sequence continues at coordinate 790,505 of NZ_JAMXHU010000002.1, read as the reverse complement.
TCGTTCGTCAGGACCGTTGTGCCGGCGCCGCTCTGGTTGACCGCACCCGTGCCGGAAATCTGGCCACCATACGTGTAGGTATCGGAACGGTTGAAGGCGAGCGTGCCGTTATTCACGACATCGCCCACGACGCTGCCCGACGTACCGCCATTGCCCAGCTGCAACGTGCCGGCGGCGATGGTGGTACCGCCTTGGTAGGTGTTGTCGCCCGCCAGCACCAGCGTGCCGCTGCCGGCCTTGGTCAGTGCGCCGGCGCCCGTCACGCCCTGGCTCAGGGTCGACGTAAAGCCTTGCGTATCGATCGTGCCGTTGGCATTGGTGATGCTGACCGCGCGCGTGGCGGCCACATCCACGTTGCCGGTCAGTTGCAGCGTGCCGCCATTGAATGTGAGCGCGCCCGTGGCGTCGCCCATTGCACTGTCCGCGCCGATGGCCAGCGTGCCCTGCGTGATGGTCGTGCCGCCGCTGTACGTATTGCCGGCGCCCAACGTGAGCGTGCCCGTGCCGGTCTTCTCCACCGCGCCGGTCCCGACGATCTGACCGGCATAGCTGCCATCCACGTCTTGCTGGAAGCGCACCAGGCCGTTGTTCGTCACGGCCTTCGTCACGCCCAGCGCATCGCCTTGCAACGTGCCGCCGGCATCCACCTGCATCGTGCCGGTGTAGGTGCTGTTGTTGCCTTGCACGATCAGCGTGCCCTGCTGCACTTCGGCATTGGTCACGCCCATGCTGACGAGCGTCTTGGACAACGTCCACGTGCCGCTGTCCTGCTTCTGCAGGGTCTGGAAGTTCGTGATGGTGCCCAGCGTCGCGCTATCGGTGCCGTTGAGCGTGATCACGTTCGCGCCGCCGCCCCCACCGATGCTGCCGCTCACCGACGAGCCCGTGTACAGGTGCAGCGTATCGTTGCCGCCCGCAAAGATCAGGTTGCCGATCACCTTGCCGCGGTTGGTGAAGTCGACTGACCCGTTGCCCGATGCGCCCATCACGTTGCCGCCGGCGACGTCCGTCTGGATTACGCCCGTGGCGTTGTTGACGACCGTGTTGCCGCCCGTGGTGTTCTGGAACCAGATCGCCGCCCCGTGCGCCGATTTGATGAGGCCGTCGTTAACAATGGTGTTGCCCGTGCCTTCCGGGTTGACAGCCTCTCCGCTGACCTCTGTGCCGTTGGCCAACACCTGGCCCCCCTGCTGCACCGTCAACGTGCTGTTGTTGCGGAAGTCGATCGCGTTGCCCCCCGTACCGTAGAAACCATTCGACGTCACGGCATTGGCGCTGACCGTACCGCCCGCCTGCACTGTGATGTTGGCGTTGTCGCGCACGGCGATGGCGCTGGTGTCACCCACCGCCACCGTGCTGCCCGTCTGCACCGTTACCGTGCGGTTGTCTTCTGCCGCTACGTTGCCGGTGCCGATGGTGGACGTGGTTGGATTGGGTGCCGCCGTATCGCAGACGGTGGTCTGCCCGGTGGTGGTGCAGTCTGCATGCGCAAGCGCCCCAAACAAGGCGAATGGCGAAGCAACAAGCGCGATGGAGACAAACTGAAGCCGCCCGCGGCGGCGCTGGAACAATGGCGTAGACATACGTTTGCGTCCGCGCGCAGCGAAAAGAAGCCGCTACGTCTGTCCCCCCGGACAGACGTAGCGCGATTTGCGCAGACTTCCCCTTCTTATCTTTGATGGTTTGATGAAGTCCTACTTCCCCGGTGGGCCGATCATCTCGCTAAGGTTGTCTCTGAACCGGCCCCGTCTTTAGCGGTGCACATGCCAGACCAACTTATCGCCGCGAGCATCAGCCCTGTCCGCGCGACTTGACCCACTGCATTTATTTTTAAAGTGTTGCGGACGGCGTGATTCTAGGAATGCCAATCAATAGCGATGTACAAAGAATGTAAAAATCAACGGTATTTGAGAATGTGTTCCTTCCCCACATCGAATGAGCCGCGTTTTATTTCCATTCAATAAAGAAAGAAGCGAAGAACCTCTACCAATCTAGGATTCCAGCGATGCCCCTTTCTCCGCTGTTGAAAGAACAAATGAGAAGCTGCGATGATTTGCGCGATGAAAAAGACGCCCGGTGCATGCGCGCGTGGCGATGGAATGCAATCGGCGTGTTGATGCTTGGCATCTTTGTCATCGCGCTGATCTCCGCACCTGCATCAGCGCAGGAAATCGTCAACGACCTCTCTGCAAAACCAACTGGCCGCGTCCACTTCAACAGCATCACCCCCAAGAGCAAATGGGAGCTGGTGCATCGAAAGTTCGACAAGTCGCCCACGCCCATCTGGGGCACGTTGTATCTGCCCGAGACCCTGCAGGGCCGCGTGCCTGCGATGGTGATTTCGCATGGCTCCGCCGGGCCGCAGCAGAAAGACGTCGACCGGTGGGTGCGGCTGTTCAACCAGATGGGCATGGCCGCGTTCGTGGTGGATTCGTTTGGCCCGCGCGGCATTGCCAACACGATGGACAACCAATCGCAGCTGAACCCCGCGGCCAATGACGCCGATGCGCTGTTCGCGCTCAAGCTGCTGAGCACCGATCCGCGCATCGACCCGAAGCGCATCGGCCAGATTGGTTTTTCGCGCGGCGGCGGTGTGGCAATGGACATGACGCTCGACGCATTCCGCAAAGGCGTCATCGATGACGACACGCGGTTTGCGGCGCTCATCGGTTTCTACCCGGGGTGCTCGGCGCTCTGGTGGGAAGTACCGCCGCCACCGCTGTCCGGCGCCCCGCTGATGCTCGCGCTGGGCGAGAAAGACGACTACACGCCCGCACAGCTTTGCCGCAATGCGGCTGATGTCATGGAGCGTGACGGCCAGACCGTCGACGTGCACGTCTACCCCGGCGCGTATCACGACTTCGACAACACGCATGCGTACTTCAAGTACTTTCCGGGTGCCACCACGGCGCGCGACTGCCCGCAGACCATGATCGACGTGCAGCACGACGCGTACTACCGGCTCCAGAGCGGCGAGAAATACCCCAACCTGCAGGCCATGGAAGCCGACTACAAGCGCTGCACCGTCCGGGGCGTTTCCACCGGCGCCAACCTGGACCAAGCCCAACGGGCCGAGGCCGACGTCAAAGCGTTCCTGACAAAGGCGATGGGTCTGTCGCCGCGCTGATGTAGGAACCTCTACAACGTTGCAGCGGTTATGACGCGCGCCTATGCTGCCGTCATGACCGCCTCCCCCGATTCTTGGCTGCTGCTGATCGTCAGCCTGCCCACTGCCCGAGCGACCGCGCGCATGCGCATCTGGCGCGCTATCAAGGCCATCGGCTGTGCAGCGCTGCGCGATGGCGTCTACCTGCTGCCCGCGCGTGCCGAGCATGCCGCACAGCTCAATGACCTGGCAGACGAGACGTTGCAGGAAGACGGCCAGGCCTGGGTGCTACGCGTGCAGGCCAGCGATGCGGCGCAAGACGCGGCCTACCGCGCCCTGTTCGACCGCACGTCCGACTACGCCGACTGGCTGGCCGAACTGTCTGAAGCGCGCAAGACGCTCCCCGACCTGCCCAGCGCCGAGCGCAACCGGCTTCTGCGCCGCCATGCCCGCGCCTACGAGGCCATCCGCAAGATCGACTTTTTCTCCAACGAAGCGACCGTGCGCGCCGATGCCCAATGGCGCGACTTTGCTGCGGCGGTCGAAGCCACGCAATCGCCAGGCGAACCGAGCGCCGCTGCGGGAAGCATCCCGCGCCGTGATCGCACGCAATATCAGGGGCGCCTGTGGGCAACACGCCGGCACCTGTGGGTAGACCGCGTTGCCAGCGCCTGGCTCATCCAGCGCTTCATCGATCCGCACGCGCGGTTCGTGTGGCTCGACAGCCCCGCCGATTGTCCCGCCGATGCGCTCGGCTTCGACTTTGACGGTGCCGCCTTCACGCATGTGGGCGAGCGTGTTTCATTCGAGGTGCTCATCGCCAGCTTTGGGCTGGACGACGACGCGGGGCTCGCGCATCTGGGCGCAATGGTGCATGCACTCGACGTGGGCGGCGCGACCACGCCGGAAGCCGGCGGGTTCGAAGCCATCCTGGCGGGCGCCCGCAAGCGGCTGGCCGATGACGATGCCCTGCTCGCAGAGATCGGCACCGTGCTCGATTCGTTGTATGTGCATTTTTCCGGCAGCCGGAAAGCATGACGGCTGTCACCCATTGCAGGTAACCCATGAACATTGCCCCCGAACGCCCCACCTACACGCTGCGGCAACTGGTGCTGTATTTCCTGCGGCTGGGCGCGCTCGGCTTTGGTGGCCCTGTGGCGCTGGCCGGCTACATGCGCCGTGACCTCGTCGATGCCCGTCAGTGGATTACCGAAGCGGACTACAAGGAAGGCCTCGCGCTCGCCCAACTCGCGCCGGGGCCGCTGGCCGCGCAACTCGCCATCTACCTCGGCTACGTGCACTTCCGCATCGTCGGCGCCACGCTGGTCGGCATGGCGTTCGTGCTGCCTTCATTCCTGATGGTGGTGGCGCTGGGCTGGGCCTATGCGCGCTTTGGCGGGCTGACCTGGATGCAGTCCGTGTTCTATGGCGTGGGCGCGGCGGTGATCGGCATCATCGCCATCAGCGCGCACAAGCTCACCACCAAGAGCGTCGGCAAAGACAAGCTGCTGTGGGCCGTCTACCTGCTGCTGGCGGCGGTGACGGTCGTGACGGAATCCGAAGTGGCGTGGCTCTTTCTGGCCGCCGGTGTGCTGGTGTGGTTCTGGCGCGCGCCGCCAAAGTGGCTGCGCCAGGGCCGTGTGAACGCCGTGGCCGTGGCCCCGGTTGCAGCGGCCAGCGGCATGCTCGGCACGCTCGATTGGCCGCTGCTCTCGCAGCTTGCCGCGTTCTTCGCCAAGGCCGGTGCATTCGTATTCGGCTCGGGCCTGGCCATCGTGCCATTCCTCTACGGCGGCGTGGTCACAGAGCACCACTGGCTCAACGAAAAACAGTTCGTCGACGCGGTGGCCGTGGCCATGATCACGCCCGGCCCGGTGGTCATCACCGTCGGCTTTATCGGCTATCTGGTGGCGGGCCTGCCCGGTGCGTGCGTGGCCGCGCTTGGCACGTTTCTGCCGTGCTACCTCTTCACCATCCTGCCGGCGCCGTACTTCAAGAAATACGGCAAGCTGCCCGCCATCCTGGCCTTTGTCGACGGCGTCACTGCGGCGGCCGTGGGTGCCATTACCGGCGCGGTGATCGTGCTGGCCAAGCGCTCCATCGTCGATGTGCCAACAGCGCTGCTGGCGGTGGCGACGGTGTTGCTGCTGGTGAAATTCAAGAAGCTGCCCGAGCCGGTGATCGTGGCGGGAGCAGCGTTGCTTGGCTTGGGGCTGTATCCGCTGCTCCATCACTGATTACGTTCACTCATGCGGGAGGTTGTGCCATGCAATGGATCACACGCGAGCGCCCCAAGATCGACCGCATTGCCTGCCCGTGGCTGATCGCCCGCTTCATCGACGAGACCCCAGATTTTCTCTACGTGCCACCGGGTGACGTGCTGCCCCTCGCCCGTGACACCGGCGCCATTCCGTACGACGTCCCGGGTGTGGAGCTCTCGCACGTGGGCGAGCTGTGCAGCTTCGATGCGTTTCTCGACAAATACCGGCTGGGCGATGATCCTGCCTTGCAGCACCTTGCGCGCATCGTGCGCGGCGCGGATACATCAAGGCTCGACATGACGCCCCAGTCCAGCGGGCTCTACGCAATTTCGCTGGGCCTGTCGCATGTCTTTGCCGATGACCTTGCCATGCTGGAGCACGGGTTGGTGATGTACGACGCGCTCTACGCGTGGTGCAAACACTGCCAGGCAGAAACGCACAACTGGCCGCCCAAGATGCCTGCATAAACAACGGCGGGGCAAGGGTCACGCTGACACGCTCGCTCACGCTGTCCGGAGGGCCCTCGATGCGCAGGCCGCGGTGAAGAAATAGCCCGCGCGATGCCCGTGGGCGCGGCCTCCAACGCCAAACGGTTGCGCTCATACAGTCAGGGAAAACCAGGCCAAACGTTGTTCCCAATGCCCGATACCAACCGGCACAGGCAGCGTTACGATTGGTTTCAATTCGACCAAAATGCGTGCCATGGCCGGGACTATCCTTCGGGCACCCCCCACCGAGGAGATAACCATGAAAACAAGCTATCGGAACATCCTCATTGCATTGCCCCTGCCATTCCTCGTCGCTGCATGCGGCGGCGGGGATGGCGGTACGGATGCCGGCACAGGCACGCTCCATGTCTCGATGACGGACGCACCGTCCTGCGGCTTTGATCACGTCTACGTCACCGTCAACAAGGTGCGCGTGAACGCCAGCGCGTCAGCCGCCGACACCGACGCCGGCTGGACCGACATCGCGTTGGCCACGCCGCAGAAGGTCGATCTGCTATCGCTCACCAACGGCGTGCTGACTGACCTCGGTACGGCCCCGCTGCCCGCCGGGCAATATCAGCAGTTGCGCCTAGTGCTGTCTCCCAATCAGGGCAACACGCTGGCCAATTCCGTGGTGGTGACGGGCTCGTCGACCGAGCAGGCGCTGGCCACTCCAAGCGGCACGCAGAGCGGATACAAGATCATCCATCCCTTCACGGTGCAGCCCAACACGCTGGTCGATCTGGTGCTGGATTTCAATGCCTGCAAATCGATCGTGCAGCAGGGCAATGGCGGCTACAGCCTCAAGCCGGTCGTCACAGCAACGCCCAGGGTGGTGAGCGGCTCGATCACGGGCTACGTGCCCACCGCACAGGCCGGCGCCACGGTGTATGCCGAACAGAACGGCCAGGTCATCCGCGGCACGGTGGCAGATGCCACGGGCAAGTTCGTGCTGTCGCCGCTGGTGCAGAGCAGCACCAATGGTGCGTATGACGTGGTGATCGTCGACAACACGCTGCCGACCGGCCATGCCACGGGCATCATCCGCACCGTGCCCGTCACGGCCAGCACCACGACCACGGTCTCCACCACGGGCGCGCCGATTACGCTGCCGGCCTCCACCACCAATACCGCATCGGGCACGGCCACCGCATCGGCGCAGGCGACGTTGCGCGCGCTGCAGACAGTCAACTCGGTGTCGTACGAGATCACCTCGGGTAATGCCAACCTCGATACCGGCGCGTATTCGCTGGCGTTGCCCGCAGCCGCGCCGCTGGTCGGCACGTACAGTGCGACGCTGCCGATCGCACTCTCAGCGGTGTCGGCATCTGCCGGCCAGTACTCGGTGCAGGCCACCAGTGCGTCGGGCGCCACGCTGAGCAATCCGGTCAACGTTTCTGCCGGCAGCCAGACCGGGGTCAACTTCAGTTTCTAACCAGGGAGAAAGGGGGCGAAGCTCGCCCTCACAACACAATGAAGAACATCATCCTCATCCTGTCTTTGGGTGCGTCGCTGCTGGGCGGTTGCGTCTATCTGCCCGACGATGGCCCCGTCATGCGCCCGCAAGGCGGCCCGGGCAACGGCTTCTGCCCGCCGGGGCAGGCGAAGAAGGGCAATTGCTGAGCCGTTGACTTAGCGCTCGCGCAACAAAAAGCCGGTCTACGTGACCGGCTTTTTCTTTGCTGCGTTGCGGCGCTTACTTGCCCTTGCCCGCGTGCTTGTGCTGCGTGGATTTGCCATGCTGATGCGCGCGGTCTGCAGCGCGCGCCTTGCCCTTATCGCGGTCCAGGCTGTCGTGGCCGTTGGTGTTGGACATGCCGTGGCTGCTCATGTGCGCAGCGGAACCGCCACCGGCATTGCCCTTGGCCTGCGCCGACAGCGAAACGGTGCACAGCGCTGCCATTGCCGCCGCCACCATCCATTGTGCTCGAGTCATCTGTTTCCTCCTCCTGGTTTTTGGTTCCACCGATTCTAGGCAGGCACAGATGAGAATGTGCGCTCCAGTGCAACCAAACGTAACCACGACCGCAGGTGCACCCGCACTAAGGGACTAGCGCCTCCAGACGTGAACTTCATTTCCACTTGGAACCAATCTCCGCCAACCCCGCCTTCTGCAAATCTTCCGCACTCATCACGATGCGGAACTCACAGTCTGCGTTGAACAGCAGAAACCACGGCTCCGCCAGCGCGGGAATGTGCGAAGCCGATTCCACATTGACGATGAGCACCGCGCCGCGGTGGCCGCCCTGCTCGGTAAAGTACACAGCCTCTGGCTTGCTCTCGGCCATCACGCGAGGGATCAGCTCGGCGATGGAACCGTCGCGCACATAGGTGTTGAAGGGTTCGTGCGGAATCCGCACGTTCACGAGCATGCGCATGATTTGCCTCCTGGGTGATGGCCAGGGCAAGCGCCGCAGTCAGGCCACCATAGCCGCCACGGCCATGCGCGGCCGAACACCGTAGGTATAGGACGGGCGCCGCGTTTGCGTTATCAGCCGTTGGCTAGGCGAGATGGCCTAGAGGCCAGGATGAGGGCGTAGCGAACCCGGCCGCGCTTGCCCTCAATCCAGCGGCGCCAGCGCCTTCGGCACGACGTATTGCTTGCCGTCATACGCAAGCCGGTAGGTGGTGCGTTGCGGCTTGGCGTTGTGTGTCTGGCATTCGCCGGCCTTGTCGACCGTGTTGGTGGATGCGGATTTGCTTTCCGACAACGCAATATCGGCGTAGCCGTTGTGGGTGTCCGCTGCCATGGTCAGCGTGCGCTTGGTTTGCTCGAACGCGCCGGCGCAGTTGGTATCCCATTCACCGCCGCTGGCTTCCACGACAACGCCATTCAATACCGGTTTCAGTTGATTGCCCTGCAACGTGTAGAGCCACAAGGCGGTCTCGCTGAACGGATTGGGCCGCGAGCTGCCCTCCTTGGCGATGCGTACGCCAAACGCTATCTGCCCGGGCGCGACCACGTAGCGCGCGGTATCGAAGGTGACGGACCGAATGCGCACCGCATCGTCCGACATCCGCGCGGGCAGGCGCAGACGTTGCCGGATGCTGCCGTTGCCGGTGTCGAGCACCAGCAGTTCAAGGTCGCCTTCATTGGTGCCTGCATCTGCGTCCTCCTGCTGCATGAGTGGCACGGCCATGAGCGTGAGTTCCGGGTGCGCGGGCCACGTACGGCACACCACCGCATGCGGGTTGAGCGCCTCCGGCAACTGGATGCGGGCGCCGTCGACCTTGTAGCCGCTGCCCGAACGTTTCGCAGCGGGGTACGCCTGCTTGATCGCGCTGTCTACCTGCGCGGCGCAGGCATCTTCAGCGGCGTGGACGGTTTGCGTGCCGAGCAACAGGCCGGCAATGCACAGCAGAAGGGATACGTGAGCGTGTTTCATGTTTGGTGATGGTGGCGTGCTTTCACTTCGGAATCGGCTCGTAATGCACCTTGCTGCGCCATTTGCCGTTGACGAGCGTTTCGACGGTGACTTTCATCTTGTCGCCAGGCCCCTGCGCGTCGTCAATGCGGCGCTCGACGGCAACCGGTACATCGTGTTCGACGGCGTACACCGTGCGCTCGTGATAGCAGCAACCGCTCTTTGCCCACGTGCGCAGACGCTTGTTCTTGGCGTCCACTTCAAAGAACCCCAGCGTTTCCTGGATCAGCCCCGTCATCTCGCTGTTGGGTACGAAGCGCTGCGCCTGCGCATTGAACAGATAGATGTCGTAGCTCGGGCCGCCGTAGCTGCCTTCGTTGCCGGTCTGGATGCCGAAGTCTTCCTGGCCATCGAAGTTGAAATCGCCAACGTTGATCACGCCCTGGTAGTCATAAAGGCGCGACGAGTTGACCAACGGCCCCTTGCTCCCCTTGGGCAGCGTGACAAAGACCTTCGGCAGGTTGATGACCTGGCGCACAGCGCGCTGGCCCTTGTCGTGAATGAGCAACTGGGCCGGGCCTTCGCAGGTGGTGTCCTCTTTGTCGCTTTGCGCCGGGCAGGCTTCGAGCATGCGCAGCACGAAGTCGTGCTGCTTGGCGATCGCGTTCAGCCGGAAGATCGGGCCATCCACGGCCTCGCCCGGCTCCGGAAACGCGGGTTGCGATTTCAACTCGTCAATGCGCGTGCGGTACGCCTCCTTCAACGCGGCCACGTCGATCTGGCCAGAGGGCGCGCGTTGCTTCAGCCAGTCACGTTGCTCCGCCTTCAACGCATCGGTGTCGGCACCGTGCTGCTTCAACGCAGCGCGGTACGTATCGGCCAGTTGCGTATCCAGCGCGGAGAGCTGCGCGTCATTGCAGATGGCATGCTCGATTGAGCTGCGCGCGGCGGCGCAATCAAAACTGGCTGCATGCGCGGCCGCGGGCAACACAGCGATGGCAAAAGCGATGGCGGAGATGCCGCGAGGTAGCGTCATTGGATCAACCTTGGGAAAGCAGATGTGAGCGTGTGCAGCATTGTGCTCGGGAATGCGGCGGCGCGGTGTGCCCTATCCGCACTTGGCCGCCTTCACCGCCCGGCCCGAGCGGCACGGGAAGACTTTTCCTACCATGGCAACCACCCCGCCCCGAAAACGATGAGGTATGCAATGGCCCTTCCCACGCGCAACCCCCAGACCCGTCCCGCACACGATCCCGCCACCCAGCGTGTACGTGGCGTCGCGCGCACGCTATCCCTTGCCATCGCGCTGCTGCTGCCTGTTGCCGCATGGGCCGCCGACCCCGTCGACGACGCACTGGAGCACTGCCTGAAAACCCCACACGGCCAAACCACGGCCGGCATGACCGAGTGCACGCACACCGCTTACCAGGCGTACGACCGCCAGATGAACACGCTGTATCAAGCGGTGATGAGCAAATCCGACCCCGTATCGCGCGAGGCCATCCGCAACGCCCAACGTGCATGGCTGGCCTACCGAAACGCACAGCGGGCAGCCGACAACGCGCCGTGGCGGGCGGACAGCGGCTCGATGGCGAGCCCCGATATCGAAGGGCTGAACGTGGAGGCGATCCGGACGCGCATTGCAGAGCTGGAGTACTACCCGCACTAGCCGGGCAGGGGAAGACTCCACTGTGGATAACCGCCCTTCCCCCTGTGAATAACTCCAGGGACAAGCATGTGGGCTCTCCGGGGTCAGCAGGCAGACAGCACGGGAACAACTTCCCACCGTGTCGGCAGGGCCCGACGCGATACCCCGGACTCATCCACGCAACAGCACACCCTGTCCGACCGGTTGTCCGTTCTGCAAGTCGTTGATGCAAAAGCGATTTTGGTACTTGCCCACAGGACTTATCCACCGTTATCTACTACTACTATCTGTATACATAAAGAAGTAAACCTATAAACCCTCTGTCGGGCATCGAGTCCGTGGCTGGGTTGTGGGCAAAGCAGCATGCAGGTGCTGGCTTTTGGTGGAGCAACCACCGAACGCCGCCGCCCGATCTCTCGCGCAACAGCATCAAGTGCCTCCCAAGTTGTTCCCGATATCGCAGGCTGACCGCCTTGCTGCAGACTTATATTTCGAATATATTGGAAATATGGAAGAAAACGACGCTATCCGATCCCTCGCCGCGCTGGCCCATGGCCTGCGCCTCCAAGTGTTTCGCATGCTGGTGGTCGCAGGGCCTGCGGGCATGACACCAGGTGCGATTGCCGAACGGCTCGACGTGCCGGGCGCCACGTTGTCGTTCCACCTCAAGGAGCTGACGGCTGCACGCCTGGTAACGCAAGAGCGTGACGGCCGCAACCTGATCTATCGCGCGGCATATGACCACATGAACGCCCTGCTGGGCTTCCTGACCGCCAACTGCTGCCAGGGCGAAGCCTGCCTGGAAGCGAGCGCCACCGACTGTAAATGCTGAAGGAGCATCCCATGAAACGATTTCACGTCCATCTCCACGTTGACGACCTGAGCAAAAGCATCGCCTTCTACTCCAAGCTCTTTGCCGCCGAGCCGACGCGCGTGGAAACCGACTACGCCAAGTGGATGCTGGATGACCCGCGCATCAACTTCGCCATCTCCACACGCGGCAATGCCCCGGGCGTTGACCACCTGGGCTTCCAGGTGGACGACGCTGCCGAACTGGCCGGGCTGAAGGCCCGTGCGGAAGCCGCAGACATGGCGCTATTGGATGAAGGCGAAACCACCTGCTGCTATGCCCGCAGCGACAAGCACTGGATCACCGACCCGCAGGGCATCGCCTGGGAGCACTTCCATTCGCTCAGCAACATCCCGGTCTTCAGCGAAGACAAGAAGGAAGAAGCCGCCCCGGAGGCTTCTGCCTGCTGCGCACCGCGTGCTCCAAAGGGCAAGCCGATCGGCATTGCCGTGAAGTCCGGCTCCGGCTCATCCTGCTGCTAAGGGCGCACGCATGACCACCAACGTCCTGATCCTCTGCACCCACAACTCCGCACGCAGCGTGCTGAGTGAAGGGATGCTCAATCATTGGGCCAAGCAACTCGGCAAAGACGTGCGCGCTTACAGCGCCGGCAGCGCACCGAGCGGGCGCCTCAACCCGTTTGCGCTCGAAGCCCTCACCAACGCAGGCATCGACACCGCCGACTACCGTAGCAAGAGCTGGGACGAATTCGTTGCCGACGGAGCACCCCAGATGCGCATCGTCATTACCGTGTGCGATAGCGCTGCAGCCGAGACCTGCCCGTATTGGCCGGGCAGTCCCGTCAAGGTGCATTGGGGCTACGCCGACCCGTCCAACGCGACGGGCGGCGACGAGGGCAAGCGCCTCGCCTTCGAGCTGACACGCCAAGCCATCGGCTATCGCATGTTGCAGTTGCTGGCCCTGCCGCTCGACCGCATGAGCAATGCCGAGCTGCAAACGGCGTTGGAAGGCATCTCGCAAAATTGATCTGAAGCCTGCCCAATGACTGCATCCAACGTAGCGCCGTCGGCACAGGCCGAGGCCAAGCCTTCCATCAACTTCTTCGAGCGCTACCTGACCGTCTGGGTGGCCCTTTGCATCGTTGCCGGCATCGTGCTCGGCCAGGTGCTGCCCGGCCTGTTCCAGCAGATCGGCCGGATGGAATACGCGCAGGTCAACCTCCCGGTCGGGTTGTTGATCTGGGTGATGATCATCCCGATGCTGGTCAAGGTGGACTTTGGCGCATTGCATGAGGTGCGCCAGCACGTCAGAGGCATCGGCGTCACGCTTGTCGTGAACTGGCTCGTCAAGCCGTTCTCGATGGCGTTTCTCGGCTGGCTTTTCATCCGCCATCTGTTTGCGCCGATGCTGCCTGCGGACCAGCTCGACAGCTACATCGCAGGCCTGATCCTGCTGGCTGCCGCACCGTGCACCGCAATGGTGTTCGTCTGGAGCCGGCTGACGGGCGGCGATCCGCTGTTCACGCTGTCGCAGGTCGCGTTGAACGACAGCATCATGGTCATCGCATTTGCGCCGCTGGTCGGCTTGCTCCTGGGCATGTCTGCCATCACGGTGCCGTGGGCGACGCTGCTGACTTCGGTCGCCCTCTACATCGTCATTCCGGTGATCCTCGCGCAGATCTGGCGCAAGGTGCTGCTCGCCAAAGGCCAATCAGCGTTCGATGCTGCAATGGCGAAGATCGGCCCGTGGTCGATCGCGGCGCTGCTGGCAACGCTGGTGCTGCTCTTCGCTTTCCAGGGCGAAGCGATCCTGAAGCAGCCGCTCGTTATTGCACTGCTGGCGGTGCCAATCCTGATCCAGGTGTTTTTCAATTCAGCGCTGGCCTACTGGCTCAACCGTGCGGTGGGCGAAAAGCACAACATCGCCTGCCCGTCTGCGCTGATCGGGGCGTCAAACTTCTTCGAACTGGCCGTCGCGGCCGCGATCAGCCTGTTTGGTTTCCATTCCGGTGCAGCGCTGGCCACCGTCGTCGGCGTGCTGATCGAAGTGCCCGTCATGCTGCTGGTGGTGCGCATCGTCAACCAGACGCAGGGCTGGTACGAGTGCCGGACCTAGCGGCAACGGTTCAATCCAGCAGCAAGCGCGCCTGAATCGTCGGGCGAGTACCCAAAGCAGCCGCAACGCCTGAGGCGCCCGCGCGCCTCCCCCTTTCCTTCACGCTTGCGCCTCGCGTGGCGCGTACTACTCTTGACGAGGCCCCGCGTCGCGCATTTCCTACGGCGCGGTCAGCCGATCTGCAGGCTGCTTCCATCCGGCCCGGCCAGCCCCCGCTCCCCCAAGAGAGAACAGCCATGCGAAAACTGTTTGCAGCCGTCGCGCTCATGCTCGCCATGACGCCCCTTGTGCAAGCGCAGGTGAAGCCGTATCCGCCGGGCTTTCGGCACCAGAACATCCAGACCGACGGCGCGACGCTGTTTGTGCGCGTGGGCGGCAGCGGCCCGGCGGTGGTGTTGCTGCACGGCTTTGGCGACACGGGCGACATGTGGGCGCCGCTGGCCGCCGAGCTGGCCCGCACGCATACCGTGGTGGTGCCGGATCTGCGCGGCATGGGTTTGTCGTCGCACCCCGAAGGCGGCTACGACAAGCGCACGCAGGCTGCAGACGTCCGCGCCGTGCTTACCCAGCTGAACATCGACCAGGCCGATGTGGTCGGCCACGACATCGGCACCATGGTGGCGTTTGCCTATGCGGCGCGCTATCCGGACAAGACCACGCGGCTGGTCGTCATGGACGCCCCCGTGCCGGGCGTGCCGCCGTGGGAGCAGATCGTCCGCTCGCCCAAGCTCTGGCACTTCTCGTTCGGCGGCCCCGATGCCGAGCGGCTCGTCAAAGGCCGCGAGCGCATCTACCTCGACCGCTTCTGGAATGAGTTTGCCGGCACCCCCTCCAAGATCGACGAAGCCACGCGCGTCCACTACGCCCGCCTCTACGCCAAGCCGGGCGCCATGCATTCAGCGTTTGCGCAGTTCCTGTCGATCCCGCAAGACGCGGAAGACAACCAGAAAGCCATCGCCACCAAGCTGCCCATGCCGGTGCTCGCCATCGGCGGCGCCAAGTCGTTTGGCGAGAACGAGGCCATCGTCATGCACAACGCCGCCACCAACGTGCAGGAGCTGGTGATTCCGGATGCCGGGCATTGGTTGATGGAGGAGCAGACGCAGGCTACGGTGGGTGCGGTGGTTAAGTTTTTGGCGCAGTAGCGTCGGCCTTCTGCATTTTCTTTATTGGTGTTTCACGCAGCTCAACGAAAGGAGTTTCCAATGCAGCCCGTCGTCCGAGTTTCGATTCTCCGGTGTCCGCCAGACAAGTTTGCCGAGATGCGGCAGATGATGAACGACCTCGAACCCGTGCTCCGGCCCGGTATCGAAGCCATGCGCGGGCTGGTCGCGTTCTATGTGGGCGAGGACGAGGCAACGTCGTCGCTGTCGAACGTGAGCCTGTGGACTGACCTGGACGCGGCCAAGCAACTGGATACGTTCCGGCCGATGCTGGATTCGGCCAAGCCGTTTCTCGACAAGGGCGGCACGTTTGAGCGGCCGATCATGAATTACCTGCCGATGTGGGAGTTGAAGCCGGTGGGGAAGGTTTGAGGTATTTGTAATAGATCCCCCCCTGCAGACACCGCACACCATGCAGTCAGTCAATGAGATGGCCCGGCAGCGCAATATCTCGATTGCGCGCCTGCAAGCACTTGAAGTTGCGACGATTGCTGTCGATTGCGCCAAGCCAGTCGACGTCGGGTTCTATGCAAAGGAGAAGATGCGCTTCCTGAACCCGCTGTCATGGCTTCCGAAAGCGGAAATCCGCCCCGGCCTTTTTGCGTATGGAAAACAGGCGCCCAACGTTGCTCACGCGGTTGCCGCTGACAGCGACCTATGCGCTGCGCTGGACCTCCTTTTGACACGCTACGCATTCGCCGTCGAATGGTGCGATGCGTCCCTGCATGCCCGCGTGAACACCTGGGCCGGGACGATCGACGGAGATTCCACAGGCGGTGACCGCTTCTTGTCCAACCTTGAGACCGTTGCTAGACACCTTGGCGATATCGCGCAAGGACGCAGCCAGGTCGAAGCCGACTTGTCGACGCCAGCATTTGGCCCGACGTGGTTCCGGAGTCGCGCCATGGTTGGTGGATTACTCACGGGGTTTGTAGGTGCCTTCCTGTTTTTGTTCGCCGTCATTGGGCTTATTGCGCTCAGGCGGATGGTGCATTGAAGGCGCGGCTCGTCGTAAAACCCGTTCAACGTATTCGTCCACATGAACATCACCTTGAAGTTTGCTGGCTGCCTCGTCCTCCTGACGGCGTGTTCGCACGCAAGCGCACTTACCCCACAGCGCCTCCCATCAGAGGTGAGAACGTTCATTGAGGAACGGAAAATCTGCGACCACTTTCGTGGAGAACCATTCGAGGGAGATAGCCCGGAGCAAGTGGAGCGAAGAGAATTCTTGCTCGACAGCTTCGATATCTATTGCGCTGGTACCGACAAGCGCCTTGCCGCATTGAAGCGGCGGTACAAAGACAATCCGGCCGTCATGAGGCGGCTCAGTGAGTTTGAGGAGCGGGTTGAGTGATAGCGCGCGCGGCGTCCCTACCGTCCGGAGACGCACCGACTGTTCGCTGCTAAACGAGGGAGGCGGGCCTGACGGCGGGGGTAGCAGACTGGCCTCACAGGAAGCCGGTAGACCCGAAGGTCTCCCCGCCCGGCCCGCCATGAAAAACACAAGCGAACGAAGATGGACTCTCGCTGGCGCGGCAGTCTGTCTAAAGACTGCAGTGCGGGTTGCTACGCTCGTCTACCGTTGGTGTCGCGGCGGGGATTATAGCGACGGGGTACAGGCCATCGCGTCTGATTTGCAGTCAACTGAGCACCCAAGTCCCATTCGACAATTCAGGCGTGGCATTCCCGCCCGTCACGGGAATGCGTCAATCTCTTGTTATTGGCTGTAGCCCCGCCGCTCTACGGCAGCTAATACATCCCACGTCTGCGGATCGACATCGCGGCCCCCGAGCGACATCGACACGTACGCATCAATCGCATCCATAAAGCCTTTGATAAACGCCGGCGGGAACGCGTGTGCGGAGAGGTGCTGAAGCTCCTCACGCAACATGCCCGGTCGGCATTGGCCGTGGGTGCGCATGGCGGTGCGGGTGCGCCTGAGATACGCCTGCGCTGCGATTGCACCGTTCAGGTAGGTGCGGTTTTTTGTAAGCGTGCCTGCGTCGGACGACGTGGGCGTTGGGCTCGGTGGTGGTGCTGGTGGAGATGGGTAAGACGCGGGGCGGTGCCCGCTTTTGACAGATGGCATGTCGGCCTCTCTAAGTTGCATCGGAGGCTCGCCATCTCGTTGCTACACGGGGTGGCGGGCCTGACGGCGGGGGTAGCAAACCGGCCCTTAGAGAACGACCGGCAGACCCGAAGGTCTCCCCGCCCGGCCCGCCATGAAAAACACAAGCGAACGAAGGCGGACCGTCGCTGGCGCGACAGTCTCTCTAAGGATGCTATGCGGGTTGCTACGCCCGGCTGCCGTTGGTGCGGCAGCGGGGGAATTATAGCGAGGGGTATGGCGCGACGACTCTGATTTTGAGGTCGCCGTTATTCCTAGGCTCGACCCTAGCCACCGCTTGCCCTCGCCATTAGCCAGCTTCGCCGTTTAGATGGATACATCGCCATGACAGACCTTCCAACCCTTTCAGAACATTCGGTGCCTCATGTTCATATGCAAAGGCTCGACTGAGCCCGGCGCGCGACAGATCTTTAGATATGCTTCTGTCCTTTCCACGGGACAAACAAAACATTGCGTCAGCCACCACCGACCCGTCCCGGATGTCTCCTTCGCAATACTGAAATGCAAACCATGACTGCTCTCATGAACAACACGAAGTGGAACGAGGTGAGAATCGGTATGTATGGTCTTGGGGAGTTGTCACCCCGTTTTCGCGTTCGTAACCTCAATAGCGGGCACGTTAGTGATTGGGACGGCGAGTGGTTCTACCACTTTGTTGGGCGCCATGAGGAAGATGAGTGGGTCGAGGTCGCCGTGACCTCTGCGGTCCAACGTGAGGCCGTTTTGAGCATCCTTCGTGCGGTTGGCGTTCCTGGCGTGGCGACGGAGGCGGGTTTCAAAATTTTTGGCTATGCGCCTCTTGGGATTTCCGTTCAGTATTTGTAGGAGCGCAGAATCAGCATCGTTGCCGCAGCGCCTCGTCCACGCGAGGAAATTCCCAACAGCTAATTTAAGCCGGCTGCACTAACGAGTGCTGGCTAATTCATCAGCCGTAGTTGACCATCCCATGCATCCTGTTATCTCTGCAGCTTTGGACGCCATTTGCTTGGAGCGCGACGATCAAAACTATTCTGCATCCTATGAGACTGCGGCTGCCATCGTCAAAGAGTTCGGTGAACGTGATCTTGCCGAGATCGTCTTCTCGGAGATTCCTCGAACGGTGCCGTTTGAACTGGTTGCCGAGCTGTTTAATTTGATCGCATGGCAAACAACCGACAACGGTGCCAGTGTCACAAGAACCATTGAAGCTTGGCTGCGTGAAGGCCAAGACAATCGCAAATTGCTGATCGCGCTCCACCTAGAGGTTTTTCCCTTCATTGACGATGAAGAGATGTACCGTGTCCTCTCTCATCTCGGGGAAACAAATTCCCGCGTGTCCGCCCGCTGCAAAGAACTCATATGGTTGCGCAAAGCTGAGGGCAGGTAGCGCAGCGACGCGCGCACCCGCGAGAGCCGTTCACCGGGCGCGGGTGAGCGTGCGTCGATCAATTACCCGAGGCAAACATGGCGAGTTGCTGCAGATGACCAAGCCTGTACTGACGATATTGCTAAACGACCAGCTCCTTTCGTGCCTGACTGCTGTCGAGACTCTAGTTCAGCCTCTCGGATTCCGGCTGGAGCATCCAATTAGCGGAAAGATAACGACCTGGACAAGCGAGGGCGTCCAGCGTGAGGTATTGCGGGAGGCCTTCGCAGAGGAGGCCGTGGAGAACGTTCAGTTCTGGAAATCGTCATGCGACGATCTCTTTGTTTCTTGGTCCCCTACTTCGTCGGGATTTCGATTTTCCTTCCATCTCAACGGTGTACCAATGGAGTCGCGTATCGCGCTGGCAAATACGCTGGTGCGTACGGTCTTGACGGATCTAAGACATCAATTTTGCGATCAGTGTGCTTTTACGATCGAGTTTGAGTAATCCATTACAAGCGTTTCGGTGCCCATCTGTCTCAGATCGAACATTGTCCTGCGAGAGGTAGTGATCCATGGAACGAACCAAGATTGCGCCACAGTGGCCAAACGCCCTTCGCTGGTTCCTGATTCAGAACCTGCACACCTTCACCCCTTGGCATTTCATTCGTGAACCTTCGGAGTTTGAGTTCGCGGCAAACGCGTTCCGACGAGAGGATGTTGGCGGGAGGGACGTTTTTGTATTTGCCCGTCGGCAGGATTGTGATGACTTTGCCGGCCTCGAAGTTGTCGATGGCCGGACTACGAATCGGGTTATCCACTTTCACCCCGTGTTTGCCACCGGCAATACAGAAGGCCCAGCGATGCGCCGCTGGGACATCGTCTGCAACGTTTTTGAAGACGTTTTTAGTTTCGTGGCAGAGCGCGTGGTCCCTGACATGAAAGACTGGGCAGAAGTGGAGGACGCCGGTGATCTAGCGTTGTGATCAATCTGAGTGCACGCCCTGACCAGTTTGCCAAATGGTTCTACGGACTTAGGCACTAACGTGCAGGCCTCATCCCCTGGCCCGTGTTAGGGCAGCCGAGCAAAAAGCCCCACACGTCGAGCTCCGAGCTCGAGCAGCCGAGCAAAAAGCCTCACACGCCGAGCCCCGAGCTCGAGCAGCCGAGCAAAAAGCCTCACACGCCGAGCCCCGAGCTCGAGCAGCCGAGCAAAAAGCCTCACACGCCGAGCTCCGAGCTCGGACGGCCGAGCAAAAAGCCTCACGCGTCGAGCTCAGAGCTCGGGCAGTCGAGCAAAAAGCCTCGCGCGTCGAGCTCCGAGCTCGGGCAGTCGAGCAAAAAGCTCCACGCGTCGAGCACCGAGCTCGGACCGTCGAGAACGTTTCTCGATGTGTCGAGTTGTGAAGGCCGCATCAGATCATTCTGATTCTTCGTCCGAAACTGCCTTCTGGCATTGCGGAGCCGCGCTGCAGCGGCCAATCTCCCGCCCTCGTGCCCTAGATGGCTCGGCACTGCCAATTGATTTGCGAGGAGTGAAATGCCGCAGAACTTGATTTCGTATCAGCTCACCTCGGCCGATCTGGCCGCCGTGGACGGCGCGCTGAAGACGCTGGAAGACCGGCTCGCCAGCCTGATCGACCTCACCCCGGTGCAGCGCCGAACGCTAGTGAAGATGGGCGACAAGTCCGAAGCCTTCGCACGCAAGGCCGTGGAGGTGCTGAACAACAACCCCAACGTGCTGCCCGGCAATTTCGACCTAGCGGAACTGCGCCGCGATCTGGCGGGCTTCGATCAGCTACGCAGTCGCCTCATGCGCGTGGCGCGCATTCACGAACGCATGGCGGATTCGCAGTTGGCGCTGGGCAGCGATGTGATGAGCGCCACGTTGGAGGGATATGCGTTCCTCAAGGTGGCAGGTCAGGGAGAAGGGTTGGATGCGGCGCGGAAGGCGCTGGCGGTGCGGTTTAGTCGCGGGCCGCAGAAGCGGGGAGAAGATATGGTGACTGAGTAAGTTCCGTTGACTCGTCTTTTAAGAACCGAGTACTTGGCACGTGTGCGGTTTCTGCGAAGGAGAGTGTCGACTGGTTGGGACAGGAGATGCAACGGAGCAACAAGCGAGAGTGTCGGCGCTGCGGAAGCTAAGACACTTTCCCGATTTGCCATGGTAGGCGTACGTCGTTATTGACCGCCGGTGTGGATTGCGCTCAGCGCATGCAAGGCTGTGCGTTTTTTCACCCGCGTGCCAACATGAAGCCCTCGGCATTGCGGTGCTTCTTTTGTACCGGGAAGACAGGAAAATGGCAGGGCGAAGAAATTTCCTCGCCCTGCCTCAAGAAACGGCTTAGGTAGCCGCCAACGCGTTGGGCGACCTCTGCGCGTTGAACGTCGCCCAGTCATTCACCTCGCCCACCAACAAGCCATCGTCTGCATCGATGAAGTTCTTGAAGTGATCGCGGAGGTTGGCGGCGTTCGTGTTAAAGCGCTTAAAGCACCAACTTGACTCAAGCATCCGCACCGCGTTGAACCGCGCGAGCTCATCGTAAAGTGGCTGATAGTTGCGTTGCTTGCGAAGGTCGTAGTCGAGAAAGTATAGAGCCATGCTATTTCCCCTTTCCCTTAACCTTTTGGGTCAGCGCGGAAGCCGCCACTGACTTCACGGCTTTCGGCGTCTTTGGATCGCGGAGCAGTTTGCTTGCAACGGTTGCCACGCGCTGTGACGTCGTTTCATTTTTCTTTGTGGTCATGCTAAAGTTTCCTTACAAATCAATGGGTTGATGTAAAGCTTATTGCTTATCTGATGCCACTCCGGCCCACGAGCCGCGCCTTGTCAGGGGTGAAGCGATTCGTGGGCCTTTTCTATTGGGGCCGCACGCCGGTGGCATAGTCGGGCGGCCGCTGCCTCATCTCAAGATACTGACCCTCCTAAAGAAGTCTGTGTTGGGTGCCCTCCTAGGAAAGGGTAGGGGCAATGACCCTTGCCGCGATAAGTTCTCCATAAGGCGACCCGCTGCTTGATTGCACAGTAGGACACTTCTCTGAATTTATCAAGATGTCTTCTGATAAAAGAAGCAAGGCATCAAGATGGAGGCTAAAATCAAGACTTCGGTTCAAGGAGGTCGAAATGGAAGACTTGGTGTCGCGTAAGAAGGATCGGAGTCCGAACTTCCCGTTTATTAGCTTGGAAGCGGCTTTGGACCGGGCAAGGGCCTTCTATGAGGAAGAGCGTCGCGGGGCCGCTCCTGTAGCGCGTGTGGCCAAACACTGGCGCTACAGTCCGTCCAGCAGCGGTCTGCTGCAAACCATAGCTGCTCTGAAGAGCTATGGACTAATGGCCGACGAGGGGTCGGGTTCGGAACGAAGGCTGCGTCTGACGGAGATTGCGCTGCGAATCCTGCTTGATACGCGGGCGGATTCATTGGAGCGTGCAGAGCTGATCAAGCGTGCGGCACTGAATCCTTCTGTTTCGAGCGACATACACAGCAATTGGCCTGATGGTTTGCCTTCGGAGGACACTCTAAGTCATGCGCTTATCTTCGAGATGGGGTTCGCGCCCCCAAATGCCTCGCGCGCCGTACGAATTCTCAAGGAAAATCAAAGGTTTGCATCGATTCTTTCGGGCGATCGCTTATCTCCGTCAGAAATGAGCGACCAAGATGGCGTCGGGGAGTCAGTCTCTGAGGTACAGGTCCAAACAGTGGACAGGGCACCATCCGACTACCCCCGTCTACCCTTATCGCATCCGACTAGCGTAGGGGCGAAGTCTCTGGGCGGTGTGGTTCCTTTGGAAGCGAGGACACATGGTGCCGGTCTGGCGTTGCCATTCACAGAGCAGGTTCTTGACCCCGACGGACGGGCTATGCGGATCGAGTTTTCTGCTCCGCCCACCGAAGAGATGTACGAGTTTCTGAAGGACTACATCGATCTGCGGCTGAAAGCGATTAGGCGTAAGGCGGCCACGATGCTGTGACCGGTCGTGCGGGCCCCGACCTGATGGGGAGGGCCGGCGCACTGTTAATTTGCAGGCCTTCATAACGCAGCGTCTGTTCAAAAAAAAGTCGGCTCGCTAATCGGTTACATCCCACATGCGGGCGCTCAGAAGTCATTCAGCGCCGCCCCCGTTTTTACACGGCGTTTACACCCCTCCCCCCCAACCTTTACCCCGTTTTTACCCCCCTTTCCCTACTGTTGCACTGCACGCAGGCCCTGTGACGGGAGCCTGCCTGCACGCCGCATCCGGCCCCCGTTGACGCGCACCTGCGCCGGGCCGGGCGGCACCTAAAACAACAAGGGAAAGGTCCATGCAAGCCAAGGTTTCTTTGCACGCCACCGTCATCGGTGGCGTTGTCTTCTGTGCCGCAGCACTGTCCAGCGCGGCCGCTTTTGCGCAGTCCACTGACGCTGCGCCGGCCCCCGCCGCTGCACCCGCCAGCCCGTTGACGGCCAATGTCACGCTGGCCAGCCAATACCGCTATCGCGGTCTCATGCAGACCAACAACAAGCCGGCCATTCAGGGCGGTGTGGATTACGCGCTGCCCAACGGCTTCTATGTGGGCAACTGGAACTCGTCGATCAGCTGGCTGGGGGATTCCAACCCCAACGTCTCCGCTCCCATCGAGATGGATTTCTACGGCGGCTACAAGACCGAGCTGATGAAGGACGTGCCCATTGATGTGGGCGTGCTGCAGTACTACTACCCGGGCAGCTACCCCGATGGCTACACGCGCCCGCACACCACCGAAGGTTATGCACAGATCGGCTACGGGCCGGTCTCGTTCAAGTACTCGCATGCGTTCTCCAACCTGTTCGGTTTTGCAGATAGCCACCACAGCCAGTACTTCGATCTGTCGGGCAACTTCGACACCGGTTTCTGGGGCCTCACGCTGAACCTGCACGTGGGCTACCAGCAGGTGCCGCATCAGGTGGTGCGCACGTCGTATGCCGACTGGAAGGTGGGCGTGACGAAAGACTTCGGCAGCGGTTGGACGGCATCGCTTGCGTACATCGACACCAATGCTGCGCGCGCCGCGTACACCAACACGCGCGGCAACTACATGGGCAAGGCCACCGCGCTGCTGGCGGTGACCAAGACGTTCTGACCAACACGACCTGAAGGAAAGGGGAGCGCATATGGACCTCGTTTATCTCGCCGGCCTTGCGATGCTGGCCCTGGCAGTGGGCGGCTTGCTCGCCCTCTCCGGCCGGCTTGCCACCAAAGACCAACCCACCACGCACGCGATGGAGAAACAGCAATGACCTGGCTCTATGTGCTGTCCGGGGCCATCACGGTGGCCTTGTTGATCTATCTGTTCGTGGCCCTGCTGTGGCCCGAACGCTTCTAACAACACTGCGAGGCACACCATGAATGCGTTCCTCCTCCAGCTGGCGATCTATCTGGTCGTGCTGCTGGTTCTGGCCAAACCGCTGGGCGCGTATATGACCGGCGTGTTTGGCGACAAACCGTCGCGCGCGCACTGGCTCGGCCCCATCGAGCGGCTGTTCTACCGCGCGGCCGGCGTCAACCCGCAGGCCGAGATGGGCTGGAAGCGCTATGCGCTGGCCGTCATCGTCGTCAACGTGCTGGGCGCGCTGGCGGTGTATGCGCTGCAACGCGCGCAGCAGTGGCTACCGCTCAACCCCCAGGGCTTTGGTGCCATCACGCCGGATTCGTCGTTCAACACGGCCATCAGCTTTGTGAGCAACACCAACTGGCAAGGCTATTCGGGCGAAAGCACGATGAGCTATCTCACGCAGATGCTGGGCCTGGCGGTGCAGAACTTCCTGTCTGCGGCGACCGGCATTGCGGTGGTGATTGCGCTTATCCGCGGCTTTGCGCGCCACTCGGCCAACACCATCGGCAACTTCTGGGTCGACTTCACGCGCGCGACGGTCTACGTGCTGCTGCCGCTGTCGATTCTGGTGTCGGTGTTCTTCGTGAGCCAGGGCGTGATCCAGAACTTCGACGGCTACAAGGAGGTGACCACCGTCACCGCCACCACGTACGACAACCCGAAGATGGATGCGCAGGGCAACCCGCTCAAGGATGCCCAAGGCAACCCCGTCACCGAGAAAGCCACCACGCAAACGCAGACCCTGCCGATGGGCCCGGTCGCGTCGCAGGAGGCGATCAAGATGCTCGGCACGAACGGTGGCGGCTTCTTCAACGCCAACTCCGCACACCCGTACGAGAACCCCAACGCGCTGACCAACTTTGTGCAGATGCTGGCGATCTTCATCATCCCGGCGGCGCTGTGCTTTACGTTTGGCGGCATGGTGGGCGATGGCCGGCAAGGCTGGGCCGTGCTGGCGGCGATGACGGTGTTGTTTGCCGTGCTGGCCGTCTTCCTGGCATGGGCTGAGCTGCACGCCAACCCGATGCTCGCCAACCTTGGCATCGACCAGGCCGTGGGCAACATGGAAGGCAAGGAAACGCGCTTCGGCATCGTGGCCTCGTCGCTGTTTGCCACCATCACCACGGCAGCGTCGTGCGGGGCGGTCAACGCCATGCATGACTCGCTGACGGCGCTGGGCGGCTTCGTGCCGATGTTCCTGATGCAGCTGGGCGAAGTGGTGTTTGGCGGTGTGGGCTCGGGCCTGTACGGCATGCTGGTGTACGCCATCCTGGCCGTGTTCATTGCGGGCCTGATGATCGGCCGCACGCCGGAATATCTCGGCAAGAAGATCGAGGTGTTCGAGATGAAGATGACGTCGATCGCCATCCTTGTCACGCCGCTGCTGGTGCTCGTGGGTACGGCCATCGCCGTGGTGGTTACGCAGGGCAAGGCGGGCATCTTCAACCCCGGCACGCACGGCTTCTCTGAGGTGCTGTACGCCTTCTCGTCCGCCGCCAACAACAACGGCAGCGCGTTTGCCGGCCTGTCTGCCAACACGCCCTTCTACAACGTGGCGCTGGGCATTGCGATGTGGCTGGGCCGCTTCTGGATCATCGTGCCGGTGCTGGCGATGGCAGGCACGTTTGCCGCCAAGAAGCGCCTGCCCGTGACGGCCGGCACGCTGCCCACGCATGGGCCGCTGTTTGTGGTGCTGCTGATCGGCTCGGTGCTGCTGGTGGGCGCGCTCACGTACATCCCGGCGCTCGCGCTCGGCCCCATTGCAGAGCATCTCGCCCGCTAAGCGCACGGCGAGTCGTCTACCCAATATCAACAGGTGCCTTATGGCTATCCGTTATCCCGAATCCGAACCTGCCGTGCGTACGGTCAAGCACAAGCTTGAGCCCAGTGCCGGCACTGGCACAGCCGCAGCCGCCGAGCCGCAGGCGCGCAGCACGCACACGACGCTGTCCGCCAAGGATGTGCGCAAGCTGTCGATGTTCTCGTCGGCGCTGGTCAAGCCCGCCATTGTTGACAGCTTCCGCAAGCTGTCGCCGCGCGCGCAGGCCAAGAACCCGGTGATGTTTGTCGTCTACGTTGGCAGCATCCTCACCACCATCCTGTGGGTCATGGCGCTGCGCGGCCAGGCCGAAGCGCCGGCGGGCTTCATCCTCGCCGTGTCGGTGTGGCTGTGGTTCACGGTGTTGTTCGCCAACTTTGCCGAAGCGCTGGCCGAGGGCCGCAGCAAGCAGCAGGCCGCATCGCTGCGCGGCATCAAGACCACGGTGCAGGCCAAGGTGCTGGCAGACGCGCACCGCCGTGACCGCGTGGAAGCGCGCGCTGCCACCGCGCTGCGCCGTGGCGACATCGTGCTCATCGAAGCCGGCGACATGGTGCCCGGCGACGGCGAGGTCATCGAAGGCGTGGCCTCGGTGGACGAAAGCGCCATCACCGGCGAATCGGCACCGGTCATCCGCGAATCGGGCGGGGATTTCTCGTCCGTGACGGGCGGCACGCGCGTGCTGTCGGACTGGATCATCGTGCGCATCACCGCCAACCCCGGCGAGAGCTTCCTTGATCGGATGATCTCGATGGTGGAAGGCGCCAAGCGCCAGAAGACGCCCAACGAGCTGGCGCTGACGATTCTGCTGGTGAGCCTGACCATCATCCTGATGCTGGCGACCGTCACGCTGCTGCCGTATTCGATCTTCTCGGTCGACGCCATGAAGGCCGGCTCGCCGATCACGATTACCGTGCTCGTGGCGCTGCTGGTGTGTCTGATCCCGACCACCATCGGCGGGCTGCTCTCCGCCATTGGCGTGGCGGGCATGAGCCGCATGATGCAGGCCAACGTGATCGCCACCTCGGGCCGCGCCGTAGAGGCGGCCGGTGACGTGGATGTGCTGCTGCTCGACAAGACCGGCACGATCACGCACGGCAACCGCCAGGCTTCGCGCTTCATTCCCGCGCCCGGTGTGACGGCCAAGCAGTTGGCCGAGGCCGCATGGCTGTCGTCGCTGGCTGACGAAACGCCGGAAGGCCGCAGCATCGTCACGCTGGCACGCAACCTGGGCGAGGCGTCCATCGATGAAGCCGCGCTGGCGAAGACGCAGCCGGTGTACGTCGCCTTCTCTGCGCAAACGCGTATGAGCGGCATCAACGTTGGGCACAACGGCGAGGCACGTCAGATCCGCAAGGGCGCAGCCGATGCGATTCGCACGCATGTGACGCTGCTGGCCGGCAAGTTTCCCGATGCCGTGTCCACCGCCGTGGACGACGTCGCACGCCAGGGCGGCACGCCGCTGGTGGTGTCCGACAACGACCGCGTGCTCGGCGTAGTGGAACTGAAGGACATCGTGAAGGCCGGCATTCGCGAGCGCTTTGCCGAGCTGCGCCAGATGGGCATCAAGACGGTGATGATCACCGGCGACAACCGCCTGACCGCGGCTTCCATCGCCGCTGAAGCCGGCGTCGACGACTTCATTGCCGAAGCCACGCCCGAGACCAAGCTCGCGCTCATCCGCGAGCAGCAAGCGCAAGGTCGCCTCGTTGCCATGACCGGCGACGGCACCAACGATGCCCCCGCCCTGGCACAGGCCGACGTGGCCGTCGCCATGAACAGCGGCACGCAGGCCGCCAAGGAGGCCGGCAACATGGTCGACCTGGATTCCAGCCCGACCAAGCTGATCCAGATTGTCGAGATCGGCAAGCAGATGCTGATGACGCGCGGCTCGCTCACCACGTTCTCGATCGCCAACGATGTGGCGAAGTACTTCGCCATCATCCCGGCCGCGTTTGCGACGACGTATCCGCAGCTCGCCGCGTTGAACGTGATGCACCTGGCAACGCCCGCATCGGCCGTGATGAGCGCCGTGATCTTCAACGCGCTGATCATCGTGTTCCTGATTCCGCTGGCGTTGAAAGGCGTGAAGTACCGCGCGCTGGGAGCGGCTGCGCTGCTGCGCCGCAATCTCTTGATCTACGGCCTGGGCGGCCTGCTGCTGCCCTTCCCGGGCATCAAGCTCATCGACATGTTCCTGGCCGCGATGGGCTGGGTTTAAGGAAGGAGTGCATTCATGGCAACCACAACGCAAACCGTGCAGGGCGATGTGCCGCAACAAGGTGGGCTGCTGCGTGCGGCGCTGGTGGTCTTCGTCGGGCTGTCGCTCATTACCGGGGTGCTGTATCCGGTGGTGGTGACGGGTATCGGCAAGGCGCTGTTTCCGGCGCAGGCCGGGGGCTCGATCATCGAGCGCAATGGCAAGGCAGTCGGCTCATCGCTGATCGGGCAGAACTTTGAGTCGCCGGAGTATTTCTGGGGGCGGATCTCGGCGACTGCACCGAACCCGTATAACGCGCAGGCTTCGGGTGGTTCGAACTTTGGGCCGAGCAACCCGGCGTTGACTGATGCCGCCAAGGCGCGCATTGCGGCGCTCAAGGAAGCGGACCCGACGAACACTGCGCCGATTCCTGCTGATCTTGTGACGGCTTCTGCGAGTGGGCTGGACCCCGAGATTAGTCCTGCTGCTGCGGCGTATCAGGTGGAGCGGGTGGCGCGGGCGCGGCACTTGTCGGTGGAAGTGGTTCAGCGGGTTGTTGCTGAGAACACCAAGGGGCCGGTGCTTGGGGTGTTTGGGGAGCCTACGGTGAATGTGTTGGAGGTGAATTTGGCGTTGGATGATTTGAAGTGAGGGGTTGGGGGTTTGTGGACTGCTGGGTTTGATGTTGGTGGTC
This sequence comes from Ralstonia mojiangensis, assembly GCF_023955645.1. Taxonomy (NCBI): domain Bacteria; kingdom Pseudomonadati; phylum Pseudomonadota; class Betaproteobacteria; order Burkholderiales; family Burkholderiaceae; genus Ralstonia; species Ralstonia mojiangensis. The sequence goes on along the minus strand of NZ_JAMXHU010000002.1, from coordinate 762,011 downwards.
CATCCCCCTTTCGTTCCCTGCCGGGACCGACTTACTTTTCTTTGTCTTGCCAAAGAAAAGTAAGCAAAAGAAAGGCGCGCCCGAGATGGCGACCCCCTCCTTGAATTTCTGTAACCGTGCGGGGAAGGAGGCAAACTCGCTTCGCTCAGACAGGCCTCCTTCCTTTATCCGCCCGCTTACAGAAATTCAAGGCGCCATCAAGGGCAGGAACGTCAACGGCCAAAACGGTGGTGTGCGGGTCCTGTCGGCGTCTCGGTTGTTGCTGTTTTCTGCTTCGCTTCGCTCGCACTCCACCGGTGGTTTTGCTCGCTTCGCGTTTTGCCGCGTACGCACCGCTGCGGCTGTACTTCGACGGTGTGGCCGTACCCTGCCCTAGATGGCGCCTTGAATTTCTGTTGCAGAGAGGAAAAAGGAAGGGAAACTGTCTGAGCGCAGCGAGTTTTTCCCTTCCCCTCTCTGCGACATAAATTCAAGGAATCTTTCGCCATCTCGGGCGCGCCTTTCTTTGCTTACTTTCTTTGGCAAGACAAAGAAAGTGAGTCAGCCCCGGCAGGGGATGAAACAGGGGATGGACCACCAAGTCCCAAAAACCCAAAATACGCAACATGCCAGAAGCCGCGCGCCCGAACCCCGACCAACTCTTAGCCGAACTCCAATCCGGCCAAGAACAGTCCGCCCGCGGCAAACTCCGCATCTACTTCGGCGCCTCAGCCGGCGTAGGCAAAACCTACGCGATGCTGGCAGCAGCAAAGGCCGCCCGCGCCGCCGGCATCGACGCCATCATCGGCCTCGTCGAAACCCACGGCCGCGCGGAAACCGCCGCGCTGGTCGCCGACCTCGAACACCTCCCCACCCGCCAGATCGAATACAAGGGCCGCACGCTGCCCGAGTTCGATCTGGATGCCGCGCTAGCCCGCCGGCCCGCCCTCATCCTCGTCGACGAACTTGCGCACTCCAACGTGGCGGGCTCGCGCCACCCGAAGCGCTGGCAGGACATTGAGGATTTGCTCGCTGCTGGCATCGACGTCTGGACCACCGTCAACGTCCAGCATCTCGACAGCCTGAACGAGGCGGTGGGCAGCATCACCGGCATCCGCGTGTGGGAAACCGTGCCCGATGCGGTGTTCGATGCGGCCAACGAAGTCATCCTCGTCGACCTGCCGGCCGATGAGCTGCTGCGCCGCCTGGCCGAGGGCAAGGTCTACATGCCCGAGCAGGCGCAGCACGCCGCGCGCAATTTCTTCCGCAAGGGCAACCTCATCGCCCTGCGTGAACTCGCCCTGCGCCGCACCGCCGACCGTGTGGACGACGACGTGCAGGCCTACCGCCGCGCGCGTCGCATTGAAAACGTCTGGCGCACGCGCGAGACCGTCGTCGCCTGCCTGGACCCGCAGGGCGATAGCGAACAGGTTATCCGCAGTGCCGCGCGCCTGGCCGCGCAACTGGAATGCGACTGGCATGCCGTGGCCGTGGTGATGCCGCATCTGCGCGCCGCCGATGCGCGCGCCGAGCGCCTGCACGCGTTGCTCAAGCTGGCCGAAGACGCGGGGGCGCGTGTGGAAACGCTGGCCGGCACCAACGCCGTCGAGGCGATCACCGGTTATATCCGCCGCCACAACATCACCAAGGCCGTGATCGGGCGGCCGCCGGAGAAGCGCTGGCGATCGGCGCGCGCCATCGTCGTCGCGCTGCGGTTGGCGATCGGGCTGGAGCGCCGGTTGCCCAGCGGTGACTTTGCCGAGGCGCTGGCGCGGCATTGCCCCGAGGTCGACGTGATTCGCGCCGCGGCCGACCCGGCGCATATCCAGCTCACGCCGCGCGCAGCCGAGGTCGGCCGTGCTGATGTGCGCAGCGAAGCCCAGCGCGCGGCCGATGCGCAGGCCGGTTGGCTCAAGCCGGCTTACGTGGCCGCGTGCGTGTACGTTGGGATTGCGACGGCGATCTCCAGCCTGGTGCGGCCGGTGTTCGATCTGGCCAACATCGTCATGCTGTTCCTGGCGGCCGTGGTGGCGGTGGCGATGCGCCATGGGCGCGGCCCGGCGGCGCTGGCGTCGGTGCTGTCGGTTGCGCTGTTCGATTTCTTTTTCGTGCCGCCACGTTATTCCTTTGCCGTGAGCGACGTGCAGTACCTGCTGACCTTTGCGGTGATGCTGGCCGTGGGCATGCTGGTGGGCCAGTTGACGGCAGGCCTGCGTGAACAGGCCGAGGTGGCGGTGCAGCGCGAGGCCGCCGCGCATGCGTTGTATGAGGCCGCGCGTGAACTGTCCGCCGCGCTCACGCTGGATCAGATCGTCAGCATCGGCGGGCGCTTCGTCAACGCGACCTTTGGCGGGCGCTGTGCGTTCTTCTTCGTCGGGCTTGATGGGCGGCTCGGTGCACCTCAGGTCGCCAAGCCGGAAGGCAGCACCGATGCACCGTCGGGCATGCCGAACCTCGACCACGTGCTGGCCGATTGGACGTACCAGCACGGCCAGCCTGCCGGCACGGGCACGCACACGCTGCCGTCGGGCTCGGTGCTGTATCTGCCCTTGAAGGCGCCGATGGCGATTCGCGGTGTGCTGGCCGTGGAGCCCGAAACCTTCCACGTGCTCGCACAGCCCGACAACCGCCGCCAGATTGACGCCTGCGCCACGCTCATCGCCATTGCCATCGAGCGCGTGCATTACGTGGAAGTGGCCCGCGACGCCTTGGTGCGCATTGAATCGGAGCGGCTGCGCAATTCGCTGCTGGCCGCCGTGTCGCACGACTTACGCACGCCGCTCACCGGGCTGGTGGGAATGGCCGAGACATTGCTGCGCGCGCAGCCGCCCCTGCCCGCGCTGCAGGCTGAAGCTGCCGCTGCAATCGGCCAGCAGGCGCAGCGCATGCGCACGATGGTCACCAACCTGCTCGACATGGCGCGCCTGCAGAACCAGGACGTCAAGTTGCGGTTGGAATGGCAATCGATCGAAGAGCTTGTTGGTGCGGCGCTGCAAGCGATTCCGCTGCCAGATCATCGTGTGGTTGTGGATAACCTCGCAGCCCTGCCCCTCATCCGCTGCGACGGGCCGTTGATGGAGCGCGTGCTGTCGAACCTGCTGGAGAACGCGGGCAAGTTTGCGCCGGCCGGCACCGAGGTGCGCATCTCTGGGGAGATCGTCCACGACGGCGCCCGCGGCGATGAACTGCGCATGCGTGTGCGCGACCACGGGCCCGGTGTACCGGCGGGTTCGGTGCGGACCATCTTCGAGAAGTTCACGCGCGGTGAGAAGGAATCGGCCACCACCGGCGTCGGCCTGGGCTTGGCCGTGTGCGAGGGGATCGTGAGCGCGCATCACGGCCGTATCTGGGTGGAGGCGCCGGCCGATGGCGGCGCGTGCTTCGTCGTCGCCCTGCCCGCCGCTGAACCTCCGCCCGTGGAAGACGGCGAGCCCATCGCCTAGCTGCACCGTTGTTGGGCATATGGACATGCCGAAAATGTCGTTCTGTCGTGAGCGCATGCGTGACACGATTGCGTCACACCGCCCGCTACCCGCGGGCGATTTCATTCACGACAAGATCCACGAGGTTTCTCCATGTCTCTGTTCTCCCGCCTTGCGCGCGTGGCCGTACCGGCCATCGCCTTTGCCGTTGCCACTGCCGCCAGCGCCGACACCAAGCAGATCAAGCTCGGCACCATGAGCGGCCCCGACGCGCAAATCTGGGAAGTCGTGCAGAAGGTCGCCAAAAAGGACGGCCTGGACGTCAAGGTCATCGAGTTCAACGACTACGCCCAGCCCAACCCCGCGCTCGATTCGGGCGACCTGGACGCCAACGGTTTCCAGCACCAGCCTTTCCTCGACAGCCAGATCCAGGCGCGCCACTACAAGATCGTCAACGTGGGTTTGACTTACGTTGCGCCGATGGGCTTCTACTCGAAGAAGATCAAGTCGCTCGCGCAGCTCAAGGAAGGCGCCAAGGTCGGTATCCAGAACGATCCGTCCAATGGCAACCGTGCGCTGCTTTTGCTGCAGAAGGCGGGCGTGATCAAACTCAAGGCGGGCGCCGGCACAAACGGCAACAATGCGACACCGCGTGACGTGGTGGAGAACCCGAAGAAGATCAAGCTGATCGAGCTGGATTCGGCACAACTGCCGCGCTCGCTGGATGATCTGGACGCCGCCTCCATCAACACCGACTACGCGGTCAAGAACGGCCTGACACCGGCCAAGGACGCCATCGCACTGGAGGATCGCCAGGGTCCGTACGCCAACCTGATCGCCGTACGCGAAAAAGACAAGAACCAGCCGTGGGTGAAGACGCTGGTGCGCGCCTACCAATCGGAAGATGTGCGCAAGTTCATCGACACGCAGTTCAAGGGCGCGATCCTGCCGGCGTTTTAAGCAGCGGGGGCTAAGTCAGCGGTTACTTTCGCGGTTTGGCCCGAGAGTGAAGCATGGCGTGCCGGTAGGCGGACTACCTTTTGAGCCCACCGCGTCGTTTTGCTGCGCTGCGTCATTGTGTGACAAGTGCAATCGTTTTCGTCACCCGTGGCGCCTTGGCAACGCTTGTAGCCTCTCGTTACATTAAGTAGTTCTACGTTATTGCAACGCAACAAACGATTCGCTATAGTAGGAACTGTCTCCTCCACCCTCCTTGGTGGATTGTGGCCCGAGCACCTGGTGCTCGGGCTTTTTTCTTTGGTGCGCGGCTTTTGTTGTTCTTCCGGCCGCCTTGCATCTCGGCCAGTTCCGGCTACCCTGAATTCTCAATTTTTCTGCGCGTTTTCCGCTGCGGCGTTGCCCGATAGCAACGAGCGCAGATTTTTCAAGCGTGCGCTTCGAGTCCCACTTCGAACACCGCCACGTATGTCGGCGGAAAAGAGCCAAAGCGTTGTTTGAATCACGTTAGCGCTGCGAATGTGCGCGCAACCCGCCGCTTTGTGTCGCTAACATCGCGAAATATCGTCAGTTTTTGTCCTACAAGCCTTTCGGCCAACCCCGGACAGTCTGACTGCATCCCCTCCGCTAAACTTCACCTTGCTCTCTCTTTAGAGAGCACTCCCCCCCTTTTGAGCCCGCCCCTGTTGCGGGCTTCATTTTTTTCGGGCACGATTTCTTCCATCCCGACGCTGTCGACACCGGCGTCGGAAGCTCAAAAGGTTGGGGGAATCTCTCAAGGCCCGCGCAGTTGAAAAGCTGCGCGGGCTTTGTTTTTTTCCGGCGCCGCACGCTGACTCCACCTGACAAGGCCCCCGGCCGGTGCTTCAATGGCGGCTGACGGTGGCATCACTCAGCGCAAACGGGATGCGCCTTGCCCCGATACCGACAACAACAAGGACTGGCCGATGGAAGGTTTTGCGCAACTCGCCGTGCTGGTGGTGGACGACCATCCGGTGCAACGGGCGGCCGCCCGGCAACTGCTCCATACGCTGGGCGTGCAGCAGATCCTGACCGCCTGCGACGGCCGCGAGGCGCTCTACCTTCTCCAGCTCTGCCATGTCGATCTCGTGCTGTGCGACATCGACATGCCCGGCATGAACGGTCCCGAGCTGATGGAGCAGATGCACTTGCGCGGCGGCCGCGTCTTTCCGCGACAGGCGCCCGTGTGGGCGTGGGTCAGCGCGCTGGATGCGCCGATTGTCGAGTCGCACGTCAGCCTGGCCGACGCGATCGGTTTGACGCGCACGCACGGCGTGCAAAAGCCGCTGCGCCCAGCACACGTGCTGCCGCTGTTGGAAGAGGCAGCCGCGCGTGAGCGGGACAGGGCATCGGCTGCACCAGCTGTCTTGCCGCAGTTTTCCGACGACGAACTTGTCGCGCTCATTCAGGAAACGCCAGAACAGATCGAGGTCGTATTCCAACCCCAGCACGATCTGGCCACCAACCAGATTGCCGGCGCCGAGGCGCTCTGCCGCTGGATGCATCCAGTGCATGGGCGAGTGTCGCCCGCGGCGTTCGTGCCGCGCCTGGAAGCGCTTGGGCTGGCCGATGGCCTGTTCTTCCATGTGCTCGACCAATGCGTGCGTGTGCAGCACGCGCTGGCAGCGCATGCGTATCCCGTTTCGATCGGTGTGAATGCGTCTGCGCAGACGCTGAGCCGGGCCGGCACCATCGAGCGCATCGAAGCCATCGTGCGCGAGGCCCGCATTGCGCCGGCCGCCATCGCCATCGAGTTGACGGAAGATTCGCCGGTGCACGATGCCACGCAGCTCACCATCGCACTCAACCGCCTGCGCCTGCTGGGTCATCCCCTGGCCATCGATGATTTTGGTGTGGGCATTGCCACGCTCAAGCTGCTGGCCGACCTGCCCTTCACCATTCTGAAGATCGATCGCTCGTTTACCGCCGCGGTAGACCAGACCAGCCAGCGCGGCGTGATCTGCCGCACGATGATCGAACTGGCGCGCACGCTGCATCTCGAGTGCATTGCCGAAGGCGTGGAAACCGAAACGCAGCGCCAGACGTTGCGCGCGCTGGGCTGTGCGACCGGGCAAGGCTATCTGTGGGCGGCCCCGCTGTCTGTCACCGCGTTTCTTGCGCACGTGCAGGCGGCAGCGTAAGCGCGAATAAGCGCGAATACCGCAGGGCCATTCAGTTTTTCTCAACCCAGATAGAAGCAGCTTCTGCCCCGAAAGGTTACACGGAGCCAAAGTCAGAAAAGTCTGATCCCGCGCGGCATATCTGATGAGTAAGGTACCGGCTCCTTTCAGCGGTGCTCCTGACTCCCATGACGGCTCCGATCTCTTCCACCCTGCTGCTCGCCACGCTGGACACCTTATCGCTGGCGACGCACCTGACCTGACGGCGTGCGCATGTGCTCTGTCCTCTCGATCGTGATGGCAGACGATCATCCGGTGATTCTTATGGGGCTGGCGGCGGCCATTGCGCAGTTTCCACAGCAGCAGGTCGTGGCACAGGCACACGACGGGCGCGAGCTGATGCAGGTGCTTACGCAAATCGACTGCAACGTCATCGTGACCGACTACAACCTGGGTGGCGAACCTGCCTTCGATGGCATGCAGTTGCTGGCGCGTTTGCGCAAGCAGCATCAGAAGCGCGCCATCGTCGTCTGCACGATGGTCCGTAACCCGGCCCTCTTGCGCGCCATGCGGCAGGTTGGCGTGGCAGGCATCGTCAGCAAGAGCGATGACTTTGTTCATGTCGGGCATGCCGTCATGGCGGCCGCACGCGGCGTGCGGTATGACAGCCCGCGCATCCTGGAAGAGACGGGCCTCGGTTCCAATGAACGAAATGTCTGCGAGCGGCTGAGCGAGCGCGAGCGCGAAGTCCTGCGCCTGTATGCCGGTGGCACGGCCGTGTCCGACATAGCGCTCATGCTCGGTTCGAGCGTGAAGACGGTCAGCACGCAAAAGGCCGTGGCGCTGCGCAAGCTTGGCCTGGCGCGCGAGATCGATCTCTTTCAGTACGCCCGCGCCCGCGGGCTGACGGCGCTCCGCTGAGCGCCCACCCTCAGCTTGGCTGGCGGTGCATCGGCACGGCTTGTGCCGGTGCGATGGGAGCATTGGAAGCCTGCGCGGGTGCGGCTTCCACGCCCATCAGCCAACTGAACAACGGCGTTGCCAGCAGCGCGCCGGCGAGTTGCGCCAGCATGTAGCCCGGGACGTCGCCGGGACGGATGCCGGAGGGGCCGTCGGTCAGTGCGCAGGCAAAGGCCAATGCCGGGTTGGCCAGCGATGACGACGACGTGAACCAGTACCCCGCCGCGATATAAGCAGCTACCACCAGCGGCAATTGCTTCGGCGCATGACGCCCGCATGCGATGCCCATGCCGATCAGCCCGAACGTTGCCAGAGCTTCGCCCCACCACAGTGCGGGGCCCGTGGCGGCATGCGTGCCCGGCGCCCACGCCGCCATGCCGAACATGACGTGCGCAGCGGCCACACCCAGCGTGGCGCCCACGGCCTGTGCAGCCAGATAGGCCAGCGCTTCATGCCCACGCAGACCGCCCCGCAGCAACGTCGACAGCGTCACCGCCGGGTTCAGGTGCGCACCCGACACCGGCGCAAACACCGTCAGCAGCGCCAACAGACCGGCGCCGCCAGCCAGCGATTGCGCGAGCAGCGTCCAAGCGGCATCGCCGCTGGAGAGCCGGCTTGCGTGGATGCCCGTGCCGATGACCACCGCAATCAGCAAGGCCGTACCGAGCCCCTCCGCGACGATGCGGCGAGCCAGCGACGGGGCAGCGGACGTGGCCGAAGCCGCAGTGCGAAGATGAGAAACAGTGGCCATGCGGAAAGAAGACGAGCGATGCCGAGCGCATCGCGCGGGAGTGTGGAATGTCCGCCGAGGCCGATCAATGCACGCGGGCGCGCTTGTGTCGCGCACCCGAGTATCGAATGGTGATGAGAGTGATTGGATGGTGCCTCAGGCCGGACTTGCCGCGCCGGCGGCCGCCAGTTGCCGTTGCTGTGCCCCGAGCCGCGCAAAACCCACGGCCGCCGCCCCGAGCGCCGCCAACATGGCGATGCATCCCGCCATCGTGCCGTGCGCCATGCCGGTGGCACCGCCGGCAGCGGCAAACGTGAAATACAGCCCGCCGATACAGGCGACGCCCAGGGCGCCCGCCAGTTGCTGCGCGGTAATCAGCAGCCCCGCCGCTGCGCCGGCCTGCGTACGTGCCACGCCGGTCAGCACCAGGCCGATCAGCGGCACGACCACCAGGCCTTGCCCTGCCCCGTACAGCGCCACGGCAATGCCGATGCGCATCATGCTCGGCGTGGCGGGGTGCGCCCAGTCTGAGCCGAATCCCGACAGCAGCGCCACCAGGCCCAGCGCCATCAGCCCAAGGCCCGACAACAGCGCGCGAACGCCATGGCGCCGCACCAAGGCATTGGCCGCCCGCGACGTGATCAGAAAGGTGACGGCCAGCGGCAGGATGGCGACGCCCATGCGCACCGCAGAAAGCTGCCGCCCGTTCTGCAGATACAGCGTCAGCACCAGGAAGAACGCCATCATCCCGATGTAATGCAGCGCTGATGCCGTCAGGCCGGTCATGAAGGCGCGATGCTGCAGCAAGGTCGGCGGCAGCAGCGGCGTACCGCCGGCCCGGTCGACGCGGGCTTCAAGCTGCTGGAACGTTGCCATGCCGAGCACGCCTACGACCAGCAGTGCCAGCGACCACACCGGCCAGTGCAGCTCGCGGCCGAACAGCAGCGGCACGAGCACGGCGGCCACGCTGACGGCCATCCACGCCACGCCGGCGGTATCGAGATGCACCTTCGGTGCGTCGGCGCTCGGGTGCGGAATCCAGCGCCAGCCGAGCAGCGCGGCGGTCAGCCCGACCGGCACGTTGATCAGGAAGGCCGAGCGCCAGCCGAGCCCGGCGATGTCGGCGCTGGTGAGCGCGCCGCCCACCAGCAGCCCAGCCGCGCCGCCGGTGCCCATTACCAGGCCGAAGATCGACAACGCGCGGTCGCGCTCGGTGCCGGCAAAGAGTGCCTGCACGCTCGCCAGCACTTGCGGCACCATCATCGCGGCCGACAGGCCCTGCGCGAAACGCCATGCAATGAGCGCCGCCGCGCTGCCCGCCAGCCCGCAACCGGCCGAGGTGGCGGTAAAGGCCACGAGGCCCAGCAGGAACACTCGCCGGCGCCCGAACAGATCACCCAGGCGGCCGCCGGTGATGAGCAGAATTGCGTAGCCAAGCTGGTACACCGCCAGCACCGCCTCCAGTTGCGCGGGCGTGGCGTGCAGGCTTGTGCGGATGCTCGGAATCGCCACATTGGCGATGAACGCGTCGACGATGAACATGAATTGCGCCGTCACCATCACACCGAAGGCGAGCCAGCGGCGAGGTTCCGATACTGAGGAAGCAGAGGAAATGTGAGTCACGATCGGCTCCGGAAAGAGGGATGAACGCAGCGTAGGTGCGCGAGCCGATTCGATGCAGAGCTAGGATTAACCTAGGATTGGGTTGTCCCTCCCACCTTCACGCGCTGTCGTGTGTAATGCCCCTCATGGACGATTTCACCGCCGACCTTGCCCCCTTTCCGGCCACGCCCCGCAACGAGCTGGGCGAATTCCTGCGCAGCCGCCGCAGCCATCTGCGTCCGCAGGATGTGGGGTTGCCCGAGGGCAGCGGGCGCCGCCGCACCGCCGGCCTGCGCCGGGAAGAAGTCGCGCAGCTCGCCAACATTAGCATCGATTGGTATGTCCGCATCGAGCAGGGGCGCGACGTGCGGCCCTCGGTGGCGACTATCGAGGCGATCGGGCGGGCGCTGAAGTTGTCTTCAGATGAGCGCGCGCACATGCGCGGCCTGGCGCGCGCGGAATCGGTCTTGACGGGCACAGCGGCAGCGGCGTCGGGGCGTTCGGCCGCCGAAGCGGTGCCCGATGTCTTGCGCCGCGCCGTTGCTGGCATGGTCCTGCCCGCTCACGTGCGCAGCTACCGCACCGAGCTGCTGTGCTGGAACGAGGCGACCTCGCAGCTCTTCATGGATTTCGGCACGATGCCGCCGGAAGACCGCAACTCGCTGGTCTACATGTTCCTGTATGCCAATGCGCGCGAGCGTTTTGTCGAGTGGGAAAACGAGGCGCGCCGCATGCTGGCGAAGTTTCGCGCGGTGTACGACCCGCACGCAGACGACCCGGTGCTCGTGGCGCTGGTCGACCGGCTGCGCACCAGCAGCCGCGAGTTCGATACCTGGTGGCGCCAGCACGAGGTGCGCGCCCAGCGCGCGGAGCACAAGCTGATCCGCACGCCCGGCGGCAAGGTCGTCCGCTACGACTATATCGGCCTGCCGGTGATGGAAGACCCGCGCCTGCGCATGGTGCTGTACGTGCCGGTCGAGGACGGCGCCTGAACGTTCAGGCCGTCAGCGTTCAGGCCGTCAGCGCCGCCAGGATGGTGTCGGTGTCGCGCACGCGGCCCAGTCGCGGGAACACGTTTTCCACCGACGAACGATGCATCGCCGCATCGTTGGAGCTCATCGCATCTTCGGCCAGCACCAGCGCGTAGCCGTGCTCCCACGCGGCGCGCGCGGTCGATTCCACGCCCACGTGCGTCGAGATGCCGCCCAGCACGATGGTGGTGATGCCGCGACGGCGCAGTTGAAGATCGAGTTCGGTGCCGTAGAACGCGCCCCACTGGCGCTTGGTGATCTGGATGTCGGTGGCCGCCACTTCCAGCTCGGCCGGTTGTTCCCACCATTGCGGCGGTAGGCCGCCCGGCTGTGTGGGCGCGGGGCGGTCGACGGGCTGGCGTGGCGCATCGGCGTAGTCGGCCGCCCAGCCCACACGCACCAGCACCACGGGTGCCCCCAGCTCGCGAAAACGCTTGGCGAGCTGTGCAGACGCGCTCAATACCTGCTCGGCTGAGTGTGGCCCCTGCGCAAACGGCAGGATGCCGCGTTGCAGGTCGATCAACACCAGCGCGGTGGTTTTCGCAGACAAGTCGGACAGGGTTTGCAGCGGTTCAGACATCAGTGCTCCAGGTCAAATCGGATTTACGGACGGCGGATGACACACGTTGCCGTGGCATGCGCCAGCAACGTGCCGTCCTGCGTCTTGAGCGTGCCCTCTGACACGCCGATCGTGCGCGAGACATGCAGCACGCGCCCGACGGCCACCAGCGGCGTATCCACCGGCACGGCCTTCACCATCTTCACGTTCAGGTCGACCGTGCCGTAGCCGACGCCGGCTTCCAGCATGGAATGCACGGCGCAGCCCGTCACGGAATCGAGCACCGTCGCCGCAAAGCCGCCATGCACGCCGCCCAGCGGATTGAGGTGGCGTTTGTCGGCCTGGGCGGTGAAGTGCACGGTGCCCGCTTCGATGGAATCCATCGTCATCGGGATGGTCTCGCTGATGGACGCGCGCGGCAGCTCGCCGTGCGACATGGCCTGCAGCAATTGCAGGCCGGTCATTTGGGACGGATGCATGGGAAAGGGCCGTTGGAGTTGAGATGGGGCGACTCGACACTCTACCGCGAGCCCGATTGCCAGGGCTGCAATGCGTTGCATTGGACGGCGCAACAACCTCCGCCTCCGCACGCGCCCCCAATGCGGGTAGACCCTAGCGTTGCGCGCACGCCGACGCGAAAGGCTCCAGAAAGGTGCCCCCTTCTACGCTCGCCCAGCGATTGCATCGGGCGGCCTGACCCACTGCCCTAGCGCGTTTCCCGAAGCCGGCATCACGACCGGACACCATCACCCACAAAGGAAGGAGACTTCAATGTCCCGCATCAAGTTTGCCCTTGCGGCAACTGCAGCCGCGGCGGCCACGCTCGCAGCCGGCGCCGCCCATGCCCAGTCGAACGTGACGCTTTACGGCCTGATCGACACCACCATCAGCACCGTGAACAACACCAACGCCTCGGGCGCGCGCACCACCGGCTTCCAGATTCCCTGGTTCTCGGGCAGCCGCTGGGGCCTCACCGGCAAGGAAGACCTGGGCGGCGGCACGTCGGCCATCTTCCGCCTGGAATCGGAGTTCGAGACGCCGACCGGCAGCATGGACACCCCGGGCGTGCTGTTCAACCGCGACGCCTGGGTGGGCCTGTCGAGCGAATCGCTGGGCAAGCTGACCTTCGGCCGCCAGAACGCGATCGCGCGCGATATCTCGGCCATCTACGGCGACCCGTACACCAGTGAAAAGGTCGGCCTGGAAGAAGGCGGCTACACCAACACCAACAACTTCAAGCAGCTGATCTTCTACGCAGGCAGCGCCACCGGCACGCGCATGAACAACGGCGTGGTGTGGAAGAAGATGTGGGGCGGCCGCTTCCTGACGGCCCTGGGCTATCAGTTTGGCGAAGTGCCGGGCCAGTTCACGCAAGGCACCACCGAGTCGCTCGCACTGGGCTACAACGGTGACAACTTCCACCTGGCGGGCTTCGCGCAACAGGCCAAGGTGGGCGGCTTCATGGACCGTTCGTATTCGGTGGGCGGCAACGTGATCATGGGCATGTTCCGCGTCAACGCCGGCTATTTCCACTACACGGGCGAGCAGCCGGCCGCGATCGGCAATCGCAGCGACAACGCGTACACCGTGTCGCTGAAGATCGCTCCGCAAGGCGCGTTCGACTACGAAATCGGCTACCAGATCATGAAGGCCAACAACGCCGCCTTCAACGCCGACGGCAACACGCTCAACGCATACGCCAGCGTGGTGGGCGCGACGGCTTCGGGCAGCGGCCGCAAGAACACGCTGTACGGCTCGGTGTTCTACCACGTGTCCAAGCGCACGGAGTTCTACGTGGCCGCCGACTACATGAAGCTGAAGGATCAGTACATCGTGGGCGGCACCAACGGCCACAACAGCCAGACGGAGTTTGGCGTCGGTATGCGCACGCGCTTCTAAGCGCCTGTTTGGCTTGAGCTAGCGGCGCTCGCGCACTTGATCAACAAACTTGTTGGTGTAAGTGCGCGAGAGGTCGATGTGCTTGTCGCGCGCGTTGGCATTGCTGGCGGCGAGGACGCGCAGGACGGTGGGTGGGCCGTCGTCCGGCATGCGTCCGTCGGTGCTGAAGGTGGGCAATGCGGCGGCAAGCGCTTTTGTGTACAGCTCGGGATGATCCCGCCGGAATTCAGGCGGCATGCGTCCGGCAATGTCTTCGGCGCCGTGCGTGTGCATGTAACGCAGGGTGCGCACGAATGCGCGGGCCAGTTTGGCGGCGACGTCCGGATGCGCTTCCAGCCATTCGGTCTGCAAGTACAGACACGCTGCCGGATACGAACCGCCCAGCGCGGCACGCGTGCTTTCCAGCGTGCGCAAGTCGAGCAGCACGCGCGCTTCACCGCTGTGGACGAGGCGCGAGACCGTCGGGTCGGTGGTCATGCCGGCATCGATGCGGCCGCTACGCAGCGCGGTGACGAAGCTGCGTTCGGCGCCGACTGGCAGCATGGTGTAGTCGCCGGCCGACAGCCCCTGCTGCGCCATCAGGTAACGGGTGAGAAAGCTGGTGGATGCGCCCAGGCCCGTCACGCCCAGCGTGCGGCCGCGCAGGTCATGCATCGATTGCACCGTCGCCGGCAACCGTGTCGACACGACTTCCGCTTCGCCCGGCACTTGGCTGAATACGACAATGGCGCGCACTTCCTTGCCCTTGGCCTGCAGGTCGATGGTGTGGTCATAAAAGCCGACTACGCCTTGCGCAAAGCCGGTGAGCAGCTCGCTCTCCGCATCGACACCGGCGGGCTGCGAGAGCAGTTCCACGTCGAGTCCTTCGTCATGGAAATAGCCCAGGCGCTGCGCTAGCGTAGCGGGCAGGTAGATCATCTTGGCGGTGCCGCTGACCATGAGCGTCAAGCGCGCAGGGTCTTGCGCAAGGGCATGTGAACCTGCCACTGCCAGAAGGGCAGCGAGCCACGGCGTGATCCAGCCCCGGACGCCGCGTGCGCGGGCGCTCCTGCAGGTAAAAACACCCATTGAGTTGTCTCCGGCTCTTTTGTAGATATCAGTATCGCGCGGTCCGGATCTGTTGAGTGATGCTTCCGGCGCGCGTAGGCAGCCGCCACTATTCTAGGAAGCGGCAACCCACAAATCGCTTTCATTTTTCGGACGCGCTGTTTTCGCATGAAGCTGCTCCTGATCGAAGACAACGCCCCGCTGGCGCACTGGCTCTCCGAAGCCCTGCGCCGCGCCCATTTCACCGTGGATCACGCCACCGATGGCGAATCCGCCGACACACTGTTGCTTACGCAACACTACGATGTGGTGCTGCTTGACCTGCAATTGCCGACCTTGTCAGGGCAAGGTGTATTGCAACGTTTGCGCGGGCGGCGCAACCCGGTGCCGGTGCTGATTCTCACGGCCAGCGGCGGGATCGACGACAAGGTTGCCTGCCTGGGTGCCGGCGCCGACGATTACCTCGTCAAGCCGTTTGAGATCCGTGAGCTGATTGCGCGCATTCAGGTGCTGGTGCGGCGCAGCGCGCCCGACCAATCTGTCGAACTGCAATGCGGCGACCTGACGTACCACACCGGCAGCCGTACCTTCAATCTGGCCGGCCAGCCTTTGTTGCTCCCCGCGCGCGAGCACACCGTGCTGGAAATCCTCATGCTCAAACTGGGGCGCACGGTGTCCAAACCGGCGCTGGTGAACGGCGTGTTTGGCATGGACGACGAAGCCAGCCCCGAGGCCATCGAAATCTACATCCACCGCCTGCGCAAGAAGCTGGAGCATTCCGCTGCCACCATCGTCACGCTGCGCGGCCTCGGTTACCTGCTGCGCGATGCCTCCGCCGCGCAGTCCTGAACAGGCGCCCGCGCAATCGGCCCCAGCGCGTGCGCGCAGCCTGCGTGCGCGTCTGGTGTTGTGGCTGGCATTGCCACTGGTCGTCTATGTGGCGGCCGATGGCTGGCTTGACCTGGCGGCCGCACGCCATAACGCCGATCTCGTGCACTTCCATGCGCTCGACACCGCCGCACAGATGATCAGCGGCCAGATCGAATGGGACGAAGGCCGCCTGCGCGTGTCGGTGCCGCCGGCCGCGCTCGCCGTGTTTGCCGCGCCGGAAACCCCGGTGCGCGATCAGGTGGCGTACCAGGTCAGCACCGAGCATGGCCGCCTGCTGGCCGGGCGGCTCGATTTCGGCACGCGCCCCGCGTTTGACGCAGCGGGCCTGGCCGATGCTGGCACCTACACCGATACCGTGGAAGGCCAGCCCGTGCACGTGGCCGCCGTGGTGCGCACCATGTACGACGCCGGCCGCACCGAGCGCGTCGTCACGCGCGTCGCGCAAACCATGAACGGTCGTGACGCGATGGTCCGCCAGTTGTGGTGGCCCGGCACCGTGCGCCAGCTCGCTCTGGTGGGGCTGGCGCTGGCGATGATCCTCATCGGCCTGACCCTGGAGCTGCGGCCGATCTTGCGGCTGGCCGGCAATGTGTCGGCACGTGCGCCCACCGACCTTGCGCCGCTCGACCCCGACGGCCTGCAGCACGAGCTGCAGCCGATTGCCGGCGCGTTCAACCAGTACCTGCAGCGCATTGCCGACAACGCGCTCACGCAGAAGCGCTTCATTGCCGATGCCGCGCACCAGATGCGCACGCCGTTGGCGATTCTCGATACGCAGATGCAGGTAGCGGCGCAAGCCAACGCTGATGCCGCGCTGCACGAAGTCCTGAAAGCCGCGCGAACCAGCACGCGCAATCTGGCAGACCTCATCAACGACCTGCTCCTGTTGTCTCAGGCCGAAGCATCGGCTGCGACGAGCGAGGCGGTCGACCTTTCGCAGGTGGCGCGCACGGTGCTGGAAGACCTCGCGCTGCTGGCCGATGGCCGCCAGATCGATCTGGGCATCGAGCCTGCCGAGCTGCCCGTGTGGACGTCAGGCAACCGCACGCTGATCGCTGCCCTGCTCTTCAACCTGGTCGACAACGCCGTGCGTTACACGCAGGAAGGCGGCCATGTGACGGTGCAGGTGTCGGCGGACTACGGATGGGCCATGTTGACCGTGACCGATAACGGCCCTGGCATTCCGCCCGAGGCGTACACACGCGTGTTCGAGCGCTTCACGCGTCTGGAAGGCACGCAGACCCAGGGCAGCGGCCTGGGTCTGGCGATCGTGCGTCAGATCGTGGATCGCATGGGCGGCCAGATTGCGCTGGCGCCCGGGCCGGGCGGCGCGGGGCTCGCGGTGACGGTTTGGCTGCGACGGACGAGTGCGCCCGCCGCCGCGTGAGTCACCGCCGCTGCCTTACTGCTTCGGCACTCACTGCACCGATACAAACACCGGGTTCGAGTAGAACCACAGATCGTTGTAGTTGCGATCGTTGATGGCGTTGAAGCGCGCAGCGTTTTCTGTCACCACGGTCTTCTGGTCGGGCAGCGGGTTGCCGTTGCTGGTCTCGCCCGACACATTCATGCCGAGGTTGGTGCCGCGCAGGCGGAAGTATTGATTCTTGGCCGCTGTGTAGGTGTACGTGATGCTGTTGTAGCCGTCGGCGTCGACCTTCCAGTCTGCCTTCGTGAACGTGGCGATGACCTTGGTGGAGTCATTGGTGTCCTTCGCATAGGCTGGCGTGCCCGATGCAGCCTTGCCCGTCACGTCGCCGGCGATCAGATCAACGTGATCCACTACCGGGCGCATGTTGACCTTGAAGCCGCTGCCCAGCGGGTACTCGTAGTTGTTGTGGTCGGGGCTCTTGAAGCGGATGGTGATCGTCACCTTGTCACCGGCCTTGGCCGTGAGCGTGCCGCCCATGTCGGCTGACGTGGCCGCGGTACCGGCGGTGAAGTCCAGCGCGTTGATGAGGTCGCCAAACACGGCGAACGATTTGCCCGAGCGCATGGCCGCCAGCAGCGTCTTCAGGTCGGTGCTGGTGCCCGGCAGCCAGATGTAGGTCTTGGCGTATTCGCCCGGGTAGTAGCCGCTGCTGAACTGCTGCGTGGCATCGACTTCAAAGTGGTGGTCGGAATCTGCAAAGTTCCAGATGCGGCGGCCCTCACCGAGCAGCGCATCCCACACACCGCCGACTTGCGCGACCACGTAATCGACGCCGCCGTAGGTGCGGTTCTTCAGGTTGGCGTCGATATAGGCGCTGGTATAGCCGCCGCGGTCGGGCTCCATCTGGTTGCCGACCATGCCTTCGATGCCGAACATGATGTCGGGCGCGGTGTCGTTGAACTCCCGGAAGTCCGCCACCGTGTACTTGCCCGGGTTGCGCGACGGGTGGTTGATCAGGCCGTAGCTGGTGTTCGGATAATTCGTCTTGAGCCACTTGAAGGCATTGACCACGTCGGTGTGCGTCGTGCCGGCGCGCGGGCCCTCCTGCTGCCATGCGGTCACATCGTTCGGATCGAACAGCGATGCGGATTGCTGCGTGAAGAAGTATTCGAACTTGTTCAGGCCCTTGGCCGACGTCTGCAGCTTGTCGGTGCCATCAAAGATGCCGACGTTCAGGTGGTCGTGCGTTGGCATGTCCCACTCGGCGGCGGAGAAGATCAGCTTGCCCGCGTACTTGCCTGCCGCCTGCGCTTGCGCAATGGCGGGCATTTCGTACTTGGCGATCCCGGCGGACGCGGCAATGGAGCCGCCCGTGAGGGTGGCGCCCGTGGCGTCACGCGGCGACGGGCGCAGGTGGTTCGATACGGCCATCCAGTCGAGGCTGTTGAGGTCGAACGCGTGGTCGAGCACCGTGGACAGCGGCGTGACGGCATCGACGGACTCAGCCGTGTGCACGTGCAGGTCGCCGGTCGTCCACATGCCCTGCGGCTTGGCAGGCTGGGTCGGTGTGGTGGGCGTGGTCGGTGCCGGCGAGGTACCTGCCGTGCTTGTCGGCGCGGGGTCGTCACTGCCGCCGCAGGCGTATAGGCCGAGGGTCATGCACGCCGGCACCGCAATCGCGAGCAGCGTTTTCTTGGTCGAAAGCATTGTGGTTTCCTGTCGATTCATGAGGTCGGGCAAACGCCTCCGGCCACCCATGCGTGTGGGCGGCTCATTCACGACTAAAACGTTTGCGCGGCCGAATCTTGGCGGCAAACCATGAAAATTTAGTGACGAAGCGATATGAAAACAGGAAGGGACAGGGCCCGAAGCGAATTCGTTGGGCACGCAAACGGGGCGCAAAGAAAACGGCCCCGAAAAGGGGCCGCGTTCATCGCGATTTCTCTCGGCGCCAGGGCAGGGTCTTGGGGCGCAGCGCGGAATTATTCCATCGCGGGCTTCAACTGCTCCGCCATCTGCAGATGCTCGCGCAGCGCAGGCAGGTTATGTGAAAAGAACGCCTTGATGTCGGGGTCCTTCGCGTCCTTCAAAGCCTTGTCGAACAGCGAAACCGCCTCCTTGTGCGCCTTCACGCCCACCTCATCCGCGTAGGCCTTGTCGAATTTCGCACCTTCCAGTGCACTG
Organism: Ralstonia mojiangensis; assembly: GCF_023955645.1. NCBI lineage: Bacteria > Pseudomonadati > Pseudomonadota > Betaproteobacteria > Burkholderiales > Burkholderiaceae > Ralstonia > Ralstonia mojiangensis. The sequence goes on along the minus strand of NZ_JAMXHU010000002.1, from coordinate 743,237 downwards.
AGCTTGTCGACCTTGGCGCGCTCGTCGGTGGGTAGGCTGTCCGGCACCGTAATGCCCTTTTTACCGGCCAGCGCCTTGAGTTCATCGCCAACGGTGGTGTGGTCCTTCACCATCCGTTGTGCAAAGGCGCGTACGTCGGGATTGCTTGCGCGCGTGATGGCAACCTGGCTGGCTTGCACTTCGAGCATCCCGGCCGCCGCCGCCTTGGTGACGAAGGTGGCGTCGGACTTGTCCGCCGCCGCCCGCGCTATCCCGAGCGCCCCGCCAAAGCCCAGCGCGCCTGCCACCAACAACGCGGCCACGCGGCGCGCGCCAATCTGCTGTGTCGATCTGTTCATGAGTCGTCCTTCTGCGCGGGTGCGCATCACATTTCGTGGCCGATGGCCTTGGAAACGGCGGCCGGCGTCTCGTACTCGTCGTCGGGCATGTCGCGCAGCGTCTTGAGCGTGCTGTCGTCTGCACCGTTGGCCTGCGCGGTCTTCACCAGCTCCTGCTTCTTCGCGGGGTAGGACGCGCCCTTCAGGGCCTTTTGAATGCCGATCGGAGAATGCGTTGCGTGTTCACGCCCGCTGCCGCCCTGTGCGCCGCGCTCGTGCGACTTGGCACCCGCACGTTCAGATGATTTGCCGGCACTGCCGTGGCTGGCGTGCCCGCCACGCTCCTTGTCAGATGCGCTGCTGCGCGTGCTTTGGGACGTCGATTTCGAGTGCGACGCGTGATTGCTCTTGTCGCGAGTCGGTTTCATGACACCTCCGCTGGTCAGTTGATCGGGCCGTCACCGGAAATGGCGCGGCCAACAACCGTTTTGCAGCAGTGAACATGCCTGGGCGAACGTGCGACGAAGGCAAAAAGGAAACGCGGCCCAGAAGCGGCGCGCGGGCTACGTGCGCGATGCAAGCTTGGCGCGGGGGCGCGGCATCGGCAGCGGCGCCTCCCCCAGCGCCCGGTTCACCGCATTCGGCTTGTCGACCAGATTCTGCAGCGTGTAGCCATCGAGCACCTCAAAGTACGCCCGCAGCGCCGCGTGCAGCACGCCGCGCAGGCCGCACACGCGCGTAATGACGCAGTGGTTGTCGTCGCCGTGGAAGCACTCGACCATGCGGAAGTCGGGCTCGGTGGCGCGCACCACATCGCCGAGGTTGATTTCGCCCGCAGGACGGCCAAGCGTGATGCCGCCCGCGCGGCCCCGCACGGTGTGCAGGAAGCCGTCCTGCCCAAGCTGCTGGACGATCTTGATGAGGTGGTTCTTGGGAATGTCGAAGGCATCGGCAATGCGCTGGATCGTGACGAGTTCGTCCGGGTGCACGGCCACGTAGATCAGCGTGCGCAGGGCGTAGTCGGTGTAGTCGGTCAGTCGCATGGCGTGCGTGCGGGTTTGCCGCAAGTAAAAACATTCATGAGAGGCACATCTTATCGGGAAGTTGCCCCCAAGATGCGCCGGTTTGCCGCAGGTCAATTTGTTGCATCACAAATATATGTTTAATAGAATCCGATGCAAGCGGTTGCCTGAGCACCAGGCCATCCAAAAACAGAGCGTGACGGCGCCCCCCGTCTTATTTGTTGCATATTTCACGCATATTTGGAGTCCAGCATGCTGTCCGACAAGTCCAAGCCTTACATCGATGCCAGCGTTCCAGTGCTGCGCGAGCACGGCTTGACCATCACCGAGACCTTCTATCGCAACATGTTCGCCAGCCACCCCGAGCTGACCAACGTGTTCAACATGGGCAACCAGGCCAATGGGTCGCAGCAGCAATCGCTGGCCTCGGTGGTGTTTGCGTACGCAGCCAACCATGGCAACAACGCTGCGCTGACGCCCGTGGTCAACCGCATCGTGCACAAGCATGCCGCTGTGGGCATCAAGCCGAGTCACTACCCGATCGTGGCGCGCCACCTGCTGGGTGCGATTGCCGAAGTGCTGGGCGATGCCGCCACGCCCGACCTGCTTGCCGCCTGGGACGAAGCTTATTGGCTGCTCGCGGCCGAGCTGATTGCGGCTGAAGCACGCCTGTACCAGCACACCGGCAGCGGCCCCGACCACCGTCAGCCGGTGCGTATTGTGGAACGCCGTCAGCAGGCCGAAGACGTCGTCTCGCTCACGCTGGAAGCCGTGGGCGATGCGCCGCTGGCCGATTTCCTGCCTGGTCAATACGTTTCGGTGCAAGTGGAGCTGGCGCCGGGTGCGCAACAGCAGCGTCAGTACAGCCTGTCAGACGCGCCGAATGGCCGCACGTGGCGCATCTCGGTCAAGCGCGATGCGGGTGATGCCGACCGCCCTGCGGGCACCGTGTCGAGCTGGCTGCACGCCAACGCGCGCGAAGGCGACGTGCTGCTGGCCAGCCAACCGTACGGCGACTTCGTGCCGCAACTGGCAACCGACAACCCGATCGTGCTGATGTCGGCCGGTGTTGGCATCACGCCCATGATCTCGGCGCTCAACACGCTCGCGCAGCAGAACAGCGCGCGCAAGATCGTATTCAGCCACGCCAGTCGCGCGGCCTCGCATGTTGCCCACGTCGATGACTTGGAGCGTGCCGCACAGGCGCTGCCTGCATTCGAGGCGCACGTATTCCTGGAGTCCGGCGAAGACGCGGAATTCGCGCAGCGCCCGGCCCAGCCCGGCCGCATGACGGTCGACACGTTCGTGCGCGACCACGGGACGGAAGCGGACTTCTATCTCTGCGGCCCGCTGCCGTTCATGCAGGCGCAGCGTGCGGCGCTGCTCGCCAGCGGCGTGCCGTCGGAGCGCATCCACCGCGAAGTGTTCGGCCCCGATCTGCTGGACGACATCCTCTGACCTGAACCACGGAAATCACCATGCCCCGCCAAGCCCCGTTGCTCACCATCGGCAAGCCCGACCCGGCAAGCCGCATGCCTTACACGGGGCGGGCCGTCTTCGCGCTCGGCTTCCGACCCTTTTACCTGCTTGCAGCCGCCTTTGCCGCCTTGGGCATGGCGTTGTGGGCAGCGTTGCTGCTGGGGGTGCTGCCGTCGACGCAGGGCCCCGCCACCATGGCACCGCTCTTCTGGCATGCGCACGAGATGGTGTTCGGATTTGCGGCAGCGGTGGTGGTCGGTTTCCTCTTCACCGCAGGCAAGAACTGGACGGGCCTGCAGACGCCACAAGGCGCGCAACTCGCCGCGCTGGCTGGGCTGTGGCTGGCGGCGCGTGTGCTGATGTGGACGGGCCCCGTGCCGCTGGCCGTGGCGGCGGATGTGGCGTTTCTGCCGGCATGCGGCGTGGCGTTCCTGCGCGTCCTGCGGCGTGCAAAAAGCGCCCGCAACTACGGCTTGGCGATCGCGCTGCTGGTGCTCGGTGCCGTCAACGCGGCGTTCCATGCGGCGCTGGCTCTGGACGCGCCGCTGGCCGCACTGCGTTGCCTCGATGCGGCCGCTGGGCTGGTCTGCCTGTTCGTCACGGTCATTGGCGGACGCGTCATCCCGATGTTCACGTCCAACGCCGTCCCTGGCGTGCAGGTGCGCCGCGTGGTGTGGGCCGAGCGCGCCATCGTCCCGGCGACTGCGCTCGCCGTTGTCATGTTGGCGACGCCGCTTCAAGGCATCGTTCCAGCCATCGTGTTTGTGGCGGCAGCAGTCGTGCAGGCCGTCCGCTGGGCCGGCTGGGACACGCGCCGCACGCTGCGCACGCCTATCGTCTCCATCCTGCATGTGGCGTATGCCTTCCTGCCCGTCGGCTTTGCCATGTTGGCAGCCGCGGCGCTCGGCTGGGGCGATCGTTCCACCGCGCTGCACGCGCTCACGGTGGGAGCCATCGGCGGCGCCATCATCGCGATGATCACGCGCACCGCGCTGGGCCACACCGGCCGGATGCTGCGCACGGGCCGGGCAGAGCATTTCGCCTACGCTGCCGTCGCGCTGGCTGCACTCGTACGTGTGGCCGGCCCCGCTTTGTTGCCGCGCGAGGTGTGGATCGGTGGCGCGAGCGTGCTGTGGGTGGCGGCGTTCGTGGCGTACCTGTGGCGCTACACGCCATGGCTGATGGCGCCGCGCGGTGACGGCCGGGAAGGCTGAACTTCACACTGCCCTCCCCGCCTCCGGTTGCTTCCGTAGAATGGCGCAGCCCCTTTGCACACTGCGCCCACGATGGATGTCCATTTGACGATCCACGGCCGGCACGACCTTGCCGGCCAACTCTATCGACAACTCCGCACCGCCATCCTCGATGGCCGGCTCGTGCCGGGCGAGCGTCTGCCCTCCACGCGCGACCTGGCGCTGCAGATTGGTGTGTCGCGCAAGACCACGCTCGACGTATTCGAGCGCCTCATTGCCGAGGGCTATCTGCAGCCACGCGCCGGCTCCGGCACCTTCGTGGCCGAAGCCACCGAAGGGTTGCGCGCTCGCACGCCGGCCGCCTCGCCTGCGGTGCAACTCGCCTCGCCCACGCCGGCCGTACGCACCTTCGACACGCCCTGGAACAACATGCCCGCGGTGCTGCCTCAGCCGCGCCCAAACCTCGTCTACGACTTTGTGGGCGGCGTGACGGAGAAGCGCCTGTTTCCCTTCGACGTGTGGCGCCGCTGTGTTGCGCACGCGTTGCGCCAGCAGGCGCGCGGGCGCGGCGGCTATCACGACCCGGCGGGCGATCAGGCGCTGCGCCTGGCCATCTCGCGCTATCTCGCATTCAGCCGTGCGGTGGTGTGTGCCTGGGCCGATATTGTCGTCACGCAGGGCGCGCAGCAGGCCATCGACCTGATCGCCCGCGTGCTCGTGCGCCCCGGGGATACGGTGGCGATTGAAGATCCGGGTTACCCGCCCGCGCGCATTGCGCTGCAGGCGCTGGGTGCCAACGTTGTGCCGGTGCCGGTCGATGCCGAAGGCCTGGTCGTCGATGCGCTGCCGAAGCACGCGAAGCTTGTCTACGTGACGCCGTCGCACCAGTTTCCGCTGGGCATGCCGATGAGCCTGGCGCGCCGCGCACAACTGCTCGACTGGGCGCAGCGCCATGACGCGCTGATCATCGAAGACGATTACGACAGCGAATTCCGCTTCGACGGCCGCCCGATGGAGTCGCTCAAGAGCCTGGACGCTGCCGGTTGCGTGGCTTACGTGGGCACGTTCTCCAAGACGATCTTTCCGGAGCTGCGCATCGGCTACGTGGTGCCGCCGGCTTCGCTGGTGGCGCCGTTGCGGCACGCCAAGCAGGTGGCCGACTGGCACAGTGAATCGCTCATGCAGGCGGCGCTCGCCAAGTTCATGCTCGACGGCGATTTCGGCAAGTACCTGCGCCGCATGCACAAGGAATACGCGGCGCGCCGCAATGCGCTGCTGCGGCATCTGCGTGGCCCGCTGGCCCCGTGGCTGGTGCCCGTGCCATCGGCGGCGGGCATTCACATGGCAGCGCAGTTGCAGACGCCGTTGGCGGAAGCCGAGCTGGTCAAGCTGGCGGAGAGCGTGGGCGTCGGGTTATACGGCACGGCCAGGATGCATGTGGCGCGGCCGCCGCAGCCCGGGTTGCTGATCGGCTACGGCCATGTAAACGTTGCGGAGATCGACGCGGGCCTCGGCAAGCTGGCGGAAGTGCTGGACAGAGTGGCTACCTGATATTCGCTGCGATTGGCAATTTCAAGGTGCCACCTGCGCGCCTAGACTGGCTTCAGTTCTCAAGCACAGGAGCCACTCATGGAACCCCGCCTCGACTTCTACCAAAGCAATCCCGCCGCCATCCAGGCCGTCATGGGCCTGGAAAAAGCGCTGGGCAAAAGCACGCTGGAAAAACCGCTGACTGAACTCGTGCGCCTGCGTGCCTCGCAGGTCAACGGCTGCGCCTACTGCGTCGACCTGCACACCGCCGATGCCCGCAAGGGCGGCGAAGACGACCGCCGCCTGGCCACCGTGTCCGTCTGGCATGAAACGCCGTTCTTCACCGACCGCGAACGCGCCGCGCTGGCGTGGACGGAAGCCGTCACCCTCGTCGCACAAACGCGCGTGCCCGATGACGTCTGGCAGTCCGTGCGGGCGCAGTTCTCCGATGCCGAGCTGGTCGACCTCACGCTACTGGTGAGCACCATCAACACATGGAACCGCCTGGCCATCAGCTTTCGCAAGCTGCCCGCCTGAGCGCCGCATATACTGCCTCGCACGGCGCGCGCCGCACACGGAGGCCACATGCTGCACAACGTCCGCACCCTGAGCATCAATGTCGAGCGTCACTTTGATGACGTGGCCATGTTCCTGGCCGAGCCGCTGAACTTCCCGATCTGGGCGACCGGCCTGTCGGAAGGGCTCGCGCCGGGCACGCAGGGTTCGGGCGCGGCACCCGACGAGTGGATCGCCAAGGCCGCACCCAACAGCGACGAAGGCTGCGTGTTCATCCGCTTCAGCCCGCCCAACGAATTTGGCATTGCCGATCACTGGGTTCGCCTGCCGGACGGATCGATCGTCTACGTGCCGCTGCGCGTGGTGCGCAACGGCGCGGGCACCACCGTCTCGCTCACGCTGTTTCAGCAGCCGAACATGGACGACGCCCAGTTCGAGGCCGATGCCGAGTGGGTGCAGCGGGACCTGGTGAAGCTGAAGACCGTGCTGGAAGCCGAATAACCGCTCAGACCTTTTCCGCCTGCGGTGCTTGCGGCGCCGTTTGCGGACCGGATGCGCCGGCGGAGGCAGGGGATGCAGCCAGCGACGGGCCGCCCTGCGCATCCGATCCCTTCACCTGGCTCACCCAGAACACGCAGAACAGCCCCGCCGCCACGGCCAGCCAGCCGTTGAGGCCGTAGCCTTCGATGCGGCCACCCGCGCCACCGGACAGCAGCAGCCCGCCGACCCACGCACCTACGCCGGTACCCACCGACATCACCGCGCTGTTGGCCGACAGGAATGCACCGCGCACTTGCGGGGCGGGCACCGTCGTCATCAGCGCCTGCATTGGCACCATGCGGCTGGAGAGGGTCACCATGAAGAACGGGAAGAACAGCAGCATGCCGATGTAGGGCCAGTCAGGCAGATGCGTCATCACCAGCACCGGGATGAACGCCAGCAGTGCGGCGCCCACGAACACGCGGCGGCGGCCGTAACGGTCGGCCAGCTTGCCCACGGCGCGCGAGCTGAAGAACGACGCCGCGCCGCCGGCCACATACAGCCACGACAGGCTTTCGGGCGACACTCCGTGGTTGGCCACCAGCACCGGCGAGATGAACGGAATCACCATCATGTGCGAGCCCATCATCACGAAGGTCAGCACAAAGGCGCGCAGGTGGCGCGGGTTGGTGAGCAATTGCCACAGGCCGGAGAGGATCTCGCCCAGCGTCTGGCTGCGCTTGCCTGCCAGATGTTCGGCCAGCGGCGGAATGGTCTGCCGAGCGCCCAGCCAGATCAGCACCGTGAGCGCCGTCAGCAGGAAGAACGGCGCCGACCAGCCGAAGTGCGCGCCAATGGCGATGCCCACGGGCACGCCTGCCATGGCCGCCAGCGCAAACGACGACATCACCACGCCGGTGGCCGCGCCACGCCGCGCGGGCGGCACCACGTCTGACAGCACGGCCATGATGATCGACCCGAGTACGCCGCCCGTGACGCCCGCAAATGCACGGGCAAACAGCAGCATGCCGTAGCTGCCCGACAGCGCACAGGCCAGGTTGGCCAGCGTGAAGAGGCCGTAGACGGTCAGCAGCAGGCGGCGGCGGTCAAAGCGGTCGACATAGGTGGCGGCCAGCAGGCCGGAAGCACCCGAGCACAGCGAATACACCGACACCGCCGTGGCGAACGCCGCCGGACCGATGCCAAACGTATGCATGATCTGCGGACCAAGCGGCATCATCACCATGAAATCCATGATGACGGTGAACTGCGTGAGCGCGAGCAGCCAGAGCAGCCGGCGCTCGCGCGAGGAATCAAGTAAGGGCATGAGGGCGAGCGAAGAAAGGGGGGAGGCGGCGCGCGCAGGCGGGAGCCGGAATCGGCCGGCTGGTGCACCGAGTTGTGTCAAAAAACATATCTTAAGATAGTTGTCGCGACACAAGAAGTCAAACTTTATTCAAGCGGGGATTCTCCGCCTCGTCATGGTTTCGAGGCGAGCAATGGGCTATTTCGCCCGTAGCATCCAAAGCACGTCAAGCACGTGCTGGGTCGATCGCTCTACGTGGCCGGCCCGGTGCGCGATACCAAGCTCGCGCCACAAGGCGGGCCGGAGCGGCCGCATGGTGATACGTGCATCCGAAGGCGCGGCCGATGCCTCATGCGGCAGCAGCGTGGCGCCATAACCGGCCGCGACCAGGCTCTTGATGGCGTCGTTGTAGTTGAGCTGGATGCGCGGCACCGGGTGATGGCCGCCCGCCGCGAACCATTCGGTTGTCTGGCGCGAGAGTCGTGTGGTGGCGTCGTTCAGGATCAGCGGCTGCGCAGAGAGCCACGCGGGCGTGATGTGCGCGGGGCTCGGCCAGTGCGCCGGCAGAAACGCCATGACGGGATCGCGCCGCCACGGTTTGATGGCGAGGCCGGCCACCTGCGATTGCGGCAGCGCAACCAAGCCAATGTCGAGCGCGCCATCGGCCAGACCCGCCAGCGTTTCCTGCGAAGTGAGCACCGCCACCTGCACGTCGATGCCGGGGTGGTTTTGCCGCAGCACGTCCAACGCCTGCGGCAGCAGATGTGCGATGGCGCCGGTGGAAGCGCCCAGTCGGACGCGTCCGCTCAAGCCTTGCACCTGCCGCTGGATGTCGTCCAGCGCCTGTTCGGCATCGGCGAGCAGCTTGCGCGCGCGTTCCACCATCACCTCGCCAATGGCGGTGGGCTGCACCTGCCCGCGCTTGCGAGAGAGAAGTTGCGCGCCCACGCGATCTTCCAGCTCGGCGATATGCAGGCTCACGGTGGGCGCCGCCAGATGCAGCGCCCGCGCCGCGTCGGCAAACGAGCCGCGGCCGGCCACTTCCACGAGTGTGCGCAGGCGGTCCAGGCTGATTTCTCGCATGGTTCAGAAACGCTGAATGTGATGGTTGGGAAATTCAACTTTTCATATTCTAGGTCGCGCTCGAAGATGGGGGGTCGCATTCACCGCCCTCTTCTTTCTTCTATTGGAGCGCCCCGCCATGTCCACTCCCCGCGTCTTCATTGATGGTGACCAAGGCACCACCGGCCTGCAGATTCACGAGCGCCTGCGCGGCCGTGTGGAGCGGCAGGACCTGAAACTGCTCACGCTTCCCGCCGACGCGCGCAAAGATGCGCGACGCCGCGCCGAGGCCATCAACACCTGCGATATCGCCATCCTGTGCCTGCCCGATGCGGCTGCGCGCGATGCGGTCGCGGCCATCGTCAACCCGAGCGTGCGCGTGATCGACGCCAGCTCCGCGCACCGCACCACGCCGGGCTGGGTGTACGGCTTTCCGGAGATGAGCGAAGGGCAAGCCGATCGCGTTGCCGCCGCGTCGCGCGTGACCAATCCGGGCTGCTACCCCACTGGTGCGATCGGGCTGCTGCGCCCGCTCGTGCAGGCGGGCCTCGTGCCGGCGGATTACCCGATCAGCATTCATGCGGTGTCCGGCTATTCGGGCGGTGGCCGCACTGCGGTGGAAACCTACGAGGGGCCGGATGCGGCGAACGCATTGCCGTTCCAGGTGTACGGGCTGGGCCTGGCGCACAAGCACACGCCGGAGATCCAGTTGCACGCAGGGCTCACGCAGCGGCCGATGTTCGTCCCGGCCTACGGCGCCTATCGCCAGGGCATTGTGCTGACGGTGCCGCTGGAACTGCGCCTGCTCAACGCTGGTGTTGACGCGGCCGCGCTGCACGCGTGTCTGACCGACCATTACGCTGGCGCGCAGCATGTGGACGTGATGCCGCTGCAGGCGCCGTCGGCCTTGCCGCATCTGGACCCCCAGGCGCTCAACGGCACCAACGACATGCGTCTGGGCGTGTTCGCCAACCAGCATGGTCAAGTTTTGCTCACGGCAGTGTTTGACAACCTTGGCAAGGGCGCCTCAGGGGCGGCGGTACAGAACCTGGACCTGATGCTGGCGCGCTGATTTACGTATCGCTCCGTCGATGGGTAGTGGCAAATCGAATGGAAGTCATCGCAACATTTAATTGGTCGATTGTGAGTGACTTCGCTATCGTCAACGCCGCCCGTGAACGAACTGCCTGATGCTGTTTGCGCCCGCGGCCGGACCAACCCATTGCCTGAATGCAATATGTCTAAGACCACGTATTACGCGCCGCATGGCGGCCATCCGCCGCAGACGGATCTGCTGACCGATCGCGCGATGTTCACCGAGGCGTACGCGGTGATCCCCAAGGGGGTGATGCGCGACATCGTCACGAGCTGGCTGCCGTTCTGGACCAACACGCGCCTGTGGGTGATCGCCCGCCCGCTCTCGGGTTTTGCCGAGACCTTCTCGCAGTACATCGTCGAAGTGAACCCGGGCGGCGGCAGCGACAAGCCCGAGCAGGACAAGAACGCCGAAGCCGTGCTGTTCGTCGTTGAAGGTGAGGCCGAGCTGACGCTGCAGGGCACGAAGCACACGCTCACGCCGGGCGGCTACGCGTTCATTCCGCCGGGCGCCGACTGGACGCTGCACAACGTCAGCGATGCCGCGGTGCGCTTCCACTGGATCCGCAAGCACTACCAGCTCGTCGATGGCATTCCCCTGCCGGAAGCCTTCGTCACCAACGAACAGGACGTCGAGCCGATCCCGATGCCGGGCACCAACGGCGCCTGGGTGACCACGCGCTTTGTCGACATGAGCGACATGCGCCACGACATGCACGTCAACATCGTGACGTTCGAGCCGGGCGGCGTGATTCCGTTTGCCGAAACCCACGTGATGGAACACGGCCTGTACGTGCTTGAAGGCAAGGCCGTCTATCGCTTGAACCAGGACTGGGTCGAGGTCGAAGCCGGCGACTTCATGTGGCTGCGCGCGTTCTGCCCGCAAGCCTGTTATTCGGGTGGCCCCGGCCGCTTCCGTTACCTGCTGTACAAGGATGTGAACCGTCACATGAACCTGACCCTGAACCCGTCGCGTTAAGCGAACCAGAGGTCGGACAAAAAAGCCCGCTGGCGGTACCGGCGGGCTTTTTTCATGGCTGGCGTTTCTGTTTCTGCAGGTTCACTTACTTGCGCGTGGCCACGATGAACAAGCGCGGGAAGGGCAGCAACACCGTGCCATCGTTGAAGGCCGGATAGGCTTGGGCGATCGCGTCGCGATAGCGCGATAGGAACGCGGGGCGTTCGTCCTCGCTCAACGCCGCCAGGAACGGCCGCAACGCGCTGCCCTTGAACCATTCCACCACCGCGTCCGCGCCGCCTTGCAGCGGGTGCATGTACGTGGTGCGCCACACGTCGACGCGCGAGCACAGCGGCGCGAGCAGCGCGTAATAGCGGCGTGCATCGAAGCGCTCCGTGCGCTCCACACCCTTGAGCTTGCCGGCCCACGGTCCCGCAGCGGCCACTTCGCGCATCAGGCGGTGCGCCGGTTCATCGAGGTTGTCCGGCATCTGCACGGCCAGGTGGCCACCCGCCGCCAGCTTGCCGATCAGCTTCGGAAACAGCGTTTCATGCGCCGGCAGCCATTGCAGCACCGCATTGGCGAGGATCAGGTCGTACGCGCCCGGCTCATCCCACGCAGCAATGTCGGCGACATCGAAGCGCACCTCGGGCAGGCGCTTGCGTGCGGCTTGAATCATGTCGGCCGAGGCGTCGGTGCCGCGAACAGCTGCCGCGGGCGCACGCGCTATCAGCGCTTCCGTCGAATTGCCCGGTCCGCAGCCAATGTCGATGGCGATATGGATGGGCGTGGGCGGCACAGCGGCGAGCAGGTCCCGGACGGGGCGCGTGCGCTCATCCTCGAATTGTACGTACTGCTTTGCGTACCAATCGTGTGGGGTCGTCACGGTGCGCTCCTTGTTGTTTGCCGATGCACGGAGTGTCCGGCTTCCCGATCGATCAGTAAAATGAATTCAATTTCTGGATTGATTCACAACGCTGATGAAAATCGATACGCTGGGCGTGCAGGCATTTGTGGCGATTGCGGAGTGCGGCAGCTTTACGCAAGCCGCTGAAACCCTGCACGTGACGCAGACTGCGATCACGCAGCGCCTGCGCAAGTTGGAGGCGTTTCTGGGTGTCGCACTGGTGGAGCGCACCACGCGCCGGACCGAGCTGACGGAAATCGGTGAGCGCTTCCTGCCGCAGGCGCGGCGTCTGCTCAACGAGTTGTCCGATGCGCTCACGGAGATTCGCGAGACCGGCCTGAGCCAACGCGGCGACATCACGATCGCGTGCGTGCCGACGGTGGGCGTGCAATATCTGCCGCGCATCCTGCGCGCGTTCTCAGAGCACCGCCCGCACGATCGCGTGAAGATTCTCGACCATGCATCGGCGTCTGTGCTGCAAGCGGTGCTGCGGCGTGAGGCCGAGTTCGGCATCAGCATTGCGGGCGACCAGCATCCGGAGTTGGTGAGCGTGCCGCTGACGAGCGATCCGTACGTCCTTGTCTGCCGCGACGATCATCCACTGGCCAAGCGCCGCCGCATCCGGTGGCAAGCCTTGCAGCCCCACCCGCTCATCTTTGCCGGCGAGGTCAGCGGCAACCGCAGCCTGCTCGACGGCGCGCTCAAGGCGAACGGCGTGACGCTGCATTCGTTCTACGAGGTGCAGCGCAGTTCAACGGCGCTCGGGCTGGTGGCGGAAGGGCTGGGCGCGGCGGTGGTGCCGCGTCTTGCGCTTCAGAAGAATGCGTATCCGATGATCCGCACGGTGGAACTGGTCGAACCGGAAGTGTCGCGCACGCTGGTGCTCGTCACGCGCAAGGCGGCGCAGCTATCGCCTGCAGCGCGTGCCCTGTATGACCGGATCGTCGAGGGGGCAACACCGTCGACGTGATGCCGGCACAGACGGGCGGCCGTGTCTCACAGCGGCCCGTCTCATGCCATACGCAGCCATTCACGCGCTTGCGCCGTCCGTGGTGCTGGGGTAACGCGTATCGCCGCGCCATGCGAGCACATCGTGTGCGCTGGATTGCCGATCCGCGCCCTGCGCATACGGATCGAAGCGATCGTACTTCCACGACAGATAGCCATAGGTATCGGCCTGGCGGTCCGCACCTTGCGTGAACGGGTCCGTCTTGTCGACGGCGCCTTGCGTGTACGGATCGTACTTGGCCTGCGCGGCCGAGGCTGGTTGCGCGATGAACAGCGCGGCAGAAGCGGAAAGCGTGGCAAGCAAGGCCTGGGAAATGCGGCGGGTATGCATGGTGAACTCCTCGTGCGGTGAATGTGCCGCCGGAGGCGGCATCCCATCGGATCGCTGGCGGAGCGTGGCCGCCCGGATCCCACAGGTTGGTCGCGGTGCGCATGCAAACCTGACACTGCATCGACGAAAAAATTGCCGCACCAGCCTGTACCTGCAGATACGCAGCCCGTGCGGCAATGGATGCAGCCCTTGCGAAAAATGCGGACGCTGCTACGGCAGTTGCATCAAGCCGTGCACGCCCTGCCACCCCACGTAGAGCCCCACGAGGGCGATCAACACGCCAGAGAAGTACGGCGCCCTGCGTGCGAATTCACCAAAGCCGCCCCAGCGCCTGGAGACGTGTTTCACGCTCAGCGCGGCCAGCGCGCCAGACGCCACCAGCGTGAGCGCCAGCCCGATGCTGAAGCACAGCACCAGCGCTGCGCCCAGGGTGATCTTCTTGAGTTGCAGGCACAACAGCAGCACGGTGATCGACGCCGGGCAGGGAATCAGCCCGCCCGTGAGCCCAAACACGATGATCTGGCCGGTGGTCACTTCACGGTTGGCGAAGCGGCGGCGGATGTCGTTGGCGTGCGCGCGTTCGTGGGCGTCCTGGTATTCGGCAGATGACACATCGAGCCCGCTATGGTCGTGGTTGTGCTCGTGGTCATGCTCGGTGAACGTGACGTCATAGTCATGCCGATGGTGTTCGGACCCGAGCGACAGGCGCGCCACAAACGCGTGCGGCTCCGGAATGGATTGCTCCGATTCCAGAAAGCCGTCGCGCTGGACGAAGCGGAAGGTTTGCCGGCTGCCGTCGGGGCGCTCGGTCACGATCTGCACCTGCGCGGCCGACCATGCGGTGCCGCGCGTGCCTTCGCGCGTCAGCCGAAAGTGCGGCGGCACGCCGTCTTCGAAAATCGCCAATTGCACGACACCATGACCGGTGTCGATGCGCTGAACCTCGTCATGGCCATGATCGTGATCATGGTGATGATGGTCGTGGTCGTGCGCCGCGTGGGTACTGCGCCAGGTGCGCCACATCATCCACGCTGCCACGGCCACGATCAGCACGGCAGACACCACTTGAAAATACGGTTCGGTGGTTTCGGCGTTCCAGTTGCGGCCGAAGTACAGGCCAGCCATGGCCACCGCCCACACCACCGCCGTGTGCGACACGGTGGCCGACAGCCCGAGCAAGACCGCCTGCGTGAGCGTGCCGCGGATAGCAACGATGAACGCCGCCATCATCGTCTTGGAATGCCCGGGCTCCAGACCATGAAGCGCACCCAGCAGGATCGCACTGGGAACGAACAGCCAGGCGTTGCCTTGCTGCAGCAGGGTGGTGAAGGCGGTCATGGATGGCAGTCGATCAATTCGGGTAGGCGAAATATACTCCCCCCGAGTATAGTGATGCTACCCTCCCGCGTCATTTACACCACCTCGATATCCGACCCATGGCCCATACCATCCGCGACAAAGCCAAGCTGCTGGCGCGCGTGCGGCGTATCCAGGGGCAAGCCGCTGCGTTGGAAAAACAACTCGCCGACGAGGGCGATTGCACGGCCATCCTGCAGCAGATTGCGGCCATTCGCGGAGCGGTCAACGGGCTGATGGCGGCGGTCATCGAAGGCCACCTGACGGATCACGTGGTGAAGGAACCCGCCGAGGCGCAGCGCCAGGAAGATCTCGACACGGTGATGCAAGTGATCAAGTCGTACCTGAAGTAGCGCGCCGCCCTTGCGCCATGCGCACGATGCCGATACGCTGCTCGAACGCCATCGGCCAATTCTGATTCTTCGATTCTCCGAATCTTCGTCTTCATGTCCCGACTTCACGCCACCCTCCTCGCCGCCGGCCATCGCGCCCGCGTGGATGACGTGTGCGTGCAGCCCGGGCCCTTCCCTCCTCCTGTCGTGTCTTGGGGCTACGACGCGATCGGCGCACAGCCGCCGCCGCTTCCGCCCGCTCTCGGCTGATTCTCAGCCGCTTCGTTTCCGGTTGACCTGAACCAGGCTCGGGCACACGCCCGAGGCAGGCGCTCGCCTGCGCGCCGGAACCCGACATCTCTTTTCGACAGGTGAGTGGTATGCGTTCCATGCAAGCCGCGCTAGCAGGGTCCGGCGCGACGGTTCTATTCGTGCTGCTGTGGAGCAGCGGCGCAATCTTTGCGGAGATCGGGGTGCAGCATGTCCCAGCGTTCGCGTTTCTGGTTGGGCGCTTTGCGCTCGCGTCTTTGGTGCTGGCGGGGCTTGGCCTCCGGCGGGGACGGTGGTGGCCGGCGCCGGGGTCACGCCTGAAGGTGGCGGCCACCGGTGCGTTGCTGACTGGCGGCTATTCGATCTGCTATCTGCTCGCGCTGGACCGCGGCCTCACGCCCGGGTTGCTGGCTACGGTGCTCGGCGTGCAGCCGCTGCTCACGCTGCTGGCGACCGAGCGCACGTGGTCTGTTCGGCGCATGGCGGGCCTCGTGCTTGCGCTGGGCGGCCTATCGCTCGTGGTGGGCGGGGCCGATGCGCAGCAGGTGCCGATGGCCGGTCTCGGCTATGCGCTGGCCGCGCTTCTCTGCATGACGGTTGGCGCCATCGGCCAGAAGCGGCTGAACCAGTCGCCCATCGCTACGCTGCCGTTGCAGAACGCGGTGAGCTTCGTGCTGTGTGTGGGGTTTGCATTGGCGCTGCCCGCGCAATCACTGGCATTCACGCCGAACCTGCCGGGCATCGCCGCTTTGTTGTGGATGGGCGTGGTGATGTCGGTGGGGGCGCAGTTGCTGTTCTACCGGCTCATGCAGCGCGGCAACCTCGTCAACGTGACAAGCCTGTTCTACCTCGTGCCAGTGGTCACGGCGCTCCTGGATGATCTTGTGCTGGGGCATCGCCTTGCGCCCGTTGCAATGGCGGGGATGGCGATGATTCTGCTGGGGTTGGCGGTGGCGTTTCGGGCGCGGCGGTAGATCGGTGTGCGGTTGCCGCTAGGCGGTCGGCAACCGCACCGTCGCCCGCAATCCGCTGGCACCACCACTGGCCTCGCCCAGTTCGACCTCTCCGCCGAGCCGTCGCACTACGGTGCTCACAATCGACAGGCCAAGCCCCGAGCCGGTCGCCTCGTTGCCGAGCACACGGTAGAACGGGTCGAACACGCGTGCGTGCTCGTCGGTGGGGATGCCGGGGCCCGTGTCCTGCACGGCAATCGACACAACGCGCGCGTCATTGGCTACCGACAGGTCGATGCGTCCGCCTTCCGGCGTGTAGCGGATGGCGTTGTCCACGAGGTTGCGTACCACGACGAAGAGATCGAGTTCGTTGGCATGTACGTGCGCATCGGCTTCAGAGGTGACGCCCACGTCGAGCTGCTTGGCGTCGGCCAGCGGCATGAGGTCTTCGAGCACGCTGCGGAACACGCGCTGGACGGAGACGGTGGCCGTCGGCACGCCAGTGGCCTCTTGCGCACGTGCCAGGGCCAGCAGTTGTTCGAGCAGCCCGCGGCTACGTTCGATGCCCTGGCGCAGCGTGCCGAGCCGCTCCTGCGCATCGGGCGACATGGCGGCCTGGCCGAGCCGTTCGGCCTGCAGCGACAGCGCAGACAGCGGCGTGCGCAACTCGTGCGCGGCATCGGCGACGAAACGGTGCTGTGCATCCATGGACTGCTGCACGCGCGCAAGCAGCCGGTTGATGGCCACCACGAACGGGCGCACCTCATCGGGCACGGCTTCGGGCGCGATGGCATGCAGTTGGCGCTCGTCGCGTTGGTCCACCTCATGCGCGAGCCGCTTGATGGGCGAGAACATCTTGCGCAACACGTGTGCGACAGCCAGCAGAAGGATCGGCACGAGGATCAGGAACGGCATCAACGTGCGCAGAGCGCTGTCGCGGGCGGTTTCGTCGCGCACGGCGGTCTCTTGCGCCACGGCGATACGCTTGCCGTTGGCAAGCGTGCGGACCCACACGCGGTAGTCGCGCTTGCCCAGGCGCGCGGTCTGCATGCCGTCGGCCAGCACGGGCATGTTGGCCGCCGGCAAACCGTCGGCCGGCGGCAACACCTGGACGATCACGCGAGCCTCTTTGTCCGAGACCTTGGGGGCATCGGCCGGGTTGCCGGGGGCGGGCAGATGCGCGAGGTCGAACATCGCCCCCACCTGACGCAAGACGTCGTCCTGCAATTCATACGCTTCGCGGAAGGCCGAGGCAAACGCAAAGCCGCCGGCCAGCACGGCCACCGCCACGATGATCACCGACAGCCACACCGACAGCCGCCGCTGCACGGATGCTGCCGTAGACGCGGCCGCTGTCATTGCCCCCTGGGCACCATCCATCCCACCCCCCTGACGTTCTTGATGGCCTGCGCGCCGAGCTTCTTGCGCAAGGCGTGGATGAGAAATTCCACCGCGTTGCTTGCCACCTCATGGCCCCAGCCGTAGATGCGCTCTTCCAGCTCTGTGCGAGAAAGAATGGCGCCAGGCCGCAGCATGAGCGCCTGCAGCAACGCGAACTCGCGCGCGGACAGGCGGATCGGCTCGGCATCGCCCATGCGCGCTTCGTGTGCGGCGGGGTCGAGCGTCAGCACGCCATTGGTGAGCACGGGGCTCGCTGCCCCGCCCCTGCGTCGCAGGACGGCGCGCATGCGGGCGAGCAGCTCAACCATCTCGAAGGGCTTGAGGATGTAGTCATCCGCGCCACCGTCGAGGCCGCGCACGCGCTCATCCACCGCATCGCGCGCGGTCAGGATCAGCACAGGCACAGCGTTGTCGCGGGCGCGCAGGCTGCCGAGCACCGCGTGGCCGTCCTTTCCTGGCAGGCCGAGATCGAGCAGCAGCAGGTCGTAGTGTTGATGCGCGGCCACGTCCAGCGCCGTCTGGCCGTTGCGTACCCAGTCCACCGCATAGGCGGCGTCTTGCAGCGCGGCTTGCACGGCCGCGCCAATCATCGGGTCGTCTTCAACGAGGAGCACTCGCATGCAGTGTCGGGTGAACGGTCAGGCAGATTGCAGCGCGCCACGCCGCGCCTGCCAACTCGTAAAGGCAATGGTGATGAGCAGGATCGCCAGTAGCACGGCCGATGCACCCGCCGTGCCGAGGTTCAGCCCGCCCGCGCTGACGGGTTTGGTCAGCAGGTCCCCGCCCGTGGCACCCAGGGGCCGGGTCAGCACAAAAGCCATCCAGAACAGCGCCACGCGTGAAATGCCGGTCAGATAATACGCCGCCGCAATCAGCGCAATCGCCCCGGCAATGAGCAGGGCGCCGCCCGCAAAACCCAACCCCGAAGAATCGGCCAGGAAGTCGCCCAGCGCCGTGCCCAGCGTGTTGGACACGAGGATGGCGCACCAGTACAGCAACTCCTGCCCGCTGCTGCGCACGTGCGTGACCGACAACGACTTCTGCGTCACCTTCCAGTAGATGAGCACAGCGCACAGCAGGCTGGCGAGGATGGCGGCGCCGGTGGCATAGCCCAGGCCCAGCGTGCGGTCCATGAAATCCGACAGCGTGGTGCCCGCCGTGCTGGTGGCGAGGATCACCGCCCAGTAAAGCAGCGGGTGATACGTCCTGCTGCGCAACTGGGCGCCAAGCGTGACGAGAAAGACGCCGATCAGCAGCACCGAACTGGCGGCGTAGCCGATCTTGAGCGTCATCGAGAGCAGATCGCCCGCGGTTTCCCCCAGCGTGGTGGCGCTGATCTTCATGATCCAGAACGCCAGGGTGATTTCGGGCAATTTGCTGCGCGAGGCGGCGGGCTCGCGCGTATGCGTATGTGTGGAGAGGGTCATGCGGATTCTCCAGAGAGGTGGAGGGAGATTCCGCACCAGTCTGCCGAGGCAGACTTAGATGATCCATAGCCGCCCGGTGGCCGATGCCTTACTGCGCCAGCCGCCGCAACTTCCATTCCCCGCTCGGCTGCTTGCACAGCCATGCCGTCCACTGTTCCTTGCTGCTGCCGCGTGCCAGCTCGCTCTGCAAGCGGCGGCACGATTGCCCTGCGTCGGTCTTGGATTCCAGCGGCGTGATGGTCGCGTCAATGGCGGGTTGCCTGCCTTTGGCGGGTGATGTCCATTGCGCAGGCGTGTTGTCTGCGGTGCTCTTCAGCACATCGCCAATGGCCTTGGTAAACGACTTCAACTCCGTCGGGCTCATCGAGCCGATGATGGTGCTGGCCAGCACGTTACGGAAATAGGCGAAGGAAGGCGTGGCGGCAGCAAACAGCGCAGCACCCGCGAAGGCGAGTGCAAGACGGCGGCGATGCGACATGGGTCCCCCAGGATGTGACGAAAAAGATTCTTCATCCTAGACCATGCCGCATCGGCCTGTGGCGGCAATGCGCGCTCAGCCGCCGAGCTTGTCGAGCAGGCTGTACCACGCCACGCCCGCCGCAATGTAGAAGCGCTGCAACCCATGCAGCGGGATTGGCGTGATGGGCGACACGGGATACGGAAACGCCTCTCCACTGCCCGCAAGCCGTGCGGCGATGTGCTGGCCAAGACTGGTGCACAGCGCGATGCCGCGCCCGTTGCAGCCCAACGCCATCGTGATGCCAGGCGCGGGCTCGTGGATGTGCGGCATGAAATCGCGCGTGATGGCGATGCGGCCCGCCCAGCGGTACTCGTATTCCAGCGGGCCGAGTTGTGGAAAGAGCAGCTCCAGTGAGCGTTCGAGGTGTGCGAAATCCTGCGCGTCGCGCGGCTCGGAAAAGAAGCCGCGTCCACCCATCAGCAGGCGCCCGGCTGCATCTTTGCGGAAATACAGCAGCAGCCGTTGCGATGTGGAAGCCGTTTCGCCGCGCGCCAGGATGGCTTGTGCATCCGCCGTCTTGAGCGGCTTGGTCGCAACGATGAAGCTGTTGGCAGAAAGCACCGTCTGTGCCAGGCCGGGCCACAGCGAGCCGGTGTAGCCATTGGTGGCGATTACCACGCGCTGTGCACGCACCACGGCGCCGGTGCTGGTGGTGGCGATCCACTGCGCGCCCTGTCGCTCCAGCGCCGTTACGGTGGTCTGCCCGTGCACGGCGGCGCCGGCTTGCTGTGCGGCGCGCACCAAACCGCGCGCATACGCCATCGGCTGAATGCCGCCCGCGCGGCCGTCGAGCCACGCACCTGCAAACGCCTCAGTGCCGACCCGGCGCGCGACGGCGGCGCGGTCGAGCATTTCTACCGGCACGCCGCGTTTTTCCCACTGCCGTGCGCGCGCATGCAGCGCCGGCACGGCCTTGTCCGAATACGAAAGCTGCAGCCAACCCGCGCGCACGGGCTGGCAGTCGATGCGGTGCCGGTCGATCAGATCGAACACCAGATCGGCGGAGCGTGAGATGGTGTCGATCAACGGTTCGGCACGCGCCGCGCCGAACAGGCTCACCAATTCATCGGGGTCATGCTTGAGCGTGGGATTGACCTGCCCGCCGTTGCGCCCGGAAGCACCCCAGCCCGGCTCGTTGGCCTCCAGCACGGTGACCTGCGTGCCGCGCTCGGCCAGATGCAGCGCGGTGGAAAGTCCCGTGTATCCACCGCCGATGACGAGCACATCGGTGGTGATCGATTCCATCAACGCAGGCGTGGGCGGCGCAGCGGGTGCTGTGGCGGCCCACAGCGACGGCGGCAGCGGCTCGCCGTTTGCAGCCATGTCGAGTTGCTGCTGCGTCATGGCACGAGGTCCCCGGCGGGAGCATCGGCGGGTTTGTGCAGCACGCGGCGCAGAAAGTCCTGCGTGCGCGGCTGACGCGGGGCGCCCAGCACTTGGGCAGCCGGCCCCTCTTCGACGATGGTGCCGCTGTGCAAAAAGCACACGCGGTCCGCCACCTCGCGCGCAAAACCCATCTCGTGCGTCACGACGATCATCGTCATGCCTTCGCGGGCGAGGGCGCGCATCACCTCCAGCACATCGCCGACAAGTTCGGGGTCGAGCGCTGACGTGGGCTCGTCAAACAGCATCGCCTCGGGTTCCATCGCCAGCGCGCGGGCAATCGCCACGCGCTGCTGCTGGCCGCCGGAGAGCTGCGCCGGATACGCCTGCGCCTTGGCGGCGAGGCCCACCTTCTCCAGCAGCGCCATCGCCTTGGCACGCGCCGCTTCGGGGCGTTCGCCTTTGACGTAGACGGGGCCTTCCATCACGTTTTCCAGCACGCTGCGATGCGGGAACAGATTGAAACGCTGGAACACCATGCCCATGCGGCTGCGCAGCGTGTGGATGGTTTTGCTGTGTTGATCGACGCGTTCGCCAAAGGCCCGGATCTCGCCGCCGTCGTACGACTCCAGCCCGTTGATGCAGCGCAGGACGGTCGACTTGCCCGACCCAGACGGGCCGATCAGGCAGACGACCTCACCCTTGTCCACATGCAGGCTCACGCCGCGCAGCACGTGGTGCTCGCCAAAGTGTTTCTGCAGATCGCGGATTTCGATCATGCTCATCGTTTGGCCCTCCCTGCGCCCAGGCGGTGTTCCAGCTTGCGCAGGCCGAACACCAGCGGCAGGCTCATCACCAGATACAGCAGCGCCACCAGCGTGTAGACCGTCATGTTCTGGAACGTGGACGAGGCGATGAGCTGCCCCGCGCGCGTCATTTCCGCCACCGTGATGGTGGACACCAGCGACGAATCCTTGAGCATCATCACCAGCGTGTTGCCGTACGGCGGCAGCGCAATGCGAAACGCCTGCGGCAGGATCACGCGCCGCATGATGAGCGTGCCGCGCATGCCCATGGCCTGGGCGGCTTCGCGTTGGCCGGGGTCCACAGCCTCGATGCCGGCGCGGAAGTTCTCGGCCTGATACGCCGAATACGCAATGCCCAGCCCGATCACGCCCGCCTGGAACGCCGTGAGCTGAATGCCGATGTCCGGCAGCACGAAGTAGATGTAGAAGAGCTGCACGATGATCGGCAGCCCGCGAATGATGTTGACGATGGTCGCCCCGGCCGTAGACACGGCCTTGACGGGCGACAGACGCATCAGCGCGAGCCCCAGGCCGATCACGCTGCTGAGCAGGAACGACAGCACGGTCACCTCAACCGTGACCACCGCCCCTTTCAGCAGGATCGGCAGGAAGTCCTGCGCGTTCTCAAGAAACGTTGCAACACTCATGGCGCATCACCGATCCGAAATCAGATGCCCCACTTCTTCACGATGGCATCCAGCGTGCCGTCTGCCTTGATCTTGGCGATGGCCTTGTTGAGGCGGTTGAGCGTTTCGGTATCGCCCTTGCGCACCACCAGGCACACATCGCCCACGTTGGCGGGTTTGTAGCCGGCAGCGAGCTTCACACCCTGGAAGGCGTGCTGGCGAATCTGGTACGCGATGATCGGCTGATCGCCCAGGCCGGCCTTGATGCGGCCCAGCGCCAGGTCGCGCGTCATGTCGGCCACCGAGTCGTAGCTGCGCACTTCTTTGAAGATGCCCTTCTTGTTGAGCATGTCGAGGAACACCGTGCCCACCTGCGCGCCGACCACCTCGCCTTTCAGATCATCGAGCGTGGCGTAGTTCTTGGCGTCGTCAGCCTTGACGATCAGGCCCTCGCCGTACGAGTAGACCGGGTCGGAGAAATCCACCACCTGCGCGCGCGCCGGCGTCTTGAGCATCGCCGCCGAGATGATGTCGATCTTGTTGGACGTGAGCGACGGAATGAGCGCCGAGAACACCGTCTGCTGCACGTTCACGTTGAAGCCGCCCGCCTTGCCCACGGCCGTCACGGTGTCGACCATCATCCCCTGGATGGAATTCGTCTTCACGTCCAGAAACGTGAACGGCACGCCCGTGGCTGTGGCGCCGACGTTGTAGGTGGCCGGCGCGCCCTGCGCCCAGGCAAACGATGCGGTGCCGAGCATGCACAACGCCAGTGCAGCGCGACGGAAGGTGGTGACAACAGACATGGCAATCCTCCAGGCAACGGAAAAAAGACGCACCCCGAACGCGCATGCACGGGGAATGGCTCAACGTGATGCAATGCTTGTGCCAATATTCGAACGTATCGAATCGATAAATAACTATGGAAAACCACTAATCGACGTATACGAATCGATATGCGATTCTTTGCCCGTTGATTTGCCACTGAGCCGCCACTTGTCATGACCGACGCTGCTGAATCCGCCGACGCCCCCGACCTACTGTTCAACCAGTCGCTGGAGAAAGGGCTGGCCGTGCTGGGCGCCTTCAACGCGCAGCGCCGCACCATGACGATTGCCGACGTGGCCGCTGCGGCCGGCATCAACAAAAGCTCCGCGCAGCGCATGGTCTACACGCTCGAGCAGCTTGGTTACCTGCGCAAGCATCCGCAGACACGCCGCTACCAGCTCACCCCCGCAGTGATGAAGATCGGCTTCAACTACCTGGCCGCCGACACGCTGATCGACGTGGCCAATCCGTTCCTGGCCGAACTCACGAAGATGACCACCGAAACCTCGTGCCTGACCGAGCCTGATCAGGACGAGATGGTGTACGTCGCCCGCTTTGTGAGTGCGCACTTTGTGCCGGTGCACATGCCGATCGGCAGCCGCATTCCGATGTATTGCACCGCGTCGGGCCGGGCCTACCTGAGCGCCCTGCCGATGCCCGAAGCGCAAGCCATCGTCGAGGTGTCGCAGCGCGTGGCGCACACCATGCACACGCGCACCGACGTGGCCGACATCATGGAAACGCTGCGCCTGGCGCGCCAGCGCGGCTACGCCACCAACTGCGAAGAACTGTTCCTCGGCGATATGACCATCGCCGCGCCCGTCGTCAGCAGCAACGGGCGGCCGCTGGGGGCAATCCACCTTGTTGCGCCCACCGGGCGGTGGACGGCGGAAGAGATGGAAACGAAGCTGGGCCCCGCGCTGCTGCAATGCGCGCGGGCGATCAGCACGTCGGTGCGGGCGCTGGGATAGCGCGGCGCGCGGCAGAGTTGAGCAGCACGCCGCCCACCACCATCAAGCCTTGGGCGCCTTCACCAGCAGCACCGGGCATTCGGCATGCGCGAGCACCCGCCCTGCCACCGAGCCCATCAGCGCCTCGACGAACACGCCGCGCCCGTGCGAGCCCATGACGATGGCCGCGGCCCCTGCATTTTGTGCGTGCTGCACGATGCGCTCCGGCGGAAAGCCCACCAGTGCGTGCCGCTCGAACGGCACGCCAGCCGCACCCAGGATCGCGCAGACCGATGCCATGGCGCCGGTGCTTTCCTCCGCGTACCAGGCGTCGACCTCTGCCTTGCCGACGAGCGATTTGATGTCGCCCGAGAGATCCGGCATGCAGTGCACCACATGCACCGTCACATCGCTGCCGAAGAGGGTCTTGTCGGCAATGCAGCGCGCTGCCGCATCGGAATAGGCCGATCCGTCCGTTGCCAGTACCAGGGTTTTCATGTGGCCTCCTTGCCATGTCTGCGGCCGCGCAGTGTGCGCGGCCGGCGTCTGCTTCCAACGTAAGCGCTGCTGAAAGCCACGCGTTGATACGAGTCAACGTAAGCGCTGTGGTGCGGTCACCCGGTCAGCGTTTGCACAGGAAGGCAGGCAGAATGCACAGATTGACCCGGATTTCGCGCCCCACATGACGACCACGCCCTCCCTTTCCGATTACCCGCTGCACTCGACCGACAAACTCCGCTACGGCGACACCGACCGGCAGGGCCACATCAACAACGCCGTCTTCGCCACGTACCTGGAAACGGGCCGCGTAGAGATGCTTTTCACGCCCGACAATCCGCTGGCCGCGCCCGGCTGCGAGTTCGTCATCGCGCAGCTTGTGCTCGACTTCCGCAGCGAGATTCTCTGGCCCGGCTCCGTGCAGATCGGCACGCGCGTGGCAAGCGTCGGTCGCAGCTCGGTCAAGCTGGAGCAGGCCATCTTCCAGAACGGCCGCTGCGCCGCCACGTCGCAATCGGTGATCGTGCAAATCGACGTGGCGACGCGCCAATCGAGCCCCATTACCGACAGCGCCCGCCAGCGCCTTGCCGCGCTCACCGCCGCCCCTGCCGGCGCAGAAGCGGAGTGATGCGCGCTGTACGCAAACGTCCGCCCACAGAAAATTTTTAACTTTGATTGCACTTCCACCGCTTGCCGGTGGGAAGATGGCTCTCCCGTTCAATCACGCGGAGGTGACCATGGGACTGTTGGATGAAGTGGGCAAGATCGCCGGCGCCGTCGCCGCCGTTGAAGCCGCCGAGAAAGTCGATCCGGATGCCGGCCTGCTGACCAAGGCAGTTGCCGCAGTCGCCGGTTTCAAGGGCGCGGGCGCGCTGGAAGAGATGATCGAGAAGAAGGACGAAGCCAAGGCCGAAGGCGCCGAGGCAGCTCCTGAAGATGGGGCTGCGCCGCAGGCTTGATTGGCTTGCAGGCTCAAAAGGATTTGGGGGACCCCGCCGGTTGGCGGGGTTTTTGTTTTGTCTACAGCGTTGACGAATCAGGAAAACACGGCGAGTCCGTGCTTCTGCACCAGCTGCAGGAGGCGTGCAGCCATGCCGCTAGGTTTTTTGTCACCTTGCTCCCACTGACGCACTGTCGAAGCAGTGGTGTTCAGATATGCAGCGAACACACTTTGGCTGACGTTCACAGATTTACGGATGCGCGCGATTGCCTTCGCATCGAATTCCGGCACGGGCTCTATGCACAGGTCGTCGTACTCACGCATGGTTTTCTTGTCGATGAGCTTGGCGCGATACAGGTCCGAGGCTAGGCTGTGAATGGCCTCAGATGCGTCGCTCTTGAATCGTGTCTTAGTCATTGCAAATTTCCACCAGTGCTTGCAGTTCGACCAGCGAGTCAATCTCTGTGTCTCGCAGTTTGCCCAAATTTGCGGCAACTTTTCGGAAGTCCTTCAGTTCACGGTCATTGATGTTCTCTCGGTCGCTCTTGGCGAACAGAAAGACAAAGAACCAAAAATGGCCAATCTTGTTCACCACGATGCCGCGCCTGCGGTTCTGGTCGAGACGCTTCTTCCATACATTGCCGCCGAGATCGTCGCCCATGCCCTGCATTAACTGTCTTGCCGCGCGGCATAGTTCCACGTCGGTAATACCTGCGACTTTCGCTGCTCTGTTGAACCACTTGGTTTTGAAAATGCGCGGCGTGCGGGACGTCATGCTGCTCCGATGAGAACTAAATATACCACTTGGTGGTATAGATCTAGATGCCTCGTGAATGAGGGATAGCGCGCAAACTTAGCGAGCAATGTGAGCCATCGCTATCGGAATTGTCCGCAACCCAGGGCGGAGCGCTTCCTTGGGAAGACTGTGGCCATATAATCCCCACCGTCACCGCACCAACGGTGACTGGGTTTCGCAGCCCATTTCCCCTCCAGACGGACAGCCGCTTCCGAGCGGCGTTTTCATGTCCGGTGCTTGCGCACGCCTATGCTTTCTGCGGCGGGCCGGGCAGGGAGACCTTCGGGTCTGCCGGCGAGCTGGAGTGGGCCGGTCTGCGAACCCTGTCGTCAGGCCCGCCACCCTCGTTCGCAGCGAGGGCCGGGTCTCCTTCAATCCACTCCAGGAGGCCACATGGCTACCGCACTCAGCGGGCATCGCCCCGCGTCTTACCCTTCCCCACCGCCTTGGCGCTGCAGGCTTCCCACGCAACCGGGAGGTGCCGCATGTCGCTGACCAAAAACCGCCTCTACCTGGATGGCGCGGTGTCAGCGCGCGCGTTTCTGTGCCGCACGCACAGCGTCATGCGCGACCCTGGCCATTGCCGGCCCGGCAGGCTGCGCGAGCAGCTCACGTACTTTTCGGAACACGCGTATCCGCTGGCATTCGTGAAAGGCTTTATCGATGCCATCGACGCGTATCTGTCGATGTCGCTCGGGGGGAGCGACGTGGATCCGCACACGTGGGAGGTGTTGGCCGCCATTGAGCGCCGGCGGGTTTCCGCCGCATAAGAACAGTTGGACCCATCCCCGAGACGGGCGGGGATGCCGGCACCACGCCGCAACATCGTGGAATGCGCTGTGGCATGCTGGGCCCTCACATTTGAGGCGGACACAGCGGGAGCCATCTTGAAGCTCGATCACATTGCCTTCGTCGCGCAAACACTTGAGCAGGCGCAGGCCTATGCCGCGCAGCGGTTTGGCGTGGCGCTGCCCGCAGGCGGCAAGCATCCCTTGATGGGCACGCACAACCTCGTCACGCGGATTGCGCCCGGTGTGTTTCTGGAGTTCATCGCCATCGACCCGGAGGCTGCGCCGCCCAACAGGACGCGCTGGTTTGCGCTGGACCGCCTGACGCGGGAAGGCACATTGGAAGAGGCGCCCCGGCTGTTTGGATGGGTCGCGAGCCTTCCTGATCTGGCGCGCAACACGAGCGAATCACCGCAGCACGAATTGCTCGAAGTGACGCGTGGCGATTTGCGATGGCACTTCTTTCACCGCAGCGACGGTGAAGCGGAAGCGGGCGGTTGCTGGCCCGCACTCATCGACTGGGCGAGCGGCCAAAGCCCGGTCGACCGGATGCAGGACGTGGGGCTGCGCCTGAACCAATTCCAAATCGCACATCCAGAGATGCAGGCCATCCGCGCAAAGCTTCAGGGGCTGGGGTGGGATGCTTCCGAACCGGAGAACCGATCTGTCAAATTGACCGATGCGGCGCGGCCGGGATTGACGCTCGTGCTCGATACGCCGAATGGGCGCGTGCAGATCGAAGGCGGCGGCCTGTAACCGCGAGCCACGGGTCAGGCGGCGCGCCGCTCCGCCACGCGCTGCCGCGTAGAGAACCCGTCGCGCACGCACTGCCCCAACGCCAGCGCCGCTGCACTCGCGCCTTGCGCAGGCAGCAGCAGGCTGATCGCAAACATCGGCAGTTCCGGCAGGCCGGCTTCGGGGCCGAGGATGTCGAGGTCCGCCGGCACCGTCGGCGTCAGCCATGCCGTGACGGCTAGCCCGGTGCGGACCGTGGCGGTGGTCGCTTCAATGTTGCCGCTCTCGAACACCGTGCGCCATTCAATGCCCTGCTCGCCGAGCGCCTTGAGCACGCGGGCGCGGAAGGCGCAGCTCTCGTCCACCATCGATAGCGGTAGCGGGCGCTTCGCATGCACGTTGCCGCCGCGCGGGCCGACCCATACCAGACGTTCCACGCAGAGGCATTCACCCGTGGCTTCGTCCACCGGCGCTTCGACCACGGCGACGTCCAGCTCGCCGCGCGCAATGCTCTCCGCCAGCTCGGGTGAGGTGCCGCAGACGATGGTCAATTCCACCGACGGCCACGCTTCGGTAAACGCCTTGAAGATCGGCGGGAAAACGGTGCCGACCAAGTCGTAAGGCACGCCCAGGCGCACCGGGCCCTGCAGCGGACGCGCGGCCATGTCGGCCCAGATTTCGTCGTTGAGTGCGAGCAGGCGTTTGGCGCGACCTAGGAACCGTTCGCCCGCGTGGGTGAGTTCCAGCCGCCGGCCGTCGCGCTCGAACAGGCGGCATTCGAAGGCGTCTTCGAGCCGCTTGATCTGCTGGCTGATGGCGCCCTGCGTGAGGTGTAGCGCGTTGGCGGCCACCGTCATGCTGGCGTTTTCGGCTACAGCAATGAAGGTGCGGACGAGGGTGATGTCGAGGTTCTTGGCCATCGAGGCATTCTAGATGCTAATGGATTGCATCAAAAACCTTCGATTTGCTAATGGTTTTGCCCGCTCTACAGTGGGCCATCCGTCATCAACCGAAGAGTGCCGCCCATGGCCGTCGAAGCGTTTTCCTCCATCGCGCCGCTGGTGTTGTTTGCCGTGGTGTCTACGGTGTCGCCGGGCGGGGCCACGACGCTGGCGACAGCCTCGGGGTCGCAATTTGGGTTTCGGCGCTCGATTCCGCTCATGGTGGGCATTGCCGTCGGGCTGGCTTCGTTGGCAGCGGGTGCGGCCGCGGGCTTGGCCGGGTTGCTGATGGCTGCGCCGTGGCTGCTGCTGGTGATGAAGGCGGCGGGCTCGGCCTATCTGCTGTGGCTGGCGTGGAAGGTAGTGCGTAGCGGTCCGCCCAATCTCAATGCCGCCGCCACGGTGCCGACCACGCTGCTGGGCGGTGCCTGCCTGCTGTGGCTGAACCCCAAGGGCTGGGCGATGGCGCTGGGTGCGGCGGCTTCGTTTGCAATGCTGGCGAGCGGCCCGCTGCAACTGGCGGCGCTGCTGGGCGCGACCTTTGGGTTGGCTGCGCTGGCGTCGCTGTCGCTGTGGTGCGCGGCCGGGATCGTGCTGGCGCGGCTGTTGAAGACGCCGCGCCAGTGGCGTGTGCTCAATGCGGTGCTGGGCGTGCTGCTGGCCGTCTCGATCGTGCCGATGTGGCAGCCGTGATTGGGTGGTGATTGGGTGCCGGTCGATCAGCGCACCAAGAGCTTCATCATCGTCTCGAACGTCTTGCCGTACGGCGCACGGAACAGGCCCAGCCCGTTGATGGCCGATTGCCGGAACACCGGCTTCATCTTCGAGAACCGCTCGAACCCGTGGATGCCGTGGTACGCGCCCATGCCGCTGGCGCCCACGCCGCCAAAGGGCAGGTCGTCTTGCGCTACGTGCAGCAGCGTCTCGTTGATGCACACGCCGCCGGCAATCGTGCCGGACATCACGCGGTCGACCGTGGCGCCATTGCGCTCGAACAGGTACAGCGCCAGCGGCCGTGGCCGGGCGTTGATGTAGTCCAGCGCTTCGTCCAGCGTGCGATACGGCACCAGCGGCAGCAGCGGGCCGAAGATTTCTTCCTGCATCAGGCGCATTGCCTCGGTGCCGCCCGTGATGAGCGCAGGCGGAAACTGGCGCGTGCCTTCGTCGGACACGGCGTTGGTCAGCGGCAGCACCTGCGCGCCCTGCTCGCGCGCCTCGTCGGCCAAGCCGGCCATGCGCTGGAAGTGGCGTGGGCTGATGAGCGTCGTGTAGTCGCTGTTACGTGCCATGTCGGGGTACATCTTGCCGACCAGCTTGCGCGCCGCATCGATGAAGCGCTGCTCGGTGCCGGCGGGCAGCAATACGTAGTCGGGCGCCACGCAGGTCTGCCCTGCATTGAGCAGCTTGCCGACCAGCGTGCGCTCCACCGCGCGGTCGAAATCCGCATCCGGCCCAATGATCGTGGGCGATTTTCCGCCCAGCTCCAGCGTGACCGGCGTGAGGTTGTCGGCCGCGGCGCGCATGACGTGGTGGCCGACGTTGGTGGAGCCCGTGAACAACAAGTGATCGAACGGCAGCCGCGAGAACGCCTCGGCCACTGCCGCATCGCCATTGATGACGCGCACTTCATCGGCGGCAAAGTTGCGCTCGATGAGGTCGGCAAACAGCGCGGAAAAGCGCGGCGTGTATTCCGACAGCTTGACCATTGCGCGGTTGCCCGCCGCCAGCGCAGACACCAGCGGCCCGATGGTCAGATAGATCGGGTAATTCCACGGCACGACGATGCCCGCCACGCCCAGCGGTTGCGGAATCAGCCGCGTGCTGGCGGGCCGGAACCACAGGCTCACGCCCCGGCGCTGCACGCGCATCCAGCGCTTGCCGTGCGACAGCGCGTGCTTGATGCCGTCCACGCTCGGGAAGATTTCCAGCAGGTCGGTCTCTTGCCGCGAGCGGTTGCCGAAGTCCGCACTGACGGCCTGGGCGATGGCCTCGCGGTTATCCATGACAAGGCGCTTGAGGCGCATCAGGCGGTCTCGGCGCACGGGCCAGGTGGGCAGCATGTCGGCCTGGTGGGCGGCGCGCATGGCCTCGAAGGTCTGCTGCATGCGCAGCATGTGCGGGGCGGGCAGGTCGGCAGGCTGCATCGGGGGCTCCTGGCACGGTGGGCGGATCGGTGCAATTGCAAAGCAGTATGGTCGCCAGCCGCCCTTGCGACGGCCTGATACGGCCTCGCCGTGTGCGGCATGCCCGGCCTGCGTGGGCGCACGCAACCGTATGCCAGCGCGCAATTGCTGCGTTGCAATATCCCGCCGTTGGCGTCGGCTTGAGGGTTTGGGGGCTGCCTCTCGTCGGCTTGTTGCATGACATCGAACGATGCCTCTAATGCGGGTAAGCCCGGTCGTTTGAAACAACCCGGCACGCCTAGGATGTGAGTTCGTGACCGGCAATAAGCCGGCGGCGTCGCTCGCCCATTAGAAAACCATCCGGAGACACCCATGGCCACCGAATCGCAGACATCCGCGCTCACTTTTGACTACGTCATCGTCGGCGCAGGCTCAGCCGGTTGCGCGCTTGCCAGCCGGCTGACCGAAGACCCGGACGTGACCGTCGCGCTGCTGGAGGCTGGGCCGCACGATCATCATCTTTCCGTCTGGGTGCCGGCCGGATGCGCGGCGTCGCTGCCGTTCAAGAACAAACGCAACTATGGGTTCCAGACCGTGCCGCAAGCCGGGCTGGGCGGGCGTCAGGGCTATCAGCCGCGCGGGCGGGGGCTGGGTGGCAGCTCTTCGCTCAACGCGATGATCTACATCCGTGGCACGCCCAGCGACTACAACCACTGGGCGGCGCTCGGCTGCACCGGCTGGAGCTGGAGCGATGTGCTGCCCTACTTCAAGCGCTCTGAGGGCAACGAGCGTTTTGCCGGCCGCGATGACGACGCACTGCACGGCGGCACCGGCCCGCTGCACGTGAGCGACCTGCGCACCGGCAACCCAATCGCACAACGCTTCGTCGATGCCGGCGTGGCAGCAGGCTACCGCCGCAACAACGATTTCAACGGCCCCGATCAGGAGGGCGTCGGCCCATACCAGGTCACACAATACAACGGCGAGCGTTGGAACGCCGCGCGCGCCTACCTGCATGGCGGGGACAAGGCTGACGCCACCTTCAGCCGCAACCGCCGCCAGCTCACCGTGATGCCCGACACGCAGGCCCTGCGCATCGTCTTTGAAGGCAAGCGCGCGGCTGGCGTGACAGTGGAGCGCGGCGGCCGTACCGAAACGCTGCGCGCGCGCCGCGAGGTGATCGTCTCATCGGGGGCGTTCGGCTCGCCGCAGTTGCTCATGGCTTCGGGCGTGGGCCCGGCGGAGCATCTGCGCTCGCTCGGCATTCCGGTCGTGCACGACCTGCCAGGCGTCGGCCAGAACCTGCAGGACCACCTCGACATCATCCTGCACAAGAAAGTCTTCAACCTGGATCTGATCGGCTATTCCGCGCGCGGCAGCGCCCACATGCTGGGCGAGATCCTGCGCTACCGGCGCGAGCGTCGCGGCATGCTGGCGACCAACTTTGCCGAAGCCGGCGGCTTCATCAAGAGCCGGTCCGATCTGGCCGATCCCGATCTGCAACTGCACTTCGTGGTCGCCATGGCTGACAACCACAACCGCACGTTCAACTACGGCCACGGCTATTCGTGCCACGTGTGCGTGCTGCGCCCGAAGAGCCGCGGCGAAGTGCGCCTGGCCTCCGCCGACACGCGCGACGCACCGCTGATCGACCCGCGTTTCTTGTCTGACCCCGACGACATGAACGGCATGCTTGCCGGCTTCCGCGCCGTGAAGAGCATCTTCGCGCAGCGTCCGTTGGCTGACCTTGGCGGGCGCGAGCTGTATTCCGGAAACATCCGCGGCGATGGCTCCGACGACGAAGCCGTCCGCGCCCTGATCCGCCAGCACGCCGACACCATCTATCACCCCGTCGGCACCTGCAAGATGGGCAGCGCCGACGACGCCATGGCTGTGGTCGACCCGGAACTGCGCGTGCGCGGCCTCACAGGCCTGCGCGTGATCGACGGCTCGGTCATGCCGACGCTCATCGGCGGCAACACCAACGCCCCGATCATCATGATCGCCGAGCGCGCCGCAGATCTGATGCGCCAAGGCGGACGCCCGACGCTGAACGTGGTGAGCAGCATCCCGGCGCAGGCAGCGCCGGCCGAGGTGCACTGAGCAACAAGACACATCTGGGCGCCAACGCACGCACACCAACGGTGTGGCCTTTGACGTAACTGCCCTAGATGGCGCCTTGAATTTCTGTTGCAGAGAGGAAAAAGGAAGGGAAACTGTCTGAGCGCAGCGAGTTTTTCCCTTCCCCTCTCTGCGACATAAATTCAAGGGGAAGTCGCCATCTCGGGCGCGCTTTTCTTTGCCTACTTTCTTTGGCAAGACAAAGAAAGTAGGTCAGCCCCGGCAGGGGATGAAACAGGGGTGAACCACAAACGCCCACCCCGCGCAGAGAAACAGACAACAACATCAGTTCCCAGCACTATCCGTAGGCGTATTAAACGAATCCCGCAGCAAATAACTCATCGGCACCTCCAGATTCACCCCATTCGGCGGAATCGGCTGCTGAAACCACTTCTTGTACAGCTTCGGCACCTCACCATCGACAATCAGCCGCGTCATCGACTGGTCGATCAGCTTCTTGAACTCCGGGTCTTGCTTGCTGAGCATGATCGCGTACGACGACACAAGTTGCGTCTTGCCCGTCATGCGGTAATCAGCCGGGTTCTTGGCCGTGGCGCGCATGCCCGAGAGCAGAATGTCGTCACCGGCAAACGCATTGGCGCGGCCATCGGCCAGCATGGCGAAGGCGCTGCGCAGGTCGTTGGCATCCACCACGTGCATCGTCATGCCTGTCTCGTTGAGCTTGCGTGCGAGATCGGCATTGCTCGATCCGCGCGCGGCCACCACGGTCTTGCCGTTCAGGTCTTCCCATTGCTGGATCGGCGAGCCAGCCTTCACCAGCATGCGGCCCTTGGTGATGTAGTGCGGGATCGTGAACGCGACTTTCTCACGGCGCTCGCGCGAGTTGTTGGTCGAGCCGCATTCCAGATCGGCCTTGCCCGAGGCAACCACGTCCATGCGCGTGGCGGCTGTCACCGGCACGTACTGCACCTTCAGGTCGGGGCGCTTGAGCGAGGTCTTGATCGAATCGATCAGGCGGGAGCAGATATCGATCGTGTAGCCGACCGGCTTGGCGCCATCAAGGTACGAAAACGGAATCGAGTCTTCCCGATACGCCACATGCACCGTGCCCGAATCGCGGATGCGATCGAGCGTCGGGGTGGCGGCAACGGCGGTGGACGGGAAGACAGCGGTGGAAACAGCAGCGGGAACGGCAAGCGCGGCCAGCAGCCACGTGCGCGCAGCGAACGGCATCGTCAAAGGTCCTAGGAGAGGTTCGGGCTTCTAATGGCCAGCCGACCGCATCGGGGCCCTATCGACGCGGCCGTGCGCGCAATCGATTGCCGGGCGACATCCGCCCGGCTGCGCAGCATTGGCTGGGGCGCGCCGTCACTCCCCCCGGGAATGCCAAAACGTGAAGCAATGTTACGCGCCGCCATGGGCGCGCATTATGCGCTGAATGCGGGTATACCCTCAAGCACCTTCTCTGTGCATGGTCGATCAGCGTTGCGCTAATCCGCCACCTTGTCGGTCGGGAACTTGAACGAGTCGCGCAGCAGGAAGCTCATCGGGATCTCCAGCTTCACGCCATTGGGCGGAATGGGTTGCTGGAACCACTTTTTGTAGAGCTTTTCCGCCTCGCCATCGAGGATCGTGCGTGACATGGCCAGGTCGATCACCTTCTTGAACTCCGCGTCGTCCTTGCCGAGCATGATTGCGTATGGCGCCACCGCCAGGTTGCTGCCGACGACCGCGTAGTCCGCCGGGTTTGGCGACGTCGCCCTAAAGCCATAGAGCAGCACGTCGTCCATCGCAAACGCATCGGCCTTGCCGGCCGCCACCATGCCGAAGGCTTCGGCGTGGTCGCGGGCCTCCACCACGTTGACCTTGAGCACGCGCGCATCGGCCATCGCGCGGATCTGCCCGCCGTTTGTGCTGCCGCGCGTGGACACCACCGTCTTGTTGTTGAGGTCTTCCCAGCGGTGGATGCTCGAACTGATCTTCACCAGCATGCGGCTGCTGGCAATGTAATGCGGAATAGTGAACGCTACCTTCTCGCGCCGCTCGCGCGTGTTGTTGGTCGAGCCGCATTCGAGGTCTGCGCGGCCCTCGGCGATGGCGCCGATGCGCGTGGCGGGCGTCACGGGCACGTACTGCACCTTCAGGTCGGGCCGCTTGACCGCCACCTTGATCGCGTCGACCAGCCGCGCGCAGAGGTCGATCGAATATCCCACCGGCTTGCCGCCATCGACATAGGAGAACGGTACGGAGTTCTCGCGATACGCTAGCCGGACAGTGCCGGTATCGCGGATGCGGTCAAGCACGGGGGATGCAGCCAACGCCTGGAAAGCGCACAACGCCAGGCCGGCCGCGAGCAAGGCGCGGGTCGGGTGCGGCACGGGATGTCTCCTGTCTGGTTATTTTTCTGGTGCCGGCGCGCTCGCGCGGCTCCCCCACCCTAGGCGATGTGATCTTTCATCCCGCTTTCACGCCGGTATTCCCGCGTTTCTCTTTACAGCGTCTTCATACGGGCCACGCGCGTTGCAGCACCGCACCCAGCTCCTGCGCATGCCCATCGAGCGTGCCGAACACGCGGCCATGCTGATGATGGAAGCGGCTGGCAATGAAGCGTTCGGCGTCGTCCGGGTGGGCGTGGGCCAGCATCAGCGCGGCCTGTGCCGTGAGCGCCAGCCCCTGCGCGATGCGGCGCGCGGAGGTTTCCTGGATGTCGCCCGGCTGATGCAGCATTGCCTGCAGTGCAGCCAGCTCCGCGCGCACGGCACGGTGGCCCTGTGCGCGCTCGCCAATGTCGTGCACGAGGCGTAGCGCGTCGTCCGGCGTGCGGGCGATGGCACGCAGCACGTCCAGGCACATCACGTTGCCCGAGCCTTCCCAAATGGAATTGACCGGCGCTTCGCGGTACAGGCGCGCCATCGGGCCTTCTTCCACGTAGCCGTTGCCGCCCCAGACTTCCATGGCCTCGCCGGTCGCCTCGATGGCGCGCTTGCAGACCCAGAACTTGGCGGCGGGCGTGACGATGCGCTTCCACGCCGCGGCCAGCGGATCGACATCGGCACGCTCGAACGCGTTGCCCAACTCCATCATCAGCAACGTTGCCGCCTGCGATTCGAGCGCGAGGTCGGCCAGCACATTGCGCATGAGCGGTTGATCAGCCAGCAGGCGGCCGAAGGCCATGCGGTGGCGCGCGTGGTGCAGCGCCTGCATCAGCGCGTGGCGCAGGATGGCCGCGCTGCCGATCACGCAATCCAGCCGCGTGTGCGTGGCCATCTCGATGATGGTCGGAATACCGCGCCCTTCCTCGCCAATGAGGATGCCCTCCGCGCCGCGGAACTCCACTTCGCTGCTGGCGTTGGACCGGTTGCCGAGCTTGTCTTTCAGGCGCTGGATCTGGATTGGGTTCTTGCTGCCGTCGTCACGAAAGCGCGGCACGAAGAAGCACGACAGCGGCCCGTCTTCCGCGCCCATGCGTGCCACCACAAGATGCGCATCGCACATCGGGGCGGAGAAGAACCACTTGTGTCCGGTGATCGCGTATGTGGCGCCGCGGCCCTCGCCGCGCAACGGTGTTGCCACCGTGGTGTTGCTGCGCACATCGGAACCGCCCTGCTTTTCGGTCATGCCCATGCCGACGAGGATGGCGGTCTTCTGGCGCCACGGCAGATCGCGTGCGTCGTGTTCGCGGGCGTAGAGACGCGGCCCGAGGTCGGCAAACAGCGCCGTCTCTTTTTGTAGAACGGGGATGCTCGCGAACGTCATCGTCGCCGGGCACAGCGTGCCGGATTCGATCTGCGCCTGCATGAAGTAACCGGCGGTGCGCGCGGCCCATGCACCGGCGCGCGGCTCGGCGAAGGGCAGCGCCTGCAGCCCCTGGCTGCGCATCAGCCCGAGCAGCGCGTGCCACGCGGGGTCGAAGCGGATGGCGTCGATGCGCTCGCCGGTGCGGCTGTGGGTGTGGAGTTCGGGGTGGTAGGTGTTGGCCTCTGTGGCCCACTGCAGCGTCTCGGGCGCGCCGAGCTGGTCACCGAAGGCTTGCAGCGCGCTGGCGTTCCAGCCGCCACCCAGGCGTTCGAGTGCGCTTTGCAGCGTGGTGTCGGACGTGAAGGGGTTGAAGCCGGTCAGGTCCGGGACCTGGTTGAAGACGCGGTGGGTGGCCTCGGTGGGCATTTGGGGTCTCCTGGCGTGGTGCTTTTGGTTGTGTGGGCCATGGTAGACCACCGGCGGTGGAGGTGGGTGGAGGGGGATTTCTATACGGTTGCCGCTTGCAAGGCGGCCCCATCCCACTCGAGGAACAGATACACGCCCTTGTCCTCCACCAGTCGAAACCCCATTCGCTGATACAAACGCTGAGCGGGGTTGAAGCGCTCCACATGGATCTGCACGCGTTTTCCTGAAGCGCGGGCCTGCGCAAATACAGCAGAAAGCACCGCGCCGCCGATCCCCGAACCGCACCGCTCCGGCACCAGCGAGATATCGATGATCAGCAGGGCTTCCTGCCGGTGCTGCAGGTAGATCCGCCCGGCAGGTACGCCCTCCTGTTCGATCACGAAAAATTCCGCGTCGGGGTAGGCAAAGTAGGCGCGTTGCTGTGCATCGAACTGCATCCGGACAAACTGCGCCTTCTGTTCATCGGTCCAGCCGGTCGCCTGCAGTTCGGCTTCGCGGGTGGTGCCGTAGAGGTGCAGGAGGAAGGGCTGGTCTGCGTCGGTCAGGGGGCGCAGTGCGGTGCCGGGCCGTTCAATGCGGAAGACGGGCATGCGGTGCCTCAGCTGAGATTGAAGCAGGCTTGGTATCGGAAGCCGTCGGCACTGCGTTCGACCGGTACCAGAAAGATCGCCTGTTCGGGCAGCGTGTCGTGCTGCAGGAAGTACGTGCCCTGCTGCAGCGTGAACGAGGCATCGCCTGTAAAGAACAGCGAGAACGCCTGCTGGCCCGGGCGTGCCGCGGGTGTGGTCACTTCGTTCAGTCGCAGAGTGAACTGCGGATTGGGGATCTGGCCGGGCTCCTGGAGCACGGAGAACGCGGTGCCGACA
This sequence comes from Ralstonia mojiangensis, assembly GCF_023955645.1. Classification (NCBI taxonomy): domain Bacteria; kingdom Pseudomonadati; phylum Pseudomonadota; class Betaproteobacteria; order Burkholderiales; family Burkholderiaceae; genus Ralstonia; species Ralstonia mojiangensis. The sequence continues at coordinate 705,308 of NZ_JAMXHU010000002.1, read as the reverse complement.
TGCGGCTGGAACAGCTCGGCGGAGAGGGTCATGGGGGCAACGAAAAGACGGATGCGGAAATCGGGGAGCCGAAAGGCGGACCGGTGCGACATGCGCGGCCGGTCCGCCACGAGGGCTCGGCTTACGGACGCGTCGGCCAAGCGCCCTGCAGGGCGATGCAGTAGTTCATCACCAGGTATGGCTGCATGTTTTCGTGCGGCAGACTGCCGCCGGCTATGCCGACTGCCTGCGGGGACAGGGTCGTGAGGGCCGGGGACGAATCCGTCGCGATGAACGCCTGGTTGAATGTCACCTGGAAGCGCGACGGCAGACGGCCTGCTGCCGTTTGTGAAGCTGCACGGCTGTTGTCACCGTATGCGGTGTGCGTGTGAGCGGGCATCTCCTCGCTCAACAGCGTGACCGTCGACGAGCCTTGCAACTCGTTCGGCACGCCGTTCTGCTCCGTGCCTACTACTGCCCGCCCCCGCAGGTCGGGCAAGCCGAACGTGCTCGTGCCGTTGCCGCCATACATGGTGCCCAGGATCGAGAACAGCGCGGTGTTCTGTGAGATCGGCATGATCGCGCCGTCGCAGGCTGCCCAATCCACCGGGGCAAAGTTGAAGCCGAAGACCCGGATCTCTCCGAGGAATTGATCAGACATGGGGTTCCCTTTTCGACTCAGCCTTGCGACGGGTAGATGCCCGCGGTGGCAATGATGTAGTTGATGGAGACCGTCGGCATTTGATTGGTATGTGGCTGATTGCCACCGGCCTGCCCGATCGTCTGGGGGGCCAGTGCGGCCTTGCCCGGCGGATTTGCCGTGCCGGCGTCGTAGAAGCCCTGCGCGTTCGGTACGGTCGCCAGCAGTGTGCTGGGGCCGGGCGTGATGGTGGTGGCGGCTGCACTGGTGCAGTTGATGGCGTGGTTGTGCCCCGGAATCTGATCAGTCGTCAACGTCACGCTGTCGACGCCGAACTGCTGACCGATCAGGCGGTTGGTGAGCCCTAGGCCCTGCCCTTGTCCCACGGGAAGCTTCCCTTGCAGGTTCGGCAAGCCGAAGTTGCTCTGGCCATCGCCACCGTAAGTGGTGCCGAGCAGGGTGAAGAGGACCTCGTTCTCGGATATGCCAATGATCTGACCCTGGCAAAGCAGCCAGCCCACCGGGGCATAGTTGCCAGCGAACAGGCGGATTTCGCCAACGTATGGTTCTGCCATGAGTGATCTCCTAGCCGCGTGACGGGTACACGCCGGTCAGCGCGATGATGTAGTTCAGCGCCAGCGAAGGCTGCATGTTCTCGTGCGGCTGGTTGCCGCCGCTGCTGGAGCCGCAGGCTTCGCTCGACAGTGGCGTCAATGTGCCCGGGGCGCCGTAAAGCAGGGTGCCCGCGCTTGGGGGCCCCGGATTCGTCGCGTTGTAAATGTTGCTGGTGGCTAGAAGATGGTTCTGCGTGATGCCGGTATTCGGCAATGTGGCAGGCGTCGTCGATGCGGTGAATGAGTGGCTGTGCGCCGGCAGTTGCGGGGTCGACAGCGTGACGGTCTCGACGCCACCTACCTCGCCCTGCACGTAGCCCTGGAGGTCGCGGTGCAGCGGCGTGCGGCCGCGCAGGTCCGGCAACGCGAAGTTGGTCGTGCCATTGCCGCCATACTGGGTGCCCAGCAGCGAAAACAGCGCGGTGTTCGTCTGGATGGCCAGCAGTGCGCCATTGCACAATGCCCATCCTTTTGGTGGAAAAGGAAATCCACAGAGGCGAATCTCGCCCAGGTATTGATCCACGACCCCTCCTCGTAATGTGGCATCGCCACGATATTGAATTCTTCGCTTCAGAGCAGAAATTTTTCTATTAATGGTTTCTGCGTCTCAATTTGATTGCCAGACTGGTCATGGCGTATCACCAGACATAATGGACGGAATTTTCGCGTTGCCCGCATGAAAACCTGTGTCACGGCAGCAGAGCGTGCCAAAAGCGCTACATCATGCCAATTCATCCGAAAGTTGGTATTGACGCAGTGGGACCGTTTTTCTAGCATCGCGCTGGGATCGCTGCGTCTGTTCATATAAAAGATAAGAAAGCCGCATTGATCGATCGGGGGTGTTTGCAGGGTTAACACTGAGTTATTGCGAGGCTATGCTCTATGCAATTGACTGCAGGTGTTCAAATCTATGCGTTATTTCCCCTCGTCATCGGGAAGTGCCTGATGGGGATCCGGCACTGATTTTCCCAATACACCACAAAAGGAAAAGCCCGTAACAGCGGGCGGAACGAGGGGGGAAATACGCGTGCTGAAAAGAACCAGCCCGTTTTGCCGGCGAGGGGTCGCCGTATGGTTAATGTTTCGACGCCTGGGGGAAGCGGGGCGCGCGTGGATGCGTCGGGGCCTGCTGGCTTTTTTGGCGATCGGGTTGATGTTGTTATCGCAGGCCGCGCTTGCAAACATCTCGTGCTCTGTCTCGTTTTCGATGCAGCAGAACACGACGAAAACCTACACGCTGACCCCCAGTGAAAATACGGCATGTGACCCGATCAACTCAGGGTTGGCGTTCGACACCGTCGGGGATCAAAACTTCAACTCCACCTCGGGTGCCGTTACTACGCCGACCACGCAGGGCGGCACGTTTTATATCTTCGCGAGCGTTCCCGGCGGCAGCGGTGCCGACAACGGTTTTGTCTACACGCCACCAAGCCCCTCTTTCAGCGGCACCGATACGGCGACGTTCTTCATCACGGATAACGGCGGGGCTTGGACTGCGACAGGTTTTTTGACGATTACCGTCATCCCAACATCGCCCACCGTAACCAATATCTCGCCCACCGCGGGCCCGACCGCCGGCGGCACCTCCATCACCATTACCGGCACCAATTTCGCCGGCACCACGGCCGTCAAGTTTGGCGCGACCAACGCAAGCAGCTTCACCGTCAACAGCGCTACGTCGATCACAGCTACCTCGCCCGCAGGGGCGGCCGGTACGGTTGACATCACCGTGACGAACGCTAGCGGAACCAGCACCACCAGCGCGTCTGATCGTTACACCTTTGTGGCGCCTCCCGTTGCGAACGCGGTCAGCACCACCGTTGCACACGGCAGTACAAGCAACCCCGTCACGCTGAATATCACCGGCGGCGCGCCGACCGGCGTGGCCATCGCAACGCAGGCAGCGCACGGCACAGCTACCGCGTCGGGCACGTCGATCACCTACACGCCGAGCGCGTCCTACTCTGGCCCGGACTCATTCACGTACACGGCGACCAACGCGGGTGGCACGTCCGCGCCGGCCACCGTGACTGTCACCGTGTCGAATCCGACGGTCACGTATGGGCCGTCCTCGCCTGCAGGCGGCACGGTGGGTACGGCTTATAGCCAAACGCTGGCTTCGGCCAGTGGCGGCACGGCGCCTTATACCTACACGATCGCGTCGGGCGCGCTGCCAGCCGGCATCTCGCTGGCCAGCGACGGCACGCTGTCGGGCACGCCCACGGCGGGCGGTACGTTCAACTTCACCGTGACGGCCACCGACAGCAGCACTGGCACCGGCCCGTTCACGGCGACCAGCGGCGCGCTCACGCTGACCGTTGCTGCACCGACGATCACGCTCTCGCCGTCCTCACTGACCAATGCCACCGTTGCAACGGCATATAGCCAGGCGATAACGGCCAGCGGCGGCACGGCGGCCTACAGCTACGCCATCACTTCCGGAGCGTTGCCGGCTGGCCTCGCGCTCAGTTCTGGCGGCGTGCTGTCGGGAACGCCCACGGCAGGGGGCACGTTCAACTTCACCGTGACCGCCACCGACAGCAGTACCGGCAGCGGTCCGTATACGGGCAGCCGTGCCTATTCGCTGATCGTCAATGCACCCACGTTGGCGATCACCCCGGCATCGGGCAGTCTCAGCGCTTCAGCGGGCGTCGCTTACAGCCAGACCTTCACAGGCAGTGGCGGTCTAACGCCGTACACCTACAGCCTGGCGGTCAATAGCGGGACGATGCCGACCGGTCTCTCGTTCAACACCGGCACCGGCGTGTTGTCCGGTACGCCCACCACCACGGGCGTGGTCAATTTCACGGTGACTGCCACCGACCACGCAACCGGCACGGGGCCGTACAGCACGTCTGGCACCTACACGCTGACCACCTCGGCGCCCACCATTACCGTGTCGCCCACCACGCTGACTGCGGCAACTGTCGGCGCCGCCTACAGCCAGACTGCCACGGCCAGCGGGGGTGCCGCGCCTTACAGCTACGCGCTGACTGCTGGCGCGCTGCCAGCGGGCTTGAGCTTGAACGGCAGCACCGGCGCAATCACTGGTACGCCCACGGCGGGCGGCAACTTCAACTTCACCGTCACGGCCACCGACGCCAACAGCTATACCGGCTCGCGTGCGTACACCCTGACGGTCAACGCTGCCACCGTCACGGTGAGCCCGAGCACGTTGCCGGGCGGTACCGTCGCTACGGCATACAGCCAGACCCTCTTGGCGAGCGGCGGCACAGGTCCCTACACGTACGCCGTCACGGCTGGTTCGCTGCCGACGGGGCTGACGCTGTCCAGCAATGGCACGCTGTCGGGTACGCCCACGGCGGGCGGCGCGTTCAACTTCACTGTCACCGCGACTGACAGCAGTACCGGAACCGGCCCCTACACGGGTAGCCGCGCCTACTCTCTGACGATTGGGTCGCCCTCCTTGATCATCACGCCGGCCTCGGGTTCTCTCAGCGGTGTGGCCGGCACCGCTTACAGCCGCAACTTCACGGCAAGTGGTGGTACGAGCCCGTACACCTATGGCCTCGTGGTCAACAGCGGCGCCATGCCCGCGGGCCTGACGTGGAACGGCGCCACCGGCACGCTGGCAGGTACCCCAACAACGGCCGCCACGGTCAGCCTTACCGTCACCGCTACCGACAGTTCGACGGGGACGGGCGCTCCATTTGCGGTAAGCGGTGTCTATACGCTCATCATCGCCGCGCCTAGCGTGACGGTATCACCGGCCACGCTGCCCAACCCGGCGATTGCATCGGCGTACAGCCAAACCGTCACGGCAGCCAATGGCACCGCGCCGTACACCTACGCCGTGACGGCGGGTGCATTGCCGGCAGGCCTGAGCTTGAACACCACCACCGGCGTCCTCTCGGGCACGCCCACCGCAGGCGGAACGTTCAACTTCATCATCACGGCGACGGATGCCAATAGCTTCACGGCCAGCCGTGCCTACAGCGTCACCATCGGTGCGCCCACGGTCACAGTGAGTCCTGCGGCCGCTAACCCGGCCCAGATCACCACGGCCTACAGCCAGACCTTCAGCGCCACCGGCGGCACCGCGCCTTACACGTACGCCGTGTCCACCGGTACGTTGCCCGCGGGCCTCAGCCTGAACGCCAGCACAGGCGTTCTGTCGGGCACGCCCACTGCGCTGGGCAGCAGCACGTTCACCGTGCAGGCCCGCGACAGCAGCACCGGCACCGGGGCCCCGTACACCGGTACACGCAGCTACACGATCACGGTCGGCCAGGTGATCGGCACCGCGCCTGCAATCACGGCGACCACCATGTCGACGGCACCGATCACGCTGCATGCAACGGCCAATGCAACGGGCGGTCCGTTCTCGTCCATCGCGATTGTCAGTCCGCCTGCCAGCGGCACCGCCGTCGTCAACGGCCTGGACATCGTCTACACGCCGACCCCGACCACCTCCGGCGCAGTCAACTTCACCTATGCACTGATCAACACGGCCGGCACATCCGCGCCGATTCCGGTGACGGTCAATGTGAACGCCGTGCCGATTGCCGTGGCGCAGAAACAGGCCACTACGTCGTCGGGTCAGGCCGTGAGCGTGGACCTGACCGAAGGTGCCACGGGCGGCCCCTTCACAGGCGCGACGCTGGTGTCGGTGGTGCCAGCCAACGCCGGTACGGCCACGATCGTGCAGAAGGCCGTGCAGACACCGGCCGGCCTGAAGCCGCAGGCTGCGGCGGCATCGACGTACGTGCTGAACTTCACCCCGTCGGGCACCTACAGCGGCCAAGCCGTGCTGACGTACACGCTGTCCAACGCGTTTGCCACCTCGGCGCCGGCCACGGTGCAGGTGAGCGTGGCGCCGCGCAAGGACCCCTCGGCCGACCCGGACGTGGCAGGTCTGATCAACGCGCAAGTCCAGGCTGCGCGCCGCTTTGCCACCACGCAGATCGACAACTACAACCGTCGTCTGGAAGCGCTGCATGGCACGGGCCGGGCACCGTCAAGCAACGGTCTGACAGTCGCCATGCCGGGCCAGCGCGTAGACATGCAGGCGCGTTGCCAGGATGTGGTCGGCATTTCCGCGCACGATGCCTGCATGCGCGGTGAGGGCCAGGGCGTGCGGCCGTTCGCACGGGGCAAGCGCAATACCGATGCGGCCAACGGCAACGCCGACAAGTCGAACGCCGATGCCGGCCCTGACCTGCCCGGTGCCGACGCAGCCGGCGCGGGCCCGGACAACACCGACCCGAATCTCGCATTCTGGAGCGCCGGTACGCTCGACTTTGGTTTCGCCAACGCGGGCACGCAACGCTCCGGTTTCCGCTTCACCACAGGCGGTGTGACGGCGGGCGCCGATTACCGCGTGTCCGATCAGTTTTCGGTCGGTGCCGGATTCGGCTACGGGCGCGATTCCACCGACATCGGCAACGCGGGCACCAAGAGCACGGGCGATAGCTATAGCCTTGCGCTCTACGGCAGCTATCGCCCGCTGCCTTCGTTGTTCGTCGATGGTGTGGCAGGCTTCGGCACGCTCAGTTTCGACTCGCGCCGCTGGGTGACGGACTCCAACGACTTCGCCACCGGCAAGCGCAACGGCAAGCAAGTGTTTGCTTCCGTGTCGGCCGGCTATGAGCATCGCGATCGCACGTGGCTGATCTCGCCTTACGGGCGCCTGGCGGTCTCGCAATCGACGCTGGATCAGTTCACCGAATCAGGCGCCGGCATCAACGCGCTGACGTATTTCGACCAGACGGTGACAACGGTATCCGGCACGCTCGGCCTGCGTGCGGAATACACGCAGAAGACCAAGTGGGGCACGTTCCTGCCGTTCGCACGGGTGGAGTACCAGCACGACTTCAATGGGCAGAGCAATGCAGGGTTGGCGTATGCCGATCTGGCCTCGGCGGGCCCTGCTTATTACGTGCCGGGTACGCCGTTTGGGCGCGATCGCATGCAGATCGGGCTGGGAACGAAGTTCCGCACCGGGCCGCTCACGTTTGGGCTGGACTACAGCGTGATGGCCGGGATGGGCGGTTTGCAGCAGGGGGTTCGGTTGACGTTCGCTGCACCGTTCTGACGCAACAAGCGGTCAGCGCCCAACAAAAAGCCAGCCTTCGGGCTGGCTTTTTTTTCGGACGCGATGTCAGCGCATCAGGTAGCCGTCGAGGATGCCGCCGGTTTTTCTCCGGTCAGCAAGTAATGCATCAACTCCTTCACCGGCCGAATCGCCTCGCCAAACGGCAGCTTCCCCGCACCACGGAAGAACAGCCCGCGCTCCACATCCCCCCGCAGCGCCTGCGCCAGCTTCAGGTCAATGCAGAACTGCCCCACCTTGCCGATGCCATCCCGCAGTCCGCACGTCTGCAGGCAATCGAACCCCTGCAGGCAATCCCGCACCTTGGCCTTGGCCTGCAGCGCGCTTTCGCGTGACAGATAACGCGACAGCCACGGCGTCATCACGGCCCGCGCAGGCAGCCCCGCCACGCTGACGAACTCGCCGATATCGCCTTGCTCTGCGCCCGTCAGCACGCGCTTGAAGCGCACGTGCGCATCGCCCTCTTCCGTCACCGCAAACGCAGTGCCGAGCTGCACCGCAGCGGCGCCCTTGTCGAGCCAGTGCTTCACCTTGGCGTGCGAGTCGATGCCGCCGGCCAGGATGATCGGGATCTGTTCCGCAGCCAGCCCCAGCTTGATGAACAACTCTCGGCATTCGTCCAGCACGCGCGCAAACGAAAAGCGCTCGTCGCGCAAATCTTCGATGCGCGCGGCGCCCAGATGCCCGCCGGCGTGCGTCGGATGCTCGATCACCACCGCATCGGGCAGGCGCGACTTCTTCATCCACCGCTTGAGCACCACGCCCACGCCGCGCGAGTCGGAAAGAATCGGGATCAGCGCGACTTTCGGGTGTTCTGCCGTCATCTCGGGCAGGTCCAGCGGAAGCCCCGCGCCCATGACGATGGCATCCGCGCCACTCTCGCAGGCCTGGCGTACCAGCGCGGGGTGCGATTCCACCGCCTTCATCACGTTCACGGCGATCATGCCGTTGCCCTGGCTGCCTTCACGCGCGGCGCGAATCTCGCGGTCCAGCGCGACGAGGTTGGCGGCGTTGATGGCGTCCTTGTCGCGCGATTTCTCGGTGGCGGCAACCAGGTCTGCGTGGTGATGCCGCAAGTCGATGCTGGCGATGGTGCCGACGCCGCCTTCGCGCGCCACGGCGCCGGCCAGCCGGTGCGCCGAAATACCCACGCCCATCCCGCCCTGCACGATGGGTACGAGGCTGCGCCCCGCGAGTGTGAACCGACGCTCCAGCATGACAACTCCCAGCGGCAGTGCCGCAATGCAATAGAAAAGGGATTGAGCGTCGCATAGGTGAAACGCAGCGGGGTTGCGCAAGATCAAGGCACGCTGCGCCGGTGCGCGCCGCCGCACATTGCATGGCGGTTTGGACTGAAATGACCCGTCGACCGTCACCTCAAGGGTTTTCGTGCTAGCAACGCCGGCGGCCCTGTGCTTAAATTCAGCCTCGTTGGATGAAACAGGGGTGCCGTACGGATGGGCCGTGCGGCTGAGAGAGTCCCTTCGCACCCGATCCGGTTCGTACCGGCGTGGGAAGTTTCAGAACACCGCGTAGTCTCTGGCAGCCACCCATCAGTTCTTCGGGCCACGCCACCTCTCCCGGTTTCGTCCACTGCCTGCTCCACCAGGCCACAGAATCAAGGACGAGACCATGCCCCAAGCCAAAAACGCCCCCGCCGCATCGTTCGACTCGCTGCAGTCCGAGCTCGACCAGAAGTTCGCCTACCCGGCCTCCAGCAAGACCTACATCGCCGGCAGCCGCCCGGATATCCGCGTGCCGATGCGCACCATCAAGCAGACCGCCACGCGCACCGACAAGGGCGAGATGCTGAACCCGCCGGTGCCGGTGTACGACACCTCGGGCCCGTACTCCGATCCGGACGTGCACATTGATCTGAAGGCCGGTCTGGCCCCGCTGCGCGCCAAGTGGATCGACGAGCGCGGCGATACGGAAATCCTCTCGGGCCTGTCGTCCGAATACGGCCGCACGCGTGCCAATGATCCGGCCACGGCCCACCTGCGCTTTGCACAACTGACGAACCCGCGCCGCGCCAAGGCTGGCGCCAACGTGAGCCAGATGCACTATGCGCGTCGCGGCATCATCACGCCCGAGATGGAATACGTCGCGCTGCGCGAATCGCTGAACCTGCAAGCGCTGCAAGACAAGCCCGAATACCGCCAATTGCTCAAGCAGCATCCGGGTTTCTCGTACGGCGCCAACCTGCCGCAGCGCCCGGAAGACATCACGCCGGAATTCGTGCGTGCGGAAATCGCTGCCGGCCGCGCGATCATCCCCGCCAACATCAACCACACCGAGCTGGAGCCGATGGCCATCGGCCGCAACTTCCGCGTGAAGATCAACGGCAACCTCGGCAACTCGGCGGTGACGTCGTCGCTGGCCGAGGAAGTGGAAAAGATGGTGTGGGCGATCCGCTGGGGCGCCGACACGATCATGGACTTGTCCACCGGCAAGCACATCCACGAGACGCGCGAATGGATCCTGCGCAACTCGCCGGTGCCCATCGGCACGGTGCCCATCTACCAGGCGCTGGACAAGACCGGCGGCGTGGCGGAAGACCTGACGTGGGAGATGTTCCGCGACACGCTGATCGAGCAAGCCGAGCAGGGTGTGGACTACTTCACCATCCACGCGGGCGTGCTGCTGCGCTACGTGCCGCTGACGGCCGACCGCATCACGGGCATCGTCTCGCGCGGCGGTTCGATCATGGCCAAGTGGTGCCTGGCGCATCACAAGGAAAACTTCCTGTACACGCACTTCGACGAGATCTGCGAAATCATGAAGGCGTACGACGTGTCGTTCAGCCTGGGCGATGGCTTGCGCCCGGGTTGCATTGCCGACTCGAACGACGCCGCGCAATTTGGCGAGCTGCATACGCTGGGCGAGCTGACCAAGAAGGCGTGGGAGCACGACGTGCAGGTCATGATCGAGGGCCCGGGCCACGTGCCGCTGCAACGCGTGCAAGCCAACATGGACGAAGAGCTGAAGCACTGCTTCGAAGCCCCGTTCTACACGCTGGGCCCGCTGGTGACCGACATTGCCCCTGGCTACGACCACATCACCAGCGGCATCGGCGCGGCCAACATCGGCTGGTACGGCACGGCCATGCTCTGCTACGTCACGCCCAAGGAACACCTGGGCCTGCCGGACAAGGAAGACGTGCGCGAAGGCATCATCACCTACAAGATCGCTGCGCACGCGGCTGACCTTGCCAAGGGCTGGCCGGGCGCGCAGCTGCGTGACAACGCGCTGTCGAAGGCACGCTTCGAATTCCGCTGGGAAGACCAGTTCAACCTCGGCCTCGATCCGGAGAAGGCACGCGCCTTCCACGATGAAACGCTGCCGGCCGAGGGCGCCAAGATCGCACACTTCTGTTCGATGTGCGGTCCGAAGTTCTGCTCGATGAAGATCACGCAGGAAGTGCGCGACTACGCGGCATCGCTTGACTCCAACGCCACCACCGCCGTGAGCGGAATGGAAGAGAAGTCGATCGAGTTCCGCAAGAGCGGCAGCAAGATCTACAGCTAACCAACCGGTGCAATGCCAACCTCGACTTCATTCGACGTAACGATCCTCGGTGGCGGCCTCGCTGGCCGCCTGTGTGCCTGGCAACTCGCGCAAACGGGGGTGCCCCCTGCGCGCATTGCCGTGGTGGAGCGCGGCCCGCGCGACGGCAGCGGTGCCGCCGCGTATGTTGCTGCAGCCATGCTGGCGCCGTTGGCCGAAGCCGCCGTGGCCGATCGTTTCGTCGTCGACTTGGGGTTGGCAAGCCTGGCGCTGTGGCGTGATTGGTTGCCCAAGCTGCGCACGCCGGTCTTTTTCCAGGAGGCCGGCACGCTGGTGGTGTGGCATGCGGCGGACCGCGGTGAGGCATCGCTGTTTGCCAACCACGTGCGCAATGCCGCGCCGCCCGAGCGCGTGGCCGCCGATCTGCGTGCCGTAGACGCATCTGGCATTGCCCAGCTCGAGCCGCTGCTCGCACAACGCTTCACGCAAGGTCTGTATCTGGCGGGCGAAGGTCAGCTTGACCCGCGCGGCGTGTTGGATGCGTTGGCGACCGAGCTGGAAGCGCTGGGCGTGCAATTGCGCTGGAACACGGAAGTTGTCGATCCGAGCCCCGACGCGCTGGCCGCCGCGGGGCTGGGTGCGCGCCTCGTGCTCGATTGCCGTGGGCTCGGTGCCAAACCGCAGTGGCCACGCCTGCGTGGCCTGCGCGGCGAGGTGGCGCGCATTCATGCGCCCGATGTGTCGCTCACGCGGCCGGTGCGCATGCTGCATCCGCGCTACCCCCTGTACATCGCGCCCAAGCCGGGCAACGTCTACGTGATTGGCGCGACTGAGCTGGAATCCGACGACATGTCGCCGGCAAGCGTGCGCTCCACGCTGGAATTGCTCTCTGCTGCCTATGCCGTGCACCCCGCGTTTGGCGAGGCGCGCGTGCTCGAGCTGAACACGCAGTGCCGGCCGACGCTGCCCGACCACCGTCCGGCCATCCGCTGGGATGGCGCGGGCACGTTGTTGGTCAATGGCCTGTACCGGCACGGCTACATGATTGCGCCCGCCGTCACCCAAGCCGCGGTGGCAGCGGCGTGCGACGTGCTGGACGGCTGTGCCTTCGATACGGACGACTGCGAATGGCCCGCGCTGTTCGCTGACGCCGCATCCCCCGAACCTGTTTTGTCATGACGCTGAACGTCACCCTCAACGACCTGTCGCTCGCGCTGCCTGCGGGCAGCACGCTGGCCGATGCCATTGGTGCTGCTGCGCCGCAATTGCAAATCGCGCCGCCGTTTGCCGCATCGGTGAATGGCGACTTTGTGCCCAAGGCGCGCCATGCGCAGCACGCGCTCAACGCGGGCGACCGCATTGCACTCGTGCAGCCCGTCGTGGGCGGCTAGGAGTCTTCGATGACCACTACGAACCTTTCCGCCGTGGCGGACCCGCTGCGCCTCTACGACGAGACCTTCGCCTCGCGCCTGCTGCTCGGCACGGCGCGTTATCCGTCGCCGCAAGCGCTGGAAGACGCCGTGCGCGTGTCCAACCCGGCCATGCTGACGGTGGCGCTGCGCCGCCAGAGCGCGGGCTCGCCCGAAGGCGGCGCCGGCTTCTGGAAGATGCTGCGCGAACTCGGCGTGCCCGTGCTGCCGAACACCGCCGGCTGCTATTCCGCAGACGAGGCTTACACCCTCGCGCAGATGTCGCGCGAAGTGTTCGAGACGGATTGGATCAAGCTCGAAGTCATCGGCGACGACTACACGCTGCAGCCCGATACGCTCGCCCTGCCCGCCGCCGCCGAACGCCTCATCCGCGACGGCTTCAAGGTGCTGCCGTACTGCACTGAAGACCTCGTGTTGTGCCGCCGCCTGCTCGACGTCGGCTGCCAGGCGCTGATGCCGTGGGCTGCACCCATCGGCACCGGCCGCGGGCCCACCAACCCATACGGCCTGCGCCTGCTGCGCGAACGCCTGCCCAACGTGCCGCTCATCGTCGATGCTGGCCTGGGTGTGCCGTCGCACGCGACGCAGGTCATGGAATGGGGCTACGACGCCGTGCTGCTGAACACCGCTGTCGCGCAAGCGGGCGACCCGGTGGCGATGGCGCAGGCGTTTGCGATGGCCACGCAGGCCGGTCGCATCGCGCGCCTGTCTGGCCCGATGCCTGAGCGTGATGTTGCGCAGGCCAGCACGCCCGTTGTTGGGTTGCCGTTCTGGCATGCGGAAGAGAAGCAGGCATGAGTGCATCCGCCTTGCGTTTTTCCGCCGCGTGGCCGGAAGCTGCGGCCCTTGCTGCACAGATCATCGATCGCCATGTGGAAGCCTTTGGTCGCGCGCCGCACGCCTGGAGCGTGACCGATCGTGCTGACGAAGCCACCACTCCCAACACTGTCCTGCTGACGACGGATGCCGCGCAGGCCGAACGCGCGCGCTCCGCTGGCGCAGCCGTGGTGCTGACAGCAGCGGAAGGCGATCAGCGCATCGATACCGTGCACGACCGGCTCGGCGCGTACCGCTTCGCGTCTGCGGCACAAGGCAATGCATTCGATGCGCGCTTTGCCGCCATCTTCGGTGCGGCACTCGCGCTGGCGTTCGAACCGCGAGATGCGCTGTGCGTGGCGCGCGCGTGGATCGCCGAAGGCAATGCCGACGCGCTCGCCTGGCCGACGCGCTTCGACGCCCTGCCCCGCGTGCTCGAACCGGCATTGCCGTGCCCGACTGCAGCGGACCTCGCCTTTGCGCCGTGCCCGACGCAACTCGGCATCTACGCTGTCGTGCCGGACGCTGAATGGGTCGAGCGCCTCGTCGCGCTGAAGGTGCCGACGGTGCAACTGCGCTTCAAATCTGACAACGCGCAGGCTGTGATCGACCAGGTGCGCCGCGCAGAAGCCGCCGCACGCGGCAGCGCCACGCGTCTGTTCATCAACGACCACTGGCAAGTCACGCTGGACGTGCACGCGCAGGTGCCCAATAGCGGCATCTACGGCATTCACCTCGGCCAGGAAGACATTGACGAGGCTGACCTGGCGGCGATCCGCTCGGCCGGTTTGCGCCTTGGCATCAGCACGCACGGCTTTGCCGAAATGCTGCGCGTCGCGCCGCTGAACCCGAGCTACCTTGCACTGGGCGCCGTGTTCGCCACGCCCACCAAGACCATGCCGACCGTGCCGCAGGGCCTCGGTCGCCTGTTCGCCTACGCGGCGGCCATGCGCACGCGCGTGCCGGCCCCGCCGCTGGTCGCCATTGGCGGGATCGATCTGGCAGCGATGCCGCGCGTGCTGGAATCCGGCGTGGGCAGCGTGGCCGTGGTGCGCGCCATCACCCAGGCGGCCGATGTGCCGGCGGCGGTGGATGCACTGCAAGCGACGTTCGCGGCGCACGTGCGCGCGTAAGCATCGTCCGCCGCACGTCTGTGCGCTTGCGCCGCCCACCCGGGTTTTCGCTGACCTATCCTGTTCGTGCGCCGCTGCGGTTGTTGCCGCAGCGGCTTTCCAACACACGCTGCAGGAGACAAGACATGGCGGTCCAGCCCATCCCCGAGGGTTACCACAGCGTCACCCCGTACCTGAGCATCAAAGGCGCCGCGCGCGCCATCGACTTCTACAAGCAGGCCTTCGGCGCCACCGAAATCATGCGCATGAACGGCCCCAACGGCACCATCGCGCACGCCGAAATCCGCATCGGCAATTCGCCCATCATGCTGGCCGATGAATTCCCCAACATGGCCTGCGCCAGCCCCGACACGCTGCAGAGCACGTCGGTCGGCATGATGATCTACGTACCCAACGTCGACACCGTGTTTGCCAATGCGCTGAAGGCCGGCGGCACGGAAGTCCGCCCCGTGGTGGACCAGTTCTACGGCGACCGCTCCGGCACGCTCAAAGACCCGTTCGGGCACGTGTGGACCGTGTCCACGCATGTGGAAGACGTGGCGCCCGATGAGATGGGCAGGCGCATGGAGAGGTGGACGAAGGAGCAGGCGGCAGCATCGGCGTGAATATCGGTGTGGCAAAGAAAAAAGCGCGGATGAGAGCCGCGCTTTTTCTTTGTCCGGGTTGATTTCCTAGCGCGGCTGGCACGTCACCTGCACATTGTTCACATCCCCATTGACCGTACCGCTGCCATTGTTCACCACACAGTTGGCCGACGCGGGCTGCGTGCTGATCGTCACCACATAGCTATTGTCGAACGGCACCAGCCCGCCAAACACGAACGGGCCGTTGGCGGCCAGCGTGAGCGAATCGCGGCCGTTGTTGAGCAATACGATCGACTGGCCGCCGGGCAGCCCGGACAACGTCCCGCCAATCGAGAAGACGCTGCCGATGGGCGAGCCGAGGCTGATGTAGCCGTTACAGGCACCGAGCAGCGCGCACAGCGCAGCGAGCGGAAGGCAACGAACCAGCATGATCGGCAGGCGTTTCATGGCAGCTCTCCTGATCAGTCTTCCTCGACATCCACTTCGAGCGAACGCGGTGCGGCGAGCGGCCGCGGCGCGAACCCGTGGTTCAACGGACCGGCGCCGCGCCCGAGTGCCAGATGCCGGCCCGCGCCGATGGCATGCAGCAGGTAATCGAGCGAGGCTTCGATGGCCACTTCCAGCGCATCGCCGCGCGCCAGGTGCGCGGCAATGGCGGCGGACAGCGTGCAGCCCGTGCCGTGCGTGTGCGGCGTGTCGATGTAGGTATGCGCGTAGACGCGCTCGGTGCCGTCGGCGGTGACGAGCACGTCTTGCAGCACGCCGTCTTCGCCTGCATTGGACGCGGCGCTCAGATGCCCGCCCTTGAGGAGCACGGCGCGCGGCCCAAGCGCCAGCAGGTCGCGCGCGGCGGGCAGCATGTCGTCGGAGGCGCGCACCTCGCGGCCGAGCAGCGCGCTAGCTTCCGGCAGGTTCGGCGTGACGACCAACGCGCGTGGGAAGAGCCATTTCGCCATGGCTTGCACCGTGGCGTCGCTGCCGAGCGCTGCGCCGCTGGTGCTGACCATGACCGGATCGACGACGAGGTTGGCGATCGGGTGGCGGTCCAGCGCGGAGAGAATGGCTTCCACCACCTGCGGCGTGCCGAGCATGCCGGTCTTGGCCGCATCGACGCCAATGTCGCTTGCCACGGCGTCGATCTGCGCGGCAACGATGTCCGGGGTGAGCGATTCCACCGCCGTCACGCCCAGCGTGTTCTGCGCGGTGATGGCCGTGATGGCCGACATGCCGTAGCAGCCGAGCGCGGCAAACGTCTTCAGGTCAGCCTGGATGCCCGCACCGCCGCCACTGTCCGAACCGGCGATGGTGAGCACGCGCGGCACGTGCGAGGCGGGAGCGGCAAACGCAGCGAGGGTCGGGTCGGTGATCGTCATGTCGGTGCGAATGTTTGGGGGGTGTTTCGCACTATAGCGCTATCGCGGCCGGATCGACGCGCCGGCCTCTGACCCCGGAAGGCGGCCGTTTCAGGCCCAAGCGCGAAGCGAAAACCGTGGAGCGCGACGGTTTTTGGCTCGGGCGCGAGGCTCAAACCGTGAGGGGCGATCGTTTCCGGCCCGAAGGCGAGCCTCAGACCGTGGAGCGCGACGCCCTGACCCTCGATCACGAGGCCCAAACCGTGGAGCGTCACCCCGCGAGGGTCGAACGCGGGGCTCAGAGTGTGGCGCACCGCTGTCAAAGCACCATTTTGTTGGCTCTTGGAGAGCCGCGCGTGGGGCTCCGAGCGCCGTTCGCCACCCTCCAAGGCTGAAGCGTGAGGGTTGGAGCGTGGAAGGCCGCCCTCCGAGGTCGAAAATTTGAAGCTCGGAGAGCGGAGCACCGGCCTTGGATGCTGGCGATCGGCTCTCCGACCCTGGAGCACGAGGCTTTCTGCCCCGCGCTCCGGCAGCAGACGGCGGCGCGTCAGTCCATCAGGTCGGTGTAATCCGCGGCGGCGTAGCGCTGGGCGCGTTCCCACGGTGCGGCGGCGGGGGCGGGCAACGCCGTCACGCGCGTGAGCTTGCGTTGCGTGCCGGTGGCGTTGCGCGATTCAACGCGGCGCGGGTATTGGCCGGCCACGTCCCAATCGACGGTGACGGTGCGCTCGCCCTGCGTCGATCGGTAGGTCTGTACGCCATTGCGCACGGGGCCCTCGGCGCGCATGCCTTTGAGCGCGGCCGGGTCCAGCAGGTGATACGCCGTCGCCCAAGAGCCGTCGAAGCCGATGTTGGAATATTCGGCTGGTTCCACGGCGTAGTTTTTCTGCTGCGAAACGCTGACGACGCGCACGGTCAGCGCGCCCTTGGCATCGCGTTCGATCCAGCGCGGGGCGGCGTCGGTATCGGCGTGCTTGTGGCCGGCGTGGGCGTTGGCGTGGTCATGTTCCTGTTCGGCGTGCGCCGAAGCCGGCGGCAGCTCGCGGGCGATCCAGATGCGGTCGCCCTGGCGGTAGACGCGCTCGGCAAAGCGGACGTCGCGCTGGATGCCGTCGGTGCCGAGCGACGACAGTTGATGTTCGACGCGCAGGGCGGTCAGCGAGTTGGACGAAGCCGGGCCGGCGGCCTGTGCCGTGCCGGCAAGCGCGGCGAACGCGAGCGAAAGAAGGAAGCGAGCAGATCGGATCATACGAATTTGGTCAGGCTGAAACGAAAAAAAGCGCATGCCGATTGCCTCGGCATGCGCATCAATGGAAACGCAGGAATCAGAGGCCCATGGCCGTCTTGACCACGCCGAACACTTTCGTGTTGTCCAGCGTGCCCTTCAGCGGTGTGCTGCCCGGACCAGAGGAGAACAGCATCACATCCCCGCCGCCGTGCGTTTCCGAACCAGGGGTGCCGAGCTGCACGCCCACTTCCTGCAAGTAATCGTCTGCAGCCGTGTCGACCGCGGCCACGTTGTCGCGCGTGGCCTTGCGCGGCGTGCCGCCGTTGCCGAACACCAGCGTGGTGTACGGCAGGCCGTCGGCGGCCAATTGCGGCTGGCCGGTCTTGATGTCGTTCGACACGCCCAGGATCGGGTTGCCCTTGCGGGGGTAGCCGTTGATCGTCATCGTGTGGTCGTGGTCGGCCGTGACGACGATGAGCGTGTTCGACAGATCCGCCGTGCCCAATGCGCGCTTGATGGCTTCGTCAAACGCACCGGCATCTTCCAGCGCGCGCTTGGCATTGGTGCCGTGCAGCGCGTGGTCGATGCGGCCGCCTTCCACCATCAGGAAGTAGCCCTTGCCGTTTTTCTGCAGCACGCGGATGGCCTTCTCGGTCATGTCCGCCAGGCTGGGCTCGTCCACATTGTTCTTCTTGCGGTCTAGCTCGTAGTTCATGTGGTCCAGGTTGAACAGGCCGAGCAGCTTGTTGGTCGTGGCCGGGTTGACGGCGGTGAGCTGCGTGCCGGTGGTCACATAGGTGTAGTTGGCCGCCTGGAACTGGGCGGTCAGGTCGGTCGTGTCGGTGCGCTTGCTGCCCGTCGTGCCTTGCGGCAGGTAGTGACGGCGGCCGCCGCCAAGCAGCACGTCCAGGCCATCCTTGAGCGCGGC
Source organism: Ralstonia mojiangensis (assembly GCF_023955645.1). Lineage (NCBI taxonomy): Bacteria > Pseudomonadati > Pseudomonadota > Betaproteobacteria > Burkholderiales > Burkholderiaceae > Ralstonia > Ralstonia mojiangensis. The sequence continues at coordinate 687,024 of NZ_JAMXHU010000002.1, read as the reverse complement.
GTTGTACAGCGCGTTGCCCGGCGCACCTTGCGCGGCGATGGTGTTCTCGCCGTCGCGGTGGCAGACGTGCGAGTACGTGGCGGCCGGCGTGGCGTGCGTCACGCGCGTGGTCGTCACCGCGCCCACCGACTTGCCGGCAGCCTTGGCGAGTTCGAGCAGCGTGACGGCAGGCGTGCCGTTGTTGGCGGGGCACGTGCTGTCTGCACCGCTCACGTAGCCCTTGCCGGTGGCATCGCTGGCCTTCGTGTCGGCCGACATGGAGATGACTTCGTTGTTCATCTTCACGCCGGTCATGTACGCCGACATCGACGGGGCGCTGTCGGTGGTCTGCGCATCGTTGGAATACGTCTTGATGCGCGCCGTGCGCTTGAGCGATTCCATCGTCAGCTTGCCGGCTTCGCCCACCTTGTAGATGCGCGTGGCGGTGACGGTGGTCGGGCCCATGCCGTCGCCCAGGAAGAAGATCACGTTCTTGGCTTCACCGGCGGCGTGCGCTTGGGCGCAGGCACCGGCTGCCAGCGCCAGCAGCGTGGCGTGCAGGATACGGTTCGATTGCGTGTTCATGATGTGCCCTCTCCCTCTTACAGACCCACGGCCTGCTTGATGAGGCCGAAGACCTCGGTGTTGTCCATCGTGCCGGTAAAGCGCTCCGCACCCAGGCCGCGTGCGCCGATGAAGACATCGGTGCCGCCGTGCGTTTCGCCGCCCGGTGCAACCGGGATCACGGCTTCCTGGTGGTAGGTCTTGTCGTACACGGCGGCATCGGTCAGTGCGCCGCGCGTGGCCGGGCGGTTCTCGCCGGTGCCGAAGCCGATGATCGTGAACGGGTTGCCGCCCGTGTCGGTGGCGTTGGCGCCCGTCACGTAGTTCTTCAGCAGGCCCAGCACGCCGGGGTTGCTGTCGCTGGTCGGGCCCGTGCGCTTGGCGTAGCCGTTGAGCACCAGCGTGTGGTCGTGGTCAGCCGTCACGACGATCAGCGTGTTCTTCAGGCCCGGGTCGATCGTGTTGAGCTTGTCGATCGCGCCGCGGATGGCGGAATCGAACGCCACCGTGTCCTGCAGTGCCTTGCGGGCGGTGGTTTCGTGCAGCGCGTGGTCGATGCGGCCGCCTTCCACCATCAGGAAGAAGCCATTCTTCTTGGCGGCCAGCACGTCGATGGCCTTGTTGGTCATCTCGCCCAGGCTCGGTTCCTTGCTCGGATCGCGATCCAGGTCGTACGACATGTGGCTGCTGGTGAACAGGCCCACGACCTTCTTGTCGGTGGCTTGCAGCGTGTCGAACTCGGCCTTGTTGCTGGCATAGCGGTAGCCGCCTGCCTTGAGTTCAGCGATCAGGTCGCGGCCGTCGGTGCGCGCGCCGCCTGCGGTGCTCGGCTGGAAGTGCTTGCGGCCGCCGCCAAAGACGACGTCCACGCCATCGCCCAGCGCGGCGTTGAAGCCCTTGCCAGCCGGCGTGAGTTGCGCGGCAATGGTGTTTTCGCCGTCGCGGTGGCAGATGTGCGAATACGTGGCCGCCGGTGTGGCGTGCGTGATGCGCGTGGTGGTGACCACGCCCGTGCCGTAGCCTGCAGCCTTCATCAGTTCTAGCAGCGTCGTGACGGGCTTGCCGTTGCCGCTGGGGCAGGTGCTGTCGGCGCCGGAGAGGTAATCCTTGCCGCCCGCGTCATAGGCCATCGTGTCTGCAGACATCGAGATGACCTCGTTGTTCATCTTCACGCCGGTCATGTAGGCCGACATCGACGGCGCCGAGTCGGTCACCTGCGCGTTGTTCGAGAACGTGCGCACGAAGCCGGTTTCCGGCAGCGTGTCCATGGTCAGCTCGCCGTCTTCGCCCACCTTGTAGATGCGCGCGGCGGTCATGGTGGTCAGGCCCATGCCGTCGCCCAGGAAGAACACGACGTTCTTGGCGGGCGTGGTGGGCGTGCCGGCATCCGGCGCGGCAGTGCCGGCGTTGCTGGACGTGCCGTCGCTGCCGCACGCTGCCATGGCGAGCGCGGCTGCCGCGGCAGCGGCGTACTTCGTAAGTTTGTGGTTGTGCATCGTTGGCTCCCTGAACGATGCCGGGCACTTTGGTGGCCGCGTGTTGCACGTCCGTGATGCGGGTGCACCACTTCCTAACCGGATCGCAAGGTTCAAATGTGACAACCGATTGACACCGCTGCATGAGCCGCGCTACCGCTTTGCAGTTTCCTGAGCGGCGAGCCATGCATTGGCACGCGCATCCGGGGCGCCGCCGCGCTACGATGCCGGCACCTCCGCTTGCTTGCCTGCGACCATGCTCACCCGCCAGTTCGTCAGCCACGTCACGCTGCGGCGCGACACCGTTGCCGCCTTCGACGCCTATCCGTTCAGCCTGCCCGCCGTGCGCGCGCTCGAGACGCTGGAGCTGCATCCCAAGGTCACGTTCCTCGTGGGGGAAAACGGCTCGGGCAAGTCCACGCTCATGGAGGCGATTGCCGTGGCGCTCGGCTTCAACGCCGAGGGCGGCTCGCGCAACTTCAACTTCAGCACGCATGCCTCGCACTCCGAGCTGCACGCGCATCTGCGCATTGCCAGGGGCTTTCGCAAGCCGCGCACCGAGTTCTTCCTGCGCGCCGAGAGCTTTTTCAACGTGGCCACCAACATCCAGCAGATGGATGAAGAGCCGGGCCTGGGCGGGCGCGTGATCGATTCCTACGGCGGCCGATCGCTGCATGCGCAATCGCACGGGGAATCGTTTCTCGCGCTGCTGATGAACCGCTTCGGCCCGAACGGCCTGTACCTGCTCGACGAACCCGAGGCAGCGCTGTCGCCGCAGCGGCAGCTGGCGGTGCTTACGCGCCTGCATGACCTGGTGCAGGCGGAAAGCCAGTTCGTGATCGCCACGCACTCGCCCATCCTGATGGCCTATCCCGACGCGTGGATCTATCAGTGTGACGGCGACGGCATTCGGCGCATCGCCTATGAGGAGACCGAGCACTTTCAGGTCACGCGGGACTTTTTGGCGAATCCGCAACGGATGCTGAACATGCTGCTGGAGCAATGAAGGGCCGTGGTGGCGGGCGGCCGAATCCGCTACAATCCAGCCCATTCCGAGGAGCGTTGCAACGGGTGGGCACTGCCCCAACCGCCAGGCTCGGAAGTTCAAACGGCGCTCGCAGTATCGTGGCTGACACGATGGCGAGAACGCATCTATCCGGGCCCCCAGCATGGGCTCCGTCTCAGTGGTCATCTCCCCGCGTGCGGTCACCCTTCTTTTCCGGAGTGATCCAATGAACGCTGTCACCGAACTGAAACACGATTACCTCGTCGCCGACATCAAGCTGGCCGACTGGGGCCGCAAGGAAATCGCCATTGCCGAGACCGAAATGCCCGGCCTGATGGCGATTCGCGACGAGTTTGCCGCCAGCCAGCCGCTCAAGGGCGCGCGCATTGCCGGCTCGCTGCACATGACCATCCAGACCGCCGTGCTGATCGAGACGCTCAAGGCACTGGGCGCCGACGTGCGCTGGGCCTCGTGCAACATCTTCTCGACGCAGGACCACGCGGCCGCCGCGATTGCCGCATCGGGCACGCCGGTGTTCGCTTTCAAGGGCGAATCGCTCAAGGAATACTGGGATTTCACCCACCGCATCTTCGAATGGCATGACGGCGGCACACCCAACATGATCCTGGACGACGGCGGCGACGCAACGCTGCTGCTGCATCTGGGCGCCCGCGCCGAGAAAGACGCTTCCGTGATCGCCAAGCCGACCAGCGAAGAAGAGACCTTCCTGTTTGCCGCCATCAAGGAAAAGCTGACGAAGGACGCGACCTTCTACAGCCGCAACCTCGACGCCATCAAGGGCGTGACCGAAGAAACCACCACGGGCGTGCACCGCCTGTACCAGATGGCCCAGCGCGGCGAACTGCGCTTCCCGGCCATCAACGTGAACGACTCGGTCACCAAGAGCAAGTTCGACAACCTGTACGGCTGCCGTGAATCGCTGGTCGACGGCATCAAGCGCGCGACCGACGTGATGATCGCCGGCAAGGTGGCGATCGTGGCCGGCTACGGCGACGTGGGCAAGGGCTCGGCCCAGGCACTGCGCGCGCTGTCGGCGCAGGTGTGGGTGACCGAGATCGACCCGATCTGTGCACTGCAGGCCGCCATGGAAGGCTACCGCGTGGTCACGATGGACTACGCTGCCGAGCACGGCGACATCTTCGTCACCTGCACGGGCAACTACCACGTCATCACGCACGACCACATGGCCAAGATGAAGGACCAGGCCATCGTCTGCAACATCGGCCACTTCGATAACGAGATCGATATCGCATCCGTTGAGAAGTACCAGTGGGAAGAGATCAAGCCGCAGGTCGATCACGTGATCTTCCCCGACGGCAAGAAGATCATCATCCTGGCCAAGGGCCGCTTGGTGAACCTGGGTTGCGCCACGGGCCACCCGTCGTACGTGATGAGCAGCTCGTTCGCCAACCAGACCATCGCGCAGATCGAACTGTGGACCGAAGCGGTGAAGGGCTCGAACAAGTACCCGGTGGGCGTCTACACGCTGCCCAAGCACCTGGACGAGAAGGTCGCGCGCCTGCAGCTGAAGAAGCTGAACGCGCAACTGACCGAACTGACTGATCAGCAAGCTGCGTACATTGGCGTGAGCAAAGAAGGCCCGTACAAGGCTGACCACTACCGCTACTAAGCCGTACCTGCCGGCGGCATTCCCCGCCGCCGGCTCTCCAACCGAGGATTCCTCCATGAGACTGCTCGCTGTCTGGGTCATCAACGCGCTGGCGTTGCTTCTTGTCGCCTATCTGCTCAAAGGCATCCACGTCAACGGCTTCGGCTCCGCGCTGATCGCGGCGCTCGTGCTGGGTCTGGTCAACACGCTGATCCGCCCCATCCTGGTGATCCTCACCCTGCCGGTGACGCTGCTCACGCTTGGGCTGTTCATCTTCATCATCAACGCGCTGCTGTTCCTGTTTGTCGGCAACCTGCTGGCGGGCTTTCAGGTGGCCAGCTTTGGCGCCGCGCTGCTGGGCTCCATCCTGTACAGCGTGATCTCGTGGCTGCTCTCGAGCCTGTTGCTGCGCGAGGCTTAAGGTTTCTGTCATGCAAGACCGTCAATTCAGTTTCGAATTCTTCCCGCCCAAGACGGCGGAAGGCGCCGAGAAGCTGCGCAACACGCGCGCGCAGCTTTCGCCGCTCAAACCCCGCTTCATCTCCGTGACGTTCGGGGCGGGCGGCACCACGCAACAGGGCACGCTGGATGCCGTGGTGGAAATCCAGCGCGAAGGCATCGAGGCGGCGCCGCACCTGTCGTGCGTCGGCTCGTCGCGCGAGAGCATCCGCGGCATTCTCAACACGTATCGCGAGCACGGCATTCGCCGCATCGTCGCGCTGCGCGGCGACATGCCCTCGGGCATGGGCGAGATCGGTGAATTCCGCTTCGCCAACGAGCTGGTCGAGTTCATCCGCCAGGAAACCGGCGAGGCTTTCCACATCGAAGTGGCGGCCTATCCGGAATACCACCCGCAGTCGCGCTCCGCCCGGCACGATCTGGAGAACTTCGCCCGCAAGGTGAAGGCCGGTGCGGACTCCGCCATCACGCAATACTTCTTCAACGCGGATGCGTACTTCCAGTTCGTCGACGACGCACGCAAGCTCGGCGTGGACGTGCCCATCGTGCCCGGCATCATGCCGATCACGAACTCGTCGCAGCTCATGCGTTTTTCCGAGATGTGCGGTGCGGAAGTGCCGCGCTGGATCGCCAAGCGCCTCGAAGGCTTCGGCGACGATCGTGAGTCGATCCGCGCGTTCGGCCTGGACGTGGTGACGGCCATGTGCGACCGCCTGCTGCAAGGCGGCGCGCCGGGCCTGCACTTCTACACGCTCAATGCCGCCGGTTCCACGCGCGCCATCTGGCAGCGTCTGGGCCTGTAAGCAGAAAGCAGCAAAGCCAAGGAGATCGTCATGGCAGCCGCACCCGATCCGCTGATCGCCTGGTTGCTTGACGAACTCCGGCCGCTCGCCGCACAGATCGGTGAGATCCGCGCCCGCCGCATGTTCAGCGGTGCGGCGCTGTATTACGACGACATCGTGTTTGGGCTGGTGCTGCGCGGCACGTCTTATCTGCGCGTGGACGACCTCACGCGTGAACGTTTTCTCGCTGAAAAATGCACGCCGTTCAGTTACGAGCGCAACGGCCGCACCATCAGCATGACGGGCTATCTGAGCACACCGGCAGAGGCGCTCGACGGCGGGCAGCCCTTGCGCGACTGGGCGCGGCTGGCCATTGAAGCTGCACTGCGTGACGCGAATGCCAAGGCGGCCAAGCCCAAGCGCGCCGCAGCAAAGACTGCCAAGGCGCCCAAGGCAACAAAGACAACGGCGACCAAGAAGGTCGCCGCAAAAAAGACAGTCAAGCGCTGAACGCTCAGTACAGCGTTGTTTTCAGGCGTTCGGGCAATTCGCGATCATAGGCGTCGCCATCAAATGCGCCACCGCTGATGCGCTGCAGGATCTTGCCTGCGGTGGGCACGGCCGGTTTGGTTTCCTGCGCGCCGCGCTCCCAAAGCTTTGAGCGCACCAGTGCCTTCGAGCAGTGGAAGTAGACGGTCTGCACCTGCACGAGGATCACGCTGCGCGGAAGCTTCCCCTGCACCGCAAATGACGCGAGCAATTCCGGATCCGCCGAGATGGTCGCCGTGCCGTTCACGCGCAATGTTTCACCCACGCCGGGCACGATAAAGAGCACCGACACGCGGCCGTCTTCGACGATGTTGCGCAGGTTGTCGATGCGGTTGTTGCCGGGCCGATCGGGAATCGCCAGCAGGCGTTCGTTGAGGATGCGCACGAAGCCCGGCGCATCGCCCTTCGGCGAAGCATCCGTGCCCTGCGCGCCCACCGACGACAGCACGATGAACGGCGACGCCTCCACGAACGCGCGGTAGTCGGCGTTCAGGTGGTCGATTTCCTTGAGCAGCGAGCGTGGGTTCGGCGCGCCATACACGGCTTCAAGGTCGGCAACGGTTTTCAGCGTGTGGGACATGGGCATTCTGTGAGGGGTCAAAACGCGCCGCGCTCGGTGACGATGCAGTCCAGCGCGATGTCGTGCGGTTCCGGCGCAATGGATTCCACGCGGTTCACTTCATATGCCACGCCAATTGTGCGCGGGCGGTGCCCGGCGGCATGCAGCGCAGCCAAGGTGCGATCGTAGAAGCCGCCGCCGTAGCCGATGCGATAGCGTTGCCCGTCAAAGCCCACGCACGGGATCAGCAGGGCATCGGGCGTTTCCATCTCACCCGAGCGGGGGATGGGGATGTTGTACGCGCCGGGCGTCATTTCACAATCGGGCGTCCATCGCCGAAACTGCAGAGGAGAGAATTTGTCAGTCACTATGGGCAGCAGTGCATGGCGCGTTGCGTCAGCCGCCAGCCAATGGCCCAGCACGGTCAACGCATCGAACTCTCCCTGCGTTGGCCAGTAGGCGGCCAGGCGTTTGACGGGCAGTGCGTTCAGCAACCCAGCCAGGTGATGCGCCAGCGCGGCATCCTGTGCGATGCGGTCTGGCAGCGCCGCGCGCGCATCGAGCAACATCGTGCGCAGCGTGCGGCGCGATTCGATTGGCGTGGTGGGATTGGCCGGATCGTGCGTACTCATTGGATGTGGCCTCTCGCCGGTTCACGATCCGTAGCGAGCGGCCCGAGGTTGGTGCGAGAAGCGCAGTCGTACACGTGTACGGCGAGCATCGCAGTGCCAAGATCGGGCCGCGCAGTAGGATCGTGAATTGGCGCTAAGGCTGACATGGGATAATTCGGCAGACCTAACAGTGATTGGATGGGGCAGGAGATGACATTGAAGGCCAAGGCAGTATATCGCGCGGTCGCGCTGGCTTTTGCGGGCGTGGTGGGCATGAGCGTGGTTGGCCCGACGCCGCTGGCGGTGGCGGCCAAGCGCCAGGCGCCGCAAGGCATTCCGGCCAATCCGGACGATGCGTTTGTCGAGTTGCGCAACGCTGCGCGCCGCAACGATGTGTCGCGCAGCTGGGAGCTGGCCGACAGCCTCTCCGATTACCCGATCCAGTCTTACGTGCAGTATTTCCGCATCAAGCCGCAGTTGTACGATGCCAGCGGCTATGCCCGGACCGATGCACCGGAAGATGAAATCCGTTCGTTCCTGCAGCGCTACAAGGGCGAGGCGATTGCCGACCGGCTGCGCAACGACTGGCTGCTCGTGCTGGGCAAGAAGCGCGACTGGGCGACGTTCGATGCGGAATACCCCAATTTCGTGCTGAAGGACGATACGCAGGTCGAGTGCTATGCGCTGCTCTCGCGCGCGATGAAGGGCCAGAACGTGGCCGCCGATGCGCGCAACACGCTGTCGGATCCCAAGGGCTATGGCGAGGGGTGTGTCGACCTGATCGGCTATCTGGCGCAGTCCAAGCAGTTCACCCGCGCGGATGTGGCGTTGGCGGCGCGGCTGTCGCTGGAGCAGAACCTCGTCACGCAGGCCTCGCGCATTGCCGCGGTGTTGCCCGACGGCGATCGCGTGGACAACGACACGCTGGCCAACGTGACCCGCATGGCGCGCAACGATCCGTCGCAGGCGACGGCGTATCTGCTGGCGCAAAGCGGCGGCTTGTCGCGCGAAGAGCAAGGCACGGGCTGGGGCGTGATCGGTCAGTACGCCGCCAAGAAGCAGACGCCCGATGCGCTGGATGCCTACCGCCGCCAACTGACGCTCGGCGGCGATGCCTACCTGTCGGACGAGTCGCAAGAGTGGCGTGTGCGCACGGCCCTGCGCGCGGGGGACTGGAAGATGGTGCGCCAGGCCATTGAAAAAATGCGCCCCAGCCTGCGCGATCGTGATCCCGCCTGGACGTACTGGTACGGCCGCGCGCTCAAGGCCGACAACCGCAACGACGAGGCACGCCAGCAGTTCCAGTCGATCGCCGGCCAGTTCAATTTCTATGGCCAGCTGGCGCAGGAAGAGCTCGGCCAGCGCATCACCGTGCCGCCGCGCACGACCGTGACTGACGCCGAGATCGACGTGATGGGCCGCAACCACCCGGGCTTTGGCCGTGCCAAGAAGCTGTACGACCTGAATCTGCGCTTCGAAGGCAACCGCGAGTGGAACTGGGAGCTGCGCAACATGAGCGACCGCGAGTTGCTTGCCGCAGCCGAATATGGCCGCAAGCTCGGCCTGCTCGATCGCACCGTCAATTCGGCGGACAAGACCAAGGCCGAGCACGACTTCTCGCTGCGCTTCCCGACGCCATACCTCAATGTGGTCCAGCGCAACGCCGATGCCGTGGGGTTGGACATTGCCTGGGCCTACGGCCTGATCCGCCAGGAGTCGCGCTTCATCATGGACGCGCGTTCGTCGGTGGGCGCCTCGGGCCTGATGCAGGTGATGCCGGAGACTGCCAAGCACATCGCCAAGAAGATCGGCCTGCCGGGGTTCCGCGTTTCGCAGATGAGCGACATCGATACCAACGTGCTGCTGGGTACGGCCTACCTGTCGATGATCCTGACCAACCTGGACAGTTCGCTCACGCTGGCGACCGCCGGCTACAACGCGGGCCCAGGTCGCCCGAAACGCTGGCGCTCGACGCTCGCGCGGCCGGTGGAAGGTGCGATCTTCGCCGAGACGATCCCGTTCAACGAGACCCGCACGTATGTGAAAAACGTGCTGTCGAACGCGACGTACTACAGCGCGTTGCTGACCGGCCGCCCGCAGTCGCTGAAGGACCGCCTGGGCAAGGTGGCGCCGGAATCCGTGACGCCGGACGACCTGCCATAAGCGCTCGATCGTTATCCCGCTCACCCAAACGCCCGCCGCAACGCGGGCGTTTTTTCATGGGCGCGTGCGCTGGCTGGCGCACAGAAGTGTGGCTTGCGGCACGCCGCGTCGACATATCTTGGGGGCGATCGCCTTCGGGATGTATTGTGGTGTTGCCCCCTCCCGTCTTGGAGATGCCTCTATGCAGCCCTCCAATCTGCTCGTCTTTGGCGGTACCGGTTTTATCGGTTCGCAGTTGCTGTCACGGCTGGTGACGGAGACGTTTTCCGCGCCCGGCCTCCCCGAGGGCCGGATGATCGTGCCCACGCGCGATCCTGAGTCTGCCCGCGCACACAACCTCACCCTGCTGCCGCGCGTGGACGTGATGGACGCCGACATCTACGCCGACGATGCCCTCGAAGCGTTGTTCCTGGCGCTCACCGAACGCGGCGGAGAGCACTGTGCCGTCATCAACCTCGTCGGTGTGCTGCAGGATGCGCGAGAGATGCCGTACGGGCCGAACTTCCAGCGCGTGCATGTCGATCTGCCCCGCCGCATTGTCGCCGCATGCCGACGCCATGGCGTGAACCGGCTGCTGCACATGAGCGCGTTGGGCGCTGACCCCGCCGGCCCGTCGATGTATCTGCGCAGCAAGGGCGACGGCGAACGCGTGGTCATGAACAGCGAGCTTGACTGGACGGTGTTCCGCCCGTCGGTGGTCTTCGGCCCGCAAGATCATTTCCTGAATCTGTTTGCGAGCATGCAGCGCATGGCGCCGTTTGTGCCGCTGGCCTGTGCCGATGCGCGCTTCCAGCCCGTATACGTGGATGACGTGGCCGCCGCGTTCATCAATGCGCTCAAGAAGCCCGCGACGATCAGGCATGCTTATCCGCTGGTCGGGCCGCGCGTCTACACGTTGGCGGAGCTGATGCGCTTTGCCGGACGTGCCAGCGGCCACCCGCGCTGGATCGTGCCGCTTCCCGAAGGTCTAGGCCGCATGCAGGCCGCGCTGCTCGAGCATCTGCCTGGCGCGCCCATCTCGCGGGACAACCTCGACTCCATGCGCGTGGACAACGTCAGCATGGAACCGGTCGCACCGGAACTCGGCATCCACCCGCTCGGCATGGAGGCGGTGATGTTGCCCGCGCTGGCCGGTTTTGGGCCGGACCGCGGATTGCGTGCCGCACGGACGCGGGCGCATCGCTAGAAGCTACGGAAACCCGGAGAATCTGCCCTCTTTGTGAATCCGCTTCACAACCGTGGCCAATCCGTTTCATTTTGTGGCGCTGCAGCGCAAGGCTAGAATGGTTCGTTCGCCCTCGCGCTGCCGCTCGCCGTTTCCGATACAACAAGACTAGAGCGCCCCGGCATTCCCGCGCGATGCTGGCGGGCTCCCACAATAATTGCAGTGCACTCTCCAAGGACGGGAATCATGAAACTGGTCATCGGCAACAAGAACTATTCGTCGTGGTCGCTACGCCCGTGGCTGCTCGCCAAGCAGGCCGGCATTCCGTTCGAAGAGATTCGCGTGCGCCTGCTGAGCGAGACCTTTGCCGCCGACGTGGCGCGTCATTCGCCCGCCGGCCGCGTGCCGGTGCTGGTGGACGGCGACATGAACGTGTGGGATTCGCTCGCCATCTGCGAGACGCTGGCCGAGCGCTTTCCGCGCGCGCAACTGTGGCCACAAGATCCGAAGGCCCGCGCGCACGCCCGCTCGATCTGCGCGGAAATGCACAGCGGCTTCACCAACCTGCGCAACAACATGCCGATGAACGTGACGGCCGTGTTGCCCGGCATGGGCTGGAACGTGGCCGTGCAGCGCGACATCGACCGCATTGCCGCCATGTGGACCGAGCTGCGCCAGAAGTACGCGGCAGAAGGTCCGTTCCTGTTCGGCCACTTCACGGTGGCCGACGCGTTCTACGCGCCGGTGGTCAGCCGCTTCGCCACGTACGGCGTGCGTCTGCCGGAGGCCGCCAAGACCTACGCCGATTACATCCTCAATCTGCCCGCCATGCAGGAATGGATCGATGGCGCACGTGCTGAGCATGACTTCCTGGCCGACGACGAGCCGTACCGCACCGCGCCGGACGAAGACACGCTGGTCGCGGCCAATCAATGACGGAACGCGCAGCACAGACGGAAGCCATCGTCGATCCGGCCACGCACGGACTGGATGTATATGCCGTAGGCGGCGCCATTCGCGACGCGCTGCTTGGGCTGCCGGTGCAGGACCGGGATTACGTTGTGGTCGGGGCCACGCCGGAAGCCATGGAGGCACGTGGCTTTCGAGCGGTCGGCAAGGATTTCCCGGTGTTCCTGCATCCCGCGACGCATGCCGAATACGCACTCGCCCGCACCGAGCGCAAGACGGCTGCCGGCTACAAGGGTTTCTCGGTCTACTACGCGCCGGACGTCACGCTCGAAGACGACCTGATCCGCCGCGACCTGACCATCAACGCGATGGCGCAGCGCGTGGCGGAAGACGGCGCGCTGGTCGGCCCGGTGGTCGATCCGTACGGGGGACAGGCCGATTTGGCGTCGCGCACGTTTCGGCATGTGTCCGATGCGTTCATGGAAGACCCGGTGCGCATCCTGCGCCTGGCGCGGTTTGCTGCGCGGTTTGCCGATTTTCATGTCGCATCCGAAACCAACGCGCTGATGCAGCGCATGGTGCAGGCCGGCGAAGTCGATGCGCTGGTGCCCGAGCGTGTGTGGCAGGAGATTGCACGCGGCCTGATGGAAGCCCACCCGCAGCGCATGTTTGCCGTGCTGCGGGATTGCGGTGCGCTGGTGCGCCTGCTGCCGGAACTTGACCGGCTGTGGGGCGTGCCGCAACGCGCCGACTATCACCCCGAAGTCGATACCGGCGTGCACACCATGATGGTGATCGAAACGGCCGCAGCGATGGCGACGTCGCTGCCGGTACGCTTTGCTGCGCTGGTGCATGACCTCGGCAAGGGCACCACGCCCGACGACATCCTGCCGCGCCACATCGGCCACGAAGAGCGCAGCGTGCCGCTCATCGAAGCGGTGTGCCAGCGCCTGCGCGTGCCGACCGACTGCCGCGAACTGGCACTGGTGGTTGCGCGCGAGCACGGCAACATCCATCGCTGCGACGGCTTTGATGCGGCGGCGCTGGTGCGTCTGCTCGAGCGTTGCGATGCGCTGCGCAAGCCGGACCGTTTCCGTCAGGCGCTGCAGGCGTGCGAGGCCGACGCACGTGGCCGGCTCGGGTTTGAAGACCGCAGCTATCCGCAGACGGAACGCCTGCTGAGCGCGCTGGCGGCTGCATCGTCCATCGACGCGGGCGCTGTCGCCAAGCGTTATGCCGAGAACCCGGCGCACATCAAGCAAGCCGTGCATCAGGCCCGCATTGAGGCCGTCGCGCAGGCCGGCGTCTAGGTCCGACAACTAGGCTGGCACGGCCAGCCGCTGCGACATCGCAAACAACTTGAGGAAGAACGCCCGGAACGCCTCGGGGTCGGGGCGCGCCGTGGTCTGCTGCGTGCCGATGAAGCATAGATGCGCGATGCGGCCCCAGAACGCGGCGTCGTCGGGCACACCTCCGTGCAAGCCGCACAGTTGTGTGGCGAAGGCCAGCCGCTGCGAATCCACGCGTTCGAGGTATTCCGCCACCAGTGGCTCGCGCATGGCCCACGCGCGGATGGCAACTTCGCGCCCCGGATGCATCGATGCGGCCACGTCGAGGTAGCGCATGAGCAGTGTCTCTGCGGTGTCGTCGGGTTTGACGAGCGAAAGGATGCTGCCGGTATAAGCGCGTTCCCACTCGGCCAGGAGGCTGCGCACGTAGTCGTTGCGACTGCTGAAGTGGTGATAGAACGCGCCGCGCGTCACGTTCAGGCGGCGCGCCAGGCGCTCGGCCGAGACTCCATCCGCGCCATACATGTCGAGCAGTTCAAAACCGGCTTCGATCCAGCGCGTGCGGGTGGTTCTGGGCATGGCGGTGTCCTCGTGCAGAAACTGACAGGCTGTGTATGGTGCGCGGCCGGCCGGTATTGTAAGTGGCGTCACCATTCACCTTTTGGCCATGCGACATTTCATCGTAGTTGGTGCGGGCATTGCGGGGCTGAACGCCGCACGGCATCTGCAGCGTGCAGGTTGCGCCGTCACAGTATTCGAGGCGGCGCGCGCTCCTGGCGGCCGCATCCTCAGCGTGCCGTTTCACGGGCGCACCATTGAATGCGGCGCGCAATTTGTGTCGTCGCGATATCGCTACGTGCTGCCGTTGCTGCAGGAGGCAGGGTTGTCCTCACGGCTGCGCAAGACTTCGGCCGTGGCGGCGCTGCAGCGGGAGCAGGACTTCCATGCCGTGCATTCCAAGCGGCCATGGACGCTCGCCACCGCGGGCCAGCTAACCTGGAGCGAGACATGGCAGATGCTGCGAGGCGGGTTTGCCTCAGCGCGCGACGCTCGTGGCATTGACCCCAGTCACTACGCCAGTCTGGCGGCACTCGACGAGGCCGACGCGCAGGACTGGGCCGCACGCGTGTTCGGCGGCGCTGCCACGCGGTACGTCTTTGAACCCATGGTGCATGGCTTGTACTTCCATCGGCTGAAAGGCACTTCGCGGGCGTTGCTGGCTGCCCTCAGCGCATTCCGCGGTGCAGATACGCTGACCGTCGAAGGCGGCTGGCAGGCGCTGCCGCGCGCAATGGCCGCATCGCTCGATGTGCGTTACGGCGCCAACGTCGAACAGGTTGCTGAAACACTCGATGGCGTGCGCCTGTGCGTCAACGGAGAGTGGATCAGTGCCGACGGCGCGGTGCTCGCCACGCCTGCACATGCAACACGGGCGTGGTTGCCCCGTCCGACGCTGGGCGAGGCCGCGGTCCTCGACGCGACCTACGCGCCGAGCATCCACGTGGCCCTGGGCCTCTCCCCTTCATGGTCGGCACCGAAGGTATTCGCGCAGGCGTACGGCGCGCTGTTTTCGCCTGTGGAGGGCGGCCCTTTGGCGGCACTGACGTTTCAACCCGGTGCAGGGCGTGGCGATGGCCCCATCGTCTGTGCGATGTTCGGCGAGCAGGCCGCGATGCGCGCCATGCCGCAAAGCAATGACATGCTGATCCGCCTTGCCATTGAGGCAATGGCAGCGCATTTGCCGGGGGTGGAGCGCGCCGTGGTGTCGGCGCATGCGCAACGCTGGGCCGCGGCCGAGCCGCGATCGCCCGTCGGCCGCGCACGTGCCATTGCGGCATACCGTGCCACGCTTGGCCGTGATCGTCGGATCGTGCTGGCGGGCGATTATCTCGGCAGCCCGTGGACGGACGGCGCCGCCGAGTCCGGGCATTGGGCCGCCGGCCATCTGCTTGCTGTGCGCCTCCCACGGGCGGAGCGCGCCACGCTGGCCCGGACCGTGGCGTGACGCTGCCGCTGCGCTTACTCGAACGGCGTGTCGTTCGGATTGGCGTACAGCGCCTTCAACTGATCGTTCATCGGGAAGTTGAAGTTCAGGTTCTTGGGCGGCACGGGCTTTTCGAACCACTTGGCGTAAAGCGTTTTGATCTCGCCGCTCTTCATCACACCGACCATGGTGTCGTCCACGAGTTTCTTGAACTGCGGATCGTCCTTGCGCAGCATGAAGCCGTAGGCTTCGAACGATTGCGGCGTGCCGGTCACGACCCAGTCGTCGGGCTTTTGTGCCAGCGTGCGTGCGCCGGCCAGCAGCACGTCATCCATCATGAACGCCGCCACGCGGCCGCTTTGCAGCGTGAGGAACGATTCACCGTAATCCTTGCCGCTGATCACGTTCATGTTCATCTTCTTCTCGTCGTTCATCTTGCGCAGGATGCGTTCTGACGTCGTGCCCGCGTTGGTGATGACCGACTTGCCCGCCAGGTCGGGGAAGTCCTTCACACCCGATTTCACGTTGGTCAGCAGGCGCGTGCCGGCGATGAAAAAGGTGGTCGAAAACGCGGTCTGCTGCTCGCGCGATTTCAGGTGCGTGGTGACCCCGCACTCCAGATCCACCGAGCCGTTCTGCACCAGCGATGTCCGGTTCTGCGACGTCACCGGAATCTGCTTGATGTCCAGATTGGGCTTGCCAGTCTTTTTCTTGACGGCGTCGATCACGCGCGAGCAGAGGTCGGCCGAGAAACCGACGATCTCGTTCTTGCTGTCACGGTAAGAAAACGGAATGGACGATTCGCGCACGCCGATCAGGATCGTGTTGCTGTCCTGGATTTGCTTGAGCGTGCCGTCCAGTGCCTGGGCGTGCGCGCTGATCGCGAGCAGGCTGGCCAGCGCCAGCGGGATGAATCGGATACAGCGGGTGGTCAAACGCATACTTCCTCCAATGGTTGTGGTGCGCGGCCTGTTGTGTTGCGGCCGTCTGTGCTTTGGCTTCGTGGTGATGAGTGCGGAGAGTCTTAGCGGCCGAACCAGCTGCGCAGCGCTGCGGCACTGGCCACCGGCCGATGCAGCGCGTCGAGATGCCGTCGCAGGTTGGTGACGAGCGCCGCGTTGTCGGGCGCCGTGCTGCCGTCGGGCAGCGCCATGTTGTTTTCGAACCCCAGGCGCGCGTGGCCGCCAAGCAGCGCTGCGCTGAGCGCGCATTCGGCTTCGCGCGGTCCGAATGCGCACATCGCCCATGGCACGTCAGCGGTGATGTCACCGCCGTCAGCCCACGCCTGCAGGAAAGGCAACAGATCCGACGGATCGGAGCGCTGGCCTGCGCTGTAGCGGCCGAGTACGAACAGCACCCAATGCGGTGTGTCGGGCAGCACGCCCCGCGCACGCAGGTCGCGGTAGCGCACCACGTCGTCGGCGGAATAGAGGATGTACTGGATGGCCGTGCGCGCAGCGGCAAGCTCGCCAAAGAAACGCGCGGCTTGCGCTTCGTGCGCGGCCTCGGGCGCCAGCTCGCGCAGCGCGGCGGAAATCGCTTCTGGTTGCAGCGCACGCACCGATGCCATCTGCTGTTCGGGCGTGTAGATGCCAACGGCCTCGGTGGTGATCTGAATCACCAGCGCATCGCCCACGGCGCGTTGCACGGCGGCGATGGCCGGGCGGTAGTCCTCAGGCTCCAGGCTATGCGTGCCGTCTGGGCGGCGCACATGCAGATGCAGCATCGCCGCGCCGGCATCCACGCATTGGCGCGCGCAAGCGGCCAGTTCGTCGGGCGTGATCGGCAGCGCGGGGTGATCGGCGTGCGTCTTGCGCGCGCCGTTGGGTGCCACGGCGATGGCGATAGGCCGGGTCACCATGCGGCCTCCTGAGCCCTGGCAGTGGCGGCGTCCACCGCATCGCCCAGGCGTTCGACGATCGCGTCGATGTCCTGCGCGGTGGCGATGAACGGCGGCGCCAGCAGGATGTGGTCGCCGCGCCGGCCGTCAATCGTCCCACCCATCGGATACACCATCAGTCCGCGCTGCATGGCTTCGGCTTTCACGCGTGCGTGCGTCTTGCATGCAGGTGCCAGCGGCGCCTTGGTCGCGCGATCCGCCACCAGCTCCACGCCAACAAACAAGCCGCGCCCGCGTACATCGCCCACGTGTGGGTGGTCGGCAAAGCGCGCGCGCAGCGCCGCACGCAGTTGTTCGCCACGCGCCTGCACGTTGGCGAGCAGGTTGTCTTCCTCGATCACCTTCTGCACTTCCAACGCGGCCGCGCACGCCGTTGCGTGACCAATATAAGTGTGGCCATGCTGGAAGAAGCCGCTGCCGTTCGTGATGGCGTCGTAAATGCGGCGATTCACCAGCGTCGCGCCGATCGGCTGATATCCGCCGCCCAGGCCCTTGGCAATGGCGACCATGTCGGGCACCACGCCATCTTCCTCGCATGCGAACAGGTAGCCCGTGCGGCCCATGCCGGACATCACCTCATCGAGCAACAGCAGCACGCCGTGGCGGTCGCACACCGCGCGGATCTTGCGGAAGTAGTCGGCCACCGGCGGCACCGCGCCGGCCGTGGCGCCCACCACCGTTTCAGCGACGAAGGCCGCGACATTTTCCGTGCCGAGTTCGACGATCTTTGCGTCCAGCTCATCGGCCAGGCGCTGCACGTATTGCGCGTCGGTCTCGCCATCCAGACGCTCGCGATACGCATAGCACGGCGATACGTGGTGAGCCGGCACCAGCAGCGGCAGGAACGGCTCGCGGCGCCACGCGTTACCGCCAATCGCCAGCGCGCCCAGCGTGTTGCCGTGATAGCTCTGACGCCGCGCGATGAAGTACTGGCGCTGCGGCTGCCCAATCTCGACAAAGTACTGGCGTGCCAGCTTGAGCGCCGCCTCAATCGCTTCGGAACCGCCCGAGACGAAATACACGTGATCAAGATCGCCCGGCGCGGCAGCGGTCAGGCGCGCGGCGAGTTCTTCCGCCACGTCCGTCGTGAAGAACGACGTGTGCGCATAGGCCAGCGCGCGCACCTGCTTGCAGATCGCGTCCACCACGCGCGGGTGGCCGTGGCCGAGACATGAGACGGCGGCTCCGCCGCACGCGTCGAGGTAGCGTTTGCCGTCGGAGTCGATGAGGGTCATGCCCTCGCCGCCGACAGCGGTGGGCAGCGTCTTGCGCGGGTCGCGGTGGAAGACGGAGGTGGTAGACGGTGTCATGAGCGGTCGGGAGGTCAACGTGGGGTGGGCGGCACAGCGACAGCCGCTTCACTGCGGCGGGCGCTGCGTACGTAGGCGGCTTGTTGCTTGAGCTGGGCGTCGCTGTCGGCGAGGTGCGCGAGCGCGATTGGGCCGGCGTGGCGGAACCACGTCATCAGCAGCGCATCGAGCAGCGCCATGGGCGCGGCCAACGAATGGAAGAACGACGGGATGGTGACGGGCGCGACGAGCTGTTGCCACGCCAGCTCGGCGCCGGGGGCGATGGCGCTGTCGGTCACATACACGAGGCGCGCCCCGCGCGCATGCGCGTATTGCATCGCCTCGATGACCTCGCGCGTGTACGGATCAAAGGTGACGGCCACGACGATGTCGCCCTCGCCGCAAAAGCGCAGCGGGTCGGCCAGCGTGTTGCCGCTGCCGACACACAGCGTGACCTTGTCGTCGAAAAGCTGGGCGGCATAACCGAACGCATGTGTCAGCGCCAGGCAACTGCGTGCGCCCAGCAGATAGACCCGGCGCGCCTTGCAGAGCGCGGCGGCCACGGTATCCAGCGCCACCAGGTTGACTGGCGAAAATGCCGCCTGCACATGCGCACCGATGGCCATACCGATGCGCTCAGCCTCTGATGCGCCTGCCCCATCGTCGCCCTGCAGTGCAGTGGCGCGGCCGGCAAAGCCGTCGGCCTGCTGGCGCAGGTGGGCCACGCAGATATCACGCAGCGCGGCAAAGTCATCAAAGCCCAGCGCGCGCGCCAAGCGCGAGAACGTGGCAGGTGGGAGGTCGCAGCGGCGCGCCAAGTCCCGCATCGAAAGCAGGGCGATGTCGTGCTGGTGCGTCTCAAGCAACATGGCAGCACGCTGCAGTTGCGGAGAGAGATCGCTGGCGCGGTCGCGCAGCGTTTGCATGAGCCCATCGAACGTCATGAGGTGACCGTTTTGATTCAACTGTTTCGTAAACTACGTAACTGAAACAGTTGAGTCAATATCGGATTCACCCTGGGGCCGCGCACGAAAACAAAACGGCCGCACCTCAAGCGTGCGGCCGCAATGGGCAAACAAAAACGGAGGCCGAAGCCTCCGTTAGCTATGCGTGATGCGCGCGTTTCAGGTTGCCGGGGCGTCGAGCTGTTCCATGCGGAACTGGAAGAAGCCGGCGCCGATGAGGCCAAGCAGGCTCAGCGCCATGCACGTGCAGGCCAGAATCATCACCGCGCCCAGCGACGAAACCCCGCTCATGAGCGGCGTATGCATCAACGCCGACAAATTGCCGCCAACCCACATGGCCGCGACGAGGGCCATCAAGCACGTCAGCGCTGCGGCATTGCGCAACCACGTCAACCGCGTCTTGCGGCTGATGCCGTCGAAAGCGTGGAAATGGAAGTGGTGGTGACCGGTGCCAACGAGTGCCATGGAGAATCTCCTTGTGCTTGCCGTTTGATAGCGTTGAGTCACTATACCGAGACCTGCGACAGTTTGGCGCAGTTTGCGTCGCTAGGTATACCCTGAGCTGCGCTGCGTCAAGAGGCTTGGGTACATTTTTTGTGAGTGCGACACTGCGCCGCAGATCGTAGGCTGGCGCGGCAAATCGGGAGATTGCGGGTGCGGGCGATTGGCGCCGCAGAAATGAAAAAAGACCTCGCGAGGAGGTCTTTTTTGTTGCCCTGCAAAATCGATTGATCTTGAAGAGCGAGGAATTTTGGTGGCCTGGGGCGGAATCGAACCACCGACACGCGGATTTTCAATCCGCTGCTCTACCAACTGAGCTACCGGGCCAAGCAAAGAAAGGCAAGTATGACAGGGGTTGGGCCTTGCCGTCAAGCATCTCTGAGCACTTTGATGATTACGCGGCCGGTTCGCCCTTGTTGCGCGAGAGTTCGACGCCCAGTTGCTTGAGCTTGCGGTACAGGTGGGTCCGCTCCAGGCCGGTCTTTTCTGCCACGCGCGTCATGCTGCCGCCTTCGCGCTGCAGGTGGTATTCAAAGTAGGCGCGTTCAAAGAGATCGCGCGCTTCGCGCAGCGGCATGTCGAACGAGAACTGCATGCCGCCACCTTCGGCTGCGCGGGTCGGTACGCCATTGATATCGGTGCGATCGAGCGCGGCAGGCGTACCTGCTGCTGCGGCGTTGGGCATGGCACCTGCGAGGCCTGCCGCCGGTGTGGCAGCCGGCGTTGCCGAGCGCGGCCTTTCCTTGCTGCGCGACAAGCCCTGCTCCACCGCCGTCAGCAGCTTCTGCAGTGCGATGGGCTTCTCCAGGAAATTCAGCGCGCCGATCTTGGTCGCCTCAACGGCGGTGTCGATGGTGGCGTGGCCCGACATCATGATGACGGGCATGGTCAGCAGACCTTGCGATGCCCATTCCTTGAGCAGCGTTACGCCGTCGGTATCCGGCATCCAGATATCGAGCAGGACGAGGTCGGGCGTTGCGTTCGCGCGGTATTCGCGCGCGCGCTGCGCGTTCTCGGCGACTTCAACAACGTGCCCTTCGTCTCCGAGGATTTCGGAGAGCAACTCCCGGATACCCATTTCGTCGTCGACAACGAGGATGGTGGCCATGCTTTTCCTCTATGTGCGGCGGGATTGCCGTCCGCGCTACGCGAGTTTTACGAACAGTATGGAAACCTGGGCGCCGACGGTGTCGGTACCCGATGTGCCCGATGTTGTGTTGGATTGGCGGTTGCGCAATTCGATACGCGCCCCATGCTCGTCCATGATTTTCTTCACCATGGCCAAGCCCAATCCTGTGCCCTTGGCTTTGGTCGTGACGTACGGCTCGAAGGCGCGGTTGAGGATGCGGGAAGAGAACCCGCCGCCGTTGTCCGCGATCGCAAGCCGCACGGCCTGCCGCCGCGCGCCCGAGGCGTCGTCGTATTCTACCGTGTCAGTTTGCAACATGACATGCGGAGCGGGTCGCCCTGCCGCTTCATTCTCCGCTACGGCGTCCTGCGCATTCTGCAGCAGGTTGTGGATGACCTGGCGCAGTTGCGTCGGGTCACCCTTGATGAGCGGCAGATTGGCGCCCAGCTTGGCCTCGATGACGGGGTGATCGCGGCGGTCAGGGTGATCGATGCCGTACAGGTGCAGCACTTCCGCGGCAAGCGCGTTGAGGTCCAGCTCCTGCAGCATGGCCGGCGGCGTGCGGGCGTAGTCGCGGAAGTCATCGACCATGCGCTTCATCGCCGACACTTGGTTGACGATGGTGGTGGCGCCGCGTCGCAACACCTCGGCGTCGGCGTCCGACAGCTTGGGTGAAAGCTTCATCTCCAGGCGCTCGGCCGAGAGCTGGATGGGCGTGAGCGGATTCTTGATCTCGTGCGCGAGGCGCCGCGCAACCTCGCCCCACGCCACCGAGCGCTGCGCGGAGATCACGTCGGAAATATCGTCGAACACGACCACATAGCCGCGCTCGGTGCCGTGCGCGCCCACCGACGGGCCGGGCAGGCGCGTGCCGCGCACCAGCAGCGTGAGGGGTTCGTCTTCGTCTTCGAGCGGAATTTCGACCTGCTTCTGCCAGTGGGCCACTGCGCCGCCGGCGGCTGTACTTGCGTCTTGTTCAGCGAAGGCCTGTTCGACCACTGGCGCGAAGGCTGCCACCGGCGTGATGCTGGTCAGCGCCTGGCCGACCCACGCGCCGAAGGGCTGTTTGAAGATGCGCTCGGCACCCGGGTTGGCAGTCAGCAGTACGAAGCGATGGTCGAACACGAAGACGCCCGCGGTCAGGTTGGTCAGCACGCTCTCAAGATAGGCTTTCGATTGCTCGAGTGCCGCCCGATTCTGCTCAACGGCGCGGCGCGCGTCGGCGAGCTGGCGCGTCATCTGGTTGAACTGCTGGGTGAGCACACCGAGTTCGTCACGCGTATGCAGTTCCCGCTTGGGCGAGAGATCGCCTTCGGCCACTTCGCGCGTGCCCTGGAGCAGCATTAGCAGCGGCCGTGCCAGCTGTGCGCCGAGCAGCAGGGCGAGCATCACCGCGATAAACACCGCCAGGAACAGCGTGAGCGTGAGCGTGCCGATGTACATCTTGCGCAGACCCGTGCGGCCGAGCGCTTTCTCCTGGTATTCCTGGTAGGCGCGCTGGACAGCGTCGGCATTGCGGGCGAGCGCCTGCGGCACCGGTTGTACGAGCTGCAGGAAGCGTTCATCGCGGCCGCTTTCGCCGATCAGGCCGAAGCCGCGCGAGGTGCTGCTGCCATCTTCCGGCCGGCGATCTGCCAGCAAACCGGTGCCGGCCCATTTGCGTGCCGGCGTGTTCAGTCCGATGCTCGGCTCGTCACGGGAAGACGTGCCCAGCGCCACCACCACATGCAACTGGTACAAATCGTTGCGGCGGCCGTTGTTGCGCGGCGTGGGTGCGGAGGCGGCCGGCGCGGAGGCGCTATCGGTTTCGGTATCGCTGCCGCCTTCCAGGCTGGCGTAGCCGCCCGGTGCGCGGGCCTGCTCGAGCACAGCCTGGTCGGGCAGGTTTGGGACGAGCGTGTCGTAGGTGTTTGACGCGGTGGCAATTACGCGGCCGCTGGCCGTGAAGATCGTCGCCTCCTGTACGCCGAACTGCTCGCGCAATCGATTGAGCGTGATGGCCGTGGCCGAGGCGGACCCATCGCCCACTTGCTCGGCGATCAGGCGGCCCTTGTTCTGCAGGTCGGCCAGCGCCGTGTCCATGGTCGAGCGGCCGAGGTTCAGACCTGCCTCGAGCGCCGATTCTACCTTCACGTCGAACCATGACTCGATACTGCGCGACACGAACTGCAGCGACACCAGATAGATCAGCACCCCCGGCAGAACGCCCACCACGCCGAAGAACACCGCCAGCTTGGTCATCAGCCGCGTGCCGAACTTGCCGCGCCGCGCGCGCAGCGCCAGCGCCAGCATCAGCCCGCCGATGATGACCACCAGCAGCACCCCGATGACGAGGTTGACCTTGTAGAGCAGCGTGAAATACCGGTCAAAGAACTCGGTGTTGGCCGATGCGGCAGCCAGCAGGCCCACCAGCACGATCGCCAGAAAGACGATGGTGCCTGCCACCACCTGATAGAGCAGCCGCTTGTAGCTGCGATCGAAGATCATTTGGCGGGCGCCAGCAGCGGGCCTGCGCTGGACGGGCCAGCGCTCATGCCCCAGCCCGGATTGGGCGACAGGCCAGACGAACCGGAAGCCGGCGGGGACGATGCTGGTGCGCTGGCCGGTGGCGCAGCAGGCGCGGGCGCCGGGGCTGGCGGCGGCTCATTCGGCACCAGCAGGTTGAAGCGCTTCCATTCGGAGCTGAGATTCCAGTCGCGCGTGTTGACTGCGTTGATCTGGAACGGCTTGGGCAACTGCGTTACGTCGAGGCGCATGCGCACTTCCGCCTGCACGGTTTCGCCGGCCTTGACGGCGCGCTGTTCGAACACGCGCCAGCCGCGTACATGCTGCATGAAGTCGACGGCGTCTTTCAGCCGTGAGAACGGAACCTGCAGGCCGCCGGTCGACACGCGATACTGGCGCGTGAGCGGGTGGTACGAGAGCCGCACCACGCGCGTGGCGCTGATGGCGTGGTCATCGAACCAATACCAGCGCGGGCGGATCAGCTCGAATTCGACGAGGAAATAGAGCGCGATGCCCTTGTTCACCGCGTCTTCGAGGTTGCTGGGCAGATCGAAATCGAAATCGGCGGAGAGGTTCCAGCCGCCGTCGGCGTATTCGAGCTGGGCCCGGTTGATTTCGATGGATTGTGCGGATGCCGTGACCGGGCACCATAGGAGCAGCATGCCCAATGCGACCAGCGCGACCAGCCGTTGCAGAATCTGCAGGAACCGGGATTGCAGCGACCGGATCGATGGGCGAAGGATGACAGTCACAACGGTCGGTGCATCAGGGCCGTTTCTGGAAAACCGCGTAAAAGAAGCCGTCGTGATCGAGCGGCAAGGGCGACGCGCCGGGGGCGAACCCGCTGGCCTGCGCCGCATCGGGCGAGACTGGCAGCAACTGGCCGGGCGCGTGCAATCGTATCGCATCTTCCAGATGGCGTTCAAACCATCGGGCCTGGTCCTCGCCTTCCGTCGGAAAAATCGAACAGGTGACATAAACCAGCTTGCCACCGGGCTTCAGGCATGCCCAGAGGGCGCGCACGATGTCACGTTGCAGCCCCGCCAGGGCCTTGAGGTCGGCTGGGCGGCGCAGCCACCGGATGTCCGGATGGCGCCGCACGATGCCGGCGGCCGAGCACGGCACATCGGCCAGGATGCGGTCGAACGGCCGGCCGTCCCACCAGGTGGCCGGTTTGGCCGCATCGCCGACGCAAATGGTGGCGGTCTGGTGCAAGCGCGCAAGGTTCTCGCTAATGCGCACGGCGCGCGCGGCATCCGACTCGAGCGCCGTCACGTCCAGGCGGTCAGCCAGTTCAAGCAGATGGCCGGTCTTGCCCCCAGGTGCGGCGCACGCATCGAGCACGCGCTGGCCGGGCGCTGCGTCGAGCAGCGTTGCCGCCAGTTGCGCCCCGGCGTCCTGCACCGAGACATCGCCATCTGCAAAACCCGGCAATTCGGCAACGGGGACGGCGCGCGCAAGGCGAACGGCTTGCTCGCCGATGCGCTCGGCGTCGATGCCGGCTTCCGCCAGGCGTGCGAGATACGCGTCGACGGCAATCCGGCGTGGGTTTACGCGCAGCACCATTGGCGGGCGGCGGTTGCCTGCGGCCAGGATGCCTTGCCACGCGTCGGGATACGCGCTGCGTACGGCGTCGATCCACCACGTTGGGTAGTTCGTGGCGGCCGACGGATCCGCCTGCATATCCGCGACCAGCGCATCTTGCTCACGCAGGAAGCGGCGTAGCACGCCGTTGACCATGCCCTTGCCGTGCGAAAGCTTCGGATCAGCCGAGGCCGCCGTCACGGTCTGGTCGACCACCGTAAACGGTGCATACGGCTGAGGATCGTCCAGCAATTGGGCAAGCGCTACGCGCAGCAGATTGGCGGCGCCTTCGGCGGGCGGGCGCGGGATCAGCGTGCGGATCAGCCAGTCGGTGCTGCCGAGCCAGCGCGTAGCGCGGTAGGCGAGATCCTGGACGGCACCCCGCACCGGGGCGGGCTGGCCCTGGCAGACGGCATCGATGGCCTGCGGCAATGCCGTGCCCTGCCGCAGCTTGCCCAGGGCGGCGGCGGCAAGCGACAAGGCGTGGGCGAGGGAATCGGGCGGCAGGCGCATTGGGCGGCAGGAAATCAGGCGGACAAAATGCAACGAGCCCGCGATGGGCGGGCTCGTGCGGACTGCGGAAGTATAAAGGAAGCGCCCCGTCGGGCTGCCGCTTTTACGCCGGATATTGCCCCGTCTGCGCCATCTGCATCAGGCGCGCAATGCGCTCTTCCGTGGCAGGGTGCGTGCTGAACAGGTTGGCCAAGCCGCCGCCGTGCAGGGGGTTCATGATCATCATCTGCGCGGTGGCGGGGTGGGCTTCAGCAGCGGCAAACGGAATGCCGGCGGCATAGCGGTGGATCTTGTCCAGCGCCGAAGCCAATGCCTGCGGGTCGCCGCTGATGGTCGCGCCCCCACGGTCGGCTTCGAACTCACGCGCGCGGGAAATCGCCATCTGGATCATCGCTGCCGCCAGCGGCGCGAGGATCGCCACCGCAATCCCGGCGATCGGGTTGGCGGGACGGCCTTCGCTGTCGCGGCCGCCGAAGAACACGGCAAAGTTGGCCAGCGCCGAGATCGCACCGGCCATCGTGGCCGAGATGGTCGAGATCAGGATGTCGCGGTGCTGCACGTGCGCTAGCTCGTGCGCCATCACGCCGCGCAGCTCGCGTTCCGACAAGATATTGAGGATGCCTGTGGTCGCGGCCACGGCGGCGTGCTCCGGGTTGCGGCCGGTGGCGAAGGCGTTGGGCTGGGCCTCGTCGATGAAATAGACGCGCGGCATGGGCAGGCCAGCGCGGCCGGCAAGCTCCTGCACCATCCGGTAGAACTGCGGCGCGCTGGTTTCGTTGACTTCCTGCGCGTTGTACATGCGCAGGACCATCTTGTCGGAGAACCAGTACGAGAAGAAATTCATGCCCAGCGCGAACAGCAGCGCCAGCATCATCCCGCTGCGTCCGCCGATCATGCCGCCGATGACGATGAACAGCGCGGTAATCGCTGCCATCAACATGAAGGTCTTGATCCAGTTGAACATGGGGGCGTGGCTCCTGTGGGTCTAGGGTTCGACGAGTTCGTTAGATCGCGATAATCGCTGAAAATTCAAGGGTTTGCGCGGGACTTGCGCGATATTTCGCCGCAGATGTCGCTTGACTCATCAACGGGTGGTGAACGCCAGTCGCGCACCAAGCCCAATGAATGCCGTGCCGACCACGCGATCGAGCCAGCGCTTGATGCCCGGCTTGCCTGCCACGCGGCGCGTGACGCTGGCGGCCACCCACGCCACGAGGCTATTCCAGATCGTCGACATGACAATGAACACCGCGCCCAACGTCAGGAACGCCAGCGCCTTGTGGCTGGCGTGCGGATCGACAAATTGCGGGAAGAACGACAGGAAGAACAGCACGACCTTCGGATTCAGCACATTGGTGAGAAAACCCTGCATGAAGAGCGACTTGAGCGGACGCGGGCGCTTGGCGGTGGACGTTTCCGCTTCTTCGACCGGGGCGTCCTCGCGTTCGGGCGGCGCCAGCAGCATGCGGCCACCCAGGTAGATCAGATACGCCGCGCCCACCACCTTGATGACCGTGAAGGCCACGGTGGACGCCGCCAGCAGTGCCGTCAGCCCGAACGCGACTGCCAGCACATGCACGCAGCAGCCCGCCGATACGCCCAGCGCCGACAGCAGCCCCGCCGCCCGTCCTTGCGAAACGCTGCGCCCGACGATGTAGGCCGTGTCGGGCCCAGGGGTCACATTCAGCAGAAACACCGCCAGCATGAAGAGCGGCAGATTGACAATGCCCAGCGCGGTCATGGCGAAATCCTCTTCTCTCTATATATAGATGGGGCGATTAGTCGCGCGACGCGAAGCGCTGGCCGGGCTGGATTGCCAGGCCTTGCAGGAATTCGCGTGCGGGCAGGCGTTTGCCGCCTGGCTTCTGCAACTGGGTCACGCGTAGCGCGCCGGCGCCGCAGGCGATGGTGACGCCCTCCGCGTTGGCGGCCAGGACGGTGCCGGGTTCTGCATCCGCCGGACGGTCGGCCAACGCTTGCGCTTGCCAGAACTTGATCGTCACGCCATCCAGCGCGGCAGATGCACCGGGAAACGGATTGAACGCATGCACCTGGCGCAGCAGCGCGGCGGCTTGGAGCGACCAGTCCAGCGTGGCTTCTTCCTTGGCGATTTTTTCCGCGTAGGTAATGCCTTCGGCGGGCTGCGGCGTGGCGTCCAGCTTGCCGTCTTGCGCCAGCTTGGCGAGCGCCTCCACCACCATGCGCCCGCCGAGCGCGGCCAGCGTGTCGTGCAGCGTGGCGGTCGTGTCGGTCAGGCCGATGGGCACGCGTTCCATGGCGATCATGTCGCCCGTGTCCAGGCCCGCATCCATCTGCATGAGCGTGATGCCCGATTCGGCGTCGCCCGCTTCGATCGCACGGTGGATGGGCGCGGCACCACGCCAGCGCGGCAGCAGCGACGCGTGGATGTTGATGCAGCCAAAGCGCGGCAGATCGAGCACTTCCTGTGGCAGGATCAGGCCGTAAGCGGCAACGACCATCACGTCAGGACGCTGGGCAGCCAGGGCGTCGATGGCTTCGGCGGCTTCCTGTGGATACTTGCCCGTGCGACGCAGCGACGGCGGCTGGAGGATCGGTGCGAACCCATGCGTCACGGCGTATTGCTTGACGGGACTCGCCTGCAATTGCATGCCGCGCCCGGCCGGGCGATCCGGCTGGCTCAGTACGGCAACGACGGGGAAGCCGGCCTGATGGATCGCCGCCAGGGCAATCTGCGCAAATTCAGGCGTGCCGGCAAACGCTACGCGAAGGGTGGACGTCATGGATGGAGAACCGAAAACGAGGGGAGGCGCGCTACACGACAGCGTAGCGCATTGGGCTTAGCGACGGCCGCGATGCGGGGTGTCGGTTAGCGGCACGATGGGCTCGGGCGACGGCAGCGCCTCGGACACGCCATTGCTGCGCCGCTGGAACAGCGAGAAGGTTTCGTTGGTGTCGCCGGGGCGGCTGCCGCGCCACACCATTTCCCAGTTGTTGCCGTGGGGGCGGCGTCGGGCATGTTCCGGGCGTTTTTCGAGCACCAGGATCAGGTCGCACGTGCGCGCGGTCGGGTTCGGGTGGTGATCGTCGCCGGCACCGCTGTGACCTAGCAGCCATTTGACGGGGCGCACGCCAGTTTCGTAGTGCATCAGTGCGCGTTCGCTTTCGCCCATGCCGCGCGTGGCCACGCAGATCTGCGCAGATTCGAGCACCGGCTTGATCGCCTGGAACAGCGGGCGGTAGCTGCGGGCGTCATCCACCCAAGGCATCAGCAGGGTGCCGAGCAGGCCCCACACCATGCCCAGGCCTGCCGCCCATGCGACCACGCCGGAGCGCGCTGGCCGCAGCCACACGCAGGCAGCCCACAGCGCTGTGATGCCGCCGGCCGCCAATACGGCGACCGGATGGATCAGCATGTCATATGGCAGCGGCAGCACGCGGCCCAACATCTTGGCCAGCCAGCCCGGCAGCAACTGCCCGCCGCTGGTCACGAGCGCGCCCCACACGGCCCAGACCACCAAGCCCAGCGCGCCAAACACCGCCACCGCCGCGCCCCATGCACGCGCGCGCCACGCGGGCGCAATCAAGAGCAGCATCGGCGCACCTAACAAAGCCAACGCGGGTTGCAGCGGCATCAGGTACACATCGCGCAGCACGGCCGAGCGCAGCACCACAGCAATCGTGGCCAGCACGAACAACGCAACGACGAGGTGCCCCTGGTACGGGAGTAGCCACGCCGTGCGCGCGCCGTGCCCGCGTTGTCGCACGAGCTTGTACAGCGACACGCCCAACACTGCTACCGCGGGCCACACCGCGGGCGTGCCGGTCAGGAAGATCGATCGGATGGTCGTCGCTAGCGACCCTTTCTCGCCACCCAGATGCGAGAAGCCGAAGAAGCGGCCGAGGTTGTTGACCCAGAACCACTCGATGAACAGGTCCGGCGATTCGCGCCAGAAGATGGCCGGCCAGATCACTAGCCACGGCAACGCCACCAGCAGCGAGAGTCCATAGAAGCGCCATGCCTGGCGGTTGCGGAAATCCGGCAGCAGTGCGATCGCCGCCAGCAGGGTGATCGCGAACAGTCCTGGCACGAGTACGCCCTTGCCCAGGAACGCGACACCGATGCCCGTGCCGAACCACAATGCCGGACGCAGCACGTCGACGCCCTTTGCGCCCCCGGCTTCGCTCTCTTTGACGAACCGCACGAGGCCATACAGCGCTATCGCGGTGCCAGCCAGCTGCGGGACATCGGCAATGAACTTGTGGACGTGCTCAGCCAGTCCGATGCAGCCGGCAAACAGCAGCAGCGCGCCCAGCGCATAGTCGCGCAGCGCAGCGCCGCCAGCGTCGAGCCCGGCTTCCCGGCGTGCAGCCAGCGTCAGCCCGGGGCGTCCGCGAGCGAGGTCTGCGCCGACGCGCAAGCGCCAGTCGCGCGCTTCGCTGCGGAGCAGCCGTGCCGTTCGCCAGACTGCCCAGCACGTCAGCGCCATCCAGAACAGCACCGCCACGCGCACGGCTTCGTGCGGCGGCATGTCGGGCAGCGCCAGCGCGGCCAGCGCGCCCGTCCAGTACATCAGCGGGGGTTTTTCGACGAACGGCTCGAAGGCGACGTTGGGAACGACCCAGTCGCCGCGCTCGATGATGTTGATGACGATGCCGAAGGAATACGGCTCGTCGGCCTTCCAGGGCGCGCGCCAGAACGTGCCCGCAACAAAATACGCGCACAGCATCAGCACGACGACGGCGCGCCAATGCCGCACCAGCAGTGCCGACAGGCGGCGCGCGCTGGTGTTCGGGCCTGCGTCAGCGGGAGCGATCGGCATCAGCGGGATGGAGCGAGGGTGCGCGCCGACGTCGGCAGGCATGGGAACGCATTCAACGCTGCGGTACCGCGTCGCGTTGGTGCTTCTTGAGCTTGGAGCGGATGCGCGTCTGCTTGAGCGGCGAGAGGTATTCGACGAAGACCTTGCCCATCAGGTGATCCATCTCGTGCTGGATGCACACGGCCAGCAGATCGTCGGCCTCCAGCTCGAAGGTTTCACCCTTTTCGTTCAGTGCACGCACGCGCACGCGGGCCGGGCGGTCGACCTTGTCATAGATATCAGGCACCGACAGGCAGCCTTCGTCCCAGACCTTGTGCTCGTCACTTGTCCAGATGATTTCCGGGTTGATGAACACGCGAAGCTCGTCGCGCGACTCCGACACGTCGATGGTGATCACGCGCTCATGCACGTCGACCTGCGTGGCGGCCAGACCAACGCCGGGCGCCTCGTACATGGTCTCGGCCATGTCGGCCACCAGTTTGCGGATGCGGTCATCTACAACGGCAACCGGTTTGGCGACTTTGTGCAGCCGCGGATCAGGGTATTGCAGGATATTCAGTAGGGCCATGATGCTTGGCAACAACGGTTGCAGAAGGCCACGCTAACGAGGGGTTGCCTTCAATTGCGATCGCTTGGAATGTCATGCAGAATCGGGGGCGCTATCCGCCACATGGCTTAGGAAAAAGCCTGACGAATGTTGGATGCCATACCCCTCTTGCTGCGACGCAGAACTGCGTACAGCTGCGGCGGTGAGGCGTCGAACAGGCACGCGGACCACTCGCCGATTCTTCATAGAATAATGCGCCATCGTAACACACCGATGCACTCTCAGCCCGCCATGCAAACCGCCACGAAAGCGCGCCAGCCTTACGTTTGCGCCCTGTCGGCGGTTGCCGCGGCAGCGCTTTTCTGCATGGGCGCCGCCCACGCCGCCGAGCGCACTGTGACGCCGGCGCAACAGGCGCAGGCCGCGACGGCTGCCCAAGCGGGCATCCCCGAATCCGAACTGTCCGCCACCGCGCCCGCGCAGTACACCGTGCGCCGTGGCGACACGCTCTGGGCAATCTCGGGCAAGTACCTCAAGCGGCCCTACCGCTGGCCCGAACTCTGGGGTATGAACCGTGAGCAAATCCGCAACCCGCATCTGATCTATCCGGGCCAGATCCTGTATCTGCATCACGC
Organism: Ralstonia mojiangensis; assembly: GCF_023955645.1. Classification (NCBI taxonomy): domain Bacteria; kingdom Pseudomonadati; phylum Pseudomonadota; class Betaproteobacteria; order Burkholderiales; family Burkholderiaceae; genus Ralstonia; species Ralstonia mojiangensis. The sequence continues at coordinate 655,530 of NZ_JAMXHU010000002.1, read as the reverse complement.
CAATGGCCGAGCCTGGTTGTCGAGTTCGCCGGCATCGGCGGATGGCAGCACGGTCCGCCTGTCGCCGCATACCCGCGTGTCGGGGCAGGATGGTGATGCCATCTCGAGCATTCCTTCCGCCGCTATCGAGCCTTTCCTGACCCAGCCGATCGTGGTGGATGAAGACACGCTGGCCACGCCGGCGCGCATCTTCTCGCTGCCCGAGGGCCGGGTTTATCTGGGCAAGGGCGAAACCGCCTATGCCCGCGGTCTGCCTGCAGGTGACGGCGGCCAGGCCGGCACCGAATGGCAGGCGTATCGCCCGGTCCGGCCGCTCAAGGATCCGGTGACCGGCAACGTGCTCGGTTACGAAGCCGACTTCCTCGGCACGCTGCGCGTGGTGCGCGCAGCGACCGGGCCGCAGGCAGTGACCAAGGTGGAAGTGCTGTCGTCCAAGGAAGAGATGGGCGTCGGCTCGCAACTGATGCCACTGCCCCCGCGCGTGCCGGTGCGCTATGTGCCGCATGCGCCGGAAGGCGATGTGCACGGCGCGGTCGCCAAGGTCACCGGCGGCGTGCGCTTCGGCGGTACCGACCAGGTGGTCGTGCTGAACATCGGCAGCCAGCAGGGGCTCGAGCCGGGCCACGTGCTCTCGCTGGCGCGCGCTGGCGCCGTCGTGAAAGACGCGACGGCCGGCAATGAGGCCGTGCAACTGCCCGCTGAGCGCTACGGCCTGGCCTTCGTGTTCCGTGTGTTCCCGCACGTAGCCTATGCGCTGGTGACGGACGCATCGAACGCCGTGGAAGTGGGCGACAGCGTCAGCAACCCGATGTCGCCGCAACCTTGAACTACGCGCTAACGCAGTCCTTGATTTGACCGACGCATCTCAGGTCGCGGCGCCCGCCGCGGCCGATTCCACCGCTTCCCCCTCCTGTACACGCGATCCGGCTGAACTGGCCGCGTGGCTGCGTCTGACTGAAACCCCCGGCGTTGGTCCCGTTGCCGCGCGGCAGTTGCTGGCGGCCTTCGGGTTGCCGCAAGACATCTTCGCCCAGCCGTATGCCGCGCTTGCCAAGGTGTTGCCCGAGCGGCAAGCGCGCGCGTTGCTTGCCGAGCCCGACGACACGCTTGCGGCGCTGATCGAGCGCACCGTCGCCTGGGTGAACGAGCCGGGCAACGCCATCTTCACGCTGGCCGATCGCGGCTACCCGCCCCGCCTGCTCGAACTGCCGGACCCGCCGACCCTGCTGTACACCAAGGGCGACGCCTCCCTGCTGCGCGCTGCAGCGGTGGGCGTGGTGGGCGCGCGCAGCGCCACGGCCGCCGGCATCGACAACGCCCGGGCGTTTTCCCAGGCGCTGTCGGCGGCGAGCGTGACGATCGTGTCGGGCCTTGCGCTCGGCATCGATGCGGCGGCGCATGAAGGCGCGCTTGCAGGCCCGGGGAGCACCATCGCAGTCGTGGGTACCGGGCTCGATATTGTTTATCCAGCACGCAATCGGGCGCTGGCGCATCGCATTGCCGAGGCTGGCGTGATCATCTCCGAATACCCGTTGGGGATGGGCGCGCGCGCCGAGAATTTCCCACGCCGCAATCGCTTGATCTCGGGTTTGGCGCGTGGGCTGCTGGTGGTGGAAGCGGCGGCGCAGTCCGGCTCCCTCATCACCGCGCGTCTGGCGGCCGAGCAGGGGCGCGATGTGTTTGCGATTCCCGGGTCGATCCATTCGCCACTGGCCAAGGGTTGCCATCTGCTGATCAAGCAAGGCGCCAAGCTGGTGGAAACCGCTGCCGATATCCTGGATGAACTCGGCTGGGGGCGTGCTGCCGCGCCGGCTAAGCGTGCGACGCGCGCGGCCCCTGTCGAGGCGCCTGCTGACGCGCCGGTTCCTGCCGCGCGTCCGGCGGCAAGTGCTGCCGAAACCGCGTTGCTCGATGCGCTCGGTTTTGATCCCGTCGACCTGGATACCTTATGTGAACGCACCGGCCAAGCTGCTGCTGCCCTCTCTGCACAGCTTCTGGCGCTGGAGCTGGATGGCCGCGTGGAGCGTCAGCCCGGCGGGCGCTTCCTGCGGCTTCCGTGAAAGCGTGCCTACAATAAGCGCGACCCGTTCGTCACTCCGCTGGTCGCCTAGCGCCTTTTTTCATGCCACTGCTCTCGCCTGACACCGACGCCGCCACGTTGCACGCGCGCATTCGCTCGGAGCAACTGCTGGTGGCGTGCCTGTGCGCTGAGTGGTGCGGCACGTGCCGCAGCTATCGCAAGACCTTCACTGAACTCGCCGAGCGGCATCCGGAATGCTGCTTTGTCTGGGTGGATGTGGAAGATCACGCCGATGCGCTTGGCGATTACGACGTTGAAAACTTTCCGACCTTGCTGGTGCAGCGTGGGAGCGATGTGTTGTTTTTCGGCCCCGTCCTGCCTCACGCCCGTGTTGTTGAGGGATTGCTTTCGCGTGATCTGGGCGTTGCTCCCGTGGTGCCAGCGGCCCCGGATTTGCGAGGCTGGTTGCTGGAATCGGCGTGATCGCTGGCCTTGACAACACTAAGCGATGCATGCGCCACTCTATTGCGCCTGAAAAGGAACCGCGCTTATGATTGGCGGCCAAATTTGGGGCCGACTGCTGGTTAATGGCTCCCTGACGGGCACGCTGACAAGCGCCCGCGGCACTTGAAGTCGGCAGGCGTTGCCATAAGACTCTAAAAAAAATACGCGAACGGTCGCTATAGAAAAGCGACTTCTTCTTTACCCGATTACTTGCGATCGCCAGGATCCGCTCACATGTCCAAGGCTCTCATCATTGCCGAAAAACCGTCGGTCGCCGCTGATATCGCGCGCGCGCTGGGTGGCTTCACCAAGCACGACGAGTACTTTGAGAGCGACGACTACGTCCTCTCGTCGGCGGTCGGCCATCTGGTCGAGATTGCTGCGCCCGATGAATACGAAGTCAAGCGCGGCAAATGGAGCTTCGCGCATCTGCCCGTGATCCCGCCGCACTTTGACCTGCGCCCGATCGCCAAGTCGGAATCGCGCCTAAAGGTGCTGACGCGGCTGATCAAGCGCAAGGACGTGACCGGCCTGATCAACGCCTGTGACGCGGGGCGCGAAGGTGAACTGATCTTCCGCCTGATCGCGCAACACGCGAACACCAAGCTGCCGGTGAAGCGGCTGTGGCTGCAGTCGATGACGCCGCAATCCATCCGTGATGGCTTTGGCAAGCTGCGCAGCAACGAAGACATGATGCCGCTGGCCGATGCCGCCCGCTGCCGTTCCGAGGCCGACTGGCTGGTCGGTATCAACGGCACGCGCGCCATGACCGCGTTCAACAGCAAGGGCGGCGGCTTCTTCCTGACCACCGTGGGCCGCGTGCAAACGCCCACGCTGTCGATCGTGGTGGAGCGCGAAGAGAAGATCAAACGCTTCGTCCCGCGCGATTACTGGGAAGTGCGCGCTGAATTCATCGCCGCGGCCGGCCTGTACGAAGGCCGCTGGTTCGACCCGAAGTTCAAGAAGAACGAGTTCGACCCCGAGCAGCGCGATTCGCGTCTGTGGAGCGAGGCCGAGGCCAAGAGCATCGTGGCCGCGTGCCGCGACAAGCCGGGCTCGGTGACGGAAGAATCGAAGCCTTCGACGCAGATGTCGCCTGCGCTGTTCGACCTGACCAGCCTGCAGCGCGAGGCCAACGGCCGCTTCGGTTTCTCGGCGAAGAACACGCTGGGCCTGGCGCAGGCGCTGTATGAAAAGCACAAGGTGCTGACCTACCCGCGTACCGATTCGCGCGCGCTGCCCGAAGACTACCTGGGCACGGTCAAGCAGACGCTGGATATGCTGGGCGAAAGCTCACCCAACTATCTGACGCACGCCAAGAAGATCCTGGCCAATCAGTGGGTCAAGCCGAACAAGCGAATCTTCGACAACAGCAAGATCAGCGATCACTTCGCCATCATCCCGACGCTGCAGGCGCCGAAGAATCTGTCTGAGCCGGAGCAGAAGCTGTACGACCTGGTGGTGCGCCGCTTCCTGGCGGTGTTCTTCCCAGCGGCTGAATACCAGGTCACCACGCGCGTGACCGAGGTGGCCGGGCATCACTTCAAGACCGAAGGCAAGGTGCTGGTGAACCCGGGCTGGCTGGTCGTGTACGGCCGCGAGGCGCAGGGCGAAGATGCCAACCTCGTGCCGGTCGCCAAGGACGAGAAGGTCAAGACGGACAAGATCGAGCCGGTAGGCCTGACCACCAAGCCGCCCGCACGTTATAACGAAGCGACGCTGCTCTCCGCCATGGAAGGCGCCGGCAAGCTCGTCGACGACGATGCGTTGCGCGAAGCCATGGCGGGTAAGGGCCTGGGCACGCCAGCCACCCGCGCGGCCATCATCGAAGGGTTGCTGACGGAAAAGTATCTCGTGCGCGAAGGCCGCGAACTGATCCCGACCGCCAAGGCGTTTCAGCTGATGACGCTGCTGCGTGGCCTTGGTGTGGAAGAACTGACGCAGGCCGAGTTGACCGGCGGCTGGGAGCACAAGCTTTCCCTCATCGAGCGTGGTCAGCTGGAGCGCGACGAATTCATGCGCGAGATCGCGCAGATGACGCAGCAGATCGTCAAGCGCGCCAAGGAATACGACAGCGACACCATCCCCGGCGACTACGCAACGCTTTCCACGCCGTGCCCGCAATGCGGCCACGTGGTCAAGGAAAACTACCGCCGCTTCGCCTGCAGCCACTGTGACTTCTCGATCAGCAAGATTCCGGGTGGCCGCCAGTTCGAGCTGGACGAGGTGGAGGAGCTGCTGACCAACAAGACCATCGGCCCGCTGCAGGGCTTCCGCAGCAAGATGGGCCGGCCGTTTGCCGCCATCCTCAAGCTGGCGCAAGAAGACGGTCATTGGAAGATGGAGTTCGACTTCGGCCAGAACGACGAAGACGATGGCGAGCCGGTCGATTTCTCGGGACAGGAAAGCGTCGGCCACTGCCCGAAGTGCAACGGGAGCGTCTACGAGCACGGCCTGAAGTACGTCTGCGAAAACGCTGTGGCGCAGCCCAAGACCTGCGATTTCACCACCGGCAAGATCATCTTGCAGCAGGAGATCAGCCGCGAGCAGTTGGGCAAGCTGCTGACTGAGGGCAAGACCGATCTGCTGACCGGTTTCAAGTCGGCGCGCACGGGCCGCAACTTCAAGGCGTTCCTGGTCAAGCAGCCGGACGGCAAGATCGGCTTCGAATTCGAGCCACGCGGCGAAGGCAAGGGCAAGCCCGGCGCCAAGACCGCGGCGAAGAAGACGACCGCTGCGGCTAAAACGCCTGCCGCCAAGAAGGCGCCGGCCAAGACCGCAAGCAAGACGGCTGCCAAGAAGGCCCCGGCACGCAAGAAAGCCTCTGAAACCGAGGCTGACGAGGAAAGCACCAGCGAGACCTGAACGCGGTTTCGCCGGTACCAACGCAAACGGGAGGACACTGTCCTCCCGTTTTGCTTTGGTGATGGGGCGTAGCTTATGCGGCTTCGCTCAGGCCACGGCCGGCGCGCGCCTCGCTGTGCTTGACCTCCATCGCCTGGGCCAGCATGTAATCGATGAACGTGCGTACCTTCGTCGGCAGGAACTTGCGGCTCGGGTACACCAGCGACAGCGACCGGTGCGGCAGCTTGTATTGCGGCAGGACGCGCACGAGCCGTCCGGACTCCAGATCCGGTCGGGCCATGTACGACGACAGAATCGCGATGCCCATGTCGGCGAGCACCGCCCGGTGCATCAGTTCGGCATTGCTGGTGACGAGCGAGGGCTGCACCGGCACTGAAATCGACTGGCCGTCGGCTGTGCTCATCTCCCACTCGTGACGCAGTTGCGGGTGCCACATCGCAATGACGCGATGCTCGGCAATATCTTCGGCGCGCTGCGGCGTGGAATGCTGGCGTAGATAGGCGGGGGTGGCTGCCATGACCATCTCGGCGGAAATCATGCGGCGCGCCACCAGGTGCGAGCCCAGGCCGAGTTCCGACACCATGATGCCGACGTCGCGGCCATCCTCGACGATGTCGATCGGGCGGTCGGACAGCGCCACGTCAAACGTCACCTCGGGATAAAGCTGCTGGAAGCGAGCGAGCAGCATCGGCAGCACGTGCAGCCCGAACATGACGGGGGCGACGATGCGCAGGCCACCGACCAGCGCCTGGCTGCGGGAGGTGGCCAGCGATTCCGCCTCGTCAATGTCGAGCAGGATCTGCGCACAGCGCTGCAGGTAGGTCTCGCCCACGTCGGTCAGCGACAGGCTGCGCGTGGTGCGGTTGAGCAGGCGCGTGCCGAGATGCGCCTCCAAGTCGGCCACGTAACGCGTGACCACGGCATTGCTCATCGACAGATGCTGGGCCGCCCGGGCAAAGCTGCCAAGCTCCACCACCTTGGAAAACACCCGCATCGACTGCAAACGATCCATTCCAGCCTCTCACATAATTTGTTGTCAAAAATAGAACAAATCTGTCGTGACAGCAAATGTTTAATATTGGCACAAGCAATTCACTGCCTAGGGGCGATCCTTGAATGTGAGCGCACGCTCATGTGAGAGTGCCACCCCAGCTACGTTTGCGATATTTCATTGCCAGGGCTGCGTATCCGACTTCTCACCGATTGACGCAACAGCAGATTTGCGCCGAGACTCTATACCGAACGGTAGATTTTTGTGAGATTCGTCTTGCGCGAGGTCATGTTTGGCCCGAATCGTGGGTGGAACGCGGTCTTGCGCAAATCGGTGCGGCGGTGGCCAGATGGCTTCGCCATACTCGAACGATGGATGCCGCGAACCCTGACCCGCATGAGCGCCCCGCAACGAGGGCAGCCATCACGGCCGATGTGTCGCCCCGCGATGCCGGCGGCCGAGGAGACACCACATGACCATCCAGAACCGCGAACCGGTCAACTATCTGGCGGGCGAGATGCCGCTGCACCGGTATTGCGCCCATCATGCGCAGCAGACGCCCGAGCGCATCGCCCTGCTGTGGTACGGCCGTACGATCTGCTGGCGCGAGCTGGATCAGGCCTCGACGCGGCTGGCGGTGCAGTTGCAGCGGCTGGGCGTGACACGCGGCGATCGTGTTGCGCTGTTTCTGCACAACTGTCCGCAAGCCATCGTGGCCCATCTGGCCACGGCCAAGCTGGGTGGCATCGTCGTGCCCTGCGGGCCGCTGTCGCGCCAGCACGAATTGCGCGACCAACTGGCCGATTGCGGCGCCAAGATTCTGGTGGCGGCGGCCGACCTGATGCCGATTGTCGAGGCCGCCCGGCCCGGCACGGCGGTCACGACCGTCATCACCACGCGCTATGCCGATCTGCAGCCCGCGCAGCCGGCGTGCCGCAAGGCGCTGGCCGTGCCGCCCGAGTTGATTGCCGCCGATGCCTCGTCTGCACCGCCGCTCAAGAACAAGCCGGGCGCTGCGCAGCTCGACCTGATGCAGTTGATGGCCGAGCCCGTGGATGTGGCCGAGCGCAACGCCGTGGCCGCCATTCAGGTGAGCCTGGATGACGTTGCGCTGATGGTCTACACCTCTGGCACCACCGGCCGGCCGAAGGGCGCCATGCTCACGCACCGCAACGCGCTGTACAAGACCGCCGTTACGGTGCAGGTCAGCGGCATCCATGCCTCGGACGTGATGCTGGCGGTGGCGCCGCTGTCTCATATCGCCGGCATGCTGATGGGCATGAACGTGATGCTGTATTCCGGTGCCACGACCATCCTGCTTTATCGCTTCGATCCCCTGGCCGTGCTGCAGGCCATCGACCGCTACCGCGTGACACGCTGGTACAGCATGACGCCAATGAACCTGGCGGTCATGGCGCATCCGGACGCGGCGCAGTACCGCATGGAATCCTTGGTGGCCAACCCGTGCACCAGCTTCGGCGTCACGCTGACAGAAGCGATTGCCGAGCAGTGGCGTGCCTTTGCCGGCCCGCAGTGCCGCATCTACGAAGCCGCCTATGGCCTGTCGGAAACCCACACCTGCGACGCCATCACGCCCGCCGATGCCCCGCGCTGGGGTTGGCACGGCAAGATCGTCCCGCAGACTGAGGTGCGCCTCGTCGACCCGCATACCGGCGCTGAACTGCCGCCCGGCCAGGCTGGCGAAATCACCATCCGCAGCCCCGGCGTGTTCCGCGGCTACTGGCAGCGCGACGAGGCCACGCGCGCCGTCCTGCACAACGGCTTTCTGCGCACCGGCGATATCGGCCAGGTTTCGCCCGACGGCTACCTGCAATGGCAGGGCCGCATCAAGGAGATGATCAAGGTGTCGGGCTACAGCGTGTTTCCGGAAGAGGTCGAGGCGCTGCTGTCGCGCCACCCGGGCATCCGCCAGGTCGCTGTGACGCCCATCCCCGATCCCGAAAAGGGCGAAGTCGTCTGCGCGCACGTGGTGCCGATGAACGGCGTGACCCTATCGGAAGCCGAGCTGATTGCCTGGTCGCGCGACAACATGGCGCCGTACAAGGTGCCGCGGCGCGTGAAGTTCCATGATGCGCTGCCCGCCACCGCGACGGGCAAGGTGCTGCGAAGGTTGCTGCGCGAAGAAGCCATCGCCGCCTGAAAACGAAACGGCCGCCAAGTTCTGGCGGCCGTTTTGTCAGGTCTGCACGAAGCGTTTCTGTCGGGCGATGCTCATCAGGATGCCGATGCCCATGCCCAGCGTGACAAGCGCCGTCCCCCCGTAACTGATGAGCGGCAGCGGTACGCCCACCACAGGCAGGATGCCGCTCACCATGCCCATGTTGACGAAGGCGTAAGTGAAGAAGATCAGCGTGATCGACCCTGCGAGCAGGCGCCCGAACAGCGTCCCCGCGTTGGCTGCAATAAAGAGCCCACGCAAGATCAGCAGCAAATACAGGAACAGCAGCACGCCATTGCCCACCAACCCAAACTCCTCCGAATACACCGCGAAGATGAAGTCGGTGTGCTTCTCGGGGATGAACTCCAGGTGGGTTTGCGTGCCCTTCAGCCATCCCTTGCCCGTCACGCCGCCTGAGCCGATGGCAATGATCGACTGGATGGTGTGGAAGCCCTTGCCGAGCGGGTCGGTGGTCGGGTCGAGCAGCGTACACACGCGGTGTTGCTGGTAGTCGTGCAGGATCGGCCAGTTCACGCCCGGGGCGCAGATGCGCGACTCGAATGACACCACCAGCGTGATCGCCGTGACAGCAATCACCAGCACCGGCACGATCAGCCGCCAAGACAGGCCGGCAAAGTAGATCACGTAGATACCCGCTGCCAGCACCAGAAGCGCAGTGCCCAGGTCCGGCTGCTTGGCGATCAACCCCACGGGAATCAGCAGCAGCAACGCTGCCGCCAGATAGTCATACCAGTGGATCACGCCCTCGCGCTTCTGGAAGTACCACGCCAGCATGAGCGGCATGGCGATCTTCATGATCTCCGAGGGCTGTACCACCACGCCGATATTGAGCCACCGCCGTGCGCCCTTACGGATCAGCCCGAACGCCGCCACGCCGATCAACAGCGCCACGCCGACGGTGTAGAGCGGCACCGCAAAGCGCATTAGCGTTTGCTGCGGCAAGTTGGCGATGATCCACATCAGCACGAACGACAGCAGGATGTTGCGGACCTGGTCTTCCACCCGGCCAGGCATGTCGATGGCGGCCGAATACAGCGCGACCAATCCCGTGCCGAGCAGCAGGAAGACGATCAGCGCCAGCGGGCCATCGAAGCCGGTGAAGAGCGACTTGATGATGTTGAATATGCGGCGCTTGTCCAGTTTGTCCATGGCGAGATCCTCAAGCGCGAATATCAGGGCGCGGCCGGCTTGGAGGCCGGTTTCTGCGCGGGCTTCGGCGCCGGCTTGTTACCCGGCTTGGCATCCTTCGCACCCTTGGGCGAGGTGGCTGGAGCCGAAGCCGGCGCGGCAGCGTTGCCACGTCCGCGCGGTGGCAGTTCGGGGGCCGGTTGTGCATGCGACAACGCTTGCAGCACCTGGGCGTCCAGCGTGGCCGGGGCGACGGCTTCGGCGCCGGTGCCGGCCTCTCGCAGGGCCGGCACCACCAGGTCAGGCGACAGCGGCGGCGTGCTGCGCGTGGCCCCTGATGCCACCGACGATGCGGCCGGCGCAGAAGCGGCGGCCACAGCACTGGCGGTGGAGGTTCCTACGCCGGAAGCGGCAGCCACCCCGGACGCCGCCTCTGCAGCCACTTGCGGCGTAGCCGTTGCGCTGGCGATGGTGGCCGTCTTGCCGGTCGAGAACACGCTCGGCGTGTCCACCGGCGGTTGCGGCTGAGCTTTCGGCGCGGTGGCAGCCAGTTCGGTGGGCCACTTGCCGGCCAGGTAATAGTCCATGACCGCACGTGCGATTGGCGCGGCCGAGGTGGCACCGAAGCCGGCGTTCTCGACGATCAGCGCCACCGCAATCTTCGGATGATCCGCCGGCGCAAACGCTTCGAACAGTGCGTGATCGCGCTTGTATTCGGGAATTGCGTGGTGGCTGTATTTCTCGTTCTTGCCCAGCGAGAAGGTCTGCGCCGTGCCGGTCTTGCCTGCGGACACATATTGCGCGCCGGCAAACGCCTTGGCAGCCGTACCCGCCTGGTTCACACCCACCATGGCGCGCTTGATCACGTCGATGTTGGCCTGCTTGAGCGGGATGCGGTAGCTCTCGGTCGGCACCGTCAGATTGCGCGCCTTGGACAGCGAATCCTCCACGGCCTTCACCAAGTGGGGCTTCATCACCACGCCGTTGTTGGCCAGCGTCGACACCGCATGCGCCAACTGCAGGATGGTGAAGCTGTTATAGCCCTGGCCAATACCCAGCGAAATCGTTTCACCGTCGTACCACTTCTGCTGCTCGGGGCGCTTGTAGGCTTTGCGCTTCCAGTCGGTGGACGGGAGGATGCCGGTGCGTTCGCCCTCGATGTCGATGCCCGTGATCTGCCCGAAGCCCAGCGGCTTCATGAAATCGTGGATGGCGTTGACGCCCATGTCGTTGGCGAGGCGGTAGTAATACGTGTCGCACGACACCACGATCGAGCGGAACATGTCGACCCAGCCGTGCCCGCCCGGCGCATCGTCGCGGAAGGTGTGGTTGCCAAGCGTGAATGAACCCGGATCCGCCATGCCCCATTGCGGCGTACGCTTGCCCAGCTCCAGCGCAGCCAGCGCCATAAATGGCTTGTAGGTCGAACCCGGGGGATACGTGCCGCGCAGCGGCCGGTTCAGCAGCGGCTTGTCGGGCGAATTGTTCAGCTCGCTCCAAGAGGTGCTGTCGATGCCCTCAACGAACATGTTCGGATCGAACGTCGGCTTGGAGACGAAGGCCAGGATGTCGCCCGTCTCAGGCTCGATCGCCACCAGCGCGCCGCGGCGGTTGCCAAAGAGTTGCTCGGCCAGCCGCTGCAGGTTGATGTCGAGCGACAGGATCAGATTGTTGCCCGGCGTTGCCTGCGAGGTCGACAGCGTACGGATCGGCCGCCCGCCTGCGCTCACTTCCACCTCTTCGTAGCCGGTCAGGCCGTGCAGCTCGGTCTCGTAGCTCTGTTCAATGCCGACCTTGCCGATGTATTCCGTGCCGCTGTAATTGTTGGAGTCCTTGCGCGGGTCGTACGTCACGTTAGGCTGGCTGTTGGCATCGCTCATGTTGTCGATGCGGTCCAGATCGCGTTCAGAGATCCGGCCGATGTAGCCGATCACGTGCGACGCCGATTCGCCCAGCGGGTATTGGCGGAACAGCCGCGCATGCACGTCCACGCCCGGAAAGCGGAAGCGCTGCGCCGAGAAGCGCGCGACTTCCTGGTCCGTCAGTTGGCTGCGGATCGGCAGGCTTTCGAAGCTGCGCGCATCTTCCATCAGGCGCTTGAAGCGGCGGCGGTCGCGCGGCTGGATATCGACCACCTGGGCAAGCTGGTCGATCGTGTTGTCGAGCGTGTCCTGCAGCTTGGACGGCGTGATCTCCAGCGTGTACGCCGAATAGTTGCGCGCCAGCACAACGCCGTTGCGGTCCATGATGATGCCGCGATTGGGCTCGATCGGCGCCACCGAGATGCGGTTGTCTTCCGCTTTGGCCGAGTACTGCTCGTGCTTGATCTGCTGCAGCCAGAAAAAGCGCGCAAGCAGCAGCCCGAAGCAGACGAGTACGAACAGGGCGGCCGCCGCCAGCCGCAGGCGGAAGCGCGACAGCTCCTGTTCGACGTTGCGGATTTCGGTCATGCCAGGTGAGGGCGAATAGCGGAGCGCATCAAGTCGGCCGCCTTAGATGGGCCGAGTTTCGTCGACGCTCTCCGGGCGACGCTGCGGCGCCAGCAGGAACGCGTTTGCGAACGGCCACAGCGCGGCTTCGATCAGCGGCGGCAGGATGACCTGCCAGTCCGGCAGGTGCGCGCCCATCAGCAGGCGGATAGCGATCGGTACGGCATGCGCCAGCACCAGCAGCGGCAGCACGTGCAGCGCCTGCGACAGCACGGAGAACCACAGCACGCGCCGGTGAATCGTGATCGCAAAATACGACAGCATCGTATAGGCCATCGCGTGTTCGCCAAGCAGACGCGCTTCGTGCACGTCCATCAACAGACCCAGCAGGAAGGCCACCACCATGCCCACGCGGCGCGGCTGGTGGATGTTCCAGAACACCAGCACGAGTGCCACCAGATCGGGAATCCACTGCATGTGGCCCCATGGCATCAGGTTGAACAGGAAGGCCAGCACGAAGCTGAACGCGATGAAGCCCGGGTTGACTGGGCGCAGCAGGTATTGGGGCGAGTTCATGATCGATGGCCTCGCTTCAGCGTTTTTGCGCTGAATCGGTGTCCAGTGGATTGCCGTCGGCGTCGGTCGGGCGCGGCGGCGGGGTGTTTTCTTCAGCGGCAGGCGTGGGGCCCGGCACATTGGCTTCGGCGGCGGCGCGTGCAGCGCGGTCCTTCTCTGCGCGTGCGTCGCGGGCGGCGTTCTTGCCCTTGGGCACCGGCGCGGGCGACAGATCGGTCGGCGGTGGGAAGCCCGATTCGTACTTCACGATCAGCAGGTGCCGGTTGCTGCGGATGCCGGCCACCGGCTCGCAGACGACACGCGAGAACGCGGTGTCGGCCTTGCGCTCGATCTGCGAAATACGGGCCACCGGCAGGCCCGCCGGATAGACACCGTCCAACCCCGACGTTACCAGCAGATCGCCCTGCTGCAGATCGGCCGAGGCCGCCATGAAGCGCAGATCCAACGCACCCGGTCGGGCACCGCCAAACGCCACGCTGCGCAGGCCGTTGCGCACGACCTCTACGGGAATCGCCTGGTCCTTGTCGGTCAGCAGCGTGACTTGCGATTCGAACAGCGACACGCGCGTCACCTGCCCGACCACGCCGCGGTCATCGATGACCGGGTAGCCCGCGCGCACGCCGTCCTTGGAGCCGCGATCGATCACGATGCGCTGCGTATAAGGATCACGAGCCTCGTAGAGGACTTCCGCCGCCACCGTGGGCACCGCCGCGTGCTGTTTCAGATTGAGCAGCGTGCGCAGATTGCGGTTTTCCGCTTCGAGCTGCGAGGCGCGCAGCGATTGCTGCGCCTGGGCAACGGCCGATTCGCGCAAGCTGCGGTTATCAACCGCCAGCTTGGTGGACGATTGCGTGTATTCGAGTGCGGCGCGTGCCGTATCGCGAGGAATCAGCACCAGGCGCTCGACGGGGTACAGGATGACCGACACGACTTGCCGGACCACGCCCAGCACGGACATGCGGGCATCGATCACCAGCAACGCCAGCGCGAGGGCGAGCAGAGCGACCAGCCGCGCGGTGGCGGACGGGCCCTGCTTGAAGAGGGGCGGCGGGGAGTAATCCATGACCCGGACGCTTCAAATGGGCACGGCAGACGCGTGACGGTCAACGTCAAGGTCAACGGTCTGCCGGCAACAGATTGGGTGTGGCGCTGGTGCGGTGCCCAAGCCCTTGGCGGGCGGAGCACGGCGCACCGGCGCGAGACGCATCTCAGCGGTCCGCGAAGGCGGCTGGCGTGACCACAACGGCAGTCACGAAATCGGTCGCAACAGCGGAACGCGGATCGGCGCGGCGCATGGTCCCGTTATTCGTACGAGAAGATGCTGCCGAGCTTGTCCATGCGCTCCAGTGCCATGCCGGAGCCGCGCACCACGCAGGTCAGCGGGTCTTCGGCCACCAGCACGGGCAGGCCGGTTTCTTCGGCCAGCAGGCGGTCGAGGTCGCGCAGCAGCGCGCCGCCGCCGGTGAGCATCATGCCGCGTTCGGCAATGTCGGCGCCCAGTTCCGGCGGGGTTTGTTCCAGGGCGATCTTCACCGAGGAGACGATCTGGTTCAGCGGGTCTGTCAGCGCTTCCAGGATTTCGTTGGACGACACCGTGAAGGCGCGCGGAATGCCTTCCGACAGGTTGCGGCCCTTCACTTCCATTTCCCGCACTTCCGAACCCGGGAAGGCCGAGCCGATTTCCTTCTTGATGGCTTCGGCGGTCTGTTCGCCGATCAGCATGCCGTAGTTGCGGCGGATGTAGTTGACGATGGCCTCGTCGAACTTGTCGCCGCCCACGCGCACGCTGCCCTTGTAGACCATGCCGCCCAGCGAGATGATGCCCACCTCGGTGGTGCCGCCGCCAATGTCCACCACCATCGAACCCGACGGCTCCGACACCGGCAGGCCAGCGCCAATCGCGGCAGCCATCGGCTCTTCAATCAGGTACACCTGCGACGCCCCGGCGCCGAGCGCCGATTCACGGATGGCGCGGCGCTCGACCTGGGTCGAACCGCACGGCACGCAGATGATGATGCGCGGGCTCGGGCGCAGCAGCTTGGTGTCGTGCACCATCTTGATGAACTGCTTGAGCATCTGCTCGGTGACGGTGAAGTCGGCGATCACGCCGTCTTTCATCGGGCGGATCGCCTCGATATTGCCCGGCACCTTGCCCAGCATCTGCTTGGCTTCCTTACCGACAGCCTGGATGGTCTTCTTGGCGTTCGGGCCACCTTCCTGGCGAATGGCCACCACCGACGGCTCGTCAAGGACGATGCCCTTGTCGCGGACGTAGATCAGGGTGTTGGCGGTGCCGAGGTCGATCGCGAGATCGTTGGAGAAATAGCTGCGCAAAAAGCCGAACATCGAATGAATCCTGTTTTTCGAGTCATGGGCGGCCCAGCAGCAGGATTGCGGCGCAACGGCTGCACCAACGCGCGGACGTCGCAAGGGCATGCCATGCGGTCCGATCCTGCTACTGCGCTCCCGGGAATGTCGCGGGCTCCGTGGTGGTCGACGGTGGGGTGCCGTGGCACTGGCCATCCTGCCGAGGCTGAGCCGCCCGGAGAGGGGGCCCCCAAGGAACCTTTGATTAAGTGTCGCCTGATGCTGACGGTGCGACTGCCGGGAGGTTCCCGGAGTACTTAATCAGAGGGTCCGTGACTGCACGAAGTCGCCTGCTGACTTAGAAATTTAGTCGGCAATCATACCTTATAATTCGGGCACTCTGCGGGTATTCGGCGGGCGTTTGGCGCCAAAATTGCGGCAAATCGGCGCTGTCGGGGCCCAACCTGGGCGCCCCTCGCGCGCAGTAGCCGTCGCTTGTCGTACGTCGCCCGCCCGCCGCTGCACTCACTGACCCATTCCGATGGCACTCGAACTCTCCGACGTCAAACGCATCGCCCACCTCGCCCGTATCGAAATCTCCGAAGGCGAGGCTGCGCAGACCCTTACCCAGCTCAACCAGTTTTTCTCGCTGGTCGAGCAGATGCAGGCCGTGGACACCACCGGCATTGAGCCGATGGCCCACCCGATCGAGCAGGTTCAGGCGCAAGCACAGCGTCTGCGCGACGATGCCGTCACCGAGGCTGACCGCCGCGCGGACTACCAGCAATGCGCGCCGGCCACCGAAGCCGGCCTGTACCTCGTGCCCAAGGTGATCGAGTAATCCGCATAAACGGCGCTCCCGCGCCCGTCTTGAGCCCACTCCATTCGACGTCGCCGGCGCTTGCCGGCAGCCCATCCGAACGTATTCGATGACCGCATCCACGATCAAAGCCCTGTCCGCCCAACTCGCCGCCAAGGAGGTTTCGGCGGAGGAATTGGCGCGCCATTACCTGTCGCGCATCGAGGCCGGGGCGCACCTCAACGCCTTTACCCACGTCGACGCCGAGGCAACGCTTGCCCAGGCCCGGGCCGCCGACGCGCGCATCGCAGCCGGTAACGCGGCGCCGCTGACCGGCGTGCCGATCGCGCACAAGGACGTGTTCGTTACCCGCGGCTGGCGCGCTACGGCGGGCTCCAAGATGCTCGGCAATTACACCAGCCCGTTTGACGCCACCGTCGTCGAGCGCCTGGGCGGTGCCGGCATGGTGACGCTGGGCAAGACCAACATGGACGAATTTGCGATGGGTTCGTCCAATGAGAACTCGGCCTTCGGCGCGGTCAAGAACCCCTGGAACGTCGAGCACGTGCCGGGCGGCTCGTCGGGCGGCTCCGCGGCGGCGGTGGCGGCCGATCTGGCGCCCGCTGCTACGGGGACGGATACGGGCGGCTCGATCCGCCAGCCGGCGTCGTTCTCGGGTATTACGGGCATCAAGCCGACGTACGGCCGCGTGTCGCGCTACGGCATGATCGCCTTTGCCTCGTCGCTGGATCAGGGCGGCCCGATGGCGCGCACGGCGGAAGATTGCGCGCTGCTGCTGTCTGCCATGGCCGGCTTTGACCCGCGCGATTCCACGAGTCTGGAACCCGGCCGCGGGGGCGACGTGGAAGACTTCGGCCGCCTGCTCGGCCAGCCGCTGCAAGGCGCCGATGCTGCGCGCCCGCTGGCCGGCCTGCGCATCGGTCTGCCCAAGGAGTATTTTGGCGAGGGCCTGGCCGACGACGTGCGCACCACGGTGCGCGCTGCGCTGGCCGAGTTGGAAAAGCTCGGCGCCACGCTGGTCGACATCAGCCTGCCGAAGACCGAACTGTCGATCCCAACGTATTACGTGATCGCCCCGGCCGAGGCGTCGTCCAACCTGTCGCGCTTTGACGGCGTGCGTTACGGCCACCGCGCGGCGGAATACCGCGATCTGGCCGACATGTATCGCAAGTCCCGCGCCGAAGGTTTTGGCTGGGAGGTCAAGCGCCGCATCCTCGTGGGCGCCTATGTGCTGTCCCACGGGTATTACGACGCCTATTACCTGCAGGCGCAGAAGATCCGCCGCATCATCGCGCAGGATTTCCAGAACGCATTCGCGCAGTGCGACGTGATCATGGGCCCCGTCGCCCCGACAGTGGCCTGGAAGATCGGCGAGAAGAGCGATGATCCGGTGCAGATGTACCTTGAAGACATCTTCACCCTGTCGACCAGCCTGGCAGGCCTGCCGGGGATGAGCGTGCCGGCCGGTTTTGGCGCCAACGGTTTGCCGGTTGGCTTGCAGATCATCGGCAACTATTTTGAAGAGGCACGCATGCTGCAGATTGCGCATGCGTTCCAGCAGGCGACCGATTGGCACAACCGCCAGCCGGCGGCCTGAGGCCCCTTACGACGTACCCGCTCCATGCAGGAGGCACGCATGAACCACCGCATCCGCACTGCACTCGGGCTGGCGCTTGCCGCTGGCCTGCTGGCGGCGTGCGTGCCGATCCCGCTGCCGTCCATTCCCGGCATCAGCCGCCCGTCGAAACCGCCGCCGATTTCCGACCGCCGCATCGATATCAACGGCTACTGCAACCAGACCGAGGAAGACGGTTTCCGCGAGCAGGCGACGCTCACCGTGGCCGACAACAACGTCAGCGCAATGCAATGGCAGTTGTGGGTCGGACGGCGCGGTTCGTGCCAGTTCGACCTGTCGACATTCCAGCAAACCAAGCGCCGCCCCAGCATCGAGCTGCGCGAGCGCTACGGCAAGTGCACGCTGATGGTCTGGCAGGACCCGCGCCGTGTCACGCTGGCACACGCCAACTGCGAAGCGCATTGCACGCCCGGCATCTATGAAGAAGCCTGGCCGGTGATGTTCGACCCGCAAACGGGCCAATGCGCCCGGAATGCCCGGTGATGCGTACAACGCTTCGTGTGTTGGCGGCGCTGGCAAGCGCCTTGGCACTGCACGCTGCCGCGCAGCCAACGCCGGACGCCGAAGGTGCCTTGCCCGACATGCCGGCTGCGCGTGCGCCATCGTCTGCAGAACTTGGCGTGCAGACGGTGGAGATTCCGCGTGCGTCGATGAAAGACGCCGAGGATGCGCCGCAAACGCTGACCGCCTATTGGGTCGCATCGCCCGTCAAGGCACCTGCGACTGGCGCGCCGGTGGTGATCGCGCTGCACGGCTGCAGCGGCCTATATACGCAGGCCGGGGCCGATGCCAAGGCGCTGGGCTCGCGGTATCGCGGGTATGCGCAGTGGCTGGGCGCGCGAGGCTATGCGGTGGTGTTTCCGGATAGCTTCGGCCCGCGCGGTAAGCCGCATGGCATCTGCACCGAACGCACCGCCACGCGCGATATCAACGGTGCGGTGCGCCGCGCCGACGTGCTGGCGACGATCCGCTGGGTGGCGGGGCAGCCGGGCGTGGATGCCCGCCGCATCGTTCTGCTGGGTTGGTCCAACGGCGCGCAGGCCGTGTTGGAAGCCGTGGACGCCAGCCGCGCTTGGCCTGCCGATACGCCTGCGGTCAATCGCGCGGTGGCGTTTTATCCGGGGTGTGCGTCAGCGCAGAAACGGCCGGACTATCGGCTGAACGCGCCTTTGCTGCTGCTGGCCGGCGGCAACGACGACTGGACCCCGGCCGACCACTGCCAGGCGTTGCAGACGGCCGTTCTGGCGCGGCAGCCGCAGGCGCGTTTTGAGCTGGACATGTTTGGCGGCGCGTATCACGGCTTTGACGGCACGGCTGCAGTCAAGGAACGCAACGGCATCCCCAAAGGACGTCGCTATGGAACGGTCACCGTCGGTGGCGATCCTGCAGCGCGCGAAGCGGCGTTTGCGAAGCTCGCGGCGTGGCTCGATGCGCCGCACCCCTGATCGCAGCAACGCAAGAACACTGAATACCTGAGTACCTAGACATTCACACCACAACAATCGACAGGACACACGCAACATGCAATGGGAAGTGGTGATCGGCCTCGAGACGCACACGCAGCTCTCGACGGTCTCGAAGATTTTCTCTGGCGCCTCCACCGCCTTTGGCGCGGCGCCCAACACGCAAGCGGCACCCGTTGACTTGGCGCTGCCAGGCGTGCTGCCGGTGCTGAACAAAGGTGCCGTTGAGCGCGCCATCGTGTTCGGTCTGGCCATCGGCGCCAAGATCGCGCCCAAGAGCATCTTTGCACGCAAAAATTACTTCTACCCCGATCTGCCCAAGGGCTACCAGATCAGCCAGTACGAGATTCCGGTGGTGCAGGGCGGCACGCTGACCATCCAGGTGGAAGGCAAGAACGGCCAGCCCGGCTATGAGAAGACCGTGCAACTCACGCGTGCGCACCTGGAAGAAGATGCGGGCAAATCGCTGCACGAAGACTTTGCCGGCATGACCGGCATCGACCTGAACCGCGCCGGCACACCGCTGCTGGAAATCGTGACCGAGCCCGACATGCGCAGCGCGGCCGAAGCCGTGGCCTATGCCAAGGCGCTGCACGCGCTGGTGATGTGGCTGGGCATCTGCGACGGCAACATGCAGGAAGGCAGCTTCCGCTGCGACGCGAACGTGTCGGTGCGCCGGGGCCCGGATGCGCCGTTCGGCACGCGTTGCGAAATCAAGAACCTCAACTCGTTCCGCTTCCTGGAAGAGGCGATCAACTACGAGGTGCGCCGCCAGATCGAACTGATCGAAGACGGCGGCACCGTGGTGCAGGAAACCCGCCTGTACGATCCGGATCGCAAGGAAACGCGTTCGATGCGCAGCAAGGAAGACGCGCAGGATTACCGCTACTTCCCCGACCCCGACCTGCTGCCGCTGGTGATCGGCGACGACTGGGTCGAGCGCGTGCGCGCCACGCTGCCCGAACTGCCGGCTGCCATGGCTGTGCGCTTCGAGTCGGCTTACGGTCTGCCGAAGTATGACGCCAGCATCCTCACCGCCACCAAGGCGACGGCTGCGTACTTTGAAGCGGTTGTGGCCGATGCCGGTGCCGCGAACGCCAAGGCTGCCGCCAACTGGATCATGGGCGAGGTCGCCTCGAACCTGAACCGCGCCGATCTGGACATCGATGCTGCGCCGGTCAAGCCAGCTCAGCTCGCCAAGCTGCTCGCGCGCATTGCCGACGGCACGATCAGCAACAACACCGCCAAGAAGGACGTGTTCCCGGCCATGTGGGCCGGCGAGCACGGCGCCGATGCCGACGCGATCATCGCCGAGAAGGGCCTGAAGCAGATGTCGGATTCAGGCGAGCTGGAGAAGATCATCGACGACGTGCTGGCAGCCAATGCCAAGTCGGTCGAGGAATTCCGCGCCGGCAAGGAGAAGGCATTCAACGCGCTGGTGGGTCAGGCCATGAAGGCCACGCGCGGCAAGGCCAACCCCGCGCAGGTGAACGATTTGCTGAAGAAAAAACTGGGCGCAGCCTGATGAGCACCATGAACGCACAAGACGTCGCCAACTACCTGCAGGCGCATCCGGCCTTCTTTGAAGAGCATGCGGAGCTGCTGGCTGCCGTCCAGCTCACCAGCCCGCACAGCCACCGCGCCGTGTCGCTGCAGGAGCGCCAGATGGAAATCCTGCGCGACAAGAACAAGCACCTCGAGCTCAAGCTGTCGGACCTGATGCGCCACGGCAACGAGAACGACCGCACGCAGCAGCGCGTGCACGCCTGGACGACGCGCCTGCTGGGCGAGGCCGACACGCATGCGCTGCCGTATGCCGTGCAGGATGGCCTGCGAGAAATCTTCGACGTGCCGGCCGTGGCGCTGCGCGTGTGGCAGGTCGGCGAAGAATTTGCGCACCTGGAAGTCGCGCAGGGCGTAAGCGAAGAAGTGCGCCTGTTTGCGGCCGGCCTGCGCGCGCCGTATTGCGGCGCCAACGCTGGTTTTGAGGCAGCCGGCTGGCTCGATACGTCGGACAGCGGCGAGCCCATCGAATCGCTCGCCATCGTGACACTGCGCGTGCCCGTGCGGGGCGATGCCGATGTCAGCGCTGCGCCGGCATTCGGCCTGTTGGTGCTTGGCTCGCCGGACGCCCGTCGCTTCCATGACGGCATGGGCACGACTTACCTCGCGCAAATCGGCGAACTGGCCGCTGCCACGCTCAACCGCCTGCGAGACTGAGCGCAGCCCGCCGCATGCCGCAATCTGCATCCACCGATGACCATGGCGCTCAGGCGCCGCATCCGCAGATTGCGGCGTACCTTGACGCACTGAAGTTCGAGCGGCAGCTCTCCCCGCACACGCTCGAGAGCTACACCCGCGAGCTGGCCGTGCTGCAGCGCCTCGGCGCGCAGCACGCCGCCAACGTCGATCTCACGCAACTGCAGTCGCACCAAATTCGCCGCATGATGGCGCAACTGCATGGCGATGGCTTGTCGGGCCGCAGCATTGCGCGGGCGCTGTCGGCATGGCGCGGCTGGTTCAAATGGATGGCGCTGCGCGATGCCGCTGTCACCGCCAACCCGGTCGACGGCGTGCGTGCGCCGAAAAGCCCGAAGCGGCTGCCGAAAGCGTTGTCCGTTGAGCAAGCTGTCGCGCTGATGGAGCAACTGCCTGGCGACGATGCCGAGACGATTCGTGACCGTGCCGTCAACGAGCTGTTCTATTCGTGCGGGCTGCGGCTGTCCGAACTGGTCAGCCTGGATATGCGGCACGTGAAGGCCGGCGAGTATGAATCGGCGAGCTGGCTCGATCTGGAGGCGCGCGAGGTGCAGGTGCTCGGCAAGGGCAGCAAGCGGCGCACCGTGCCGGTGGGCACCAAGGCGGCGGAAGCGCTGGCTGCGTGGCTGGCGGTGCGCGCGCAGCTTGCCAAGCCGGACCCGGCACCTGAAGACGCGCACGCGCTGTTTCTCTCGCCGCGGGGCAAGCGCTTGGCGCAGCGGCAGATTCAATTGCGCATGAAGCGCAACGCCATCGCGGCAGGAGTGCCGGCGGATGTGCATCCGCACGTGCTGCGGCATTCGTTTGCCACGCACATGCTGCAGTCGTCGGGCGATTTGCGTGCGGTGCAGGAACTGCTCGGCCACGCCAGCATCGCCAGCACGCAGGTTTATACTTCGCTCGATTTTCAGCACCTGGCCAAGATCTACGATCAGGCGCATCCCCGCGCGAAGAAGAAGTAGCGCTGCCCGCTTTCCCGGGCGAACCATCCCAGTCGTATGCAAACCCTGATTCTCAAGCCCGGCAAGGAGCGCTCGTTGCTGCGCCGGCACCCGTGGATTTTCGCCAACGCCATCGATCGCGTGGAAGGCAAGCCCGCCTCCGGCACGACCGTCATCGTGCGCGCGCATAACGGCCAGTTTCTGGCGCGCGCCGCGTTCAGCCCCGTCTCGCAGATTCGCGCCCGCGTGTGGAGCTTTGATGAAGCCGAGCCCATCGATCACGCGTTCTTCAAACGCCGCATTGCCGCCGCCGTGGCGTACCGCCGCGCGTGGGTGCACGACACCGACGCCGTGCGCCTCGTCATGGGCGAAGCCGACGGCCTGCCTGGCTTGATCGTCGACCAATACGGCACGGGCGAGGATGGTAACGGGGGCCAGCTCGTCTGCCAGTTCAGCGCAGCGGGCGTGGAGCACTGGAAGCAAGCGATCGTTGCCGCGCTCATCAAAGAGACGGGCTGCCCGAACGTGTACGAACGTTCCGACGTGAGCGTGCGCGAGCGCGAAGGCCTGGAGCAGATGACCGGTGTGCTGGCTGGCGCCGAGCCGCCCGCCGATCTGTCCGCCACTGAGCACGGCGTCCGCTATTACGTGGACGTGCGCGAGGGCCATAAGACCGGCTTCTACGTGGACCAGCGTGACAACCGTGCGCTCGTCGGCGCGCTGGCCAAGGACCGCGATGTGCTCAACTGCTTCTGCTACACCGGTGGCTTTTCGCTGGCGGCGCTGAAGGGCGGGGCACGCTCGGTGGTGTCGATCGACTCGTCGGGTGAGGCGCTGGCGGTGGCCGAGCGCAACGTTGCGCTCAACGGCTTCGATCCGACGCGTGCCGAGTGGTTGGATGCGGATGTCTTCAAGTCGCTGCGCAATTTCCGCGCAGAAGGCCGTCAGTTCGACCTGATCGTGCTGGACCCGCCCAAGTTTGCGGCGTCGGCGCAGCAGGTCGATCGCGCGGCACGGGCGTACAAGGAGATCAACCTGGTCGGCATGCAGTTGCTGCGCCCGGGCGGTCTGCTGTTTACGTATTCGTGCTCGGGTGCGATCGATGCTGACCTGTTTCAAAAGATCGTCGCGGGCGCGGCCGCCGATGCCAAGGTGACGGCACGCATCCAGCGTCGGCTTGCTGGCGGCGTGGACCATCCGCTGCTGACGAGCTTCCCGGAAGGCGAATACCTCAAAGGGCTCCTGCTCCAGATCGGCTAGCAATTTGTCGCAATTTTTGGCTTGTCCCGGCAAGCCTCCATTGCGAAGATGCGGTCCTTCGTCTTCCGCATCACGTGCATGGCTTCCAATGCTGCCCACCATGCGACGGGCTGGGCGGCAGGTCTGATTGCCGCCGCCGCCGTCGCGCAGGCTTCCCATACGTCTCTCGAACATCTCGGCAGCATCCTGGCGTTTTGCGCGGCGGTTGCCGGCAGCACCGCGCCTGACTGGATGGAGGTCGCCTGGTGGACGCGTGCTCGCCGCCTCTGGATCACGCACCGCACCGCCACCCACTGGGGCATTGGCTGGGTGGCGGTGCTTGTTTTGTCATATCAGGCGCTGGGCCACGGCCATCTGTGGGCGCCGTTGCTGTTCGGTTTCGCTTGCGGCGGGCTGATGCACCTGTTCGCGGATTGGCCCAATCCGTTGGGCGTGCCCTGGATCTGGGGGCGCCATTCCCTGAACTTGTGGAAAAGCGGCCGCTGCGATCTGATCGTGGTGATCCTGGCCTGGGCCGCGGCATGCTGGCTGGTGCGGCCGTTGTGGGCCGCGACGGCAACCCGGGTGGTTGGATGGCTCGCCCACCATGCGCGATGAGCCCAGCGTCTCGGCATTGTCTGATGGAAGCCGGGTCCGCGAACGACTAAGTTGGAACCGCCGGACGCCACGCGTCCGTATCCAACTTCGTTTGCGCAACGCTTGCGCAAACGCCCTCACCGGGAGTCGTCGATGACACTGGATGTGACGCGCCAAGACCCTCGCTACAACACGCTCAAACACGGCTTCAACCTGCGCTGGCCCTCGACGGATGCGCAGGCCGCCAGCCGCATCGCTCTCATAGAAAAGCCCGACGATGTGGCCCCCGCCGTGCAACGCATCATCAACGCAGGCCAGCGCCCGACGGTGCGCAGCGGCGGGCATTGCTACGAAGATTTCGTCTCCAACAACCCGGACGGCACGATCGTCGACCTGAGCCTGCTCGCCACGCCCGAGGTGCGCGCCGACGGTTCGGTGCGCATTCCGGCCGGTACGCAGAACTGGAACGGCTACCTGGAGCTGTACAAGCGCCACAACGTGACGCTGCCCGGCGGCTCGTGCTACTCGGTGGGCGCAGGCGGGCATATTTGCGGCGGCGGTTATGGACTGCTTTCGCGGCTGCAAGGGCTGACGGTGGATTGGCTCTCGGCTGTGGATATCGTCACCGTGGACAAGACCGGCAAGGCGGCTGCCCGCACGGTGGATGCAGCGCACGATCCGGATCTGTTCCGTGCCTGCCGCGGCGCTGGTGGCGGCAACTTCGGCGTCATCACGGGCTACACGTTCGCCAAGCTGCCGGCGGCACCGCAGGAAGTGGCGCTCGCCACCATGGCCTTCGACTGGGCCACCATGACGCCGCAGCGCTTTGCTGAACTGCTGCGCATCTACGGCGAATACTGGGAGACGCGCGGCAAGGATCCCGACACGTGGGGCATGTTCTCCTTGCTCAAACTCACACACAAATCGTCGGGGCAGATCGTGCTGCTCACGCAGTTCTGCAACCCTGATGGCACGTGTCGCGATCTCTCCGTCCTCAATGATTTTCTGAGCCGCTTCCAGGCTTGCGCGCCGACGCCGGTCAAGGGACGCCCGCCCGGCTACGGCCCCGCGCACAAGCAGGGTGTGGGGCAGCTGCTCTGCTCCAAGCCGCACACCATCGTGCAGTACGACTGGCTGACGGCCACCCAGTACCTGAACGGCTCGGGTGCCAATCAGCGCGGCAAGTACAAGTCGGCCTATATGAAACGCGGCTTCACGGCGCGCGAGGCGCAACGCATTTACGCCCACCTCACGCGGACGATGCCGGGCGTCGATCTGAGCCAATCGCTGCTGCAAGTCGATTCGTACGGCGGCGCCGTCAACAAGGCCGAGCGCATTGGCGATACGGCTGTGCCACAGCGGGCGTCGATCATGAAGCTGCAATACCAGACGTACTGGACGTCTGCCGCCGACGATGCCGGCCACCTGCGCTGGATCGGCGATTTCTATCGCGACGTCTACGGCGCGCCAGACGTGCCCGCGCCGCACAGCGGCACGCCATACCCCGGCGACCGGTACGAGGGCTGCTACATCAACTACCCCGATGTCGACATGCTGGCCTACCCGTTTTGGCCTCAGCTGTACTACGGCAGCGGCGACCTGTACGCGTTTCTGCAGGATGTGAAGCACCGGTATGATCCGAACAACATCTTCCACCACGCGATGTCCGTGCGTGTTTGATGGAGCCATCCCATGACCAATCGTCTTCGTCGAACTTTCATGCAGTGGACTGGTAGCTTGCCTTTGCTGGGCGCTCTTCCCAAAACCGTCATGGCCCAGGCGGGCGAGCAAACCGCTGCGTCGGGTGTGCAGCCTGCGGGCAATGCGCGCCCTCCTCGTTTCGCCTATGTCGGTACCTACACGTTCAACGCACCGGGCGGCACTGCCGGCGGCCCGGCTGCTCGCGGCATCTACGTGCTGGCGCCGCGCGGCGATGCGTGGACGCACGTGCAGGTGGTCGAAAGTGCCAATCCGTCGTTCCTGGCCGTGCACCCGAATCAGCGATTCCTGTACGCCATCAATGAACTGGAGGTCTACGAGGGCCGCCCGAACGGCAGTGCCGAGGCGTATGCGATCGATCCGCGCGACGGCAAGCTGACGCTGCTCAACCGCCAGCCGCTGTCTTTGTCGGGCACGAACCCCGCGCATGTGGTCGTGTCGCCGGACGGCAAGCACCTGTGCGTATCGATCTACAGCGGCGGCGCCTACAACGTCCTGCCGATCGGCGAGGACGGCAAGCTCGGCACCGTCACCGGCATCTTCAAGGACACCGGCTCCGGCCCCCGCCCCGAACAGGAAGCGCCGCACGCGCACATGATGCTGTTCGATACCACCGGCCAGCACGTGATCGGCACCGACCTGGGCACCGATCGCATCAACGTGTTTGCGATCGAGGGCGGCAAGCTTGCCCCGCGGGATCGCGCGCAGCTCAAGCCCGGCAGCGGCCCTCGCCACCTGGCACTGCATCCGCAAGGCAAGCTGCTCTACGTCATCAATGAACTCGAGGGCTCAGTCGCCTGCCACGGTTACGACCCCGCCACCGGCCACGTGCAGGAAGAGCGCCAACGCATCTCTACCACCCCTGCCGACTACACCGGCCAGAAGAGCGGCGCCGAACTGCTGATGCATCCGTCGGGGCGGTTCCTCTACGCCAGCAACCGGAAGCTGAAGTCGGATCACGCGCTTGCCGACAGCGTGGCCGCATTCAGCATTGACGCCTCGGGCAAGCTCGCGCCGCTTCAGTACTGGAGCGAAGCTGTGCACTTCCCGCGCGCGATGACGATGGCGCCCGACGGCAACCACCTCTACGTGCTCAACCAGAAGGGCGACACCATCCTGAGGCTGCGCATCGACGGACAAACCGGCAAGCTGGATCAGCCCACGGTGGTGGCGAAGGTGTCGACGCCGGTGTGCCTGGTGTTCGCGGCATAAGCGGTATCGAAGCGCGAAAAGAAACCCCGGGCGGCGTAAGGCCGCCCAATTGCAACTCAATTGCAGCAACCCGCGCCCCGTGGGACAATCCCGCGCATGAACAGCCGGCCCACGCGCGACGATCTCGCCACTTCGCAATCCCATTCGCCTGAAGAGGCTGCCCGCGCACGCCTGCGTGGCCTGGGTAGCCGCGTGACCGAGCCCCGGGTACGCGTGCTTGCCGTGCTGATGCAGGGCGCCGATCCGCTCTCGCACCAAGCCGTGTGCGACGCGCTGCCCGACGATTCGGGCATCGACCGTGTGACGGTCTACCGCGTGCTCGACTGGCTCGTGGCAGGCGGCATCGTCCACAAGACGGCGGGGGCGGATCGTGTCTTCCGCTTCAGCCTTGCCGAGCACGACGCCGCGCGCGAAGCGGCGCACCGCTCGCACAGCCACTTCCACTGCACGCAATGCGGGCGCGACTTCTGCCTGGAAGGCGCCGAGCCGCCGGCCATGCCGAAGGCCGGCCTGCCCGCCGGCTTCGCGGCCGACCATGCTGAACTCACCATCAAGGGCGCCTGCGCGGATTGCGCGCATCTGGCGATCCATCACAAGACAGGAAACGCACCATGTCCAAAATGATCCCGGTCACCATCCTGACGGGCTTTCTCGGCAGCGGTAAGACCACGCTGCTCAAGCGCATCCTGACCGAACAGCACGGCATGAAGATCGCCGTGATCGAAAACGAGTTCGGCGAAGAGAACATCGACAACGACATCCTCGTGCAGGACGGCAACGAGCAGATCGTGCAGATGAGCAACGGTTGCATTTGTTGCACGATCCGCGGCGATCTGGTGAAGGGGTTGTCGGACCTGCTCACCCGCCGCGACAACGGCCAGCTCCAGTTTGACCGCGTGGTCATCGAGACCACCGGTGTGGCCAACCCCGGCCCCGTCGCGCAGACGTTCTTCATGGACGACGAGATCGCCAGCCGCTACCTGCTGGATGCCGTCATCACGCTGGTCGACGCCAAGCACGGCAACATGCAGCTCGACAAGCAGGAAGAAGCGCAGCGCCAAGTGGGCTTTGCCGATGCCATCTTCATCACCAAGAGCGATCTGGTTTCCGCCGACGATGTGGATGCACTGCGCCACCGCCTGCTACATATGAATCCGCGCGCGCCGATCCGCACCGCCAATTTTGGTGAGACGCCGATCGACACCATTTTTGACCTGCGCGGCTTCAATCTGAACGCCAAGCTGGAGATCGATCCCGACTTCCTGCGCGAAGACGATCATGACCATCACCACGAGCATGATCACGACCACGCTTGCTCGGCCGACTGCGACCACGATCACGATCATGGCCATCAACATGGCCACGGTCGCCACCATCACCACGGCCATGCGCACCACACGGACCGCATCGCCTCGTTCGTCTTCCGTAGCGAACGGCCGTTCAATTACACCAAGCTGGAGGAATTTCTCTCCGGCGTGCTGAATATCTACGGCGAGAAGCTGCTGCGCTACAAAGGCGTGCTGTATATGGAAGGCGTCGACCGCAAGGTCGTGTTTCAGGGCGTGCACCAGCTCATGGGCAGCGACGTGGGGGGCAAATGGGACGGCGAGACCCCTTCCAACCGCATGGTGTTCATCGGTGTGGACCTGCCGCGCGAAACGATTCTGAAAGGATTGGAGAACTGCCTGGCCTGATTCCGGCGCTTTTTCCCTCCTTTTGGGTGGCCCCGCCGCGCGGTTTCAGGCAGAATCCGGGCCGGATTTTGTGTCCGTGTTTCTCCGATAGTTCGGTTAATATCGTTCAGCTACAATAGGTCGATTTAGAAGCACGTCGTCCGAAGCACGTCCGATAGGAGAGCAGGCGATGGTGACTAAGACCAAGGAAGGACGCGGCGCCAACGGCGGTGCCGGGCGGTCCGAAACGGAGTCGGCAGCAGCCCAGGCTGCGCCAGCCACCCGAAAAAAAGCGGCAGGGGGCGCCGCTGCGGGAGAGGCAAAAGGAGGCGCGCGGGGCGGCAAGTCCGCCGCAAGCCAGAATGAGTCCGGCGCATCCCCGCGCAAGGACGACGCGACAGCCGAGACGGCGCGCGACTTACCAGGATCATCTGCAGCAACCATGAGCAGCAAGAAACTACTCACCGAAGCCGAAATCCTGAAGATGAGCGACAAGGATTACATGAACGAGGCGCAGCTCGCCTTCTTCAAGGACCGGCTTGTAAAAATGCGCGATGAAATTCTCGCGAACGCCAACCAGACCACCGAGCACCTGCGTGAGACGGTGATCGTGCCGGACCCGGCTGACCGTGCCACCATCGAAGAGGAGCACGCGCTGGAGCTGCGCACGCGCGATCGTGAGCGCAAGCTGCTCAAGAAGGTTGAACAGTCGATCGCCCGCATCGATGCCAACGACTACGGCTATTGCGACGAAACCGGCGAGCCGATTGGCATTCCGCGCTTGCTTGCTCGTCCGACGGCCACGCTGACGCTGGAGGCGCAAGAGCGCCGCGAAAAGCGCCAGAAGTTGATGGGTGACTGACGCGCGCGTCGCATTTGGTTAAATTTGCAGCCCGGTAACTCACCGGGCTGTTTGCTTTGTTTGGCCACAAACTGAGGCCACTGATCATGTCCCGTCCGCTTCCCGTTACCGTGCTGTCTGGCTTCCTGGGCGCCGGCAAGACCACGCTGCTCAATCACGTGCTCGCCAACCGCGAGGGCAAGCGCGTCGCCGTGATCGTCAACGACCTGTCGGACGTCAACATCGACGCGCAGCTCGTGGGCGATGGCACGGCCACCAGCGCGCAGCTTTCGCGCACCGACGAACGCATGGTGGAACTGTCCAACGGCTGCATTTGCTGCACGCTGCGCGAAGACCTGCTCGACGAGATCGCTCGCCTGGCCCGTGAAGACCGCTTCGACTATCTGCTGATCGAATCAACCGGCGTGGCCGAGCCGCTGCCGATTGCCGAGACCTTCACGTTTGAAGACGAGCACGGCGAGGTGCTGTCCGACCTCGCGCGCCTGGACACCATGGTCACCGTGGTCGATGCCCAGCACTTCCTGGTCGATTACGATGCCGCCGATTTTCTGGCCGACCGCGGCCAGGCGCGGGACGAAGATGACGACCGCACCGTCGTGGACTTGCTGATCGAACAGGTCGAGTTTTGCGACGTGATTGTGCTCAACAAGATCGACCTCGTGAGCGATGCCGAGCGCGCGCGCCTGGCCGGCATCCTGCACTCGCTGAACCCGCGCGCGCGCATCGTGCCGGCATCGTTCGGCAAGGTGCCGCTGGACGAGATCCTCAATACGCATCGTTTCGATTTCGATGCCGCATCCGCTGCGCCGGCGTGGCTGGCGGAGCTCCGCGGCGAACACGTTCCCGAGACCGAAGCGCTTGGCATCCGCAGCTTCGTCTATCGCCGCCGCGTGCCGTTTCACCCGCAGCGCCTGTGGGATCTGATGCATACCGAATGGCTGCGCGAACACGGTCGCGTGCTGCGCTCGAAAGGTTATTTCTGGCTGGCCTCGCGCATGGAGACAGCGGGCAGTTGGGGCCAGGCTGGCGGCGTGATGCGTCACGGCGGTGCCGTTGCATGGTGGGCAGCGGTGGATGAAGCCGAATGGCCCGACGAGGAAGAAGCCCGCGCAGACATTTCCGACAAGATGCACGACAACGGTGCGCCCGCGCGCTGGGGCGATCGCCGCCAGGAATTGGTCTTCATCGGTACCGATCTGGATGAAGCCGCGCTCACTGCGCAGCTCGATGCCTGCCTTCTGACCGACGCCGAGATGGCTGCCGGACCCGAAGCATGGGTCGCGCTGGCCGATCCCTTCCCCGCCTGGGCCTACGACGACCACGACGACACGGAGTGGGACGACGACCACGATCACCAACACGGTGACGACTGCGACTGCGGGCACCATCACTGAGCGCGCAGACCCCCTGCTTCATCGACGTTGACACCGGCGTCGTCCGGTCCCGACAATCCCCGAACGTTTTGCTTTCGTCATAAACCACGGGGAGTCGTCATGTCGGTCCTGCGTCTGCTGCGCGCCGCCAACCTGGTCGCTGCGCTGTCTTTTGCCACGACGCTCTCGGCGCTCACGCCGATTGCGGCGCATGCCCAGCCGGCATCCACGTTGGTGATTGGGCTATCGAGCGACATCACTTCGCTCGATCCGCACTTCCACAACGTCACGCCCAATTCGAACGTGGCCGAGCATATGTTCGAGGCGCTGATCGCCAAGGACGAGAAGATGCGTCTCAAGCCGGGCCTCGCCACGTCATGGAAGGCTCTGAGCGATACGGTATGGGAGATCAAGCTGCGCCCTGGCGTGCATTTCCATGACGGCAGCGAATTCACCTCGGCCGACGTCGTCTATTCGCTGGCGCGCCCGGCCACCATCAAGAACAGCCCATCGCCGTTCACGATCTACACGCGTGGTTTCAAGGACGTGACGGCGGTCGACAAGCTGACCGTGCGCATCACCACGAACGGACCATATCCGCTGGTGCCGAACGATTTGTCGACCGTCTACATGGTGTCGAAGAAGGCCGTCGAAAAAGCCGGCGCGGACGATTTCAACAATGGCCGCGCCATGATCGGAACGGGGCCGTACAAGTTCGTCTCCTTCAACCGCGGCGATCGGGTGGAGCTCACGCGCTTTGATGGCTACTGGGGCAAGAAGCCGCAATGGCAGCACGTGACGCTTCGCATCCTGACGGCCGACGCACCGCGCGTGGCAGCGCTCCTGGCGGGCGATGTGCAGGTCATCGAGAACGTGCCGAGCTCGGACATCAAGAAGCTGTCGACCAACCCTGCGGTGACGGTGTTCAAGATGCCGGTGTTCCGCATGATGTATCTGCACATGGATTCGAACCGCGACGTGTCGCCGTTCGTGACCGACAAGGCCGGGAAGCCGCTATCAAAGAACCCGCTCAAGGATCCACGCGTGCGCGAGGCGATCTCGCTGGCGATTTCACGCCAAGCCATCGTCGACCGCGTAATGGAAGGCGCTGCCGAGCCCACTGGCCAACTTGTCAACAGCGCGCTGTTCGGCCACGTCCCAGGCCTGAAGGCACCGGTGGCAGACCCGGCTGCAGCGAAGAAACTGCTTGCCCAGGCCGGCTACCCCGATGGCTTTGCCATCACGCTGCATGCCACCAACAACCGCTATCCGAACGATGACCGCGTCGCACAGGTGATCGCTTCGATGCTTTCGCGGGTGGGCATTGCCACCAGGGTCGAGACGCTGCCGTCAGCGTCGTTCTTCACGCGGGCGAACAAGCTGGACTTTTCGTTTCTGCAGGCTGGCTGGGGCGCGGATACCGGCGAAGCCAGTTCGAGCCTGAAGGCGCTGCTGGCCACCTATGATCCGGCGCGCGGTTGGGGCGCGTCCAATCGTGGGCGCTATTCGAATCCGGCGCTTGACGCCAAGCTGGCCGAAGCCCTGCAGACCTTGGATGACAGCAAGCGCGAGAGGCTGCTGCAGGAAGCCACGGAAATCGGCATGCGCGATTACGGCGTGATTCCGCTCTACTTCAATATCAACGTGTGGGCGGCCCGCAAGGGCTACACGGTGATACCGCGTCTGGATGAGCGCACCTACGCGTTCGATGTGACGCACTGAGGCGTAAGGATCCGCCAAAAAGCGATTTTCGGCGCACAAAAAGTGTGCGTTCTGACGGAAATCAGGCTTGAAATCCTCGGGGCTGGCGTCAAGTATGAAGTTCTTTGGCCGGCCCGCTGGGGGCCGCGCCAAGCCGGACCCCTAGGAACAAGCGCATGGAACAGTATCACGGCACCACCATCGTCAGCGTGCGGCGCGGCAACCAAGTCGCGCTCGGCGGCGACGGCCAGGTCACGCTGGGCAATATCGTGATGAAAGGCTCGGCCCGCAAAGTGCGCGCCATCCACGATGGCAAGGTGCTGGTTGGCTTTGCAGGCGCCACCGCTGACGCCTTCTCCCTGCTGGATCGTTTCGAGGCCAAGTTGCAGAAGCATCAGGGCAACCTGCTGCGCTCCGCTGTCGACCTGGCCAAGGACTGGCGCACCGATCGCGCCCTGCGCCACCTTGAGGCGATGCTGATCGTCGCAGACCGCGAAGCCACGCTTGTCATCACCGGCAACGGCGATGTGCTCGACCCGGAAGGCGGTATCGCTGCCATCGGCTCGGGCGGCTCGTATGCACAATCGGCTGCCAAGGCGCTCATGGAGAACACCGACCTCGCTCCGCGCGATGTGGTGGAGAAATCGCTGCGCATCGCTGGCGAACTCTGCATTTATACCAACACCAATTTCGTGATCGAGACGCTCGAATAATCGAACGCCTTCATCGACAGGATTCCCATGTCTGAAACCATGACGCCGTCAGAAATCGTCTCCGAACTCGATAAGCACATCATCGGCCAGCACAAGGCCAAGAAGGCTGTGGCCGTGGCGCTGCGCAACCGTTGGCGCCGCCAGCAGGTGGGAGACCCGCTGCGCCAGGAAATCACGCCCAAGAACATTTTGATGATCGGCCCGACCGGTGTTGGCAAAACCGAGATCGCCCGCCGCCTGGCCAAGCTGGCCGACGCACCGTTCATCAAGATCGAGGCGACCAAGTTCACCGAGGTGGGCTACGTCGGCCGCGATGTCGACACCATCGTGCGCGATCTGGCCGAGATGGCCGTCAAGCAGACGCGCGAATCCGAGATGAAGAAGGTGCGCGCCAAGGCCGAAGATGCGGCCGAAGATCGCATTCTCGACGTCCTGATCCCGCCGCCGCGCGACATCGGTTTTGCGCAGCCGGAAGAGAAGGACTCGACCGCGCGGCAGACCTTCCGCAAGAAGCTGCGCGAAGGCCAGCTCGACGACAAGGAAATCGAACTGGAAGTGTCGGCTGGCACGCCGAGCATGGACATCATGGGCCCGCCCGGCATGGAAGACATGACCGAGCAGATCCGCTCGATGTTCGCGGGCCTGGGTCAGGGCAAGAAGAACCGTCGCAAGATGAAGGTGAAGGAAGCCTTCAAGCTGTTGATCGACGAAGAGGCCGCAAAGCTCGTGAACGAAGACGAGCTGAAGCAGAAGGCGGTGGCCAACGTTGAGCAAAACGGCATCGTGTTCCTGGACGAGATCGACAAGATCGCCAGCCGCAGCGAATACGGCGGCGGCGAGGTATCGCGCCAGGGCGTGCAGCGCGACTTGCTGCCGTTGGTGGAAGGTACGACCGTCAACACCAAGTACGGGATGATCAAGACGGATCACATCCTGTTTATTGCGTCAGGCGCGTTCCATCTGTCCAAGCCGAGCGACCTGATTCCTGAATTGCAGGGCCGCTTCCCGATTCGCGTGGAGCTGGATTCGCTGTCGGTGGAAGATTTCCGCGCGATTCTCACGCAGACCGACGCGAGCCTCACCAAGCAATATCAGGCGCTCCTGAAGACGGAGGGTGTCGATCTTGTGTTTGCCGAAGACGGTATCCGTCGGTTGGCCGAGATCGCATGTTCGGTCAACGAAAAGGTCGAGAACATCGGCGCACGCCGTTTGTACACGGTGATGGAGCGGCTGCTTGAAGATCTGTCGTTCCACGCACACAAATCGTCCGGCGAGACCGTGACCATCGACGCTGCGTACGTCGACGAGCGCTTGAACGAGCTGTCTGGCAACGAAGATCTGTCGCGCTACGTGCTGTAAGCGTGTAAGCAACGCATTCCATATGTCCTGCGGGCCGCATCGGAGACGATGCGGCCCGTTTTGTTTGGGCACCCGCCAAGCCAAGCCTGGCAAGGATTTGCTCAGGATCGTGCGTGATCAGGTCCGTTATCTGCTGAAGAAGGTGGTGCCGCACAGACAATGCGCGCCGCGCACCTGGCGTGCGCGATTCCAACCACGACAAGGAGAGAAGCGTATGAAACCGATCCAACGCCTGGCCCTGTGTTGCGTGCTTGCCTGCGCCCCGTTGGGCATCGCCCACGCCCAGCTCACGCCCGCGCCAACCGGCCCCGCCGGTGCTTCGGCACCGAACGATGCCAAGCGTGCCGCTTACGACAGTGCCGTCAAGCAAGCCGATGCCAATTACAAAGCCGCCAAGGACAAGTGCGACGCGATGAAGGGCAATGACCACGACGTCTGCCGTGCGCAGGCCAAGGGCGATTACAACGTTGCCAAGGCCAATGCGATGGTGGAGCGCGATGGCACTGAGGCCGCCCGCAACCGCGCCGCCAAGGAAAAGGCCGAAGCCGACTACGACGTCGCTAAGACGAAGTGCGATGCCATGAAGGGCAACGAGAAGGACACCTGCGTAAAGGACGCCAAGGCCGCCTACACGCGTGCCAAGGGTGGCGACGAGGTGAGCCACGCCAAGGCCACTGGCAATGCCAAGGATGTCAGCGAAGCGCGCCGCGATGCCGTCAAGGACACCAATGACGCCAATTACAAGGCCGCCAAGGAGCGCTGCGACGCCATGTCCGGCGATGCCAAGACGAAGTGCCAGAACGACGTCGCCGCCAAGTTCAAGAAGTAAGCCGTACGGAAGTGCCTACACGGGCGGCCTGCGGGTCGCCCCTGCTTTGTCTCAATCTCACAATCGCAACGGAGGACGTATGAACTGGGATCAGATCGAAGGTAAATGGGATCAGGCCAAGGGCAAGGTCAAGGAGAAGTGGGGCCAGCTCACCGACGATGACCTGACCGTGATCCGCGGCAAGCGCGACCAGCTCGCCGGCAAGATCCAGGAGCGCTACGGCTATACGAAGGAACGCGCCGAAGACGAGCTCAAGGCATGGGAGCGCGACACCCGTTGGTGATGCAGCGCTGATGTAGCCTTACGCGCGGGCGTCTATTTGGCGACCGGCCGCTTGCCCAGCTTGCGTTGCAGTGTGCGCCGATGCATGTTCAGGGCCCGCGCGGTGGCGGAAATATTGCCGCCGTGCTCGGCCAGCACGCGCTGGATGTGTTCCCACTCCAGCCGCGCGACCGACAGCGGCGCGGGGTTTTCCATCGTCTGCTCCGCCACGGCTTCAGACACGCCCACTTGCAGCGCCAGCAGAATCGAATCGACATTGGCTGGCTTGGCCAGGTATTCGTCAGCCCCCAACTTGACCGCCTGCACGGCGGTGGCAATGCTTGCGTAGCCCGTGAGGATCAGCATGCGCGCGTCGGGCAGTGCCTGGCGCAGTGGGGCTATCCAATGCAGACCCGAATCCGTGCCGCCATGGGGCATCAGGCCCTTGTCGCTTGCGGCCAGATGCAGATCGACAGTGACATACGAAAAGCGCGTCTGGCGTGCGAGGGCCAACGCTTCCCCCCCCGTGTGCGCGATCTGCGGAGCAAAGCCGCGACGGGTGAGCGCGCGCGCCAGCGTCTGCGCAAAGACGTCGTCGTCATCAAGGATCAGAAAGGGGGCGGGCTGCTGCATGGTGTTCTCCGGGGCCGTACGTGCGCGGGGCTGCGTCAGGCCGTCTCGTTATGTGAAGAGGGTGGGCGCGCCAATGATGGGGGCGGCCGCGTGTTCCATCGGACCGCCAACCGGCAGTCGGAGTTCGGCAATGGCGCCTTGCGGCGGGTTTGGACGGAGCACCACGGTACCACCCAGGCGGCGCGCCGTGGTGGAGGCCAGATACAGCCCGATCCCGTGACCCCCGTGGCGGCTGGGCACCGGTGTGCGGCCGAGCGACGTCCGCAGGTCTTCCGGCAAACCCAACCCCGTATCGACGATGGACAGCACGATCTGCGGCGGCATATCGCGGAGGATGTCCGGGTTGGCGTCGATCTTGGCCGTCAGCAGCAGCGGTACCAGATCGCGCCCGGCGTGCTGCTGGCTGCGAGCTGCGTTGTCCAGCAGGATGGTAAGGATCTGGCCGACGCTCACTGCATCCAATTCGACCGCCTGTGCCGCCGGCGACGTCTCCGTGTGCAGGCGAATGTCCGGATGCCGCAGTTGCCACGTCTGCGTGAAATCCGGTAGCCATTGGCCGAGTGGCTCGGGCGCGCCGTCGTTGGGCTTGCGCTGCAGCCGCGCGAGGGCTGCGCGGCACAGTTCGAGTTGCTGTTCGATGGCGCGCAGGTCTTCGCGGTACGGGCCGAGCGGGGAATCGGGCTGCTTTGCGTCGTGCTGCAGCTCGCCGGCGATGACGGCCACGGTGGACAGCGGCGTACCCATCTCGTGCGCCACGCTCGCGCCTTGCGACATCAGGGCTTCGATGCGTTGCTCGCGCAGCAGCCGTTCGCGCGCTTCGGTCAGCTGCGCTTCGCTCTCGCGCAGCGCGGCAGAGAGCCGTGCCGTAAAGCCGGCGATCATCGCGCTGCTGGCCACGAAATCGATCCACATGCCAGCCAGGTGATACGCCACCGCATCGGCCTGGTTCGCCAGCTTCAGCGGGATGTAGTTGCCGAGCATCATGCTGTAGGCGGCCAGCGCATACAGCGTCAGGCCGACCACGTGTGCAATCGGCAGCATGGCCGCGGCAATCGCCAGTGCCGGGAGATAAAACGAGACGAACGGGTTGGTCGCGCCACCCGTGAAATACAGCAGGGCGGATAGCGCGGTCAGGTCCACCAGCAATTGAACGGTGATCTCGATATGCTGCACGGGCCGGTTGCGCCGCACCCGCCATCCGGTGAGCAGGTTAAACAGCGCATGCAGCCCCATCACGCTCAGCAGCGGCACCACCGGCAGTTGCACGCCAAATACCAGCGGCGCGAGCAGCATCAGGACCAGTTGGGTGGCCAGGAGGCTCCATCGCAGCCAAAAGAGGCGGCGTAGACTGGAAGCGTCCAGCAGTGGCGCGGCAAGAGACAGGGTGGAAAGCATGGTGGGCAAGTGTAAACGTGCGCACCGCGCGGTTCTCCGTGCGGCGATGCGTCAATCAGCCGCACAATTGTGCACCCAACCTATCTCCCCACAGACGCTGTGCTTTAATGCGCAGCACGTTTGTCCCCGACAGGAGCCCTTGATGATGACGTCCCGATCGATCCGTTCTTCCGCTTGCTTGGCTGTGCTTACTGCAGGCCTGCTCGCAAGCGCCGCCGCTTTCGCACAGGTCACGGTGCAGGACGCCTGGGTGCGCGGCACGGTGCCGGGCCAGACATCCAGCGGCGCGTTCATGACGCTGCAATCGGCCGACGGTGCCAAGGTGGTGGGCGTGTCGACGCCCGTGGCCGGCACGGCCGAGATCCACGAGATGAAGATGGAGGGTGACGTGATGCGTATGCGCGCG
The DNA here is from genome assembly GCF_023955645.1 of Ralstonia mojiangensis. Taxonomy (NCBI): domain Bacteria; kingdom Pseudomonadati; phylum Pseudomonadota; class Betaproteobacteria; order Burkholderiales; family Burkholderiaceae; genus Ralstonia; species Ralstonia mojiangensis. The sequence goes on along the minus strand of NZ_JAMXHU010000002.1, from coordinate 617,419 downwards.
ATGCCCTCGCTGGACCTGCCCAAGGGCCAGACGGTGCAGCTCAAGCCGGGCGGCTACCACGTGATGTTGATGAACCTGAAACAACCGCTGGTGAAGGACACCACCGTGCCGCTCACGCTCAAGGTGGAGCTGGCCGACAAGCGCGTCGTCGAGCAAAAGGTCGAGGCCCGCGTGCGCGACCTGACCGCCGGCAACATGCCCGCCATGAACCACGGCGGCGAACACAAACATTGATGGCTTGCGGCGAGTGTCGCTTCAAGCCACGCAAGGACGCATTCCCATGGCTAACAAGACACTGGGCACTCGCCAGAAACTGACGTTCCGCATCGAGCCATCAACGAAGGCCGGCACGGCGCGCCCGCGCAACCTTCTCGTGCCGCTCGCGCGCGGCCGTAAAGCCGGCGCCCATACCGAAGGCGGCCACGCTGAACGCCAGCGCGGGCGCGCCGACGTCCGCCGCGCACTGCGCACGCTCGACGACGACAGCAAAGACAAAGACTGATCAACTCGCTTCAGGCGCTGCCTTTGCCTGCGCAATCGCTTCGCGCAGGCAACGCTGGCAGCGGCAGCCCTGTCCCGGGCGCCGCGCGCTGGCGGGCAGCGTTTCTTCGGTCATGCACCAGCATGTTGTGTCGGGCTGCGTGCCATCGCCGATGGCTCCGCAGCGCAATTCTGCGCCGCAGATTGCACATACGGCGTTGGCGGCCCACGGGGTCACGCTGCGCTGCTCCCGTCATCGTCTTGCCCGAGCTTGTGCATCGCTTGACGCAGAAACCCCATCTGGTGCGAGAACCGCGTACACGCATCGCAGGCAAACAGATGCACGCGCAGGCGTAGCCGCTCGCCTGTGGACAGGTCGCGGTCCATCTTCGACACCAGCATGCGGTGGGCTTCTTTGCAGGTGGGCAGTCCCCAGCGGTTCGGCATGGTTGTTCTCTGTGATGCGGCTTGGGTGCGCTTACGGGCGATTCAGGCGGCGGCGGGCTGATTGCCGAACCAGTGCAGGTCAAGGCACTCGCGCAGGCGCATGCGGGCACGGTAAAGCAGTGCCCAGGCATTGGTCGCGGTGATCTGCAATTCCTGACAGATTTCGTCGGTTTCCAGCTCCAGCCACTCGCGCATCATGAACACGCGGCCAACGCGCGGGGGCAGGCGATCGACGCACATCTGCAGCACGTCGAAGAACTCGCGTCGTGACAGCGCGGCATCGGGGTCCCCCCAATCGGACGGCGGGCTCGTGTAGTGACCGTCGGCTGCGAATAGGCTGTCGAAGACGGCCTCGTCGGAACGCATGCCGGCTTCGTCGGATTCACCGCCCGCAAGCAGCGAGACGCGCACTTCGCGACGCCCTGAGCGGATCGCATCGATGATTTTGTGCTTGAGTATGCCGATCACGTACGTCTTGAGGGAGGCGTTGCCGGCAAAACGCTCCGGGTGTTCGAGCACCGCCAGGATGGTGTCGGCCACCGTGTCTTCAGCCAGGGCCGTGTCACGCAATTGCAGTTGCGCAAAGCGCAGCAGGTGAGGGCGCAGCGCGTCGAGTTGGTCGGGTGCGATGGCCATGTTTCCCCAGGGTGTTCTTTCGTGGCAACGGTATGGCGGGCACGCAAGGTGCGCTATCAGACCGTAGCGCCTTTTCTTGTAAAATCGCGCCTGCCGAAAATGGGCTGCTTCGTTTTTGTAGCACGCGACATTCGGCGCTCCATCATACCCGCCCAACCGGATGTCACCGTCATGACCGCTTCTGCTGCCCCCGACCCTGCTGGCCTCGCCCCCGAACTCGCGCACGTTGCGCCGGCGTTGAAGGCTGAAATTCTCGCGCAGGCCCTGCCTTACATTCGCAAGTTCCACGGCAAGACCATCGTCATCAAGTACGGCGGCAACGCCATGACGGAGGAAAAGCTCAAGCACGGCTTCGCGCGCGACGTGATCCTGCTCAAGCTGGTCGGCATGAACCCGGTGGTGGTGCACGGCGGCGGTCCGCAAATCGACGAAGCCCTGAAGAAGGTCGGCAAGCAAGGCACCTTCATCCAAGGCATGCGCGTGACCGATGAAGAGACCATGGAAGTGGTCGAGTGGGTGCTTGGCGGCGAAGTCCAGCAGGACATCGTCATGCTGATCAACCAATACGGCGGCCAGGCGGTCGGTCTGACCGGCAAGGACGGCGGCCTGATCCGCGCCAAGAAACTGAAGATGCCGGACCGCGAGCGCCCAGGCGAATTCATCGACATCGGCTTCGTGGGCGACATCGAGACGATCAACCCGGCCGTGGTCAAAGCGCTGCAGGACGATGCATTTATTCCTGTCATTTCGCCCATCGGCTTCTCTGACGAAGGCCAGGCCTACAACATCAATGCCGACGTCGTGGCCGGCAAGATGGCCGAGATCCTGAAGGCCGAGAAGCTGGTCATGATGACCAACATTCCGGGCGTGATGGACAAACAGGGCAACCTGCTGACCGATCTGTCGGCGCGCGAGATCGACGAGCTGTTTGCCGATGGCACGATCTCAGGCGGCATGCTGCCGAAGATCTCGTCGGCGCTGGATGCTGCCAAGAGCGGCGTGAACTCGGTGCACATCGTCGATGGCCGTATCGAGCACTCGCTGCTGCTGGAAATCCTGACCGAACAGGCGTTCGGCACGATGATCCGCTCGCACTGATGCGAACCACTCGGGCGGTGCGGGTGCGCCATGCTGCGCGCGCCTTCCCGCGCGAGGTGCCGGCGGGCTCCCCACCCGCCCGGCAGCCGGTCTGGCTGTTCGACCTCGACAACACTCTCCACCACGCATCGCACGCGATCTTTCCGCAGATCAACCGGCTGATGACGGCGTACGTGGCCCGCGTGCTCGGCACGGATGACGCCACCGCCAGCCAGGTGCGCGTGGATTATTGGCGCCGCTATGGCGCCACGATTCTGGGCATGGTCCGCCATCACGGCGTCGACCCCGATGATTTTCTTGCCGAGGCCCACCGCTTTGAAGACCTTCGCGCCATGGTGCGCGCGGAGCGCGGCCTCGCCCAATTGCTGCGCGCCCTGCCGGGGCGCAAGATTTTGCTGACCAACGCGCCGGCCGCTTACGCGCGCGAGGTGCTGCGGCTCATTGGGCTGAAGCGCGCGTTCCTACGCGAAATTGCCGTCGAACACATGTGGGTGCACCGGCGCCTGCGTCCGAAGCCCGACCCGCTGATGCTGCGCCGCTTGCTGGCGCGCGAACGTATTGCGCCATCGCGCGCCATCCTCGTCGAAGACACGCTTTCTCACCTCAAACGCTATCGGCGCCTGGGGATCGGCACGGTATGGGTGACGGGCTATCTGCGGCGCGTGCCGCCCGGCGTGCTGCCAACTTCCGCTGCCGACGCATTGCATCCAATGCAAGCGTCAGCGGTGGGCGCGCGTGCAAATTCACCACATCAACCGGCTGCCACACCGATTTTGTTCGCCAACCGGCCCGGCTATGTGAGCGTGAAAGTAAAATCGGTGCTTCAACTAAAACGAAGGCTTGTTCGACGCGGCTAGGCAGTGGTAACTCCGCGCTCGGAACGGGAGAGGGGCCAGGAAGTCATGAGCAACGCGCAAACGGAGTTTCCGACCGCCGAGCCGGTCGCGGACGTCGCCATAGAAGCACTGCCAGTACGCAAACGCCCCCGCCCGGGCGAGCGCCGTGTGCAGATTCTGCAGACGCTTGCCAGCATGCTCGAGCATCCGCGTGGTGAAAAGATCACAACTGCGGGCTTGGCTGCACGGCTAGATGTCTCCGAAGCGGCGCTGTATCGCCACTTCGCCAGCAAGGCGCAGATGTTCGAAGGGCTGATCGAATTCATAGAGCAGACCGTCTTCGGCCTCATCAACCAGATCACCTTGCGTGAGGAACACGGCCTGCGTCAGGCGCATGCCATCGCGCACATGCTGCTGTCGTTTGCCGACAAGAATCCGGGCATGACGCGCGTGCTTGTGGGCGATGCGCTGGTCGGCGAAGACGAGCGCCTGCCCGAGCGCATGGCGCAGTGTCTGGATCGCATTGAAGCGTCGCTCAAGCAGAGTCTGCGCATGGCGGTCACGCAGGGGGCCTGGCCGGCGGATGCCGACATCGCTTCGCGTGCCAACTTGGTGGTATGTGCGGTGCTGGGGCGCTGGCATCGGTACGCCAAGAGCGGCTTCCGGAAGTCGCCGGTGGAAGGTGCGGATGCGCAGTTGCGAGTGCTGTTGGCCTGAGCGTGCTTCGTCCCAAGTAAAAGCCCCGCGATGCGGGGCTTTTTTGTCGCGTGCAGCGTGGGTCAGCCGATGGTGCGCACCGCCTTCGCCAACGTATGAAACCGCGTCGCAATCTGCTCGGTTTCCACATGGCCGTAGCCGAGCAGCAGCCCCGGCAGGCGACGCGCATCGTCCTGGTAATAGCGTGAGAGCGGGCGCGTGACGACGTCATTGGCGAGTGCCAGATCAGCAACGGCCACATCGTTGGTGCCGGCCGGCAAGCCCAGCACGAGATGCAAGCCCGACGCGCCGTCATGCACGGGCAGCGCGTCGCCAAACTCCTGGGCGATGGACGCCAGCAGCGTCTCGCGCCGTTCGGCATACACACCACGCATGCGCCGGATGTGAGAGACGAAATGGCCCTCCGCAATGAAGTCTGCCAGCACGGCCTGCGTGAGAATCTGGCCGCCGCGGAACATCTCCGACAGCCCCGTCGTAAACGCATCGGCCAGCGCGGGCGGCACGACCAGATAGCCGATCCGCAAACTGGGGAACAGTACTTTCGAGAACGTGCCCATGTAGAGCACGCGCCCGCCTTCATCCAGCCCTTGCAGTGAGGGCAGCGGGCGGCTGCCGTAGCGGAATTCGCTGTCGTAGTCGTCTTCGACGATCCATGCATCGGTTGCATGGGCGGTGGCCAGCAGCGCGCGGCGCCGCGCCAGGCTCATCACCGAGCCGAGCGGATATTGGTGCGAGGGCGAGACCACCATGAGCTTCGGCGGCTTGCTGCGCTGACGCCCGCGCGTGGGGATGTCAAAGCGCATGCCTTCGTCGTCCACCGGCAGTGGCACGGTGCGCACGCCCGCAGCGGTGAGTACGCTGCGCACGCCCCAGTAGCCGGGGTCTTCGATCCATGCGCTGTCGCCGGCGTCGCACAGCAGTTGGGCGATGAGCTGGAGCGACGGGTGAATGCCTGCGGTGATGATGATTTGCTCGGGCTCGCAGCGCACGCCACGCGCGGTGCGCAGGTAATCGGCCAGCGCGGTACGCAGAGGAAGGTAGCCGGCGCCAACCGGATACGTCAGCAGCGCGGGTGAAGGCTTGCGCAGCAGCCGGTTGTGCAGGCGCGACCAGATGCGCGCCGGAAACATCCGCACCTCCGGCACGCCCGGCATGAAGGCGCCCCATTGGCGCGAGCTGGCACCTGCATCGCGCACCAGCGCACGGCCGCGCGTTGAGAGCATCGGCGCAGACGGCGTGGCCGCTTCTGTGATCGGCTCGGGCGCCACCGCGGCAACCGCTGCAGCCGGTGCGGGGGCAGCGTCCAGCCGGTCTGGTGCGGTATCAGCGACGAAGGTGCCGCTGCCCACGCCCGCCGACACATAGCCTTCCACGCCAAGCTGCTCATAGACGTGGATGACCGTGTTGCGCGCAATGCCCAGCTCGGTAGCCAACTGTCGCGATGACGGCAGGCGCGTGCCCGGCTGCAGCTCGTCGCGCAGGATGCCTTCCTGCAACACGCGGTACAGGCGACGATGGTCGGGCTCGCCGCCCGGCTCTGCACGGTCGAAGCGGCGTTGCAGGTAGTCCACCAGCATGCTGGCGCGGTGGGTGGGTGAGTGATCGGCCATGGTGCGCGATGGAGCCAAAGTGGTTCCAAAAGAAAAACCTGATTGGGTCTTATTGTACAGAGCCAATGGGAACACACTGGCTCGCGTCGCCTCTTTCTTGACCCAACGCACACGACCGCCATGAACGCCCGAGACCCGCAACAGAACGCCCAATGGAATGCCCGCCGCCTGGCCGCCACGCCGCGCGGCGTTGGTGTGATGACCGACCGCTACGCCGAGCGCGCCGAGAACGCCCTGTTCTGGGACGTCGAAGGCCGCCGCTACATCGACTTCGCAGCCGGCATTGCCGTCGTCAACACGGGCCATCGCCACCCGCGTCTGGTGCAGGCTGTGCGCGAGCAGTTGGATCACTTCACACATACCGCTTTCCAGATCGTGCCGTACGGTTCGTACGTCGAGCTGGCCGAGCGCCTGAACGCGATCACGCCGGGCACGCACGCCAAGAAGACCGCGTTCTTCACCACCGGCGCCGAAGCAGTGGAAAACGCCATCAAGATCGCACGGGCGCACACGGGCCGCCCGGGTGTGATCGCACTCACGGGCGCGTTCCACGGCCGCACGTTCATGGGCATGTCGTTGACGGGCAAGGTGGTGCCGTACAAGACGGGCTTCGGGCCGTTCCCGGGAAGCATTTATCACGTGCCGGCGCCGGTCGCCCTGCATGGCGTGAGCACGCAGGATGCGCTTGACGCCATCCAGCGCCTGTTCAAGGCTGATATTGATCCGCGCCAGGTGGCAGCCATCATCTTCGAGCCGGTGCAGGGCGAGGGCGGCTTCTACCAGATGCCCGCCGATTTCGTACGCGCCGTGCGAGCGCTCTGCGATGAACACGGCATCGTGATGATCGCGGACGAAGTCCAAACCGGCTTTGCCCGGACCGGCAAGCTGTTCGCCATGGAGCACACCGGCGTGCTACCGGACATCACGACGATGGCCAAGGGCCTGGCCGGCGGCCTGCCGCTGTCCGCCGTCACGGGCCGTGCTGAGATCATGGACGCACCGGCTCCGGGCGGGCTTGGCGGCACCTACGCCGGCAACCCGCTGGCGGTGGCGTCCGCACATGCGGTGCTTGACATCATTGCCGACGAGAAACTCTGCGAGCGTTCCGCCGCGCTGGGCGCACGTTTGGTGGATGCACTGAATGCTGCCAAAGGCAAGCAGCCGCGCATTGCGGAAGTGCGTGGCGTGGGCGCGATGGTTGCTGTCGAATTCAATACGCCGGACGGCAAGCCGGACGCCGATTTCACCAAGCTCGTGCAGCAGCGCGCGCTCGAAGCCGGCCTGCTCCTCCTGTCGTGCGGCGTGTACGGCAACGTGATCCGCTTCCTGTTCCCGCTCACGATTGAAGACGCGGTGTTCGAAGAGGGCCTTGCCATCCTGCAACGCGCACTGGAGGGCTGACACCATGACCCGCACCGATTTGCCGAGCGCGCCGGTTACGCCACCGATCGCACTGAAAGACCCCGGCCTGTGGCGCACGCAAGCGTTCCTCGCCGGCATCTGGGCCGATGCCGATGACGGCGCCACGCGCGACGTGACCGACCCCGCTACCGGCCGCAAGATTGGCACCGTGCCCGGCATGGGCGCCGCCGAAACGCGACGCGCCATCGATGCCGCACAGGTTGCGCAACGCGCCTGGCGCAAGGTGAGCGCACGCGATCGCGCCAAGATTCTGCGCAAGCTGGCCGATCTGATGATGGAGCACCAGCAGGATCTCGCCGCCATCCTCACGGCCGAACAAGGCAAGCCGCTGCCCGAAGCCGCCGGCGAAATTGCCTACGCCGCGTCGTTCATCGAATGGTTTGCGGAAGAAGCACGCCGCATTTATGGCGACACGATTCCCGCGCCGCAGGGCGATCGCCGAATCGTCGTGCAGAAGGAACCGATCGGCGTGAGCGCGGCCATCACGCCCTGGAATTTCCCCATCGCGATGATGACGCGCAAGGTGGGCCCCGCGCTGGCAGCCGGTTGCTCGATGGTGGTGAAGCCCGCGCTGGAAACGCCCTACTCGGCCCTGGCATTTGCCGAGTTGGCGGTGCGCGCCGGCGTGCCGGCAGGCTTGCTGTCGATCGTCACGGGCGATTCGCAGGCGATTGGCGGCGAACTGACCTCCAACCCCGTCGTGCGCAAGCTCAGCTTCACGGGCTCCACCGCGGTTGGCCGCTTGCTGATGCGCCAGTGTGCCGACGACATCAAGAAGCTTTCGCTCGAACTGGGCGGCAACGCGCCGTTCATTGTGTTTGATGATGCCGACGTCGATGCGGCGGTGGAAGGCGCGATGATCGCCAAGTACCGCAACGCGGGCCAGACCTGCGTGTGCGCGAATCGCTTTTACGTGCAGCGCGGCATCTATGACGCATTTGCCGCCAAGCTGGCCGACGCCGTGCGTGCGCTGCGCGTGGGCAACGGCACAGAGCCCGGCGTGCAGCAGGGCCCGCTGATCCACATGCGCGCGATGGACAAGGTGCAGCAGCATCTGGACGACGCTGTGCACCAGGGCGCGCGCGTGCTGGTGGGTGGCAAGCCACATGCGTTGTCTGCACAGGGTGGTGCGTTCTTCGAGCCGACCGTCGTTGTCGATGCGAAGCCGGGTATGCTGGTCGCGCATGAAGAAACGTTCGGCCCGCTGGCTGCGCTCATTCCCTTCGACACGGAAGAGGAAGCCGTGGCCGCCGCCAACGACACCGAGTTCGGCCTCGCTGCGTATTTCTACACGCGCGATCTGGGCCGCGCGTGGCGCGTTTCGGATGCGCTGGAGTCGGGCATGGTCGGCGTCAATACGGGGCTGATCTCGACCGCCGAAGCGCCGTTTGGCGGCGTCAAGCAATCGGGGCTGGGCCGCGAGGGCTCGAAGTACGGCATCGACGAGTACCTGGAGATCAAGTACATCAACATGGCCGGCCTCTGACCAACGTATGGGCGCGGATCGGACGCATCACGATGCGGTGATGCGTCCGCCGCCGCTTGCTCTATAATCACCTTCCTCTGGCGCGCCGATTTGACGACTGGCTTGCGGGCGCGCGGGAGTTCAGATATCCACAGATGTGGCCCTGGGCTCTCATTACAAATGCGGCTAAAGAGGTTCGGTCAGAGCGGGGGTGGTGAAAGCAAGCGCCCCACGTGCGCCACATGAGAACCCGATTGGTTGCGTGAACAGCGTTGCCGGTCGGGTTTTTTCTTTGGTGCCATGACAGACATCCAGGCTGACCCCGCGGTCACCGCAGCCGATGCGGCGCAGGCCGATACCTCCTCTCCGAAGGCACATCAGGGCAAGCCGGCCAACGCCATCGGCCTGGTCGTGCCCGAGCGCATGCATTTTGCCGAGCCGCTGCCACTGCGTAACGGCTCGCAGATCAGCGGCTACGACCTGATGGTCGAAACTTACGGCACGCTCAATGCCGACCGCTCCAACGCCGTGCTTATCTGCCACGCGCTCAACGCATCGCACCACGTCGCGGGCGTGCACGCCGAGGGCGAAGTCGGTTGGTGGGACAACATGGTCGGCCCCGGCAAGCCGGTCGACACCAACCGGTTCTTCGTCATCGGAGTGAACAACCTGGGCTCGTGTTTCGGCTCGACGGGCCCCATGAGCCCGCATCCGGAAACCGGCCTGCCTTATGGCGCGCGCTTCCCCGTGGTGACGGTGGAAGACTGGGTGAACGCGCAGGCACGCGTGGCCGATCGTTTCGGTATCCAGCAGTTTGCGGCGGTGATGGGCGGCAGCCTCGGCGGCATGCAGGCGCTGGCCTGGAGCCTGATGTATCCGGACCGGTTGCGGCATTGCGTGGTGGTGGCGTCCACGCCCAAGCTGTCGGCGCAGAACATCGCCTTCAACGAGGTGGCGCGCAGCGCGATCCTGTCTGACCCCGATTTCCACGGGGGCGATTACTACGCGCACAACGTCAAGCCCAAGCGCGGTCTGCGTGTAGCCCGGATGATCGGCCACATCACGTATCTGTCGGACGAAGACATGGCCGCGAAATTCGGCCGCGAGCTGAAGGCGGAAGACATCCGTTTCTCGTTCGACGTCGAGTTCCAGGTCGAGAGCTACCTGCGTTACCAGGGTGACAAGTTTGCCGAGTACTTCGATGCGAATACGTATCTGCTGATCACGCGTGCGCTCGATTACTTCGACCCCGCACTGGCCTACGGCGGGAGCCTGACCAAGGCCGTCGCGCATACCAAGGCGAGCTATCTCGTCGTCAGCTTCATGACCGATTGGCGATTCGCCCCGGCGCGCAGCCGCGAGCTGGTCAAGGCACTGCTCGACAACAAGCATCCCGTCACCTACGGCGAGATCGACGCGCCGCACGGTCACGACGCTTTCCTTCTGGAAGACGCGCGCTACCACGCGCTGGTCCGCGCCTATTACGAACGCATCGCGCAGGAGATCGGCGCATGACAACGCAAACGCTGAACCCCGCAGCGCCGTCCGCGGTGCCGAACATCCTGACCGACCGCGCGGACTTTCGCGCCATCGCCCGCTGGATCGAGCCAAACTCCACCGTGCTCGACCTTGGCTGCGGCGACGGCAGCCTGTTGCGCGTGCTGCAGGATGAGCTCGACGTGCTGGCCTACGGCATTGAGATCGACGATGCGGGCGTGCTGGCCTCCGCGAAAAAGGGCGTGCACGTGATCCAGCAGAACATGGAAGGCGGGCTGGCACTGTTCGAAGACAAAAGCTTCGATACGGTCATCCTTTCGCAAACGCTGCAGACCATCCACAACACGGCGCAGGTGCTGCGCGAGATGCTGCGCGTGGGCCGCGAGTGCATCGTGTCGTTCCCGAACTTCGGCTACTGGCCGCATCGGCTTTCGATCTTCCGTGGGCGCATGCCGGTGTCCAAGTCGCTGCCGTACGAGTGGTACAACACGCCCAACGTGCGCGTGCTGACCATCCGCGACTTTGAGGCGCTGGCGCCCAAGGTTGGTCTGGTGATTCTCGATCGTGTTGTGCTGCACGAAGGCAGCGTGGTGCGCTGGGGAGCCAACTGGCGAGGCAGCGTGGCCGTGTACCGGGTGCGCGCGGGCTGATTGCCTTGGCAGCCGCGGGCGCCTCTGGTGTGCTGGTTTGTGCGCACCCGCACGTAGCAGATTGGCGCGTTACACTGGGCCATCTTCCGTTGAGGAGCGCGCGATGAGCAGACAGGTCCGGCGCAGAAGTCCGCGCATGCTGCAGGCGGTGTTGGCGTTGGTGATGAGTACGGCGATGTCGTTGGCAGCCGCTGCAACGTCACCTGCCGACACACAGGGCGATGCCGCCGCCCTCACCCAGATCGCCATCGCGCATTACGAGAAGAACGATTTCGGCCACGCCTTCGACGAGTTTGCCGAGGCTGCACAGCGCGGCAACCGGCTCGCGCAATTCAACTACGCGATGATGTTGATGCGCGGCGAAGGCACCGTCGCCCGCCCAGAAGAGGCGGTCAAATGGCTCCGCCGTGCCGCCGACAACCACATGACCCACGCGCAGTTTGCCTATGGCGAATTGTTTGAGCGCGGCGAGTTGGTACCGCGCTCCCTGGAAGAAGCCAACAAGTGGTACGAGCGCGCCGCGGCGGGCGGGCATGTCGAGGCACAGCGTGCGCTGGCCACCAACTACTTCACCGGGCGCGGTTTGCCGCGTGACTACGGGCGTGCGTTCAACTGGTACAAGAAGGCGGCCGAGGGGGGCGATGGGCCTTCGCAGTACATCGTCGGCAGCTATTACGAGCGTGGCGAACCCGGCGTAGTGCCTCAGGATATCGAGCTGGCCAAGAAGTGGTACGGCCGGGCGGCTGCACAAGGGGATGTGGGGGCGCTCGGCAAGCTGCGCGAGCTGGTGGAGAAAACCTACCGCGCCAAGCACGGTGACCCGCCCACAACGGCGCGCCAGTCCATGTAGCGCATCCAAGAAAAAACCGCCGGGCATGGCTGCATGCACCGGCGGTTTTGCTTTGGAGCGTGTCAACCGTTGATCAACAGCAGCGGCCGACGCGCCCCGCGTAGCGCGCGTCCTGGCGTTCGCGGAAGAAGTCTTCGTACGTCATGACGGTCTGGCCCGGATGGGTCTCCTGCATGTGGCGTACGTAAGTTTCGTAGTCCGGCACGCCAACCATCAGGCGCAGCGTCTGGCCCAGGTAGCGGCCGAAGTTTTCGAGTTCTTCGCGCATGCCCGTGCTCATGCGCCCAGCGCTTCGTACGGCGTTTCGTTGGCGGTCGGACGGCTCGCGGCGCGCGCCTTGAGTACCGTGCGCAGGCCATACCAGGCGATGCTCACCACCACGAGAATGAACAGGCCGCACAGGAATGCGTCGATGCGGTCGTTCAGCACCACCTGCTGCATCTGCGCCATCGACTTGGCCGGGGCGAGCAGCTTGCCTTCGGCAATCGCGCTGGCGTACTTGTTGGCGTGGGCCAGGAAGCCGATCTTCGGGTCCGGATCGAACAGCTTCTGCCAGCCGGCGGTGAGCGTGCAGATCAGCAGCCAGATGGTCGGCAGCAGCGTCACCCACACATAGCGGTCACGCTTCATCTTGACCAGCACGCAGGTGCCCAGTGTCAGCGCAATCGCGGCGAGCATCTGGTTGGAGATGCCGAACAGCGGCCACAGCGTATTGATGCCACCCAGCGGATCGACCACTCCCTGGTACAGGAAGTAACCCCACAGCGCGACGGTTGCGGCCGTGGCAATGAGGTTGGCGACGAGCGAATCCGTGCGCTTGAGTGCCGGCACAAAGGTGCCCAGCAGATCCTGCAGCATGAAGCGCCCGGCGCGCGTACCTGCATCCACCGCGGTGAGGATGAACAGCGCCTCGAACAGAATCGCAAAGTGGTACCAGAAGGCCATCATGGCCTGGCCGCCCACCACCTGGTGCAGGATGTGCGCCATACCCACGGCCAGCGTCGGCGCGCCGCCTGCGCGGGCGAGGATGGTGTTCTCGCCGACGTCCTTGGCGGTCTGGATCAGCACGTCAGGGGTGATGACGAAGCCCCAGGTGGACAGCGTGTGTGCCACCGTATCCGGCGTCGCGCCCACCAGCGCTGCCGGGCTGTTCATCGCGAAGTAGACTCCCGGGTCGATGACCGAAGCGGCCACCAGCGCCATGATGGCGACGAACGATTCCATCAGCATCGCACCGTAGCCGATGAAGCGCGCCTGGGTTTCGTTCTCCAGCAACTTGGGCGTGGTGCCCGACGAGATGAGCGAGTGGAAGCCCGACACCGCGCCGCACGCAATGGTAATGAACAGGAACGGGAACATGTTGCCCGACCACACCGGACCACCGCCGCCTGCAAACTGCGTGAGCGAAGGCATCTGCATCTGCGGCGCAACGATCAGGATGCCGATGGCCAGTGCCATGATCGTGCCGATTTTCAGGAACGTCGACAGGTAATCACGCGGGGCAAGCAGCAGCCACACCGGCAACACCGAGGCGACAAAACCGTAGCCGATCAGCATCCACGTAAGGGCCTTGCCGTCGAATGTGAACAGCGGCGCCAGCGCGGCGTTTTCGTGCACGGCCTGACCGCCGATGATGGCCAGCATCAGCAGCACGAAACCGATGATGGAGATCTCACCGATGCGGCCCGGGCGGATGTAGCGCACGTACACGCCCATGAAGAGCGCGATGGGAATCGTCGCGGCTACGGTGAAGGTGCCCCAGGGCGAGCCAACCAGCGCTTTCACCACAATCAGTGCCAGCACGGCCAGGATGATGATCATGATGAGGAACGCGCCAAACAGCGCGATCACGCCGGGCACCGTGCCCATCTCACTCTTCACCAGGTCGCCCAGCGAGCGGCCGTCGCGGCGCGTGGAGATGAACAGCACGATGAAATCCTGCACCGCACCGGCAAACACCACGCCGGCCAGAATCCAGAGCATGCCGGGCAGATAGCCCATCTGCGCGGCCAGCACGGGGCCCACCAGCGGGCCAGCGCCGGCAATCGCCGCAAAGTGGTGGCCAAACAGCACGTGCTTGTTGGTGGGGACGTAGTCGAGCCCGTCGTTGTAGCGCCAGGCGGGCGTCTTGCGGGTGCCGTCCAGGCCGAGCACCTTGTCGGCAATGAAGCGGCTGTAATAGCGATACGCGATCAGGTAGATGCATACGGCGGCCACCACCACCCATAGCGCGCTGACTGCCTCGCCGCGCGCAAGCGCAACGGTGGCAAAGGCAGACGCGCCAAGAATGGCAACGACCAGCCAGATCAGGTGTTGCCTGACGAAGCTCATGTCGGTCTCCTCGAACCTTGGTCGAAGTTATTTGCTGAACGCGGGATGTGGGTTCATCCCTGCAGTAAGTCCTGCCCCGTGACAGGGGCGTGTAGTATTTGCCAGCCTCACCCCGCGCCACAAGCGGAGGACTACGCAGCACACGTCCGTAGTTCTACGCAGGGCCCCACACCCGATCGAGACCGCGTCGCCATCTTGCGTTGCAGCAAAGCGCCGCGTTTTTGCCATGAAGCTCCGCCAGAAAATCCTGCTGCTCGCCGTTGCACCGCTGACCATCGCCATGCTGGCGATCATGTTGACCGTGCGGCATCAGTCGATTGCGCTGGCGCGGCACGAGCGACAGTTGGTGGAATCGGCGTACCTGCAGGCCAAGGAAACCGAGCTGCGGTCTTACGTCAAGCTTGCGCAGAGTGCCATCGCGCCGTTGCTTGCGTCCGGCCAAAGTGGCGACCCTGCCAAGGACGAAGCCACGCGCGACGAAGCCATGCGCACCCTCGCCCGCCTCGACTTCGGCACCGATGGCTACTTTTTCCTCTACGACTTGCGTGGCCGCAACCTGATGCACCCGCGCCAGCCCGAACTTGTCGGGCGCGATCTGTGGGACCTGACGGACTCCGGCGGCCAACCGACCATTCAGAAACTGGTGGCTGCCGCGCAGGCCGGCGGCGGGTTCGTGCGCTATATGTGGGACAAGCCATCGACGCACCAGAGCGTGCCCAAGCTCGGTTATGTCGAGCCCATTCCGCAGTGGGGCTGGATGGTCGGCACTGGTTTGTATCTGGACGACATCGAGCAGACCCTGCGAGAGATTGACCAACGCGCGCAGGCCAACATCGACCAGACACTGGCGTGGGTGGTCGGCATTGCCGCGATCAGCATCCTGCTGGTAGCCGGCAGCGGTTTGGCGCTGAACGTGAGCGATCACCGCCAGGCTGACGCCAAGCTGCGCCAGCTCGCGCAGCAAGTAGTGAAGTCTCAGGAAGACGAACGCGCGCGTGTTTCGCGCGAGTTGCACGACGGCATCAGCCAAGTGCTGGTGTCGACCAAGCTGCTGCTCGAAACCGCGCACGGACATCTCGAAGCGTCACCTGCATCGCCGCCGTCGATCGAACGGGCGGACAGCATGTTGCGTCGTGCGCTTGATCGGTTGAACGGCGCGCTCGGCGAGGTGCGGCGCGTGTCGCACAACCTGCGCCCTGCGCTGCTGGACGATCTCGGTTTGGCGGCTGCGCTGGAGCTGCTCGTGCGAGAAACGCGTGAGGCGCACGAAGACAGCCAGCCGGGGTTCGCGATTGCGCTCGAAGTTGTCGGTCCGCCCGTGCAGTTACCGGACGCATGCAACACCGCGCTGTTCCGCATTGCGCAGGAGGCTGTCTCGAACATCGAGCGCCATGCCACGCAAGCCACGCGCATCGGCGTATTGCTTGAAAACGATCTGGATGCCGTGCGCCTATCCGTTCGCGACAACGGCCCCGGCTTTGATGTGGAATCCGTGCAGGTGGACCCGCAGCACGGCATCGGCTTGCGCAACATGCGCGAACGCATGGCCGCGTTGGGCGGCACCTGTACCGTTGCCTCGGGCCCGCACGGCACCGAGGTGTGCGCTGTGCTCCCGCATGTCGTCATCGCTCAACTGGCTTCTGCTCCCTCTTCTTCCCTCGTATGAATATGCGACCAGCCGCGCCCGTCAAACTGCTCCTCGTCGACGATCACCCGCTCGTGCGCGATGGCGTGCGCATGCGGCTGGAAGCCGTGCCGCATTTCGAAGTGGTGGGGGAAGCTGGTGACGCCGATGCCGCTCTGCGTGCCGCGCGCACCTTGTCACCCGATCTGGCGCTGATGGACATCGGCATGCGCGGTATGAACGGCATTGCGCTCACCGAGAAGTTTGCCGAGGAATTTCCCGAGATTGCCGTGCTCGTGCTGTCGATGCACGACAACCTGGAATACGTACGGCAAGTGATTCGCGCCGGCGCGCGTGGCTACGTGCTCAAGGATGCGCCCGCCAGCGAACTGGTCGAGGCCATCGACGCTGTGCTGGCCGGCCGGCCGTTCTACAGCGCGCAGCTGGCGATGCGCATGGCCGAGCAGGCCGTCATGCCCACGCCGGTCGAGGCGCTCACGCCGCGCGAGCGCGACATTCTTGACGGCATCGCCAAGGGCTATGCCAATAAGCGCATCGCCGACGAGCTGGGCCTATCCGTTCGTACGGTGGAATCGCACCGCCTGAACCTCAAGCGCAAACTCGGCATCGAGGGCCAAGCGGAACTGGTGAAGTTTGCGGTCGAGCTGGGAAAGGGCCGCTAGACGGCCTTCGTGGCTTCCACGTAATCGCGCACCATCGCCTCGAACGAGGTGTCGCGGCCAAAGCCCATTGCGTCGGCGCGGGCGGTTTCGAAGCGCGCCGGCCAGCTTTGCACGATGGCCTTGATGCGCGCGTCCGGCTCCCATCGGATACGCGAGACCGGCGCATCGCCCGCCACCTTGCGCAACGCCTCCACCATCTCGCCCACGCGCACCGTAATGCCCGGCAGGTTCAGTGATCGGCGATTGCCCCATGCCGACGCCGACAGCGTGTACGCGTGCAGCAGCGAGGCCACGACCTGACGCGGCGAGGCAAGCCACAGCTCAGTCTCGGCTTCCACGGGGCAGATGGCTTCCTCGCCGGCCAGCGGCTCGCGGATGATGCCGCTGGCAAAGCTCGAGGCCGCGCCGTTCGGTTTGCCCGGGCGCACCGACACCGTCGGGATGCGCACCGCGCGCCCGTCGATGTAGCCCTTGCGCGAATACTCACCGACCAGGAATTCGCCCATCAGCTTCTGCACGCCGTACGAGGCCTGCGGCGTGGCCGCCGTGTTGTCGGTGACAACGGAGGGCAACTGGCCGCCAAACACCGCCACGGAGCTTGCGAACAGTACGCGCGGCGCACGGCCGGTCTTGGCGTGCTGCGCGCGCAGCGCATCGAGCAATGCGCGCGTGCCGTCCAGGTTCACGCGCATGCCCAGGTCGAAGTCGGCCTCGGCGGTGCCGCTCACCACGGCGGCCAGGTGGAACACGCCGCCCACGTTTTCGTCGATCACCTGGGCGATGAAGGCTGGGTCGGAAGCGTCGCCCGTCACATAGCGCACACGCGCATCGGCAATCTGGCCGGCCACCTGGTCCAGCACGATGAAGGTCTCAACCGGCTGCACCGAGCCGTCCGCACCGGGCAGGCCGGGTTGCTGGAGCAGTGCCGCCAGCACGCGCTGGCCCAGGAAACCGGCGCCGCCGGTGATGACGATGTTCATGGTGTCTCCTTGTTGCCTGGCCTGAGCGGCCCGACGTTTTGATTGATGCCTAGGGTAAACAGGGATGAAGCTCTGCGACTCAACTTGTATGATGACACGACGAATTTACGCTTGCCAAGACATCCCTGCCACCATGTTTGAACGACTCGACGCCGCGCCTTCCCTGTCCGACCGCGTGGCCCAGACCCTGATGGACAAGATCGACGCCGGAGAACTGCGCCGCGGTGAGCGCATGCCGTCCGAAACCGTGCTCGGCCAGGAATTCGGCGTGAGCCGCACCGTAATCCGCGAGGCCATCTCGCGTCTGCGCCACGAAGGCGTGGTCGAAGCGCGCCAGGGCAGCGGCGTGTACGTCACGCAGCAGGCTGGCCTCAAGCCGCTGCGGATCGATGCGGCGCAGGCCGGTTCGATCGATGCCGTGCTGCACATCATCGAGCTGCGCCGCGCGCTGGAGGCTGAAGGCGCTGCGCTGGCCGCCCAGCGCCGCACGGATGCCGAGATGATCGAGATCGACGCCGCACTCGACAGCATCGACGCTGCGGTGGCGGCCGGCGGTGACGGCGTGACCGAAGACCTGCGCTTTCACCACGCCATCGCCGCGGCCAGCGGCAATCCGTTTCTGGTGCAGGCACTCGGCTTTTTCAGCCAATACCTGGAAGAAGCGATTGGCGTGACGCGCAGCAACGAAGCGCGCCGCGAAGACTTCGCCCGCCAGGTCCGTGACGAACACCGCGCGATGGTCGAGGCGATCCGCCACCGCGACGCACTGGCTGCACGCAACGCCGCGCAAACCCACATGTTCAATGCCGCACGTCGTTTGGCCGAAGGGCGCGACGTGGCGCAAGACTGATTTTTGGAGTCATTCATGACGCAATCGATGGCTGATCGGAAGGTCGGCGTGATCGGACTCGGCGCCATGGGCCTGGGCATTGCCAAGACCCTGCGCAATCACGGCTACACCGTGCATGCCTGCGACGCGCGCCCGGGTGCCGCAGCGGATTTCGCCAAGGAAGGCGGTGTGGCCTGCGCAACGCCGGCGGAGGTTGCCGCTGGTGGGGATGTGGTGGTCTCGGTGGTGGTCAACGCCGCGCAGACCGAGGCCGTGCTGTTCGGAGAGGCAGGTGCAGCGGCCGCCATGCGACCGGGCAGCACGTTCGTCATGTGTTCCACGGTCGACCCGAACTGGTCGATTGCGCTGGAGGCACGCCTCGCGCAGCAGGGCATCCTGTATGTGGACGGCCCGATTTCGGGCGGCGCTGCCAAGGCCGCTTCGGGCCAGATGACGATGATGACGTCGGCCACGCCCGAGGCGTATGCGGCGGCGGGCCATGTGCTCGACGCCATGGCCGGCAAGGTCTATCGCCTGGGCGACAAGGCTGGCGCGGGCAGCAAGGTCAAGATCATCAACCAGTTGCTGGCCGGCGTGCACATTGCCGCCGCCGCCGAAGCCATGGCCCTGGGCCTGCGCGAAGGCGTGGCAGCGGATGCGCTGTACGAAGTCATCACCCATAGCGCGGGCAACAGCTGGATGTTCGAAAACCGCATGGCCCACGTGCTGGCCGGCGACTACACGCCGTTGTCCGCCGTCGACATCTTCGTCAAAGACTTGGGCCTCGTGCTCGATACCGCGCGCGCGAGCAAGTTTCCGCTGCCGCTGGCGGCTACCGCGCACCAGATGTTTATGCAGGCATCCACCGCCGGCTACGCCCGGGAAGACGATTCGGCCGTCATCAAAATCTTCCCCGGCATCACGTTGCCGGAGGGCCAATCGAAATGAACGTTGCGCAGACCTCCCGCCCCGTGCTCGGTTGCATCGCCGACGACTTCACCGGTGCAACCGACCTTGCCAACATGCTCGTGCGCGCCGGCATGCGCACGGTGCAGACCATCGGTGTGCCGCAGGCAGGCGGCGAGGGCATCGCTGCGGATGCCGATGCCATCGTCGTCGCGCTCAAGTCGCGCACGATTCCGGCGGCCGATGCCGTGGCGCAGTCGCTGAATGCACTGCATTGGCTGCGCGCGCAAGGCTGCTCGCGCTTCTTCTTCAAATACTGTTCTACCTTCGATTCCACTGACGCAGGCAACATCGGCCCCGTGGCCGAGGCGTTGATGGTTGAACTGGGCGCCGATTTCACATTGGCCTGCCCTGCGTTTCCCGAGAACGGCCGCACGATCTTCCGTGGTCATCTGTTCGTGGGCGACGTGCTGCTCAATGCGTCGGGCATGGAGCACCATCCGCTCACGCCGATGCGCGATCCGAACCTCGTGTCGGTGCTCGCGCGCCAGAGCGCGGGCAAGGTCGGCCTGCTGCGTTACGACACCATCATGCGCGGCGCCCAGGCTGCGCGCGATCAGACCCAGCAACTGCGCGCCGACGGTGTGAGGCTGGCGATTGCCGATGCCATTTCCAACGATGACCTGATCGTGCTGGGCGAGGCGTTTGCCGACCTGCCGCTGCTCACAGGTGGCTCGGGCCTGGCGCTTGGCTTGCCTGCGCAATACCGCCGCGCAGGGCTGATCACCGAACATGGCAACGCGGCCCAACTGCCAGCGGTGGCCGATTCAGCGATCGTATTGTCGGGCAGCTGCTCGCGCGCGACGAATGCCCAGGTAGCGCACTGGCGTGCATCGCGCCCTGCGTTCCAGATTGATCCGCTGGCGCTGGCTGAAGGCAAACCGGCGGTGGTCGACGCGCTCGATTTCGTACATCGCCATGCCGGGCAAACGGTGCTGGTGTACGCGACCAGCGCGCCCGAGCAAGTGGCCCACGTGCAGCAAACGCTGGGTGTGGAACGCGCCGGCAAGCTGGTTGAAGACGCACTGGGCCGCATCGCCCGCACGCTGCATGCTGACGGCGTGCGCCGCTTCGTGGTGGCCGGCGGTGAGACATCGGGCGCCGTGGTGCAGGCGCTTGACGTGCGTGCGCTCCGCATCGGCCCGCAGATCGATCCGGGCGTGCCCTGGACAGCCACCATCGACAACGACCCGGTTGCGCTGGCATTGAAGTCCGGCAACTTCGGGACGGTGGATTTCTTTGAGAAGGCGCTTGCGCAACTAGCGCACGCAACGACGGAGCCGGTCGCATGACCGCAACGAATGAAAATGCGCTGCGCGAAGAGATCGCGCGCGTCGGCCAGAGCCTGTATGCGCGGGGTTACACCGTCGGCACGGCAGGCAACATCAGTGCTCGCCTGCCCGACGGCTGGCTCATCACGCCCACCGATGCCTGCCTCGGCACGCTGGACCCGGCGCGCATCGCCAAGGTGCTGGCGACGGGCGAGTGGGTCGGCGGCGACAAACCGTCGAAGACGCTCGCATTGCATCGCGGTATCTACGACCGCAATGCCGACGCGCATGCCGTGGTGCACACGCATTCGACACATCTCGTGGCGCTCACGCTTGCCGGCGTCTGGCAGAAGGCCGATGTGCTGCCGCCGATCACGCCGTATTACGTGATGAAGGTCGGCCATGTGCCGCTTATCACGTATCGGCGTCCAGGCCATCCGGATGTGGCTGCGCAGATTGCGTCACTGGCCAATGACGTGCGGGCCGTACTGCTCGATCGATTGGGCCCCGTGGTGTGGCACAGCTCGGTGTCGAACGCAGCGTATGCGCTGGAAGAACTAGAGGAAACCGCACGGCTTTGGTTGATGACCGAACCCAAGCCCGCGCCGCTGTCCGACGCGCAGATCGACGAACTGCGCCAGACGTTCGGGGCCCGCTGGTAGCGCCCGCTGCACGGCCCACATAAAACCAAGACCGGAGACCACATGAACACTTCGACCGCCACCACGGCGGCGTTGCCTTCGCACGCCGTTTCAAAAGAGGACAGCGTCTATGCGCGCGTATCGCGCCGCATCGTCCCGCTCATCATGCTGTGCTACGTGGTCGCGTATCTCGATCGCGTGAACGTTGGATTTGCGAAGCTGCAGATGTCGCAGGCGCTGAATTTTTCCGAGACGGTCTACGGGCTCGGCGCCGGCATCTTCTTCATCGGTTACTTCCTCTTCGAGGTGCCGAGCAACCTGTTGATGAACAAGATCGGCGCGCGCATCTGGATCGCGCGAATCATGATCACGTGGGGTTTGATCTCGGGCGCATTCGCATTCGTGCAGACGCCGACGCAGTTCTACGTGATGCGGTTCCTGCTGGGTTTGGCCGAAGCGGGCTTCTACCCCGGCGTCATCCTGTACCTGACGTACTGGTATCCGTCGCATCGCCGTGCGCGCATTGTCGCGATGTTCATGGCGGCCATCCCCATCTCGGGCATTTTCGGCAATCCGCTGTCGGGCTGGATCATGAGCGCGTTTCACGGGACGGGCGCCGGCGGCGGCTGGCAGGGCTGGCAGGGCTGGCAGTGGATGTTCGTGATCGAAGCCATTCCCGCTGTGCTGGTCGGCCTGCTGGTGCTGTGGAAGTTCGATGACAGCATCCGCAAGGCCAAGTGGTTGTCGGAAGACGAGAAGCAGATTCTTGAAGCCAACATTGCTGCAGACAACAAAGGCAAGACCGAGCACCAAGGCATCGGCAAGGTGTTCTCCGACCCGCGTGTGTGGATGATGAGCCTGATCTACTTCGCCTTCGTCATGGGCCAATACGGCTTGACGTTCTGGATGCCGACGCTGGTGAAGAACGCCGGTGTGACAGACACCTTCATGGTGGGCGTGCTCTCCGCGATTCCGTACGTATGTGCGGCGATCACCATGGTGCTGATCGGCCGCAGTGCCGATGCACGACGTGAGCGTCGCTGGCACCTGGTTGTGCCGGCGCTGATGGGCGCAGTCGGTTTTGCCGTGGTGGCGACGGCCGGGCATAACGTGGCCTTGTCGATCGTGTTCCTGTCATTGGCCGCTGCGGGTGTGCTGACGTGTGCGCCGTTGTTCTGGTCCCTGCCGACGGCCTTCCTGCAGGGCACGGCTGCCGCTGCCGGCATTGCCGCCATCAACTCGGTCGGCAACTTGGCCGGCTTCGTGAGCCCCTATATGATCGGTGCGCTCAAGGACATGACGGGCAGCACATCCACCGGCATGTATGCGTTGGCGGGCGTGCTGGTGCTCGGCTGCATCGCCGTGTTGCGTACGCCGTCGAAGTTGGTCAATAAATAAGCAATCGTATCCAGAGGTCTGTCATGCCCCGCTTTGCCGCCAACCTTTCCATGATGTACCAGGAGCACGCGTTCCTCGACCGCTTTGCCGCTGCGGCAAAAGATGGGTTCGAGGGCGTTGAGTTTCTATTTCCCTACGACTTCGACAAGGCGGATATCCGTGCCCGCCTTGACGGCGCCGGCCTCACGCAAGCGCTGTTCAATGCCCCGCCGGGCGACTGGGCTGGCGGCGAGCGAGGCATCGCTTCGCTGCCCGGTCGCGAGGATGAATTCAAGCGCGGCATTGCGACAGCGCTGGAGTATGCGCAGGTGCTCGGCAACACGCGCCTGCACGTGATGGCCGGGCTGCTGCCCGCCGGTGCAGACCGCGCGCGCCATCACGGCACCTACGTGAGCAACATCGCCCACGCTGCGCGCGAGGCTGCCGGCGCGGGCGTCACCATCGTGCTCGAACCCATCAACACGCGCGACATGCCGGGCTTCTTCCTCACGCAACAGGCACAGGCGCATGCGGTATGCAAGGAAGTCGGCGCGACCAACGTCAAGGTGCAGTTCGACCTGTACCACGCGCAGATCATGGAGGGCGATCTGTCGGTCAAGCTCAAGCAGTACGTCGATGGCGTGGGCCACGTGCAGATTGCCGGCGTGCCGGATCGCCACGAACCGGACGAAGGCGAGCTGAACTATCCGCACCTCTTCGCGTTGTTGGATGCGCTCGGCTATGACGGCTGGGTCGGCTGCGAATATCGGCCGCGTGCCGGTACGAGCGAAGGGCTCGGCTGGCTCAAACGCTGGCGCGAAAGCCAGCGTTGACGCGCAGGCATAAGGGTTACGTGCGTTGATCTGCCCAGGCTACGGCGCGCATCGCCAAGCGCAGATATAAAAGAAAACCGCCGCTGCGCAATGCGCAAGCGGCGGTCTGCTCTGGCGGACAGGCTCGTCAGGCGCCCAACTGAGCGGGGCCAAGCGAGCGCGTCGTGGGGACGCGGCCGTATGCCGGCAGCTCCGCCTTGCGAGTTGCCACTTCCAGTTGCATGCCAATCGCTTCGGCAGCATGCGCCGCCGTTGCGCCGCTGGTGCCCACCACGAGGCGATAACCGCCACCGCGCACGGTCTGGATCAGGCCATCGCAGGGCGTGCCGGCCAGCGCTACGCGCAGCTTGCGCACATGCACATCCACTGTGCGCTCACCCACGAATACATGGTTGCCCCATACGCGGTCCAGCAGTTGCGTGCGCGAGTGCACGCGTTGCGGGTGCGCGACGAGAAAGTGCAGCAGGCGGAATTCCAGCGGGCTGAGCGGAATGGCGCGCGGACCGGTTTCGGTTTGCGCAGTCACGCCCAGCGTGAGCGGATCGAGGCGCAGGCCGTTGACCTGGAGGATGTCGTCGCCATGCTGATGCGGCGCGCGGCGGCGCAGTACGGCGCGAATGCGGGCGTGCAGCTCGCCCGTGTCGCACGGCTTGACGACGTAGTCGTCGGCACCGGCGTCGAGTGCGGCAATCTTGGCACGCGCATCGCCATGACGGGACAGCACGATGACCGGCAGGCCGCGCGTCTGCATGTTGGCGCGCAACGCCAGCAGCATGTCGATCGACTCGCGCTCGGGCCACGTCCACTCCATCAGGAGCAACTCAGGCATGGCCGCCAGGATGGCTGCCTGCGCCTGGCCCGGATGGCTGACCCGTTGTACCTCGTGTCCACCATCACGCAGGGAAAACGACAGACGCTCCCCCTCTGCCTGGTCTTGTTCGACCAGCAAGATCTGAATACCCACTTTGTGATACCTCCCGTCTAACCAGCCGACACACTCCGGCGAGCAGCCTCGCGGCTGCGCTCTGCTGTCTGCGGTGCGCGTTGTTATGAGTGCCATGCGGGCAGTTGCGCGTGTGCTCGCATGTCGTTTCTTGCGGGTGCTGTTGCCCGGCCGTCGGCCTTGCGCAGATCGTCATGCTGCTGTTCCCGTCGACGATCGCCAGCGGAGCCTCCTGGGTGGTGTCCAGGGTGGTCCTGAGAAAGGTCTGCAAACCCCTCGGTGCCTGCTGCGGCATGCCGAACCATGCAATCGTTTGCACAGTTTGCGGCCTTGCCTGCGCGCAATCCGAGCCGGCGCCCCCCCGAGCGCCGGTGAAGTAGGGATTCCCCACCTCCGTTGGCATAAGGCTTGTTAGCCCTTTCCCGTTTCCTCTAGTCATGACCCCCCCCTCTGGCTCAGAGAAAAGGGATTCCGTTTTGCCGGATTATAAGAATCCCGTAGGGATTCGTCACGCAGGAATTTTAAAATTTGGAAATTCATTCAATTCGACACGCATTGGGGTGGCGCGGTTGACATGCATTCTTCATAAAGCTATGCCAGGCAACGTTCTTGGCTGATGCTATGCGTGCAATGATTCGGGTCCGGCATAAATGCATGGCGATTATGCTCGTGCCGGCATAATGATCGATCTCATGTGTGTGTCGGTATTTTTTACAAAACAATTCGATTCCCTAAAAATCAATTGATCTGTTTTGTTGGAGGGGGTAATTCGCGCGATTTAAAACTTTAGGATTACTGCTCATTGTTTGGGCAACCTTCTGCGGATGGACGAAAAAAGCCCGCGCAAGGCGGGCTTCCTGTCCTGATGCCAAAAAGGCGGCGGGCGTTAGCCCTCGAGGCGTTCTTCCAGGCGGGTCTTTGCGTCGGGCAGCGCTTGCGGCAGGCCGTGCGCCAGTTTCGTGAACAGCTCGTCGTGCAGCGCCAGTTCCTGCTTCCAGGCGTCCGCGTCCAGCGAGATCACCTTGGCGAACTGCTCGGCCGTGAAGTCCAGGCCGTCCCAGCTCAGTTCTTCGTAGCGCGGCGATACGCCAAAGACGTGTTCATCGCCCTGCACCTGACCTTCGATGCGATCGATCATCCATTTGAGCACGCGCATGTTTTCGCCAAAGCCCGGCCACACGAACTTGCCGTTTTCGTCCTTGCGGAACCAGTTCACGCAGAAGATCTTCGGCAGCGTGGCGCCGCTCTCGGCAAGCTTCTCGCCGACGTTGAGCCAGTGGGCGAAGTAGTCGGCCATGTTGTAGCCGCAGAACGGCAACATGGCGAACGGGTCGCGGCGCACCACGCCTTGCTGGCCTGCGGCGGCGGCGGTGGTTTCGGAGCCCATCGTGGCAGCCATATATACGCCTTCCGTCCAGTCGCGCGCTTCGGTCACGAGCGGCACGGTGGTCGAGCGGCGGCCGCCGAAGATGAACGCATCAATGGGTACGCCTGCCGGGTTGTCCCATTCCGGATCGATCGAGGGGCATTGTGCTGCCGGCGCCGTGAAACGCGCGTTCGGATGCGCTGCCTTGCGGCCGGTTTCCTTGGCGGTCTCGGGCGTCCAATCCTGGCCTTGCCAGTCGATCAGGTGGGCCGGCGGCGTGTCGGTCATGCCTTCCCACCACACATCGCCGTCATCCGTGAGGGCCACGTTGGTGAAGATGACGTTTTCTTTGAGCGTAGCCATCGCGTTGAAGTTGGTCTTCTCGCTGGTGCCCGGGGCCACGCCAAAGTAGCCGGCTTCCGGGTTGATGGCGTACAGGCGGGTCTTGCCGGTGGCGTCCTTGCGGGGCTTGATCCAGGCGATGTCGTCGCCGATGGTCGTGACCTTCCAGCCATTTAGGCCGGCCGGCGGAATCAGCATCGCAAAGTTGGTCTTGCCGCAGGCCGACGGGAAGGCCGCCGCCACGTGATACGTCTTGCCTTCCGGCGACGTCACGCCCAGGATCAGCATGTGCTCGGCCAGCCAGCCCTGGTCGCGGCCCATGGTGGAGGCAATCCGCAGCGCGAAGCATTTCTTGCCCAGCAGCGCGTTGCCGCCGTAGCCCGAACCGAACGACCAGATTTCGCGCGTTTCCGGGAAATGCACGATGTACTTGGTCGGGTTGCACGGCCACGGCACGTCCTTCTCGCCGGCGGCGAGCGGCTTGCCGACGGTGTGAACGCACGGTACGAAATCGCCGTCGCTGCCCAGCACGTCATACACGGCGCGGCCCATGCGGGTCATGATGCGCATGTTGACGGCCACGTACGGGCTGTCCGACAGCTCCACGCCGATGTGCGCGATCGGCGAGCCCAGCGGGCCCATCGAGAACGGCACGACGTAGAGCGTGCGGCCGCGCATGCTGCCGTCAAACAGGCCGTTCAGCGTCTGGCGCATCTCGGCCGGGGCCGTCCAGTTGTTGGTGGGGCCAGCGTCTTCCTTCTTCTGCGAGCAGATGAAAGTGCGGTCTTCCACGCGCGCCACGTCCGACGGGTCCGACAGCGCCAGGTACGAGTTCTTGCGCTTGGCCGGGTTGAGCTGCTTCATCGTCCCGGCGGCCACCATTTCGGCGCACAGGCGGTCGTATTCCTCTTGCGAACCATCGCACCAGACAATGCGCTCCGGCTTGGTGAGTGCTGCTACCTCGCCCACCCACGCGATCAGGCGCGGGTGTTTCACGTAATCGGGCACGTTCAATGCGGGCACGCCCTGCATCACGGGTTGATTCATGACCAAAACTCCAATGGAAGTGAGAAAGAAATCGATGGCGGATCAGCACGGTGGCCGCGTCCAGCGGCAGGGTGGAAAGCGATCGACGGCACCTCATGGGCAGGCCGGATCAGCGATTTCCAGAGGGAGAGGTGAGGCAGGCGGAGGGACGGGAGCCGTGCTGATTTCACATTCAGTTACAAAGCGGTGCGCTGACGGAAGGTGGGTTTTTCCGGGCAGCGGGGGCCGCGTGCGCTAAAGTGGCGGGACCGAGGTCAACAGACCCTAGAACAAGGACTCGTCACCAGCGGGGCTGCGCAAATTGCGTGCCCGCGGCGGGCAATTCCGAACGTCGACACAGATTGTCGTGCGACGAGGGATGGGAAGAATACCACCGCGAGGGATCGCTGTTTTTTGCTGCGCACCATTGTTCGAAGTGAGATGTCGATGAAGATTGCCGTACTGGACGACTACCAAGACGCTGTTCGCAAGCTGGATTGCTTCAGCCTGATGCAGGACCACGAAGTCAAAGTATTCAACAACACCGTCAAGGGTGTGGGTCAATTGGCCGCACGTGTGGCGGACGTTGAAGCCATCGTGCTGATCCGGGAGCGCACGCGTGTGACGCGTCAGTTGCTGGACCGCCTGCCCAAACTCAAGATCATCAGCCAGACTGGCCGCGTATCGCGCGATTCGGGCAGCCATATCGACCTGGATGCCTGTACCGACAAGGGGGTGGTGGTGCTGGAGGGCAAGGGCTCGCCAGTGGCGCCGGCTGAACTGACCTGGGCGCTCGTGATGGCCGCGCAGCGCCGCATTCCGCAATACGTGGCGAGCCTCAAGCACGGCGCGTGGCAGCAGTCGGGACTGAAATCCACCACGATGCCGCCCAACTTTGGCATCGGCCGCGTCCTGAAGGGCCAGACGCTGGGCATCTTTGGCTACGGCAAGATCGGTCAGCTCGTGGCCGGTTACGGGCGCGCTTTCGGCATGAATGTGCTGGTGTGGGGCCGCGAGGGATCGCAGGAGCGCGCGCGCGCTGATGGTTTTGCCGTTGCGGAATCGAAAGATGCGCTGTTCGAGCAGTCCGACGTGCTGTCCGTTCACCTGCGGCTGAACGACGAAACGCGCGGCATCGTGACCGTGGCCGACCTCACGCGCATGAAGCCGACCGCCCTCTTCGTCAACACGAGCCGCGCTGAATTGGTGGAAGAAAATGGCCTGGTGACGTCGCTCAATCGCGGGCGCCCGGGCATGGCCGCCATCGACGTGTTTGAAACGGAGCCCATCCTGCAGGGCCACACCCTGCTGCGCATGGAGAACTGCATCTGCACGCCGCACATCGGCTATGTCGAGCGCGAGGGCTACGAGCTCTACTTCAGCATCGCGTTCCAGAACATCCTCGATGTCCTGCAGGGCAACGTCGATAGCGTGGTCAATCCGACGGCGCTGGCGCCCGCGCTGATCCGCGCATAACGCCAGCGTTCTTTACGTCGTTTTTCGTCAATCAAGCCGCGGCACGCAGCTGCGGTTGGTTGGCGCCAGCGCCATCGAAGCGGAAGCTGTCCATCGCCAGCGATCCGTACGTCACCGTATCGACCACGTGCTGAGCCTGCACGCCGCCCGGCGTGGCTTGGCTCAGCTGGCCCATGGCGGCGCCCAATGCCACGTACAGCGGCATGAGGTGTTCGTCGGTCGGGTGGGCGTGAGCGGCGTTCGGGGCTTGCGCGCGGTAATCGCAGAACTGGGTGAAATCGCCGCTGCGGATGCCCTCGGTCATTGACTCGATCATCCACTCGCGGAACGCCGTCACCCAAGGCTCGGCCGGCACGCCATGCTGGGCCATGCCGGGGCCGCGCATCAGCGCGCGCAAGTTGTGTGTGAAGCTGCCGGAGCCGACGATCAGCACGCCTTCATCGCGCAGCGGCGCGAGCGTGCGCCCCATCGCCATCTGGCAAGCCGGTGACAGGCCAGGCATCAACGACACCTGCACCACGGGAATCTTCGCCTCGGGAAACATCAGCATCAGGGGCATCCAGGCGCCGTGGTCCAGGGGCTGGCGCGGGTCCAGCACAGTGGAGGCCTGTTCTTCCAGCCCCGGGACGATGTTGCCGTCGATCAGCGCACGGATGCGCTCGGCCAAGTCCGGCGCGCCGGGCGGGGCGTATTCCAAGGCGTAGAGCTGTGGCGGGAAGCCGCCGAAGTCGTGCCACGCTTCCTGCTGGGCGCGGGCGGTTACGGTCGGCCGACGCGTCATCCAATGCGGCGAAACCACGACGATGGCGCGCGGCTTGAGGGCGATCATCTCTTGCCCGAGCGCCGCCAGCAGCTTGCCGACAGGGCCCGGATCGGCCGCCAACATGGGCGACCCATGGGACAGATAAAGCACGGGAAGCATGTCAAATTTCCTGAAGAATATATTTACTATTCTGCGCCGACATAGCACCAGCAACGTGCATGGATTTGCAGGTCGGGATCAGGAAAATTGAACGAGTGCGCTTACATGCTCAGCATTTCCTCTGCCACGGTTGGGTGCAGGCCGACGGTTGTATGCAGGTGCTTGAGCCGGACGCCCATGCGCACGGCCACCGCCAACGCCTGGATGATCTCCGGCGCGGCGTTGTCGACGATGTGCGCGCCCAGCACGCGTCCACTGCGCGCATTGCACACCAGCTTGATCAGCGATTCCATGCCCGAGCCTGCAAAACGCTGCTCCAACGAGACGAAGCGGCGTACCACCACGTCGATCCGATCTGCCAACGCGCGTTTGTCGGTGTCCGGCCCGCGTTTGCTCAATTCAGGCCAGCGCGTGCGCGCGTCAGTCTCGGTCAGGCCTACGCTGGCGATCGCCGGATCGCAGAACACGGCCATCGGCACGGTGTTCATGTCGGGCAGCTTGGTGCCTTTGCCGAATAAGCGTTCAGCCACGTAGCGGCCCTGCGCTGCGGCCACGGGCGTCAATTGCAGCGGGCTGCCGCCACAAATGTCGCCCACGGCATGCACGCCGCGGGCGCGCGTGCGGAAATGGCGATCGACCGCGACGCGTCCGTGTGCGTCGAGCGTGACGCCGGCCGCGTCCAGGCCGAGGCCCGCGATGTTCGGCGCGCGGCCGATGGCGCTCAACACACGCTGGGCACGCAGCACGCGCGGAACATCGCTGCCTTCGGTGCTCGCGTAGACGGCCACGCCGCCGCCGTTCACAGCATCGCGTTCGACGCGGACGACGTCGGCGTTCAGGATCAGCTCGACGCCGCAGCCGGCCAGCGACTGCGCAGCGGCCTCGGCCACCGTGACGTCGAATACAGGCAGCACACGCGCATCGCGCGTCAGCACCGTAACCCGCACGCCAAAGCGTGCCAGCGTGGACGCCATCTCCACCGCGATGACGCCGCCGCCCGCGATGATGAGC
The DNA here is from genome assembly GCF_023955645.1 of Ralstonia mojiangensis. Lineage (NCBI taxonomy): Bacteria > Pseudomonadati > Pseudomonadota > Betaproteobacteria > Burkholderiales > Burkholderiaceae > Ralstonia > Ralstonia mojiangensis. Next base: position 587,090 of record NZ_JAMXHU010000002.1, on the reverse strand, counting down.
GATGCGGGGAGCGTGTCCCAGTCAAACACGTCGTCAGAGGTGCAGGCCAGTTCCGCGCCGGGTACGGGAAGCGGCATGGGGCGGGCGCCGGCGGCGAGCACGATCTGGCGTGCCCGCAACGTGGTCTTGCCGGTATCGGCTTGCAGGCGGACGATGCCGCGGCCGCGCAGCGAGGCCGTGCCGCTCAACCACTGCACGCCGGCATTGGCAAGGTGGGCGAAATGCGCTTCGTGCAGCCGTGCGACTTCGGCGCGCGTGCGAGCGATGGCATCGGCCCAGGCGTCGGCGGCGTTGGCGGTGCGCAGGCATCGCGCCACGGTCTGCGACCAGGCGGCGCCGTAGCCAAGCAGCTTCTTGGGCACGCACCCGCGGTTGACGCAGGTGCCGCCCACTTGCGCGCGGTCGATCAGCAGCGTGCGTGCCCCCAGTTGCGCAGACCGGCGCGCAGCCGCGAGCCCGGCCGAACCGGCGCCGATCACGATCAGGTCAAACGCATGTGCAGGGTTTGCGGGCATGAGGTGTCCGTCGAAGAAGCATCGGCCGGACGACCTTGGTGGCACGCCGGCGGGCGCGCCATGTGCAGCAAGCGGCGCGCCCGCCGCCTGTCTTAGAGGAGGTGGTTACGCAGCCGCCGCCGTGGCGAACCCGCGTGGAAGTTCGCGCAGGAAGGTTTCGCCGTCATGACGGCCGAGCGCATAGGCGTCGCGCATAGCGCCCGGGCGGGTGTAATCCCAGCTTGAAATGGGAACCTTGCGCGAGGGCTGCACGTAAAAGCGGCGCTGCACGCCGTCGGCCACGGGCACATCCATGCGGAAATACGTCGGACGCGGGTACAGGCGCGTGACCAGCACCAGCGCGTCGCCGGGCGTGGCGTCCAGCGCGTGCACGGGCACGTTGTCGACCATGCCGCCGTCGAGTACTGGCCGCCCCGCGCGCCGCAGCACCGGCGTGAACGGCGGCGTGGATGCCGATTGCAGCAACAGGTCCGCCAAGTCTTCCGGGGTGGCGCAATCCTGCGCGCGCACGATTTCTGGCGTGAAGCCGAGGCGCTTGCCCAGCGTCGGGTGCAGGGTCTTGCGGACGTGCTTTTCGATGTTGTAGGCAATCAGCCCCGCCGCCACCGCCGACCGTGCGCCTAGCCAGCGCGGGATATGCGCCACGCCGATGCGGATCTCGGGCGCCTGCGCCAGCCGCCCGAAGCGGCCCTCGCCGAACACCGTCAGCAGCGCCGTGCGGTACATGCCGTAATGCGGAAACACGCGCTCGCCGCGCAACAGGTTGCCCCAATGGGCGTTGCGGGTGTTTTGGCGCAGGGCTTCGCCGTAGTAATCCATCAGCTCGGCAGAATTCCAGGCATGCAGCATGCACGCCGTCGATGCGCCGGCCGAGATGCCGGCAATCACGCGCGGCGCCAAGCCCAGTTCGGGCTGCACGACATCCCACCAGCCGGCCTGCCACCAGCAGCGGTTGCCGCCGCCGGCAAAGACCATCTGGTCGAACACGGGCGTGTTCATGCCGACGCCCCGGTATGGGCGGCCGCGGCCGCGGCCGGCTCCAGCCGCAGCGACGGCGCGTATTTGAGGGTGTCGATGCACGCATCCAGTAGGCGCTCGCGCTTGGTGGCGAGGCTGGAAGCGTCCGGGTAGAAGAGGTAATCGCCCATGATGCCGTTGAACGTGGCATGAAAATGGGCCACGGCCAGCGGGATGTCGAGGTCGGCCGGCAACTGCCCGCGCCGTGTTGCCTGCTCGATGATGCTCGTCAGGTGGGTCATGCCTTCCTCAAATGATTCTTGTTGGCGCTTGAGGATGGGGCTGGTGTCTTCCACGAACTCGCACTTGTTGAACATGATCTCGAAGACCTTGCGCCAGTGCGCATCTTCCACGAGTTGCCGCAGCACGAAGTTGCCTACGGTGCGCAATTCCCCCAGCGGATCGTCGGCTTCCACCCCGAACGGGGTGCCCATGGTCTCCATGGGCAGTTTCACGCGCTCGCACATGGCGGCAAAAACATCGGTCTTATTACGGAAGTGCCAGTAGATGGCGCCGCGCGTCACGCCCGCGGCCTGCGCGATATCCGATAACGATGTGCGTGCCACGCCGCGCGCATAGAACACGTCTTCCGCCGCATCCAGGATGCGGTTACGTGTTTCCAGTGCTTCTTCCTTCGTTCGTCTAACCATGATCTTCCAGAGGAACGCCGTATCACCTGAGTCGACGTTCTTTCGATTGGCTTTTGTGCAATGCACAATTCCAGGCAACGCACTATTGCGCTTCGCACAACGCGGCAGCGGGTCCGTTGGCTGACAATGCTTGTCGCAGCGCGGTATTTGCCGCACGTTCGCTTGATCGCCGTCATTGCTACGAACTCCGGAAAGGTGTCAACGGAGTCCCTATTCGTAACGGCGTCACTTACATACATACGCGAACGTATCTATAATAGCGCGCACTCCGTCGCTTGCCCATGGCCGTATGCGCCACATCCAATCCCGGGTACGTGGTCTGGAGCCGACTTCTGTCTGTCGGCAGCCAGTCGGAGATCGACTGCCGATCGCTCCCGCGTCTTAGCATTCTGGTCCCAGTTGTTGCGAGTTCGTCGCAAAGGCCATATCGCATGCCGCGAGATGCAGCTAGCATCGGACGTTTTCGTTTTGTGTTTTTTGGTTTCGCTGACGGTTTGCCGGCGTCGCACTCGTTTGCGCGGCGTGGCGGCACCCGGCATTCCGCTTATCGCCACATGGGGTCATCTATGACGAACACCCGCCGTTATCACCAACTCGCTGCCGCCGCATTCACGGTGGTGGCACTTGCAGCCTGCGGCAACAAGCAGGCACAAGGGCCGGGCGGCGCCGGCATGCCTCCGACCGAAGTCGGCGTTGTGACCGTGCAGCCGCACTCCGTTGGTCTGACCAGCGAGTTGCCGGGCCGCCTGGAGGCCACGCGTGTGGCACAGGTGCGCGCACGGGTCGCGGGCATCGTACTTAAGCGCACCTACGCCGAAGGCAGCGACGTGAAGGCCGGCCAGCAGTTGTTCCAGATCGATCCGGCGCAGTATCAGGCGTCGCTCGACAGCGCCAAGGCACAGCTTGCGCGCTCGGAAGCCACGCAAACGCAGGCGCAACTGAAGGCTGAACGCTACAAGCCGCTGGTTGCCACCAACGCCATCAGCAAGCAGGACTACGACGACGCCACCGCCGCCGCCAAGCAAGCCACCGCTGACGTGGCCGCCGCCCGTGCTGCCGTGGAAACCGCCAAGCTGAACGTCGGCTACGCCAGCGTGACTTCGCCCATCTCCGGGCGTGCTGGTCTGGCGCAGGTCACCGAAGGCGCGCTGGTGGGCCAGGGCGAGGCGACGCTGCTGACGACTGTGCAGCAGATCGACCCGATCTACCTGACCTTCACGCAGTCGAGCACCGAAGTGATGCGTCTGCAGCAAGCGCTCAAGGACGGCAAGCTGGCCAAGGCCGGCGGTGATGCAGCCAAGGTCACGCTCGTGACGGAAGACGGCCGTGCCTATGCACAGTCGGGCAAGCTGTACTTCTCCGACCTGACAGTGGACCCGGCCACGGGCACGATCACGTTGCGCGCAATTGTTCCGAACGCCGATCGTACGCTGCTGCCGGGCATGTACGTACGCGCCCGCCTGGAGCAGGCCGTCGACGAGCAGGCGATCACGGTGCCGCAACAAGCGGTGACGCGCAGCCCGGACGGCGCCTCGGTCATGGTGGTCGACGAGAAGGGCATGGCTGCAGTGCGCCAGGTCCAGGCCGATCGCTCGACCGGTACGGAATGGATCGTCGCCAGCGGCCTGAAGGCAGGCGACAAGGTGATCGTCGACGGCCTGCAGAAGGTTCATCCGGGCGCACCGGTCAAGGCTGTGCCGTGGCAGCCGATGTCGGCAGGCCAGGGCAAGGGCCCGCAAGGTCAGGGCGGCCAGGGTAGCGGCGCCGCACCCGCATCGTCGGCCAGCGCCCCTGCTGCAAGCACTCCCGCTGCCAGCGCACCGGCAGCCAAGCAGTAAACAAGGAGCCATCGCATGGCAAAGTTTTTTATCGATCGCCCGGTCTTTGCCTGGGTGCTCGCGCTGTTCATCATCCTTGCTGGGGCGATCTCGATCACCCAGCTGCCGATCTCGCAGTACCCGACCATCGCGCCGCCGTCCGTCATCATCACGGCAACGTATCCGGGCGCCAATGCGAAGACGCTGGACGAATCCGTCACCAGCATCATCGAGCAGGAAATGAACGGTGCGGACGGCCTGCTCTATATGGAGTCGGTCAGCCAGGGTGGTAACGGCCAGGCGCAGATCACCGTGACGTTCAAGGCCGGCACTGATCCGGCACTGGCGCAGGTGGACGTGCAGAACCGCTTGAAGCGCGTGGAAGCCCGGTTGCCTTCTGCTGTGACGCAGCAGGGCGTGCAGGTCGACAAGGCCCGCGCGAACTTCCTGCTGTTTGCCACGCTGGCATCCACCGACGGCAAGATGGACCCGGTCGCACTGGGTGACTACATCTCACGCAACGTGCTGAATGAAATCAAGCGCGTGCCGGGTGTGGGTCAGGCCATCCTGTTCGGTACGGAACGCGCCATGCGCGTCTGGATCGATCCGGCCAAGCTGGTCGGCTACAAGCTGACGCCCACGGATGTCTACAACGCCATCCGCGCACAGAACGCATTGGTCTCGGCCGGTACGATCGGCGATCTGCCGTCGGTCTCCGATCAGCCTCTCGCGGCCACGGTCGTGGTGGAAGGCCAACTCACGACCACTGAGCAGTTCGGCAACATCGTGCTGGTGGCCAAGCCTGACGGTTCGCTGGTGCGCGTGAAGGACGTTGCACGCCTGGAACTGGGCGGCCAGACTTACTCGACCTCTGCGCGGATCAACGGCCAGCCGATTTCGGCCATTGGTGTGCAGCTCTCGCCCACGGGTAACGCTCTGGGTACGGCCAAGGCCGTGAAGGCCAAGCTGGAAGAGCTCTCGAAGTACTTCCCGGCGGGCGTGGAATACAAGGTGCCGTACGACACCTCCAAGTTCGTCCAGATCTCGATCGAGGAAGTGGTCAAGACGCTGTTCGAAGCCATGGTGCTGGTGTTCCTGGTGATGCTGCTGTTCCTGCAGAACATCCGCTACACGCTGGTGCCGTCGATCGTGGTGCCGATCTCGCTGCTGGGCGCGTTTGCCGTCATGAACGCGATGGGCTTCTCGATCAACGTGCTGACGATGTTCGGCCTTGTGCTGGCGATCGGTATTCTCGTTGACGATGCCATCGTGGTGGTGGAAAACGTCGAGCGGATCATGGCCGAAGAAGGCCTGCCCCCGCGCGAAGCGACCCGCAAGGCCATGGGCCAGATCACGGGCGCCATCATCGGTATTACGCTGGTGCTGATGGCCGTGTTCATCCCGATGGCGTTCTTCTCGGGCTCGGTGGGCGCGATCTATCGCCAGTTCTCGCTGTCGATGGTGTCGTCGATCTTCTTCTCGGCACTCATGGCGCTGACGCTCACGCCAGCACTGTGCTCCACGCTGCTCAAGCCGATCGAGAAGGGTTCGCACCACGAGAAGAAGGGCTTCTTCGGCTGGTTCAACCGCATGTTCAGCTCCACCACGAATCACTACCAAAGCTTCGTGGAGCGCATGCTGAAGAAAACCTTCCGCTACATGGTCATCTACGCTGCATTGATCGTTGCGGTGGTGTTCCTGTTCCTGCGCCTGCCGTCTTCGTTCCTGCCGACCGAAGACCAGGGCTACATCGTGACCAATATCCAGTTGCCGCCGGGTGCATCGGCCAACCGGACGTTGGAGGTGATCAAGCAGGTCGAGAACTACTACAAGCAGGAAAAGGCGGTCGAGAACATCGTGGCCGTGCAGGGTTTCAGCTTCTCGGGCAACGGGCCGAACGCCGGTATCGTATTCACCCCGTTCAAGGATTGGAGTGAGCGCAAGGGTAAGGATCAAACCGCTGATGCCGTGGCCGGCCGTGCCTTTGGTGCGCTGTTCGGTGGTATTCGCGATGCGATTGTGTTCCCGCTGAACCCGCCGCCGATTCCGGAACTGGGCAATGCCACCGGCTTTACCTTCCGTCTGCAGGATCGAGCTGGCCTGGGGCATGACGCCCTGATGGCAGCTCGCAATCAACTGATGGGGATGGCGGCGAAAAGCAAGATCATTACTGGCATGCGCCCGGAAGGTCTGGAAGATTCGCCGCAGTACCAGGTGGATATCGACCGCGAGAAGGCCAACGCGCTGGGTGTCTCGTTCACCGACATCAACGCTGTGCTGTCGACGGCGCTGGGTTCGGCGTACGCCAACGACTTCCCGAACTACGGTCGTCAGCAGCGTGTGATCGTCCAAGCGGACAAGATCAACCGCATGCAGCCCGAAGACATCATGAACCTGTACGTGCGCAACGCGCAGGGCAACATGGTGCCGATGTCGACGTTCGCTAAGGGCCATTGGATCGTCGGCCCGGTGCAGCTCGTGCGCTACAACGGCTATCCGGCTGTTCGCCTTTCGGGTGCGGCCGCGCCGGGTGCCAGCTCGGGCGACGCCATGGCCGAGATGGAACGCCTGGCCGCCAAGCTGCCGGCCGGTATCGGCTACGAGTGGACGGGCCAGTCGCTGCAGGAAAAGGCCTCGGGCTCGCAGGCGCCGGCGCTGTATGCGCTGTCGCTGCTGGCGGTGTTCCTGGTGCTGGCGGCGCTGTATGAAAGTTGGTCGATCCCGGCGGCTGTGATTCTGGTGGTGCCGCTGGGTGTGCTTGGCGCACTGCTGGGCGTGACGCTGCGCGCGATGCCCGATGACGTGTACTTCAAGGTCGGCCTGATTGCGGTGGTGGGCTTGTCCGCCAAGAACGCAATTCTGATCATCGAGTTTGCGAAGGACTTGCAGGCGCAAGGCAAGGGCCTGATCGAGGCGACGCTGGAAGCCGTGCACCTGCGGTTCCGCCCGATCATCATGACGTCGTTCGCCTTCATCCTTGGCGTGCTGCCGTTGGCGATTGCCACCGGCGCCAGCTCTGCCAGCCAACGCGCCATCGGTACCGGCGTGATGGGCGGGATGATCACCGCGACGGTGCTGGCCGTGGTGCTGGTGCCTGTGTTCTTCGTGGTGGTCCGCCGCATCTTCAAGGGCAGCGAGCGTCAACGCCGTCTGGATGCCGCGCACCGTCCGCTGGACGAGGAAATCTGAACATGCAGAAAACGATGACCTTTCGAACCCCTGCGCTGCTGCCGGCGCTCCTGCTGGCTGCCGGCGTGTTGTCCGGCTGCTCGCTGGCGCCGACGTACGAGCGCCCGGATGCTCCGGTAACGAGCACCTATCCGCAGGCACCGGCCGGCTATGCCGTGCCGGCGGACTCTGCCAAGCCCGGCGAGAACGCGCCCCGCGCGACCGAACTGGGCTGGCGCGAGTTCTTCCCCGATGCGCGCCTGCAAAAGCTGATTGGCCTTGCGCTTGAGAACAACCGCGACCTGCGCGTGGCCATGCTCAACGTCGAGGCGGCGCGTGCGCAGTACCGCCTGCAGATCGCCGACCTGCTGCCGCCGGTCAACGCATCTGCCACGTACACGCGTAGCCATACGCCGCCGTCGATCTCGTCCACCGGCGGCGACATCTACACCAAGCAGTACCAGCTTGGCGTGGGTATCAGCAACTACCAGGTGAACCTGTTCAGCGTGGGCGACGTTACGTCGTCCGCGCGTGCGAGCTATCTGGCGACGGACGAAGGCCGGCGTGCCGCGCAGATCAGCCTGATCTCGCAAGTGGCGAAGGCCTACCTGAACGAGCGCGCCTACGCCGAGCAGCTGGACCTGGCACAGCAGACCCTGAAGGGCCGCGAGGATTACTACAAGCTCGCCAAGCAGCGGTTTGACGTCGGCGCTTCGTCGGCGCTGGACCTGCGCCAGACCGAGACGCTGGTGGAGTCGGCCCGCGTGTCGGTGGCTCAGCTCACGCGCCAGTACGCGCAGGCGACCAACGCCCTGGTGGTGCTGGTCGGCGCTCCCTTGCCGGCCGACCTGCCCGCGCCGACCACGGTGTCGTCGGAAATGATCGTCGCTGACATTCCGCCCGGTGTGCCGTCCGAGCTGCTGGAGCAGCGCCCCGATATTCGTCAGGCCGAGCAGAAGCTGATTGCCGCCAACGCCAACATTGGCGTGGCGCGTGCGGCGTTCTTCCCGAGCATTGGGCTGACGTCGAATATCGGTACGGCCAGCACGGCGCTGCACGATCTCTTCAAGAGCGGAACGGGGCTGTGGTCGTTCGTGCCGAACTTGACGCTGCCGATCTTCAACTGGGGCACCAACATCTTCAACCTGGACTTGACCAAGACCAACCAGAAGATCGCGGTTGCCAACTACGAGAAGACGATCCAGACCGCGTTCCGCGAAGTGTCCGACGCCCTCGTGGCGCGCGGCACGCTGGAAGAGCAGGTGGCAGCGCAGAAGCGCTTCCGCGATGCGACGGCCGATCGCCTGACGCTGTCTGACCAGCGCTATCGCAACGGCGTGTCGAGCTTCCTCGACGTGCTTGACGCACAGCGCGATCTGTTCAGCGCCGACCAGACGTTGGTGCAGACGCGCCTGGCGCGCCTGACCAACGCCATTGATCTGTACACGGCGTTGGGCGGCGGTCTGCAGGAACACAGCACCACCGTGGCCGCACAGCAGGCTCAGCCGACGGCTGCGCCGGGCGTTGCACCCGCCACGCCGGACATGACGCCGCAGCAGTCGAAGTAAATTCGCGTCTGTTCGCTCGAAAGCCCGCCTTGTTCAGGCGGGCTTTTTTTCGCCCTTGCCCTGTGCGCCGGCAGTGTGTTCGAGAAATCGAAGCAGGGCCACTTCTTCGCGTCGCAGACCCTTGCGCGCGCGGGTTGGGGGCAGTGCTTCCAGCTCGCCGGCCAGGAAGGCGTCCACCACGGCCGGATGAACATAGCACTTGCGACAGACGGCCGGCGTGTTTCCCAGGCGTTGGGCCACGGCAGCAATGGCTTCCACCACCTGCCGGCGCGCCTCGGTAACGCTCGCCGAGGTGCGCCCGCGCAACAGATCCAGCGCGAGCACGCTGCCGGCCCAGGTGCGGTAGTCCTTTGCCGTGAAATCCGCGCCGGTAATCTCTTGTAAGTATGTATTTACATCGGTGGAATCAATTGCGCGGCGTTCGCCCGCTTCGTCGATGTACTGGAACAACTCCTGCCCCGGAAGATCGACGCAGCGCCGAATGATGCGCGCCAGGCGCGGGTCCGATACCGACACGTCGTGCTCCACGCCACTCTTGCCGCGAAACTGAAAACGCACAGTGTTGCCGTGCACCTCCACGTGGCGATTGCGCAGCGTCGTGAGCCCGTATGAGCGGTTGTCGCGCGCATACGCTGCGTTGCCCACGCGCACTAGCGTCACGTCCAGAAGAAAGACCACCGTCGCCAGCATCTTCTCGCGCGACAGGCCGGGCGCCGCCAGGTGGGCGGTGATCGCCTCACGCACGCGCGGCAGCGCTGCCCCGAAGGCCAGCAGCCGCCCGTATTTGTCGGCATCGCGAAAAGCGCGCCAGTCGGCGTGATAGCGATATTGCTTGCGCCCACGCGCGTCGCGCCCTGTCGCCTGCAAATGGCCGCCCGCGTGGGGGCAGATCCATACGTCGGTATAGGCCGGCGGAATCGCCAGTTTGTTGATGCGCGCAATGACCGCCGGATCGCGGATGCGCTCGCCGCGCGTATCGAAATAGACGAAGCGGCCGCGCAGCCGGCGCCGGGTGTAGCCCGGGCGCGTGTCGTCCACATAGCGCAGCCGTTCGGGCAGCGCTTCGGCAGCGGGCGGTGCGCTTGTGGCAACCAACGCAGGCGCAGACTTGGGAACGCGTTCCACGATAGAAGTCAGGAGGGATGCTCGCGCTGAGCAAGCGGCGTTCCTCTTCTGTGCGCATCCCGATGGTTGGCCGCCCCATGGCGTAGTATCGAGGCCACGCATCTGCACAAAATTGCGGCAGGAAATGGCCTTTCCGCCACAATCGGAAGTGCCTTGCATCGGTAAACAGATTCAACTACACTGCACGCCCTCTGGGCGGTATATAATCCGCTGTTTCGCCGTCCACCCGAATACTGAGCAAGGGACCCGATGACCACCATCCGTCTGAAAGAAAACGAGCCGGTCGAAGTTGCGCTGCGCCGCTTCCGCCGTGAAATCGAGCGCACTGGCCTGATCAAGGAACTGCGCGCCCGCACCGCTTACGAAAAGCCGACGACCGAGCGCAAGCGCAAGAAGGCTGCTGCCGTGTCGCGTACGCGTAAACGCCTGCGTTCGCAAATGCTGCCGAAGAAGCTCTACTAAGATCGCGCGATTGTTTCGGTAGCACCAATCGGGTGCTGCCGCTGGCGGTGTGAAGTCAATCGACCTCCGTTCCGCCGAGCTTGGTTTGTAGCGCCTAGCGCGTACCGGAAGCCTTTCCGGACTCAACCAACGCTCCACTCCCCGATACAGAAGCTAGCAAGATGCGGTTGATGGCCTGTGCGCCATTGTCCGCCGCTTCGGTGCGCTCAGCGCGCCCTTCTCTGCTGCAAACGACATCCGCCAGCGGTAATTGACCGGCTGGCTGTTGGCGTTTGTTGCGCGGATTCTGCCTGGGAGTACAGTGGCATGCGTCCTTTGCACACGTGCTCTCAGGCAACGATGCCTACCAATTCCAACGAGTACTGGTTCCCGGCCAAACGCTACGGCTGGGGATGGGGCTTGCCTTCGCGTTGGCAGGGCTGGGTGGTGCTCGCCATCTATGCCGTACTGCTGGTGGCGGGCATCGTGGGGCTGCACCCAGGCCGCACGCAGTCGAGCTTTGCGTTGTACGTGCTGGCCGTGACAGCGCTGCTGGTGCTGGTTTGCTGGTGGAAGGGCGAGCCGCCGCGCTGGCGTTGGGGCAAGGATTGAACGGCTTGCTTACCAATCAACCGCGCAGATACGGACCAACCCGTTTCTCCAGCAAGGTGACGAGTTCCGGCTGCATGAACACGTAGTCGTCGGAAATATCCAGACACACCACGCGCTTGCCGCGTAACCGCGAACCAAACCGTTGGGACAGGCGTCGCTGGTGGCTGCGTTCCATGACAAAAACCACCTCAGCCCACTCGAGCTGATCGGCATCGAGTTGCACGTCTGCGTCGGGAGCCAAGCCCGCCGAATCTGTCTCGACGTTTGGCCACTTGGCGAAGACCACTTCCGCCGTCGGGCTACGCAGCCGATTGCGGCTGCAGATGAAGAGCACACGCATCGGGCTAAACCGACGCCTCCAGCGTCGCCGCAATCGATGCCCGATAGCCCTTCGGCAAATTCACCGGCAACGCGTCGGGCGCAAACAGCCCAAGGCGCTTGTGCTCATGACTGACGATGGGTTCAAACGGACCAGCCAGCGCGCACGCATACGTGGCAACGAACACATGCTTGCCCGGTACGACTTCAAACAGATACGTGTCGATCGGAGCGCGCACCTCCACCTGCAGGTTCAGCTCTTCAGCAATCTCACGTGCAAGGCATTCGACGGGGGATTCGCCGAGTTCAATACGGCCGCCGGGCAACTCCCATTCTTCGCGCTCATTGAGCAGCAGGACGATCTCGCCGGTGGGCGCGTGCAGGACGCCCTTGATGGAGACGGGGTAAGCAGACATGGCGCTCACTTGCCAATACAAAACCGACTAAAAATCACGCCCAGCAAATCATCACTTGAAAACGCCCCCGTGATGCTGTTCAGCGCCTCCTGCGCAAGCCGCAGTTCTTCGGCAAACAGGTCCAGCGATTGCGCTTGCTGATCTGCGTGCTCCGCGGCCGTGGCCAGATGTTCGCGGGCCGTGCGCAGCGCAGCGAGATGGCGCTCACGTGCGAGGTAAAGCCCCTCGCCACCGCCCTGCCAGCCGGCAATCTCCAGTAACGCCGCCCGCAGCAATTCAACGCCCAGGCCATCGCGCGCCGAGAGCCATACCTCGGGCGGCTCCGAATCCACGCGGCCTGGTACGGCCACGCCTGAGAGATCGATCTTGTTGACGACGCGAAGGGTGGGCACGCCGGCGGGTACGTGTTCGGCGATGCGGGCGTCGATGGCGGCATCTTCGGGCGAGAGGCCGTTGGCGCGATAGTCCGCTGCGTCCAGCAGATGCAGGACGACATCGGCGCGAGCGATGGCAGCCCAGGTGCGCTCGATACCGATGCGCTCGACTTCGTCTTCCGTGTCACGCAGGCCCGCCGTGTCGACGATGTTCAGCGGGATGCCTTCGATCTGGATGGTCTGCTGCACCTTGTCGCGCGTGGTGCCGGCAATGGGCGTGACGATGGCCAGTTCCGCGCCGGCCAGCGCATTGAGCAGCGACGACTTGCCGACGTTCGGCTGCCCCGCCAGCACCACGTGCAGGCCTTCGCGCAGCAGCGCACCCTGGCGCGCCTGCGCCAGCACGCCATCCACGGCCGCGCGAATGTCGGCGAGTTGACCGCGCGCGTCGGAGGCTTCCAGGAAGTCGATTTCCTCCTCGGGAAAATCCAGCGTTGCCTCCACCAGCATGCGCAGATGGATCACGCGCTCGACCAGCGCATGTACCGCCTGCGAAAACGCGCCATCGAGCGAACGCGCCGCCGAACGTGCAGCAGCTTCGGTGCTGGCCTCGATCAGGTCGGCGACGGCCTCGGCCTGCGCCAGATCCATCTTGTCGTTGAGGAAGGCGCGGCGCGTGAACTCGCCGGGCTCCGCCACGCGCAGGCCGATCTCGCGGCCGGCGGCCAGGCAGCGTTGCAGCAGCAGTTGCATCACGACGGGGCCGCCGTGGCCCTGCAGCTCCAGCACGTCTTCGCCCGTGTACGAATGCGGCGCGGGAAACCACAGCGCGATGCCGCGATCGATGGCGTTACCGTCGGCGTCGAGGAAGGGCAGGTAGGTTGCCTGGCGCGGTGTCAGCAGGCGTCCGCACACGGCTTGCATGACGGCGCGCACGTCGGGCCCCGATACGCGCACCACGCCAATGCCGCCCCGCCCGGGCGCGGTGGCAATCGCCGCGATGGGGATCGTGAGGATGGGCGTGCGCGGCGTGGTGGAAGCGTTCGGCAAGGCGGTGGGGTGGTCAGCAGCGGTCATGGGCGGTATTGTGCGGCAGCCGCACAGTTGCGCGCCAGTTTCCAACCAAGGAGATTCGGATGATCGATCACACCGGCGTCGTCGTCAGCGACTTCGAGGCCAGCAAGCGGTTCTACGAACAGGCGCTCGGCGCCATTGGCCTGGCTAAGGTGCTGGAGTTTCCGGCGGCCGTCACGGGCCACACCGATGTGGCCGGTTTTGGCCAGCCCGGCAAGGCGGAGTTCTGGATTTCAGCAGCAATGGCTGGGCAGGGGCCGAACAAGCCGCCGCTGCACGTGGCCTTCCGCGTTGATACGCGTGCCGAGGTGGAGGCGTTCTACGCTGCGGCAACGGCCGCAGGCGGCACCGACAATGGCGCACCCGGCGTGCGCGCGCACTATCACCCGAACTACTACGGCGCTTTCGTGCGCGATCCGGATGGCCACAACATCGAGGCTGTCTGCCACGCTCCCGTTTGAAGCGCTTGAAGCGTTTCAGGGAGGCGTAAAAAAGGGCACCCGGAGGTGCCCTTTTTGCTGAAGCGCATTCGCCTTACTTGGCGGGTGCCGCCTTCTTGTTGGTACCCAGCATGCGGTTGATCGACCATTGCTGCGCGATCGACAGGCAGTTGTTCACCACCCAGTACAGCACCAGGCCGGCCGGGAAGAAGAAGAACATCACCGAGAACGCGATCGGCATGAACATCATGACCTTGGCCTGCACCGGGTCCGGCGGGGTCGGGTTCAGCTTGGTCTGCACGAACATCGACACGGCCATCAGCACCGGCAGGATGTAGAACGGGTCAGGCGCGGACAGATCGTGCACCCAGCCGATCCAAGGCGCGCCGCGCATTTCCACCGACGACAGCAGCGCCCAGTACAACGCCATGAACACCGGAATCTGGATCACGATCGGCAGGCAGCCGCCGAGCGGATTGACCTTCTCGGTGCGGTACAGCGTCATCATTTCCTGGTTCATCTTCTGCGGATCGCCCTTGTGGCGTTCGCGGATGGCCGTCATGCGCGGCTGCAGGTCCTTCATCTTGGCCATCGACCGGTAGCTCGTGGCCGACAGTGGGAAGAACACCAGCTTGATCAGCACCGTGAGCGCGACGATCGACCAGCCCCAGTTGCCCAGCAGCCCGTGGATCTTTTCGAGCAGCCAGAACAGCGGCTTGGCCACGATGGTCAGCCAGCCATAGTCCTTCACCAGATCCAGGCCCGGCGTGATGGCCTCAAGCATGCGTGCTTGCTGCGGGCCGGCAAACAGGCGGGCCGTGGCCGACACACTGGCGCCGGGTGCGATCGTGCCCAGCGGCTCCTGGAGTCCGATGCGGTAGAAGTTGGTGTCGACGCGGTTGACGTAATACTCGCGCTTGACGTTATCAGCCGGAATCCAGGCCGATGCAAAGTAGTGCTGCACCATCGCCACCCAGCCGCTGTCGGTCGGGGCCGGCACGTGCGCCTTGCCCTTGTCGATGTCGGCGAAGGTGATCTTGTGGAACTTGTCGCCGTCGGTGTACACGGCCGGGCCGGTGAACGTGCTGTAGAAGCGCGATTGCTCCACAGCGCCGCCGTCACGGGCCAGTTCCAGGTACAGCGTCGGGTTGATTGGCACGGTGCCGTCGTTCGTCACGTCGAAACGCGTATCGATCACGTAGCTGCCGCGCTTGAAGACATACGTCTTGGCCAGCTTGGCGCCGCCCTTGTCAGCCGTCAGCGTGATGGAGACATCGTTGCCCGTGCCCAGGTCACGCGGGCCGGCCGATGCCGTGAACACCGTCGTGTGGTTCGGGAAGTCGCCGCCAATGATGCCCGAGCGCGCCAGATAGGTGCGCTCGACGCTGCGGTCGAACAGCACCATCGGGTTGCCATCGTGGTCCTTCTGGTCAAGCAGTTCGAGCTTGGTGACGATAGCGCCGTCGGTGTCGATGGTGGCGCGCAGCAGGTCGGTCGAGATGACGATCTTTTCCGAAGCCGGTGCCTGCGAAGCAGCGCCCGTGGCCGGGGCGGCCTGCGATCCGGCGGCGGCTGCCGTGGTGGCACTGTTCGGCACGTCGCCTGCGGGCGTGCTGCCCGGCGCGGCGGCCGTCGTGGCCATTTGCGGCGTCGGGAAGAACATCGACTGGTGGCCATTCGCGCGTTGCCAGTTGTCGAACAGCAGGACAACCGCCAGCGAGAAGATCACCCAGAGAATGGTGCGTTTGATATCCATGTCGGATTACGGTCTGGGAAGGTGAAGCCAGCGCCGAAAAACGGCTGCGCAGCCCGATCTTGAACCTGCGATGCTCTCCGTACCCTTGTACGGTTGCGCTTCTCGGTCCAACCTCGGGCTGCTCGCTACGTTTTCCGGCACTGCCTGGATCGACGGCCGCGCAGGCTGGGAGTCAGCTGCGGTCGCGTCGGTCGATGCGGGATCGTTGGAGCGGGGCACAGCGTCGCCAGCGGCGGGCGGCACAGGATCATACCCGCCTTGTGCGAACGGATGGCAGCGGCATAGACGTTTTGCCGCAAGATAACTGCCGTAACCGGGCCCGTGAGTGAGCACGGCGTCGCGCGCGTAGTCAGAACAGGTCGGTAGGAAACGGCATTGCGCGCCCACAAACGGGCTGAACGCCACTTTGTAGATGCGCAGCAGAAACAGCAGCACGCGCGTCATGGCGTGCTCCCAGCGGTGGGCTGGGAAGGGGTGGCTGCAGGTGGAGCTGGCAGCGGTCGCGTGGCAATCTCAAAGAGATGGGCCAGCTCTTCACGGCAGATGCGCTTGAAGGCGGCCACGGTAGGAACGTCCTGGCGCGGAAACTTCGCCTGTAAGCGGATCAGCACGTCGCGCCCACCCAGCAAAGGCTGTCGCAGGCGAAACAACTCCCGGCACTGCCGTTTGATGAGATTGCGCTCGACAGCGCGCTTGGCGAATTTCTTGCCGATCACTACGCCCAGGCGCGCTTGGGCGTTGCCGTTGGCGCGCACATACAGCACGAAGTGACGACTACGCCGGACCGGCCGCAAAGCAAAAACGGATGAAAACTCATCCGTTTTTGTCAGCCTTGCGGCCTTGGGGTAGGCGTGCAGGCCCATCGCCAGCGTGCCGCAAAGCCAGGGGCAACGGCCATGAGCCGCCACCCTCGGCGCGGCCGTCTTTAGATGGCCAGGCGCTTACGGCCCTTGGCGCGGCGTGCGTTCAGCACGGCACGGCCACCACGGGTCTTCATGCGGACACGGAAACCGTGGGTGCGCTTGCGACGGGTAACGGAAGGTTGATAGGTACGCTTCATGATGCACTCTCTTGTTAATGGGTGGTGCGGACATCGCCGCACGCGCCGGGCCTAGGGCTGCCCCTGCGGCCTGGTGTCGATTCAGTCAGAGAAATCGCCCACGCAGACCGCCGTGCGCTGTGTTGTTCAGGTCTAGGGTGTCACCGGAACATCGGGCACCGAGAGCATCGGGCCTAAGCCGGATCAGTCGCGACGAAGTGTTTCTCGCCCCGCATCTGACACGAACAAGCGTGCGCTCCCCTGCTGCGCATCGCAGAACCCGACATTTAAGCGGCATTTCCCACATCTGTCAAGCCTTGCTGACTGGGGATAACGTGGGCCCGGCACCCGAATTCCACTCGGCGACGAGTTGTCCCCATCGCCTTGTGCGGCTTGGTATGCTCTGCGCAAAGCCTTGTCGGGGCTTGATTTGCAGCGAGTCAATAAAAGCGGTTGTCCACCGCTACTCACAGCGGGTCCACAGGTTATCCACAGACTTATCCTTTGTGGATAACTTTCCGCAGGGGGTACAATCCCGTTCCAATAACGAAAGCCACCCGGTTTCTGGCCTGCGCCAGACGCCCGGCGGCCGGCCCTCCCGGGGACGTCAACAGACGCGTGTGGCGCCGGTCAAACACCTAACGATAACGATGCAGGATTTCTGGCATGCGGCGTCTGCTCAGCTTGAAAGTGAGCTAACGCCGCAACAATTCAAGACGTGGATCAAGCCGCTGACGCCGCTGTCATTCGACGAGCAGGCGTGCACGCTGCGGATTGCCGCGCCCAACCGCTTCAAGCTCGACTGGGTCAAGAGCCAGTTCTCGGGCCGCATCCAGTCGCTTGCGTGCGACTACTGGGAGGCGACGGTCGACGTGCAGTTCGTGCTCGACCCGACCGCCGGCCAGCGCCAGGCGGCCTTGCAACCGTCGCTTGCGCCGGTGCCGATGCAGCCTCTGGGGGGGCAACAGATTCAACCGCGACAGGCCATGCCGGCCGGCAACGGTGCTGCGCATGATGCGACCAATCTGCGCCCCGCGCCGGCCGTGTATCGCGAAACCGCGCTCGCAACGGCCAGCCATACCGCTGCCGATATCGATGTGCCCGTGATGGACGCCGCCGAAGTCCGGGCCCAGTCGTACCGCATGCCGCAAGCGCCCGCCGTGGTCACAAACCTGGCCCCGCCCCCGCAAGCGCCGGTGGATGATTCCGTGCACGAGCGCTCGCGACTGAACCAGATCCTGACGTTCGACAACTTCGTCACCGGTAAGGCGAACCAGCTGGCGCGTGCCGCGGCCATCCAGGTCGCCAACAACCCGGGCAAGTCGTACAACCCGCTGTACTTGTACGGCGGCGTGGGCTTGGGCAAGACGCACTTGATCCATGCCATCGGCAACTTCATGCTGATGGAGAACCCGCGCGCGCGCATCCGCTACATCCACGCGGAGCAGTACGTGTCGGATGTGGTGAAGGCGTACCAACGCAAGGCGTTCGACGATTTCAAGCGCTATTACCACTCGCTCGATCTGCTGCTGATCGATGACATCCAGTTCTTCTCGGGCAAGAACCGCACGCAAGAAGAGTTCTTCTACGCGTTTGAGGCGCTGATCGCCAACCGCGCGCAGGTCATCATCACCAGCGATACGTATCCGAAAGAGATCACCGGCATCGATGACCGCCTGATCTCGCGCTTCGACTCCGGCCTGACCGTGGCCATCGAGCCGCCCGAGCTGGAGATGCGCGTCGCGATTCTGATGAAGAAGGCGCAGGCCGAGAACGTGACCGTGCCGGAAGAGGTGGCCTTCTTCGTGGCCAAGCACCTGCGCTCGAACGTGCGTGAGCTGGAAGGCGCGCTGCGCAAGATCTTGGCGTACTCCAACTTCCACGGCAAAGAGATCACGATCGAGGTCACGCGCGAGGCGCTGAAAGACCTGCTGACGGTGCAGAACCGCCAGATCTCGGTGGAAAACATCCAGAAGACCTGCGCGGATTTCTACAACATCAAGGTCGCGGATATGTATTCCAAGAAGCGGCCGGCCAACATCGCGCGCCCGCGCCAGATCGCCATGTATCTGGCCAAGGAACTCACGCAGAAGAGCCTGCCTGAGATTGGCGAATTGTTCGGCGGACGCGACCACACCACGGTGCTGCACGCCGTGCGAAAGATCGCCGACGAGCGCACCAAGGACGCCCAGCTCAACCACGAGTTGCACGTGCTGGAGCAAACGCTCAAGGGCTGACCGCGCGATGGTCAGCGGAGCGCATGGCAACGCCATTCGCCCTGAATCAAGCCTCGACAGACGCCCGCTCGAATGCGGGCGTCTTTTCATGCACAATAGACATATTTGCCGCGCGCGTGACGCTATCCAGCGCCCCCTTATTTGCGGTATAATTTGTGATTAACCCCTTGATTTACAACAACTTTGGGTTAATCGCGAATGCTCCTGCAGGCACCGGCCCACGTGGGCCCAGGCTGGGGCGCGCGCGGTGTCACCTCTCAAGCCAAGGATCGCCTTCATGCAATTGGTCAAAACCTCGCGAGACAACCTGCTGCGTCCGCTGCAAATCGTGAGCGGCATCGTGGAACGCCGACACACGCTGCCCATCCTGGCCAATCTGCTCATCACCAAGCAAGGGGAACGGGTTTCCTTCCTGTCCACCGACATCGAAATCCAGATCACCACGCACGCCGATTGCGGCGCCGGCACCGGCGATGTGGCCACCACCGTGGCCGCCCGCAAGCTGGTCGACATCCTGCGTGCCATGCCTGACGGCGAAGTTGCCCTCACGCTCAACGACAAGCGCATGACAGTGCAATCCGGCAAGAGCCGCTTTGCGCTGCAGACGCTGGCCGCCGAAGAATTCCCGACCGTCGCAGAGGCAACCGATTTCGGTGCCCGCATCACGGTGCCGCAGAAGACGCTCAAGCACCTGCTGGCGATGGTGCACTTCGCGATGGCCCAGCAAGACATCCGCTACTACCTCAACGGCATGCTGCTGGTGGTGGACGGCAAGCAAGTCATGGCAGTCGCCACCGACGGCCACCGCCTGGCCTACTGCGGTGTTGAAACCGGCGAGCAACCGGCAGGCGCCGGCGGCCGCCAGGAAGTCATCATCCCGCGCAAGACCATTCTCGAACTCCAACGCCTGCTGGAAGACGTGGACGATCCTGTCTCGGTGCAACTGGCGTCGAACCAAGTCAAGTTCACCTTCGGCAATATCGAGCTGATCTCCAAGCTGGTCGAAGGCAAGTTCCCGGATTTCCAGCGCGTGATCCCGAAGGGCTATCGCAACAGCTTCACGATCGACCGCACGTTCCTGCAGAGCGCACTGCAACGCACGGCCATCCTGACGACTGACAAGTTCAAGGGCGTGCGCTGCATGCTCGACACCAACGTCCTGAAGATCAGCTCCACCAACGCTGACCAGGAAGAAGCGCAGGAAGAACTCGAAATCGACTACCAGGGCGACGCGCTGGATATCGGTTTCAACGTCACCTACCTGCTGGACGTGCTGGCCAACCTCAAGGCCGAAAAAGTGCAGGTGAGCCTGGGCGACTCCAATTCGAGCGCACTCATCACCCTGCCCGACGACGACACCTTCAAGTACGTCGTCATGCCGATGCGCATTTGACGCACCGCTGGACCCAGAGCAAGACGAGGGGCTGGATCGTGACGATCCGCCCCTTCGCCGTTTTTAAGCAACCCCGCTGTGTGCGTTGAGATAACTATTTCCGCGCCCATGGCTGCGAGCAGAACGACATGACCGAAGAGCAGAAACCGCAATCCACCCCCGCCGAGGCCAACAGCTACGACGCCGCCTCGATCCAGATCCTGGAAGGCCTGGAGGCGGTACGCAAGCGGCCGGGCATGTACATCGGCGACACCTCGGATGGCACCGGCCTGCACCACCTCGTGTTCGAGGTGCTGGATAACTCCATCGACGAAGCACTGGCCGGACATTGCACCGAGATCCAAGTCACCATCCACACGGACAACTCGATCTCCGTGATCGACAACGGCCGTGGCATCCCGACCGGCATCAAGTTTGACGACAAGCACGAGCCCAAGCGCAGCGCGACCGAGATCGCCATGACCGAGCTGCACGCCGGTGGCAAGTTCAACCAGAACAGCTACAAGGTGTCGGGCGGCCTGCACGGCGTGGGCGTGTCTTGCGTCAACGGCCTGTCGAAGTGGATGAAGGTGACGGTGCGCCAGGGTGGCAAGGTGCATTACATCGAGTTTGCACAGGGCGTTCCGCAAAACCGCCTGATCGAAACCGTGCAAGGGCCGGACGGCCAGATGGTCGAAGTCTCGCCGCTGCGTGTGTCGGGCACCACCGACAAGCGCGGCACCGAAGTGCACTTCCTGGCCGACGAAACGATCTTCACCAACGTCGAATACCACTACGAGATCCTCTCCAAGCGCATTCGCGAGCTCTCGTTCCTGAACAACGGCGTGCACATCAGGCTGACCGACCAGCGCACCGGCAAGGAAGAAGACTTCGCCTTCTCGGGCGGCGTGAAGGGCTTCGTTGAGTACATCAACAAGAACAAGACCGTGCTGCACCCGACCGTCTTCTTTGCCGCGGGCGAGAAAGACGGCGTGGCCGTAGAAGTGTCGATGCAGTGGAACGACGCCTACAACGAGCAGGTGCTCTGCTTCACCAACAACATCCCGCAGCGCGACGGCGGCACCCACCTCACGGGCCTGCGCGCCGCCATGACGCGCGTCATCAACAAGTACATCGCCGACAACGAGATCGCCAAGAAAGCCAAGGTCGACACCTCGGGTGACGACATGCGCGAAGGCCTGACCTGCGTGCTGTCCGTCAAGGTGCCCGAGCCCAAGTTCAGCTCGCAGACCAAAGACAAGCTCGTCTCGTCGGAAGTGCGCCTGCCGGTGGAAGAAGTCGTGGCCAAGGCGCTGAGCGACTTCCTGCTGGAAACGCCCGTCGACGCCAAGATCATCTGCGGCAAGATCGTAGAAGCGGCCCGCGCGCGTGAAGCCGCCCGCAAGGCCCGCGAAATGACCCGCCGCAAGGGCGTGCTCGACGGCATGGGCCTGCCCGGCAAGCTGGCCGACTGCCAGGAGAAAGACCCCGCGCTGTCAGAACTCTTCATCGTCGAGGGTGACTCCGCAGGTGGATCGGCCAAGCAAGGGCGCGACCGCAAGTTCCAGGCAATCCTGCCACTCAAGGGCAAGATCCTGAACGTCGAGCGCGCGCGCTTTGACAAGATGCTGTCCAGCCAAGAAGTGCTCACGCTCATCACCGCCATGGGCACCGGCATTGGCAAAGACGACTACAACCTCGACAAGCTGCGCTACCACCGCATCATCATCATGACCGATGCTGACGTAGACGGCTCGCACATCCGCACGCTGCTGCTCACGTTCTTCTACCGCCAGATGCCCGAGATCATCGAGCGCGGCCACGTCTACATCGCCCAACCGCCGCTCTACAAGATCAAGCACGGCAAGGAAGAGCGCTACATCAAAGACGACGTCGAGATGGCCGCCTACCTCGTGCGCCAGGCGCTGGACACCGCCGTGCTCGTGCGCCCCGACGGCACCGAGATTGCCGGCGACGCCCTGGCCGAACTCGCACGCCAGTACCAGCTCAGCCGCGGCGTGATCGAGCGCCTGTCTCGCGTGATTGACGCCGACGCCCTGCGCGCCATTGCCGAAGGCGTGTCGCTGGACCTGAGTAACGAAGCCGCAGCCGAAGCCAGCGCCCGCACGCTCAAGGCCCGCCTGCTGGAAATGCAAGGCAACGCCAGCAACGCCAACGGCGGCGCCACCGCAGACGCCTTCATGCAGTACGACGAGAAGACCGAGAAGTACCGCATCATGGTCGTCCGCCGCCAGCACGGCAACCAGCGCCTGAGCCACATCGACGCCGACTTTGTGGCCGGCGCCGACTACACCGCGCTCTCAAGCACCGCCGCCACCTTCCAGGGCCTGATTGGCGACGGCGCGAAGGTGCGGCGCGGCACCGGCGACAAGGTGCGCGAGCAGAACGTTGCCGACTTCCACGCCGCCATGAACTGGCTGCTGAGCGAAGCCGAGCGCGGCGTGAGCCGCCAGCGCTACAAGGGCCTGGGCGAAATGAACCCCGAGCAGCTGTGGGAAACCACCATGGACGTCACCCAGCGCCGCCTGCTGCGCGTGCAGATTGAAGACGCCATTGCCGCAGACCAGATTTTCACCACGCTGATGGGCGACGACGTTGAACCGCGCCGGAACTTCATTGAGAGCAATGCGTTGGTGGCGCGGAATATTGATGTTTGAGTGATTCCGTTGACAAAAAAAGCGCCCGTTTTCTTCGGGCGCTTTTTTTTTGAGCCCTGCGAATTATCGTCCCTCCGCCCTGAGGCAACCCCCCCGATGGGGGTCGATTTTGGGGAAACTCTACTTATAATCGATGTGCACACGGTGATGGTTTTTGGAATCTGCCGTAGCTAAAGCGAGCGTCGCAACACAACACGAACTTATAAGCGGAGATTCTCTTGGGCGGAGAGACAGGTGCCATTGCAAAAATGGCGGTACGCGTATCAGACGATATTTTCGAGTGGTTTCGTTGGTCCCGCGTTAAGCTGCCGGACCAAAATTTTGACTGCGTGAAAACCACCGCGCACGCTCCGAACAAAGATAGTCATACGCATCCGGTGGATGCAGTATTTTGGTATCTCGATCCATATCTAAATAAAATAATCTACCTAAATACGGATCTCAAAAGCTACGCAAGTGGCAGCATAGATGCGAATCGAATATTTTCCGCACTAAAGTCGCTTGCGTTAACTATCGACTGCGCCCGTGTATCCGAGGAATGGCAGGATCGTTACCATACATTGGGAGATATTCCGTATGAGGTGCGGGGCATGCTGTTCGTTTATAACCACGACTCGGAATTCGATAAAACTTTCTACGATCTCCTCTCGTCGCCCGTGAAGCGTCGAGGCGCTTCGGAAAAGAGATCTGTGAAGTTGGAAACTCTACCTATAGCTGACGGCCAACTTATTCATCTATTTGAGCCCGGTCTGATCAGCTACCTCACAACGGTAGTGACCGACGCTCAACGCTTACATAGCGACGGCACTTTCCCTGAGAAAAACTACGAATTTTTTTATCCCGACTTGCGGCTCCACAAGGCAAGCGGAGCTGAATTTGAAAGGGCTGCCACCGCAGAGCTACTAGCAGGGCCCTACCTCATTATTCGCCACGATCAAGTTAAAAAACTAAATGAATCGACCGGGGACATCGAAGTTAGATTTCCTGAGGGCTACGTCATTTACTACAACCGTCCGGGGGCCTCTGCCGAGGAGTTTGCGTATTTTCTCGACGTGCTATCCGGTTATCAAATACTCGACGGGCAGCACAAAATAAGAATTCGCATTGCTCATCGCTCTATTGCGAGTGACCCGCGAAGTAATTTCAGGCGAGCTATTTCTCTGTACGCACAGGAATGGGGGTTTGATGGGCACAAACTAAGTAGACTTGAATCCATTGAGGTGGAGGTGGTTGAGATATACCAGTACTCCTTTTCTAGAACGGACATTGGCTGGGAGCGATGATGCGAGGCGGGACAATTTTCAGCGCGAATGACAAATCGCTTAACGATGCTCTCAATCAGAAAAACGTGACGAACTCGGATCTTCGAGAGTTGTTCCTCGCAAGAGGTGTGTTGATCTCTAAAGATTCAAGTCGAAAAAGCCTGGCGTTACATTTTTCGAGGCTTACGCACGACTATCTAGACTATGATCGGTTGGCAAGAATATTTGGGAACCAAACGCACCGAGAGAAGATGGCGAGCAGTCGGATAAAAACCGCAATTCCGATTTCAGCATTCGAATCAAGCGCTCATGAGCTTAAGGCCGACTTGGAGAAAGATGGTGCTGTAGTGAAGGTTTATGCTACGCAAGGAACTCGTCTAGATATAGAGATAAAATATCAAAAGCTCTTATTTAATAAGAGCGAGTTTCGCCAAGTTGCGAATAGGGTCGCAATAATTTCCATACAGAGGGATGGTGACGATCTTGTCTTTCATGGACCCCACAACGACGATGTGCAAGAGTGGGTCGGTCAACTCGCCAAAGTCGTGAGTGAAAAAAACGGGGAAGACCTAGAATTTAGTGAAATAGAACTGCCCCCGAATTTTTCTGCTAAGCAGAGGAGTGCCTTTTTTACGGATCTGATCAAGAAAGTGGATGGGTACCAGTTTAGCGATGTATCCGATGTATATGTATCTCACCCCCGGACCAAGGATGATGACGACGAGGACGAGGAATCGGAGAGTGTGCAGTCGGGTATCCATATTTCTAAGGCCTCTTTAAAAGGACAAGGCGTTCTTCACTCTGATGAGTTGAGGATCTTGGAAGGGAAGGGATTCTATATTAGTAGAGTCGTGTGGACGAGCAAAAATGGCTCCGTAGATTCCGATTTGTACGAATTTGAGGCTCAATTTTCCTCACCCGAAGATTGCACTGGATTTACTTATCTGCCGAGGGGATTTTATCGGCATCTGGACGGTTATGATTTTTCTCAAAATAGAATTTCCTTCACGAGCGATGAGGAATACCGTCTTGGAAAATTGATTGAGTCAGCTGCGAGGGCTACGCTGGCGAAATTGATTGGGGGCGGCAATGTATAGGGCTAAATGGATAAGAATTGATGTCGACTGTACACATAAGGCGTTAATTACCGGGATTCGGGCGACCCAGTTCAGTGACGAGGTTGGGTGCGGTTTTGACCTTTCGTTTCGTGATGATCGGACGATTAGGGCCAAATTTATTGAGAAGATTGCGACAGTTGAGATTGTTACCGATCCATTCGGGGTTAGCTCGAGTATCGAAACAACAAGGTATTCGTCTACGGAGTTTCAGCTAACCATCTTCTCATCCGACGGTGTTCGGTCATATTTAATGGAGGTGAGGTTTCCTCCGAGGACGCTACGTACACTTATTGCGGCGCTGGATACTTTCGCAACCGGCTTGGTCGTGTCGGAAGTGCAACTACCTCTTATGGATGTGTTTTCCATTTTGCGAAAATCGTCTGTGACGTCCAGGTTGACGCGCATAAAGGCATCGCAGTTAAAGTTGACGCCGGATTCCGTGGCAAAGATCGATGTAATTTCTAGCGGAAATGCAGTGACGGATTTAAAACGTCACTTTGAAGTTGATGCAATCAGTATCGACAAGATCCGTGTGGAGCGTCCGTTTGGAGCGGCGGCGCATTCGATGGAGTTGAGTCGCAACGGGCTGATTTCTGTGGATGACTCTTACCAAGAAGTCGCTTCGGATTTTTTGCTGGACTTGCTTATGAATCAATATATGGCCCCATCGGGAAGCCGGCGGCGTCTCTGACCGTTCGGCGCGAGCGGAACGAGGATGTCACGGGAGGGGGCGTAAGGTTCTCATGCCCGAATTAAAAAGCCGCCCAAGGGCGGCTTTCTTCACATCAAAAATTTGGCTTTAATTCACTCCGCCACCTCCTCCACCTTCTTCCTACGCCCCCGGCTAAACCGAGCCGACAACGCCTGCCGAGCCGTATCCAGCCCTTCCCCCTTACCGGCGACCTTCAAGAAGGCATAGCCTTCCAGCGAACCCGTCATCAAATCGCTACCCAGCGCTAGCTGCGAATCGCGCATCTTTTCGTAGAGCTTTTCAATGCGGACCAAGCGAGGCCGGAGCGTGTCAAAGCCCGCAAGGTCACGCCGCAGTTCTGCAAGGCTGAAGTTGGCCGGCAGCACGCCGGGGTTGTTGCCCAACACTTCCACGGCCTTCCG
This sequence comes from Ralstonia mojiangensis, assembly GCF_023955645.1. Classification (NCBI taxonomy): domain Bacteria; kingdom Pseudomonadati; phylum Pseudomonadota; class Betaproteobacteria; order Burkholderiales; family Burkholderiaceae; genus Ralstonia; species Ralstonia mojiangensis. The sequence continues at coordinate 560,980 of NZ_JAMXHU010000002.1, read as the reverse complement.
GCAGAACGCTTCCGACTTGTCGCCCATCTTCATGAGCGTGCTGCGTTGTTCGATCGACAAGTCGATCAGACCAGCAAGCTTCTCTTCCAGCGTCTTCAGCGCAGCGTCGACAGCAGTCAGGTCCGCGGGGCTTGGTTGAAACGAAATCAAGTTTTGTGACATTGCAATCCTTATTGGTTGGCAACGTTATGCCCGTTGGCACAACCGAGCGAGATTGGCGTGCCGCAGCCTTGGTAGCAATGCAAGCATCGACATTTGACAATTCGATCGGACGGTTCTGAAGGAAGCCGCTCGACGGCCGCTTGTTTCGTTTCAGTGTTGGAGAGTGACGTTCGACTCTTGGACAGTCGATCTCGAGTGTTTAAGAGTCGAGTCTGACTCTCAAAGCGTGGCGCTTCAGCGTCTAACGGTGGCGCTCGAGGCTCAAACCGTCGCGCTTCACTGTCCGAGGGTCACAATCGTCACCCTCGGACAGTGAAGCTCCAGTGTTTGAGGGTGAAGCGTGACCGCCGGAGGGTCGGACTCCTCCGTCTTAGGCTGAAGCCCGACTCTTTATGTGTCGCGCTCCACAGTTAGACAGTGGAGCGCTAGTGTCAGACAGTCGACGACGAAGCGCCGTGCGGAGGTTACCGAGCGGTCCTGTTTGCGAACGGCTCTTCCTTTGCGGCGATGCGAGCGCGTAGCTCCTCGTTTCGGTGTTGGCCGTTCTCGCCAAAGTGAATCAGGCGATGGCACGTAGGGCAAATGGCGCCGACGTACTTCGGGTGGTCCAGCCCACCATCGGAAAGCCTGTTGATGTGGTGCGGCTCCAGATACGGCGTGCCGTCGCTTTTGCGATTGAACGGTGCCGGCGCCTCGCAAAGTTCGCAGTGGCCCTCCGCACGCGCTAAGACATATCGCTTGACGCGCGCACTGCGCTGGTATGCGATCCGCACAGTCTCTTTCGGGTCAGCGATGGGGTCGCCGGGCTGACATGCAGCAATCGCCGCTTGCCTCAACGTCGTCAGGTCCGCTCGCTGACTCTCGGCCTTCGCCGCATTGTCGTCGTCTTGATCCGGCAGATCGTCCAGTTCGCGACGCAGTGTGTTCGATACCGGCATCAGCCGGAACACGATCACATTGCGTTCGTTTCCATTGCGGTCCGCGTCTCGTTTGAAGAAGTACGAATCACAAGCGAATTCACCCAAGTATTCGCATGGCTTCCCTTTGCCCCGCATCTTAAAGACGTGCAGTGCGCGGCCGTCCTTAGCGTGAGAAGCGATGGCGAGGTTGCCCTTGGTCATCTTCATGTCGCCCAGTTGCCCCTCACCAACGTAGTACAGGTAACCAAACGCGTCGAACTCGTCTTTGTAGCCGTGCTGCTCGCCGGTCCCCGTAAATAGAAAAACGGCTGGGGACTGTCGGGAGGGCGCGATGCCGCTTTGGCCGCTACCCCCAAACTTTCCCGTGATCTCTTCTCTGCGGTTGTAGGCCCTCCCGATGACGAACTCGGGAATCTCCGTTGCCGTCGCAGCCGTGGGCCGAACGGTGTCCTGGTCGTTACTAGGCAGCATGCAATCCCCCCGGATTGGCTGTAAATTTTTGTGCCTATTTTATGTCACGCTAGTCCGCACTGAGCGGTGCTCTCAGTTGCGCAAGCCGTGCGCCATCAAGCCGTCAGCAAATTTCGCATCGGAAATAGGGGGCTGCTTTTGCGCTTCGCTTTCGTATAATCCCCAGCGCTGCCGCACCAACGGCAGCCGGGTCTGGCGATCCGACCGCGCAACACTCAAAGAAGACGGACAACTGCTGATGCGGTTGCGTCCGTACACGCTCGCGCTAGCTTCATGGCAGGCCGGGTGGGGAGACCGCAAGGTCTGCCGGTTTTCTTTGGGGGCCGGTTCGCCAGCCCCGCCGTCGGGCCTGCCACCCTCGTCTGGCGACGGAGTGGTGAGCCTCCAGCAACCCCAAAGAGGCCATCATGCCAAGCACCCAAAGCGGGCACCGCCCCGCGTCTTACCCATCTCCACCCGAACCACCCACGCACGCGCCCACGTCGTCTGACACAGGCACGCTCACCAAAAACCGCACTTACCTGAACGGTGCAATGGCAGCGCAGGCGTACCTCAAGCGCACACGCACCGCCATGCGGTCCCACGGCCAATGCCGACCGGGCATGCTGCGGGCAGAGCTTCAACACCTCTCTGCACACGCGTTCCCGCCGGCCTTCATCAAAGGCTTTATGGACGCGATCGATGCGTACGTTTCGATGTCGCTCGGGGGCCGCGATGTTGATCCGCAGACGTGGGATGTATTAGCCGCCATAGAGCGGCGTGGCTACAGCCAATAACAACGGACTGACGCATTCCCGTGACGGGCGGGAATGCCAGGGTTTTCGAGAACCTATCCAGGCAATTCCCACGCCCGCAGTCACAACGGCGCTATTGGCGTTCCAACCTCCCTAACTCTGCAAGAACGGCATCCCGAAACTGGTCAAAGATCAGCCAGTTTTTGTACTCGGCGCGCCAGTGCCCTTTTCCCCGGCAGATTGGCTCGACCATGCTCCTCACTGATTCGTTGTACGGATGAAATACCGTCATGTTTCTAAACGGTAAATTCCGTGCATAGACCGGCACCCCTAGAATCAGAAACATCCATTGCCCATTTCCTTGCAACATGTCGACCTCCGTGTGAATGACGAGGTCAGGCTAGGAGCGGCCGGGCGCAAAAAACACTCTCCAACCATGAACGAAACACTGGTGCAGGGAAATTCCGGCTTTGAAATCAACGAGTTGGAGGCGGGGCGGGCACAGCAGGTCGCCGCGCTCCAAGCCTTCCTGGCATTCCATCAGCAGTTCGATCGCGAGACCAAAGCGCTCGCCGTGGCTCGGGCTCTCGCGCAAGCATCGTTGGAACGGCTCGAAAAGGGGCAGCCGATTGCCAAGTACAACTCGGCGAACATCGCCGGCTTAGTCGACCAGAAGGTCGGGCCGGACGGCGCAACCGCATGGCTGTCGAAGGTGTGGAAGTCGCTGGAGCAGCTACTTGAAGAGCGCCGAACGGGCATTCAAGACGTAGCACGGCAAGCGGGCGCCAATATCTACGCGTGGCCAACAAAGACGCGGGGCGCAGGAGGGGCGGGCAATAACTCGGAATATGGCATTGAGTTCTTGTCGCTGCCCCAGAGCGACAACCCGGTCGTAACGCCTCTGCCGGGGGAGGTCACTTACGTCCAAGAGCTAACGTTGCGGCCGGCGTTCTGGGCGCGTCCGCTGTTCAAGAAAGGATTTCCCTTAAAAGGGTGGCGGCGCACAAGCTTCATCGCTTTCGGTGTTGTCGTGCTCCTAGCCGTGGGCGCCGCACTGCTGCTGACTTGGCTCACCCTGAACAACCCGAGGGTGTCATCGTCCGCCAAAGACGTCGTTGTCTGGGTGGTGTTCGCCTTGATGGTGTCTTGGTTTGGCTACTCGATACTGAAGCCCTTCTCCGACTTGGCAGACCTTCGCCTCATCATGGCGCCGGATGTAATGGTCGGCTTCACTGAACTGAATGTTCAACTTGAACTAGCCCGAGAGCGTCCCGCCGACGAGGAGCCGTATCGCGTGCTGCGGCTGGTGCGCTACTCAGCCAAATGCGCTGTCTGCGGTGAGACCGTCCACTTGGCCGACGGCAAAAGAGAGTTTCCTGGCAGGCTGGTAGGCCGGTGTTCAGAACAGCCGCGAGAGCACGTCTACTCCTTTGATCGACACACCAGAATCGGCAGGCCTCTTCGTTAGCCGTCGCGCTATCCAGGCTCCGTTCGCACATGACCCCTTCACTGAAAGAAAGCCCACTCGGCACCTATGCCGACCGCAATGGCAACTTCCGGTCGGAATATCAAATCGCTACCAGGCTGGTTTGGGTCGTCTGCCGGCATCACATCGCTTGCCACCAGTGTGCGGATAAAGCAGACGCGTTGTTGCCCGACATATGGGCCGCAATGCCAGACGCTGTCGCCATGGCCGAGGACTACTCGCGAACCGTCATTCCGGAGTTCTGGCGCCAGCACGACATGTCGCAACGCGAAGGTGCGCGCATGGCTGTATGGGGCATCACCATCGTCCCAAACACTGGAGACGCCACATTCGATATCTCGATGAACTACGACTTTGACTTCGACTCTCCGACGTTCTCGAAAGACGATGCCCGGAAAGAGACGCCCATCTTGCTTCCCGAGCTACCGGACCCGCATTACGTCTTTGTCGCCCGTAACAGCAGCGGGCAGCTCACTGTGGTGTCTGGGCATTCTTGATTGCGAGATCAATCCTGAAACGTGGGAAGCACTCTCCGCCATAGAGCGGCGTGGCTACAGCCAATAACAACAGATTGACGCGCTCCCGAGACGGGCGGGGCGTCAATCGATCAACCGTGCGCCTCGATGCTCACCTTCGCATACGACTCGCGCTCAATTTCAAGCACCTGCACAGAAAGCTGAAGGTGCACGCCTGCCGGCGCGCTGCACTGCGCTTGCAAGACCGCCAACACGCTTGCCGACAGTTCGCGCCGCGTCTCCAGCGGTCGCCCGCTCAGGATCGCGAGATCAGCGTGTACGAATGCGCGCGGCGCGCTGGAGGTGCCCACGGCAAACGTGTCGCACCGGTGGCTTCGGCTTTTGATGTCGGCCTCAACAAAATGCCCGGTCGCAGCAAGGGCTGTGTTGACGGCGAGCAGCGTCGCTTTGGCGTCAAAGGTGTTGAGGTTGGCGGAGTATTCAAGCGTGAGATGGGGCATGGCGGGGCCGTGCTGCACGGCGGTTGTTGGGGGAGTGCGGCACAGATTGTGATGCAAGCCGCAGCCCCCTGGGCCAACGCCAATTTCCACAGTGGGGGATTCAGAAAACGGCCATCTCGCCAACGCTCAAGTAGGGGAAGTGCTCTGCGCCATAGAGCGGCGTGGCTACAACCAATAACAACAGATTGACGCATTCCCGTGACGGGCGGGAATGCCAACAGAGGCAGCGCTTCAGGCGCGCTCGAGCCAAGCCAGTCTCCGCCTCTTCATCAGTTCAACGCACTCGACTTGCGGGCCGGTTTTCCTGACCGCTTCTGCGGCCCGTGCGTTCACGTCGGCCGCTTCAAAAATACGGCTTCAATATGCGCGCGGTCGGGCGTACCGAACTGGTCGGTAAAGAACTTGGCCGTATCGCGAAACTCAACGGCCGTGCCGTGAAACGGGTCGCGTATCGACAGATGAAACTGTCCGTTCGCTTCCCGAATGCCGTCCAGCATCACCATGTGCCCGTTCTTTCGGAGCATGCATGGCCCCATGTCATTGATCTTGCTCGCAAGATCCCGCCACGCCTGTTTGCGGCTCGGGTGCGCGGCGCCAAACAGGCCCGTCTTGTAGTTGAGGTCGTGCTCCACCAGGATCGGGGTCCATCCAGTCTGGTGGTGTAGCGAAGCCATCAGGTTGGCGGTTTCACGGGTCTTGCCAAGGGCTGCTTCGTAACCGTGGGCGGTGTCGCGGTTGATGTGCCCGTGGTCAAACAGCATCATCAGTTCGCAGGCGCCCGTGCAATCCCGAAAACCCGGCTGCGGCACCACCACCTTGCCGTTCCCAAGCGGATAGGCCTTGAATTGCCAGCCGACTTGAATGGGGCTGACCGTATTGCCGTTCACCTCAAACGCTGCGTGCTTGGCATCGGCGGCCAGGTTGATGCCCCCAATGCGCTTGGTGACGTATTTGGCGGGAATGTCGTAGATCTGCCCCTTCCCCAACTGCGAGAAGTAGCGGTCATTGTCACCCTCCGCGCGCGGGAACCGCCGGACGGCACCATCGCTGCAACGGACCATGGGCTCCGCCATCGGTGCGTACTTGATATCCGGCGGAATGCCATAGGCAGCGGGCGGGCGCTCATACATGGCCCCGACAACCGTAGCGATACTCCTGAAGTGCGAGAACTCAGCAGCCGGATACACCGACCGATGTGGCCCTTCTGGCAACGCCGGAGAACCGGGCGGGCTCTGCCGAGACGACGATGCTTCCCCAACGGTCGCACGGCTGCTGCTCGGCGCCGTGGCGCTGATCGGGCGTCTCGGCAAGGGTGCGCGGCGGCGCATGGGCCCATCGGCGTGTGAACTGGTTCCCGCGCGCCGCGCAGCCGGCATGCCGTCGGGGCGCTGCAGCACGCGCGTAGAGCGCTGCGGTGAATCCGTTGAGGCAGGCTGCCTTGCGGCACTCGCGTCCTGTTCCAGCTGCAGGCCGCTGACTCTCTGATGCAGCTCTGCGTATGCAGCTGGATCATGCGGCACATGGTTGAACTTGGTGTCCATACGGGGGTTCGCAAAGCATGATTGGCAGCCGATGCTGCCACGCAGGCAAGACGCCCGCCCCGCCGGCTGGCGAAGCAACGAAGTCGTGTGCGAAGCAAGAGGTTCCCCATACCTGCCCAGTCGCAACGCAGAGCGACTGGCGCCAACAGGCCTCCTCAAACAGCGAGGCAATTCACTTCACGCTGGCCCATTCGAACGGCCCGTAAACGGCGCGATTCGGACCTTCAACTTTCCTCATGGTCATCTTTAAGCGCGCGCTCGGATGCTAATTTGATTCAGCGTGATAGCACGCATGTAGGCAAAAGGCGCCGGCGCAAGCGGATTGCTTTGCCGGGCCGCGATGCCCCTCAGCGCGAAGGTGCCGCTGAGTCGGGTGCTTTCTCAAATAAGCATGAAAATTGACGAGGTCGGGAAATGACAAACGGTAGTGTGGCAGCGGACACGCATCGGCAAGAAATGCACGCGCGCGGAACTCGCAGTCTGTTCTCTCATCGGCATGTGGCGGCAGCTTTGATGGCTCTTGCCTTATTCGGCTGCGGCGGAAGCGATGATGCATCCACCAGCGGCACGACAACGCAAAGCAGTAGTGGCAGCGCACCAGGCACGCCACAAACGGGCACCGGCTCCGGCGCTGGCGACGTTAAGCGGGTCATGGGTACGGACACCAACGCTTCCGCCGCGATTCTCAGCAAGATGGGCAGAACGGGGCGTGTGCAGATCGGCTTGGGTTCGGGGCAGTCCATCGCTGATATGCAGGCCCAGGGCATTCGTCCTGACATTGTCGACGTCTACCTCGTAGGCGTTGGGTCAGGCGCCTGGACTTCGTGGAACAGCCCCACCGGCGCATACGTGACCTATCAGGCCAAGAACGCCATCAGCTATGGCGCGACCCCGATGTTCACGCTCTACCAGATGGCCCAGCGCGGCGACAGTAATCTGAGCGGCATCAGCGATGCGAGCTTCATGAATGACTACTGGTCGCAAGTGCGGACGATGTATGACCGCATCAACGAGCTCGACACCGCGGTGCTGGTCAACCTTGAGCCGGACTTTTGGCCTTACGTCTATGCGCAGGCGCCCAACCACGACATGACGCAAATGCCTGCCGTGCTCAATAACCAGCCGGAATGCAGTTGGATGGCGAACACCGCCGCCAACATCGGCAGCTGTCTGGTGTCGATGGCGCGTTGGCATGCGCCCAAGGCGTTGATTGGCTTTCCCCCGGCATTCTGGAATGCCACGCCAGACGTGTTCGCAAAGCAAATGCAGCTCGTTGGCGCGGATCGTGCCGATTTCATCGTGGCGCAGACAAGCGACCGCGACGCCGGCTGCCTTGAAGCCGCGGCCGTTGGAGAATGCATGGGCCGCAGTGGTCCGTTCTACCTGGACGAAAACAACGTCAACACGCCCAATTTCCACCAGCAGCAGAACTCGTACTCGGCCTATCGTGACGCGCTGGGCAACGGGCTGCCAATCCTTTGGTGGCAAACGCCGTTGGGTGTGCCTTCCGACACCCCTGGCGGCACGCCCGGGCACTACCGAGACAACCACGTTGACTACATGCTGCGCAACACGTGGGAGTACGGCGGCATGCATACCTTTGCCATTGTGTTTGGCGGCGGCGGTACCTATTCGACGAACATCAACACCGACGGCGGCCAGTTTGCGCGCCTCTTCGGTCAGTACCTGACGTCGGGTGGCGTTGCAGCGCTGTAACGGTGGGTTGGAGGGGCGCATTGGCGCCCCTTTTTATTACCGAGGAAGATGGCCAACAAGCCGGCGCCAGTGATGGAACTGCCGGGGCCAACCGTGCCAACGGTGAGGCATCGGCAGCGGTGGCCGGGCTGGGCGGAGGCAATGCGCTCGCCGCCGGTGCAGGCGCTGGGCTGAGCTCACTTGCGGCGGGCAAGCTGAATGAGTTGTCGAGCGCAATTGCTAGCTCTAGCCCGACTGGCAACAAGAACGTGGATGAGGCGCTGGGCAATATTGTGTCCAACGCTTTGGCAACTGCGGTGGGCGGAGCTGTTGGCGGAAACCCGTTACGCAGAAGGTCGAGAGGTTCAACAAGGAAAAGTGCTTCCCCACCCAGCAAGCCATCTCCAATCGCACTAACTGAGCCGTACCCTCCAACGATTCCAGATCATGTTGTCTGCAGTTTGTGGTGACGCAATATAGCGTCGCCGCTCCGCCTTCGACGTATGGCCAGCTGGGTGCACACCGGACACCAGGGGCTGTTAGTAGACCGCCCTACGCGAGCGCTAAGCAAGCCTCCGCCTCCTCCCACCCCCTAGTTCACCAACGTAGTAACGCTCTTCGCCGGCAGCGTCACCGTGAACGTGTTCCCACTCACGGCCACGGGCGCCTGCTGCTCAAACGTGGCACTCGCCGTCGTCCGGTACGGCGTCAGGCTGGTCACCGTGCGCCCTGCAGAGTTGACCGACGTCGTCAGGGTCACGTCCGTGGCGTTCTCGTTCACCAGCACCACCACGGCCTTGTTGTCGGCGGCGCCCGTAGGCGTGCCGAACGCAGAAACACGCACGCCCTTCTGCGGCAGTGTTGTCGTGTCGTAGCGCACGTAGCCCGGGCGGATGAAATACGCAAAGTGCTTCAGGCCAATGCCGAAGTAGGTGGGCTTGTTGTCGGAGCCGATCAGGCCGGTGGGTTGGGCATCGTTGGAGTTGACCAGCCACCAGTAGACGTACGCGTTGTACTGCCCCAGCGTAAAGCCGTCGTGGATCTCCTTTGCAATGGCAATGGCATCGTCAATGCTGGTCTGCCAGGCCGTCTTGTTGTCGGCCTTGTTCACAGAATCCAGGAAGTGTTCGGTCATCCAGACGTCCTTGCCCAACCTCCGGGCTGACGCCGGATACGCGGGCACGCCGCCGTACAGGTGGCCGCCAATGATCGAGACGTTGGCGGCCGCATTGGCATCGCCCAGCAGCGTGTCCGCCGTGGCTTGAGAAAAGTAGAACGATTCCGGTGCCATCAGCTTGGTCGTGGTGCCGGCCACGGCCGCCGCGCCTTGGGCGGCAGTCCAGGCGCGCATGTCGTCGGGGCTCCAGAGGCAGGATTCATAGGTCGCGGGGTCCCAGTCCGGTTCGTTCTGCAGGGATACGGCGTAGAGCCTCACGTTGCGCGTTGCAGCATAGCGGATGTAGCTGTTCAGGTACTTGGCGTAGTCGGCGTAGCGCGCCGGGTCCAGGCGCCCGCTGTAGAGCGGGTTGCTGCGGGTGGTGTTGACGATCTTCATGCTGGCCGGCGGCGTCCACGGCGATGCAAAGACGAGCGCACCGCGTGCCTGGGCGGCGGCGCCGTTCTCAAGCTCGGCTGTCCACTGCGTGGTGTCGGCGGTCTGCGTTGTGGTGTTCCATTCAGCGGGCGCAATGCGCAGCCGCAGGATGGACAGCCCAAGGCTGTCGGTCAGGCTGGTGCCGAACAGCGCGTTCAGACGGTCGTCCGCCATCTTGCTGTAGTACCAGGCCGCCGATCCGCCGAACCCCTGGATGGTTTGTTTCGCGCTGCCAAAGTTGATGGCGGCGGCCGCAGCGGCGGGCTTGATGGTGAGCGCCGTGCTGACCAGGGCCGTGCGGTAGTGCGCGCTGTCCCGCGGTACGAACGTCGCCTGCAGGATCACGCTGCCGGCCGTGCTGGTGGTGGCGGCGCTCAGCGGTGCGCCATCAGCGGTGGTGTAAGACGCCGGGTCCACAGTGCCCTGAATGCCATACAGCGCATAGGGCACGGTGGAGACCTGCGCAGGCGTCAGCGCCGAGCTCTGCGTCACGGTAGCAGGCAAGTCCCACCGCACGGGCGGCTCGGCCTTGTTGACGGTCAGCGTGCGCACGGTGGTGGTGCTGGCGTATTTGGTCGTGTCCTGCGGCGTGAATGTCACCGACAGGGTCTGCGTGCCGACCTCCGGCTTGGTCCCGATTGCCGGCGAATACGTGAAGGTACCGGGCACATTGGCGGTCGCGTTCAACTGCGCCGCGCTGAGCGCCGTGCCCCACGCGATCGATGCGGGGGTCAGCCAAGTGATTGTCGGGGTGGGCGTGGTTGGCGCAGGCGAGGGTGCAGGCGCGGGCGCTGGGGCCGGTGTTGGCGTCGTCGGCGTAGTAGTCGTCGGCGCGGGCGTTGGTGCTGGGCTGGCCCCTGGGCTCGACGTTGCGACTGGTGCAGTCGTTGCGGCAGTGGACGAGTCTGCTGGCGTGTCGCCGCCACCGCCGCAGGCCGCCAGCCCCAGGCTCAGCAAACCGATCACCATGCTCCGCGCGAGGTGTGGATGCGGGTCTTGCGGCGCGCGCGTTGTTCTCGTCGTCAACGACATGTCTGGGCTCATTTTTTTGGATGGGTTACGCGGGCAGCCACCCCCTACGAAAGTGGGGTGCGCCGTTTTGCACACGCGGTATCCCATGTCGCCTCAGCGCGCGTCAAGGCAAGGGCGGGGCTGTTGAGAGTTCTTGAAAATCCCCATGGCTTCGCGCCATGAACAAGCCGGTCGGGCGCACCAAACCTGCGCTGCACGCAAGACGGCTTCGGCGCAATGCACTGCGGCTCGCGCTATTGCGCTTGGGGTATCGACGGATGGGGCAGGGCGTTCCAAATCGGTGCGGCCCGCACCAACTCCAAGCGACTGATGCCCGCATCCGGCAGCGCACGCCTCGCCCACGGGCAGCGCCCAGGCAATCAATCGCCCGCGGTGCAGCCCAGCAAGCCACTGGATGCTGCATGGCACAAAACTCGCATAAGCAGTGGGCGACCGGTCAGACCACGACCGCGTCTTTCTCTAACGTCAGCCCATGCACAGCATTCCATCCTCCGTCGCGCAAGCACTCCAGCAACGCATCCTGAGCGGCGATTACCCGAGTGGCAGCCGCCTGCCGCCGCAGCGTGAGCTGGCGGAAACGCTGGGCGTGAGCCGCGCATCGTTGCGCGAAGCGCTGACGGTGCTCGAGACGCTGGGCTTGGTGGACATCCTCCCGAGCCGGGGCGTGGTGGTGCGCGGTACGCAGGCCAGCGCCGAGCGCATGCATCGCCCGTTTGCCACGCCGGCGCTGGGCACCTTGTCGCCGCGTCAGTTGATTGAGCTGCGTCTGGTGCTGGAGCCCGGCTGGACGGCGCTGGCCGCCGCGCGCATGCATGCCGCCGGCCTGCGCCACCTGCAATGGCTGCAACAGCAGTTGGCCCACGCGCTGGAGCGCAATGACTTGCTGAGCGCGGCAGAGGCGGACTTGCACTTCCACGTGCTGCTCGCACAGTTGTCCGGCAATCCGGGCCTGATGGCGATGGCGGGGCAGTTGGAGCACGCCATTGGCCACAGCCTGCGCCTGCCCTTTGCCCGTAACGGCGCAGACGACCACCCCGCGCACGAACACGACGCCATCGTGCAGGCCGTTGCCGCGGGTGATGCCGTCGCCAGCGCAGAGGCCATGCGCGCGCATCTGTTGTCGGCCGCGCGCCGCAGCGGCATCGACTTGAGCGCGCCGCCTGCCACGCCCGAACCCATGCAGCACGAACCGGTTTCCTTTCGCCTCGCCTCGATTTCCTGAATTTCCTGAAGGAGTTTTTGAATGTTCCGCACCCTTGCTCTGCAGCTGTCGCGTCACACCTCGCGCCGCACCTTCTTCCACGCCGTCATGGCCGCCAGCGCGCTTGTCGCGTTGTTGCCGGGCCGCCCGGCCCATGCCGATACGCTGGCCAACATCCAGAAAGCCGGCGTGATCCGCGTGGCCATCCCGAATGACTTCCCGCCGTTCGGCTCGCTCGGTCCGGACCTGAAGCTGCAGGGCTATGACATCGACATGGCCGGCCTCATCGCCAAGGAACTCGGCGTCAAGGCAGAACTGGTGCCCGTGACGAGCACCAACCGCATTCCGTTCCTGACCACGGGCAAGGTGGATGTCGTGATCTCCAGCCTGGGTAAGAACGCCGAGCGCGCCAAGGTGATCGACTTCTCGCAGGCATATGCACCGTTCCCCAAGAGCGTGTACGGCCCGAAGGAAGCGTCGATCAAGGTGCCGGCGGATCTGGCGGGCAAGACGATTGGCGTCACGCGCGGCTCGACTGAAGATCTGGCGCTCTCCGCCGTTGCGCCGGCGTCGGCCACCATCAAGCGCTATGAAGATAACAACGCCACCGCGCAGAGCTACCTGATTGGTCAGGTGCAGCTGGTGACGGTGGGCAACATCGTGGCCAACGCGGTGAACGAGCGCACCAAGCTGCGCCAGCTCGACCTGAAGTTCCCCGTGGAAGACACGCCTTGCTACGTGGGTGTGGCCAAGGGCGAGCCCGCGCTACTGGACAAGGTCAACGCCATCATCACCAAGCTGAAGACCGATGGCCGCCTGAACGATCTGTCGCAGCGCTGGATCAAGATGCCCCTGCCGGCAAAGATGTAAGAACCTGCCCGCCTTCGCAACACAGGCCCGGCGCCCACGTTGGTGTGTCGGGCCACGGATGACCTCCATGGCTTATCAATTCGACTTTGGCGCTGTCTTCAGTTACAGCGGCCAGCTCGCGCAGGGCGCAGCATTTACGCTCGCGCTCACGGCGGCGGGCGCGGTGCTCGGTGGCGCCATCGGCATTGCTGGGGGCGTGTGCCGCGCCTGGCGCATCGCCCCGTTCAATGCGCTGTTCAAGGTGTATGTGGAGGGCATCCGCAACACGCCATTCCTGGTGCAGTTGATGTTCGTGTTCTTCGGCTTGCCCTCGCTGGGTTTGCAGATCAACGAATGGCAAGCGGCGTTGCTCACGGCGGTGGTCAACCTGGGCGCGTACATCACCGAGATCGTGCGTGCAGGCATTCAAGAAACGCCGCGCGGCCAGCTGGAAGCGGCCAATGCCTTGGCGATGAGCCGCTGGGCCATCTTCCGGCACGTCGTGCTGCGGCCCGCGCTGCAGAAGGTGTGGCCGGCGCTGAGCAGCCAGATCGTGATCGTGATGCTGGGCACGTCGGTTGTCTCGCAGATTGCCGCGCAGGATCTGACCTTTGCGGCCAACTTCATCCAGTCGCGCAACTTCCGCGCATTTGAAACCTACCTGGTGGTGACGGCGCTGTACTTTGCGCTGGCGCTGTTGCTGCGTCAGTTGCTGGCCTGGATCGGGCAGCGCTTTATCGTGGGGCGCCGCGCGCCTGCGGTGTCCGCTGCACCGCTTGCTGCCACCACCGCAGCCGCCTCCATTGGAGACGCCGCATGATCTCCGACATCCCTCTGTTGCCCATTCTCCTCAAGCTGGGGGAAGGGCTGCTCGCCACGCTCATGCTGTCGCTGATGGCCTTTGCGCTGGGCGGCACGGCTGGCCTGGTGGTGCTGTTTGCCCGCGTGGGGCGCAACGCCACGCTGCGGCGCGTGAGCAAGGCGTACATCCAGCTTTTCCAAAACACGCCGCTGCTCATGCAGATGTTCATCGTGTTCTTTGGTGCGTCCATGGCGGGGTTCGATATGTCGCCCTGGACGGCCGCCGCCATCGGCCTGACGCTGTACACCAGCGCCTATCTGGCTGAGGTATGGCGCGGCTGTGTGGAGGCCATCCCGCGCGGCCAGTGGGAGGCGTCTTCCAGCCTGGCGATGGGCTACTTCCAGCAGATGCGGCACGTGGTGCTGCCGCAGGCGGTGCGCCTGTCCATTGCGCCCACCGTGGGGTTCTCCGTGCAGATCGTCAAGGGCACGGCGGTGGCCTCCATCATCGGGTTTGAAGACCTGTCCAAGCTGGGTTCGGTGCTGGCCAATGCCACCTTCCAGCCGTTCCTTATCTACGGGCTGGTGGCCGTTGCGTACTTCGCGCTGTGCTGGCCGCTGTCTCTTTGCGCCTCTCATCTGGAAAAGAAGCTCTATGCCGCTCGTTGATCTCTGCGCCGTACACAAGCATTACGGCAACAACCACGTTCTCAAGGGCGTCGACCTGCGCGTGGAAAGCGGCCAGGTGGTCGCCATCATCGGGCGCAGCGGCTCGGGCAAGAGCACGCTGCTGCGGTCCATCAACGGGCTGGAAGCCATCGACGACGGGCAGATCGTGGTCGACAACGCGGTGCTCAAGGGCTCGCAGGCTACGCCCGCACAACTGCGCGCGCTGCGCCTGAACGTGGGCATGGTGTTCCAGCAGTTCAACCTGTTTCCGCACCTCACGGCGGGCGAAAACGTGGCGCTGTCGCCCGTGGTGGTCAAGGGCATGAAAAAGTCAGACGCCCAAGACCTCGCCCGGCAGATGCTGATCAAGGTGGGCCTGGCCGATAAGTTCGATGCGTACCCCGATCAGCTCAGTGGCGGCCAGCAGCAGCGCGTGGCCATTGCGCGGGCGCTGGCCATGCAGCCGAAGGTGCTGCTGTGCGACGAGATCACCTCCGCGCTGGACCCGGAACTGGTGAACGAAGTGCTGGCCGTGGTGAAGCAGCTCGCCGCCGAAGGCATGACGCTGATCATGGTCACGCACGAGATGCGCTTTGCGCGTGACGTTGGTGATCAACTCGTCTTCATGCACCAAGGGCTGATCCATGAAAGCGGCCCGGCCAAGGAAGTGTTTGCCAGCCCCAAGACGGCGGAGCTGGCGGCGTTCATTGGCGCGGTGCAGTAAGCGGGGCCTATGCCACCTCTTGCAGCTATTTAGGATTAGGCAGTTTCTCATCACCCCACCTGGTGCCTTCTGACTATTTTGTTGGTGCGCTCAACATAATGGTTAGGGGTGCCAAATCGGTAATCTGTTCAGTAAGTTTTCTCTCCATCTGTGCTTCTTATCTCTCAGCAGCGGCCGGAATTTTATTTGCTTATGCTACCGAAGCCCTGAATTTGGGCCGAAGTAAATGCCGTGAAAATCGCACCGCATTTGCTGCGTTGATATTGAAATCACATTCTGGAGATAAAACATGTCTAACGTTCAGACCGCTGCCACGTCGTGGGGGACAGTGCCGTCGATCCGTGTGTACACGGCCAATGGTGGCAAGATCACCGAGCGTTGCTATGACGGGAAGGGGTGGTACACGGGTGCTTTCAGCGAGCCCGGCGATAACGTCTCCGTCACGAGCTGGCTGGTCGGCAGCGCTATCCATATCCGCGTGTATGCAACCAGCGGCAGCACCACCACGGAGTGGTGCTGGGACGGCAACAGCTGGACCAAGGGCGGCTATACCGCCACCAACTGATTTACCGCAGGTTTGATCGTGCGGAATCTGAAATGGGGTTCCGCACAGGTTGGCGTAAAGCGAGAGCGTTCGTTTTGCGCCGATTTGCGTTTCGTATTTTTAATATTTTTGATTTTGGAAATTCGGGTTGATCAGTATTTGAAGATAATCGGCCCATAAAATACCGCCGTGCCGCCGGAGGGCATGGCCCTGCTTGCCGGCAATGCATCCGCCGTGACGACGACGCGCGCGCCTCCCGGCATTGCGCCGCGCACCCAAGCGCCGAGCCGCACTTGCGTAAATGCAACCCAACACGGGTGTCAGGCGCCCGGGGTGCTCTGCGATAATCGCAGCCACTCCAGCTCCTGCCTCACCCGCCCCATGGTTGTCCGCCCCCATCTGCACTGGTTCCGCATGCTTCTGGCATGGCGCGGTTCGGTGCTGCCGCAGCTTCTGCCGCGCCTGTTCCTGATCTTCTGTGTGTCGTTGGTGGCCATTGCGGTGCATGCGCACCTGCTGCCCATCTCGGTCAACCTGAGCACGACGCCGTTCTCGCTCGTCGGCATTGCGCTGGCGGTGTTCCTGGGCTTTCGCAACAACGCCAGCTACGACCGCTATTGGGAGGCGCGCAAGCTCTGGGGCCAGTTGCTCAACACGGCACGTTCGCTCACGCGCCAGGCACTGACGCTGCCGCGTGGCGTTGGTCCGAACGGTGCCGTGGCCGAAGCCGACGTGCGCGAGTTCGCTCAGGTGCTGGGCGCGCTGCCGCACGCGCTGCGCCATCAGTTGCGCCACACCGATGCACGAGAAGACCTCGCCGCGCGCCTGCCTGCACCGTTGCTCGAACGCGTGATGGCGTCGCGCTACCAGCCCATCGCCATCGTGCAGTGGTTGAGTGAATGGGTGCAGCGTCGCACGCAAGCCGGCACCCTGGATGCGTATGCCGCCCTGGCGTTCGACCGCAACCTGAACGAGCTGTCGAACAGCATCGGCGGGTGCGAGCGCATTGCCGGCACGCCGCTGCCGTTTGCGTACTCCGTCATGATCCATCGCACGGTGTACTTCTTCTGCGCGGCACTGCCGTTCGGTCTGGTGGAAAGCATCGGCAGCTTCACGCCCGTGTTTGCGGTGTTCGTGGCGTACACCTTCATGGCGCATGAGGCCATCGCCTCGCAGCTTGAAGATCCGTTCGGCACCGAAGACAACGACCTTGCGCTCAATGCGCTGTCCAACACGATTGAAGATGCGGTGCGCGACATCATGGGCGAGCCCAGCATGCCGCCGCGTGCAGGCGTGCGAGGCGGGGTGATCTTGGATTGATGCGGCGGTTGCCGCGCAACGCTTAAACGGCCATCGCCAGCGGCTGCGCCCACCGCTCCAAGGTGGCGGCGCTGCCGTGTGCCGCACCGCCAGCCGAATCTGCGTTGCCCGCCAGCAGCGCGCTCAGCTCCACACCGAACAGGCTTGCGCATGTGTCGTTCAGCGTGCGCACGTTGCGCATGCCGGCCCGCCGGGCCACCGCGTGCAGCGCTTCGGCTTCGGCACTGCCGCACATCTGCGCCAGCTGGTACAGCGCCCACGCGGCGCGTTGCTCGCGCACCAGGGCATGCAGCGCTTCGCCTTCTGCAAACAGACGCGCCCGCACCTGACGCGGGCAGGCCTGCCAGCACTCGCTCAACAAGGCCGCTTTCCACGCCTGCGCGGGGTGTTCAAACACCAGCGTGGCCGCTGCGCGCGCCCAGGGCTTGTCATGCTGAATGGCGGCCATGCGCGGGCAGCCCGCGTCGGGCACGGCCTTGAAGCTGATGGCGCATGGCTGCCATACGGTGCCCGGTATCTCGCAGCCGAAATGCGCGAAGGCGGGCACGACAAACGGATCGCCCGGGCGCACTTCACGCCGCCCGTTGGCATCGCGCAGGCACGCGCTACCCCGCTCGGCCTGCACGCGCACCGCAAACGGAAAGCGCAGGCGCGAGAGACGGACGTGGGCACGGCTGATGAGTGGCATGGCTGACCGATAAGGCGGCGGGTGAAGCGCGACTGTCGCAGGATTCTAAGTCTGCGTGCAACAGGGGCAATGTCGCTCGGGTGACAGAGTCGGGCGCCGCTTACAGCTCCGACAGGCCGAAGAGCCGCAGCCGCGCAAGGTCGGTCACGCGGATGGTCTGATATGACAGCGCGATCATTCCGCCTTCGGCCAGCCGTTGCAGCGCGCGGTTGACGCGCTGGCGCGACAGCCCCGTCAGCAGCCCGATCTCTTCCTGTGACAGTTCCAGCACGGTGCTTGTGCGCGGGTACAGGGCCGGGTGGAACAACTGCGCAATCGCTTGCGCCACGCGTGCATCGGCGCTCAGCAGCCGGTCGTTCTGCACGGTAGCAATGAACTGGCCCATACGCTCGTTGAGTTGCCGCACCACAAAGCTGGCAAACGGCAGGCTCTGCGCGAGCAGCGTGTTGAACACGGGTTCGGGCACCAGCAGCACTTGCGAGGTGCGGATGGCGATCACGTCATAGCGGCGGTCTTCGCGCTTGATGACGCTGCCCTCGCCGCACCATCCGCCTGCCGGCACGCCCGAGAATGTGCAGCCGCGCCCGTCGGAGGTGTACACCGCCAGCTTGATGAGGCCGGTGTCGACGCCGATCCAGTAGCGGGACGGCTCGCCGCGTCGGGCAATGAAGGCGCCGGGCTCGAATGCCTGCAGCTGGGTTTCTCTCGCGGCCAGGGCCTGATGTTCAGGCGCCAGCGCGGTGAACCACGCATGGCCTTCCAGTTGTGTGGCAGGCGTGGCAGGCGTGGGGGCGCGGGTGGCGTTCATGGCAGGCGTGGCACTCGGTCAAAGGGTGGCGGGGGCGCGTGGGGCTCAGCCGTCGCTTTGTAAGAAACCCGTCAGCCTTGGTGTGGCGCGGGTTTCCGGGCGGTTTGTCATTCAGGTGACAGAGTGCGGGAGCCGGCAGATGATAGCGTTGCCCAACAAAAAGCAACAGCGCCCGGCGCACGGAGACACAGCAATGCCCACGGATTTTGATAGCGGTCTGGCCCGCAACGCGGCCAACTTCGTCCCGCTTACCCCGATCGAGTTTCTGGCCCGCGCGGCAGACGTCTATGGTGACCGCCTGGCGATCGTGCACGGCCCCGTGCGCCAGAACTGGCGCGACACCTATGTGCGCGCACGCCGCCTGGCCAGTGCGCTGTCGCTGGCCGGTGTGGGCCGTGGCGACACGGTGGCGGCGCTCTTGCCGAACACGCCGGCCATGGTGGAAGCCCATTTTGGGGTGCCGATGGCGGGCGGCGTGCTCAACGCGCTCAACATCCGCCTGGATGCCGCCAACCTCGTCTTCATGCTGCGTCATGGCGAAGCCCGCGTGCTGCTGGCCGACACCGAGTTTGCCGACGTGGCCCGCCAGATGGCGCTGGAGATTCCCGGCCTGAAAGTGGTTGCCGTCAACGATGCCCTGGGCCCCCAGGCCGAGCCGTTTGGCGACACCGATTACGAATCCTTCCTGGGCTCGGGCGACCCGCACTACGACTGGCAGATGCCGGCAGATGAGTGGGATGCGATTGCGCTCAACTACACCTCGGGCACCACGGGCGACCCGAAGGGCGTGGTCTATCACCATCGCGGCGCAGCCATCAACGCGGTATCGAACATCCTGGAGTGGGATCTGCCCAAGCACCCCGTCTATCTCTGGACGCTGCCGATGTTCCACTGCAACGGCTGGTGCTTCCCGTGGACGATCGCGGCGCGCGCGGGGGTGAATGTCTGCCTGCGCAAGTTCGAGCCGAAGCTGGTGTTCGACCTCATGCGCGACGAGGGCGTGACGCATTACTGCGCAGCGCCCATCGTGCACACCGCGCTGGTGAACGCGCCGCCGTCGTGGCGCGAGGGCCTGCGCGGGCCGGTGCGCGGCATGGTGGCGGGTGCACCGCCGCCGGCCGCCGTGCTGGCGCAGATGGAAGCCATGGGCTTCGAGCTGACGCACGTCTACGGCCTGACCGAGGTGTACGGCCCCGCCGCCGTCTGTGCCGAGCAGGACGAATGGCGCACGCTGCCCGAGCACGACCGCGCCACCATGAAGGCACGCCAGGGCGTGCGGTATCACCTGCAATCGCAAGTGGCGGTGCTCGACCCGGAAACCATGCAGTTCGTACCGGCCGATGGCGAGACCATTGGCGAGATCATGTTCCGCGGCAACATCTGCATGAAGGGCTATCTCAAGAACGAGAAGGCCACGCGCGAGGCGTTTGCCGGCGGTTGGTTCCACACCGGCGACCTGGGCGTCTGCATGCCCGACGGCTACATCAAGATCAAGGACCGCAGCAAGGACATCATCATCTCCGGCGGCGAGAACATCTCCAGCGTGGAAGTGGAAGACGCGCTGTATCGGCACCCCGCTGTGCTGGCCGCAGCCGTGGTCGCCCAGCCCGACGCCAAGTGGGGCGAAACACCCTGCGCCTTCGTTGAACTCAAGGACGGCGCCACCGCCACCGCAGAAGACCTCATCGCGCATTGCAAGACCTTGCTGGCCGGCTTCAAGGTGCCCAAGGCGGTGTTCTTCGGGCCGCTGCCCAAGACGTCGACGGGCAAGATCCAGAAGTACGAGCTGCGCCGCAAGGTGAAGTCGACTTCGGCGATTGATGTGTGAGCTTGTTGCGGGCGTCCGCGTGCGCCCGCAACAAGAAGGCCACGGCCAGCGGCTGCACCCACCGCGGCTGGGATGGCGCTACTGGGCGCGCCCGAGGGGGCTGCATTCCGGCCGGGCGGCCGCCTCTGCCGTGTCCCGCACGTTGGACAGACGCAGTACCGAAAACGGGCCGAAGTAGCGTTGCGTCCGTACCAGGCATTCATACCCTTGAGCTTGGGCATCGTCCGGGGCGTAGGCTTCAAACGTGTCCAGCGTGCCCATCAGGGCGGCGTGATCGCCGCGCCAGACAACGCGGCTCGGCCTGCCCTCGACGGACTCAACCGGTGCGGAAGCCGCATTCCGCTCGATGCGGGGGCCGGGCAGGGCCCGGAATCCGTGGAACGCGTACGTAGTCTCTTGCGTGGTGCCAACCGGCTCCGGTTCGCCGCTCGTGTTGGTTGCAGCGTCTCTCGGGTGAACGTGCTCAATGCTCACGTTGTCCGGCGCGATGGCCAGCACCAGCAGCGCCACTGCGGCAGCATCAGCAACCCGCCCAGCCACAGCAACGCAGTGCCCGCAGCGTCATAACCCAGATGCCAGTTCAGTGCCGCCAGCCAGCCGATGTCTTTGGACTGGCCCAGCGCGAGGCACAGACCGCCGGTGATGAGCAGCAGGGCGACAACGGCGCTGTACCGGCGCAGGGGTTGGCGGGAGGGTGGGGTGGAAAGCGCATCCATGGTGCTGTGTCGCCGTGTTCCTGGAAGTAGTGCCGCCGGCCTAGGCTAGGCGATGGTATTGGAATCGCGCACCGGGCTGGAATAAGAGGTGTTTACAAACCGCACAGATAGCGGTTTTCAGGCATCGAGTGGCCCGATGGGTGAACGCCGGAATACAAAAAGCCCCTCGCCGTGGCGAGGGGCTTTGCATTCATGCAAACCGATTCAGCTCTCCCTCAAGGCACCGCCACAATCGCCATCCCGCGCGGGATGTTGCCGGTGGCGGGCACTTGACGCAGCACGGTGTCACTTGGTTACTGGACGCGGAGCGGCGTGGGCGCGACGCGCCGTTCAACTCGTTACCGTCGGTCATCCACAGCATCGGGCTTAGTTGGATGCCAGGGCCGCTGCAGGCGCGGCGGCGACCGGCTGAGTTGACGGGGTTTGGGAGGGTGTTACTGGCGGCGTAGGATGGGTTTGCATTCCGGAAAGGTCGCAAAGTCAGCCGAGCCGCTCACAAAGGTTCGATTCGAAACCACGAACGGCCCAAAATAGCGCTGTGTCTGCACCAAACATTCGTACCCGACGGGTTGGCTCGTGGCTGTGTCACCTTGCGCGCTCGACACGTAATCAGGTGCAACGGCGTGCCATTCATAGGTGTCTTGCACACCGGACAGCAGGCCGTGTTCGCCTCGCCATACAGTACGGCGTGTTCTGTCTGGCGCGTATTGCTGGTGCTCGGGATCAAAGTAGCGATGCATCCAGACACCGGGTAAGTGTCGCAGGCTGCACAGTGCGAACGTGGATGAGCGGTTCATTTCGTTGTCACCGGACTCGCCATAGGCGCTGGAGTCGCCACCCTGATACTTGTCGATACTGACGCTTTCGGGCGCGATCCACAGCACTGCAATGGCAACCAGCGCGGCGATGACGAAGCCCACCTGTTGTAGCCGACCACCATGCCTGCCCGGCCCGCGATGCACCCAGAGCGAATACGCCAGTTGCGGCAGCATCAGCAGACCGCCCAGCCACAGCAATGCAACGCTGACGGTATCGTAGTTGAGCCGCCAGCCCAATTGTTCGAGCCAGCCGATATCTTGCGACTGGCCGAACATCAGGCACAGGCCGCCGGTTATGAGCAGGAGCGCGACAAGGGCGCCGTACCAGCGCAGAGGCTGGCGGCGTGAGGGGGGAGTCGACAGAGCGTCCATGGTCTTGCGTTGCTTAGTTTCTTAAAGCTTGTGAAAGAGTTCACTCCAGATTTCCGCCAAGAATGACTGAAAAGCAACGTGGAATGCGAATGCCCATACGCTCGCGCCGACCGCAATACAGGCCGTGCACACAGTACCGATGATCCAGGTTGCCTTCCGTCGGCCCGCGCGTTCGTCGGAGGCTTGGCTTCGGAAGCGGTATGGGTTCGCTTCTCCAGCTGTCGGCGCTTCCTCTGCCGTCCACGCGGCGGGCAGAAGCGCTTCGCGCCGGAAACGCTCGTACAGAATCGTCGACAGCGGTCCCGGCCAGAACGCGGTCCACCAGAAGATGCGAAATGGTCCGATGACTGGCCACCAGTTACGCTTGCGTAAGCGCCCGATGACACCGGCTTCCATCTCCTCTGACGAATCGGCGAGGCTGACTTCGCGCATCGGCCCAAAGTCGAGCAGTGCGCTCTGCCACGTACGGCCACCGCGTACCACCTCAAGTTCAGGTACCTGTTCCGGCGCCTCGTCCATGTATCGTCGAATGAGCTCCCAGAGGCGCTGGCACGCATCGCGATCGGGCAGGATGCCTTGCACCTGCAGGCGTTGTATCGGCCGCGGCGATGCGCCTGCGCTGAACTCCACCAACGTCAAGGCCCAGGCGGGGAGCGCACCCATAGTGAGCGGCCCGGGCACGGCTGACGCAAATGGCCGCACATGGTTCCAGTCCAGCCGAACGGCGATCTTGCCCTCTTGCGTGTACACGCTCTGCGCCTTTCGGTTGAAGTGCAGGTCGGCGTATCGGCTGAATAGGCTGATTTTGAGCAAATAGATGATTCCGGCAACAAAGCCCGGAGTCAGCACGGCCGCGATCGCGCCCATGATGAGTCGGCCCGACCAGGGCTGCTTGTCGTCAAGGATGATGAGTATCGACGCCGGCACGATGAACGCCAGCATGAATAGCAAGGCAAGCGCCATAAAGGCGCTGAGTGCTTCGACGTCGGAGGCGATCTCGTCGTAGGCCCAAACCATGGAGCGGGAGTCAAGCTTGACGATGCTGCGCGGTGGGGCTTGGGGTGTGGCATCGCTATGGCGCGGCAGTTCGCCCTGCATCAACGGTTGCGAGCCGTCAGAAGCAGCAGGGTACGGTGAAAGATCAGACGGCTTACGCATGCCACCTCTTAACCATGGGCAGGCTCCTTTTCCTTGCTTTCTGCTACCTCATCGGCGGAGCGGCCATCCACCACGAAGTCCTTGTATGCGGCGCGGTTGGGCCAGTACTGCACTTCGGCAGCAGGTACGCCCTGGATCAATGCTTTGGCGGTGCGATAGACGCCTGCGCCCGGGAGGATCGCGTCTGTGAGCGCGTTCTTGATCGTATTGGCCTGGAGGCTTGAGCCTTCACCAATCCAGATCAGGATAGACAAGCCATCACCTTCTAGGCTCGCCTGGGCGTGCACTTGCGCTGCTGCAGGCGAGTGAATCACGTTTTCGAGATGGAATTCCTTGGCGGACGCCTTTGACCGACCCGCACCATTGAGTTGGTATCTCGCAATCACACCTTGTCCGGAAGACTTCGGGGCTTTGACCTGGATGTCCATCTCGGTGGCATCGCCAAACACCGGGATCTCAATCTTCATGGCGTTTGGGTTACCAAACGCAGACGCTTTTTCAAGTTTGACCGAGTAAAACAGGCGCAGCAGTGCGTCGAGCTGCTGCCGCGTTGTCGCATACGCATTTCCCCAATCCGAAGTTTGATTCTTGCGGAGCAGCGAGCGGCTCGCCCATTTTTCAAACGGGCTTGTAGTGAAGTGATCCGCGAGGTAGCTGAAGCCCCATGACGTCGCGGTCAGGACTGCAGAAGCTATACCAATCCACATGGCAAGCGGAGGAGCCTCAACCGACACCTCCGCCCCCACCGCGGCTGCTTCGCCCGCAGCAGCCAGGCCTGCGGCTGCCTCACCCATGGTTGTAATGGCGGCGCGCTCTGCCATTCCTCTTAACGCAGCCTTCGCCACCATGCGCGTGTAGAGATAGTAGGCGGCGCCGCTTGCAGCACTGGTGCCACCCGCAGTCATCTTCAGGCCGCCAGCGACACGGTCGCCCTCTCGCCACAGTTGGGCTCCATCCAAGATGCCTGCGGTGCCTTCGATCACGGAAACCGCAAGCACAAGCCTGCCGGCAATGGCGGACAGTCGGTAGTACTCCGCCGTCTTAACGCCCTGATGGGCTATCTGCTCGGCAACATATTTGAGTTCATATCCAGCCTGCCAGATCGCAATGGCCGATGCGCTGGCTTCCATCAGGTCTTTCGTCAAACGCTTCCAGTTGGCGTCACCGGATTGCGCCTCGCTGATATCGACGCCAAGCTCGTTTACGCTCTGAGCGAGAGAAAAAATCCGCAGCACGGCAAGTCCTGCTGACGCGGCGGCGTAGACTTTGGCCCCCGTCAGCGAAAGGTCTTCCTTCATCTTGAAGACTTCATGTTCGGGCAGTGCGTGCGTAACATCCGCAATCTCGGCGATCTTGTTGAATTGCGCCGGCATCGTCTCGCCCTTGCGCCACTCCTTACCAAGTACATCAAAATACTCGTCGATCTGCTTGGTGGTCTTGGGCACCTTCGTCATGATCTTGCCGCCTGCTTGGCTCTTCATGCCATCCGGTACCGCATCGGCGGGCAACGGTCGGTTGTAGGGCGTCTTTGAGGTACCGACGCTCAGCCCCTTGTCGACAGCTTCGCCTTGCTTTCGGCGCAGGCTGGCAATCAGGGCGGAGGCGCCGCCCTTGCCCGGCACCTGGATGAAGGCCACGTCTTCTGCAGTTAAAGCTGCCGCCTGAATGCGCCGGAACGTCTGACGGTAGAGCTTGGGGTTGGCTTTGAGCAACTGACGGGCACGCGCACCGACAGCTTGCATCAATCGCTTGGCACTTTCCGCATTGAGGTGTGCCGCCTCGTTCTTTAGCTCACGTACTTCACTGAGGAAGGCGATCTGCTCGCGCCCTTCCACATACATCTTGGCGCCTTCACCCACTTTTCCTTTATGTGGCGACAGCAAGGTCAGGAGATCGTCCTGATTGGCGGCAATGCCTCTCCAGAACAGTTGCTGCGCACTTACCGTGTCGAGTGTCAACTGTGCGAGCAGCACTTTATCGAATTCGTCTTTGCTGACTCCGCACCCTTCAAACATGTTGGCGACGCAGTGGCCGAGCAAGGCGCCCATCTGCTTGTCCTTCGGGTCGAACAGTTCGGGATGCCGCCGCTGCGGTACGAACTGCATCCACGCGATGTAGTCAGCAGAACGCTTGTCGAAATCTGCAGAGGCGTCGGCGCATCGGTGATAGCTCTCAAGGTATTTTTTGTACGCTTGAGTATCCAGCATGGCTTCCACTTTGCCTTTCTGGTTTCCAAACGGCGTGCTCTCAATCAACCCGGCAGTGGCCATCAAGTCACGATCGGCATCGGTGTACGGTTTTCCCTTCCCGTCCGTATTCCCCATGATGTCGGCCAGTGCGCAGTTGCGGTAGTAGTTCAACTGCGTGGCGATGCCAATGTCATCTTCCAGCGGCAACAGAAGCCCCTCAATCTTGTACGGAGCGTTGTTGCGCTTCATGACGTTCAAGAGCGAGGCTTCCGTGCACGGTGCGGGCCGGCTGTAAGCCTCCACCAGCAAGGTGCGACGGTCAACGCGCTGCTGGAATCCCATCACCTGGTTCTTCAGTAGGCCATCGCCAATCAGGCTCAACGGTCCCATGTTGGCCATCACGGTCGACTCGCACACCTTCTTCGGCATGATCTTTTTCATGTGGAAGGCGGCTGGGTCCTTGGCCACGTTGTCACGCACGCGCTTCGTCCAGCGAGCGTCCGAGAAGCCGATCCAGGCGGTAGGGCGCTTCGTTGGCTCGGCGATGGTGAGCAGCAGTGCATCGGGGGTGTTGGCCAAGCGCGAGCATGTTGCGGGATGACCGCCCATGGCCCCGGCCAAATCCGGGGCCATGCGTTGCATACGCCCGTCGGGCTGCACGGTGTAGATTTCCCACGAGGGGTCTTCCGGATAGTAGACATAGAGCCATCCGGCGCGCATGCGGCGCAGCACATATTGCGATGCTTGCAACGGCCGGCCAGCGAGGTAGCCCTGCTGATCGAGCATGTCGGCCAACTGTATCCAATCGGATTCTCCGGGCCGAAAGTACTGTGGCGGCAGCGCAGCGTACAGCGTCACAAGCATCGTCAGGCCCGACTTGTCGCAACTCGGGCACTTGGGCGGCTGCACTGGCAGATTGTTCTCTTTGGCCGCTGCGACGGCCTTTTGCAGCTTGGCGTGGTCAGGCATGGCTGTGTCGCTCCCAGAACGCTGCGTCGAAGCCGGCGAGTGCCGCAATGGGTGAGTCACCCTGGGCACGCGCGGCGAGCATGGCCTCGCGCACGGTGGTGTCTTGATCGAACTGCGGGGAAATCAGAACGCCGTACAAGGCGTAGATGATGCGGTCGAGCTCGTTGGTGAGGCTCCACGCGCTGCTTGCGCGTTCGACCAACGACAGAATGGCGGCGGCCAATGGAGGCTGCACGACGTTGTGTTCGGCGTCCTGTAATGCGTTCAGTACGGCGTTGATGGTGCCGCTGTTGCGCAGCATCGCCTTGGCAGTCTCCGGCCATGTTGCGTCGGCCAAGGGCGTAGTCGCTGCCGGCGCTGGGTAGCGCTGCAATGCGCCTGCACGGTTCAGCCACCACACGCCGTTGGTGCTGGGTGCGTATCGCACCGGCGGTTCGGCATCGCCCACGTCGGTGAGCAGTTCAAATACGCGCGGATCCCATAGGCGCAGATAGCGTGCGTGTGATCCGGGCCAGCGGTGCCTGGCCTGCATCGCTATATCGTGCGCAACGTGTCGGGCCTGCTCTGCAGGAAAGACCAGCCATGCGCAAACCGATGAGCCGCGCGTCTCTCTGTCAGGATGGCGGGTGGCTTCGGCCCAGGCGAGGTCGAGCGTGAAATCGATCGTGTCATCGCGGCCGAAGTCGCCGAGCGGAAGCAGGTAAGGGCGCTGCTCGGGCCGCATGATGTCGGGCTCGATGGGTAGCGGCACGGCTTCGTTGCGATGTCGTGCGTTGGCAAGCGGGTCCGTAATCTGCGGGCTGATCAGTACCCACAGTGACAATGGCGGCGGGCCGTCTAGCAGCGGGTCGACTTGCGCAAACAGGTGGTCCCGCAGGTGTTGGAGCGTGCCGGCATCCGACAGGGCTATGCGTTGGGGGCTCGGGCGTGCCGCCATGCTTTGTGCCAGTTCCTGGAGGATGCTGTTGGCCACGTTACGGTTCCTTGGACGGCGTCGCGCCCATGTCGTCGAGTGGGTCAACACGATGGGCAGCGGTATCGCGAACGCGCTCTGCCGGTGTTCTCGCATCACTCAAATGACGCGTCATTCGAGGTGCCGCCGGCCTGGGCTAGGCGATGGTATTGGAATCGCGCCCTGGGCTGGATTAAGAGGTGTTAATAAACTGCAGAAATAGCACCTTTCAGGCACTGCAGGGCCCGATGGGTGAACGCCGGAATACAAAAAAGCCCCTCGCCGTGGCGAGGGGCTTTGCATTCGCGCAAACCGATTCAGCTCACCCTCAAGGCACCGCCACAATCGCCATCCCGCGCGGGATGTTGCCGGTGGCCGCAGACCCGCTTGCGACGGCGGTCAGCTTGCCGGTGGTGCTGTTGATGCTGTACGCGCTGACGCTGTTGTCCACGGCGTTGACCACGTAGGCGAAGGTGCCGGTGGGGTTGACGAGCACGGTCACGGGCGCGTTGCCGGTGGGTGTGGTGTCGACCAGTGTGAGCGCGCCGTTGCCCGGGTTGATGCTGAAAACGCTGATGGTGTTGTCCAGCACATTGGCTACGTACATGAAGCCGCCCGACGGTGCGATGGCGATGTAGAACGGGTTGACGCCGGTGGCCACGGGCGAGCCCGAAGCGGTGAGCGCGCCAGTGTTGTCGATGCTGTACACGCCCAGTGTGTTGTCGGCGGAGTTGGCAACGTAGGCAAAGCCGCCGCTGGGCGCAACGGCAATGAACTGCGGCGTGTTGCCGGTGTTGACCGTGGTGCCCACCTGCGTGAGTGCGCCGGTGGCGTTGTTGACGGCGAACGCCATGGCCGTGCCCGGCGTGGCGCCGCTGTTGGCATTCACCACGTAGGCGAAGGTGCCGGCGCTGTTGATGGTGACGGTGTACGGGTTAGCGCCGGCGGTGATGGGCGCGAGCGCGGTCAGCGCGCCGGTGCCTGTGTTGACGGAGAACGCCGATAGCGTGTTGTCTCCAAAGTTGGCCGTGTATGCGAACTTGCCGTTGGGCGTGCGCGCAATGCTGTACGGCTGCAACCCCGTGGGCGTGGCCGAGCCGACCACCGTGAGCAAGCCGGTATCGGCATTGATGGAGAGCGTGGTGACGGTGTTGTCGTTGGCGTTGGCCACGTAGACGTATTTGCCCGCCGGGTCGATGGTCAGTGAAAGCGGTCCTTGCCCCACGGGCACCGATGCGCCGATGGCAGTGGGCATGCCGGTGGTCAGGTCCAGCGTGAAGGCGGAGATCGTGCCGTCGTTGGAGTTGACCGCGTAGCCGAACAGCGGCCGCGGTGCGCAGGCCACCGCAATGGTGGTCACGTTGCTCGTACCCACAATGCCGCTGCCGTTGGTGACAGTGCAGTTCTCGCCCGAGGGCCGCGTGCCCACGGTGGCCGAATAGTGTTTGCCCTGCGCGAGCTTGGTCGGAAAGTGAAAGCTGCCGTTGGCACTGACGACGACGGCATCGCCGCCGTTGTCCAGTAGCGTGACGGATTTGCCCGTGGTAAGGCCACTGACGGTGCCCCCCACGGAGTAAGTTGCCGGGGCAGGCGCAGGCGCCGGTGTGGGTGACGGCGTAGGCGATGGCGCGGGCGTGTTGTTGTTCGTCGGCGGGGTCGTGTTCGTTGCGTCTTCGCCGCCACCGCAGGCGGTAAGCCCCAGCGACAGCGCGGCGGCCATCACCAGCGCGGCGCCGTGCATGCCGCGTGCGTGCCGTGGGGCCTCTGGTGGGATCGGTGCCGGTGTCGGCTGTGCGTGGGCGCTGCTGCTGCGTTGCGCTTGGGCGATCAAAAGCTCGGCCATGGCTTCCCCCCGGTTTTTCGTTGTCGCGGTCTGTTGACTCGCGTTTCCCCGAAGCATAGGTACCCGGGTTCGCACGCCGACATAGGCCAATTGACGGACAAAGCCCTCGGCTTCATGGACGGAGGCGCCGCTGTAGGTCTAGTGCATGTGATTGGCGCGATACTGGCGGCTCTCGCCCGCTTTTGCCTACACGCGCTGTCAGCCATGTCCAACGCCAACCTGAGCAACAACGCCGTCGTCATCCGCCAGCTTTCTCCCGCCAATGCCGCCGATGTGGCGGACTACCGCGCCATTCGTCTGGCTGCGCTCAAGGATTCGCCCGACGCATTCGGCTCAACCTACGAGGCCGAGGTCGGGCTCTCGATGGAAGCGTTTGCTGAGCGCTTGGCTACCACCATCGTGCTGGGCGCCTATGCGGGAACCGGTAGCGACGCACGCATCATCGGCATGGTCGGCTTCAAGCAGCAAACGATAGCGAAGCTTGCGCACAAGGGTTTTGTGTGGGGCTTTTACGTGGCGCCGGCAGCGCGAGGGCGTGGTGTGGGCGTGGCGCTGGTGGAGCGCATCGTGGCGGCGGCAACGGGGTTGGTCCAGCAGCTCACGTTGTCGGTGGTGCAGGGCAACGATGCGGCGCTGGCGCTGTACGAGCGTTGCGGGTTTGAAACCTACGGCGTGGAGCCGCGCGCGCTCAAGTCCACCACCGGCTATGCAGATGAAGTGCTGATGGTGCGCTTTCTGCACGGCTGAACCTGGAGTGTAGGTGCAGCGCCTACGCGGGCACGCAGGCGCTGCTGTACAGCGATCGTTGTACTGGCGCCGGAGTTGTTACGCCGCTGCAACGTACGGCGCCTTCAGCGGCACCGGGTTGCGCAGGCTCACGTTCAGCAGGTTCCAACTGTTGATGGTGACGATCACGAAGCTCAGCTCGGCGATCTCTTCATCGCTGAAGTGCTCGCGCAGTTTGGCGAATTCTTCGTCGCTGGCATCGCTGTGCGGGGTGTTGGTGACCAGCTCGGCCCAGCGCAGTGCAGCGCGCTCGCGCTCGGTAAAGAAAGGAGCCTCGCGCCAGCCGGCCACGGCGTTCAGGTGGCGCGGGTCTTCGCCCATCTTGATGAGGTCGCTCCAGTGCATGTCGATGCAGAAAGCGCACCCGTTGATTTGCGACACGCGCAGCAGCACGAGGTCGACCAGCCGGGCGCCCAGCAAGTCGCGGCGCAGGCCGTTCGACAGGTTCAGCAGGTTGTTGAACGCCTTCGGTGCGAGTTGGAAGTAAGCGATGCGGGGGGCTTGCGACATGAGCGGCTCCTAAAGGGTTTGGGTTGGTGACCAGGAGCAATGGCAGGCGTTGCGTTGTTGCCGTGCGTCGCTCCATACCTTTAAGACGCCCCGCGCGGCTGGCTTGTGACAGGCCGGCCAAAAAATGTTTCGCTTTCTTTTATGCGCGGGTGCCGATGTGCGCCAGCTTGTCCGGATTGCGCACCACGTAGATGGCCACAATGCGGCCGTTTTCGATGACGAACGACTGGGCCGATTCCAGCGTGCCGTTGACGTAGCGCAGCAGCCCGGGTTCGCCATTCACGCGGGCGTGCACGTAGCGGACCTCGCCCATGGCGCGCACCAGCTCGCAGTAGATCTTGGTGATCTGGCCGGCGTCTTGAATGATGCGCATGAACGAAGGCACCTTGCCGCCGCCATCGCCCACCAGTTGTGCGTCGTCTGCCAGCAGGGCGCGGATGGCGTCGCGCTGGCCCGTGCGTGAGGCTTCGGCAAAGCGCTCCAGCAAATCCCGGTGCGCATCGGGCGCGACATCAAAGCGCGGGCGCTCCTGCTGCACGCGGTCGGATGCGCGGTGCACCATCTGCCGGCACGCGGCTTCGGTCTTGCCCAGCAGGGCGGCAATCTCTGCGTAGTCCTGATCGAACACCTGGCGCATCAGAAACGCCGCGCGCTCCTCGGGCGACAGACGCTCCAGCACCCACAGTAGGGCCATCGACAAGTCGCCCGCCAGTTCCACGGCGGCCTCGGGCGTGGGCGCGGCGGATTCCGGTTCAACCAGCGGCTCGGGCAGCCACCAGCCGACATACGCTTCGCGCTCGGTCTTGACGGCGCGTAGTCGATCGATCGACAGGCGCGTGACGACGGTCACGAGCCACGCCTCGGCGGATTGCAGTGCGGTCTGATCGGTCTGGTGCCAGCGCATCCAGGCGTCCTGCAGCACGTCTTCGGCGTCAGCCCGGCTGCCCAGCATGCGATAGGCAATCGCAAAGAGGCGAGGCCGGGCGGCGGTGAAGGTCGTGTCTTCGCTGTCGGTGCGGAGGGTGTGGTGCGGGTTGGGCTGGGTCATGGCGGGGCGTCGTCTAGGGATGATGCTCCCTAGACGGGCGAGCGCGATCGTTTGTGACAGGGTGCTGCGATTATGCGGCGTTCGTCACATCCTGCGTGTCGGCCGCACCTATGCTGGTGCTGAGCCACGGCCCCAGCGCCTGCCGCAGCGTCAACAGGTCGATGGGTTTGCCGAGCAGGCGTGCGCCGGCAATGGGCTCGCCAATCTCGGCCTCCGTGCCGTAGCCGGACATCAGCAGCACGTTCACCTGCGGCTGCAGGCGCAGCAGCGTGCGGGCGAGGTCCGCGCCGGATTGGCCCGGCAGGGTGAGGTCGGTCAGCAGCACCTGAACGGGGTGTGCGCGGGCCAGTGCAAGCGCGTCTTCGGCGTTGGCGGCGGCAACGCATTGCAGGCCGAAGGTGGCGAGCACCTCCTGCATGGCTTCGCGCGAAGTGGTGTCGTCTTCCACCAGCAGCACCGTAGGCGGTTGTGAGGCGTCGGTTGCCACTGCATGGCCCATTGATGCCGACACCGATTGCGCGGTGCGGTTGGCGGTGAGCACATTGCGCACCATGCGCGCCAGGTCGTCACGTCGGTAGGGCTTGCCGAGCAACGTCACACCGGGCGGCAACCGGCCGTCGTGCTGCACCTCGTCACGCGTATAGCCCGAGACCAGCAGCACCGGCAGCGGAGGCACACGTTGCGCGGCGCGTATCGACAGCTCACCGCCCTTGATGGGGCCGGGCATGATCACGTCGGTAAACAGCAGGTCGATGGGCGTGTCGCTGTTCATGAGTTCGAGCGCGGCCTCGCCGTTGGCGGCTGTGAGCACGCGGTAACCGAGCTGGGTCAGCATGTCAACGGCGGTCAGGCGCACGTCGGTATCGTCTTCCACCACGAGAATGGTCTCGCGCCCGCCCATGGGCGTGACGATGGTGTCGCGCAGCTCGACGGCATCGTCCGGGGCCGCCTCTGTGCACCGTGGGAAGTAGAGCTGCACCGTGGTGCCCTGGCCGACCGTGCTGTCGATGGCGATATGCCCGCCGCTCTGTTTGACGAAGCCAAACACCATGCTCAGCCCCAAGCCCGTGCCGTGGCCGTCGGGCTTGGTGGTGAAGAAGGGCTCGAAGACGTGTTCGACCACTTCGGGCGGCATGCCCACGCCGGTGTCGGTGACAGAGAAGACGAGGTAGTCGCCGGGGGCGGGCTGGTCACGCCCTCGTGCTTTTGTGTTGTCGAGCGTGACGTTGTTGGCGGCGATGGTGAGCATGCCGCCGCCGCGCATGGCGTCGCGTGCGTTGATGGCGAGGTTCAGCAGCGCGTTCTCGAGCTGGTTGCGGTCGGCCTGCACGTTCCACAAGTCGTCGGCCAGGCGGGTTTCCACCTTGATGGCTTCGCCCAGCGCACGGTGCAGCATCTCGCTCATGCCCTGGACCAGCCGCGTCGGGTTGACGACCGCAGGCGAGAGCTGCTGGCGCCGCGCAAATGCCAGCAATTGCGCGGCCAGTGTGGCACCGCGCTGCACGGCACGCGTGGCGGCGGCAATCCGGTGCTGCACGCGCGTGTTGCCCGGCGCTTCCACCGACAGCAACTGCAGGTTGCCGGCAATCACCTGAAGCACGTTGTTGAAGTCGTGCGCCACGCCGCCGGTCAGATTACCGATGGCTTCCATCTTCTGGGCCTGGCGCAATTGCGCTTCCACTTCAGCGCGGGCAGACAGCGCATCGGCCACGCGTTGCTCCAGCGTTTCGGTCAATTGGCGCAGGGCCTGTTCGGCGGCCTGCCGTTCGCGCTCGGTCTGCACGCGCTCGGTGGTTTCCACCACGATGGCTAGCACACCTGCCGGGCGGCCGTTGTCGTCGGGCAGCGGGCTGTAGTACAGATCCATCCACACGTCTTCGGGGCGGCCATTGCGCAGCAGGACGAGTTCCTTGTCGCGGTACGAAAGCGTGCCGCCATCCAGACAGACATCCATGACGTGCCGGTTGAAGTCGGCCACTTCGGGCCAGCCGAGTTCCACCGGGCAACCAAGAAGATACGGATGACGCCCGCCGGCAAATACGGCGTAGGCATCGTTGTAGATCATATAGCCATGGCGGCCCCACAGCATGACCAGCGGTACCGGGCATGCCAGCACCATCTGCACCGCGGCGTGGAGACTGCGCGGCCAGTCCACGATCGGGCCCAGTTCTGTGGAAGCCCAATCGAACGCCAGCACGCGCTGCGCCATCTCACCCTTCCACCCGAGGCAGTCATGGTGATGCGCGAGAAACGGCATAAGGTCTCCTCTGGGGCGGGCCGCACAATGCACCCGCGTTGCGGTCATTCTAGAAAACGGGGAGGCCGGCCGGCGTCGGCATCAGACGGCTCAAAGCAACATTGCGCACGCAGAAAACGTGCCCGAGGCGCCCGGCACGCTTTGCGCTGGCTGTCTATCATGTGCATCCGGGCCCGCGCAGTCGCGCGTTTCGCACCGGAGTTTTGCCACCACCAACACGCCCACATTCGCCAGGAGTTTTCATGAAGTTGATCGGCATGCTTGATTCCCCGTACGTGCGCCGCACGGCCATTTCGCTCAAGCTGCTCGGGTTGCCGTTCGAGCACGCGTCGGTGTCCGTCTTCCGGCATTTCGACCAGTTCAGCGCCATCAACCCGGTCGTCAAGGCGCCCACCCTGGTGTGCGACGACGGCACCGTGCTGATCGACTCCACGCTCATCATCGATTACGCAGAAACGCTGGCGGGCCGCAGCCTGATGCCGGCCGCCATTGCCGAACGCCAGCA
Organism: Ralstonia mojiangensis; assembly: GCF_023955645.1. Lineage (NCBI taxonomy): Bacteria > Pseudomonadati > Pseudomonadota > Betaproteobacteria > Burkholderiales > Burkholderiaceae > Ralstonia > Ralstonia mojiangensis. Next base: position 526,814 of record NZ_JAMXHU010000002.1, on the reverse strand, counting down.
CGCGTTGCGCGTGATCGGCCTTGCGCTGGCCGCGTGTGAAAAAGCGGTTCAGATCGTCTATGAACACAACCTGCGCCCCACCGAGAAAGTGCACGGGCCCTGGGTCGAGCGCGTGCACAGCCAGTTGCTGGCAGCGTTGGAAGCGCTGGAAGCGGAGTGGAAGGACGCGCCGCTGCCTGTGGAGGCAGGTGAGCTGACGCAGGCCGGCGTGACGGTGGCCGTGGCCTGGGCCTTTATCCAGTTGATGGTGCCGGACCGCGTGCCGGCGGCGGATTATCCGCGCCTGGTGGCGTATTCGGCGGCTGCGGAGCAGCTGGGCGTCTTTCGTGAGTTGCCGATGGATGCGGTTTGATGGGGCGGCCGACGCGGGCTTGTGCCGTTCCTGCGTCTGCCTCCTCGGGCATGCAACCTTGAAGTCACGACGGGCGGCCCCGACGTGCGTACGCGAGCGTCAGCGCCCCGGCGAGCATGGCGCATGCGCCCAGCAGCCCCACGCCTGCGGTTGCCGTGTGTGTCAGGTCCGTCAGCCACCCGATGGCGAACGGGCTGACGAAGCCCGACAGGTTGCCAACCGCGTTGATGAAGCCGATGCCGGCAGCCGCCGCCACGCCGTCCAGCCGCGCAGTGGGCAGGTTCCAGAACAGCGGCAGCGCCGACAGGATGCCGGCGGAGGCCACCGTCAACGCGGCCATCGCGGGGGCAAGCTGGTCGACGGTGAACGCACTCACACAAAAGCCCGCACCTGCCACCAGCGCGCAGGAGCCCACCAGCGTGCCCCAGTTACGCCGCTTGTCGGCTTGCCGTGCCACCACATTCATGGCCACCATGGCGACCGCATAAGGTATGGCGCTCAACCAGCCGACCGTGACGGTACTGGCGATGCCGGCAGCGCGAATTACGCTCGGTAGCCAGAAGCTCACGCCATACAGCCCTGCCAGCAGCAGGAAGTAGATCAGCGCAAACAGCAGGACCGTGCCGTTGAGGATGTCCGACGCGCGATGCAGCCGCTCCTGCGCCGGTGCAGCCTTGGCGAGATCGGCTTCCAGAAGGGCCAGCGCATCGGCACTGAGCCAGCGCACTTCGCGCGGCCGGCTCGGCAGGAGAAAGAACACCAGCACACCCACCAGCGCCGAAGGCAGCCCCTCCAGCACAAACATCCAGCGCCAGCCGACGTGCCCGAGCTGCCCGTCGAACGCAGCCAGGATCCATCCGGACAACGGGCCGCCCACAATGCCCGCCACGGCCGTGGCGCTCATGAACAACGTGGTCATGCGGCCACGCCGGTGCGCGGGAAACCAGTACGTCAGATACAGCACGATGCCAGGAAAGAAACCGGCTTCCGCCACGCCAAGCAGGAAGCGCAGCACGTAAAACCCGGTCGTGCTCTGCACCCAGCCCATGGCCGCCGACAGCAGCCCCCACGACACCATGATCCGTGCGATCCAGGCGCGCGCGCCCAGCCGATGCAGCAGCAGGTTGCTTGGCACCTCGAAGAAGAAATAGCCGAGGAAGAAAATGCCTGCGCCGAGTCCGTAGGCGGTGGCGCTCAGGCTCAGGTCCGTCGCCATCTGGAGCTTGGCGGTGCCGATGTTGACCCGGTCCAGGTAGGCCAGCACCTGGGCCAGCAGCAGGATCGGCATCAGCCGCCAGGCGATGCGGCGGTAGATGACATCGAGGGCAGGGTCGTCAGGCACGGCGTGTGGCAGTGCGGGCGAGGTGGGAGGAAGGGGGGAAGCGGGCGCGGGCTGGGCCAGCGCACCGGCGTGTGGGTGCGTGTTCATGCGGTCTCCTGGTTTGTTGTTGTGAGCGTATGGAAGGGACAAGCGGGCTAGCCAGGTGCGCGCGAGTCGGTCTTCTGGTACAGCGTGCGGTCGAGCGTTTCGACCAGCACGCAGCATTGCCACCAGGCACCGTCGTCAGCGCTGGCGGCAACGGCGTCGTGCAGCACGTCGTGGATGACTGCAGCCATGGCGCGCTGCATCTGGGCCGGGCGCGGGTTGGTCAGCACCAGACGGGCGACGACGAACTGCGCTTGCGCGTCGTCGCCGGCCAGAAACGTTCCGGCAATGTGCACGCGGCTCTTGAGATCGGTCAGCCGTGCGCTGCCGCTTTCGGCCAGCCGCTGGTGGATCGTGCTCAGCAGCGCGGGAAAGTCCATGCGACGCGCCAGCGGCTCCGTCGCTTCAATCACGATATGGGGCATGGCGATGCGTGAGAGGTGTGTAGCCGGGCGGCGGATATGCAGCGCCGCCGCCGTGCTGGCTTCAGATGGTTTCCTGCTCCCGCACGCTCAACGGGCTCGTGGCCGTGTAGCGGGCGATCTCGTCCTTGCGCAGGAAGGCCACGCCAGGGTGCTGCTTCGCGTAGCGCAGGAAGGCGTCCCATGCGCGCACCATTTGCGGCGTGCCGCTGATGCGGTCGTGCGCACTGATCGACATCATGCGGCGGCGCGAGCCGGCTTCTTCGTAAAGCTGGTCGAAGTCGAGCTTGATCTGCTCAAGGAATGCCGAGGGCGAATAGTTGCGGCCCTCCACGAGCAGGATGTCGTTGTTGCGCAGCGTGTAGGGCACGACCACGAAGTCGCGGCCGTTGACCTGTTCGATGAAGGGCTCGTCGCGGCTCAGGTCATCGATGTGATACAGGTAGCCCAGCTCCTGCAGCAGCGACAGCGTGTTAGGGCCGCGTCGCAGCCAGTTGCAGTTGTAGCCCACGGGGCGCTGGCCCGTCACCGCCTCGACCATCGTCATGGCTTCGCTCAGGAAGGCGCGCTCTTGGGCGCGCGTCATGGCGTATTGCGAGCTCCAGCGCGGGCCGTGTCCGGCGGCCTCGTGGCCGCGTGCGACGATTTCACGCGCCAGTTCAGGGTGGCGCTGCGCAGCCTCGCCGATCATGTGCGAGGTCACCTTCACGCCGTGCCGGTCCCACAGGTCGAGCATGCGCGGAATGCCCTCGCGATAACCGTAGGCAAACCACGTGTTGGTGGCCGGGTCGGACGGCATGCTGGCCGGAAAGTCGATCTTGGGGAACGGGCTGTCGGTGCCCTTAGGCGGCTGGCCGCCGGCCTCGAACTGCATCGAGATGGAGATGACAAGGCGGATGCCGTCGGGCCAGAACTGGCCTGCACCTGGCGCGCCCGCAGTCGCAGGGGCGTTGGCTCGCGGTGTCTGCGCGGCGGCGTTGCCGGCCAGCAGCGCACCGGCGGCCAGGGCGCTTGCCCCGGCGCCTGCACGGCTGAGAAACGTGCGGCGGCCAGCGTGGGCCGGGGCGGCAACGGTGTCGACGTGGGCGTCGGTGGAGGGCGGGGTATCAAGCAGTCGGGTCATGGCGCAAGCGCAAACGTGAAAGACCGGGGCATGCTAGCCTTCGCGAAATCGATGAAATACCGCTGCCAATAGGAAACATCCTTTCCGAAAAACGAAGAATTGCCTCATGCTCGACAACCTGCCCGCGCTCATTTCGTTTGCCCGTATCGTTTCCGCCGGCAGCCTGTCGGGCGCGGCGCGCGAGATGGATTTGCCGCTGTCTGTCGTGAGCAAGCGCTTGGCGCAACTCGAAGCCGCCTTGGGCGTACGCCTGATCCAACGCACGACGCGCCGTCAGACGCTCACCGAAGAGGGCGTGCTGTTCCACAGCCGCGTGGTGCGCATCCTTGATGAAATCGAACAGGCAGAGTCGCTGCTGATGCAGCGTCGCCAGGCCGTGAGCGGCCTGCTGCGCGTGACCGCGCCGGGCCAGCTCGGGCGTCGACGCATTGCGCCCATCGTGGCGGCGTTTCAGCGGGAACATCCGCAACTGAGCGTGCAGCTTGAGCTGACCGACGCCGTGGTCGACCTGATCGACAGCGGTTACGACATGGCCATCCGCTTTGGCGCGCTGACCGATTCGACGCTGATCGCGCGGCCGCTGGCGCCAAATTTTCGGGTGCTATGCGCCTCGCCGGACTATCTGGCCGAGCATGGCGCGCCGGTGCATCCGGCAGACCTGGTGCGGCATCGGTGCATTCTCATCGGTGACCAGCGCCGCGCCGACTGGCGCTTCAGCGGCGGCGGCGAAGAGCACACCGTGCGCGTGACTGCATCCATCGTCACCAACGACGGCGAAGCCGCGCATGCGCTGGCCGCCGAGGGCGCGGGCATTGCCGTCAAATCCATTTGGGACGTGGGCGACGATCTGCTGGCCGGGCGTCTGGTGCGCGTGCTGCCGGGGCATTCCGTATCGGCGGCACCGCTGCACGCGATCTATCCGCACAGCCAGCACCTTGCGCCGCGCGTGCGCGTGTTTGTCGATTACGTACGGGATCGGCTGCAGCAGGATTGGCGTTGGGATGCGCTGTGACGGCGGAGCAGGCGCACTCGGGCGCCTGATGTGCTGACGCGTCAGGCCGCCTGCGGCGCGATGTTCGCCTGACGGTACAGCCCGCCCACCAAGTCGGATTCGGTAACGATGCCGGCCAGCCGGCCGTCGGCATCCAGCACCGGAATGTGGTGGTGGCCGGCGCTGGCAAACATCGGCACAAGATCCGACATGGGCGCCGTGGCAGCGATGGTCTGCACGCGCGTCTTCATGTGATCGGCCACGCGCGGCGGCGTGAGCGCACCGATGCTGAACCAGCGGCGCAGCGTCTGGCGCATGTCTGCCGGCGCCAGGCCGAGCAGGTCGACGCGCGTGACGATGCCCACCACGCGCCGCGCTTCGTCCACCACCGGTAACGCCTTGAAGCCATGCTGACGCAGCAGTTGCAGCGCGCGCGGGATCGACGAGCCGGCCGAAACCGTGACCACCGGCGTGGTCATGATGTCGGCGCAGGCGAGCGCGTGGAACGTACGCGTGTAGGCCTGGAGCTGCATCTCGCGCAGCACGGCTTCAATGTCTTCGGGGTCGATGTCGAGCAGCTCGCTCTGACGGCGCAGCGCGGCGACGATGTCCGCGCGGGTGAAGCCGGCTGCCGTGGGCGGACGCTCGGCAGCGGGCAAGCGTTGCGCGTGCGGATACCGGTGGCCCGTGGCCGCGTGGTACGCCAGCGCGCCCACCAGCAGCAGCGCTGACTGGACCAAGATCGGCTCCAGCACGAAGCGATAGCCCAGTGCATGCACGGCCGGGCCGCCAATCACGGCGGTGAGGGCCACCGCGCCAGAAGGCGGGTGCACGCAGCGCAGGGCGAACATGCCGGCAATCGCTACCGAGACGGCCAGCGCCGACGCAATCACCGGATCATCCACCAGCAGCGCGAACGTTACGCCCACGGTGGCCGCCACCAGGTTGCCGCCGATGATCGACCACGGCTGCGCGAGCGGACTGGCCGGCACCGCAAACAGCAGCACGGCCGAGGCGCCCATTGGCGCGACCAGCAGCGGGATCAGCGTGGCAGCGCCCGGCACCATCTTCATCATCGTGCCGGTAAAGAGGATGCCGACAAGTGCGCCGACGGCGGAGCGGACGCGCTCGCTCCAGCGCACTGTCACGGGTGCAGGAATGAAGCTGTGGAGCCAGCGGCGCAGGGCAGGATGCAGAGGTGAAGCGGACATGGTCGACGGGACGGCGATTGCCCGGACCAGGCTTCACCAAAGTCAAAGAGTGCAGCCGGCGATTGTATCACTCTGTGACATAACGCACTGTCAGCGCTGTCATGACGCGGAATGCCCCAATGTAGGGCGAAGATCACGCAGATTTGTCAATTAAACGTCACCGTTATTTCACGGCGCGTGCCGAGACTGCTGGGCTTTCCAGCGCTCTCCGCGGGCTGCGAGCCCGCCGCACCATGTCCTTCACTGTCCGCCTTGCGTTTTCCCGTCCGCGTCTTTGCTCCAGCCTCGTTGCGCTTTTCGGCGCCCTCGCGCTCACCGCGTGCGGCGGCGGTGATGACACGTCCAACAATGGCACGCCGGTCGCCACCACGCAGGCCATTCCCGCGCCGCCCGCAGACCCTGGCTTTGTCGACACGGCTGCCGTGGCCAGCGGCGTACCGGCGTTCGTCGACAACATCGCGACCAACCAGCGCGGCGATGCGCGCTACGCCACGCTCGGCACCAACGCCGGTGTGCGCTTGTTCACGCGCTTTCTCGACCTGTGGCAGCCGCTGGCGGAAATCGTGGATGCGGGGGTGAGCGCGCCGGCCAACGGGTCGTTCCCGGCGGTGGTCGCGTCCACGTGGACGGGCCTGCCCAATGACGGCACGGCCGGCGGCACGCAGCTCAATCTGCCGGTATTGAACGCAAACGTTCAATACGTGGTGAATGCGACCACCAACCGCACGCAGGCCCAGGCCGACGCAGCGTACTTTGACGACCGCCGCGGCAAGGGCTACAGCGTGAGCGACGGCATGGGGCCGTTGACCACCGCGTGGCGCACGCTGGCGCAGCAGACGACGTCCATCACCACCGTGCCGGCCGATGCCGCCACCGTGCTCTACAACGACAGCGGCAACAACACCGGCGTGGGCACCTCGGGTGGCAATACCGCCTTCGGCAAGGTCGTCGACCTGATCAACACGGTGGGCAACAACGCCTCCACCGAGCCTTCGAAGCGCTTCTACAAATACGCGCGACCGTACCGCTGGAGCAGCAGCGTGGTTGTCGTGCCGACGCTGGTGCCGGCCGAGAGCCCGACGCCCACGACCGACGGCGGCTTCATCAGCGGCCACTCGGCCGAAGCCGTGCGCGATACCGTGGCGATGGCGTATCTGGTGCCTGAACGCTTCCAGCAGATCGTGGCGCGCGGCATGGAGCTGGGCGAGAACCGCATCCTGGCCGGCATGCATTCGCCGCTGGACGTGATGTCCGGCCGCATGATCGGCATTGCTGCGGCCGCGGCCAACCTGGCGGACCCGGCCAACGCCACGCTCAAGGCGGCGGCCTTCTCGCAAGCGCACACCGCGCTGATGGCGCAGACGGGTACGGATGCCACCAGCTTCCCGGTGCTTGCGCAGTCCGGCACGCCGGCCACCGACCGCTTTGCCGACTACGGCACCAACCAGGCCAATTTCACGCGCCGCATGACGTTTGGCTTCACGCAGATCGGCGCGACGACGCTGGCGCCAGTGGTGCCCAAGGGCGCCGAGGTGCTGCTGGAAACGCGCTTCCCGTATCTGAGTGCTGACCAGCGCCGCGTGGTGCTGAAGACGACGGAGCTGGCTTCCGGGTACCCCGTGCTCGACGATGCCGAAGGTTGGGGCCGCCTGAACCTGTTCGCTGCCGCGGATGGCTACGGCGCGTTCAATGGCAACGTGATCGTGTCGATGGATGCAACGCAGGGCGGCTTCAACGCGGCCGACACGTGGCGCAACGCCATCTCCGGCGCAGGCAAGCTCACGCTGCAGGGCAGCGGCACGTTGCGTCTGGCCGGCGCCAACACCTACACCGGCGGCACGCAGGTCGCAGGCGGTGTGCTGGAAGCCGATTCGGCCAACGCATTCGGCACGGGCGATGTGTATGTCGGCGCCGGCACGCTGGCCGTCAAGGCGCCGGCAGCGGTGGCCATTGCGGGCAAGTTCACGCAACTGCAGGGCACCACGCTAGACCTCGCCATCGGCCCGAACGGTCAGGGCAAGCTGAGCGTGGCCGGCCTCACCACGATTGCCGGCGGCACGCTGCACGTGAAATTCGTGAACGGCTACGCGCCCAAGGTGGGCGACACCATCGCCGTGGTGGATGGCGCGGGCAGCAACCGCCAGTTCTCGTCGGTGATCGTTGACGGCTTCAAGGCCACGGCCATCTACACGGCCACCGGCATCCAGGTCCATCTGGACGCCTGACCGTCTGAACGCTCACCTGAGCGGCAGGAGCACGTCCGTCACGGCTTCGTGTTCGGGCACGTCGGGGTAGAAGCGCACGCGCCGGAACAGCAACGGCGCGTCGCGCAATTCCTCGCCGCTGGCGGGCAGCCAATCCGCATACAGGTATGCCACGCTCTGCCCGAGCGTATCGTCGGAGCCGGCGTGACGCAGCACGGCGTAGCGGCCGCCTGCCAGCGTCTTGGCCATCACGCCCGATTCATTGGGGGCGACCGGTGCCGGCGTGGCCGCGCAGATGTCCATACGGAACGCCTCGGGCGGCACATCGTCGGGGTTGTCATAGATGACGTTGTACGTGGCCGAAACGCTCGGGTGCAGCCGATGCTCGCGGCGCCAAGCGATGAACGTGCGGATCGTCTCGCCCAGACGCGCTGGGTCACCGCGGTGTTCGATGGCGGCGACGGGCATGGCCTCGCGCTCGACGATCTCAACGGATTGGGTGTGCGGTTGTGCTGGCATGTGTTGGCTCCTGAGGGCGCGCAGCGCCTGTAGATCGGTGGCCCAGGGAGCCCACTGCGGCGCCGCCCGAAATGCCGACGGCGATTGCCCCGCCTGCCTGCGGAACGCGCGCGCAAATGCTTCCGGCCCTTCGTACCCGCAAGCCAGCGCGATGTCGGTGATGCGCGCATCGTCACGATAGGCGAGTTGATGCGCGGCGCGCTTCAGGCGCAGCAACTGCACATAGCGCCCGACGTTCATCCCGAACAGCAACGAGAACTGCCGGTGGAAGTGGTAGCTGGAAAACGCCGCCACGTTGGCCAGTCCGTCCACGTCGAGCGTGTCTTCCAGATGCGCGTCGATGTGTGCGAGCACGGCGCGGAAGCGGGCGAGGTAGCGGTCGGTGGCTGTGGTCAATGCGATAGCTCCTGGGTGGCGATACGGTATCGCCAGCAGGCTTGCTGCGCCTGATCGAAATTGCGCAATCGCCTGCCGTGATGTTTGGCCCGTGCCGCCCGCCATGGGGCGTGGTTGGGCACATGCGGCGCATATCGGCGCCGCCTTGGCGTCCCTAGAGTGGGTTGTGCCGTGAGGACGGTTCCTTGCGGTGCGCCGGCACACAGAGCCGGTGGCTCACGCTCATGGATGACGAGGCCACATCATGGCAGAACAGACGCTCTACACATCGCACAACAACTATTCGAGCCTGCAGACGCAGGGCGGCGGCACCGACACCGAACGCCGGCTCGGGTGGTGCGCCGCCGCCAGCGCGCTCTGGTGCAAGAACACGCTGGACGCGGCGATCGCGCCCAAGGATTCCGACCCGAGCAAGCTGCGCGCCGGCATCTTGCAGGTCAAATATCGCTGGGATCCGAATGGCAATGGGCAGGACGTGCTGAACCTGCTGCACAACCTGGAACTGAACGGCACGCGTGTGGCCGACGATGTCGCGCTGGCCACCATGCTGGATACGGTGGTCGGCACGCCCGGTGTGTATTGGATTGCCGATGAAACGCATGCAATGGCAGTCGACACGCGCGCCGGCCGGCAATTGTTCTACGACATCGAGAACGGGCTTTTCCAGTACGCCAGCGGCGCCGAATTGCGCCAGGGCATTCAGTCGCGCTATGCCAAATCACGGGAGTGGACGGCTTTCCGCGTCACGCATCAGTGAGCGAGCGTAGCGCCCAAGAAAAAACCGCCCCGAAGGGCGGTTTTCTTTGATGCGAGCGCTGGCTCAGGCAAGCGCCTTGGCCGGCTCACCTGCCAGGCCAGCTGCTTCGCGCAGCAGCAGGGCCTTGTCGGTGGCTTCCCAGCTGAACTCCGGCTCTTCGCGGCCGAAGTGGCCGTACGCGGCGGTTTTTTCGTAGATCGGGCGCAGCAGGTCCAGCATCTGCACGATGCCCTTCGGACGCAGGTCGAAATGCTCGTGCACGAGCTTGGCGATCTGGTCGTCCGGGATCACGCCCGTACCTTCCGTGTACACCGTGATGTTGATCGGGCGTGCCACGCCAATCGCGTAGCTCACTTGCACCTGGCATTGGCGCGCCAGGCCGGCGGCCACCACGTTCTTGGCCACGTAGCGCGCGGCGTAGGCAGCCGAGCGGTCGACCTTCGACGGGTCCTTGCCCGAGAACGCACCGCCGCCGTGCGGGGCTGCGCCGCCGTACGTGTCAACGATGATCTTGCGGCCGGTCAGGCCGCAGTCGCCTTGCGGGCCGCCGATGACGAAGCGGCCGGTCGGGTTCACCAGGTATTTGGTGTCGGCCAGCATGTGCGAAGGCAGCACCGGCTTGATGATCTCTTCGATCACGGCTTCGCGGATGGCCTCTTGCGACATTTCCGGCGCGTGCTGGGTGGACAGCACCACGGTATCCACGCTGTGCGGCTTGCCATCCACATAACGCACCGTCACCTGCGACTTGGCGTCCGGGCGCAGCCAGGGCAGGCGGCCGTCGCGGCGCAGTTGCGACTGGCGCTCGACCAGGCGGTGTGCGTAGTAGATCGGGAAGGGCATCAGCTCGGGCGTTTCATCGCACGCGTAGCCGAACATCAGGCCCTGGTCGCCGGCGCCCTGGTTCAGGTAGTCGTCCGACGCGCGGTCCACGCCCTGCGCGATGTCCGGCGATTGCTTGTCGTAAGCGACGAGGACGGCACAGCCCTTGTAGTCGATGCCGTAGTCGGTGTTGTCGTAGCCGATGCGCTTGATGGTTTCGCGCGCAACGTGGATGTAGTCGACGTTGGCCGTCGTGGTGATTTCACCCGCGAGCACCACCAGGCCTGTGTTGCACAGCGTTTCTGCTGCGACGCGCGCGTATTTGTCCTGGGCGAGGATGGCGTCCAGGATGGCGTCGGAAATCTGGTCGGCGACCTTGTCGGGATGGCCCTCGGAGACCGACTCCGAGGTGAAGAGGAAGTCGTTTGACACGGCTGTTAGCTCCAGATTGGCTATCACGTTGCCAATCCGTTAAGCCACGGCCGGCGACGCTTTAGCGGTATTTAGCAACCTTGCCGAGGTTTGTGGCCAAGCAAGGATTCGCCCCGCAAGTTGTCAGTTAACTCGGCGAATCGCGCTATTATACGCGGCACTTTTCGGGGCCGCAGCACGGCCTGCCAAGACCCTGCTCCCCTGTCGACTGCGACCAACACATTGCAGCGTACGCACGCATGACCTTCCTCTACTGGCTGTTTTCACGCCTGCCCCTGCCAGTGCTGCAGGCGCTGGGCGGCTGGCTGGGAGCGTTGGCCGCCAAGGTGCCCGGCCGCTATCACGACCGGCTCATCGCCAACTTCCGCCACGCCTATCCCGACGTCACGCCCGCCATGCTCAAAGAGGCCGGGCGCTCCGCTGGCCGGATGGTGTTCGAGATGCCGTACTTCTGGGTGCGCAAGAACGGAGCGCAGGTCGCCCCGCACCTGTTCGACGCCTGCCGATCCATTATTGAACGCGCGCTTGCCGACGGGCGCGGTCTGATCTTCCTCACGCCGCATCTGGGCTGTTTCGAGGTCTTGCCGCAGGCTTACGCGCACGAGCATCCGGTCACATCGCTGTTCAAGCCGCCGCGCAAGGAGAGTCTGCGCACCTGGATCGAGAACATGCGCAAGGGGCCTAACATGCACATGGCCCCGGCGGACCCGCGTGGCGTGCGCATGCTCGTGCGCGCACTCAAGCGCGGCGAAGCCGTCGGTATCCTGCCCGACCAGACGCCCACCGGCGGCGAGGGCGTATGGGCGCCGTTCTTCGGCAAGCCGGCCTATACGATGACGCTGGTGCAGCGTTTGCATCGGCTGACAGGTGCGCCCGTCGTGGCCCTGTTTGCCGAGCGACTGCCGCGCGGCGAGGGTTACCGCCTGCACGTGGAGGAGATCGGCGATCTGCCCGAAGACGCCACGCAGGCCGCCACCCGCATCAATGCCGCCATTGAACGGTTGATTGCCGTGGCGCCGACGCAATATCTCTGGGGCTACAACCGCTACAAGCATCCTAAGGGCGCGGATGCTCCGCCCGTTGCCTGACACTGCTGCCTTTATGGAACGTTTCTCTGCCAAACTCGGACTCGGCTTTTTGTGGCTGCTGTCCTTCCTGCCGTACGGTTTTGTCGCGCGTTTTGGCGAAGGCCTGGGCGGGCTGCTGTACCGCATTCCCAATGGCCGCCGCCGCGTGGTGCTGGCCAACCTGCGCGCGTGTTTTCCCGAGAAGTCCGACGCCGAGCGCGAAGCCATGGCGCACGACGTCTTCCGCAAGGTCTTCCGCAGCTTTGCCGAGCGCTCCTTTGCGTGGTTCGCATCGGAAAAGCGCCTGATGCGCGTGGTGAAGATCGACGACCAGGCCAATCTGCCGGCATTGCACGGCCAGCCGCACATTCTCGTCACGCTGCATCTGTCGGGCGTGGAGATCGGCGCGCTGGCGTTGACGGACTACCTGCGCACGCACGTCGGCAACGCGGGCTGCTCGCTGTACACGCGCATGGCCAATCCGGTGCTCGATGATGCCATCAAGGCGCTGCGCAGCCGCTTTGGCGCGACCATGGTGTCGCGCAACGAAAACATCCGCCAGATCATGCGCACCATCAAGCGCGGCGAGGCGCTGCAGCTCATTTCCGACATGGATTTCGGCGAGCGCGACTCGGAGTTCGTGCCGTTCTTCGGCGTGCCGGCGCTCACGCTCAATGCCATTCCGCGCATGGCGTCGATGACGGGCGCCAAAGTCGTGCCGATGTACACCGAGATCCTGCCCAACTACGAGGGCTATGCGCTGCGTATCCTGCCCGCGTGGGAGAACTACCCCACCGGCGATCTGACCGCCGACACGCGCCGTATGAACGCCTTCTTTGAAGATGCCATCCGCCCGCGCATCACCGAGTATTACTGGGTGCACAAGCGCTTCAAGCACCGCCCAGAGGGCATGCCGGGCATTTATTGATGCCGGGAGCCGGCTGGGGCAACCGGGGCCGGCTCGCTTTAGAATGGGCGTTTTCCGAACGCTCATCGCCGCATCTGTGCGGCCAGCCATGAAACTGCACTTCACCAAGATGCACGGCGCGGGCAACGACTTTGTCGTGCTCGACGGCATCCAGACCCCGATCGACTTCACGCCCGAGCAATGGGCTGCCATTGCCGACCGCCACTTTGGCGTGGGGGCCGACCAACTCCTGCTGGTCGAGCGTTCGACACGGCCCGACGTCGATTTCCGGTACCGCATCTTCAATCACGACGGCGGCGAGGTGGAGCACTGCGGCAATGGTGCCCGCTGCTTCGTCAAGTTCGTCACCGACCGGGGCTTGACCGATAAGCGCACCGTGCGTGTGGAAGTCATGAACGGTATCGCCACGCTGACGATGCAGGACGACGGCCAGGTCACAGTCGACATGGGCGCACCGGTGTTCGAGGCGGCGCGCCTGCCGTTCCTGCCGGAGGGTCTGCCCACCCGCGTCGAAGGCGACGACACGCAGCACGCGCTGCAGATCAACGGCCGGACCGAATGGCTCTCGACCGTGTCGATGGGCAATCCGCACGCCGTGCAGATCGTCGACGACACGGAGGCCTTTCCTGTGCTGGAAGACGGCCCGCTGATCGAATCGCATGCGGTGTTTCCGCGTCGCGTGAATGCGGGCTTCATGCAGATCGTCGATCGGCATTCCGTGCGTCTGCGCGTGTACGAGCGCGGCGCGGGCGAGACACTTGCTTGTGGCACCGGCGCCTGCGCAGCGGTGGTGGCCGGCATCCGCCGCGGCCTGATCGATTCGCCCGTCAAGGTGGCCACACATGGCGGCGATCTGATCATCGCGTGGGCGGGCGTTGGCCAGCCGGTCATGATGACTGGGCCCGCCACAACCGTCTTTGAAGGCACGCTTGACCTGGATGCGCTCAAGCTGACTGCCGCCGCGCACTGATACCGCGAATACCGCACGGCGGCCGCTGTCGCATACGCCAGAACAACAAGGAGATACCGTGGGCACGAACGGCAAGAACTTGATTGACGACTATCGTTTCGACGGCAGCAACAAGCTCAAGATCGCCAAGATAGACGCCTCCAGCAAGCCGTTCTCCACCGGCAACAAGGCGGATGACAATGCGCGGCTGGCCGAAGTGGCAACCAAGCTCGATGCGCTGCAGGACGTGCTCTACGCCGAGCACCGGCGCAAGGTGCTGGTGATCCTGCAGGGCATGGATACATCGGGCAAGGACGGCACCGTGCGCGGCGTCTTCCGCGCGATGGACCCACTGGGCCTGCGCGTGGTCGGCTTCAAGGCGCCGACGCCGCAGGAACTCGCACACGATTACCTCTGGCGCGTGCACGCCCAGACGCCTGCCCGCGGCGAGATCGTCATCTTCAACCGCAGCCATTACGAAGACGTGCTCATCACGCGTGTGCACGGCGACATCGACGCGGCCGAATGCAAACGCCGCTACGGGCACATCAACGCGTTCGAGCAGATGCTGAGCGACACCGGCACGACCATCGTCAAATGCTTCCTGCACATCTCAAAGGACGAGCAGCGCAAGCGGCTGCAGGAGCGCATCGACGATCCCCATAAGCACTGGAAGTTCGACCCGGCCGACGTTGCAGAACGCGGGTTCTGGGAGGGCTACATGGAGGCCTATGAGGCGGCCATCAACGCGACTGCTACACCTGAAGCGCCTTGGTATGTGGTGCCTGCGGATTCCAAGACACATCGGAATGTGATGGTGGCGGAGATTTTGTTGCAGGTATTTGAAGGGATGAAGCCGCAGTATCCGGAGGGGAATCCGGCGTTTGAGGCGTTGAGGATTGAGTAGTTTTTTTGGGGGGTTGTTTTGGCCTTGGTGGTCCATCCCCCTTTCGTTCCCTGCCGGGACCGACTTACTTTTCTTTGTCTTGCCAAAGAAAAGTAAGCAAAAGAAAGGCGCGCCCGAGATGGCGAAAGACTCCTTGAATTTGTGTGACCGTGCGGGGAAGGAGGCAAACTCGCTGCGCTCAGACAAGCCTCCTTCCTTGATCCGCCCGCTCACAAAAATTCAAGGCGCCATCAAGGGCCTAACGTCAAAAGAAAAAGGCCAACCCGTCGTGAGGTTGGCCTTGTCGTTTGGGCGGGCGCCCCGAAGGTTTGGTTTTTGTCTTTTGACTTTGGTGCCCTAGATGGCGCCTTGAATTTCTGTTGCAGGGAGGAAAAAGAGGGGAGGCCTGTCTGAGCGCAGCGAGTTTGCCTCCCCTCCCTCCCTGCGACATAAATTCAAGGGGAAGTCGCCCCCGGTAGGGGGTGAAACAAGGGGTGAACCAAAAAAACAAAACCCCAGCGAACAACATCCACCGGGGTTTTCCACAACATCAAAAGCTCAAATCGCACTAACGCCGTACTTATCCCGATAAGCCGCAGCCTTCTCCCGATACCCAGCCAGCGCCGGATCACCCGCGTTATCCAGATACCCCAGCAAATCATCCAGGTTGGCAATCGACACAACCGGCATCCCATACTGAGCCTGCACATCCTGCACCGCAGAGCGCTCGCCGATATCCACAGCATTGCCGCTGCGCTCCATCCGATCCATCAGGATGAGCACGGCAGCGGGCGTCGCGCCAGCGGCGCGAATCAGCTCAACCGACTCGCGCACCGAAGTGCCGGCGGAAATCACGTCATCGACGATCACCACGCGCCCTTGCAGCTTCGCGCCGACTAGGCTGCCGCCTTCGCCGTGGTCCTTGGCTTCCTTGCGGTTGTACGCAAAGCCGACATTGCGATCCAGGCCTGCCAGGGCAACGGCGGTGGCCGATGCCAACGTGATGCCCTTGTAGGCCGGCCCGAACAGCATGTCGAACTCGACACCCGAGTCCAGCAGGGTTTTCGCATAGAATTGCGCGACTTGGCCCAGCAGGGCGCCGTCTGCAAACTTGCCGGCGTTGAAGAAATAGGGCGACGTCCGCCCCGCCTTGGTCACGAATTCCCCGAACGACAGCACGCCGGCTTCCACCGCAAAGCGGATGAAGGATTGGCGCAACTCGCTGTTTTGGCTCATCTTTTTTCTCTGGTCTGCAAAAAAGTCCCGCCATGTTACGCATCATTTCCGCCAACCTCAACGGCGTTCGCTCCGCTGCCAGCAAAGGCTTTTTCGATTGGATGGGCAAGCAGGACGCCGATTTCGTCTGCGTGCAGGAACTGAAATGCGCGCAAGACGACATGACGCCCGAATTTCTGGCGCCGCACGGCTACCACGGCGTCTTCCAGCACGCGGTGAAGAAAGGCTACAGCGGCGCAGGCCTGTACACGCGCCACAAGCCGGACGAAGTCATCGTCGGTTTCGATAACGGCGAGTTCGACGCCGAAGGCCGCTATGTCGAGGCCCGCTACGGCAAGCTCTCGATCATCTCGGTCTACGTGCCGTCGGGCTCCAGCGGCGAAGAGCGCCAGCAGGCCAAGTTCCGCTTCATGGACCTGTTCATGGATCACCTCAAAGACCTGCGCCACGAAAAAGGCCGCGAGGTGGTGCTGTGCGGCGACGTCAACATCGTCCACAAGGAAATCGACATCAAGAACTGGAAGGGCAACCAGAAGAACTCCGGCTGCCTGCCCGAAGAGCGCGCGTGGCTGACCAAGTTGTTTGACGAAGTCGGCTACGTGGACGTGTTCCGCACGCTGGACGACCGCCCAGAGCAATACACGTGGTGGAGCAACCGCGGCCAGGCTTACGCAAAGAACGTCGGGTGGCGTATCGATTACCAGATCGCCACGCCGGGCATTGCCGCCACGGCGCGCCGCGTGTCGATCTTCAAGGACATCAAGTTCAGCGACCACGCGCCGCTGACCATCGATTACGACACAAAGGTGCACTGGTAAGCACTTTATTGCGCTGCCGCAGAAATTTCTTCGTCAGCCGCTACAATGCAAAACTCACGCGCCGGCATGGGGCCGGCGTTGTGCTTTTTGCTCCTCTGTTTTTAGCGAGATCGCCATGGCATTCAAGGTTTTCGTCGACGGTCAGGAAGGCACCACCGGCCTTCGCTTGCTCGACTATCTGTCGCAACGTGACGATATCGAGCTGCTGCGCATCGCCGAAGACAAGCGCAAGGATTCCGCCGAGCGCGCCAAATTCCTGAATGCCGCCGATGTCGCATTCCTGTGCCTGCCGGATGTCGCCTCGCGCGAGGCCGTCTCGCTGGTCAACAATTCGAACACCTGCATCATCGACGCCAGCACCGCGTTCCGCACGTCGGACGACTGGGTCTACGGCCTGCCGGAGCTGAACAAGGGCCAGCGCGAGCGCCTGCGCAACACCAAGCGCATCGCCGTGCCGGGCTGCCACGCCAGCGCCTTCGTGCTGCTGATGCGCCCGCTGGTGGAGGCGGGCATCGTCCCGGCCGACTACCCGGTCACCGCGTTCTCGCTCACGGGCTACAGCGGCGGTGGCAAGCAGATGATTGCCGACTACCTCGCCGCCAATAATCCGAAGCTCGACAGCCCGCGCCCGTACGCGCTGGCATTGGCACACAAGCACCTGCCGGAGATGCGCGTGCAGAGCAAGCTGTCGCTCGCCCCGATCTTCACGCCGGTCGTCGGCAACTTCCTCAAGGGCCTGGCCGTGACGATCGGCCTGCACCCTCAGCATCTGGCACGCAAGGCGAGCCCGGCAGACATCGCCAAGGTGTTTGCCGATTATTACGAGGGCGAGCAGTTCATCCGCGTGGCGCCGGCTGACAACGTTGCGACGCTCGACAACGGCTTCTTCGACGTGCAGGGCGCCAACGACACCAACCGCGCCGACCTGTTCGTGTTCGGCTCGGACGAGCGCATGGTCGTCACCGCGCGCCTGGATAACCTGGGCAAGGGCGCGGCCGGCGCGGCGGTGCAATGCATGAACGTGCATCTTGGTGTGGACGAAGCGACCAGCCTGCACGTGGAAGCGCCGATTCCCGCAGCGGGCGCCGAGCACGCTGTGCGCGAAGCTGCGCCGGGTTTCGCGAGCTGATCGCCGCCTGAGCTGAAACGAAAAACGCGCCTTCGGGCGCGTTTTTCTTTGCCGGCGCGGCTTACTTGCTTTGCGCGCCTGCCGGAATATTGAACAGCATGCCGCCGCCGTTGCCGCCCGCCATTACGCTCGGCGTCACGCCGTTCCATTTCTCGATGGCGGCACGTTCCAGCTTCAGGCGTTCCCACGCAAGCAGGCGGTCATCCAGCGATGAAGCGAGCGCATGGTTGGCCGCGGCTTCGCCTTCAGCAATCGCCACCTTCTTCTTGGCTTCGGCCTGAGCGGAACGCACTTCGTTCTCGGTGCGGATCGCATCCTGAATGGCTTTGGTCTTGGCGCTCACCGCATCAAGCAACGAGCGTGGCGGGCGCAGCGAGCCGACAATGCCGAACTGCTTGATCGACACGCCCAGCGGTGCAAGCCGCGCGTCCAGCTCGTTGGTCAGCCGCGCCACGAACTCTTCCTTCTTGCCGCCGTTCACGTCATCAAAGTTGTATTCGGAGCCGATGGCGACGATCACGTTGCGCGCCGTGTCGCGCAGGTAGCCGTGCGTGAAGGTCTCGATGCGATCGGCGCGGAAGTTGGTGTAGAACGCCGGCACCTTGTCGCGGTCGAGCTGGTACGAGACGGCCACGTCCACATTCACGGGAACGGCGTCCTTGGTATTGAACGTCAGCTCTTCGTTGAGCGCGTGGCCTTCGTTCACGTCTTGCGTCCAGATTACGCGCTGCACGTAGGTCGGGTACTGGATGATCGCCGTCTGCACAGGGTTGTAGAAGACGAACCCGGTGACGACGTTTTCATGTGTGATGCCGCGATCGACCAGCCGGTTGATCTTGATGCCCGTGTAGCCGGGCGGAATGATCTGCCAGTTCAGCAGGAAAGTCCGCCCGATCACCAGCGCCGCAACGGCGCCGAAGGCGAGCGCGAGCAGTTTGACCGGCAGCTTGCTTGCCGTGACTTGAGGCATGAGGGTTCCCTTGTTTGTTGGTTTGCTTCTGAGGTGTGGCTGGCGGGGCGGGCGCGCTGCTTACGCAAAGGCCTGCTTGCTGGCGCAGGAATCGTCAGCGATTCCCGTCAGGGATGGCCGCGCCCGGTGGGCGGGTGGTGGCAAGCAAGCTTGCCAATGGTGATGAGGCGGTGAGCTTCAATACGACCGAGGTGGCGCATTGCGATGCCCGGATGTTGCGATGCACAAAGTATAGGGCGGCCCCAGATTTTTGCTCCCCTCCGGAAGCACTAGAGCGCGGCTTCGAATGCGCGGGCGTTGTGGGTGCGAATCAGGCGTCGCCGGGGTTGATGCGCGCTGGGTTCCAGCCCAGCGCGTTGTACACGTGATAGCGCGCGATGCCGATCCACTCATGCAGCGCGAAGTCCGTCAGCGCGAAGTTGTACGCCATCGGCAAGGGCGATGCTGCGGCCTGCAGATCGTCGGCGCGCACGGGAATTGGCGCCATGCCGAAGTGCGTGAAATACAGCAGGCTGCGTCGTAGGTGGATGGCCGACGAGACGAGCACCGTGCGATCAGCCGCATATTGCGCAAGCACGGTGCGCGAGAACTGGGCGTTCTGCCACGTATTCATGCTCTTGGGCTCCATCAGCACGTCGGCCTTGTCGACGCCGAGGGCAACGAGTTCGCGGCCATACACCGTGGCTTCCGGCTCGCCGTGATGGCGGGCATCGCCACCGCTGACGAGGATCTTGCAATCGCCGTCGGCCTTGCGGCACGCCTGGTACAACTGCGCGGCTTCGACCAGGCGCGGATACGAGAACAGCCCCGGCTCGACCGCGTCGCCCACACGGAACGTGCCCGCGCCCAGCAGCACGATGGCGTTGCGCGCGCCCCATTGGACATGCGGCTCGTTCTCGAAGGGCGTTTCCAGCGAATCCAGCAGCCATGCCGGCACTGGCCCGCAGCCGATCACAATCACCAGCACACCCGAGAACACCGCCAACCCGCGCGCAGCCCGACGTCGGCCGCGTGCTGCACACACCGCTGCCACGATCACCAGCACACACAGGATGGTCAGGCTCACAGGTTCCTCCAGGTTGGCGCTCACGCGCGTACGTGAGGCGCCATCGTAAAGAGGAATGGCGGGTTGCGCGACCCGTCTTCTTACGGGGTTGTTGCGGCAGGCTGGGGATTCGCTGAGGGCGCAAGCATGTTCGCGGCCATCACGCTGGCCCCACTAACCAAGGCGCGGCAAGATGGCGAACTTGTCGCTCGATGCAAAACCACAGGCCGTGCAGGGCAACGCCACGGCTCCAAAAAGGATCGGTGCCCGATGCAAATGAAGGTTGTTCCCCCGGTAAGGGTGCTTAGCGCGCCGCATCGCATCACGCTCGCAGAAGTCGGCAAGACGGCGTCTGCGGTTTGTGCGGCAGTTGAAGCCGATGCCGCTGCGCAGGGCATGACGGTCAACGGTCCGTGGATGTTCATCTACCGCAATCTGCCGCATGACCCGGATACACCGTTCGAGATCGAATTTTGCCTGCCCGTGCAGTCGGGAGCGGTCTATCACGGCCGACATGTGCTGAAGACGCTGCCGGGCACAACCTGCGCGGCGCACGTCCACGAAGGGCCGCTCGATCGACTTTTCGATAGCTACGCGACGCTGTTGCGAGCGGCGGCAGCGCGGGGTTGTCGTCTCTCAGGCGAGAGTCGCGAGATTTATCACTGCTGGCAGGGCCCGCAGGCAGCAGAGAACCGCGTGGAGATTCTGTTCGCGCTGGAGCCCGAGCCGGCATGATGGGACTGGACGGCGGCTCGACGCTTTTTCGTGTGGCGATGACCGACGATAACGGGCGCCCGTCGGCTGCCCCTTTCACTGCGCGGCGCCAATCTTTCCGAGCAACGCACGCAACATCGACCGCTCGGCAGGGTCAAGCGCCGCAAGCATGCGCTCCTCCGTCTCGACGTGGGAGGCAACGAGCCCGTCAATCAGCTCAAAGCCTGCATCGGTGAGCGCGATCTGCAGGCCGCGCCGGTCTTCGGGATCGGTTCTGCGGACGATGAGACCACGTGTTTCCAGCCGGTCGAGCCGGTTGGTCATGGCCGACGTAGACAGCATCATGTCCTTGGCCAGCGCTGATGGCGACAACGCCTGCTTGCGGCCATTGCGGCGCAGGGTGAGCAGCACGTCAAAGCCCGCCATGTCGAGTTCCGCCTCCGCCACGTTCGCGACGACCGCCTGCCGCAGACGCTCACCTGCGCGCCAGATTTCGCCGCAGACCGCCATCGGGCTCGGGTCGATGTCCGGGCGCTCCCGGCGCCATTGCGCGAGAATGCCGTCCATCGGCCTGCCTTGCGCCGATGCCGAATTGCCTTGACCCATCGAACACCTCATCCTAGTATTTCGACGTCAAACTACTTGATGTCGAATTTCTAAAATCGTACCGGGTTTGTCTGCCCCCAGCAATTGGCTTGATAGGGGCGAGTTCGTGCGTCTTTTTACAGGCATTTATTTCGATATCAAATTACGTTACGTGGAGATTTCTCATGCCGTTTAATCGTCTGGCTGCGATGTTGGCCACCGCGTTGGCGCCCATGCTGTGGGGCACCACGTATCTCGTCTTTACGCAGACGCTTCCTGTCGGCCACCCGCTGCTGGTTGGCGCGTTGCGCGCGCTGCCGGCCGGTGTGCTGCTCATGCTGCTCGGTCCTGGCCTGCCGCCGCGAGACAAGCTGTTGCGCCTGCTGGCGCTTGGTTTGGCCAACATCGGCGTGTTTTTCGCGCTGTTGTTCGTGGCAGCGCAGCGTCTGCCGGGTGGCGTGGCGGCGACGATCATGTCGGCGCAACCGCTGGTGGTCGCGCTGCTGGCGTGGCCGTTACTGGCTCGCAAGCCGCGCCCGGCGCAACTGGCGGCGGCGCTGGCCGGGTCGGTGGGGGTGGGTCTGCTGATTCTCGGCCCAGCGGCCAAGCTCGACGCAATTGGCGTGGCGGCAGCGCTGGCCGCCGCGTTGTCGATGGCGATGGGGACTGTGCTCATCGAACGCTGGGGCCGAATCGGCACGCCGTTGGCAGTGGCCGCCTGGCAACTCGCACTCGGCGGGCTGGTCCTGCTGCCGGTGGCGTTGTTCGTGGAAGGCCTGCCCCCCGCATTCACGGCGCGTAACGCGGTGGGCTTTGCGTACCTCATCGTCATCGGCACAGCGTTGGGCTACTGGCTGTGGGTACGCGGCATCGGCGTGCTCGGCGCGGACGTCACGTTCCTTTCGCTGCTCAGCCCGCTGACGGCAACGGTGCTCGGCGCGCTGGTCCTGGGCGAGTGGTTCAGCCCGATGCAGACAGGTGGCGCGGTGCTCATCCTGGGCGCAACGGTGGCGGGGATGGCGGTGTCGCGGCGAGCGAAAGTCGCCGCGCAAACAACAAGCCCCGCGAGGCCGGGGAAGGCCGCGGGGCTGGTTGAGCGGTGAGGTTATGCGCGGTGCTTACTGGACCGACTTCGTGACGTACGAGAAGCTCTTCAGGTACGTGGTCGGCGCCGTGCCTTTGTACGCGTAGTTGATTTCGCACTTGACCGTACGTTGACCATCCACATCCCACCAGCAACGTTCGTCTAAGTCATAGGCCGCCGTTCCGCTCGAGCCGCCTTGCAATTGGCTGTCGTTGGAGTTGGTGGTCGCAATTACGTGGTGGATGCGCAATGTATTGAGCGTGCCCATTGGTGTGACCAACGGTTCATAGGCTTCCACGGTCGAGGTGATGCTGGATTGTTCCTGGAAGCCGGCCACACACCCGTATTGCCATGAGGCGGACCATGTCTTGCCCACGAACAGCGGGAAGTTCACCAGGGGGCGCTTCGGGGTGTAGCGGCAGACGTTGCCGTTTTGGTAGGTGCGGGACAGGCGGTTGGCATCAAGGTCGGACGTATAGCTCTCATCGGCCGCACCATCCAGGGTCGAAGTGGTTGAGATCACGCCTGCGGTGGTATCGACGTTGACGGTGGTGCTGACACGCTCATGCACATCCGTCGTGCCGTTCAGGCACGAGTTTGTCTCCGTCTGGGTGATGACACGACCGACTTTTGGCGTGCCTGCCGTGTACTCATGCGGCGTCACTGTCACCGTCACCTTGGCCGACTTGCTCGCGTCCTTGGCCGACGTCACGGTGATCGTGAACGTGCCGCCCGGCGGGCTCTTCAGGCCAGCCGTCCAGCTCTGGGTGCTCGCGCCTTTGACGGACACCTCGGTGTTGCTCGTCGCATCGCCGGACTTCCAGTTGACGTCGCTGCTGCTATCCAGGCGCAGGTCTTGCCCCGACTTGACCGTCAGCGTGGCATTTTGGCCGCTGACCGCGCTAAACGATTGCACCTTGGTGCCGCCAACGGTTGCGCTGACCGAAAAGCTGTTCGGATCCGCAAAGCTACCGCTGCTGCTATCGCCACCGCCACCGCAGGCGCTCAATGCGCAAGCCAACGCGATTCCCGTAAATCCCTTGCCCCATGCTTTCATTTTTGTACGTATCCCTGTAGCTGTGATTTTCGTAAAAATCTGTGCGCAGAAAATCTGCGGGCGCAGCGTACAAGGCGAGCAAACTTGTTTTCTTAGGATTTGCTTAAGGCGGGGTGGCTCCCCACTAAATGGTGGGCGTGCGGGTGATTAAGGCGATCGCGAAAGCAAAACTCGCCGCAAATCGAGGAGATTTGTGGGGGGGCAGAGGGCGCATTGCGCAAGAGCGGCTACCCATGTGAGTTTCGAGCGCATCGCGATGCAATCGGACGGCTTATCGAGCTGACGCGCGGTAATTCGTTGCCTATTATTACCGCCGCACCATCGGCCGCATCGGTGCCTCGTCGCCATTATCAATAGGCGCGGCGCCCAGATATTGCATGTTCGACCGATATTCCGGCAGTTTCGCCATCGTCATATGGCGGGCATCGGCAAACAGCGTGAGCGTTTCGGGTAAATGGCGCGACAGCACGGCCATGCGGGTGCGTCCAGACGGATGCGTCGACAGAAACTGCTTTTGCTCCGTCCCGCCGATCGACCCCATCTTTTGCCACAGCGTGAGCGCGGCGCGCGGGTCGTAGCCGGCGCGTGAGGCGATGTCCATGCCGACGAGGTCGGCCTCGGTTTCCTCCGCGCGCGAGAACGCCAACAGGTGCATCTTGGCGCCTTCGCCCAGGTCCGTATCGCCCCGGTTGCCGAAGCCGAACAACTGCGAGATGACATTGGCGCCCAGGTTGGTGATCTCGCGCTGGCCGGCGCGGGCGCGGGCGTGTTCGCGCAATGCGTGGGCGATCTCGTGGCCGAGTGCCATGGCGAGTTCGTCGTCAGTCAGCTTGAACTGTTCGAGCAGCCCCGAGAACACGGCGATCTTTCCGCCGGGCATGCAGAACGCATTCACCTGCGACGAGCCGATCAGGTTGACCTCCCACTGCCAGTGCGCCGCGTCGGGGTTCCAGCGCGGAGCCTGCGGCGTGAGGCGCCTGACGATGCCGCGAATGCGGATCAGGTCCGGCACGTTGTCGGGCGCAAGCGCGCCTTCGTGGGCGGCGTTGTCGATGATTCCCTGGTATTCGGCCAGTGCTCGCTTATCGATTTCCTCGGCGGGAATGACGAGCCGGATGTTGGGCGACGTGGTGGTCGCCGCTTCCAGCTTCACGCCGTCGGCGGGCACCGGCAGCGGGCCGTCCATGGCGACAGCCCACGCAGATAGCGCGAGGCCGATGGCGATCAGCAGGGAGCGTGTGGCGCGGGGCATATGGGTGAGGGGCCGAATCCGTGCGACATAATATCGGCCAACGCACCGTGCCACGCTACGTGGCAACCCGCATTCGCATCGCACTCGCCTCCGGCCCGCCGCATGACCTTTCACGATTACCTCGATATTTTCCGCAACCGCCGCATCGGCGCGATGCTGTTGCTGGGCTTTGCCTCCGGCCTGCCGCTGGCGCTCACCTCGGGCACGCTGCAGGCCTGGATGACGGTGGAAGGGCTGGATATCCGCACCATCGGGCTGTTCTCGCTGGTGGGGCAGGCGTACATCTTCAAATTCCTCTGGGCGCCCCTGATGGACCGCTTCACGCCGCCGCTGATGGGCCGGCGGCGCGGCTGGCTGGTCCTGACGCAGGCGGGGCTGGTGGCGTCGATTGCCGCCATGGCCTTCACGCCGCCGCACGCCGCGCTCTGGGCACTGGCCGGGCTGGCGGTGCTGGTAGCGTTCTTGTCGGCGTCGCAGGACATCGTCTTCGATGCCTACAGCACCGATGTGCTGCATTCGAGCGAGCGCGGCGTCGGCGCGGCCGTGAAGGTGCTCGGCTACCGGCTGGCGATGCTGGTGTCGGGCGGCCTGGCGTTGTATCTGGCCGATCGCGTGATGGGCTGGAGCAACATGTATCTGCTGATGGCCGCGCTGATGGCGCTTGGCATCATCACGACCCTGTGGTCGCCGGAGCCGGAGGTGTCGGCACGCCCGCCGCGCAGTCTGCAGGAAGCCGTGGTCGGCCCACTGCGGGACTTTTTCTCACGCCGGGGCGCCTGGGCGCTGCTGGCGCTGATCGTGCTCTACAAGCTGGGTGATGCGTTTGCAGGCAGCCTGTCGACCACGTTCCTGATTCGCGGCGTCGGCTTTTCCGCCGGCGAGGTCGGCATCGTCAACAAGACGCTCGGCTTGGCCGCCACGATCGTCGGCGCGCTGTATGGCGGCACGCTGATGGTGCGGCTGGGGCTGGTGCGCGCGCTGCTGCTTTTTGGCGTGCTGCAGGCGGTGTCGAACCTCGGCTACTGGGTGCTGGCCGTCACGCCGCAGCATCTGTGGACGATGGCGGTGGCCATCGGCATCGAGAACATCTGCGGTGGGATGGGCACGGCGGCCTTTGTGGCGCTGCTGATGGCGCTGTGCAACCGGTCGTTCTCGGCGACGCAGTATGCGTTGTTGTCAGCGCTGGCTTCCATCGGCCGCGTGTACGTCGGGCCCACTTCGGGCTACCTCGTTGAAGCCTACGGCTGGCCCGCGTTCTATCTGATGACTGTGGTGTTTGCCTTCCCGGGCCTGGCGCTGCTGTGGTGGATGCGCGGCACGATCGGCCGCTACGAAGCCGAGCAGAACGAACGCGCCCTGGAAGCCAAAGCGGCCAAGGCCGCGTCAGCCTGATCGACTAACCCAAGCGGTTCGAGCGGTCGGCATCGGCAAAGCCGGCCAGCGGAAGCGCCGCGTCGATGCCTTTGCCGAGCGCGATGGCCTTGAACAGCTCGCCCATTTCCGCTTCCGACAGCAGCTTCTGCACGGCATTGGCCGCCGGCAGAAACTGCATCGGGTCGGACGGATCGAGCGTCATCAGCAATTCGCCCACCCCGGCGCTCAACAGAAAGCGCGCTTGGCTCGTGTAGCCGAGCAGGTCCAGCCCCGCCTCCTGGCCCGCCTGGGCAATCCCCGAAAAATCGACGTGCGCGGTGATGTCCTGCAGGCCCGGCAGCCAGAACGGATCGTCATGCGCGTGCTGGCGGTAGTGGCACATGAGCGTGCCGTTGGTGCGGTGCGCGTGGTAATACTCGGCAGCCGGGAAACCGTAGTCGATCAGCAGAAGCAGGCCGCGCTCAAGTGCCGCGCCAGCGCTGCGGATGAAGCCCTCGGCGGCTTCGTGCGATTCGGTGACGAGATCATCCGTGCCGGGCAGGGCAGCCAGCTTGGCTGGGACCTCTGACGGATCAGCGAGCCGGTCTTCCCATTGCAGGCCGTTTTCGGCGTCGAGTGTCACGCCGCGCTGGTGCCACACGCCGCTGCGCCGCGCCCAAAGCGACACGGGCATCGCATCGAGCACTTCGTTGCCGATCATCACGCCGGTGAACGGCGCGGGCAACGTGTCATGCCACTGCGCGAGGGCGCCCAGCTCGGGGCCGAGCGCGGTCAGACGCTCCTGCTGGCGCTGACGCAGCTCGCCGGAGAGTTCGACAATGCCGTAGCTGTCGGGCCGCGCGCCCAGCGCATCCAATTCGGTGAGGATGTCGGCGGCCAGCTTGCCGGTGCCGGCGCCAAACTCCAGCACGTGGCGCTGGCCTTCGGGCAATGCCTGCAGCACCTGCGCGATCTGGTGCGCCACGGTGCGGCCGAAGAACGGTGTCAATTCGGGCGCGGTGATGAAGTCGCCGCCGTCTTCCACGCGGCGGCCGAACTTGGCCGCGCCGCCGCTGTAGTAGCCCAGGCCGGGCGCGTAAAGCGCCAGTTCCATGTAGCGGTCGAACGGAAGCCAGCCGCCGGCAGCCGCAATGGCGTCGGCGATCACGGCGAACAGTTGCGCGGACTGCGCCTGCGCCGCCTCGTTGGGAAGCGGTAAACTCACGGTTTTGCTCATCGCCGGATTGTAAACAATGGCGCAGACGCCCATCCAGTCAACTGCGGAATCGACCGCAGAATCCACTACACCGCGGCGCATCGCCCTCGTCACAGGCGCAGGCCGCCGCGTGGGCCGCGTCATTGCCCTGGCGCTGGCCCGGCACGGCTGGGATGTTGCCGTGCATTGCCATCGCTCGCGTGCCGAGGCCGACGCCGTGGCCGCCGAGATCACCGCCATGGGCCGCCGCGCCGTCGTGCTGCAGGCCGATCTGTCGGACGAAGCCGCTGCCGGCCGCCTGATAGCCGATTGCAGCGCTGCACTGGGTACGCCCACGTGCCTGGTCAACAACGCGTCGCTGTTCCAGTACGACGTGGCGACCAGCTTCAGCTACGCGTCGCTCGATACGCACATGCGCACCAACGTGGCGGCGCCGCTGCTGCTGTCGCGCGAGCTGCACCGTGCGCTGACGGCCGATGGCGCCGAAGGCCGGGGCGTGGTCATCAATCTGCTCGACCAGAAGCTCGACAACCTGAACCCGGATTTCCTCTCTTACACGTTGTCGAAGGCGGCGCTGTCGACGGCCACCATGCAGCTTGCGCAGGCCCTGGCGCCCGCGCTGCGCGTGGTGGGCGTGGCGCCGGGTATCACGATGGTGTCGGGCGACCAGTCGCAAGGCGGGTTTGCACGCGCGCACCAGATGACGCCGCTGGGCCAGTCGTCCACGCCGGAAGACATCGCCGATGCCGTGTGCTACCTGGCCACCGCGCGCGCCGTGACCGGCACCACGCTGTTCGTCGACGGAGGCCAGCACCTGATGCCGCTGGCCCGCGACGTGATGTTCCTCACTGAATAAACAACTCCCCCCGGACGCTCCCATGCTTTCCCTGCTATCCCACCCGCGCCTGTCGCACTGCCGTCGTATGTTCCTGCGCAACTACGAAGTGCAGATCAACATCGGCGTGCATGAATTCGAGAAGAAGGGCGAGCAGCGCGTCCTGATCAACATCGAGCTGTACGTGCCGCTGGAGCATTCGTCGCCCACGGAAGACAAGCTGCATGAAGTGGTGGATTACGACTTCATGCGCGACACCGTGGCGCGCCGCATGGCGCAAGGCCATATCCATCTGCAGGAGACGTTGTGCGATGACGTGCTGACGGCCATGCTCAAGCACCCGCATGTGCTGGCTGCGCGGGTGTCGACGGAGAAGCCGGATGTGTATCCGGATTGCGAATCCGTGGGCGTTGAGGTGTTTCGCATTAAGGACCAGGCCTGAGCGGCTGTTTTTGTTGTTGGTGGTGGGTTCTCTGTTTCATCCCCTGCCGGGGCTGAGTCACTTTCTTTGTCTTGCCAAAGAAAGTAACCAAAGAAAGGCGCGCCCGATGTGGCGAACCACTCCTTGAATTTATGTCGCAAGGAGGGGAAGGGAAAAACTCGCTGCGCTCAGACAGTTTCCCTTCCTTTTTCCTCCTTGCAACAGAAATTCAAGGCGCCGCATAGGGCAGGGTGCGGCCACACCGTCTGTGCGCGGGCGTTGGTGGTGCGCTTTTTTCTTGATGGCGGTTCAAGCCGCCGTCGCGTATTCGCGGCGCTGGGCGTGCAACGCGCCTGCTACGCTGGCCAGCAGGTCCAGGGCCAGGTGCGCTGTGATCCCGCCCTTGTCGTGGCGCGGGTTGTATTCCACTAGTTCGAATGCGGCGAAACGTGCATCGCGGGCGCACGCGGCGAGTGCCTGGGCCATGCCGTGAGCGGTGAGGCCATCTGTTTCGGGCGTGCCGACGCCGGGTGCGACGGCGGGGTCGAAGGCGTCCAGATCGAGGGTCACGCCAAAGGCTGCGGTGCCCGATTTGACCTGACGGATGGCGTCGGCCATGACGGCGCGCAAGCCGGCGCGTGCCACTTCGGCGGCGTCGATTACGCGCACACCAAGCAGATCCAGCAACGCGCGTTCGGCCGGTTCATAGCTGCGCGCGCCGATGACCACGACGTGTTCGGGCAATACCTTCGGCGCGGCATCCCGAACTTGTGTGAGGGCCGCGGCACCGTGGCCGAGCAGCGCCGCCAGCGGCATCCCGTGGATGGCGCCGGAATCGCTCGTCTGAGGGGTGTGGCTGTCGAGGTGGGCGTCGATCCAGATCAGCCCAAGCGGACCCTTCTGCCGCAAGGCGCTTGCCACGCCAGACCACGTGCCGATGGCGGACGAGTGATCTCCACCGATAACGACCGGCACATGCCCCTGGCGCACGCTGTGCGCTGTCGCGTCGGCAAGCGCGCGCGAGAACCCGGCCACGCCGGGCAGCGCCGCCAGGCGTGCTGACCGGCTGTGCCCCGCCGACATCGCCAATTCGATGTCGTGCACGAGCGCGGCGTGCGTGTCCCGCGTCTGCAATCGCGCCAGCGCGCCGGCTTCCAGCAGCGCACGCGGGCCGTCCTTGCAGCCGTCGTCTTGCGCGCCGCAGCCGATGGCCGCGCCGATCAGATCAATGATGGTCATGTCACTCCCCTTGCGAGTTCTTCCTCAAGCCACTTTGCGGCGCGGCCAGCCCGCCAGCGTCTGACGGATGGCTTCCAACGCCAGCGCCAGCTCGGCCTCGCCAATCACAAGCGGCGGTGTCAGACGCACCACGTTGCCGTACGTGTCCTTGGTCAGCACGCCGCGCTCGGCCACCGCGAACGCGAAGTCGTGCGCATCGATGTCGGCGTCAAGTTGCAGGCCGATCATCAAGCCGCGTCCGCGCACCTGCCGCACGCCGTGGCCGACGAGCGCCTTCAGTTCGTTGATGAACGCCGCGCCCACGCGGGCGGCACGCTGTGGCAGTTGTTCTTCGATCAGCAAGGCGAGTGCCGCGCGTCCGATGTGCGCTGCGAGCGGGTTGCCGCCAAACGTGGAGCCGTGGTCGCCCGGCTGAAACACGCCCATGACCGCCTCGCGCCCCGCGATGGCCGACACCGGCATCATGCCGCCCCCGAGCGCCTTGCCCAGCACCACCAGATCGGCGTCAACGCCTTCATGCCAGCTCGCCAGCACATCGCCGGTTCGACCCAGGCCTGTTTGAACCTCGTCGCAGACGAGCAACACGTTGTGCTGGGTAGCGAGTTCGCGCGCGAGTTTGAGGTAGCCGGCAGGAGGCTCGACGATGCCGCCTTCGCCTTGCACCGGTTCCATCAGGATGGCGCCCGTGTTGGGCCCAATGGCCGCTCGCAGCGCATCGGCGTCACCAAACGGAATGCGCCGGAAGCCCGCCGCGAACGGGCCGAATCCGTAGCGATATTGATCGTGCGAGGAGAATCCGACGATGGTCGTTGTGCGGCCGTGGAAGTTGTTTTCGAAGACGATGATTTCGGCCGCCTCGGGCGCCAGGCCCTTCACGTCGCGCGCCCACTTGCGCGCAGCCTTGATGGCGGTTTCGACGGCTTCGGCGCCGGTGTTCATCGGCAGCGCGCGGTCCATGCGCGTGATGCGGCAGACGTCGGCCAGGAAGGGGCCCAGCTCGGTATTGTGGAATGCGCGCGACGTAAGCGTCAGCCGGCCGGCCTGCTCCGTCAGCGCGGCAACGAGTTTCGGATGCGAATGCCCGAAGCTGACGGCCGAATACGCCGACATCATGTCGAGGTAGCGCCGGCCGTCGGTATCGAACAGCCACACGCCTTCGCCGCGTTCCAGCATGACCGGCAAGGGCGCGTAGTTGCGTGCGCCGTAACGGTCTTCCAATGCATAGCTCGGATGTTGCATTGCGGTCGTCATGATGGCCTCCTGCCTGGATCGGTCGTTCACTTGCGGCGGATTGTGCGATCTGACAGACTTGAAATCAAATCGAATGTTTTTCGTTTTTCGATCCAAAAATTTGATGAATCAAGGCACTCGTGTTCTGCCATGTCGCATTCGCCGCTGCGCTATCTGCATAGCTTCCTGACCGTCGCCAACGAAGGCAGCTTCGTGCGCGCGGCAGACCGCTTGGCCGTGTCGCAGCCGGCGTTGTCGTATCAGATGCGGCAGTTGGAGCAGTGGCTGGGCGTGCCCTTGTTCGAGCGCTCGGGGCGCAAGCTCGTGCTCACGCGTGCCGGCACGTCGGTGCGGGCGTGGTGCCGCGATGCGTTTGCCGGGCTGGATGAGCTGCGCGCCGCATTGCACAGCGGCGAGATGGAGCGCGTGTCGCTCAAGCTGGCGAGCGGCTCCAGCTTCGGGCGCTATGTGCTGATGCCGGCGCTGCTGAAACCATCGCCCGAATCCGATGCGCCGCTTCTCGACGACGTGCGCCTCGAACTCGCCTTCGGCAGCGACGAAGAGGTCTTCAGCCATGTCGAATCCGGTCGTGCCGATCTCGGCTTTGTCTATACGCCGCGTACGTCACGCCTGTTTGAACACCACGCTGTCTACACCGAAGAATTCGTGCTCGCGTGCAGCGCCCGCGCATTGCGTGAGCACAGTGCACCACGCACGCTGGCTGATTGCGCGGCGCTGCCCTTCGTCACCTATGACGAATCCGATGCGGTCTACGGGCTGTGGTTCAAGGCGCTGTTCCGGCGTATGCCGGAGACGACCGTCAGCGCACATCACGTGTCCGACCTGGAAGAGGTCAGCACGTTGGTGGAGGCCGGCATGGGCTGGTCGGTGCTGCCGCTGCATGCCATTCAGGATGCCGTGGAGCGAGGGCGCCTGCAGGTCGTGCGCCCGATCGTGGCGCGGCGCTGCCTGAATACCGTGTTTGCCGTGCGCCGCACATCGAGCTTTCCGAGCGAAGCGCAGGACCGCTTGCTTGTGCGGCTGGCGCAGCTTGAAGCGGCAGCGCGCGCTTAGCCGCGCCGTCGCGATCTTCAGGGGCGGATCTGCAAAGCCCACACTGCTGCCTTGAAATTAATTAATTCGACAATTAATATTCGCGGCATGGCAACCGGCAAACCTTCCTCTCGCGGCCCAGGCCGCCCCCGTCGCCCGGATGGCGCAACACAGGACGACCTTCGTGACCGCCTGCTCGACATTGCCGTCACGTTATTTGCGCGCGACGGCGTCGGCCCGACCACGCTCGCCGCCATCGCCCGCGAAGCCGGGGTGACGGCGCCGATGGTGCATTACCACTTCAAGACGCGCGATCAATTGCTCGATGCCGTGGTGGAGGGGCGCATCCGCCCGTTGATCGATCAGGTGACGGGCCCAGCGCTCGCGATCATCGCCGACGACGCGCATCTGCCCGACCTTGCGCAGACCGTGGCCGGCGTGGCGCAGCGCATGGTGGCGGTGGCCGCAGCCACGCCATGGTTTCCGACGCTGTGGATTCGCGAGATCGCCAGCGAGGGCGGGCAGTTGCGCGAGCGTGTGTTCGCACGCATCGCGCTGGAGCGCGCCACGTTGCTGGTCGACCGCATTGCCCGCGCACAAGCAGCGGGCGCGGTGAACGCGGCACTGCAGCCGCCGCTGGTGATGGTGTCGTTGATCGGCCTGGCGATGCTGCCGCTGGCGACGCGCGCGCTCTGGGGCCGCCTGCCCCTGGCGGATCGGGTGAGCGACGAGGACATCGGCCGGCACGTGGCCGCGTTGCTGCTGCACGGCATCGGCCCCGTCGCTACGCCCGAGCAAGCGGACGGGAAATCAGCGAGGCGAAAGTCAAAGTCGAAGCCCAAGCTACAGAGCAAGGGGCGCGAGTAGGCGAACACGGCAGGCAATCGAATCAATCGCATCAATCGAATCCCGCGGAGGGCGGTATGCGGCAAGCGTTGTGCATCGGCAGGGCAGGGTGGTTTGCGGTGGCATCGGCCGCAGCGATGGCCCTGGCGGGTTGCGCCAAACAAGACAATCACACCTACCAGGGCTATGTGGAAGGCGAGTTCGTCTACGTGGCGTCGCCCGTGGGCGGGCGGCTCGAACATCTTGGCGTGCAGCGTGGGCAGAGTATCAGCGCTGGGGCGCCGCTCTTCGCACTGGAATCGGTGGATGAGACGGCGGCCCGCCAGCAGGCAGCCGCGCAGTTGCAAGGCGCCGAAGCCCAACTCGCCGATCTGAATGTCGGCAAGCGTGTGCCGGAGGTGGATGCGGTGCGCGCGCAACTGGCGCAAGCCGTGGCGGCGGACAAGCTCTCATCGACGCAGCTCGCGCGAGACGAGGCGCAGTTCCGCGCTGGTGGTATCGCGCAATCGCAGCTCGATGCAAGCCGCTCGACCGCACAGTCCAACGCGCAACGCGTGCGTGAATTGACCAACCAGTTGCGCATTGCCCAGTTGCCGGCGCGCAATGACCAGATCCGCGCGCAATCTGCGCAGGTGGAAGCGGCGCGTGCGGCGGTGGCGCAAGCCCAATGGCGGCTGGATCAGAAGGCACAGAAGGCTACGCAGGGTGGCCTCGTGTTCGACACGCTGTATCGCGAAGGCGAGTGGGTCGGCGCCGGCAGCCCCGTGGTGCGCATGCTGCCGCCGGCCAACGTGAAAGTGCGCTTCTTCGTGCCGCAAGGCGTGGTGGGCGCGCTCAAGCCCGGGCAAACTGCGCGCCTGCACTGCGATGGCTGCGCGGCCGACATCAACGCTACGGTTACGTACATTGCGACCGAAGCCGAATACACCCCGCCCGTCATCTACAGCAACACGACGCGCGACAAGCTCGTCTTCATGGTGGAAGCCCGGCCCGCCGCGGCCGATGGCCCGAAGCTGCGCCCGGGCCAGCCCGTGGAGGTCACGCTGCCATGAGCGCCGCCAGCCACGACAGCCAGCCGCACACACGCAACGGCGACTACGCCATCGACGTGCATGGCCTGAACAAGCACTTCGGCGACAAACACGTCGTGAAAGATCTCTCCATGCAGGTTGCGCGCGGCGAGATCTTCGGCTTCCTCGGCCCCAACGGCAGCGGCAAGACCACGTCGATCCGCATGATGTGCGGGCTGCTGACGCCCGACAGCGGCAGTGGCTCGTGCCTGGGTTACGACATCCTCAAGCAGTCGGCGCAGATCAAGCGGCGCGTCGGATACATGACGCAGCGGTTTTCGTACTGGGACGATCTGTCCATTCGCGAGAACCTGGACTTCGTTGCTCGCCTGTACGAGATGCCGAATCGGCGCGAGGTGGTGGACCACGCGCTGGAACATCTCGGACTGGCATCGCGCGCCAAGCAACTGGCGGGCTCGCTGTCGGGCGGCTGGAAGCAACGCCTGGCGCTGGCCGCGTGCATGCTCCACAAGCCCGAACTGCTGCTGCTCGATGAACCCACCGCCGGCGTCGACCCGAAAGCCCGCCGCGATTTCTGGGAAGAGCTGCACCGGCTGGCGGCGGAGGGCATCTCGGTGCTCGTCAGCACGCACTACATGGATGAGGCCGAACGCTGCCACAAGCTTGCCTACATCGCGTATGGCGAGCTGCTCGCACAAGGCACCGCCGATGAAGTGATCGCCGGGCAGCACTTGTCGACGTGGTCGATCTCAGGCGGCAATCTGGTAGAGCTGGGCCGCAAGCTTGAGGGGCAGCCGGGCGTGGATCAGACCGTTGCGTTTGGGTCGGTGCTGCACGTGACCGGCGCGGATGCGCAAGCGCTGGAGGGCACGTTGCGCAAGCTCGCAGGAGAGTCCGGCATGCGCGCCGAGCCGATCAACACCGGCCTCGAAGACGTGTTCATCCACATGATGAAGCGCTCTTCAGACAACTACGGGGCGCAGCCATGAAGCCAGACGGCAATCGCTTCTCGTTCGTGCGCTGGTGGAGCGTGGTACTCAAGGAGTTTCTGCAGCTGCGCCGCGACCGCGTGACGTTCGCCATGATGATCGGCATTCCGATCATGCAGCTGTTCCTGTTCGGCTTCGCCATCAACGCCGATCCGAAGCATCTGCTGACCGGCGTGATTGCCGCAGACCAGAGCGAGTTCACGCGCAGCTTCCTGGCGAGCATGCGCAACTCTGACTACTTCGACTTGGCGACCACGCTGCCGGACGAAACCGCCGGGCGCGAGGCGTTGGCCAAAGGCCAGCTTCAGTTTGTCGTATCGATCCCGCCGGACTTCACGCGCAAGCTCGTGCGCGGCGAGAAGCCCTCGCTGCTCGTGGAGGCCGATGCCACTGATCCTGCCGCGACCGGCCTGGCCGTGGCCTCGCTCTCGCAACTGGTGCAGGGCGTTGTCAGCAAGGATATGAAGGGCGCGTTGTCACCGCTGGCAGCTGGCGCGGGGGGCTCCGCGAGTGCCGCACCGCCGTTCGATGTCCGCATCCACAAGCTCTACAACCCGGAAGGCATCACGCAGTACAACATCATCCCCGGTTTGATGGGCACCATCCTGACGATGACCATGGTGATGATGACGGGCCTGGCGATGACGCGCGAGCGCGAGCGCGGCACGATGGAAAACCTGCTCGCCACGCCGGTGCATCCGCTGGAGGTGATGACGGGCAAGATCGTTCCGTACATCTTCATCGGGCTGGTGCAGGTGACCATCATTCTGCTGATGGCGTTCTTCGTTTTCCACGTGCCGTTTGTCGGCAGCGTGTGGATGGTCTACGTATCGGCACTGCTGTTTATCGTGGCGAGCCTGACGGTGGGGATCACGCTGTCGTCGCTCGCACAGAATCAGCTGCAGGCGACGCAACTGACCTTCTTCTACTTCCTGCCGAACATCCTGCTCTCGGGTTTCATGTTTCCGTTCGTGGGCATGCCCAACTGGGCGCAGGCGATTGGCAACCTGCTGCCGATGACGTACTTCAACCGGCTCACGCGCGGCATCCTGCTCAAGGGCAACGGCTGGTTTGAGCTGTGGCCGAGCATTTGGCCGCTGATGGTGTTTACGGTGGTGGTGTTGGGGATTGCGTTGCGGTTTTATCGCAAGACGTTGGATTGAGGTGGCTATGTGGACGCTGTGGATTCGACGTGCTGACGGTGGTGGTACATCCCTTGTTTCGTCCCCTGCCGGGGCCAACTTACTTTCTTTGTCTTGCCAAAGAAAGCTAAGCAAAGAAAGGCGCGCCCGAGATGGCGACTTCCCCTTGAATTTTCATAACTGGGCGGAGAACGGGAAAACTCGCTGCGCTCAGACAGTTCCCGTTCTTTTTTCCGCCCGCTTACAAAAATTCAAGGCGCCATCTAGGGAAGGGTACGGCCAAACCGTCTGGCGGCGTTTGCTGGCGTTGGGGCGTGCGTTGGTGGGTGGTGAGCGGGCGGCTGGGGCAGTGTTGATCGCCGCGCTGACCGTGAGCGGCTGTGCCGTCGGTCCCGACTTCAAGACGCCAGGCGGGCCCGCGGCCGCCGGCTATTCCGCACAGCCCTTGTCGCGGGAAACCGCATCGGCGCCCGTCGTTGGCGGCGAGGTGCAGCATCTTGTCGATGCCAACGTGCCGGCCGATTGGTGGCACCTGTTCCAATCGCCCGCGCTGGATGCGTTGGTGGACGAGGCGTTGCGCGCGAGCCCGTCCGTCGCGCAGGCGGAGGCGCGCTTGCGTCAGGCGCAGGCCGAAGCCGAGGCGCAGTTCGGCTATGTGATGCCGTCGGTGGATGGCACCGTGTCGGCCGTGCGTCAGCAGATCAACCCCGAGGCGTTCGGGTTCAACACGCCCAAGCCGGGGCCGTTCACGTTGTATTCGGCGTCGCTGTCGGTGTCGTATGCGCTGGATATCTTTGGCAGCGTGCGACGCGCGCTTGAGGCATCGCGCGCGCAGCTCGATACGCAGCGTTATGAACTGGAGGCGGCGCGCCTGTCGCTGGCCGGCAATGTGGTGACGGCGGCGGTGCGGATTGCCGCGCT
Source organism: Ralstonia mojiangensis (assembly GCF_023955645.1). Classification (NCBI taxonomy): domain Bacteria; kingdom Pseudomonadati; phylum Pseudomonadota; class Betaproteobacteria; order Burkholderiales; family Burkholderiaceae; genus Ralstonia; species Ralstonia mojiangensis. The sequence continues at coordinate 490,163 of NZ_JAMXHU010000002.1, read as the reverse complement.
GGATGCGCAGATTGCGGCCACGCAGCGATTGGCGGCCGAGCAGCGCAGGCAGTTGGAGATCACCGAGCGCCGCCTCAGCCTCGGTGGCGTCGCGCAGGTCGATGCGTTCTCGCAGCGCACGCTCGTCGTGCAGACCGATGCCACGCTCCCGCCGCTCATGCAGCAGGCTGCGCAGCAGCGGCATCGTCTATCGGTATTGTTGGGCCGCGAGCCCGGCGCTGGTTTGCCGGACCTGCCTTCGCTCGACGCGCTGCATCTGCCCGACCCGCTGCCAGTGTCGCTGCCGTCCACGCTTGCGCAACGGCGTCCCGACATTCGCGCCGCCGAAGCGGTGTGGCATGAAGCCAGCGCCAACGTGGGCGTGGCTACGGCCAACCTGTTCCCGCGCATCACCCTGTCCGCAGGGCTGGGTTCGGAAACCACCAGCTTCCGCAACCTCCTCGGCGCTGGGTCAAGCATCTGGAACTTGGGCGCCGGCCTCACGCAACCGATCTTCCACGGCGGCACCCTGCGCGCCAAAAAGCGCGAAGCCGAAGCCGCCTACGATGCAGCCGGCGCCGCCTACAAGCAAGCCGTATTGCAAGGCTTGCAGGAAGTGGCCGACGCCCTGCACGCCGTGCACAACGACGCCCAAACGCTGCAGGCCAGAGCGCTGGCAACCGACCAGGCGCAACAGACCCTGCACGCCGCCGAAGCCCGCCACGCCGCAGGCGGCATCAGCACGCTAACGTTGCTGGACGCCCAACGCCAGGTCGACCAAGCCACGCTGCAGCAGGTACAGAGCCAAGCGGATCGGTTGCTGGACTCTGCAGCGCTGATGCAGGCGCTGGGTGGAGGTTGGCAATAGGCAACCGACAAAGCAAGCCAAGTCGGCAACACCGCCGTTCAGATGGTTTGGCCGTACCCTGCCCTAGATGGCGCCTTGAATTTCTGTTGCAGAGAGGAAAAAGGAAGGGAAACTGTCTGAGCGCAGCGAGTTTTTCCCTTCCCCTCTCTGCGACATAAATTCAAGGGGAAGTCGCCATCTCGGGCGCGCCTTTCTTTGCTTACTTTCTTTGGCAAGACAAAGAAAGTGAGTCAGCCCCGGCAGGGGATGAAACCGGGGATGAACCACAAACGCAAAGCAATCAAACAGCCGCCCGCAACAACCGCTGCTGATAAGCCTGCAAATGCGCAAACGCCACCCGCAGCAACGAAACATCCGTCCCCAACGCCCGCCCGCGGCGCAGCATGTCCCCTACGATGTGATCCGCTTCAACCCGCGCACCACTCTCCAGATCCCGCAGCATCGATGCCGTCAGCGGTGACCCAGCCTGCGTCAGCACATTGAGCCCGCGTTCGCGCGCAGCCTGCCGATTCGGATACCCCGACGCCGCAGCCACGCGCTCGCACGCCATGAACATCGCCTCGTTCAACGCTGCGCCCTCGTCCGTGGCGACAATCTCGCCTACCGTCGCCCGCATCAGGCAAGTCATCGCGGCCAGCGAAGTGAGGAAGGTGAATTTCTCCCACATGTCTTGCATGACGTTGTCAGCCAGCACGGAGTCAAAGTTGGCCGTGGCAAACACGTCGCGGATTGCCTCGGTGCGCTCGCGCGGCGCATGCGGCGTGCGCTCGCCGAACGTGATTGAGTGCACGGCGGGGCCTTGGCCGTTGCTCAGGTGCAGCACCGCCCCGTCCGGCGCGCTTGTCGCACTGATGTGGCACAGCCCACCGAGCACGCGCGATTCACCAAACGCGGCATCAAGCCGTTCCAGATGCGCCAGCCCGTTCAGCACCGGCAGCACCACCGTGCGCTCGCCCACCACGGGGCGGATCGCGGTGATGGCGTCTTCCAGGTCATAGGCCTTGCAGCTCAGCAGCACCAAGTCTGCACGGCCCCAAGTCGAGGCCTGGTCTGCGGTGATGCTCTGCACGGGTAATTGCGCATCGCCGTGCGGGCTGCGAATCACGAGACCGTGTTCGCGCAACCGCGCCGCGCGTGCCGGCCGCACCAGGAAGGTCACGTCTGCGCCCGCCTGGGCGAGCCGGCCGCCGAAATAGCCGCCGGTGCCGCCGGCGCCAAGCACCAGAATCCGCATTGCTGTCGTCATGGGGTTCGTTTCCATCGAGCAGAAGATAGGCAAACGATTCTAGGCCTGTTCGCGCGACCCTGCAGACGGCGCTCCGCGCGCGCTAAAATGCTGATTTTCCTCACGATTTGACGCCCGTCCGGCCATTATTCAGCGCTGGCGGGGTCGAGATGCCATGACGTTTTCCAATAATTTCCACCGCCTCGAAACCCGTCTGCAGTCGCAGGTGGGCCGCGCCATCGGCGACTTCAAGATGATCGAAGACGGCGACACCATCCTCGTGTGCCTGTCTGGCGGCAAGGATTCGTACACGATGCTGTCGGTGCTGATGGCGCTGCAGAAGCGCGCGCCGGTCGACTTCAAGCTGATTGCGATGAACCTCGACCAGAAGCAGCCGGGCTTTCCGGAAGAGGTGCTGCCCAACTACCTGAAGAAGCTGGGCGTGGAATATGTGATCGTCGAGGCGGACACGTATTCGATCGTCAAGGAGAAGGTGCCCGAGGGCAAGACGACGTGCTCACTGTGCTCGCGCCTGCGCCGCGGCGTGATCTACCGCACCGCCAAGGAACTGGGCGCCAACAAGATCGCGCTGGGCCACCACCGCGACGACATCGTCAACACGTTCTTCCTGAACATGTTCTTTGGCGGCAAGATGAAGTCGATGCCGCCCAAGCTGGCCACCGACAACGGCGAGCACATCGTCATCCGCCCGCTGGCCTACTGCGCAGAGAAGGAGATCGCCTCCTACGCCCGCGCGATGGAATTCCCGATCATCCCGTGCAACCTCTGCGGCTCGCAGGAAAACCTGCAACGCAAGAAGGTCAAGGAGATGCTGCTGGAGTGGGAGCGTCAGACGCCGGGCCGCATCGACAACATCTTCGCGGCGCTGCAAAACGTGGTGCCATCGCACCTGGCTGATACCGATCTGTTCGACTTCAACGGCCTGACCACGGGTTTGGCGAAGATCGGTGAAGACGCGCTATTCGGCCAGACCGCCTACGACCAGGCCCCGCTGGTGTTTGCCGGCTCGCATGACGATCGCATCGAGTTCGTGCGGTTTGAGCGCAAACCTGGGGACACGCCCGCCGACCAAGCCGTGCCCGGCGAGGCAGCCGCAAGCTGAGCGCAGCCCGCGTCACACGGGCGGCGTACGCTGCCCAAATCCGCTCCGGCGCGCCACGCCGGGTGTCCGCCATCCGCCTGACCGGCGGGCGGGCTAACCGTCTCGGTAATGGCGTCGTTGCAACAATTCCACCGTTTGACCGGTTCAGGGGGAGGGTGGGCCCCATGCTAGAATTTTTGCATCTGTGTCTTATACGCCGCAAAAGCGCCCCGCAGAAGGGTTTGCAGGCGGTCCGGCCATCCTGAGGGGAGGTGGCGGGCGGTGGGTTTCAGGCAGCCGTTTCCGGCGCCGGCAACCCGTCGCAGGCTATCGCTTCGAGTCACTCTAGGAACCTCCTTGTGAATATCGTCATCCTGGCTGCAGGCATGGGCAAACGCATGCGCTCTGCCCTGCCGAAAGTGCTGCACCCCCTGGCCGGCAAACCGCTGCTGGCGCACGTCATTGAAACCGCGCGCACCATGTCGCCAACGCGGCTGGTGGTGGTCGTCGGTCATGGCGGCGATCGGGTGCGCGAGATGGTCGGCGCGCCCGATATCGCCTTCGCCACGCAAGACAAGCAACTGGGCACGGGCCACGCCGTCATGCAGGCCGTCGACCAGCTCGACGAGAGCGTGCCCACCCTGGTGCTCTACGGTGACGTGCCGCTCACCCGCGCCGAAACGCTGAGCGCCCTGGTGGGCGCCGCCGGCAATGACCACCTGGGCGTGCTGACCGTGCACTTGGGCGACCCGACCGGCTACGGCCGCATCGTGCGTGACGCCGCCGGCCGCATCACGCGCATCGTCGAGCAGAAAGACGCCAACGAAACGCAACTCGCCATCCATGAGGTGAACACCGGCATCCTGGTGTGCCCGACGGCCAAGCTCAAGAACTGGCTGGCGACGCTGTCCAACGACAACGCGCAGGGCGAGTATTACCTGACCGACGTGATCGAGCGTGCCGCCAGCGAAGGCGTGCCCATCACCTCCGCACATCCGCTGGCCGAGTGGGAAACGCTGGGCGTGAACAGCAAGGTGCAGCTGGCGGAGCTGGAGCGCATTCACCAGCGCAACCTCGCGCAGCAACTGCTGGAAGACGGCGTGACATTGATCGACCCGGCACGCATCGACGTGCGCGGCAAGCTCACGTGCGGCCGCGACGTGGTGATCGACGTCAACTGCATCTTCGAGGGCGATGTGACGCTGGCTGATGGCGTACGCATCGGCGCCAATGCGGTGATCCGCGATGCGGTGATCGAGGCCGGCGCCGAGATCCTGCCGTTCTGCCACATCGAGAGTGCCAAGGTTGGCGCCGACTCGCGCATTGGCCCGTACGCGCGGCTGCGCCCGGGCACCGAGCTGGCCGAAGACGTGCACATCGGCAACTTCGTCGAGGTCAAGAACAGCCAGATCGCGGCGCACAGCAAGGCCAACCACCTTGCCTACGTGGGCGACGCCACGGTCGGCTCGCGCGTCAACATCGGCGCGGGCACCATCACATGCAATTACGATGGCGCAAACAAGTTCCGCACCATCATCGAAGACGATGCCTTCATCGGCTCCGATACGCAGCTCGTGGCGCCGGTGCGCGTGGGCAAGGGCGCGACGCTGGGTGCCGGTACCACGCTGACCAAGGACGCGCCCGAGGGCAAGCTGACGGTCTCGCGGGCGCGCCAGGTCACCATCGACAGCTGGCAGCGCCCGGTCAAGCAAAAGAAGGCAGGCTGACAGGGTTTCTCCTGCGCCGAACAGCGGATGCCGCTTCGGCGCACGAGCATCGATACTGAATTACCGAGTGCGGCGCACATTCAACGTGCTGCCACACCCCAACTGGAGAAATCAACATGTGCGGTATCGTTGGCGCGGTTTCCACGCGCAATATCGTTCCCGTCCTGATCGAGGGCCTGCGCCGCCTGGAATATCGCGGCTATGACTCCTGCGGCGTCGCTGTGCAGCGTGACGGCCAGCTGCAGCGGGCGCGCACCGTTTCGCGCGTGGCCGATCTGGATGCCCAGGCACAGACGAGCCACCTGGATGGCGCCATCGGCATCGCGCACACGCGCTGGGCCACGCATGGTCGGCCGGACACGGTCAACGCTCACCCGCACTTCTCGGGCGACACCATCGCCCTGGTGCACAACGGCATCATCGAAAACTATGAGTCGCTGCGCGAAGAGCTCAAGGCTGTCGGCTACGGCTTTGAATCGCAGACGGATACCGAAGTCGTCGCGCACCTGATCCACCAGGCCTACACGTACCCGAGCAGCGCCACGCGCGGCGACCTGTTCGCCTCGGTGCGTGCGTCGGTCAAGCGCCTGCACGGCGCCTATGCGATTGCCGTGTTTGCCCGTGACAACCCCGACGTGGTGGTGGGCGCGCGCGCCGGCTCGCCGCTGGTGGTGGCGATTGGCGAGAACGAATCGTTCCTGGCGTCGGACGCGCTGGCCGTGGCCGGCACCGCCAGCCGCATGGCCTACCTGGAAGAAGGCGACGTGGTGGAAATCACCCGCGACGGCTTCACCGTGGCCGATGCCCACGACAAGATCGTCGAGCGTGAAGTGAAGGAAGTCGGCACCTACGCCGCGGCCGTGGAACTCGGCCCCTTCCGCCACTTCATGCAGAAGGAAATCTTCGAGCAGCCGCGCGCTCTGGGCGACACGCTGGAAGGCGTGCAAGGGTTTGGGCCGGACCTGTTTGGCCCCGAGGCGGCCGCGGTGCTGCCCAAGGTCGACAGCGTGCTGATCCTGGCGTGCGGCACGAGCTACTACTCGGGCTGCACGGCCAAGTACTGGCTCGAATCGATCGCCAAGATTCCGACACAGGTGGAAGTCGCCAGCGAGTACCGCTACCGCGAGACGGTGCCCAATCCGAACGCGCTGGTCGTCGTGATCTCGCAATCGGGCGAAACCGCCGACACGTTGGCCGCGCTGCGCCACGCACGCGAACTGGGCCACACGCATACGCTCGCCATCTGCAACGTGGCGACCAGCGCCATGGTGCGCGAGACGCAGCTCAAGTTCCTCACGCGCGCGGGCACCGAGATTGGCGTGGCGTCCACCAAAGCGTTCACCACGCAACTTGCCGCGCTGTACATGCTGGCACTGACGTTCGCCAAGCTGCGCGGTCATCTGAACGCGGAGCAGGAAGAAGATGCGCTGCGGCATCTGCGTCACCTGCCGTCGGCGCTGAACGCCGTGTTGGCGCTGGAGCCGCAGATCATCGCGTGGTCGGAAGAGTTTGCCCGCCGCGAAAACGCACTGTTCCTCGGTCGCGGTCTGCACTACCCGATCGCCCTGGAAGGCGCGCTCAAGCTCAAGGAAATCTCGTACATCCACGCCGAGGCCTACCCCGCCGGTGAACTCAAGCACGGCCCGCTGGCGCTTGTGACCGAGCAGATGCCGGTCGTGACCGTGGCCCCGAACGACGCGCTGCTGGAAAAGCTGAAGTCGAACATCCAGGAAGTGCGCGCGCGTGGCGGCAAGCTGTACGTGTTTGCTGACGCCGATACGCAGATCCAGTCGAGCGATGGCATCCAGGTGATTCGCATGCCGGAGCATTACGGCCAGCTCTCGCCGATCCTGCACGTGGTCCCGCTGCAGCTGCTGGCGTATCACACGGCACTGGCGCGCGGCACCGACGTCGACAAGCCGCGCAACCTGGCGAAATCGGTGACTGTCGAATAAGTTTCGGCAGGCGCAGAAACAGATGGCTCTGGGCATTTGATGAGGCCAAAAATTGCATTAGAACTGCCCAATTTCCGTCCGCGATTTGTCCGGAAATCCAATCCCGGCGCGGAATTGGGCTTTTCTAATGCAGCAGTACATGACTGTATCTTGGCTGCTCATGCCGCAGGGGTTGCTGTTCAAGCTTTTTTTTCTGCGATAGCGCTCCAGTTGCGCTCACAGGTTGTCACTGCGCAGGAGATTGAAGCAAGCTAGGCGAACGATTGAAGACGCTTCGGGAGCGCCGAAGCCTGGACCAAGCCACGCTCGCGGCGCGGGCGGGTGTCGGTGTTCGTACGCTGCGGAATTTGGAAGACGGCAACTGTGGCGAGGAAATGAAAGCATTTCAAACTTGCTGAATACAGCCTGGTTTCTGGGGGGTAAGCCCTAGTTTCCTTCCCTCGAGGGAGGCCGAATATCCAATGCTGGCCAGAACGCTGGATTAATGGCGAAGATAGCATCATCGCCGGCTCGGTCGACCCGGATTCGCAGAACCTTCTGGTCGTAGTTGACATCGAAGATGTAGTAGGTTCGCTCAGGCGTCTGGAGTCCAATGATGCCGTAATAGAGAAGGAACTCGAGCCTCTTCGCTGCGGGTTCTTCGTCTGTTTCACCATCTCGCAAGAGGGCGATAAGGTCTTGCTTCGGCATAGTTGCCGGCGCATCAATGAATCGATAGACAAGGTCTTGCGCTTGAGGAAGTACATCTGCGAGTTCTCTGTCCAGCTCCATCAGCAAGTCCTGTGAGTACGCTCGCAGTCCTTTCTCGATGTCAGAGTCCTCAATCTTCGCGTGGCCGAAGTTATTGGCGAAGCCGCGGCAATGGTTGAATACCTTAAGCAGATTGCGTGGCCGCATCAAGGAGCGGTCAATCATGTACGCCGACGTTTCTTCGCCGTTGAAGTGAGAAACACAGAGGCTTCGCCATGCTTGGTCGAAGCCCGTCTTGTCGGGCGATAGCTCCAAGGCGTTCACGAGGCGCAGTCGCAGCATTTCACGCAGCAGGTCGGGCTCGGTCCAGTCGAGAATCGCGCGCATCTCCTTGCCGTAGTCTGCGCTGCGTTGCATCAAGTGCTCGTATACGTCATTCCGTACGAATACGATGCAGCGGAAACGATGCCCAGCCTTCTGCATGTGTGACTCGATTTTGCGGCCCGCATCTATCAGGCACCGCAGAACTGCAGTGTCAATTTCATCGACGCCGCCGGTGCTCCATCCCTTGTCTAAGTTGTCGAAGAGAATCCAGACCGACTGTTTTTTCTCCAGGTAGTCTGAAATCTTTGTCCGCAGGCTTCGGATGTCGTGGTAGTACAAAAGACTTGTGACCTGGTCGTTGGTCAGTCGCTGACCAGGCTCGTCGGAATGCAATTGCTTAAACTTTGCGGTAATGCTCTGAGACAGCGCCAAGAGGCGTTCGGAGAAATCGCCTTCGTCAGAGAAATCGTCCGTCTTGTACGTTGCCTCAAGCTCTCGATAAAGCTCGTAGATTTCGTGGTTGTTCTTGTGCGTGACTCGGTCCTTCTCGAGCAGTTTGTAGGCGACCTCGAGAAGAATTAAGTACTCCCAGAACGCTGTGACAAGATGCTGGAGCGAGCCCTCACTGAGATACGTGAGCAACTCCTCTTTGAGCTTCAGGAGCTGAAACCCCTCCGGCTTCAAGTCTACGACGATATTTCGTTTGTCCGAGCGAGTACGGTCCCGAATCTGAAGGAATAGAGCAGTCTTGCCTGCGCCCTTCCGGCCGACGACCAGATTAACGTCTCCGTTGATAGTCCTGGTGTACTGGTCGGTCCGCAGATAGTAGTTGGCCAGAGTTGCCATCTCATTTTCGGCGGTTGGGTCTCCAACTCGCAGGTTCTGGAGAATCGTGGCGCCAGTCACGGGGGACGGGTCGACCATCTGCTGGTATTCGGTAATCTCCAGTGCCAGCTCGCTTACCATCTCGACGATGTCATCCGGGAAGCGATACGTCTTCACGTCGTCCCGGACATCGAGTGGAGCGTCATAACCTGCGGGCGCAAGCATCAGCAATGGGCAGCATACCAGCTTCGATTGCTTGGTCGTACGACCAGCGTGCCGCTCCCTCGTTCTAACTGCGACAGGGCACCGACCGCTTCCGGCCATTAGCAGTCGTTGAAGATGCATTCACGCAGACGTTCATCGATTTGATTGACATGCCACCTCCAAGCGCCCGCAGACGGCCTTTTCTGAGTGCACTAAAAATGACTGGAACAGTAATCCTCGCTAAGGGAAAGCACTTTGACGTAAGAACGATTGATTTCGAATGGATAGCAGAGTCACTTCGCTGGCGTGCAAAAAATTCCGAAGTTGCCAAGAAAGTCCTTCAGTCAATGGATGAGTTCGGTATGGATATGATTTGCGCTGATGAGTTGGGTTCAGAGGAGCTCATTGAATTCCATCGTCTCCTAGCTGATGTCCGCTCTGACCTTGTTGGTGAGAATGGTCTGGTAGATTTTCTTGAAAAGATATGTGAAGCCATTCAAGAGGACGAGAGGTTTTCTGGGTGATTTGTCAATGTATTGCAGAACTAAACAGAGACCAGCTATTCCAATGATGCCACCGGTGTGCATAAGGCGGAGACCGCTAGCCATGGTCCGCTGTCGGCCAGAGAGCTTTCAAGAGTTGGCGATGCGTTTTGACGTTTAAGCAGATTGCAGGCGGCAGCTACCGACCTTGTCCGTCCGGGCGCGTGACAGTGTCGGCAGAGTGCGGCCAGACGCTGCCGTCCAACATCCACGCATTCGCAAGGCGAGGAGCCCACAACGTGGCACACATCACTGAGATACTTCCGGACAACGTACCGTCGTTCTCGGACGAGCTTTTACGTTTCTTTGAGCAAGCGGCAGCGGCCGGGATGCACGAGCCCTCACTGCGCGCGCAGCACTTGCTTCGCTTGGAAGACGCAGTGCGCTGGACGCAGTCGGTCCATGGTCATCCCATCGTGGACGCGCTCGGTGGACTTGTCCTGGACGACATAGAAACGAGCAATCACCACTTCTATGTCGGTGCTGGGCCTCTCAAGGGTGCCGTGTTTTTTCTCTGTCACGATGGCGATAGCCGCATTGTGTACGCGTCCCTATCAGAGTTTCTCTTGGCTGCCATTCGTGCCAAAAACGAGGGGCAATGGCTTGAAGAGCAACATCCGCCCCGTTCACCAGTTGCCGCTGACCAGGCTGGCCTCAGCAAGTGGATGCGGCACCTGCTCACCTTAGACAACAGGGACGAGCTTGTACCGCCATTCGTGCCTTCGCTTGACCTGAGTGACAGCCTGTTGCTCCGCGACTTGGCCGGCGACGAGGACTTCTTCATTGCCGAATCAGTCGCGCTGGAAATCCGTGCTCGTCCAACCCTTCAGCTTACGGAGATTGCCGAACTGTGCGCTAAGCATAGGCATCCGCAGGCGTCAAAAGCCGGAAGCATGGCACTCGCCGCCATTCAAGCTCTACAGGTCTAAATCTGATGTCTCGACACACCTTAAGCGTTCTTCACAGTGGGCGGCTATGATTCCGAGCGACATGCCTGTTGAGACTGACACGCCGGAGACAGGGAGGGCGAGCGTGCTAGTGAGCTGGAAGCGCTGATTGTTCCAGAGCTGAAGAGGGGCGACGTAACTGCAGCGAGGGTGCTAGCCAAATTCGGACACGTCGGCGAATCAACAATCGTGTGTCTAGCAGAAGCGCTGACCTCTTCGGACTATGAACTGCGATATGAAGCGGCGAATGCGCTCATTCAATTGCAAGCCACGAACCACCCGGTTGTGACCCTGGCTTTGGAGCAGTCCGCAGTCGCTCAAGCAATTTGGACCAAGGTAAGCAATATAGCGAGTGGGTTGGCGCGTTAGCTTTGCGGCCAGGCTAACCGTCCCACTTTCTGTGTTTGACTTCAGAGGAGGATTCGGAGCGGAAACGGAACCTCGATTGCTTTCGTCTCCCTACCGATTTCGTGCGTCAGCTCGTCAATGGCTTCCACCACATCCGGCTTCTCCATAGCCACAGCCCTTTCCCGAACCGTCGATATGCAAAACGCAGTCGTAATTGGAGGCCGGTCTGCACCGTGCTTACGTCGTTCCTCGCAAGCGGCAACGGCATCGAATGCGGCTTTCATTTCTGGGTGTCGTGCCGCAATTGCAGAAATGCTGCGGTCCTCAGCGAGTCCACGTTGACGAGCATACGATGACCACTGAACGCACAGTGCAGAGAGTACGGCGACAACCGCGAGTAGCACGGTTGCGACCCATTTGAAGCCCCTCGTCATTCGTTTTCTTCCTTCTCTATGCCCGCCGCGAGTGGTTGCGAGCGGCTAGGGCGGCTACCAATCTAAATGATAGGTCCATTACCGGCCAAAAGTGGACGCCGACAGCCCCCGGCTATCGGGAATCCCCCCCGACGGTCAATTGCGGAAAGTCATGAGCTTATGGCAGTGTGGCTAGCCATCATTTCAGATTTACTGAAATCGCTTCCCCCCAAAAGCTACGACCAATGGCTTCTCTATCTCACATCGTTCGTACGGCGCAGTTCGCACTCAATGCGGTTTCCGATTCGTTCTCGCCACCCAAAGCAGCGACGTCAAGAACCGTTCGAATCAACGGGCTTGTGTGCATTGTTTTTGGTGCAATCTGTGTAGCCGCCTTCGGAGCTATGGTGCTGGTTCTCAATGCGAATCCAAGCATGCTTCTTTTTCCGTCGCTACTTGCATATGCGTTTTTTACAGTGGGTGGCTATCGCTTGATTCGCGGCAAAGAGCCGGAGCCAAGCCACAGTGCAGAGGTATCGCTGCCACGTATCCTTCTGGGCTGCATTTCCGTAGTCTTCTGTTTTGGTCTGCTCGTCGGCATGGGGTTCGTCGCAGACCTGTTGTTCCATCAATGAGTGAGTGGCCCGGGGGGGGGCTTCCCTGCATATATCCGGGAGTGATGCAATGGAATGGCTAGAACCATGGTCGTCTGCCCAGGACCTCGGCGACACTCTTCTTGACTCGTTTACGCGGGAGCTTCAATCGGAAGTGGCTCGCGGACATGTAATGTTTGGCTTGCCGACTCGACTAGTCGGGCGTGGCCAAGGTGATGACGTGCTCTTCGAAATCCTTGATGGCAGCGGCCGCGTCGCGGTCGTTCATCTGACATGGTCGAAGGCAGAGGAAGTGCCTCCATGGCCAGGGAGCACGGTCTATTCGAGCATGCAGGAATGGGCCCAAGAATGCATGCTACCTGAGCACGAGAAATGGAACGACTAGGTGCGGGCTGCGAGGCGATGCGTGCGAAGGTCCTGCCAGTCGATGCATGCAGCCGTTATCGGTACGTACCGTGTCAGCTTTGAACCGCGCACCCTCGCGCTATTGCAAAAGCGGGACACCTTTCGCTCTTGGGCGCGTTCGCCATTCGACGTATTTGCCAAGGTCGTCGTAAGTCCGGAGGTGCCTTAGGCAGCAGCGCTCCATTCGCGGAAGTGGTCGAATAGTCGAAACCCGACATAGTCTGTTTTCCGCTTATACAGCCAACGATAGTAGCAATCCCAGTAGCTAATCATCCGCTCCTGCGTTCGTTGAAAGAATCGTGGATTCTCCCGGAAGAACGCTCCGTAGGTGCTCGGATGCATAGAGGGCAAGTGCTCTTCGATGACGTTGAGAATTTCGACGACATACTCGCCGCAAAGCTGCGCAACGAAGGGCACTACCCACGGCTCAGACAGTGCGACGATTTGCGTGAGCTGGCGCTGACGCACGTAGCCATCAAGATGCCTTGTTAGCGCACACGCATACATGCGCGCTTGTACTTCGTTCAGGTATAAGGGAGGTGCTACATCAGCATTGTGATGAAGCCGATAAGGGATGTTGAGCAGTTCGCCCTGAACCATGAGACACAACCCAGGGTGAGCGGCACGGTCATTTCCAAGCAAGTTTGCGACGACGGCCGCTTCACGGCGTAGAGTTGCCGGAAAGGCTGTTAGCAACGTACTGTTTCGTTCAGCACTGGTGACTGGTCGATTGCTGGTCATATGTCATCGCGGACAGCCGAGGTACTGCTGCTATTCATGTCCATGAGCCTTGGTAGTCACGACCGAGGTCTTCTCGGGCGCAGCCTGCGTGGCGGTCCGTCCGCTAGACTAGCAGTCGTACACAAGGGGCAAAAGCACCAGCGGTTTCGCAATGGCACGGCTGACCGTGGCACCCAACTCATCCAGGTCGTCTGCACCGCTAGCACTACAAATCGTAATTGTCTTGGTCTGCTGGTCAGCATAGTCGCAACGACATTGCACACGCAGGTATGACCCGCCCGGACCTTTTGCCGGTAGTACACGTACGACCTGAAGCTGAATGACAGCTTCCATAGGGACAAAGTACAGCTCCCGGCCATAGAAGATGAATGCTGTTCGGTCGGAAGAACATCCTATCCACCCACTGCGATGGCCGAAGGCTGCGTCGGGCAATCGAGTGAACTCCAACTCGTACTGCAGGCCTGACCGAGGGAATGAAGATGCCGCTCCCAACCATTCCTCGCAAATTCTGGCCACCGGCTCGAAAGCCATGAGTTGAGCTATTTCTGTTTCACTAGGCCATGGACGAAATCCCGTCGTGATGCCAATCCAGCATCCTGCCCTGAGCCTGGGCTCTTTCTCGTAAGCGGGATTGAGCGTTGGCCCTTGTTGCATTTCGGGCGGCCATACATGCAACTCGACGGACGCTGCCCCGTAGACCCACCGGTGCCCAAGAGAGTTGGAGGTTCTCAGTGCCGTTCCCTCCCCGAGGAAAGGCTGCAACTGGTCAACATTGCTTCGAAGATTCTCGGCAGCGTTGTCGCTGACGTACGATACCCCCGCGAATTCGGTGGCCGGTTCGTTGGGCGAGAACTGCGGGGAGACTTGAGCTGAAAGCGGCCAAAGTAATCCCTTCACGAACGGGCGCGGAGTCTCAATCTCAATCACGTCCCGGCCATAGGCAGCGTGTGGCCGGACGCCGTATCGCTTAACAAGATACGAACGAGGAAGGAGCCATTGCAGGCCAATCTCGCTAAGATAAAGCTGAATCAGGTTGGGACCTGTCATTTGGTTTGGCATCGGCTAGTTGGACATGACAGGATAGCGAATGACGGTGCGCGGCTCTATGCATCGCACAACGTGCTTTGCTCGTTGCGGCGGACTACCAGCCAAGAAGCTGGCGGGTTCGTTTTGTGACCCAATCCAGTTCGGCCTCTGAGAACTCCCACTCACCACTCTGCACTTTCAGTGCGAACCCCTTACGCACGTTTGCTAGGCAGCGCTCTTGAGTCAATGCTGGATTCTCGGCAATCTTGCGCATGCAGTAGGGGGCGCACTGTTGCGCCAAGTCTTCACAGCATTCATATCGCTCACGCCATTCTTCATCGGTGAGCCCCGAGACGTACTGGCCGTTGACCCGGCGCACCAAGAGTTTCGGCTGTCCGCCTGGTACGGAGCCCAGTGATGCATCGCGTGGAAAGTTGGCGGGTATCAGTCGATTCGACATTACGCTCTTCCTGTGCCGAGAATCGCTGCCGCGATACCTCCAGCGTGCCGCACGTCCTTTTTGGCTCGGACGCGTGCGCTGCTTCTGACGCGTCGAGGTGTGCAGCGAAGTGATTGGCTACATGTGGTCGCCTTTGTGTGTGCTTGCCAACCAGTCTCGAATGCGCTGTTGGGCGCCGTCATCGCTGATGCCGCGCGCCGAATCCAAAAGTAGGAAGTGGTCCACCAACTCGCCGGGTACCAGCCCAACGTGGTCGGCTCCGTAAACCGAGTCGTCAATCGCCAACCAATTCTTCAGGCCTTTGTCGTACGCATAGCTGGTGATGATGTAGGTCCTCTCGGTGCCGTCCAAGACGTAACTCAGCCGGGGCTTCACTGCCCGCGTCGTGGCTACCACACGCCGTGCCAGGCTCGTCGGCAAATACGAGGCGACCTGTTCAGTGGAGAGTCTCTGCAGCCACGAGGTCGTGAGCACAATCTCCACCTCTGGGTATGGCTCCAGTAGGTCTGCGAGCAACGGAGCAAATTCGAGCAGTGGTCTGCCCGAATCCAAGCTCACTTGGCCCGAGGTCGTGTCGAGGAGCGCATGCCCTACATGCAGTGTGCCGTCGTAGTCCACGAACAAAGTCGGCGTGGTTGAATGGACCGTCGACGATGCCCCTGGTCGGCGGATGCCCCCGGCGGCCGCACCTGGAATGCAGCGCCATTCCACTGTGTGCCCTAGCGTGCGAAGCAGCGCATCAGCTTCTGTTCGAGGCATGACCAACATGGCCAAGCCGAGTCCATCAAGGACTTTGAAAAGACTGTTGGTTCCAGTCAGTCGGCCATTCTCAAGCCGCGAAAGCGTGGAGGTGGAAACGCCACAGGCATGGGCCGTATCGTCGAGCCGCAAGTGGCAACCTGCGCGCCGGCTGCGCACGACCTGTCCCAGCGCTTGCGGGTTCCTCGTCAGCGGATTGAGAGCGATACTCGGGACTTCCTGTGCCATGGCACTTAGCTTCCCGTATGGCGTTAGCGCTGAAAATTACTTGCTTGTATGGGCAGGAAAGGCTCAGTGGTCCAGCGTTCAAATCTAGACAAATGTCACACAAAAGAAAGCTAGGTCGGTCTGCTCAAAATAGCAAGGCCGAACGGCGCTCAACCTTGGTGTGCGGCCATGCACTGTTCAACTGTGGCAGCGAGGACCTCGAAGTCTACATAGCTGTCCAGGCTGGTGCTTCCAATTACGGCGAGGCACTGGACAAATAGCGAGAGCGGAAGCGTGCCAGAGGAAAAGTGGGCGACTAATGTCTTCTCCGTGGTTCTAGTCCCCAGGCGAGCAAGCTGGTCAACCAGCTCGCGGGGGGTGACCAACGGTCGTTGTGATAGCTCGGCCGCCAGAACCGCTTGTGCCTTGCTTTCCCAGGTCTCTGGCGTGCCTAGCGCCGGCAGCCACAGTCGTGGAGGGCGCCCACCAGTGAGGTGAATAGCCTGCAGCAGCAGGGTGAACTTGATGGTCCCGCGCGATACGCGCGAGATAAGCGACCGTTCGGTTTCTTCAACGCCTTCGTTGGATAAGGCGGCGGCCAGTTGAGCGTAGCTCCAATCTCCACGCGCGAGTGCTACTCGAATGACTCGAGAGGCCAAGCTAGCCCATGGCGTTTGTTCTTCGCTCAAACGATTTCCTTGTTTTTTGCTCGCGCAGGCATACAGTATTTCCACGACAAATGTAGAGATATTGGACGCGAGGCGGACCGGAGTAGATGGGGCTCAGTCGACAGATATGCGAGGGATTGTAGTGACCGCGATGTGCGGTGACTAGCTCTCTGCAACTGGGAATTTTTTGGTGGCGCTGGGCAATGCGCGCCCGGCGTGGTGGGCTGTGAGCTAGGGCTGGCGTTGCGCTGACCGATGGGGTGATGACTTGCGCTGATTGTGCGCTATCAAGTACCATCTCCGCCCTTGTGGGTGCGTTCGCTCAATGAGTTGACGCAATCCCCCGCAGCTTATGCACATAGTATAGCGAGAAACGCCGCTTTTTGCAACTTATCCCGCCACAGCGCAACGAGGAGCCAGTCACGAACAAGTAGCCGAAACTCGCGCAATAAAAAAGGCCGGGGGTCCAGCCCCGGCCTTCTGCTCGCGCATCCCGAAGGACGCTTACGCGAACACGCGCGCGTATGGTGCCAACAGGGATGCGTGTTGTCAACCCCTGCGCGCTCGCTATGCGAAGGCATGTCGGGCGCTGGAACACCATATGTCGACGACTCTCAACGCCGTCGCGGTCCACTGCTGCCTGAACGGCCGTGGTCCCCGCTCAATGCCAGACCAATCGCGGCTCCTTCTGCCTGGCGCGGCCAACCCTCCGTATCCATCTCATCGTCCCCTTACAGCCTCGTTCCCTGGGCGCCCGCGTTGCCTTGCGGGTAAGTCCGCAACGCAACGGCAAGCGTTTTGGTCACGCAGCCAGCGGGGAGCGTGACATGGTCGACATCTATCGGAACCACGACGGCGTGCTGACCCCAAGCAGGGTGTCGTACTCCGACGGAAGTGAGGGGCAACTGCTGGTCCCTGCGTTGGCCATGCCCTCCTCGAGTACGACCAGCTCTGGAGTTGAGGGCCTTACGCTGCCGACGCCCAAGCATGGAAGGTCTGGCGGTGAAATCGTGTCGACCGTGCCTTGGTCACTGTGTGCTCGTGCTCTCCTTGCGAGCACAGGCCATGCCGCGCGTCGCATTGGCGCCTCTATTTCACGCGTTCCTTGACCACGAAGCTGCGGACGGTCTGAAGAGTCTGCTCAGAACTGGTGAAACTGCATTTTCGTTTAGCCCAAGAATGCTCTTCATGCATGGGCGGCCGTTATGGGGTGTGGCGTACTGTCGTCAGTGCGTGAAAGACAATGAAGAGAGCGCCGGTACTCCCATCGTTGAGCGGACACATCTGCTGCTGAGTTTGTCTGTCTGCCACCGACATCGTGAACCGCTGCTGGGGCCGTGTGGAGCATGCGCTTGGCGCCGTCGGAACTCCACATTGCTGTTCTCGAGCTTGAAGACTTGCTTGTGTGGGCAGCCATTGCGCGCACGTAACGAAGGGCTTGGCGACCCAGAGTGCGAGAAGGACTTCAAGCTGGGGCGGGTGGCTAGAGCTCTCCTCGAGAACGATATGGAAAGACCGATTGGGAGGGAGCTGGCCGTTCGGATGCAAAAGAAGGCTGCGGCGCTCGGTCTTCTACGATTCAAGGATAGGGCTCGCTTGTTGCGTGAATTTATGTGTGATACCTGGGGGGCTCATTTTGTCAGCCGACACGGTATCCATATCCCAGATAGGAGTTCCATCTATCGCCAACTTCAAATCGCGGCGCCCGTGCGAAATCCGATGACGGGCGTCGCGCTGGTGCTTGCTCTACTGGGTGAAGGGTTTAACTTGGGGGCACAGCAAGACGCAGTAACCGACGAAGCCCGGTTGTCGTCCTCATTCGAGAAAGGGGCGGGTGCTGGCGAGGCGGAAGCTGACAAGAATAGTTTTGTGCAATTGGGAGGGAGGAAATTTAGCGCATCTGAGTTCAAAAGCCATTGCCGAAACATTCTTGCAGCAGAAATGCAGCGCTTCCCTGGCGCATCAAGGAGCGCTGTTTTGGAGCGACTCCCACAGCAGGCGCAAAAGTGGCTTCGAACGTGTGATGCTGAGTACCTTAACGGTACGCTTCCAAGGGCATACGATTCGAATCGTGGTAGCGTCAGAAGCGCGGCTAGGTGGCGGGACTTCGACGCTTCTTTGGCGAAGCACATGCGCCAACAGCATAAAGCTCTCTCGTCTGCGCAGCACAACAGGCCGTTTCGTATTGCTGTAACGCTACTTGTCGCCGGTCATCCACGCGCTAAAAACCTACGATGGAAAGACGACCCCATCCCGCAAGCTAGGGCGGCGCGCCTCGAGCTTGAAGAAACACCACCACAGTTCCGTCAAAGGGTCTTGTGTCGAATGTGGGTGTTGAATGGTCGCTTCGGAAGCGCTAGCGAGGCTATGGAGCAAATACACCCTCTCAGCGACGACGAGGTCATGGGCGCTTTACGCAACCAGGGCCCGCGGAAGGCGGCTGCACAGCTAGTGAGGACACGATGAGGCTTCGAGAGTTGATGGCAATTCCGGGGCATTTGTGCTGGCCGCTGGGCATTCCATCGGTAGACCCTTGGGAAGTTGATGCCGGTAGGGGATACCGGCCGTTTCTCCGTGCGCGGGATGTGACGGGCCAAAGAAGTATTGCGAGCGATAACCCTTTCAGCAAGCACGGAAATGCTTCGGTTCCAGCTCACTCTGCGCAAGAGCAACGCATACAGCTAGCGTGCTTCTTCTGCCCGCATGTCCTGGACATACGCTCGCAGTACTACTACTGCGACGAGGAGATGGACCAGCGCATCCTGAACGGATACATCCCGGTGCGCAACAAGCTTCCCACTTTGGATTTGATGCTGACCATCAAATGTCCATCGACAAAGCGCATCGTCTATCACGCCATCAACGTAAAGCCAGCGGGTCGGCAGAAGGATAAGGACGTCCAGATGCGCATCACGCGCGACTTAAGGTTCTGCAACCGCTTAGGGTTCAGCTACGAGATGCTGAGCAAGGAGGATTTTCCGGATGTCGAGCTGGGTAATCACTGGGCACTGTTCAGCCAACTGCGGTATCAGAACCTGGATGCCATCCACGTTTTGGCCAAGGAGTTCGCGCGCCTTCTCAACGGGTCAACCGCAGGTGGTACGGCGGACAGAGTTCTCGGTATGGTCGGGCGTCGCTATGGGGTAAACCTTGCCGACAGCTATCGACTCTTTGCTGCCGCAACGTTTTTTGGCTTCGTCCGATTGGATATGAACTATGTGTTCGCACCGCACATGGAACTGATGCTTCTGCGAGGTCGCGATGTCTGAGGAAGTCTTGTTGCCCGAGGAGCGTCGGACATCCGTCGTTGAATATCGCCCCTATCCACGAGGGGCGCTTCTGAAAATGTCGGAGGGCCGTGGAAAGTTTAGTTATTGGCGCTATCTGGGTTATTGGGAAGAAACCGACCAGATATTCATGCTGGCTGTAACGCCGGGGGCGTCTCCAAAGAATAGCAAGCTGCCGAAGGCATGGATGCGTTCCAAGCTGGCACCCAGGTTCGGCGTCGATGTCGTTCGAGTACACGATTGCGTGCGATTCGACTTCATGGACACACCGCTCGAGAAACTGACCTACGAAAAGGCCCAGCAAAGGCGGGGCGACATCATCAGCAGGTTCGCTCCGATACGGCACCTTGTGAATGATGCGAACTTCATGGCAGTGGTCGCCAACAAGAAGGACAGAGCTGCCCTAGTCAAGAAGGCGGTCAAGAACAGTGGTGTCGATGAGTCAACGCTGCGTCACCACCTCACCGTCTTCTGGTGGTTCGGGTGCGACAAGACAGCGATGATTCCGTTACACGAGAGAAAGGGCGGGGCTGGAAAGAAGCGTGGTGAGTTTGGCAGGAAAAAAACGGGGCCGCGACCGGCGGCCTACTTGGAGTCGGGAGCCAAGATTGACCTTGGCGTGCAGCGCAACCCACTGCTTGTGCGCAAGATTCATCAGGCAATCGACGAGTACGTAATCAAGAAGGACCTGTCCTACAACCAGGCATGGGAGAGGTATCGCGACGATGATTGTGTCGCCAGTACCAGCATCGATGGAGTAATAGTCCATTCCCGGGATGCACGACGAGCAGCAAGCTTTTATCAGTTCTACCGCATAGGCAAGGAGTACCTGGACAACGACGCGAAGCGCAAAGCAAAAGTTGGGGAGGACGACGCACGCGACAAGCTTACCGCGCGAAATGGCCATGCAACGGACATCCTAGACCACTCCAAACAAGTGCTGATTCTCGACGGCACAGGCTTGCCTGTCTATCTTGTAAGGGACACAGATACCTTCGTTCCAATAGGTAGAGCTACGGGTTTATTTGGAATTTGTTGCGCAAGCGGCGCTTTGGTCGGCCAATACATTTGGCCTAATGCTGAAAGTGCCGATGCATATCGCTATTGCATCTTCAATGCGTTGAGCGATAAGAAGCAACTCGCGGAGGATTATGGCCTCGTATCCTCCGAAGGCCTGCCGCGGGGAGATTGGGACGCTGTATTTGTAGACCGCGGTCCCGCCATTAGCGAGCCCTTTAAAGAAACCATCGTGGCCTCCCTGCGTATGTCGAGGGAGCTCGCGGAATCCTATCGGGGACAGGCAAAGGGGCCAATCGAAAGCTACCATGCTTTCTTGGAAAACGAAATTCGAGAGCTGCCAGGGGCTTACACAAGGCGCGTGCGAACACGAGATAAGAAGAAGCGTGATGAGGCTGCTGGCCTCGCCGTCCTTACCTTGGAAGAGCTTCGCAAATGTGCAATATTGGCCCAAGAGAAGTTCAATCTGTACTCGGATGCGACTTTGTATTACACATCGGAGATGCGAGATGCAAAAATCCCATTGAACAGGGCGGAAATCTTGGGGTACTTGCAAGGGTGGCGGCGAGGCGACGCCGCGACTCATTGGAGTGAAGAAGAACTGCTTCTAAGGCTTCTGCCCTTCGTGCAACGAAAAAACCAAGAGGGCTACGTAAAAATTGGTTCATCGACGTACTATTCCGATGCGCTAAAGGAGACATGGGAAAACACGCCGAAGCTGATGCAGCGGGGAAAAATCATCAATCCGACCGTATATGTCTGCCAGCTTCCCGGTACCACGAATATGATTGTGTGGAGAAAAAGCGATGGAAGTTTCGATTATCCTCGAATATCGAAGCGGGACTTCAGGCGTTACGGTGATTTCACTCCCCAGTATCAAAGGCTTGTTGCCCGTCCGATAGACATCGCGAGGGCTCAGAAGAACAAGCGCAAGCGCAATGGAAACGGGAAGGTTCGCCGAGAGCAACTGGCTAATCTGGAGGCGCACGCGGCCCGGCGGCAGAAGAAAAAATTGCCTCTGGCTGCTATGACTGGGATGCGAGAGAACAGGAGTCAGGCAATCGCGGAGTCGAACCAACAACTTGGTCGGAGAATGCTGAGGACGCTGAACCAGCATGAGTCGCCTAGCAACGTCCCGGACGCGTTCAACTTGGCTGCGGACCAAGTCTATGAACAGGCTGACGACATGTTGGACCTGTTTGACAAGAGCTTCGAAGGCTAGCGTTGCACGTGCAATCTCAGTGCGGCGCGCTTGGTTGCCGTCTCGGCAGTGGATGAGGTTGAGAAGGTGTGCTGCCTCGCCGGCGGTTGTAGAGCGGCGAGGTGGCCCTGCGCTGGTTCGATTGATGCCACTGACTCCGAAAACCCTTTTAGAACAAGAGATTGGGAGAAAGGTGGGCGTATGTATTGCAACAGCGTGACGCCAAAAATTGTCTTGGGGCTGCCCCCCTCGTTGTGCAAAAAAAAACGATGCGTTGCGGGGCCGGGAGGCAGCTAAGACATTGATTTCCAACGACTCTGTTTGGCTGTTGGGGACAAGTAATGCAGAAATTGGCTGCTTTTGTTGCCTCAGTTCAACAGAAAAGGCCGTCCTTCGGGACGGCCTTTTTTCGTGGTGTGCGCTTCGCCAAACAAGCATTCGCTCCACCGTTGCCTCAAGTATACCGCGGCCCCTGGGGCTTGCGGGAAGCCCCGGCGGGCGCAGTAGCATCGCCACCCATCTTGAAACCGACCGAAAGGAGGGTGAGACATGCGTGTGATGTCTTCGACGTTTGGAGCACGGGGCCGTGCCGTGGTGGTGCCGACAGGAGGTGCGAAATGAGCGCGCATGCGGTGGTGATTGCCGGCGGTGGGCCGACGGGGCTCATGCTGGCGGCTGAACTGGCGCTGGCCGGCATTGACGTCGCCATTGTCGAGCGCCGTGCCAACCAGGATGTGGTTGGCGTGCGCGCACTCGGGCTGCACGCGCGTTCCATCGAGGTGCTCGACCAGCGCGGTGTGGCCGAGCGATTTGTCTCGCAGGGCAAGACCTATCCGGTCGTGCACTTCGGCGAGAACCCGTTGGACATCAGCGACTTTCCTACCCGGCACAACTATGTGCTCGGCCTGTGGCAGCACCACACCGAGCGCCTCCTCGCGCAGTGGGTCGACGAGCTTGGCGTGCGGTTCTATCGCGAGCGCGAGGTGGCCGGCTTCTTGCAAGACGACAGCGGCGTCGATGTCACGTTGTCCGACGGAGAGGTGCTGCGCGCGCAATACCTCGTCGGCTGCGATGGCGGGCGCAGCACGGTCCGCAAGGCTGCCGGTATTGAGTTTGCCGGCTGGGACGCAACGACGAGTTGGCTGATCGCCGAGGTGCACACCACGCAGACGCCTCCGCCCTTTGGCTTCAAGTACGACGCCATCGGCAGGCACGCCGTCGCGCCCATGGAAGATGGCAAATGTGTCCGCGTGGTGCTGACGGAGCGGCAACTCGGCACCGACAACGCGCCCACGCTGGCAGACCTGAGCGAGGCGCTGATCGCCGTCTATGGCACCGACTTTGGCGCGCATCGCCCGAACTGGATCTCGCGCTTTTCCGATATGGCCCGTCAGGCCGTGGCCTACCGAGACAGACGCGTGCTGCTCGCAGGCGACGCCGCGCATGTGCATCCGCCCATGGGCGGGCAGGGCCTGAACATGGGCATGCAGGATGCCGTGAATCTGGGCTGGAAGCTTGCCGCGGTCATCAAACGGACGG
The DNA here is from genome assembly GCF_023955645.1 of Ralstonia mojiangensis. Taxonomy (NCBI): domain Bacteria; kingdom Pseudomonadati; phylum Pseudomonadota; class Betaproteobacteria; order Burkholderiales; family Burkholderiaceae; genus Ralstonia; species Ralstonia mojiangensis. The sequence continues at coordinate 467,090 of NZ_JAMXHU010000002.1, read as the reverse complement.
CGCCCGAAAGCCTGCTCGACAGCTACCACGCGGAGCGTCATCCTGTTGCCGCCCGCACGTTGCGCAATACGCTCGCGCAGGTGGTGTTGCTCCGCCAGGACGAGCGCTCCAAGGCGCTGAGCGAGATCACGTCCGAGTTGTTCCGCATGGACGAACCACGCAGGCGGCTCGTTGGGATGGTCTCCGCGCTCGACGTTCACTACGACATGGGCGATGGCCATCCGCTGCTCGGCCGCCGTATGCCCGATCTTGACCTGGACACCGCCGATGGCCCGGTGCGCGTTTTCCACTTGCTGCACGAGGCCCGTGCGGTGCTGCTCAACTTCGGCTCGAACGAAGCATTCGACATTGCGCCATGGGGCGATCGCGTGCGACGTGTCGACGCGCGCTATGCAGGAACCTGGTCGCTGCCGGTGATCGGCACGGTGCCCGCACCCGCCGCGGTGCTGATCCGGCCTGACGGCCATGTGGCGTGGGTCGGTGACGGAACGGCGCAAGGGCTGCAGGAGGCGTTGCGGCGGTGGTTCGGCTCGGCGGCAGGCTGACAGATGCCCCGCTGCCGACATGGCCGGGTGGAGGGCGGCGTCTATCCAGGTGTTTCAAGCGGCTGGCGTGATCGGGGTGGCCGGTATGCTGCATGGCAACTCATTCACCGACTCTTTGGAGACCTGCATGTTCACTGTCCTCAGCAAGCTCGTCCTGCTCGCCGTGTATGGCCTCGCGCTGGCCAGCTATGCCACGCCGCTGCCGCTGTCCGCCGATGCCATCGGCTGGGTGCGCGTCGCGGCCTTGGTGTTGCTGGCGGCGCATGCGTTGGAGGTGGTGTTCTGCTTCCGGAAGGTGTCGCTGCACAAGGGCCCGTTGCTCGACAGCGTGTTGCTGACGTTGCTGTTCGGCTTTCTGCACTGGAAGCCGATGGCAGACGCTGCGCGGCAAGCTCGCTGATCGGCGCCAATCGACCTGACTAGCCGCAACGGCGGGGCAGACCTACTCTAGTTCCAGTCGTCCCTTGATTGACCAGTTGGGACTCCTTGCTGCAACGCGGCATTGATCATGGACAGAGTGGAACGAACGGCGTTTGTCTTTGCCGGCGGCGGCAGTCTTGGCGCCATCGAGGCCGGCATGCTGCGCGAGCTGGTGGCCTCCGGCGTGGTCCCGGACATGGTGGTGGGTGCCTCGGCGGGTGCCATCAACGCAGCCTTTTTTGCGTGCAACCCGCACGCGGCGGGCACAGCCCAGCTAGAGGCGCTATGGCGCGGTGTGCGGCGCGCCGACGTGATGCCGTGGTCCTGGCGGGCGATGTTCAGCATGCTGGGGCTCCTGGGTGGACAACGGGAGCACCTGGTCGATGCATCTGGCCTGCAGCGCCTGCTGACGAGGCATTTCGCGCAGACCCTGCTGGAGGCGGCCACGCTGCCACTGCACGTTGTGGCCACCGACATGCGCACGGGCGCCGAGGTGGTGCTGTCCTCCGGCGCCATCGTGCCAGCCGTGCTCGCCAGCGCCGCCATTCCGGGCGTGTTTCCGCCGGTGCGCATTGGTGATCGCCTGTTGATCGACGGGGGCGTCGCCAACAACACGCCCGTCTCCGCGGCCATCCGGCTGGGCGCCACACGTGTCGTCGTATTGCCCGCGGGGTTTGCCTGTGCCGACCGTCGCGCTCCGCGCAGCGCCATCGAGCACGCGTTGGATGCCTTGTCACTGCTGGTTGCGCGTCAGCTTGTGCAAGACCTGGAACGCTGGGCAGGGCAGGTGCCGATTGCCGTGGTGCCACCGCTGTGCCCGCTCGACGTCTCGCCCTACGACTACGCCCGCTGCGGTGAGCTCATCGACCGTGCCGCTGCCGCCACTGCGGCATGGCTGGCAGCCGATGGGCTGGCGGGCACCGGAATCCCGGGCGCGCTGCGTGAGCACCATCACGACGCGACCCACGCCGCTTGCAGTGCTGAGGTTTAGCTCTACGGCGTGGTGCCCACAGCTCACTCCTTCTCCTTATGCACCGGAAACAGCGCCGACAGCACCTGCCGCGCTGTCCCGCGCAGCACACCGCTGGCGTCCGGGTCGCCGTACGCCAGGGCCGTCGCAAAGTTGCGCGCCTGCTGCAGCGTGACGTGCGGCGGCAGCGGTGGCACATCGGGGTCGGTCTTCACTTCGAGCACCACGGGGCGGTCTGCGTCGAGCGCTTCGTCCCAGGCGCCGGCCAGATGGTCGGGGCTGTCGACGTAAATGCCTTTCAGGCCGATCAACTCGGCAAAGCGGTGATACGGCACGTCAGGGATGTCCTGTGACGCCGGGAACTTCGGGTCGCCTTCCATCACGCGCTGCTCCCAGGTGACTTCGTTCAGATCCTGGTTGTTGAGCACCATGCAGATCCACTTCGGAGACTTCCACCGCTTCCAGTATTTCGACACGGTGATGAGTTCGGCCATGTTGTTCATCTGCATGGCGCCGTCGCCCACGAGTGCGATGACAGGGCGATCGGGGTACGCAAACTTGGCGGCAATCGCGTACGGCACGGCGGCGCCCATCGAGGCCAGCCCGCCCGAGAGCGAGCCCATCATGCCGGGCTTGAACTTGAGATCGCGCGCATACCAGTTGGCGCAGGTGCCGGAATCGCTGGTGACGATCACGTTGTCCGGCAGCTTGGGTGACAACTCCCACAGCACGCGCTGAGGGTTGACGGGGTAGGCCGGTTGCAGCGCGCGGTCTTCCAGCGTCTTCCACCAGCTTTCATTCCAGCGGGCAATGCGTTCAGGCCAATAGCGATCGGTCTTGCGCTGGAGCAGCGGCAGCAGTGCTCGCAGCGTCTGTGCGCTGTCGCCCACGAGGTTGACTTCCATCGGATACCGCAGCCCCAGCATGCCGGGGTCCAGATCGATCTGCACGCCGCGCGCCTGGCCTTCCTTGGGGAGAAATTCTGCGTAGGGGAAGCCGGAGCCGACCATCAACAGCGTGTCGCAATGGTTCATCAGCTCCCAGCTCGGCTCGGTGCCGAGCAGGCCGATGGCGCCGGTCACATAGGGCAATTCGTCGGGCAACACGGCCTTGCCGAGCAGCGCCTTGGCAACGCCCGCGCCCAGCGTTTCCGCCACGGCTGCCACTTCTGCGCTGGCCCCGAGGGCACCTGCGCCGACAAGCATCGCCACCCGGCGGCCGCTGTTAAGGATGTCCGCCGCGCGCTCCAGGTCGGCGGCTTGCGGGATCACGCTCGGCGCGCTGTAGCCCACGCCCGAGTGCACCGTGCCGTGCGCACGCGGCGGTTCGGTGTAGGGCATTTCCTGCAGATCGTTCGGCAGCACGAGCGCCGTCACCCGGCGTTGCCCGATGGCGATGCGCACCGCGCGATCCAGCAGATGCCGCACCTGCGCCGGCATGCTGGCCTGGTGGACAAACGCGCCGGCCACGTCGCGGAACATCGCCGCCAGATCGACCTCCTGCTGGTAATGCCCCCCGACTGCCGTGCGCGCCTGCTGCCCGGTAATCGCCAGCACCGGCATGTGGTCGAGCCGCGCGTCGTACAGCCCCGTGATGAGGTGCGTGGCACCCGGCCCGGACGTTGCCATGCACACGCCCAGCTCACCGGTGAACTTGGCGTGTGCAGAGGCCATGAAGGCGGCCATTTCTTCATGCCGCACCTGCACGAACTCGATCTTGCCGCCGGCCCGCTGCAGTGCACCGAACATGCCGTTGATGCCGTCCCCGGGATAGCCAAAGATGCGCCGCACACCCCAGTCATACAGGCGTGCGACGAGGAAATCGCAGACGGTGGATTGCATGGTCTTGGTCCGGTATCAGGTGGTGTGTCGTCAGCTGGCGGTCTCAGCCAGGAGCGCTTCCTTGCGCGCGGTCATGGGTTCCTGCAGCGGTGTCAGGTCGATGTGCTGACGGACGAGCTTGGGAAAGAGTTCGGTCTCTTCCTCTTCCACGTGGTGCGAGACGTACTCGGCCAGTACGGTGAACTTGGCCGCGAACAGGTCGTCGCCCGCGTGCATGCCGCTCAACTGCTTGATCAGGTCCTTCGCGGTGGCGTGCTCCACCACGGCTTCGTCGACGAGGTCCTTGAACGCTTCGCCGCCGTTGTCGCGCACGAACGGGTAGAACACCTCTTCTTCAAGCTGCGTGTGCACGGTCAACTTTTCACATGCTTCGCGCACGATTTGCTCGCAGGCCGCTTTGTCTTTCTCTTGCTGGAACGTCTTGAAGAGTTTTTTCACCTCGCGGTGATCGTCCAGCAGCATCGACAGCACGGCGCGTTGCGCCACAGGGATTTCAGCCTTGTTCATGGGGCTCTCCGGTAAGGGGTTCTTGTTTGAATCCGCCAAACCGTCGAGCAAGCGCCATGCCGCACGCGCGCCTTTGCGGGCGACGTGCCGCAGGCAAGCTTCGTGCTGACACAGGTGATTGCGTGCGACAGACGCCGCGCAGATGCGTGGCCGCCGCACATCATCCTGAACGTCAACTGATTGATGGGAGGTAACTGCTATGCAAACCACGACAACCGGCACCACGCTGGGCACCGGCACTGGCACCGGTGTAGGAACCACCGCGGGTGTACGCATGCGCATCATTGGGCGTGCCGATACCGATTCGGCCGGCCCGGGCCCGGAGCTGATGGCCGCCGATACGCTGGAGGGCGATCGCGTCGTCAATCTCAATGGAGAAGACCTCGGCAAGATCACCGACATCATGCTCGACGTGCAGCGCGGCCGGATCGCCTATGCGGTGATGTCGGTGGGCGGCTTCCTCGGTATTGGCGACAAGCTCTTTGCCGTGCCGTGGAGCGCCATGTCACTGGACGTTGACCGCAAGTGCTTCGTGCTCGACGCCAACAAGGATCGCCTTGAAGCGGCTCCGGGTTTCGACAAGGACAGCTGGCCCACGATGGCCGACCCAACGTGGGCCCAGTCCGTGCATGAGTTCTACGGCTCGCGTCCGTACTGGGAAGAGTACTGAGCGCGGCCGGGCACGCCATTCGCTTGCGTGTCGTCAGCCACGCTTGAAACAGGAGGGCGCCATGGAGAAGGGCAAGAAAGAGAAGCATCCGCACGCAGGAAAGCGTGAGGAACTGGTGGAAAAGGCCGTGGAAGACACGTTCCCGGCCAGTGATCCGCCCGCCACGGGCGGCATCACCCGCGTTGTCGACAAGGACAAGGACAAGGACAAGAACGCGAACGCACACCAGGACAAGCGCACCCACAACGGCAATCACCGGTAGCTGTTAGCCGGCATTGCCGCGCCCGCATCGCCCATTCGGCATGCGGGCGTTTTTGTTCTGCCGCCCGTGTTGTCAACGGTGCGCCAGGATGCTGACCACGTTGCCGAACGGATCGCGCACGTAAAAGCGCCGCACGCCCCAGGGCTCGTCAACAAGCGGGTAGACGATTTCCAGGCCCAGCGATACGGCCCGCGCATGCACCGCATCCACATCGTCCACTTCCACTGACAGCGCCGGCACCGGCGTACCGTTTCCGCCTTCGCTGGCAATGCTGACCTGCGGTGTCATCGTCTGGGCCGTATCGGCAAAGGTGATGATCCAGCCGTGGTCCATCACCACTTCCAGATCGAGCAGTTCGGCATAAAACGCGCGGGCGCTTGCCGGGTCGGCGGCATGCAGGTTGGGGACGATGCGTCGGACGGCCATGCAGGGGCTCCTTTTTACCGATTCGGTGGCGGAATTCTAGTCACGGCTGTGACGCTGTGTTGGCATGCGCACGGGGCGCACATCACGTAAAGTGGCGGGCACTCGAACTACAGAGACACGCACGCCATGGAATTCCTGCAATCGCTGCTGGCACCCCGCCTGCAAAACGTTGAAACCTCCGCCATCCGTGAGCTGTTCAAGGTGCTCGGCAAGCCGGGCCTGATCTCGTTTGCCGGCGGCTTTCCTGATTCGGCCCTGTTTGACGTGGAAGGCCTGAAAGCCGCGGCCGACAGCGCGCTCACCACCGACGCCGCCCGCGCGCTGCAATATGGCGCCACCGAGGGCTTCGAGCCGCTGCGCGAGGCCATCGTCACGCTGATGAAGGCACGCGGCGCCAACGTCGCCAACACCGACATCCTCGTCACCACCGGTTCGCAGCAGGGGCTGGATCTGCTGGGCAAGGTGCTGATCGGCGAAGGCGATACGGTGCTGACTGAAGCCCCCACCTTCCTGGCGGCCATTCAAGCGTTCAAGCTGTACGGCGCCAAGGTGGCCGGCGTGCCGACGGACGGCGACGGCCTGGATGTCGACGCGCTGGAAAAGGTGCTTTCGACCGCGCGCCCCAAATTCCTCTACGTGATTCCCAACTTCGGCAACCCGAGCGGCGCGCTGATGAGCCTGGAGCGCCGCAAGCGCCTGCTGGACGTGGCGGTGCGCCACAACCTGCTGATCGTGGAAGACGATCCTTATGGCGATCTGTATTTCGATGCACCCCCGCCGCCCTCGCTGTACGCACTGTCGCAGCAGACCGACGGCGCACAGGGGCGTGTGATCTACCTCGGCAGCCTGTCGAAGGTGATGGCGCCGGGCCTGCGCGTGGGCTGGATGATCGCCTCCCAGCCGGTGCTGGGCAACGCGGTGATGGTCAAGCAGTTTGCCGATGCGCACACCTCCACGTTTGCGCAGGCCACGGCCGCCGCCTACCTGCGCAGCAATCGGCTGGACACCGTGCTGCCGCGCACCCGTGCCGCCTATGCCGAGCGTGCCCACGCCATGGCCAACGGCCTGCGTGCGCTGCTGCCTGAAACCGAACTGACCTTCAACCGCCCGCGCGGCGGCATGTTCCTGTGGTGCGCCTTGCCGGGCCGCAATGCCGGCGATGTGGCCAAGGTGGCCATCGAGCGCGGTGTGGCCTTCGTGCCGGGTGCGGCGTTCTACCCGGTCGACCCGGATCGCTCGACGCTGCGTCTGTCGTACGCCACCTCGTCGCTGGCACAGGTGGAAGAGGGCGTGCGCAAGCTCGCACACGCCATCGGCGAGTTCAAGCTCGGCTGACCCTCGGGCGCAGGCCGCGGTGGCAACGGCACACACCGACGCGCAGCAAGACCCCGCGCTGCTGCGCCGCCTGCTTCGCGCCAAAGACCGCATGGACGCCGCCTCGCACGAGGCGTGGCCCGTCAAGCGGCTGGCCGAAGTGAGCGGTGTGTCAGCGGCGCATTTTGCGCGCTCGTTCAAGCAGGCCTTTGGCATTCCGCCGCACCGCTACCTGCTCACGCGCCGCATCGAGCAGGCCACCACCCTGCTGCGCGACACCGACCTGCCCATCATCGAAATCGCCTACGCCACGGGCTGGGAGAGCCTGGGCACCTTCGGCCGCATCTTCCGCGACATCACCGGGCAGAGCCCGAGCGCGCTGCGCCGCCACGCCCAGGCCACCGCGCCACAGCAGCAACTTGATCGCGTGCCCGCTTGTGTGCTGAAAGCGGCGCAGCGACCCGACCTTGTCACAGCAGTTTCGGAGAAGCGCCGCCAGCTGGCGGACGGTACAAATCCGTCACCTACCAACAACAAGGAGCGGTGATGAGCCAAGGGATCAATGTCGTCGGGCTGTATGTGGATGACCAGGACGCGGCGCTGGCGTTCTATGTCGACAAGCTGGGGTTTCGCGTGCACACCGATGTGCGCAACGGCCCGTACCGGTGGCTGACGGTGCAGCATCCGGAGCAGTCGTCGTTTCAGCTCGGCCTGTTCCAGCCCGGCCCGCCCATTCACGACGAGGCCACCGCGCAGACGCTGCGCGCCATGGTTGCCAAGGGCGCGATGCCGCCGCTGGTGCTGACCGTTGCCGATTGCCGGGCGGCCTACGCACAACTGCGCGAGCGCGGCGTCGAGTTCACGCAGGAGCCGGTCGAACGCTTCGGCAGTGTCGATGCTGGCTTTCGTGACCCGGCCGGCAACGGCTGGAAGATGATCCAGGCCGCTGGGGGTGCAAAGTGAGCGCCCGCAACGCAATCCGCCAGTTCCATCGCTGGGTGTCGATGGCCTTCACGCTCACGGTCATCGCCAACTTTGTCGCCATGGGTGTGGGCAAGGGCGCCCAGCCGCCTGCGTGGATCACCTACGCGCCGCTGCTGCCGCTGGCGTTGCTGCTGTTCACGGGGCTTTATATGTTTGCGCTGCCGTACCTGGATCGGCGCGGCGGGCGACGTTCGACCGACGACCGGAACGCGCCCACTGCGGCGGTCTGAGCGCGGCGCGTGAGGCTCTGAGGCTCGATTGCCGGGCTCAGACAGTCGAGCGTGAGTGTCCGAGGCTGGTGCACCAGGCTCAACGCTCGGAACGTGACAGTTCGAGGTCGAAAAAATCGGGCTCAGAGGGCCGAGCGCGAGGGGTCTGAGGCCGGACGCCGAGCCTCTGAGGCTCAAGCGTCAACCTCGAAGCCCGGAGCGCGAGTGTTTGAGGTCGAAAATCTCGAGCTCAAAGCGTGGAACACGAGGGTTTGAGGGTCAAGCGCCGAGGTCCAGGCTCGGAACGCGAGGGTCTGACGTCCGATCGCCGGGTTCAGAACCCGGCGCGTCGCGTTCCGCGCTTCGGCTTTCAGTGGGCGACCGACGTGGCTGCAGGTTCATCAGCCGGCGCTGCCTCATGCCGGCCGCCCATCCGCCACAGCACCACCGCCACCACATGGCACGCGGCGGCGGCCCAGCCCAGCATGCCCGGCCCGCCATGGGCCAGCGCCAGTGCGCCAACGCTCGACCCCAGCGCAATCCCCACATACACCGCCGATGCATGCAGCGACAGCGTGATCGGCGACACATCGGGCGCGAGGCGGATCAGCCGCGTCGCTTGCGCCGGGCCGAAGCCCCAGCCGGCCATACCCCAGAGCACGACCGCGCCGATGGCGATGGCGCCGGCCACCGTGCCGTGCAGCACCTGCGCCGACAGCGACAGCACCGAGAACGCCAGCACGATGCCCGCGCTGCTGACCGCCAGCACGCGCGCCACGCCTGCGCGGTCGGTCATGTGGCCGCCCAGGCCTGTGCCCAGCGCCGCAAAGCTGCCGACCAGGAACAGCACGATGCCCACATGCTGCGGCGCGAACCCCAGCCCCTGCACAAAGAACGGTGCGACGTAGGTGTAGAACGTAAAGCCGCCTGCCGCCCACAACGCGGACACCGCCAGCGCACCCAGCATGCCGGGTCGGCGTGCCACGCTCAGGCGTTGCGCCAGCGTGGTCACGCTGTGCGGCAGCGCACGCGGCAAGCCGAAGGCTAGGCCCGCCGTGGCCAGCGCCGACAGCACACCGCATGCGATGAACGTCGAGCGCCAGTCGCCTTGCGCGGCAATCCACGCCCCCAGCGGCACGCCGAGCGCCACCGCCACCGTGCCGCCACCCGTGATGATGGCCAGCGCCGAACCGCTGCGCGAGGCCGGCACCAGCGAGGTCGCCACCGCATTGGCCGTCGGCAGGAACACGCCGGCCGCCAGCGCCAGCAGCACGCGTGCCGCCATCAACTGCCCAAAGCTGTGCGCGGTGGCCGCCAGCAGGTTGCCCGCCGCAAAGATGGCCAGTGCGCCGATCAGCACGCGGCGCCGGTCGACATTGCCCAGCAGCGTCGCCATCACGGGCGAGCCCACGGCGTACGTGACGGCAAACACGGTGACGAGCTGCCCCGCCGCCGGCACGCTCACGCCCAGGTCTGCGGCCAGGACCGGCAGCAGGCCGGCGATCATGAAACCTTCAGTGCCGATGGCGAACGCGCCCAGGCACAACCACCACAGCGATGCCGGCATGGTCGGCTCCTGTCAGAAGAGGAAAACGAAGAAGAAAGCGGAATGGAGGCGGAGCGCGGAGGCTCCGCGAGGATCAGCGCGCGGTGGAGCTGGCCGTCTGGCCCAACAGCACGTTGCGCTCGTCGTCGGAGATGTCTTCGCGGCGGCGCGAGTAGGCGCGCTCGACCCCGGCATAGGCGCGCTGCGTGGCACGGCGTGCGCCAACGGCTTCGAACCAACGCTGCAGATTCGGAAAGTCGTTCAAGTCCTGGCCGTGCCCGGCGTGCGGCACGATCCACGGATAGGCCGCGATGTCGGCGATCGTGTAGTCGTTGCCGGCAATGTAGGGGCGATCGGCCAGGCGGCGGTCGAGCACGCCGTACAGGCGGTTCGTTTCCTTGGTGTAGCGCTCGATGGCGTAGGGCACGCGCTCCGGTGCATACACGTTGAAGTGGCCGATCTGCCCGGCCATGGGGCCCAGGCCGCCCACCTGCCAGAACAGCCACTTGAGCACTTCCATGCGGCCGTGCAGGTCGGTGGGGATCAGTTGGCCGGTTTTCTCGGCCAGGTAAAGCAGCATGGCGCCCGATTCGAACAGCACCACCGGCTCAGTCCCCTCGGCCGGGTCGTGATCGACCATGGCCGGGATCTTGTTGTTGGGCGAGATGGCCAGGAACTCGGGCTTGAACTGGTGACCCCGGCTGATATCGACGGGGATGACGCGGTGCGGCAAGCCGGTTTCGGCAAAGAACAGCGCCATCTTCAGGCCGTTGGGCGTGGCGCAGTAGTAGAGGTCGATCATGGCGGGGCCCTCGTGTTCTGTCATGTTGGTTGACAGATTATGCGGGCGAGTGGCCTTTTGTAATGTCCAAAAACTGGAATTTTCAGGTAACCACTCAGTGGCTGCGCGCCTGTGCGGGCTCCGCCGTCTCGCAAGAGCGTGCGTACCATTCCCAGGCCGCGGTGCCGCACAGCACGCCCGTCGCCAGCGCCGATACGGCCAGCGCCGGAAGCTCAGCCGCTGGCAGCCATGCGCCGCCCAGCACCACCAGGCCGACCACATGTGCCGGGCGCAGCCGCCCGAAGATCGCCCACTTGAACAGCAGGTTGCCCAGCAGGTATAGCGCCGCACTGCCCAGCACCGCCAGCGTTGTCCCTTCATGGGCGTGGCCCACCGGATGCGCCAGCACAAATTCATCGGCCACCGCCCCGACGATGATGCCGGCCACCAGCACCACGTGGATGTAGGTGTAGGCCAGGCGTGCGAGCCGCCCCGGGTCGGCCGAATGCGAGATGGTGCGCGCACCGCGCTCGGCAATCGTGTCGAAGTACAGCCACCACATCGCCAGGCTGCCGATGAACGACATCGCCATCGCCGCGATGTTTTCTGCGTTCCAGTCGAGCCCGGCAAACGTGGAGCCCGTCACCAGCACCGACTCGCCCAGCGCGATGATGATGAACAGCGAGCAGCGCTCGGCCATGTGGCCGCCTTCCACGTTCCAGTCGTTGGTGGTGGAGCGGCCCAGCCCCGGCGTGTAGAAGCCCATCGATGGCCCGAGCCATTCGATGGTCAGCGCGATGATCCAGCAGGCCCAGCGCACGGAACCGTCCGACAGGCCGCCCGCGAGCCACAGCACGGCAGAGATGCCGAGCCACGTGGCGATGCGCTGGAAGTTGCGCCGCATGGGCAGCGACTCGCCGCGCACGGCCCACAGGAAGAACACCGTGCGCCCGAACTGCATGAACACATAGGCCAGCGCAAACGCCAGCCCGCGCGAGCCGAACGCCTGCGGCAGCGATGCCGAGAGCAGCAGCCCGCCCGTCATCAGCACGAGCATCAGCATGCGGATGGCGAGCTTGTCCGGATCGAGCCAGTTCGTCACCCACGACGTGAAGATCCACACCCACCACACCGCCAGCATCAGCAGCAGCGCCTGCGCGCCGCCTTGCAGCGTGAAGTTGCCGATCAGCAGGTGCGAGAGCTGCGTCACCGCAAACACGAATACCAGATCGAAGAACAGCTCGATGTTGGTGACGCGGTGGTGGCCGTGGGCCCCTTCGGGCGAGGGGCGGAGGTAACTGCGGGGCATCTGGTGTCCTCAGTGCGGCCTTGTGAACGGCGATCAGGCCGACTGCATGCCGAGCGTGAGCGTGCCTGCGCCCACCATCACCGCACCGCCCGTGTAGCCGAAGCGGCGCTGCGCGGCCACGCTCGTCAGGCGCTTGGCGAGCAGCTTGGCGGCCAGCGCGTACATCGACGCATTGGCCGCAGCCAGGATGACGAAGGTCGGCAGCAGGATCACGCTCTGCGAGAGGAAGGTCTGCTCGGCCGACATGAATTGCGGCACGAAGGCGACGAAGAAAACGATGCTCTTGGGGTTCAGCGCGGTGACCGTCCAGGCGGAGAGGAAGCGGCGGCCAGCGGACTTTTGCTGCACGGGGATGGGGGCCTCGGGCGCGTCCGCCTGTACGTCATCCTGCAGGCGACGGGCGCTGAGGATGGATTTGATGCCCAGATAGACGAGGTACGAACCACCAATGAGCTTGAGCGCCGTGAAGGCCGTGGCTGAAGCGGCGAGCAGTGCGCCCGCACCGGCAAGGGACACGGCCATGGCGGTCGTGTCGCCAGCGGCCACGCCGGCCACGGTGCTCCACGCCGAGCGGCCACGGTTGGCCAGCGAATCACCAATCACCAACAGGATGGTCGGACCCGGGATGAGCAGGATGATGATGCTGGCGCCGATGAAGGCCAGCCAGGTTTGGAGGGTCATGGGGCGGCTCGCTGTGTTGTTGGGGGGAGGGGGACACAGTTATCCATGAAAAATTTGGGGCGTCAAATGGGGAGGGGGTTTTTGTTTTTGGTTTTGATGTTGGTGGTGCATCCCTTGTTTCATCCCCTGCCGGGGCTGACTCACTTTCTTTGGTCTTGCCCAAAGAAAGTAAGCAAAGAAATGCGCGCCCGAGATGGCGAAAGACTCCTTCAATTTTCGTAACCGGGCGGAGGCGGGGAAAACTCGCTGCGCTCAAACAGTTCCCCGCCTTTTTTCCGCCCGCTTACAAAAATTGAAGGCGCCATCAAGGGCAGGAACGGCCAAACACTCGGTATGCCGGTGCCAACGAAAAAGCGAGCCTTGGTAGCTCGCTTCGTGTTCGACGGTTTGCTTTTCCCTTGCCCTAGATGGCGCCTTGGATTTGTGTTGCCGGGAGGATAAAGAGGGGAGGCCTGTCTGAGCGCAGCGAGTTTGCCTCCCCTCCCTCCCCGCGACACAAATCCAAGGGGAAGTCGCCATCTCGGGCGCGCCTTTCTTTTGCTTACTTTTCTTTGGCAAGACAAAGAAAAGTGAGTCGTGCCCGGCAGGGGACGAAAAGGGGATGGACCACCAAGTCCAAAACCAACCCCAAAAAACCTACCCGTGCCTCCGCGCCGCCAACCCCACCCCACTCACCAACAAAACCGCAGCCGCCACTTCAAGCCCATGAGGCAACCGAGCCTCATAGATAAACCCATACAAAAGCGCAAACACCGTCTCAAACACAATCAACTGCCCCGACAGCGTCAACGGCAACTTGCGGCTGGCCGCATTCCATAGGCTGTTCCCCAGCACCGACGCCCCCAGCGCCACGCCCATATTCACCAGCCAGAACATCCCCCACGCCGATGCGGGCTGGGCAGAAGCCGTCGCCATGCCGGGCAGCAAAAACGCCGGCACAGCGAGTGCCAGTGACAACACCCCAGTCGCAACGCCCGTCAACAGCGACCACTCCCGACTCGTGAACTGCGGCCGCGCACGCAGGTACCGCGCATTGCATACCGCATACACCGTCCAGCAGGCCAGCGCGCCCGCGGCCATCAAGAGCCCGATGAAATAGGTTCTGCCGCCCGCGTCCGAATGCACGTCGGGCGCATCGAGGTAAATGCACACCACACCCGCAACCGCCATCAGCAGCGGCAGGGCCAGCTGGCGCAACGGCAGGCTGCCGCGTTCGGCCGCGCCGGCCAGCGTGACCGTCACCGGCAACAGCCCGACGATGAGCGACACCGGTGCCACGCCAGCGCGCTGCACACCGCCCGCCACGCACAGGTAGTAAAGGATGTTGCCCGGCAGCGATAACAGCAGCAGCGCCGCCCAATCCCGCCGCGTCGTCTTGCGCCACAGCGTGTGCCACACGGGCAGCGCGAGCGCCAGCGACAACACGCCATACAACACATACCGCGCGGCCGACAGCGCCAGCGGCGAGAACTGCGGCAGCATCTTCGGCGCGACGAAGATGACGCCCCACAGCGCCCCGGCCGCGACGCCGTAGCCGATGCCCGTGAGCCGGTCACGCCGTATGTCGTGCGGACCGTGATGAAGATGCGTTGCAGTGGAGGTGTCGCCAACAGCCATGGAGCGCCTGTCCGAAGAGATCAATCGAACCGGCATTCTGCGCGTGCGCGTGTCGCGCGTCTTGGCGAAGACGGCTGCGCTTTGGCAAAAACGGAAATGGGTAAGGGCTAGCGGCGCACCGCTGCGGGCGTGATGCCGTGTGCGGCCTTGAGGTGGCGCGTGAGGGCGCTTTGGTCGTAGTAGCCGGTGCGCGCGGCAACTTCGGCGATGGGCAGGGCGGTGGTTTCCAGCAGCGTCAACGCATGGCGCAGCCGCACCTGGGCCAGATGCGCGTGCAGCGTGGTGCCGTATGCAGCACGGAACAGCGTGGCGAGGCGGCGCGCGCTCACACCGACTTCCGCAGCGAGTGCATCGACGGTGAGGGGCTCGGCGTAGCGGTGTTCGATGGCGTGCCATACGCGCTCGGCACGTGCGTCGGGGCGTGCGCGTATCTGCGCCGATTGATTGGCCGGATGCGCGGCCAGCGTCGCCAGCGCGAGTGACGACCACGCATTGGCCAGCACCGTGTCGACGATGGGCGCGTCTTGCAGCCAGGTCGTCAGCGCGCGCAGGCCCGGCGTGAGCGGAAAGAACACGCGATCGGCCAGGCCGCCGAGGCCGGGGGCGCCTACGTTTTGCCCGGGAATGTCGAACACGATGAAGCGGTTGGCATCCGTGGCTTCAAACGCATGCGTGGCGCCGGCCGGGATGAGCGCGGCGTGGTGCGTGTCGACGCGGCCGCCGCGGCCGTCCACGTCCATCTCCAGGATGCCGCGTGCGGGCATCACGACCTGCATGAAGTCGTGCGAGTGCGGAGGTGCGGCGAGGCCGTAAGTGCGGAAGTCCAGCATGGTGCCGCCGAGAATAGCACCGGCATCCGCCCAAAAAAATACCCGGCCACAGATCATGCTGCGCCGGGTCTCGGAACTTTCACGGAAAGAGGATCCGTGAGAAGAGGAACACGCATATCGTGCGCTGCGTGCATGACAGGGGCATGTCAGCCGCGCCTGCGCACTCATTCCTCCTGGATCCTCACCTTGTCCGGATAGAACGCGAGATAGCCCGCCACTTCACGCGCGACGGGCTTGGGCTGCTCGTACGTCCAGACGGCGTTGTCGACGCGCACATCGCCGGCCACGATCGTGTAGTACGAGGCATCGCCCTTGTACGGGCAATGCGTGTGATGCTGCGTGCGCTCCAGCAGATTCATCTGCACATCGTCGCGCGGGATGTACTGCACCGGCGGGTACGACGCCTCGCGCAGCGTGCGTGCCAGATGCGTGCTGGCGATGGTGAAGCCGTTGAGGGTCACCGTCACGCGGCGCGGGTTCGACTCCACGGTAATGGGGTGATTCGGATCGATATCGGGCATGCGGCACTCCTGCAGTTGGGCGAGGGAAGACGCTTTCACTGTAGCAAGCGCCGCGCGCGCCTTCTTTCGCCCCCCTGCTTACCAGTGCGTTTCCGATTCCGGCGTGGACGAGACGCGGTGGATCGCCAGGTCGGCGCCCATGAATTCGGCCTCGCGGTCCAACCGCAGCCCCACGAGCTTGCGCAGGGTGCCGTACACGACCGTGCCGCCGATCAGCGCGATGACAATGCCGCCCGCCGTGCCCGCCACCTGCGCCCAGAACGACACGCCGCCCAGGCCACCCAGCGCCTTCAGGCCGAAGATGCCGGCCGCGATGCCGCCCCACGCGCCACACAGGCCGTGCAGCGGCCATACGCCGAGCACGTCGTCGATGCGCCAGACGTTCTGCACGCGCGTGAACATCCAGACAAACAGCACGCCCGCAATGCCGCCGACGGCAAGCGCCCCCAGCGGGTGCATCACATCGGAGCCGGCGCACACGGCCACCAGGCCGGCCAGCGGGCCGTTGTACGAGAAGCCCGGGTCGTTCTTGCCCATCCACCACGCGGTGAGCGTGCCGCCCACCATGGCCATCAGCGAGTTGATGGCGACCAGGCCACTCATCTTGTCGAGCGTCTGCGCGCTCATCACGTTGAAGCCGAACCAGCCCACCGCCAGCACCCAGGCGCCGGCTGCCAGGAACGGGATGTTCGACGGCGGATGCGCGGCGATGCGGCCGTCGTCCTTGTAGCGGCCGTGGCGCGCACCCAGCAGCAGCACCGCCGGCAGCGCGATCCAGCCGCCCACCGCATGCACGACCACCGAGCCGGCAAAGTCGTGGAACTCCGCACCTGTCACGCTCTGCAGCCAGTGCTGGATGCCGAAGCGCTGGTTCCAGGCGATGCCCTCGAAGAACGGGTAGACGAAGCCCACCAGCACGAAGGTCGCCGCCAGTTGCGGCTCAAAGCGCGAGCGTTCGGCAATGCCGCCCGAGATGATGGCCGGGATGGCCGCCGCGAAGGTCAGCAGGAAGAAGAACTTCACCAGCTCATAGCCGTTCTGCTGGGCCAGCACGTCGGCGCCGGTAAAGAAATTGACCCCGTACGCGATCGAATAGCCGATGAAGAAGTACGCGATGGTCGACACGGCAAAGTCGACCAGGATCTTGACCAGCGCATTGACCTGGTTCTTCTTGCGGACGGTGCCCAGCTCAAGGAACGCGAAGCCGGCATGCATGGCCAGCACCATGATCGCGCCCAGCAGGATGAAGAGCGCGTCGCCCCCGGTTTTGATGGAGTTCATTGCGGTTGTCGTGCGGGTTGAGGATCGGCGCCATCCGGGTGCAGTGTTTGCCCACAAATGACGCAAAAAGCGCCGACAGATGCAAAAGTTGTTCCAACCGTGTGCAAAAAGGTGACATGGCGCACCATGGCCGTGCGCGCGCCGTCGTTCTCGAGCGCCGGCTTTGGGTTGGCCCGAAATCGGTGCGCGATTGCTTTGAAATGGTGCGGCCGAGGCGGTTGATGCGCCTTAGTGGTGCGTCTGGACGCGGAAGGTTACGGCTTGGCGCCCGACACGCTGAACGATGCCGCCACGGCGTTCCACAGCGGCTCGTACCGCAAGCGCACGGCGCTGGCCTGCTCGGGCGAGGTGGCGGGGGACTGCACGTGCAGCATCAGCAGCGCGCCGTCAGTTGGCACCATGAAGACGCGGCCGACCAGCGTGTTGCCCGTGGCGCGCGGGATATGCGGGCCGGGCGATTCGCCGATGTAGCTGGCCCACACCCCGGTGCGTCCGCCGAATGACTGCGTGCCCCAGCCGAGCAGCCGGCAAGGGGCTGCCACGGCTTGCTTGACGGCATCGCGCATCCAGCGCGGTTCGCGGCTCTCAGGAACGGGTTCGAGGTCGCCTTCAGTGGGGCGCACGATCAGTTCAAGGCGCGACAGCCCCGAGCCGCCCTGGTTGGCCCATGCGCCGATCGCCACCCGCGCCGGGTCGGGCTTGCGCGGCGGCGTGGGCGGCACGCGCTCCCAGGAGAACGGCAGCCGCAGGCTGAGGCTCGCGCCGCGCGCATTCGGCCAGTCAGACAAGGTCACGGCCTGGGTGAAGCGGCTGCTCAGCTCATCGGCGGGGCGGTCGTCGTAGACGACCGCCAGCAGCGTCTGCAGGGTGGCGCGGTCCTGGTTGCCTTGCGCACGCGCAACCACGCGTTCGGCCAGCGCGTGCGCCGTTTCGGCAGTCTGGGTGGCGGTCGTCACGCTGGGCTGGTGGATATCGAGTGCGCGCTCGATCAGGAGTTGCCGCTCGTCGTCGGATAGCGGAATGCCGGCGATCAGGCGGCGCGTGCGGGCCAGCGCCTGCGGGAAGGTGTTGTCGAACTGCGTACGGGCGCGGATCAGCTCTTCACGCTGACCGGGAAAGCGTTGGATGGCGCGATCAAGCGCCTGCGTCTGCACGGTCAGGAAACCAAGCACGCTGATCAGCCCCGGGATGGCGCCGGGCGTGTAGTCCCACGCCAGGGCGTGGCCGGACCACGCCAGCAAGGCAGTCAGACACCAGCGCATCGTTGCGCGGCTTGGCATTGGAAGTTCCCCCTGTGGCCGGACCCGTCTCCGGCCAAAATCTGACTCTAACGATTTGTATCGATTGTGTGCAAGCTGGGTGTTGCACCGAGATCGGACCGTTCCGGCCCCGCTGTTTGCGCAAACAATGCCGGCGCCCGCGCGGCCGGTTGACGAGGGCGTCAACCCCGAAAATACTGTCTGTTCGACCCGCCGACCGGCTCGCATCGCCTTGTGCGCCGTACAACACATCCAACGCCGGCGCCCACTTTTCGAAGGTGGAGACATGACCGATCTTTCCGCTGCCCGCGCGGCCGATCCCACGCCTGCCAGCGAAGCCGCGCCGGTGCGCAACAAGGTGCGCTTCGTGACGGCCGCATCGTTGTTCGATGGGCACGACGCATCGATCAACATCATGCGGCGCATCCTGCAGTCGATGGGCTGCGAGGTGATCCACCTTGGGCACAACCGCTCGGTGGACGAGGTGGTGAACGCGGCGCTGCAGGAAGACGTGCAGGGCATTGCCGTGTCCAGCTACCAGGGCGGCCACGTCGAATACTTCAAGTACATGATCGACGCGCTGCGCGCACGCGGCGGCGAGCACATCCAGGTGTTCGGCGGCGGTGGCGGCGTGATCGTGCCGACGGAGATCCGCGAGTTGCAGGACTACGGCGTTGCGCGCATCTACAGCCCCGAAGACGGCCAGCGCATGGGCCTGGCCGGCATGATTGCCGACATGGTGCAGCGCTGCGACATCGATCTTTCCGTCTATGCGCCCACCACGCTGGAGCCCGTGGCCAATGGCGACCGCCGCGCCCTGGCGCAATTGATCACCGCACTGGAATCGGGCCGTATTGATCCGGCGTTGCGCGAAGGCGTACGCGCGGCTGCGATGGCCATGCCGACGCCGGTGCTCGGCATCACGGGCACGGGCGGCGCAGGCAAGTCATCGCTCACCGATGAGTTGATCCGCCGCTTCCGCCTTGACCAGCGAGACACGCTGCGCATCGCCGTCATCTCGATCGATCCGTCGCGGCGCAAGTCGGGCGGTGCGTTGCTGGGCGATCGCATTCGCATGAACGCGATCAACCATCCGAACATCTTCGTGCGCTCGCTGGCCACGCGCGAGGCCAGCCGCGAGATCTCCGACGCGCTGCCCGACGTGATTGCCGCATGCCGCGCCGCCGGGTTCGATTTCATCATCGTCGAGACCTCCGGCATCGGGCAGGGCGATGCGGCCATCGTGCCGCACGTCGATTTGTCGCTGTACGTGATGACGCCCGAGTTTGGCGCCGCCAGCCAGCTGGAGAAGATCGACATGCTCGACTTTGCCGATCTGGTGGCCATCAACAAGTTCGATCGCAAGGGCGCACAGGATGCATGGCGCGACGTTGCCAAGCAGGTGCAGCGCAACCGCGAGCAATGGCATGCCCGGCCTGAAGACATGCCGGTGTTCGGCACGCAGGCCTCGCACTTCAATGACGATGGCGTGACGGCGCTGTATCACACGCTGGCCGATCGGCTGAGCGAGCGCGGCATGGCGCTGGCCGAGCGCACGTTGCCGCGTCCGGCCGGCAAATGCTCCACCAGCCACGATGCCATCGTGCCACCCGCGCGCGTGCGCTACCTGGCGGAGCTGGCCGATACGGTGCGCGGCTACCACCGCCACGTCGACGCGCAAAGCCGCCTCGCGCGCGAGCGCCAGCAGTTGCGGGCCAGCCACCGCATGCTGGAGCAGGCCGGCGCCACGGTGCAGACGCTGTCCGCGCTCGACAAGCAAGCGGCCGAGCGCGACGCGCAGCTCGGCGCCGTCGAGCGCAAGCTGCTCGCCATGTGGCCTGACCTGCGCCGGGCGTATTCCGGCGACGAATACGTCGTGAAGATCCGCGACAAGGAAATCCGAACGCAGCTCACGCACACCACGCTTTCGGGCACCACCATCCGCAAGGTCGTGCTGCCGCCCTATGAAGATGATGGCGAGGTGTTGCGCTGGCTGATGCGCGAGAACGTGCCGGGCAGTTTTCCGTACACCGCCGGCGTGTTCGCCTTCAAGCGTGAGAACGAAGACCCGACGCGCATGTTCGCGGGCGAGGGCGATGCCTTCCGCACCAACCGGCGCTTCAAGCTCGTCTCCGAAGGCATGGAGGCCAAGCGGCTCTCCACCGCGTTCGACTCCGTCACGCTCTACGGCGAAGACCCGGCGCTGCGCCCCGACATCTACGGCAAGGTGGGCAACTCCGGCGTGTCGATCGCCACGCTCGACGACATGGAAGTGCTGTACGACGGTTTTGACCTGACTAGCCCTGCCACGTCGGTTTCCATGACGATCAACGGGCCCGCACCGACGATCCTGGCGATGTTCATGAACACCGCCATCGACCAGAATCTCGCCCGGTTCCGCGCGGACAACCAGCGCGAGCCGACGCAGGACGAGGAAGCGAAGATTCGCGCGTGGGTGCTGCAGAACGTGCGCGGCACGGTGCAGGCCGACATCCTCAAGGAAGACCAGGGGCAGAACACCTGCATCTTTTCGACCGAGTTTTCGCTCAAGGTGATGGGCGATATCCAGGAATATTTCGTGCACCACCAGGTGCGCAATTTCTACTCGGTGTCGATCTCGGGCTACCACATCGCCGAGGCGGGCGCGAACCCGATCTCGCAACTCGCCTTCACGCTGGCCAACGGCTTCACGTATGTGGAGGCGTACCTCGCGCGCGGCATGCATATCGATGACTTCGCGCCGAATCTCTCGTTCTTCTTTTCCAACGGGATGGACCCGGAGTACAGCGTGCTCGGCCGCGTCGCGCGTCGCATCTGGGCGGTGACGCTGCGTGACAAGTACGGCGCAAACGAGCGCAGCCAGAAGCTGAAGTACCACGTGCAAACGTCAGGCCGGTCATTGCACGCGCAGGAGATCGCCTTCAACGACATCCGCACGACGCTGCAGGCGCTGATCGCCATCTACGACAACTGCAATAGCCTGCACACGAATGCTTACGACGAGGCGATCACCACGCCGACGGCCGAATCTGTGCGGCGCGCGCTGGCCATCCAGCTCATCATCAACCGCGAGTGGGGCCTGGCCAAGTGTGAGAACCCGAACCAGGGCAGCTTCATCATCGATGAACTGACGGACCTCGTGGAAGAAGCGGTGCTGCAGGAGTTCGAGCGCATTGCCGAGCGCGGCGGCGTGCTTGGCGCGATGGAAACCGGTTACCAGCGCGGCAAGATCCAGGAAGAGTCGATGCTGTATGAGCAGCGCAAGCACGATGGCTCGCTGCCGATCATCGGCGTGAATACGTTCCGCAATCCGGACGCCGAGAGCGTGGTGCCGCCGCACATTGAGCTGGCGCGCTCAAGCGAAGAGGAGAAGCAGAGCCAACTCGCGCGGCTGCAGGATTTTCATGCACGGCATGCCGGGGAGGGCCCGGCCATGCTGCAGCGCCTGCAGCGCGCGGTGATTGACGATCAGAACGTGTTTGCGGTGCTGATGGATGCGGTGCGCGTCTGCTCGCTCGGGCAGATTACGCATGCGTTGTTCGAGGTGGGCGGGCAGTACCGGCGCAACATGTAGCTCGCCTCAGGTTCAAGCGTGCGTGGCGGGCGCAATCCATGCCGGCAGCGCGCCATGCCCACCGCGCGGGGCACGCCACACCTGCCGCGCTGCCGCCGTCACGCTGTCGATTAGGGGTACGGGCACGTGCGCCTGCAGCTTCTGAGCAAGGCCCGCCAATCCCGCGCCGCCTAGAACGATCGCGTCCACGGGCTGGCGTCGCAGGACGGTCGTGCAGGCGCCAATCAAGATCTGTTCTGCCGCATCCGGCGCGGCGTATAGCGCAGCCCCGTCGAGTTCGACGGTATGGATGTCGCGCACGGTGTGGCCGCCTTCAAGCGTGGGCAGCAAGCGCTCCAGGATCGGGCCCCACGCATGGCCTCCCGTGATGACAGCGCAAGTGCCGTACGTGGCCGCTTCCATCAACGCGGCTTCCGCAAGGCCGGTGACGGGGCACGGCGCCACCTCGCGCAGCGCGAAGAGCCCAGGGTCGCCAAAGCAGCCGATGATGGCGGCGTCGGGTGCGGGCTGTTGCGCCCTCGTCCACGCGTCGAGCGCGGCGTGCGCGGCGACTGCGTAGCCGACCTCGGTTGCGATATAGGGCGCGCCAAAGCGCGCGGTGACAGATTCCACAACGACATCGCTGGGCAATGCGGCCTGCACGAAGCGCGTGATGGTCTGTGTGAGCGCGCCCGTGGTATTCGGGTTGATCAGCAGCAGCCGGCGCGGCGCGGCCGATTCCGTAGCGAGGGTCATTGGCGCGCGTTCAGTCAATGGTTCAGTCAACCCGCCCGGCGCTCTGGCGGCGGCGCAGTCGAACAATGGCCAGCATCGTCAGCCCCATCACCACGAACGACACCACGGTGGTGAGCGTGCCCAGCGCGTAGATGGACGGCGTCGTCACGGTGGTGGTCAATCCTTGCAGTTCGAGCGGCAGCGTGTTGACGTCGCCGATTGCCTGCGAGGTGCGTGCGATTTCATCCCAGCTCAGCGTGAAGCCGAACATGCCCACACCGATGAGCGACGGCGCGATCAGCGGCAGCACGACGTGCCGGAAGGTCTGCCAGGGCGTGGCCCCGAGGTCGCGTGCGGCTTCTTCGTAGGCCGGATTGAAACGGTTGAAGACGGCGAACATGATCAGCAGCCCGAAGGGCAGCGTCCACGTGAGGTGCGCGCCGAGTGCGGATGTCCAGAGGCCAAGCGACGATCCAAAGCTGTCGGCCTGATCGCCCATGCCCAACGCGGTGAGCAACGCCTTGATGCCCGTGTCGATCAGCCGGAACTGCAGGCCGATGCCGAGCGACACCACGATCGACGGCATGATCAGGCTGGCCACCGTGACGTAGAACAGCGCACCACCGCCGCGCAGCCGCTTCCGGAAAGCCAACGCGGCCAGCAGCGAGAGCCCCATGGTCAGCGCCATCACGACCGCGCCCAGCGCGAGCGAGCGTCGGAATGCCGCGCCGATGTCGACCACGCCCAGGCCTTCGGCAAGCTGTCGATACCAGTGCAGCGACAGCCCATTCATCGGAAATGTCAGGCCGCCGTCCGGGCCCTGGAAGCTGAGCGCGAAGATCGTCAGCATCGGCCCGTACAGGAACAGCACAAACAGCGCGAAGAGGCACGCCAGCGGCCAGAAGCCGGGTGCGCGTGGTTCACGAAAGCGGGCGCGCATGTCAAAGCTCCTTGCGGATGTCGACCACGCGGGTCAGGCCCCAGATGATCATCAGCACCGTCAGCAGCAGCACCACGGCGTTGGCTGCCGCCAGCGGAAACTGCAGGTACGACGTCTGCACCTGGATCATCTTGCCGACGGAGGCGATCTGCTGGCCGCCCATCACGCCCACGGTCACGAAATCGCCCATCACGATGGTGAGGATGAAGATGGAGCCGATCAGGATGCCGCTGCGCGACAGCGGCACGATCACGTGCCACAGCGTTTGCCAGGCGCTGGCGCCGGCATCGCGCGCGGCTTCGAGCAACGCGCGGTCGATGCGCATCATCGAATTGAAGATCGGCACGATCATGAACATGGTGTACAGATGCACGTAGGCCAGCAGCACCGAGAAATTCGAATACAGCAGCCAGTCCTGCGGCTGCCCGGTCAGGTGCATGGCCTGCAGCGTCTGGTTGACGAGGCCGTTGCGGCCCAGCAGCGGAATCCACGAAATCATGCGGATCACGTTGGAGGTCCAGAACGGCACCGTGCAGATCACGAACAGCAGCGTTTGCACCGCAGCCGAGCGCACGTGGAACGCCAGGAAGTACGCCAGCGCAAAACCCAGCACCAGCGTCAGCGCCCAGGTGCCGAGCGCAAAGCGCAGCGTCGACAGGTACGTCGACGCCGTCACGCACAGATCGCCGTATTCATTGAGATGGCCGCAGCCTTCCCACAGCTTGGCGTAGTTGCGCAAGGTGAAGGTCGGCAGCAGCGCGTACTCGTTGAAATCCCAGAAGCTGACCATTGCGACCAGCCCCAGCGGGATCAGAAAGAACACGACAAAGACCGCCGCAAACGGCAGCGCCTGCAAGCCCGGACGCAGGGCGCCGGCGGCGGGTGGAGTGGACGGCGTAGACGGCGTAGAGGGTGTCATGACGATGGCGACGTGCTGAGGGGCGTCAAGCGGCGACAAACTCGTTCCACTTGCGGACCATGTACTCGTTTTCGTCCATGACTGCGTTCCAGCAGGCGATGCCGCCCATGCGCTGTTCGTAGCTGCCGCCGTCGCGCACGCTGCCGGCCTTGGCCAGCACATCGCCGTGCGGGCTCTTGATGTCCTTGGCAGCGGGTTTGCCTTCCATCCAGTAAGCCCACTCGTACGGCTCCATCTTGGCCCTGGCCGTTTCCAGCACGGCGCTGTAGTAGCCCTGGCGGTTCAGGTACGCACCGGCCCAGCCGTCGAGGAACCAGTTGATGAATTCATACGCCGCATCGAGCTTCTTGCCAGACACCGTCTTCGGAATGCCAAAGCCTGCTGCCCACGCGCGATAGCCTTCCTTGAGCGGCTGGAACGTGCAGTCGATGCCCTTGCTGCGCACGGCCGTCACCGCCGGGCTCCACATCGACTGGATCACCACCTCGCCCGAAGACATCAAATTCACGCTTTCGTTGAAGTCCTTCCACAGCGCGCGGAACTGGCCGGCCTTCTTGGCTTCGATCAGCGTCTTGATGGTCAGGTCGATCTCGGCGCGGGTCATGTTGCCCTTGTCGGCGTACTTGTGCAGGCCCTTGGCTTCCACCACCATCGCCGCGTCCATGATGCCGATGGAAGGGATGTTCAGGATCGACGCACGCCCCTTGAATTCGGGGTTCAGCAGCTCGGCCCACGAGTTGATGGGGCGCTTGATGAGGTCGGGGCGGATGCCCAGCGTGTCGGCGTTGTACACGGTTGGGATCAGCGTCATGAACTGCGTGGGCGAGGTCGCAAACGTGGTCGCATTGGCGCCCGGCAGGTACATGACCTTCTTGGGCGCGGTGCCCTGGTCGCCCACCTTCTTGCCCGCCACCTCGCCCTTGGTGAACAGCGACGTGATCTTGTCGGCGTTCTTGATGCGGCGCGCATCGATGCCCAGCAGGTTGCCCGTCGGCACGATCTTCTTGAGCGAGAAATACTCCGTGTCGATCAGGTCGAAGCTGCTCGGCGCGGTCACGGCGCGCTTGGTGATCTCGTCAGTGGTCACGGCCACGTATTGCACGCGGATGCCGGTGTCGGCTTCGAATTTCTCGGCGATCAGCTTGTCCTGGTTGACCGCCGTGCCGAGGTAGCGCAGCGTCAGTTTTTCCTGCGCGTGGATCGCGGGTACGACGCCGGTGGCCAGAATGGCAGCCATGCCTTTGAGTGCAGTGCGGCGGGCGGCCTTGAAGTCGTTGGAATCGTCAGACATGTTGCAACCCCTGATAGGAAGGTGAAGGCAGCGCCTGAAGCCGTCAGGCTGCGGATTGGAATGGTTGAGCCGGTTTGTCAGGCCGCTGGCGGGCCCGGTAAGCGGTGGGCCTGTGCGGCATCCCACGAGGCCCAGATGGGCTGATGCAACGCCAGGTGTGCGATGGCGGTGTCCGTTTCGGGCAGGCTCACCGTCACGCGTTGCGAGGGCGAGAGCACCACGCCTTCCACGCTCACCAGCACATGTGTGCCCTGATATTCGATGTCGCAGATGCGGCCGCGCACGCGGGGGCGATCTCCGGCTGTGGATTCATCGGCATGCAAGGCCATGCGGTCGATGCGCACCGCTACCGGCCCATGCGCGTCTTCCAGCAGGTTGTGTCCGCCGATGAAGGTCGCGACAAACGCAGTGGCCGGCTGGTTGTAGACCTCGCGCGGGCTGCCGGCCTGTTCGATGCGGCCGTGGTTCATCACGACCATCTGGTCGGCCAGCGCCATCGCTTCTTCCTGCGAGTGTGTGACGTGCACGAAGGTCAAGCCAAGTTCCTGCTGCCAGCGCCGCAATTCGGCACGCATCTGTGTGCGCAGGAACGGGTCCAGCGCAGAGAGTGGTTCGTCCAGCAGCAGCACGCGCGGCTCCATGATCAGCGCACGCGCCAGCGCCACGCGTTGCTGCTGGCCGCCCGACAGCTCGCCCGGCCGACGCTGCGCCAGGTGGCCCATCGCCACGCGCTCCAGCAGGGCGTGCGCGCGCTGGCGCCGTTCGCGTGCGTTGATACCGCGCATCTTCAGGCTGAAGGCCACGTTCTCGAGCGCGCTCAAGTGAGGAAACAGCGCGTAGCTCTGGAACATCATGGCCGTGCCGCGCGAGGCCGCCGGCAGGTTGGTGATGTTGCGATGGCCCAGCAGGATGTCGCCGTCGCTCACATGCTCATGGCCGGCAATCATGCGCAGCGTTGACGATTTACCGCAGCCCGACGGGCCCAGCAAGCAGCAATAGCTGCCGGCCGGCACGCGCAGGTTGATGGCGTCGACGGCCACGGCGTCATGTGCGTAACGCTTGGTCAGCGCAACGAGTTCGAGGGAGTCGGCGGGGGCGGTGGGTGCGCGGGTCATGTCGGGTTGGTGCAATAGGTGTGCCTGTCTGCGCGCGGAAATTTCGGCGCGAGCGCGCTTGGCATGCGTCGTTCTGGTGCGTGTGGCCGCATCTGCGGGCAGCCGCGCCACATACCGGGGCAGGTGGCGCGGCCGGCTTCGCGCGGGTCAGAAGGTGTGACGCACGCCCAGCGCCACCGAGGTCTGGCTCGTGCCCGGCACGCCGCCGCCGATGGCGCCCGACGAGGTATTGACCAGCGCTTCCGTCGCGCTCGACGAGTTCTTCAGATACGCCACGTTGGCTACCAGCGTGGTGCGCTTCGACAGGCTGTACAGGCCCAGCAGCCGGTAGACCATCGAGCTGTTCGACAGCGTCGTGTTACGGCGGTACAGCACATCGGCCGAGCCGGTAAAGGCCGTGGTGAAGGCGTAATCGACGCCGCCTTCCACCGCGTACGCCTTGCGCGCCGACATGCTGGGAATCGACTGGAACGCGCCCGTGCCGCCCACATCGGCGCGCGCCGCACCGAGCCGCAGCTTGGTCGCCCCAAACGTGTAGCTGCCGCCCACGGTGATCAGCTTGTAGAGCGAGCCCGTGCCGCTGCCATCGCGCTCCTGGTCGTAGCTGGCGGCAAGGTACAGCGGGCCGGCGCTATAGCGCCCTGCGAGGTTGAACAGCGAACCCTGCGAGATCGAGCCGGCCGCTTCGCCAAAGCCGTACATCGCACCGAACTGCGCGCCGCCCAGCGTGGGCGACACGTACTTGACGGTGTTGTTGTAGATCTCGCTGACGGCGTCGAACTCGCTGAACTTGAAGATCGAGCCCGAGTTGTAGCCGCCCTTGAAGACGCTGCCCACCAGCCAGTCGTCGTTGAAGTTCCATTGCTTGCCGGCCGTGAGCGTGCCCGACGACGAACTCAGCCCGACATACGAATTGCGCGAGAACAGCGTGCCGTTGGACGACATGCGCCCGTTGCTCGGGTTGAAGCCGGCCTGCAGGTTGAACAGCGCATTCACACCGCCACCCAGGTCTTCCTTGCCGCTCAGCCCGAAGTTGGACACGCCCAGGATGCTGTCCGACACGCCGGTCAGACTTTGCGAGCCGTTGCCGGCATGGTTGGTCCAGCTCACGCCGGTATCGATGACGCCTGAGAGTGTCACGCTCGACTGCGCAGCAGCGACGCCAGACAGCCCGAATGCCAGGGCGGCAGCGCCCAGCTTGGTGGTGGTGCTCATGACAGGTGATCCCCTAAATGAATTGGCGCGACCGCATTGCGTGGCCGCTCCCGGCATTGCGTCTATGTTGAGTACAAGCTTTGTTTGGATTGTGCACAATCACGCTTGTCTACATGCAGTAACCGTGCCAAGCAAAATTGGCGGTTTTCGCTTGCTTCTGGTGCAAGAACGCCAAAAACATGGGGAGGTTTCTTGAGGGTGTCGCACCAACGCCGCCAGATTGGGCATCGGTTTTGTGCACAATCCAAGCGGTGTTTGCTCGATTAGAATGGCGAGATGCCAGAGCCCACGACCCCTCCGACCTCCCAGCCACGCCGCAACAACGCCGAAGTCGACGCCCGCATTTCGGACGCGGTGTACGACGCCATCCTCGAACAGAAGCTGCCGCCCGGCACCCGTCTGGTCGAGGCGCAGCTATGCAAGGCCTTTGGAATTACGCGGGGGACATTGCGCCGGGTGCTGGTGAAACTGGCGCATGAGGGCGTGGTCGAGCTGCAGCCCAACCGCGGCGCGACGATTGCCGTGCATGACGCGACGGAAGCTCGCCAGGTCTTTGGTGCGCGGTTGATTCTGGAAACCGGCTCGGTACGCGAACTGGCGCAGCACGCGACGGCGGAGCAACTCACCGAGCTGCGTGCACTGGCGGCTGCCGAACACGCCAGCCGTGAATCCGGCAACTGGCGCGATTGGATCCGCCTCTCGGGCGACTTCCATATCCAACTGGCCGAGGCGAATGGCAACCCCATCATCACGGCGATGCTGCGCACGCTGGTGGCACGCACCTCGCTGCTGATCGGGCTCTATGAATCCCCCGCGCGGCCGAGTTGCGGCCACGACGAACACCTGGCCATTCTCGATGCGGTGGAGCGCCGCGACGGCGAGCGCGCCGCGCGGCTGATGGGCGAACACCTAGGCGAATACATCGCTGCGCTGGAGCTTGAGCCCCGGCAGGTGGAGTCGATCGATTTCTCCAAGCTGTTTCGCCGCGTCAAGGTCTGACGGGGCGCTGGCCTAGCGCTGCATGACGGCCAGGGTCACGAGGATGCCCGCGGGCGGTAACACACACCAGAACGACAGCGTTGCAAACGCCAGCGCGCCGAGCACCGCCCCGACGGCAAAGCCGGCAAGCGGCGGCACCATCTTGCGCAATCGCGTGCGTGCAACATCTTTCTGCGTACCACCTGGCGACAGCAGTTCCACCACGTCAATCACGATCTGCGTCGTGTTGCCGGTCATGATCGTGGTGGGTGCGTGCTCCGACAGCACGATGCGCGCCTTGGCGTTCTGTACGCCCATCGCCGCGACGCCGATCAGCCCGACAACGATCGTGGCCGGTGCATCGGCCGATTGAATCGGC
Organism: Ralstonia mojiangensis; assembly: GCF_023955645.1. Classification (NCBI taxonomy): domain Bacteria; kingdom Pseudomonadati; phylum Pseudomonadota; class Betaproteobacteria; order Burkholderiales; family Burkholderiaceae; genus Ralstonia; species Ralstonia mojiangensis. Next base: position 437,992 of record NZ_JAMXHU010000002.1, on the reverse strand, counting down.
AGCGCCAGCAGCCCCGCCGCCATGAAGGCCAGCAGCAGAACGGCCTGCACAAGCAGCAGCGGCCGCAGCGGCGCCACACCGCGCCGCGTGAGCGCCGTCACGGCGAGTTTGGTCGCCGCCACGGCCACCACGAACATCGGCAGCGCCAGCAGCTTGGCGAGCACGCCTTGTCCGGAGCCCGCCAGCTCCAGGCCGATCATCACGAAGTTGCCGGTGACATGCGCGGTGAATAGTCCAAACAACGCCGCAAAGCCGACCACATCCACATAGCCGGCGACGAACGCCAGCAGCGTTCCCTGTGCGATCAGGAAACGTGCCGACGCTGGCGCGGACGTCGCCGTCGTTACCGTTTCAGAAGGCAAAGCACGAACACCCGAAGGCGCCCCAGAAACCGCGGAAGTCGGTGGTCGGCACATTAGCCGTGCGCGCTTTCTGGTGCGCGTGGCCGTGCACCGAACATGAACCGACGCACTGATGCACCTGCTGCTGCATGGGCGCAGCAGGCCGCCAGTGCCCGGGCACGCGCGCCACGGGCGACCACTCCGGCAGCACCGGAATGGGCGGCGGGCCGAACTCGGCAAACTCCGCTGCCCCGTAGACGATGCGACCGCCCACCACCGTTAGCACCGATTCGATGGTCTTGATATCGGCCTCGGGCACGCTGAAGAAATCGGCCGACAACGCTGCCAGATCAGCGAGTTGCCCGACCTTGATCTGCCCCTTGTTGCCCTGGTCTGCCGAGAACCACGCGCTGCCGTGCGTGTACAGCTCCAGCGCCACTTCGCGCGGCAGCCCCTCCGGATACAGCGCCATGCCGCCCACCGTGCGCCCGCTCGCCAGCCAGTACAGCGACGTCCACGGGTTGTAGCTCGACACGCGCGTGGCGTCGGTGCCGGCGCCCACGGGCACGCCTTCGGCCAGCATGCGCTTGATGGGCGGTGTCTGCTCGGCAGCGGCTGCGCCGTAGCGGTCGACAAAGTATTCGCCCTGGAAGGCCATGCGGTCCTGAATGGCGATGCCGCCGCCCAGTGCGCGCACGCGCTCGATGTTCTTCGGGGAAATCGTCTCCGCATGGTCGAAGAACCACGGCAGGCCGTTGAACGGAATGTCGCGGTTCACGCGCTCGAACACATCGAGCATGCGCGAGATCGATTCGTCGTAGGTCGCGTGCAGCCGGAACGGCCAGCGCTGCGCGACGAGGTGGCGCACCACGGTTTCCAGCTCCTGCTCCATCGTCTCGGGCAGGTCGGGGCGCGGTTGCAGGAAGTCTTCAAAGTCGGCCGCGGAGAAGACGAGCATTTCGCCCGCGCCGTTGTGGCGGAAGAAATCATCGCCCTGGCGGTATTGCACGCTGCCGGTCCAGTTCTTGAAGTCGGCCAGCTCCTCTTTCGGCTTCTGCGTGAAGAGGTTGTACGCGATGCGGATGGTGAGCTGGTTCTGCGCGGATAGCTCGCGGATGACTTCGTAGTCGTCCGGGTAGTTCTGAAAGCCCCCGCCTGCGTCGATGGCACTCGTCACGCCCAGGCGGTTCAGCTCGCGCATGAACTGGCGCGTGGAGTTGACCTGGTATTCCGGTGGCAGCTTCGGCCCCTTGGCGAGCGTCGCGTACAGGATCATCGCGTTGGGCTTGGCGATCAGCATGCCGGTGGGCTCGCCGGACGCGTCGCGCTGGATCTCGCCGCCCGGCGGGTTCGGCGTGTCCTTGGTGTAGCCGACCTGGCGCAGCGCCGCGCGGTTGAGCAACGCGCGGTCGTACAGGTGCAGCACGAACACGGGCGTGTCGGGCGCGGCCTGGTTCAGCTCTTCCAGCGTGGGCATGCGGCGCTCGGCAAACTGGAATTCCGTCCACCCGCCCACCACGCGCACCCATTGCGGCGACGGCGTGCGCGCAGCTTGCTCCTTGAGCATGCGCATCGCGTCGGCCAGGGATGGCACGCCTTCCCAGCGCAACTCGAGGTTGTAGTTCAGCCCGCCCCGAATCAGGTGCAGGTGCGAATCGTTCAGGCCGGGGATGACGGTGCGCCCGCGCAGGTCGATGACCTGCGTGGAGGCGCCGCGCTGGGCCATCACGGCGGCGTCGTCGCCCACGGCAACAAAGCGGCCGTCACGCACGGCAATGGCGCTCGCGGTGGGGCGTTCGCGGTCGACCGTGTGGATGCGGCCGTTGTGCAGGATGAGGTCGGCGGTCATTGCGTCAGTATTTGGGGAAGATCGAAAAACGTCCGGGTCCGGCAATCAGGACGGTGGTGAAGATGATCAGCAGCATCCATCCGAACTGTCCATCGGCAAGCGACCAGTCCGGATGCACCACCAGCATGGCCACCAGCAACGTGGCGATGATGGGCAGACATGCCAGCCGCGTGAGCACGCCGAGCGCAATCAGCAACGGACACAGCGTTTCCGACAGGATGGCGAGGAGCAGCGTGGGTGCGGCGCCCATGTGGAACGGGTCTTCAATGCGCGTGAGCTCTTGGCTGTAGTGCAGCACCTTGGGCAACCCATGCACGGCAATCAGCAGGGCGCTGCCGGTGACGCGCAGGAACAGCAGGCCGGCATGAAGTGCAACGTTCGGGGCGGTATCGGCAGGGGCCGCAGCGTGCGAGGGTTCGAGCGAAAGGCGTGTCATGGCGTCAGCTCGGGTTGCGCGGCGTGGTGCCGCCGGTGCTGCCGGAGCCGCCAGTGGCGGCCAGGTCTGTTGGTTGCGCCGCGGGTGGCACCTGGGGCGGTGCGCCGTTGATCTTCGGCACGCACTCGTGGCGGAACCACGCCATGGTGATCGGCTCGCCGGCCAACAGGCGCTGCGCAGCCGGCACGACCTGTTCGCCGATCAGCATGCCGAGCAGCCCGACCAGCGCAATTGCCGGTGGCGCGGGTGACCGGACGTGCAGCAGCGCATAAATCACGCCGACCAGCATGCCGACGCCAATGGAGATGAGGTAGGGCTTCACGAGGAAGGCTCCAGGATGCCAAGGGCGGCGCCAGCAAACGGCGCCGCCCGTGCCGATCAGGTGCTGAGGAAGGCCAGCAGGTCCGCGTTGACCTTGTCCGCCTCGGTCACGCACATGCCGTGCGAGCCGCCCGGATAGACCTTGAGCGTGCCGTTCTTCACCAGCTCCACGCCCAGCTTGGCCGAATCGTCGATCGGCACGATCTGGTCATCGTCGCCATGCAGGAACAGCACCGGCACGTCGATCTTCTTCAGGTCTTCGGTGTAGTCGACCTCCGAGAATTCCTTGATGCACAAATACTGGCCGTGAATGCCGCCCGTCATGCCCTGCGCCCAGAAGGCATCGATGGTGCCCTGCGAGACCTTCGCGCCCGGCCGGTTGAAGCCGAAGAACGGCGTGGCGAGATCGCGGTAGAACTGCGAGCGGTTGTCGGTCACACCCTTGCGGATGCCGTCGAACACGTCCATCGGCAAGCCATTCGGATTGGAGGCCGTCTTGAGCATGATGGGCGGCACCGCGCCGATCAGCACGGCGCGGGCGACACGCTTGGTGCCATGCCGGCCGATGTAGTGCGCGACTTCTCCACCGCCTGTGGAGTGGCCCACCAGCGTGGCGCCCTGGATGTCGAGCGCGTCGAGCAGCGCAGCCAGGTCATCGGCGTAGGTATCCATGTCGTTGCCTTGCGACGGCTGGTCGGAACGGCCATGGCCGCGCCGGTCATGCGCGATGACACGAAAACCCTTCTGCACGAGAAACAGCATCTGCGCGTCCCACGCGTCGGCATTGAGCGGCCAGCCGTGTGAGAAGACGACGGGCTTGCCGCTGCCCCAGTCCTTGTAAAAGATGCGCGTACCGTCTTGGGTGGTAATCGTTTGCATGGGAATGAGAGAGAGGGTGGTGGCTGATTGAATGGGCGACAGGGCGGCACATGCGATTGCGCATGCGTCGCCCGGCTGGTGCAGCGTCTTCTTTTGTATGGGGCAGCGCGATCAGTTGGCCGCCACGGGTGCCAGCGCCTCGTGCGGCGTGGCCGTGCGTTGCGGGGCCTTGTGCACCATCGTGTAGGCATAGTCCACGCCCATGCCGTAGGCGCCGGAGTGCTCCTTCACCAGCTTCATGACGGCGTCATACGTGTCGCGGTGGGCCCAGTCACGCTGCCATTCCAGCAGCACCTGTTGCCACGTCACGGGCACCACGCCGGCCTGGATCATGCGCTGCATGGCGTAGTCGTGCGCCTCCTTCGAGGTGCCGCCGGATGCGTCGGCGACCATGTAGATCTCGTAGTCGGCATCGTGCATGGCCGACAGCGCGAAGGTGCAGTTGCACACTTCCGTCCACAAGCCGGAGACAACCACCTTCTTGCGGTTGTTCTTTGCCAGGGCATCGCGCACCTTCTGGTCGTCCCAGGAGTTCATCGAGGTGCGTTCAAGCAGTTGCTGATCCGGAAACACATCGAGCAGCTCGGGATAGGTGTAGCCCGAAAAGCTCTGCGACTCGACGGTGGTAATGGTGGTGGGGATGTTGAAGATCTTCGCAGCCTTGGCAAGGCCGACGGTGTTGTTCTTCAGGACCTGGCGATCGATCGACTGCACGCCGAAGGCCATTTGCGGCTGGTGGTCGATGAAGATCAGTTGACAGTTCTGCGGGGTAAGGACTTCCAGCTTGGGATTCATGGCCGTATCCAGTTTCCGATAGGAGATGCGAGGGGGGATGCTGCAGACCTGACGCCGCATCGGCGCGGCGCGATCAACGGCCCATCCATGATAGGAAGTTGCGTTCCGGGCGCAACGCCCCAATCGGCGAGTGCAGTTTTTGCGATTGCCGAACAATCGTCGCGACTTCCCGAAACATGCCGTCGGTACCCTGGACACGCGCGCCGGTCGTGGGATTCGACGCGCGTGGCCGTCAGCGGACGTCAGCGGATCCAGCCGCGCTCGAGCAAGGGCTTGTCCCAAGCCAGCTCGCCGGCATGGTGGCTGGTAAGACAATCGATCAGTGCGCACACCTTGACTGCCTGGCGCTGCGTCGCCGGATACACGGCCGAGAAGTGCAGCGGTGTGAGGTCGTAGTCGGCCAGCACGGGCACGAGGCGGCCGGCGACCAGATCGTCGCTGATGACGAGGGTGGGCAGGCAGGCGATGCCGGCGCTGGCGAGAGCGTAGTCGCGCAGCAGATGCACGGAGTTGGAGCGCACCTGCTCGGGCAGGTCCATCGCGGGCAGGGTTTCGCCGTTGCGCGAGAACTCCCAGCGCTTGCGCGTCGGGTAACCGGAGTACAGCGCCAGCGAATGCTGCAGCAGATCGGCGGGTTGCTGCGGCATGCCGTATTCCTCCACGTACGCGGGTGTGGCGCAGAACATGCGCCGCAGCGGAAACAGGCGCCGCTCGATCAGCGAATCGTTGATGGGCGGGAAAATCTGGAACACCACGTCGAACCCCTCGGCAATCGGGTCGACCACGCTGTCGTCGACCACCACGTCGAGCTGGATATCGGGGTACTGCGCACCGAACCTCGCCAGCGGCTCGGCAAAATGGCTGAGCGCGTAACCCGGCAGCATGCGGATGCGCAATTTGCCGGCGGGCGTGGCACGCAGGCCGCGCATCTGGTCGGTGAGGTCCGTCAGCATGCAGACGGCTTCGGCGCATTGCTTGTAGTAGGTCTCGCCCACTTCGGACAAGCGCACGTGCCGGGTGCTGCGGTGAAACAGCGGCGCTTCAATAAAGCGCTCCAGTTGCTGCACGCGGTTGGTGACCACCGAGTTGGTCACGCCCAACTGGCGTGCGGCCTCGGCAAAGCTGCGCGTTTCTGCCACGCGCACGAAGGCTTCAATACTGAGAAAACGGTCCATTTCCAGCGTCCTTGCGCCTGAGAGGAAAGAGCGGCGCGACGCCGGCCATCATACGGCGATCCGGTGGAATGTGACGTTACCGTCAGCAAGGCTTTTCTGTGCATCGCCGCGTCGTTTATCCTCTGCAATCTGTTTCATTTCATCTCGCATTCCAATACCAAACGAGGAGCAGTTCATGGCAATTCAAGTCGTCGGCATCGTCGGTGCCGGAACAATGGGCAACGGCATTGCGCAAGCGTGCGCCGTGGTTGGGCTGGATGTGGTGATGGTGGACATCAGCGATGCCGCCGTGCAGAAAGGCATTGCCACGGTGGCCGGCAGCCTGGACCGCCTCATCAAGAAGGAAAAGCTGACCGAAGCCGACAAGGCTGCCGCGCTCGCACGCATTCAGGGCTCGACTTCGTACGACGACCTCAAGCGCGCCGACCTCGTCATCGAGGCCGCCACCGAGAACTTCGACCTGAAGGTGAAGATTCTCAAGCAGCTCGAAGCTGCCGCCGCGCCGCACGCGATCGTGGCGTCGAACACCTCGTCGATCTCGATTACCAAGCTGGCCGCCGTGCTGCAAGACGCAAGCCGCTTCATCGGCATGCACTTCTTCAACCCGGTGCCGATGATGGCGCTGGTGGAAGTCATCCGAGGCCTGCAGACGAGCGATGCCACGCATGCGGCGGTGGAAGCGCTGGCCAAGCAGCTCGGCAAGACGCCCATCACGGTCAAGAACAGCCCGGGTTTTGTCGTCAACCGCATCCTGTGCCCGATGATCAACGAGGCGTTCTGCGTGCTGGGCGAGGGTCTGGCCTCGCCGGAAGAGATCGATGAAGGCATGAAGCTCGGCTGCAACCACCCGATCGGGCCGCTGGCGCTGGCCGACATGATCGGCCTGGACACCATGCTCGCCGTGATGGAAGTGCTGTACACCGAGTTTGCTGACCCGAAGTACCGCCCGGCCATGCTGATGCGCGAAATGGTGGCCGCCGGCTACCTGGGCCGCAAGACCGGCCGCGGCGTGTACGACTATCGCAAGTAAGTCAGCGGCGATCTTTCACGGCATTCGCGCTGTCCGCCAACTGTCAGGCCGGATTCGCGCGAACTGTCCGCAAGTGTGCATGGAGGCGGTGTGGGGATGCGTCGATGATGACGTATCGCCACACCGCTTTTTTCTTCCCCACACTCCGGACGCCATCATGCCGCGCTACGCCTTCCGCCTGCTCAACGTCTTTGCCGAATCCACGTTCGGCGGCAACCAGCTCGCCGTCTTTGAAGACGGGCGAGGCCTGGACGACGCCACGATGCAGGCCATCGGACGCCAGTTCAACCTGTCCGAGATCACCTTCATCTTCCCCGACGACACGGATGGCGCCACGGCGCGTTTCCGCATCTTCACGCCCGATTACGAGATGCCGTTTGCCGGTCACCCATCGCTGGGGACCGCGCAGGTGGTGCGCGAGCTGTATGGCCCGGGCAATGAACTGACGCTGCGTTGCCAGTCGGGCATCGTGTCGCTGACGGCGCAGGACGAGGGGTGGTCGCTCGTGCCGCCGCGCTCCGGTGCTCTCAGCACGCGCGAGGCGGACCCGGCCATCGCCGGCATGCTGGGGTTGGATGCCGATGCGCTGGCAGGCCCGCCGCTGTGGGTCGACGCAGGCATCGAGCAACTGATGGTGCCGGTCAAGACGCGCGCCGATGTGGAGCGCGCCCGGCCCGACCCTTCAGCCTTCGATGCCTGGCCGCGCAGCCGCAATGACGGGCGCAACGCCTACGTTTTCACCATGCCCGCGCCCGGCAGCAGCGATCCGGTGGTTTCGCGCTTCTTCTTCGAGTACGGCACCGGCCTGTGGGAGGACCCGGGCACCGGCTCGGCGTGTGCCAACCTGGGCGGCTGGCTGCGCGCGACGGGCCATGCCTTGCCGACAAGCTACCGCATCGAGCAGGGCGCTGCAGTGGGTCGCCCCTGCCACCTGACGCTGCGTGTGGATGCCGACGGCACGATCCACGTCGGTGGCCGCGTGATCGAAATCGGCCGCGGCACGTTGACGATTTAATCTGCGGCGCTCAACTGCTTGCAGAAGAACGTCGTCCCGCAGAGCGCGCCGTCGGGCATCAGGGCGTAGTTGGGCACCACGCCCACGCGCTGCCAGCCTGCGCGTGCGTATAGCCGCTCGGCATCGCCGCCCGTCACGGTGTCGAGCACGAGTACCGTCTTGCCCTCGGTGCGCGCTTCCTCTTCGATGGCGGCCATCAACCGCTGCGCCACGCCCTTCCTACGCGCGCGGCGGTGCACGAGCATCTTGGCGACGTCTGCGCGGTGCGGCTGGTTTTCCGGCTGCGCGAGCACCAGTTGCACGGTGCCCAGGATGTCGCCCGCCGCATCTTCGGCAATCAGCAGGGCGCGCTCGCCGCGCGCCACGCCTTCGGCAACGTTGCGCCAGAACGCCTGCGCCTTGTCGCGAGACAGCGGCCACATGAAGCTCACCGACGCGCCGCCTTCCACGCAATCGATCAGCACATCGGCCAACGCGTCGACGTACGCGCTTGCCTCGTTGGCGCCCACGCGCCGGATGGTCAGGGTTTCGATCATCAGGGCCTCCAGTGGGCAGCGGACACGGTTGTCAGTGCGACGAGGTAGCGGGCCGGCCGCCGCGTGGGGTTGTGATAGACGATCGGGCAGTCCAGCCGCATGGTCAGGCAATCGCCGGCATTGAGGCGCCAGTGAGCATCGCCCACGGTCATTTCCATCGTGCCTTCGATGATCCACACCTGCTGGTGGATTTCGGCATCGCGCGCGCCGGTGTCGTAGGCCACGCGCTCGCCGGGCGGAAAGTGCACCTCAACAAGCTGCAAGGGCGAACGCGCCGCGGGCGACAGGTTGCGGCGCACGTAACCGGAGGCGGGGTCGGTCCACTCCGGCTGCTCCGCCGCGCGTGATACCGGCGAAGGCTCCACGGCCGGCGCTGCACTGTCTTCGAACAGCGAGGCAAGCGTCACTCCCAGCGCGGAGCTGAGCCGATCCAGCACCGCTGCGGTCGGGCTGCTCTGGCCGCGCTCGATCAGGGAGATGGCCGAGCGGCTGACCTGGCTGCGTTCTGCCAGCGCGTCGAGCGAGAGGCCCTGGGCGTCGCGCAGTTCGCGCAGGCGCTGGGCAATACGTTGGTGGATGTCCATGGCATCCAGTTTAATGGAAATTTATATCTAGTAAACTGGAAATTGAGGCGTGGCCCGAAGAGCCTTGCTCTGGGCCGTGCCATGCCCAGACGACAGAGACCATCGCGTTGACGCGGGGCTGGAGAACGCCCCAGCCGCGTTCATCGGCCTGCTCGAAGGACGCAACTTCGGCAAGCTCGTGGTGCGTGTGGCCGAGGCCGGGTCGCGCGATCGGGCTCGGCGGTTATTGGGTTGGGGTGTCGCGGCGCTGTACGGCGGGCGGCAGCCACGATGCATCGAGCGCCGCTTCCTTGGGCCAGGTCAGTTGCATGCGCAGCAGGAACGGGCCGGTGGGCGGCGGCAGCCAATTGTTGCGCATGCCCTTGGGCGGAGCGCGCTGGATCAGGATGTCGAGCGAGCCATCGCGGTTCAGGCGTGGGCGATCGGCTTCGCTCAGCACGTTGCGCAGGCCCGGGCGTTCGGATGCGCGGCGCGGTTGCCCAGCCGCGGACAAGGCGGCGACGGCCCAGCCGGCATTCTCGGGCGGGAGTTGGTTGCGCTCGAAATGCAGGACGTAGCGGTGCGTGCTGTCCAGCACCATGCCGTTTGCGTCGGTCGTGGCGGTGGCGATGAGCATGTCCTGCGGCAGGTCGGTGCCGCCGCCGTTCCACGCCACGATGGCGCGCTGCGCGTAATCCAGCCCGTACGCGCCGACCATGCGCGGGATGAACCAGCCATTCTGCGTGACGGGCGGCTGCTTGACGGCCAGCGCCAGCGTTTCGCGCGCGGCGGCCACCCCACCCTCCATCACCTTCAGGTTGGCGGCGCTCACGGCTTTGGCGTCGAACGGCGCACCAGGCACGATGCCCAGATCACGCAGCGATTGCAGCATCGTGGAGTCGGCCGCGTGCGGCGGATTGTCCTTGAGCAGTTCAGCAAAGCGCGTGAAGTAGCTGTTCGCATCCAGCGCGGTGACACGGCGGCGCGCGGCATCCAGGCTGACGTCGAGGTCGGTGGCCTTGTCCGTGTTGACCTTGGTTTCGGCTTCGGCCTCGCGCAGGGTGCTCTTGCTGAAGGCCTCCAGCGGGGTGATGCGGTAGCGGTCCTGTACGCGGCGTGCGGCGGTCAGGTCGCGCGGGCCGGCCACTTGTGTCCGTGCCACCACCCAGACGAGGCTGGTCGGCGCGGCAATCTGCTTGACGCCCGTGGGCAGCGTGCCCTCCCAACCCGGCGGCGTGATGGCGTAGTGCGCGGCACGTGCCCCGGTGGTGCGGTTGCCGAGCGATTCGAACACGTCGTTCCACCCGTCGTGCAGCGCCACCCAGAGGTGTCGGCGCCCGGCGTCGGGCAGGCTCAGGACGACCGGGCCGTTACGCAAATCGACGAACGCGCTGCTGGCGAGCACGTCCACGCGGGCGCGCACGCCGGTGGGCAGGGCTTCGTCGTCTAGCGTGCGCTGGTGCATGAACGTACCGGCAGGCGCCAGCGCAGACGTCGTCTGCACCAGCGCGTCGGACACCATCAACGGAAACGCGTAGACATAGGCCGCGCGCACGAGCGCTTCGTTCGGCTGCGGCAGACGCTGTTCGATGGGGGCCGTGGTCGCGGCGTTCTGGGTGGAGCAGCCGGTCAGGCTCAGGGTAAGCGCCGAGGCCGCCACGCTCAGCGCCACGGCCGCCAGCTTGGTAAGCGGGCGCGCGGGCGCAGGGCAGTGCGTCATCTTGTTCTCCTTTTGTCGTCGGTGCGCGCAACAGGAAAGCAGACGCCTGTCGGACATCCCCCCAAGGATGCTTGCGCATACGCTTAGGCGGTAGCCGATCCCCTGGCTCCGCGCATGTCGTATCTTGAATCTTTGGAATGTAGAAGCGCGGCCAGCGCAAGTCAATTCAAGTGCAGTGGGGCATGCACGCCTAGTTGTGGGGCGGGCAGAGTCTAGAGGCGCAGGTGCAGTGCAAGACGCAACTTGGCTGCGTCATATTCGGCCTTCAGGCGCGCCACGATTTCGGCTGCGGGCGGCAGATCGGCAATCTGCCCGACACCCTGGCCGGCACCCCAGATGTCTTTCCAGGCCTTGGCGCGCGAGCTGCCATCGCCAAAGTTCATCTTGGATTTGTCGGCCTCGGGCAAGGCGGCCGGGTCCAGGCCTGCGAGTTCGATGCTTTCGCGGATGTAGTTGCCGTGCACGCCCGTAAAAAGGTTGGTGTAGACGATGTCCGATGCGGCTGCGCGCAAGATGGCTTGCTTATAGCTTTCGGCGGCGTGGGCCTCCTGACTGGCGATAAAACGTGTGCCGATGTAGGCGAGGTCCGCGCCCATGGCCTGCGCGGCCAGGATGGCATCGCCTGTGGCAATGGCGCCCGACAGCGCGATCGGCCCGTCGAAGATGCGCCGCACCTCACCCACCAGCGCAAACGGCGACAGCGTGCCGGCATGCCCACCCGCACCCGCTGCCACCAAGATCAGGCCGTCGACACCGGCTTCCAGCGCCTTTTCGGCATGGCGCAAATTGATCACGTCGTGCAGAACGATGCCGCCGTAGCTATGCACGGCATCCAGGATTTCCTTGACCGGCGCGCGCAGCGAGGTGATGAAGATCGGCACCTTGTGTTTGACGCAGGTGGCCACGTCCTGCTCCAGCCGCGCGTTCGAGTGGTGCACGATTTGATTGACGGCGATCGGCCCAACCACTTCTTGCGGATGCGCGGTGCGGTACGCCGCCAGATCCTCGTTCATCTGCGTGAGCCAGTCGTCCAGCACCTCGGCTGGGCGCGCATTGAGCGCGGGAAACGCTCCAACGATGCCGGCCTTGCATTGCGCCAGCACCAACTCCGGATAGCTGACGATGAACATGGGCGAACCGATCACGGGCAGCGTCAGATGCTGCAGCATGGGCGGGAGGTGCTTGGCGGCGGGCATGGCGTCTCCTGGTTGGGCAAACCGGCACGACAGGGCAGAACACGTCGTTCGATTATAGGAACGATCCCGCACCCCGCCGTGCGCCGTCTACCCGCCGGGCTCAGACATGGGCGTGCTGCGTCAGCAGTTCGATGAAAGCGCGGTTGAAGGCGGGCAGGTCGTCGGGTTTGCGGCTGCTGACCCAGTTGCGGTCGGTCACCACTTCGCGGTCCACCCACATGCCGCCGGCATTGCGGATGTCGTCCTGCAGGGTCGGCCAGCTCGTCAACGTGCGCCCGCGCACTAGGCCAGCAGACACCATCAGCCACGGACCGTGGCAGATCACGGCGATCGGCTTTTGCGCCCGCTCGAACGCTTTCACAAAGGCCTGCGCGGCCGGCACGACGCGCAGTGCGTCGGCGTTGAATACCCCGCCGGGCAGCACCAGCCCATCGAAGTCGTCAGCCTTGGCCCGATCCAGCGTCAGGTCCACCTTGAAGGTGTCGCCCTTGGTGGCGTGGTGCAGGCCCGTCACGCTTGGGCCCTTCGGCGCGATGATGCTGACCGTGGCACCGGCGCCTTCCAGCGCCTGCTTGGGGCTGGCCAGCTCGGCCTGCTCGAACAGGTCGTCGACGAGAATGGCGATGCGCATGTCATGCAATGGGGTCATGGCGAACTCCTAGTCAGGGGGAATCGAAAGAAGGAACGGCAGTAGACGGTTCCGCAACGCGCGTGCCCGCTGTGCGCTAGCATGCGGAGCATTCGCCACGCATCACTTCACCCACGACTGATCATCGGAGACTTGCATGACCACGCCGCTTTCCATCGATGCCGCCACCGCTGCTGCAGACGCCGCGCTGTTTCCCGGCTTTCGTCCGTTCCGCCAGGTGGTCAACGGGGTGGAGATCGCGGGGGTGATCGGCGGGAGCGGTCCACCGCTGCTGTTGCTGCACGGTCATCCGCAAAGCCATGTGATCTGGCACAAAGTTGCGCAGGAGCTGGCGCAGGATTACACCGTCGTCGCGACAGATCTGCGCGGCTATGGCGCCTCGTCCAAGCCGGCCGGTAGCGCCCGGCACGCCGAATACAGCAAGCGCACCATGGCGCAGGACCAGGTGGAGGTGATGCGCGCGCTCGGCTTCGGCCGCTTTCGGCTGTGCGCGCATGATCGCGGGGCGCGCGTGGCGCATCGCCTATGTGTCGATCACCCCTTGCACGTCGAGCGCGCCATGCTGCTCGACATCGCGCCCACGCTGGCGATGTACGAGCACACCGACATGGCGTTTGCATCTGCCTACTGGCATTGGTTCTTCCTGATCCAGCCGTCGCCGTTTCCCGAGACGCTCATCAACGCCACGCCCGATTTCTACATCGGCAAGCTGATGGGCCTGCGCCACGCGGGGCTCGAACCGTTCGCCCCGGAAGCAATGGCGACCTACGCTGCCGCCATGCGCGACCCCGCCAGCGTGCACGCCATGTGCGAGGACTATCGCGCCGCCGCCACCATCGACCTTGAACATGATCGCGCCGACCGCGACGCAGGCAAGCGCGTGAGCGTGCCGCTGCGTGTGCTGTGGGGTGAGCATGGCGTGATCCAACGCTGCTTCAAGCCGCTGGAACTGTGGAGTGCCGTGGCGGACGACGTGAGCGGCGGCACGGTGCCGTGCGGCCACTACGTGCCGGAAGAGGCGCCGGAAGCGCTGCTCAAGGAGATGCGGGCGTACTTTGCCTGAGGCAGCCGCCTAGGCGTCGGCCCACTCGCGCAGCAGGTTGTGATACGTCCCCGTCAGCGCAATTACGGACGGATCGTCCTGCCCCAGCAATCCCATCAGCCGCTGCAATTCCGTATCCATCTGGAACAGCAGCGTGCGATGCGCGTCGCCGCGCACTATGCTCTGCAGCCAGAAGAATGAGCAGACGCGAGCGCCGCGCGTCACCGGCGTCACGCGGTGCAGGCTGCTGCTGGGGTAGAGCACCATGTCGCCCGCCGCAAGCTTGACGCGGTGTTCGCCGAAGGTGTCGTCGATCACGAGTTCGCCGCCGCCGTAGTCTTCAGGCTCGGCCAGGAACAGCGTGCAGGAGAGGTCGCTGCGGATGCGGAAATCGGTGCCGCGCAGGTGGCGCACGGCGTTGTCGACGTGGTTGCCGAAGGTCTGCCCGCCCGCGTAGCGATTGAACAGCGGCGGGAACACCTTGAGCGGCAACGCGGCGGAGAAGAACAGCGTATTCGCCGAAAGCGCATCCTGGATGAAGGTGCCAACCTCGCGCGCAGCCGCCGAGTCTTCGGGCAACTGCATGTTGTGCTTCACCTGGCCCGACTGCGCGCCGGCGGTGACCTTGCCGTCCACCCACTCGGCGGCATCGATGATGGCGCGGCACCGCGCAACCTGTTCCTTGGTCAGGACGTTGGGAATCTTCAGCAACATGATGGTTCGGTTTCCAGCGCGGTGGCCAGCACGCGCAGGCGCGCATCGGGATGGCCGGCAAGAAAGTCATGCGCCTTCGCGAGGAAGGCTGGTGTGGCAGTGCGCGGCACGGCGTGCATCCAGGTGAGGGCGTCGTCTGCGCGGTTGGCGAATGCGAGCAGCCGCGCGGCGTTGAACTGGCCGCGAAAGTCACCGCCCTCCGCGGCGCGCAGGTAGCAGCGCAGGGCCATCGCCGTGTCAGCCTCGACTTCCCAGCCGTCTTCATAGAAGCCGCCGACAACGTTGATTGACTTGGCGTGGCCTTGGGCGGCTGCAGCCTGGAAAAGTGCGAACGCGCGTGTGCGATCAGCCGGGACGCCCCGGCCGAGTTGCAGGCTCGTCGCATAGTTGTACTGGCCCCAATCGAGGCCAGCAGCGGCGGCGCGGGCGTACCAGTGCGTAGCCGTTTTGTCGCAGGCGGGCGCGCCCCAGCCGTGCTCGTAGCAGCGACCGAGCATGTTGGCGGCCATGGCGTGGCCCGATAGCGCGGCCGTCTTGAACCAGAACAGCGCTTCGGCCGGATCGTGTTCGACACCGCGGCCATCGAGCAGCCATTGGCCGAAGATGGCCTGCGCTTCGGTGTGCCCGCGCCGGGCGGCAGCCGCCAGCCAGCGCGCGGCGCGTTCAGCGGGGCCGGTCAGCACGGCGTGGATCGCATCGACCACCGCCGCATCGGCAGCGGTGGCTGCAGCGTCAGCCGGCATCAGTAGCGGATGCCCAACGTCAGGATGGCCGTGCGACCCGGCGCCAGCGATGCGTAATGCGCTGCATACGCCTGGTTGAAGTACACCTTGTCGAACACGTTCTGCACGTTCAGCTGCAGGGTGGTGTGCTTGTCGATGCGGTACGCGGCCATGGCATCAAAGCGCCAATACGCCGGCACCCACTTCGGGTTGGCAGGGTTGGTGCTGCCCCACACCTTCGAGACGTAATACGCGCCGCCGCCCAGCGTGAGTTTCGGCATCGGCTGATACGTCGTCCACAAGCTGAAGCTGTTCTTCGGCGTGTTGGGGAAGGCCGTTCCGTTGGTGCCGCCAAAGGCTGCACCTGCGCCGCCATTGTTGCGCAGCTCGCTCTTCAGATACGTGTAACCGCCGAACACCTGCCAGCGGTTGGTCAGCGCGCCCGACCAGCCCAGCTCGAAGCCATCGACGCGCTTGTTGCCGGCCATGGCGGCGGTGCCGTCCTGCTGCACGATGCGGGCGTTCGTCGTTTCAATGCGGAAGACAGCGGCCGTCAGCGCAAGCTTGCTGTCCAGCACGTTCCACTTGGTGCCGAGCTCGTAGGCGCGGTTCTTTTCCGGGGACAGCACGTCGCCGCGATTGCCCGAGCGGTCCGGCGTCAGCGCGCTGGTATCGGCACCCTGGCCGGCCACCGAGCCCGATGGCGTGGAAGACGTGCCGTACGCCACGTAGATGCTGCCGTTCTGCGCAGGCTTGAAAACGAGGCCGAGCTGGTAGTTCAGCAGGTTGTCGTCTCGCGAGAAGCTCGAACGCACGCCTTGCGCATTGGCCGACGTGGTGGCCGATGCCGAATAGCGATCAAAGCGCAGCCCGCCGTTGACCTGCCAGCGCGGCGACAGCTCGATCGTGTCGAACACGTAGGCGGATTGCGTGCTCACCGTCGTCTTTGCTGGATTGTTGTTGAGCTTGATGCTGCCCGCCCAGGGGTCGTTCGGGTTCGGGTTGAAGAGATCGGTGCAGTTGTAGCCGCCGGCCGCGCCGACGCCGTTCGGGCAGCGGTTGCTGCCGGTGGCCACCGCGTATGTGTCATTGCGGCTGCGCTCGCGCGAGAACTCCAGGCCGGCCGCATAGCTGTGCCTGAGGCCGCCGGTGTCGAACTTGCCGGTCGCTTCCGTCTGGTTGGCGACGGTGTTGGCCACCGAATAGCGCGAATTGGTGCGTCGCCAGACCATGCCGTAGTAGATGTTGCCCTGGCTGTCGTCGGGCTGCGTCCAGATGGTGTCCTGGCTCGTGCGGGCGATGCGCGTGGTGTTGCGCAGCTTCAGCGCGCTCGACACGTCGTGCTCCAGCGTGAAGGTGCCCATGTCAGCGCGGTCGCGGCGGAAGTCGCGCGACAGGCCGTAGTAGATATTGCGGTCGACATTCACGGGTGCGCCATCGCCGGGGCCGAACAGCTGCGGGCGGCCATCGGTGCGGCGGTTGAACGTGCCGTTGTTGTACGGAATGCCCGTGTCAGGCGTGTCGTTCGATTGCAGGTGGTAGTACGACAGCGTGGCGCGCGTGGGCGTGCCCAGCCCAAAGGCGATGGACGGTGCGATGCCCCAGCGGCTGAAGCTCGTCACGTCGCGGCCGGCAACGGCGGCGTCGTGCGCCATCGCGTTCAGGCGGAAGGCGGCGTGCTCGCCGATCTGGTAATTGCCGTCGGCCGTGACACGTTTGTACGCCGCGTTGCCGACCGACAGCGTGCCCTCGGTGAAGTGCTCGAGCTTGGGCGTCTTCGAGACGATGTTGATCGCCCCGCCGGCCGCGCCGCGGCCTTCATACGCGCCAGACGGCCCCTTGATGACTTCCACCGATTCCACGTTGAACATCTCGCGCGATTGTGCACCGATGTCGCGCAGCCCATCGAGGAAGGTGCTGGCCTGCGCGTCGTAGCCGCGGATGAACGGGCGATCGCCCACCGGATTGCCGCCTTCGCCCGCGCCAAACGCGATGCCCGGCACCGTACGCAGCGCCTCGGTGAGCGTGACGGAGCCGGTGCCCTGCAACACCTCTGCGGGGATCACCGTGACGGACTTGGGCGTATCGAGCAGCGGCGCGGTGAATTTGCCGCCCGAGGCCGCATCGCTCTTGAAGCCGTGGGTGCCGGTCACGGTCTGCTCGGGCAGGGTGGCCGATACGGCGTCTTTCTTCGTGTCGGCCAGCGCCGGTGCTGAAGCCACGGCGAAGCTCATTGCGCCGGTCAGATATCCCACGACCGAATGTTCGGTGCGCTTGTGTTCGATCTGTGCTGCGGACATGGCGTGGTGATACTCCCCTGAAAGTTTTCGTCACATGTTTGTTGTAAATGAGAATTGTTATCGTTTGCATGTGAACGAGTCAACGCGCCAGCTGGCGAATTGCTTACGGTCGCAGTGGGATCGTCATATAAATCAGGGGGTTATGACGTTCCCGGGCCGCTGTGGAAAATTGTTGAGAGCCTCGATGCCTAAACGCTTCCATTTTTTCAAGCAAATGATTTAGTATTGTCGGGCAGGTTGTCCAACCGAATTCCCTTACAAGGCGAGCGTCGCGTGAGCACGGACCCGGAACTCCTCATCGAGCGGCGCGGCCAGGCGCTGTGGTTGACCATTCAGCGCGAAGACCGCCGCAACGCGATCAACGCCACCGTGCTCGAAGCGCTGACTGCCGCGCTGGTCGACGCCGGCCGTGACGTCGCCGTGCGGGCCGTGGTGCTGACCGGCGCCGGCACGCGCGCCTTTTGTGCGGGTGCCGATCTGCACACCGGCCAATCCTTTCGCTTCGACTATTCCCAGCCGCATCAGGCCCTGGCAGATCTGTTTCGCCAGGCGCGCCGCTGCACCGTGCCGCTCATCGCCCGCGTGAACGGCGCGTGCATGGCGGGCGGCATGGGTTTGCTGGCGATGTGCGATCTGGCGGTGGCAAGCCGCAGCGCCACGTTCGGCTTGCCGGAGGTAAAAGTCGGCGTGTTCCCCGCCCAGGTGCTGGCCGTGCTGCAGCACCAGTTGCCGCGCCGCGTGCTGAACGAGCTGTGCCTGACGGGCGAGCCGATGAGCGCAGACCGCGCACTCGCCGCGGGCCTCGTCAACGAAGTCGCCGAGCCTGAAGCGCTTGATGGGGCCGTCGACGCGTTGCTTGCACGGCTGCTGGACAAATCGCCGGCGGCCATTCGGCGCGGCCTGTACACGCTCAAGCAGGTGGAATCGCTCAGCTTCGAGCAGGCCATGGCGTTTACCGAAAGCCAGATCGGCCTGTTTGCCTTGACCGAAGACGCGCAGGAAGGCCAGGCCGCCTTTCGCGAAAAGCGCGCGCCCAACTGGACGGGCCGCTGACATGCGCAAGGACACCATTTCCATCGGCGGGGCCAGCGGTTTCTGGGGCGACAGCGTGACGGGGCCGCTGCAGCTGGTGGCCTCCGGCCGCATCGACTTCCTCGTCTTCGATTACCTGGCCGAGCTGACCATGTCGCTGCTGGCCAGCGCCCGCATGAAAAACCCCGAGTTGGGTTACGCCACCGACTTTGTGAGCGTGGCGATGCGCGCGGTGCTCAAGGATGCGCTGGCGCAGAACATCCGCATCATCGCCAACGCGGGCGGCGTGAATCCGCGCGGATGCGCGGCGGCGCTGCAAGCCTTGGCCGCTGAGCTGGGCGTCAGCGTGCGCATTGCCGTTGTGGAAGGCGACGACGTCATGCCGCTGCTGCCCGCCTTGCGCGACGAAGGTGTACGCGAATTGCAAAGCGGTCGCCCCTTGCCAGACAAGGTGGTAAGCGCCAATGCGTATCTCGGCGCATTGCCGATCAAGGCGGCGCTCGATGCGGGCGCGCAGGTCGTCATCACAGGGCGATGTGTCGACAGCGCCGTCACGCTTGGCGCGTTGATGCACCACTTCGGCTGGGCGATCGACGACTACGATCGACTCGCGGCCGGCAGCCTCGCCGGGCACATCCTTGAATGCGGCTGCCAGGGTGCGGGCGGCCTGCATACCGATTGGGAAGCCGTGCCCGACTGGGCGCACAGCGGCTACCCGATCGCCGAATGCCGGGCCGACGGCAGCTTCATCGTTACCAAGCCTGACGGCACGGGCGGGCTGGTGACGCCTGCGACCGTGGGCGAACAGCTGCTCTACGAAATCGGCGACCCCGCGCGCTACGTGCTGCCCGACGTCGTTTGCGATTTCACGCAGGTGACGATGACGCAGGCCGGCGAGCATGGCGTCGAAGTGCGCGGCGCACGCGGCCTTGCGCCCACGCCCGATTACAAGGTGAGCGCAACGTATGCTGACGGCTATCGTGCGACGGGCCAGCTCACCGTTGTCGGTATCGACGCCGATCGGAAGGCGCGCCGCACCGCCGAGGCGATTCTGGAGCGCACGCGCGGCCTGTTCCGCCAACTCGGTCTGCCGGATTACAGCGCAACGCATATCGAGACGCTCGGTTCGGCGTATCTGTTCGGGCCGCATCAGCCGAACGTGCCGCGATTTGAATCGGTGATGTGGCTGGCGGTGACGCACCCGAACAAGCAGGCATTGGAGTTGTTCGCGCGCGAAATCGCCCCGGCCGGCACGTCGTGGGCACCGGGCACGACAGGCGCAGGTGGGCGGCCAAGCGTGGTGCCTGCCATCAAGCAATACGCTTTTCTGATCGACAAGGCGCGCGTGCAGGCGCGCGTGACGCTGCTGGGTGGCGACAGCATCGACATCGCCGTGCCGACGGGTGGCGCCGCGCTTGAACCGTCCGCTGCGGCGCAGGCCTCCGTTGCATTGCCCCCTGGCCCAACGCGCGAAGTGCCCCTCATCGACCTCGCCTACGCGCGCAGCGGCGACAAGGGCGACACGTCCAATATCGGCGTCATCGCGCGTCGGCCTGAAGACCTGCCGCTGCTGCGCGCGCAATTGACGGAAGACGCCGTCGCCGCGTACCTCGCGCACGTCGTGAAGGGGCGTGTAACGCGCTACGACCTGCCCGGCATCCACGCCCTCAATTTTGTGTGCGAGCAGGCGCTGGGCGGTGGCGGCATGGCGTCGCTGCGCAACGACCCGCTCGGCAAGGGCATGGCGCAGGTGCTGCTGACGATGCCGGTGCGTGTGCCGGTCGACCATTCTTGATTGACGAGGCGATCATGCTCTCAGGTCTGCTGCCGTCTGCCCGCTTCGACGCCGATCACGAAACGTTTCGTGAGACCGTTCGTCGCTTTGTCGACAAGGCCGTGATGCCAAACATCGACGCGTGGGAAGAGGCCGAGACGTTTCCGCGTGCGCTGTACCGCGAAGCGGCCGACCTTGGCTTGCTCGGCATCGGTTTCCCCGAGGAACACGGCGGCACGCCGGGCGATTTGTTTCTGGAACTGGCGATGATCGAAGAGCTGACGCGAGCGGCCAGCGGCGGTCTGCTCGCATCGCTGTTCAGCCACACGATCGGCGCGCCGCCCATCGTGGCTGGCGGATCGGCAGAATTGAAGGCGCGTGTGCTGCCCGAAATCCTGGCGGGCGAGAAGATCAGCGCGCTCGCCATCACGGAGCCTTCGGGCGGCTCGGACGTGGCCAACCTCACCACACGCGCGGTGCGCGACGGCGATCACTACGTCGTCAACGGCAGCAAGATCTTCATCACCTCCGGCATGCG
The DNA here is from genome assembly GCF_023955645.1 of Ralstonia mojiangensis. Taxonomy (NCBI): domain Bacteria; kingdom Pseudomonadati; phylum Pseudomonadota; class Betaproteobacteria; order Burkholderiales; family Burkholderiaceae; genus Ralstonia; species Ralstonia mojiangensis. The sequence continues at coordinate 417,365 of NZ_JAMXHU010000002.1, read as the reverse complement.
CGCCGATTACATCACCGTGGCCGTGCGCACGGGCGGGGCCGGTGCCGGAGGTATCTCTGTGCTGCTGGTGGAAGGCAATACGCCGGGCCTGACGCGCACGCCGCTCAGCAAGATGGGCTGGTGGTGCTCCGACACTGCGCAACTGCATTTCGATGATTGCCGCGTGCCGGTCACCAACCTGCTCGGCGCGGAAAACCGCGGCTTCGAGCTGGTGATGCGCAACTTCAACCACGAACGCCTCGCGCTGGCGATGCAGGCCTACGGCCTGGCGCGCACGTGTCTGACCGAAGCCGTGGAATGGGCCACCCAGCGCGAAACCTTCGGCAAGCGCCTCGTGCAGCATCAAGTCGTGCGGCAGAAGCTGGTGGCGATGGCCACGCGCATCGAAGCCACCCGCGCATTGCTTGAAGACCTGATGCACCGCATGCAGGCCGGCGATTCACCGGTCGCGCAGCTGTGCATGTTGAAGAACTTCGCCACGCAGAGCCTGCAGTTCTGCGCCGACACGGCCGTGCAGCTGCTTGGTGGCATGGGTTTCATGCGCGGCACGAAGTCAGAGCGCATCTATCGGGAAGTGAAGGTCTACATGATCGGCGGCGGCGCGGAGGAAGTCCTCAGCGACCTTGCCGCGCGCCAGCTCGGCTGGGCCTAAGGGCCTAACGCGCGCATTCAGGGAGAGAACCATGTATCGCTCAGTCTTTCGACCGGGACTGTTCCAGGGGCAGGTGGCCGTGGTGACGGGTGGCGGCAGCGGCATTGGCCGGTGCACGGCGCATGAGTTGGCGTCGCTGGGGGCGGCGGTCGCGTTGGTGGGGCGCAATGCCGAGAAGCTCGCCGCCGTGCGCACGGAGATTGTCGAAGCCGGCGGCACCGCGCACACCTACGTTTGCAACATCCGCGACGAGGCTGCCGCGCAAGCCACCGTCGCGCAAATCTACGGCGAGCATGGCCGCATCGACGGGCTGGTCAACAACGCGGGCGGGCAGTTTCCGGCGCCGCTCAAGGACATCTCCGCCAAGGGCTGGGAAGCGGTGCTGCAGACCAATCTAACTGGCGGCTTCCTGATGGCGCGCGAGTGCCTCAATCAAGCGATGCAGCAGCGCGGCGGCGCCATCGTCAACATCGTGGCCGACATGTGGGGCAGCATGCCGAACATGGGTCACTCCGGCGCCGCGCGGGCAGGCATGGTGAACTTGACGGAGACGGCCGCGTTCGAGTGGGCGCAGTACGGCGTGCGCGTGAACGCGGTGGCGCCGGGCTACGTGGCGTCGTCGGGCATGGATGCGTATCCGCCGTGGATGGCCGAGACCATCCGCAGCATGCCTTCGACCGTGCCGCTTGGGCGCTTTGCCACCGAGGCGGAAGTGTCGTCCGCGATCGTGTATCTGCTCTCGGAAGCCGCGGCGTTCATCACCGGCACGACGTTGCGCGTGGACGGCGGCCGGCCGAACGTGCGGCCCGGGTCGCCCATGCCGGCACTGCGTCATGGCGCTGAACCGTTCAACGGTTTCCACCTGGCCGTGACGCCCAAGGTGCTGCAAGGCGAGGAGGACCGCAATGCCGGCGCTTGAATCGCGCATCGTGCCGCAGAGCGACGCGTACCAGCAGAATCACGCCGCGCTCACGGAGCTCGTCGGTCGGCTGCGCACGCTGGAAGACCGCACACGCGACAAGTCCGAAGCTTCGCGCGCGCGCTTCGAGCAGCGCGGGCAACTGCTGCCACGTGACCGGCTGGGTCGTCTGCTCGACGCCGGAGCACCGTTTCTCGAGCTGTCCACGCTGGCGGGTTTTTGCCTTGACCACACAGACCCAGCGCGCTCCATTCCTGGCGGCGGTTTCATCGCGGGCATCGGGTGGGTGAGCGGTGTGCGCGCGATGATCATCGTTGACGATGCGGGCATCGACGCCGGGGCTGTGCAGCCGATGGGCATCGAGAAGTTCCAGCGCGCGCAGGCCATTGCGCTGGAGCAGAAGCTGCCGTTCATCCACCTCGTCGAATCGGCCGGCGCCAACCTGTTGACCTATCGCGTGGAGACGTTCATCCATGGCGGCAGCGGTTTCTATTGGCTCGCGCGGCTGTCGGCGGCGGGCATTCCGGTGATCAGCGTGGTGCACGGGTCGAGCACCGCGGGCGGCGCATACATGCCAGGTCTGTCGGACTACGTGGTGATGGTGCGTGATCGCGCGCGCGCGTTTCTCGCTGGTCCGCCGCTGCTGAAAGCGGCCACGGGTGAGATCGCCACCGAAGAAGAACTGGGCGGCGCGCAGATGCATGCCAGCACGTCGGGCCTGGCCGAATACCTGGCTGAAGACGATGCCGATGCACTGCGGATCGCACGCGAACTTGTTGCAGCGCTCGACTGGAACCGCGATGTACCGGCCGCGGATCGGCCCTACGCGCCGCCGCGCTTTGATGCGGAGGAATTGCTCGGCATTGCGCTAACCGATCATCGCAAACCGCTCGACATGCGCGAGGTGATTGCCCGCATTGCCGATGGATCGGATTTTCTGGAGTTCAAACCAGACTACGGCCCCGCGACGATCACTGGGCACGCGGCCATCTGCGGCATGCACGTCGGCGTCATCACGAACAACGGGCCGCTGGACCCGGCGGGCGCCACCAAGGTGGTGCATTTCATCCAAGCGTGCTGCCAGTCCGCTACGCCGCTGCTGTATCTGCAAAACACCACCGGCTTCATCGTCGGCAAGGCGTCGGAGCAGGCCGGCATGATCAAGCACGGCTCGAAGATGATCCAAGCCATGGCCAATGCAACCGTGCCGCGCATCACCGTGCATTGCGGCGCATCGTTTGGGGCGGGCAACTACGGCATGTCGGGGCGTGGCTTCTTTCCGGATTTCTGCTTCAGCTGGCCCAATGCCAAGACGGCCGTGATGGGCGCCGAGCAGGCCGCCGGCACGATGGCGACGGTCATGGCCGCAAGCATGCAACGCAAGACGCAGACCGTCGACCACGAAGCCATCGAAGCGATGCGCGCCAAGGTGATCGACACGTTCGAGCGGCAGTCCGATGCGTTCACCGTTTCGGGCCGATTGCTGGACGACGGCGTGATCGATCCGCGCGATACGCGCAAGGTGCTCGCCTGCGTGCTGTCCGTCTGCGACGAGGCCCGCAGGCGGACGCTGCATCCGATCCAGTTTGGCGTTGCGCGCCCGTAGCGCCACCCCGAAATCCATATTCGAAACAGCCAGCACACCAGGACAACGGAGCGAGACACCATGCACTTCACCCACGAACACCAGGAACTGCAGCGCAACCTGAAACGCTTCATCGACAGCGACATCAACCCATACGTGGATGAATGGGAAGCGGCCGAGATGTTTCCTGCCAAGCAGCTCTTCAAGAAGATGGGCGAGCTGGGCTTTCTCGGCATCGCCAAGCCCACCGAATTCGGCGGCCTGGGGCTCGACTATTCGTATGCGATGGCGATGGCCGAGACGCTCGGGCACATCCACTGCGGCGGCGTGCCGATGGCGATTGGCGTGCAGACCGACATGGCGACGCCCGCGCTCGCACGCTTCGGTTCGGACGAACTGCGCGCACAGTTTCTCGCCCCCGCCATCAGCGGCGATGCGGTGGCGTGCGTCGGCGTATCGGAGCCGAGCGCCGGCTCCGACGTGGCGAGCATCAAGACCACCGCGCGCAAGGACGGCGACGACTACATCATCAACGGCAGCAAGATGTGGATCACCAACAGCCTGCAGGCCGACTGGATGTGCCTGCTGGCCAACACGTCGGACGACCCGGCCCACCGCAACAAGTCGCTCATCATCGTGCCGATGAAGACGAAGGGCGTGTCGGTCGGCAAGAAGATCCGCAAGATCGGCATGAACTCGTCGGACACCGGTCTCATCTATTTTGACGACGTGCGCGTGCCGCAGCGTTACCGAATCGGCGAGGAAGGCAAGGGCTTCACGTACCAGATGTTGCAGTTCCAGGAAGAGCGCATGTGGGCCGCGGCCAGCAGCCTGGCGACGATGACGATGTGCATCGAGACTACGGCCGAGTACGCGCGCGAGCGCAAGCTGTTTGGCGCTAGCCTGCTCGACAACCAGTGGGTGCACTTCAAGCTGGCCGAGCTGAAGACAGAGGTGGAAGCGCTGCGTGCGCTCACGTATCGCGCGTGCGATCTGTACATCCAGGGGCAGGACGTGACGGAGCTGGCATCGATGGCCAAGCTCAAGGCCGGGCGCCTCGCGCGCATCGTGCCCGACGCCTGCCTGCAGTTCTGGGGCGGCATGGGTTTCACGTGGGACAACCCGGTCTCGCGCTATTACCGCGATGGGCGTCTGGGCTCCATTGGCGGCGGTGCAGACGAGGTGATGCTCGGCATCATCTGCAAATACATGAACACGCTGCCGGGCAAGAAGGGCTGAGCGATGACCGCCTCGCAAGCCGCATTCCGCTCGATCCTCATCGCCAACCGGGGCGAGATTGCGCTGCGCATCATGCGCACGGCGCGTCGCCTTGGCATGCGCACCATTGCCGTGTATTCCGAGGCTGACCGCGATGCGCCGCATTGCCGCGCGGCCGATCTTGCGTTGCCGATTGGCGCATCGCAACCGCAGGCGTCGTACCTGAACATTGCGGCGTTGCTGGAGGCGGCGCGCAAGTCGGGCGCACAGGCTGTGCACCCTGGCTACGGCTTTCTTGCTGAGAGCGACGCCTTTGCTACTGCTTGCGCAGACGCTGGCCTCGTCTTCATCGGGCCGCCCGCAGATGCCGTCCACGCGATGGGTAACAAGGCCGGTGCCAAGCGCCTCATGGAAGCCGCCGGCGTGCCCTGCGTGCCGGGCTATCAAGGCGAAGATCAATCCGCCGCGCGCATGGCGGAGGAAGCCGCACGGATCGGCTATCCGGTGATGATCAAGGCGGCCGCTGGCGGCGGCGGGCGCGGCATGCGGCGCGTAGATCGGGCGGAGGAGTTTGCGGCGGCGCTGCAGTCTGCGCGCTCGGAAGCGGAGAACGCGTTTGGCTCGGGCGAGTTGATCCTCGAAAAAGCCATCGTCGAGCCGCGCCATATCGAGATTCAGGTGTTTGCCGATACGCATGGCAACGTGGTCCACCTCGGGGAGCGCGATTGCTCGGTGCAGCGACGGCATCAGAAGTTGATCGAAGAATCGCCGTCACCGGCCGTATCGCCCGAGTTGCGTGCGCGCATGGGCGCGGTGTCGGTGGCGGCGGCGCGGGCCATTGGCTATGTGGGCGCGGGCACGCTGGAATTCCTGCTCGCCCCGGATGGCGCGTTCTACTTCATGGAGATGAACACGCGCCTGCAGGTCGAGCATGCGGTGACCGAAGCGATCGTCGGCGTCGATCTGGTCGAGTGGCAGTTGCGTGTAGCGCTGGGCGAGCCGTTGCCGCTTGCGCAAGACGCCATCGATGCACGCCGTGCGCAAGGTGGGCACGCCATCGAAGTGCGGCTGTGCGCAGAAGATCCGCAGCAGAATTTCCTGCCGCAGAGCGGCACCGTCGCCCGCTGGCGCGTACCCGGAGACGTGCGCACGGACCATGCGTTGACCGACGGGCTGGTTGTCTCGCCGTACTACGACTCGATGCTCGCCAAGATCGTCGCCCATGGCACCGACCGCGCCGATGCCTGCCGGCGTCTCACGCACGCCCTGGACGATTGCCTGCTGCTTGGCCTGCCGACCAACCGTGCGTTTCTGCGCGATTGCGTGGCGCATCCGGCGTTCCTTTCCGGCGATGTGTCGACCGCGTTCATCGACCGGCATTTCCCGGCCGCGACGCGCAAGGCGGCAGTACCCGATGCAGCGGTTTGCCAAGCGGCTGCCGTGCTGCTCACGCACCTGCGCAAGGAGACCGCACGCCGCTATCCCGCAGAGCTGCATGGCTGGGCCAGCAGCCGCACGTATCCCACGCTGTGCCGCTTCACGCTCGACGGTGACGCCATCGAAATGCGCGTGCGTGCGCTCGGTCCGCAGCGATGGGAATTGACTTGGGACGGCGGTGCCACGCACGTGGCACTTGTGTCAGAGGGCGACGGTCGCGTCGCGCTCGTGCTGGGCGACACGCTCCACGCAGTCGACTACACCTTCACCGGCGGCGCATGCCACTTCGTGCTGACTGGCGTCGAGCACACCACCATCGACACCACTTACGCCCGGGAGGAACGTGACGGCGCGCAAGCCGGCAGCGGCCGGATCAGCGCCCCGATGAACGGCCGCGTGGTTGCCGTGCACGTGGCCGAAGGCGAGGTGGTCTGCGCCGGTCAGGTGCTGTTGGTGGTCGAGGCGATGAAGATGGAGCACAGCATTGCCGCGCCGCTCGCAGGCGAGGTGAAAGGTCTGTTCACCCAGGTCGGGGCACAGGTTGCGCCCGGCGGGTTGTTGATGGAGATTGCCGCGGCCTGATGGCTGCAATGCCGTCCCGATCCATCGTTTCGTCGTGCAGTCATGCGGTCAATGCAGTCCATAGGAGACGTCCCATGTCCGAAGCCACGCCAGACACCACGCTTGAGGCCAACCTGCTGAACCGGGTGACGCTGGGCGATACGTTGCATCGCAGTGCACGCAAGTTCGGCGTGAAAGTCGCGCTGGTCGATGGCCCGCGCCGCATGACGCATGGCGAACTCAATGCAGACAGCAATCGCTATGCGCACGCGCTGCTTGCAAGCGGTCTGGCACCCGGCGACAAGGTGGCGATGCTCTGCGGTAACTCGGCGCAGTTTCTGGTGGCCGCGTACGGCATTCTCAAGGCAGGGTTGGTGTGGGTGCCGATCAACGCGATGCTCGGGCCGGACGATGTGCGCTACATCCTCGAACATGCCGAGGCGCGGCACGTGGTGATCGACGCGGCGCTGTACCCGGCGCTGCGTGACACGCTGTCGGCGCTCGCGCTGCCCGCGCATCAATGCTTCGGCGCACCGGTTGCCGACGGCCCGCAAACCGTGGAGCAGGCGCTGCAAGGCCACGCCGATACGCTGCCCGACGTGGTGATCGACGATCGCGATCTCGCGCTCATCATGTACACCAGCGGCACGACCGGCCGGCCAAAGGGCGCAATGCACTCGCACCGCTCGGTGCATGCCGCGCTGATGTCCAACATCGCCGGCCTGAACCTGAACGAGACCGACGTGTTCTCGTGCCTGCTGCCGATGTTCCACTGCGCGCAGTTTGCGACCGCCGCTTCCGCGATGACGGTGGGCGCCACGCTTGTCATACAGCGCGGTTTTGATCCGGCGGCGCTGCTCGATGCGATTGCCAACGAGCGCATCACGCAACTGTTCGGCCTGCCGCTCATGTATGCCGCGCTGCTGCACCATCCGCTGCGCGCCCAGCGGGATCTCGCGAGCCTGCGCCTGTGCCTATATGCGATGGCGCCGATGGCCAAGCCGCTGCTCGAACGCCTGATTGCCGAGGTGTGTCCGAACTTTGCGCTCGGCTCAGGTCAGACCGAGATCTTCCCGATGACGATGTATTTCGCCCCCGACCAGCAACTGCAGCGCACCGGAAACTACTGGGGCCAGCCCTGCATGGTGAACGAAGCGGCGGTGATGGACGATCAAGGCAATCTGCTCGGCCCGAACCAGTTGGGCGAAATCGTGCACCGCGGCCCCAACGTCATGCTCGGCTACTACAAGGACCCGCAGGCCACCGCCAATGCGCGCCGCTTTGGCTGGCACCACACGGGCGATCTCGGCATGTGGGATGCCGATGGCCAGCTTCAGTTCAAGGACCGCATCAAGGACATGATCAAGACCGGCGGTGAGAACGTGCCCTCGGTCAAGGTGGAAGAAGTGTTGCTGCGGCACCCGGCCGTGGCGAACGCCGCAGTGGTCGGCTTGCCGCATGTGCACTGGGTGGAAGCGGTAACCGCATTCGTCTGCCTCAAGCCCGATGCCCAGGCCGACGCCGCCGCGCTGCAGGCGCATTGTCGGGCGCATCTCGGTAGCTTCGAGGTGCCCAAGCACATCGCCGTGGTCGACAAGCTGCCCATGACGGCGACCGGCAAGATCCAGAAGCACGTGCTGCGCAGCGCCAACCAGACGCTGTTCGAAGGCGACGCGCGATAGCGAGGACTAGGCCGCCGGCTGGGGCGGCGTACGCAGGATGAACAGCACCGCCTGATCGGCCAGCGTGTCAATGCTGATGCCCGCGCCAGCCTGATACCACTGCGCCGTCCAGTTGAGCGCACCGAACATCAGCAGGCGATCGACAGGCGTCGGGTGCGCCCATTCGCCCGAAGCGCGCAGGCGGTCGATCACGCGCGTCCAGATGTCTTCGTAGCGATCCTTGAGCGCGATGATGCGTTCTTGCGCCTGCGCGTCGAGCGAGCGCCACTCATACAGCATCACCGGAATGAAATCCTGGTGGGGCGCAAGGATCGTGTAGAGATGCGCGCGCACGAGTTGGCGCATCGCCTCGCGCGGCGGCAGATCGTCGATATCGATGGCTTCGATGTCCGCCAGCGCCACGGTCAGGCCGTGTTCGATCACCGCCTGCAGGATGTCCTGCTTGGTCTTGAAGTGGTAGAACCAGCTGCCTGCATGCACGCCCGTGGCGGCGGCAATGTCGCGCACCGTGGTGTTGCCGTAGCCCTTCTCGCGGAACAGCCGGGCCGATTGCTCGATCAACGCGCGGCGCAAGCCCTCGTTGGCATCCTGCGCAGGACGGCCGCGCTTGCGGCGCGGCGCTTCCGCTTCAGTGGCGGCTTCAGTGGCGGATTCGGGCGGACTGGATGTGGCGGGTTTCGGCATGCCCAGGCGAAGAGAAGAGGCGTCGCTGCATTGTAGCGGGGCACAGCCACCGCGCAGCACGTCAATCGCGGTTCAGGATGCGGCCATGTTCGACGGTGGCGGCGCCTGCCTTGACCAGCGCTGCGATCGCGGCATCCACCAACGTTTCCATTGATTGGCTTGCGAAGAAGCGCGCCTGCAGGCGCGGCATCAGCGTGGTCTGCGTGAACCACGCAAACAGCGCGTCGTGCGACAGCGCCTGCTGCTCCAGCAACTTGAACTTCACCAGCACGCGGATGGCGTGCAGCGCGTTGCGTTCAGGGTCTGCCCGCAGATACGCAAGCCGGCCCAGCGATGCATCAATCGCGGCGTTGACGCTGGTAAACGGCCGGCCGTGCCCGGGAATCACCACGCGCGCGTCGAGCTGCGCGATGCGCTCAAGAATGGCCTGCTGCTCGGCAAAGCCGCTTTCGCCTTCCAGCTCGGGAAAGATCACGCCGAAGCCGCGCTCCCACAGTGCGTCGGCCGAAATCAGCACGCGTGTGTCGGGGTTGAAGAGGATGACCGCGTGCGGATCGTGTCCCGGTGCACTGATGACCTGCCAGTCGAGGCCGCCCAGACGCAACGTCATGCCGTCGGCGAGGCCAGCGTCGGCATCGCGATCGGGCAGCGTGAAGCGTGCGCATTCCTGGCCTGTGGGGCCGTAGCTGAGGGCGTCGGTATCCCAGCGGCGCACGTCATCGATTTGCGCGGCGGGCACGCGCGTGTGACTGCCGTAGATGGCCTGCAGCGCGGCATTGCCACCGCAGTGGTCGGAGTGCAGGTGCGTGTTCAGCAAACGGCGCAGAGGCCTGCCTTGCAGCGCGTGCTGCACCAGCGCCACGGTTTGCGGGGCGTGCGTGAGGTAGCCCGTGTCCACCAGCGCGCAACCGCCCTGCGCTTCGTCATCGAAGAAAAGGATGTTGTTGGACGACAGCCAGCCGCGCTCGAACACGCGCATCGAATCAGGCAAGGTGACGATGTCGTGTTCGGCCATGGTGTTGGGCGCTCAGGCGCAGGGCGTGTCGTTGAGCCAGGCGCAGGCGCGCTCGGGCAAGGTTTTCCACACGCTCAGGCGAGCGGTGTCGTTCATGGTCGACCATGCGGCAATCTCGTCGATCGTGCGCATGCAGCCGATGCACAGGCCGTGCGCCTCGTCCATCTTGCACACGCTGATGCACGGCGATGCCACAGGCTGCGCGCGCTCGGCTTGCGCGCGGCTATTGCGCAGCTTGCCGAGCGAGAGCTTCAGTTGCGCGCGAGTGCAGGCGTCCATGTGTGTTCGATCAGTCGCGCAAGGCGACGTCGGCCACCGGCGCGCCCGTCATGGCTTCGAGTTCCGCGGGCGTGAGGTTGAACACGGCATGCGGATGGCCGGCCGCAGCCCACACGCTGTCGTACTGGAACAGGTCGCGATCGAGCAGCATCACAGGCTTGACCGCATGGCCGACCGGACACACGCCGCCGATGGCGTAACCGGTCTTCTCGCGGACGAACTTCGCATCGGCCTTGGCGAGTGCGCCCACGTGCGCGGAAACCTTTGCCTCGTCGACACGATTGGTGCCGCTGGCGATCACCAGCACCGGCACGTCGTCTTCTGCGCGACGGAAGATGATCGACTTGGCGATCTCGGCCACGGAGCAGCCCAGCCCAGCAGCCGCTTCGGCAGACGTTTTTCCGGTGGCCGGCAGCATCACGATGTTTTTTTCGTAGCCGAGCGTGCGCAGGTGGTCGGCTACGCGTTGGGCAGATTCAGGCAGCGGGGCGTTCGTATCGGTAGCGGTCATCGTCGTTGTTCTTGATGGGGTTTCAGATGCAGGCTTGGGCGATCTGGTCCTGCAGCTTGAGCAACAGCGCACGGCCCGCACGGGACGCGGTGGGGCGGCCGATGGCTTGCGAGATGAAGTCGCCCGCCAGCACCACCTTGTCCAGGTCGATGCCGGTGCGGATACCCAGGCCGTGCAGCAGGTACAGCACGTCTTCGGTGGCCACGTTGCCGGTGGCGCCCTTGGCATAGGGGCAGCCGCCCAGCCCCGCCACCGATGCGTGGAAGATGGCGATGCCGACTTCCAGGCTGGCGAGGATGTTGGCCAGCGCCTGGCCGTACGTGTCGTGGAAATGGCCTGAGAGCCGGTCGATCGGGAACGTCGCCGCAGCGGCTTCCATCACGGTCTTCACCTGCCCGGCGGTGCCCACGCCGATGGTGTCGGCAATGTCGATCTCGTCGCAGCCCAGGTCGGCCATGCGCTTGATGACGTCCACCACCGACGACACCGGCACCTCGCCCTGATACGGGCAACCCAGCGAACACGAGATCGACCCACGCACGCGAATGCCCGCATCCTTGGCGGCCTTGGCCACCGGCACAAAGCGTTCGATCGATTCGGCGATCGTGCAGTTGATGTTCTTCTGCGCAAAGGCCTCGCTGGCGGCGCTGAAGATCACGATCTCGTCCGCGCCTGCTGCAGCGGCGCCTTCGAAGCCCTTCATGTTGGGCGTGAGCACCGAATACAGCGTGCCCGGCCGGCGCTGGATGCGCGCCATCACGTCGGCGCCATCGGCCATGGCCGGCACCCACTTGGGTGACACGAACGACGCGGCTTCCACGTTGACGAAGCCGGCCTCGGACAGGCGGTTCACCAGTTCGACCTTGGTATCGGTGGAGACCGGCGCCTTCTCGTTCTGAAGACCGTCGCGCGGGCCGACCTCGACCACCTTCACAAAATTCGGAATGCTCATCTCAGTAACCTCGTTGCAGATCGACGATGCCGGCAATCGGTTCACCGGCCTCCAGCGCGCGGATCTTGCGCGCGATCTGGGCAATGCTGACCTCGCGCAGCGTCAGCGCCGAAATGTGCGGCGTGATGTGGATGCGCGGTTCGGTCCAGAAAGGATGGTCGGCGGGCAGCGGCTCGGTGCGGAATACGTCGAGCGCGGCGCCGGCAATGTGGCCGCTGCGCACGGCGGCAAGCAGGTCGTCCTCCACCAGATGCTTGCCGCGCGCCACGTTGACAACGAACGCGCCCGGCGCGAGCTGACCGAGCAGCTTTGCGTCGATCACGTTTTCGGTGTCTGCCGTCAGCGGCAGCACGTTCACCAGCACGCGCGTGCCGGCAAGGAAGCCGGGCAGGGCATCGCTGCCTGCGCGGCAATCGACGCCCTCGACATGCTTGGCAGAGCGGCTCCAGCCGCGCACCGGAAAGCCGAAGCCCGCCAGCGTCTTGGCGATGTGCGTGCCCAGCACGCCTAGGCCCAGCACGCCGACGACAAACTCATCGCGGTTGAACGGCTTGAGGAAACGCCACATCTTCGCTTGCTGCTGGCGCTCGTATTCATCAAGCCGGCGGAAGAAGCGCAGCACGGCGTGCGTGACGTATTCGCCCATCTGCGCGGCCATGCCGGCGTCGTCCAGGCGCACGATCGGCAGGCTTTCCGGAATGGCATCGGGCGATTGCGCGCGCAGGCCAAGGATCGCATCGACGCCCGCGCCCAGATTGAACACGGCGCGCAAATCGCGACGATTGCGCAGCATGTCGGCGGGCGGCTGCCAGACCACGGCGTAATCGGCGTCCTGCGCCGCGCCTTTCTCCCACACCGACAGCCGCGCTTCGGGCAGTGCCTGCGCAAAACCATCGAGCCAGGGTTGGGGCTTGCCGTCGGGCGTGTAGATCTGGATGTGCATGTGGGGCGACTTCAGTGCGGGTAGTTGACGTATACGTCAAGCAGTGTAGCAGGGGCCGGCAACGCGTGTTGCGGCCCGCTCGCGCGTCAATCGGCCGTCACTCCGCCGGCTTGAACGCCAGCAGCTGCACGCCTTCCGTCACCTGATCGCCCACGCCGTAGAGCACGGATTCGACGACGCCGTCGGCCGGTGCGGTGAGCGTGTGCTCCATCTTCATGGCCTCCATGACGACGAGCGGTGCGCCCTTGGTGACGGTTTGCCCTGGCGCGGCCAGCACGGCGATGACCTTGCCGGGCATCGGCGCGGTGAGCTTGCCGCCTTCGTCGTCGGCTTCGCCGGCATGGGCGAGCGGGTCGTGGCGCTCCAGCGTCCAGTGCGCGCCACCGGTGAAGACGTGGAAGACATCGCCGTCGACATGCACCTGGCCGGTCGCCTTGTGCGAGCCCAGCGCGATGGTGAAGGTCTCGGCATGGCGCTGCGAGGTGAAGGGCGCTTCATGCCCGTTTGCTTTCAGACGCGAGCCGTCGCGGCCGTAGACGAGCGTGGCGTCGACGGCCTGATCACCGTGGGAGAAGCGCAGCGTGCGCTCAGCCGCGCCGTTCAGACGCCAGCCGCTGCCGCGCGCCCACGGCGAATGCGGATCGCGTGTGTCCGTGCGCAGGCTGCGTGCCTCGCGGGCAAGCAGCGCAGCTACGGCCAGGGCGATGGCGTCTTGCGGCACCGCCGGGGCTGCCGGGAACAGCGTGTCGTGATTGCGCGCGATCAGGCCGGTATCCAGGTCCGCCGTCGCAAACGGCTTCGATGCCACGAGGCGGCGCAGGAACGCCACGTTGGACGACAGCCCGACCAGGTGGAAGCTGCCCAGCGCCTGCAGCATGCGCGCGAGTGCTTCTTCGCGGTCGCGGCCCCAGACGATCAGCTTGGCGATCATCGGGTCGTAATACGGGCTGATGGCATCGCCTTCGCGCACACCCGCGTCGATGCGCACGGCGGCGGGCTCGCCATTGGCCTGCGCGCCCACGGTAAATTCCACCGCTGCCGGCGTGCGCAGCACCTTTAGCGTGCCGATGGAGGGCAGGAAATCGCGCTCGGGGTTTTCTGCATAGATACGTGCTTCCAGCGCGTGGCCGTGGATGTGCAGTTCGTCCTGCGCGCGCGGCAGCGGCTCGCCGGAGGCCACGCGCAATTGCCATTCGACGAGGTCTTCGCCCGTGATCATCTCGGTGACGGGGTGCTCGACCTGCAGGCGCGTGTTCATTTCCATGAAGTAGAACGTGCCGTCTTCGTCGACGATGAATTCGACCGTGCCGGCGCCCACGTAGCCGACAGCGCGTGCAGCGGCCACGGCGGCTTCGCCCATGGCGCGGCGGCGGTCCAGCGTCATGCCGGGGGCGGGCGCTTCTTCCAAGACCTTCTGGTGGCGGCGCTGCACCGAGCAATCGCGCTCGAACAGATAGACGGCGCCGCCGAAGCTGTCGGCAAACACCTGGATTTCAATGTGGCGCGGGCGCGTGAGGTACTTCTCGATCAGCACGCGGTCATCGCCAAAGCTGGAGGAGGCTTCGCGTTTGACCGAGGCCAGCGATGCTTCAAACGCATCGCCCGATTCGACCACGCGCATGCCCTTGCCGCCGCCGCCCGCGCTCGCCTTGATGAGCACCGGATAGCCGATGCGATCAGCCTGCGCGCGCAGGAATGCGGCGTCCTGGTTGTCACCGTGGTAACCGGGAACGAGCGGCACACCGGCCGTTTCCATCAACGCCTTGGCCGCGCTTTTGCTGCCCATGGCTTCGATGGCCGAGGCCGGTGGGCCGACGAAGATGATGCCGGCGTCTGCGCAGGCCTTGGCGAAGGCTTCGTTTTCCGAGAGGAAGCCATAGCCGGGGTGGACGGCCTGGGCGCCCGTGGCGCGCGCGGCTTCGAGGATGCGGTCGGCGCGCAGGTAGCTGTCGCGGGCGGCGGGCTCACCGATGTGGATGGCTTCGTCGCAGGCCGCAACGTGGCGGGCATTGGCGTCGGCATCGGAATAGACGGCGACTGTGCGGATGCCAAGCTTGCGGCAGGTGGCGGCGACTCGGCAGGCGATTTCGCCTCGGTTGGCGATGAGGAGCTTGGTGATCATGGTGTTGTTACGTCTCCTGGTTTTGGCTTTTGCACTTTTGGTGCATCCCTTGTTTCATCCCCTGCCGGGGCTGACTCACTTTCTTTGTCTTGCCAAAGAAAGTAACCAAAGAAAGGCGCGCCCGAGATGGCGACCCTTCCTTGAATTTGTGTAACCGGGCGGAGAGGGAGGCAAACTCGCTTCGCTCAGACAAGCCTCCCTCTTTGTTCCGCCCGCTTACACAAATTCAAGGCGCCATCTAGGGCAGGAACGTCAACGGCCAAACCGTTGGTGTGCATGCGCTGTCAGGCTCTTGCTTGTTGCTTGTTGCTTGTTGCTTGTTGCTTGTTGCCGTTTGCCTCGCTCCGCGTCTTGCCGCGTACCCACCACTGCGTTTGTGTCTCGATGGTGTGGCCGTTTTTGCCCTAGATGGCGCCTTGAATTTCTGTTGCAGAGAGGAAAAAGAGAGGAGGCTGTTTGAGCGAAGCGAGTTTGCCTCCTCTCCCTCTCTGCGACATAAATTCAAGGAATCTTTCGCCATCTCGGGCGCGCCTTTCTTTGCTTACTTTCTTTGGCAAGACAAAGAAAGTGAGTCGAGCCCGGCAGGGCGCGAAAGGGGGATGGACCACCAACAAAAAAACCATCCCCACACCAAAAGCATCAATCCGCAGGCGTAATGTCGATATGGCAATGCGACGAATGCGAGTGCGAAGTATCAGCGCTTTGATGCAGATGATCCTGCACCTCCACCCGCATCCCCAACCGCGCCAGCAGCTTCCGATCCGCATCCGCCTCCGGGTTATCCGTCGTCAGCAGTTTCTCGCCATAGAAGATCGAGTTGGCGCCCGCCATGAAGCACAGCGCCTGCAGCGCATCGTCCATCGCCTCGCGGCCAGCGGAGAGCCGCACCATCGCCTTGGGCATCGTGATCCGCGCCACAGCAATCGTGCGCACGAAATCAAACGGATCCAGTTCTTCGTTGCCCGCCAGCGGCGTGCCTTCCACCTTCACGAGGTTGTTGATGGGCACCGAATCCGGATACGGCTCCATGTTCGCCAACTCTGCGATCAGGCCTGCACGCTCGTGCACCGATTCACCGAGGCCGACGATGCCGCCGCAGCACACATTGATGCCAGCGTCACGCACGTGCTCGAGCGTATCGAGCCGGTCCTGATACGTGCGCGTGGTGATGATCTCGCCGTAGAACTCGGGCGCGGTATCGAGGTTGTGGTTGTAGTAATCCAGGCCCGCGTCCTTCAGTTGCGCGGCCTGTTCCTGCTTGAGCATGCCCAGCGTTACGCACGTTTCCAGCCCCATCGCTTTCACGCCGCGCACCATGTCGGCCACGGCATCGAGTTGATGCGGCTTGGGGTTGCGCCACGCGGCGCCCATGCAGAAGCGGCTTGCACCGTTTTGCTTGGCGCGCGAGGCGGCTTCCAGCACTTCGTCGATCGGCATCAGCTTTTCAGCCTCGACACCGGTGTCGTAGCGTGCCGATTGCGGGCAGTACGAGCAATCTTCGGGGCAGCCGCCGGTCTTGATGGACAGCAGCGTCGACAACTGCACCGCATTCGCATCAAAGTTGGTGCGGTGCACCTGCTGCGCCTGGAACAGCAGGTCGTTGAACGGCAGCGCGAACAGCGCTTCGATGGCTTCGCGGCTCCAGCGCGCGTCGGGCGCCTGGCCCGGCGTGACGGGCGCCTTGGCGGCGTTCGGAACGAAGTTGAGCGGAGTGGATTGCATGAGGACTTCCTTCAAGTGATGCGTGGTTTCGTTGTTATGCGGATCAGGCCGGCAGCAGCCAGTTCGGCTTGCGCTTGCCCAGAAAACTTTGCACGCCTTCGCGGCCTTCTTCCGAAGCGCGGATGGCGGCGATGCGTTCAGCGGTATCAGCCAGCAGTGCGTCGTTGACCGCGGCGCCAGACACCTCTCGCACGAGGCGCTTGCTCTCGCGCACGGCGTTCGGGCTGTTGGCGACGAGTGCTGCAGTGATGTCGGCCACCTTGGCGTCGAGGGCATCCGCGCTCACCAGTTCGTGCACGAGGCCGAGGCGATGCGCTTCGGCAGCCGAAAAGCGTTCTGCGGTGATGAAGTAGCGGCGCGACGCCTGCTCGCCCAGGGCGCGAATCACATACGGGCTGATGGTGGCCGGAATCAAGCCCAGCTTCGCTTCCGACAGGCAGAAGTTGGCCGTGTCGACGGCAACGACGATGTCGCACGCGGCGACCAGGCCGACGCCGCCGGCGTACGTATCGCCCTGCACGCGCGCGATCACGGGCTTGGGGCACGTGTAGATGGCGCGCAGCATTTCGGCCAGGCGCAGCGCGTCGGCGCGGTTTTCATCATCCGAGTAGCTGGCCATCTTCTTCATCCAGTTCAGGTCGGCGCCCGCGCAGAAGGCGGGGCCGTTGCCGGACAGGACGATGGCGCGAACGCTCGGCTCATCGGCCAGCGCGCGGAACGCGCCGGTCAGCTCGGCGATGACCGTTTCGTTGAAGGCGTTGCGCACGTCGGGCCGGTTGAGCGTGAGCGTGGCGACGGCGCCGTGCTGGGCGAAGGCGAGGGTCTCGAAAGTGTTCATTCGGGGTCCTTGTTGGTGTCGGACTTGGGATCGTCAGCGCCGGAGGCTTCAGCGTTGCTGCCGGGGGCCGCCGCTTGAACCGGGCCTGCCGGCAGACCGAGCTCACGTAGGAAGGCATCGACTTGCGGCAGCCAGATGGCAAGCCCTGCATGGCTTGCAAACATGCCGTGCGAGTCGCTCCTGAAGTTGCCGAAATCCACCAGCCGACCTTTGCCGCCGGCACTGGTGTAGGCCGCGAACATCTTGTCGGGCATCGGCTTGGGCCAGTAGCTGTCGTTGTCGCCGTAAAACCAGAGCGACGGGTAGCGTGACTGGCGGCCGTACGTCTCGAAGGCGCGCACGAGGTTGCCTTCCCAGTCGACGCAGGTGTCGTTGCGCAGGCCGCCGGCAAAGTTCACCAGCCCACGCACGCCGGGGTAGGCGATGGTGCCAAAGGCCAGCGTGGTCAGGCCGCCATGCGACTGGCCCATGACAACGATGCGGTTGCGGTCCACGTACGGCTGCGCGGTCATGTAGTCGAGCGCGGCCACCACGTCTTCGGCCTGGATGATGCCGTTGGCTTCCACGTTGCAGCCGCTGCCGATGTACGCGCCGCCGGATTTGGAAAACCCCTGCCGCATCGGAATGGCCACCACGTAGCCGCGCGCGACCAGCGCCGCAGCCTGCTCGCTGTAACGGGCTCGCGCTTGGAATGCCGCCTTGCCGCGCGCCTTGCCATGGTTGAGCACGATGAGCGGGAAGGGGCCGTCGCCGGCCGGCTTGTAGACGGTCGCCTCCAGCTTGAGCGTGAAGATGCCCGCAGACTTGGGCACCTCCACGATGGTCTCGCTGATGCCGGGCGGCGTGGTCTCGCTCGCATGCGCGGCCGAGAGCAGCAGCGCGCAGCCGACGGCTGCCCAGGCGCTGCGCCACGTTCGCGCGGTGATGCTGTTCACTGCAAATTCCCTGGTTGATGGACGGCCCGCTTACATGCGGAACACGCCGAAGTTCATATCGCCGATCGGCGCGTTCAGGCTGGCCGACAGGCCGAGGCCCAGCACGCTGCGCGTGTCGGCCGGGTCGATCACGCCGTCGTCCCACAGGCGCGCGCTGGCGTAGTACGGATGGCCCTGGCGCTCGTACTGGTCGCGGATCGGCGCCTTGAAGGCCGCTTCGTCATCCGCGCTCCATTGGCCGCCCTTGGCTTCGATGCCGTCGCGGCGCACGGTGGCGAGCACGCTTGCGGCCTGTTCGCCGCCCATCACGGAGATGCGCGCGTTCGGCCACATCCACAGGAAGCGCGGCGAATACGCCCGACCGCACATCCCGTAGTTGCCTGCGCCAAACGAGCCGCCGATGATGACCGTGAACTTCGGCACCTGGGCCGTGGCCACGGCCGTCACCATCTTCGCCCCGTTCTTGGCGATGCCTTCGTTCTCGTATTTGCGGCCGACCATGAAGCCCGTGATGTTCTGCAGGAACACCAGCGGAATCTTGCGCTGGCAGCACAGCTCGATGAAGTGCGCGCCCTTGAGGGCAGCTTCTGAAAACAGGATGCCGTTGTTGGCGATGATGCCGACCGGGTAGCCCCAGATGCGCGCAAAGCCGCAGACCAGCGTGGTGCCGTAGCGCGCCTTGAATTCGTCAAACGCAGAATCGTCGACGATGCGCGCGATGACTTCGCGCACGTCGAACGGCTTGCGCGTGTCGGTCGGGATCACGCCGTAGAGTTCTTCGGCGGGGAAGCGCGGCTCGACCGGCGCGTGGATTTGCACCTGCTCCGGCTTGCGGCGGTTCAGGTGCGCGACGATGCTGCGCGCTTGCGCCAGCGCGTGCGAATCGTTGTTGGCGAAGTAATCCGCCACGCCGGACAGCCGCGTGTGCACATCGGCGCCACCGAGGTCTTCGGCGCTCACCACTTCGCCGGTTGCTGCTTTCACCAGCGGCGGGCCCGCCAGGAAAATCGTGCCCTGTTCCTTCACGATGATCGATTCATCGCTCATGGCCGGCACATACGCACCGCCCGCCGTGCACGAGCCCATCACCACCGCGATCTGCGGAATGCCTTTCGACGACAGGTTGGCCTGGTTGTAGAAGATGCGGCCGAAGTGATCGCGGTCCGGAAACACGTCGTCCTGGTTCGGCAGGTTGGCGCCGCCCGAATCGACGAGGTAGACGCAGGGCAAGTGGTTCTGCTCGGCGATCTCCTGCGCGCGCAGGTGCTTTTTCACCGTCATCGGGTAATACGTGCCGCCCTTGACCGTGGCGTCGTTGCAGACGATCACGCATTCCTGCCCCGAGATGCGGCCGATGCCGGTGATGATGCCGGCGCCCGGCGCGGCGTCGTCGTACATGCCGTACGCCGCCATCTGAGAGAACTCCAGGAACGGCGTGCCGGGGTCGAGCAGTTGCTGCACGCGGTCGCGCGGCAGCAGCTTGCCGCGGGCGAGGTGCTTGGCGCGGGCGTCTTCACCGCCGCCCTGGGCGATGCGCGCCACCTTGTCGCGCAAGTCGGCGACGAGCGCGCGCATGGCATCGGCGTTGGCCTTGAAGTCTTCGGCGCGGGGGTTCAGCTTGGTCTCTAGCGTCGGCATGGCAGCAGTGCAAGAAGGTCGGTGCGGTTCAGTCAGGGAAGGTGCCGTCGACGTACAGCCAACGGCCTTCGGCGGATTCAGCGCCGCTGGCGTCCAGGCGGACGAAGCGGCTGGTTTCATGCAGGCGATGCGCGCGGCCGCCCACCTTGTAGCGCGCGACGAACTCCACCGTCGCGTGCGTGGCGTCTTGGGGCGTGTGGCGCTTGACGTCCAGGCCGAGCCAGCGTGTGGCGGCGGCCTCTGCTTCACTGGTTTCCAGGTCGACAGGGCAGGTGGACGGATGCCACGTGCGGCGCAGGTACGCCGTGTCGCCCAGCACATAGGCGCTGTAGCGCGACCGCATCAGTTGCTCAGCGGTGGCCGGCACGGCGTCGCCTGCGTGGAACGGGCCGCAGCAGCGCGCGTAGGCGCCGTTGCCGCACGGGCAAGCGTCGGCGGGGCCGATAGGCCTGGTTTGTGCGGCAGGCATCAGGCCAGCAACTCCGGCAGTTCGCGCATATCGGTGAACGTGCGGGTGGCGCCGGCGGCGATCAGCGGGCCCGGTGCATTGCGGCCCGCGTATGCCAGCACCGTCATGCCGGCAGCGTGCCCGGCGGTGACGCCCGTGGGGCTGTCTTCAATCACCAGGCAACGCGACGGCGATACCCCCAGGCTGCTGGCGGCCAGCAGATACACATCGGGCGCGGGCTTGCTGCGCGCAACCTCGGTAGCCGAGAAGATGCGCACGTCCGTGGGTTGGAAGTGCTCGATCAGCCCGGTGCGGTTGAGCTGCAGCTCAACCTTCATGCGATCGGCGCCCGAGGCCACCGCCATGGGCAGGCCCAGCCTGGAGAGCACATCGATGGCGTGCGCGATATGCGGCACGGCTTCCACCTCGGCTTCGAGCAGCGCGTTGCGGCGCGCGTGGAAGGTGGATAGCCAGTTCGGCGGCAGCGGCGCGCCGCGCATTTCGGCAATCGCATCCAGTTCTTCGCGAATGGCCTTGCCGAGGAAGCGCTTGATGGAATCTTCCGGGCTGATGCTGATGCCAAGCTCAGTCAGCATCTCCCAGATCAGGCGGTTGACGAGGGGTTCGCTGTCGACCAACACGCCGTCGCAATCGAAGAGGATCGCGTCAAAGCGCGGGTGGTTCGAAACAGAGGAGGTCACTGCGGTCATGCCTATTGCGTTAAGAGTTGAGACCGCCTACGCCAGCGCGCGGGCGATCAAGATTTTCTGGATATCGCTCGTGCCTTCGTAGATCTGGCACACGCGCACGTCGCGGTAGATGCGCTCCACCGGGAAGTCGTTCACGTAACCGTAACCGCCGAAGACCTGGATGGCATCGGAGCAGACGCGCTCGGCCATCTCGCTGGCGTTGAGCTTGGCCATGGCCGCCTCTTTCAGGCACGGCAGCCCGGCGTCTTTCAGGCTGGCGGCATGCCAGACCATCTGTCGTGCCACGTCTACGCGCGTGGCCATCTCGGCCAGGCGAAACTGCACGGCCTGATGCGCGAACAGCGGCTGGCCGAAGCTTTCGCGCTCTTTGGCATACGCCAGCGCGGCCTCGAAAGCCGCACGCGCCATGCCCACGCTCTGCGCGGCAATGCCGATGCGCCCGCCTTCCAGCCCCGACAGCGCCATCTTGTAGCCCGCGCCTTCTTCGCCCAGCAGGCAATCGGCGGGGATGCGGCAGTCTTCAAACACGATCTGCGCCGTGTCGGACGAGTGCTGGCCGAGCTTGTCTTCGAGCCGCGCGACGATGTAGCCGGGCGTGTTGGTCGGCACCAGAAACGCGCTGATGCCGCGCTTGCCTGCTGCCTTGTCAGTCACGGCCATGACGATCGCCACGTCGGCATGCTTGCCGCTGGTGATGAACTGCTTCACGCCGTTGAGGACCCAGTGGTCGCCATCGCGCACGGCCGTGGTGCGCAGCGCCGATGCGTCGGAGCCGACGTGCGGCTCGGTCAGGCAGAACGCGCCGAGCATCTCGCCGCGCGCCAGCGGCACGAGCCACTGCTGTTTCTGTGCGTCGTCCGCAAACGCCATCAGCATGCTGCACACGGGGCAGTTGTTCACGCTGATGACGGTGGAGGTGCCACCGTCGCCGGCAGCAATTTCTTCCAGGATCAGCGCCAGCGACAGGTAGTCGAGCCCCGCGCCGCCCAGTTCTTCCGGCACGGCCACGCCATAAGCGCCCAGCTCGCCCAACTGGCGGTGCACGTCTTTCGGGAACGTCGCTTCGCGGTCCCATGCCGCGGCATGCGGCACGATCGCCTCGCGCACGAACGTGCGGATGGCGTCGCGAATCATCTCTTGCTCTTGGGTCAGCAGCATCGTTCCGGCCTCACCATTCAATGACGCTGCCGTCGTAGTTGCGGAACTCGCCGTTGTCGGCGCGCGTGGCACCGGCAATCACGCGGCGGATGCCGGCGACGCTCTCCTGCGGCGTGATGGCCGCGCCCGCGCCGCCCATGTCGGTCTGTACCCAGCCGGGGTGGAAGGTCAGGCACGTGGCGTTTTTGGCGTCGATCGACACCCCGCGCAGCACGGCATTCACCGCCGCCTTGCTGGCGCGATACAGCCATCCGCCGTTGCCCGCCATGTCCCCAATGCTGCCCATGCGGCTGGAGATAACGGCGAGCACGCCGCCGGCTTCGTCCGCACCATTGCGTCCGGCTTCCACCATCGGCAGCACCGCAGGCAGCACGCCCATCGGCGCCCACACGTTGGTGTGCATCACGGCATCGAAATCCGCCTGGCTGACGGGCGTGGCGCCCTGCGTGCGCGGGCCGTAGATGCCTGCCACGTAGATCGCCACGTCCAGCGCTTCGCCGTCCAGCTTCCACGCCAGGCCGGCAACGGCATTGGCGTCGGTCAGATCAAGCACGTGCGTTTCCGCGCCCAGCGCCTGCAATTCCTCTGCTGCTTGTTGCGAGCGGACGGTGGCAATCACGCGCCAGCCATCCGCTCGGTATTGCTTGACGGTTTCCAGACCGATGCCGCGCGACGCGCCCAGGATGAGCGCGGTGCGCGTGCGGCGGGACGTTGCGTTCGTCATGCGCGTGCCTTAGTAGAGTTCGATGCCGACGGCCGTGGCCTCGCCGCCGCCGATGCACAGGCTTGCCACACCGCGTTTGCCGCCACGGTGTTGCAGGGCGCCTAGCAGCGTCGCGATCACACGTGCGCCCGAGGCGCCGATCGGGTGGCCCAGCGCGCATGCGCCGCCGTTCACGTTCACTTTCTCGTGCGGGATGTGCAGGTCGTGCATGGCGGCCATCGGCACCACGGCAAACGCCTCGTTGATCTCGAACAGATCGACGTTGCCCGAGTTCCAGTCGAGCTTCTTGAAGAGCTTGTCGATGGCCGTGACCGGCGCCGTGGTGAACCAGCCAGGCGCTTGCGCGTGCGTGGTGTGGCCCAGCATCACAGCGAGCGGCGTGATGCCGAGCTGCTTGGCGGTCGACTCGCGCATCATGACCAGCGCAGCCGCGCCATCGTTGATCGACGAAGACGACGCGGCCGTCACCGTGCCGTCTTTCTTGAAGGCAGGCTTGAGCGACGGGATCTTGTCGACCTTGATGCGGCGCGGGCCTTCATCGGTGTCGATGACGGTGTCCCCGGCTTTGCTCGACACGGTAACGGGCGTGATCTCCCAGCGGAACGCGCCGGATTCGGTGGCCTCTTGCGCGCGGCGCACGGACGTCATCGCGAAGTGGTCCTGGGCCTCGCGCGTGAAACCGTACTTCTCGGCGCAGTCCTCGCCGAAGGTGCCCATCGCGCGGCCCTTGTCGTACGCGTCTTCCAGGCCGTCAAGCATCATGTGGTCGTAGATCATGCCGTGGCCGATGCGATAACCGCCGCGGCCTTTCGGGATCAGGTACGGCGCGTTGGTCATGCTTTCCATGCCGCCCGCAACCACAACATCCAGCGACCCCGCGAGCAGCGCGTCGTACGCATTCATGGCGGCGCGCATGCCTGAACCGCACATCTTGTTGACCGTGGTGCAGCCGACTGACAGCGGCAGGCCAGCGCCCAATGCGGCTTGGCGCGCCGGCGCTTGCCCCTGCCCCGCAGGCAGGACGCAGCCCATGATGACTTCTTCAATCTGTTCCGGTTTCAAGCCCGCACGCTCGACTGCCGCGCGGATGGCAGCGGCGCCGAGTTGCGGAGCAGTGAGGCTGGCGAGTTCGCCCTGGAAGGCGCCCATCGGGGTGCGGGCGGCGGAAGCGATGACGATGCGGTCGGACATTGCTGCAATCTCCTGGAACTGTGCTTGGGACATGTTCTGCACTTGTGGTGCAGGGGTTGTGTGTCTCTTGCTTTTTGGGTGGGCCTTCGTGGTCCATCTGCGTATCGTCCCCTGCCGGGGCCGACTCACTTTCTTTGTCTTGCCAAAGAAAGTAAGCAAAGAAAGGCGCGCCCAAGATGGCGACCCCTTCCTTGAATTTTCATAACCGGGCGGAGACGGGAAAAACTCGCTTCGCTCAAACAGTTTCCCGTCTTGTTTCCGCCCGCTTACGAATATTCAAGGCGCCATCTAGGGCAGGAACGTCAACGGCCAAACCGTTGGTGCGCATGTCCTGTCAGGCGCTTGTTTGTTGCTGTGTTGCCGTTTGCTTTGCTCCGCGTCTTGCCGCGTACTCACTACTGCGTTTGCGCTGCGATGGTGTGGCCGTTGGAGCCCTAGATGGCGCCTTGAATTTCTGTTGCAGGGAGGAAAAAGAGGGGAGGCTGTTTGAGCGAAGCGAGTTTGCCTCTCCTCCCTCCCTGCGACATAAATTCAAGGAGTCTTTCGCCATCTCGGGCGCGCCTTTCTTTTGCTTACTTTTCTTTGGCAAGACAAAGAAAAGTGAGTCGTGCCCGGCAGGGTACGAAACGGGGATGAACCACCAACAAAACCCCATCCCCAAAAAGAAATTCAGAACCCCACCGGGCTAGGCGTACTCCCTTCCTTCCCATAATTCAGCCAAGCCTCACCCAGCTGAGCATGCAGTTCCTCATTGGAGCTCGCCGCCATCCCCAGATTGCGCAACATCCCGTCCTTCACGCCGTAAATCCAACCGTGAACGGTCAGTGGCTGCCCGCGATCCCATGCGTCCTGCACGATCGTCGTCAGGCACACGTTGTTGACCTGATGAATCACGTTCAGCTCGCACAGCCGGTCATGCTGATCTTGCTCGCGGACCACCGTACCGAGGTACGTTTCGTGCTGCTCGGCCACGTCACGCACGTGACGAATCCAGTTGTCGGCCAGCCCGAAACGTTGCTTCGTCAGCGCGGCCTTCACACCCGAACAGCCGTAGTGGCCCACCACCGTGATGTGCCGGATCTTCAGCACTTCCACCGCAAACTGAAGCACCGACAGGCAGTTCAGGTCAGAGTGCACTACCACGTTGGCGATGTTGCGATGGACAAACACCTCGCCCGGCGGCAGACCGATGATCTGGTTGGCAGGCACGCGCGAATCCGAGCAGCCGATCCAGAGGTATTCCGGGTTCTGCTGGTTGGCCAGATTGGAAAAGAAATCCGGGTCTTCAGCGTGGACGCGCTCGACCCATTTCCGGTTGTTCTCAAACAGCTCTTTGATGCGATGTGGCATGGTTTCCCGTCGTGTTGAAGGGGTTAAGCGGCGGCGCGCTGCTGCAGCGTCGTGTTGTCTTGCGCTGCGTTGTCGGGCGCGCTTGCGCCGTAGCGATTGACGAAGCGCTCGGCTGCGTCATACGCGTAGAAATCGTGCATCTGCCCGGAGAGCAGGCGCTCCTTGTACCCCTGCCACATGGAGGCCTCGAAGAAGTCTGCGTGGTGTTTGAGGAAGGCTTCACGCACGCGCGGGTCGCCAAGCAGGAACGTGCGATACGTCTCCGGAAAAATGTCGTGCGGGCCGACGCTGTACCAGACCTCGCCGGACATTTCTTCTTCTTCGGTGCGCGGCTCGGGCACGGTGCGGACGTTGCAGTCGGTGAGGTATTCGATCTCGTCGTAATCGTAGAAGACCACGCGGCCGTGGCGCGTCACGCCAAAGTTCTTGTACAGCATGTCGCCCGGGAAGATGTTTGCCGCGATGAGTTCCTTGATGGCGTTGCCGTATTCGATGATGCCGTGCTCGACTTGCGCATCGGTGCCTTCGTGCAGCCAGATGTTCAGCGGCGTCATGCGGCGCTCGATATAGACGTGGCGGATGACGATCTCTTCGCCGCCGTCGTCGCTGCGCTGGTATTCGACCATCGAAGGCGCGTGCTTCTCCAACTCCTTGATGAGGTCGTCATCAAAGCGCGAGAGCGGGAAGGCCACGTCGGAATACTCCAGCGTATCCGCCATGCGCCCCACACGATCGTGGCGCTTCACCAGTTGGTACTTGCTCTTGATCAGTTCGCGCGTGGTTTCCTTGGGCGGCGGGAAGTAGTCCTTGATGACCTTGAACACGTACGGGTACGAGGGCAGCGTGAACACCAGCATCACAAGGCCCCGGATGCCGGGCGCGATGATGAACTTGTCCGACGAGTGTTGCAGGTGATGCAGGAAGTCGCGATAGAACAGGTTCTTGCCCTGCTTCTGCAAGCCGAGCGAGGTGTAGATCTCGGCGCGCGGCTTGCGCGGCATCAGGTCACGCAGGAAGGTCACGTAGGCGGACGGAATCTCCATGTCCACCATGAAATACGAGTGCGTGAACGAGAACAGGATCAGCAGTTGCTCCTGCCGCAGCAGCACCGTGTCGAGCGAGAGCTGGCCCGCGGCATTGCGCAGCATCGGCACGGCCAGCGGGAATGTCTTGTCGCCGTTGATCACGCGTCCGATGATGTACGCTGCCTTGTTGCGGAAGAACAGCGACGACAGCACGTGGATCTGGAAATTCGGCGCGATGCGGAAATCGCCAAAGTGCTCGCCCACCGCGCGCACGACGTAGCCGATATCGCGCTCCAGATCTTCAAACGGCGCGTTGAGCTGGAAGTTGTGGACGATGCGCTCGAAGCAGGGGCCCAGGCCATCGCGTGTGCCGGGGTAGTAGGCGCGGTACGTCGGCTTGGTGGGCGACTCTTCGTTCTCGATGTATTCCGTCGAGATGGCCGGGCGCACGAAGATGAAATCGTTGTTGAAGTACGAGCGATGCAGGATGCGCGTACACACCGAGTTGAAGAAGGTCTCGGCCAATTCCGGCTGGTGATGGTTGGTCAGCAGGCCGATGTAGTGCAGCTTGATCTGGCGCCAGATCTCGTCGTCGATGTTCTCGGCATCGTATTCGTCTTCCAGGATGACCGACGCTTCGCGCACGCGCTCGTCGTAGTAGGCGATGCGATCGCGCTGCAGTTGCTGCAGGCCGCCCCAGTCCCCGGTCTCAAACGCGGTCTTGGCCTGTACGCTGACCTCGCGGAACAAGCGGTAGTGCTTGTCGAAGCCGTCGAGCATCGTGCGGGCGACGTCAAAGGCGATCTGCGACGAGAGGAGCTTGGGGAAATGGGACATGGCGTGTGCGCAGGGAGGAGCAGGGAAGCGGCAAACCAACAAACCAGGCGGACCTAGATTGTAGGGTCTTCGGTGCCGTGTTCGCGTCCTGAAACCGTTGCGCCTCCTTATCCGTTTGGCTGATGGCCCCGTGCCACCAGCCCGCCTGCTCCCGCCCGTTACATCGTCTCTGCGTACAGCTCCCGACCGATCAGCATTCGGCGGATTTCCGACGTGCCGGCGCCAATTTCGTACAGCTTGGCGTCGCGCCACAGGCGGCCGACCGGGAATTCGTTGATGTAGCCGTTGCCGCCCAGGATCTGGATGGCTTCGCCGGCCATCCAGGTGGCCTTCTCGGCGGTGTAGAGGATCACGCCAGCGCAGTCCTTGCGCACCTGGCGCACGTGGTCGCGGCCCAGCGAGTCAAGGTTCTTACCCACCGTGTACAGGTACGCGCGGCATGCCTGCAGCGTGGTGTACATGTCGGCCATCTTGCCCTGGATGAGCTGGAATTCGCCAATGCTCTGGCCGAACTGCTTGCGGTCGTGGATGTACGGCGTGACCACGTCCATGCAGGCTTGCATGATGCCGATCGGGCCGCCGGAGAGCACCGCGCGCTCGTAATCCAGGCCGCTCATCAGCACCTTGGTGCCACCGTTTTCCTGGCCGAGGATGTTTTCCACCGGCACTTCCACGTTCTCGAACACCAGCTCGCCCGTGTGCGAGCCGCGCATGCCGAGCTTGTCCAGCTTCTGCGCCACCGAGAAGCCCTTCATGCCCTTTTCGACGATGAACGCCGTCATGCCGCGCGCGCCCAGTTCGGGCTCGGTCTTGGCGTAGACGACCAGCACGTCGCAGTCGGGGCCGTTGGTGATCCACATCTTGGTGCCGTTGAGCACGTAGCGGTCGCCTTTCAGCTCCGCGCGCAGTTTCATGCTGACGACGTCAGAACCGGCATTCGGCTCGCTCATCGCCAGGGCACCGACCCATTCGCCCGACACCAGCTTGGGCAAGTACTTGGCCTTCTGGGCCGCCGTGCCGTTGCGGTGGATCTGGTTCACGCACAGGTTCGAGTGCGCGCCATACGACAGGCCAACCGACGCCGAGGCGCGGCTGATTTCTTCCATGGCGATCATGTGCGCCAGGTAGCCCATGTTGGCGCCGCCGTACTCCTCGGCCACCGTGATGCCGAGCACGCCCAGCTCACCCATCTTGCGCCACGCATCCATCGGGAACTGGTCGGTGCGGTCGATTTCGCCGGCACGCGGTGCCAGTTCGCCCTGCGCCCAATCGCGCACAGCCGAACGCAGCATCTCGATGTCTTCGCCCAAGTCGAATTTCAGGCCGGGCAGATCAATCATGGTGGTCTCCTTGGGCGCGGCTCAAGCCGCGTTGTCTCGGGTAAGTGGTCTGGCGCTGTGCGGTGCGCGCCGCTTGTGGTGGGCGCACCGCTGCCGGAAGGGTGCTTCAAGGTGTTGCGTATTGTATTGACGTTTACGTAAACGTCAATGACTGGCCATTACGTAGATCTGCGGAATCAGGCGGCCTTGCGTCGCTTGGGCGGCTTGCCTGTTCCGGCCTGCGCGTCTACCAGCAAGCGACGGCACTGGCGCTCATGCTGGTCGATCTCGGCCAGTTGGGCGTTCAGATCTTCCAGTTGCTGCGTAAGCACCGCACGGTGTTGCGCCAGCGACGCCAGGAAGCGCTCCAGTTGCGGCACCGTGTCGCGCGGCGACTCATACAGATCCAGGATCTCCTTGATCTCGCCTAGCGACAGGCCGAGCCGCTTGCCGCGCAGGGTCAGCTTCAGGCGCGTGCGCTCGCCGGCGGAATACACCCGGCGACGCCCGCCCGGGCCTTGGCGATCCGGCGCCAGCAGGCCCTGGTCTTCGTAGAAGCGGATGGCGCGCGGCGTGATGTCGAACTCGCGGGCAAGGTCGGTGATGGTGAAGCTTGCGTCGGCAAGTTCGCCGGCATCGCCCGATTCAAGATCGGCGGCGAGCGCAGCGGCGGCAGACGGAGTAGAGGCAGACATACGGCGGGGAACGGAGTAACGGCAGAGGTGTGATGACACGCGCACGCCGGACAGCGACATTAAGTTTTCGCTTAAGATGGATGACCGGCGGCGAATTGACGTTTACGTTAGCGTCAATGAAGCCAAACCGCAATCGCAAAGACCGCCCCGAAGCACCCAAAGGCGGCGACCGAGACCACATCCCCATGAACGCGCTCGAACACCAACTCGACTATCCCTTTGGCGACACGCTTCCCGAAGGCGGCACGCGGTTTGAAGTCGCCCCCGGCGTCTACTGGCTGCGCATGCCGCTGCCGTTTGCGCTCGATCACATCAACCTCTGGCTGCTACGTGATCGGCAGGACGGACAAGATGGCTGGACGATCGTCGATTGCGGCATCAACCACGAAGCAATTCGCGGGTACTGGGAAACGATCTTCGCGAACCACCTCGACGGCCTGCCGGTGCTGCGCGTGCTGGTCACGCACTGCCATCCGGACCACGTTGGCCTCTCGAACTGGCTGTGCGAAGGCGGCGACGAAAAGCGCTGGAACGTGCGCCTGTGGATGAGCCTGGGCGACTACGCCTTCGCGCGAATGCTGGTAGGCGGCACGGGCGCGTCGAACGCCGGCGGTGAATTTGCCGCGCGCCATTTCGAGCGCCACGGCTTGACGGACCCGACCTCGATCGAAGGCATCCGCAACCGCAAGGATTACTACAGCACGCTCGTGCCCGGCGTGCCGAGCCAGTACCGTCGCCTGATGGATGGCAACGTCGTCGCCGTCGGCCAGCACCAGTGGCGCGTCATTACCGGCTTCGGCCACGCGCCCGAACATGTCGCTCTCTACAGTGAAGATGCCAACGTGCTGATTTCCGGCGACATGGTTTTGCCGCGCATTTCCACCAACGTGAGCGTGTTCGATCTGGAACCCGAAGCGGATTCGCTCACGCTGTATCTGGATTCGCTGGGCAAGTACGAGCCGCTGCCGGCCGACGTGCTGATCCTGCCGTCGCACGGGCGACCGTTCCGCGGGCTGCATACGCGCATCCAGCAACTACGCGACCACCATGCCGATCGACTGGCTGAAACGTTGGCTGCGTGCAAGGCCGCGCCGCAATCGGCACGCGACATCGTCAACGTCATCTTCAAGCGCCAGTTCGATGTGCATCAGATGACCTTCGCGATGGGCGAGGCGCTTGCCCACCTGCACGCGCTGTGGCATCGCGGCGAACTGGTGCGCGAAACCGGCGCGGACGGTATCGTTCGATTCCACGCAGCTGCATAAACTCAATAACCCGTGCCTTTCAACGGAGCCGCCCATGGCTGACCAGCATGACGTTCTCGACGACAGCGCCGTCGTCCTGCCGTTTCCCGCGCAAACGCCGACCGCGCCGTATTACGCGGTGATTTTTTCCTCCACCCGCACCGACGGCGACAACGGCTACGGCGCCATGGCCGACCGCATGGTGGAGTTGGGCCGCAGTATGCCGGGGTTTCTCGGCATCGAGTCCGTACGCGATGAACTGGCCGGCGACCAGGGGCGACCGGGCATCACCGTGTCGTATTGGTCGTCGCTGGAGGCCATTCGCGAGTGGAAGAACCAGGGCGACCACCTTGCCGCGCAGAAGCTGGGGCGCGAGCAGTGGTACGCGTCGTACCACCTGCGCATTGCCAAGGTGGAGTACGACTATGGGTTCGAGCGATAACGCATCGCTGCGGCCAACAAAAAACCCGCCAATTGGCGGGTTCTTTTTTTGTGCACCGCTGGAAGACCTAACGTAGCGTCTTCGCAAATTGCCCGAGATACCGCACGCCGTCGATCGCGCGGCTGCCGTACCACGACACCATTTCGCCATCGACCAGATAGACCGGTTTGCCGATCTGCTTTTCCAGCGCGTCGACATGCTCTTCGGTAAAGCTGTAAGGCTCGGTGGAGAGCAGCACGCAGTCGATGTTGCGCACCACCTCATCGGTCCAGCGGAACGTCGGGTAACGCGTGTCCGGCCGGTTGGGACGGGCGCAATTACCGCTCTTGTCGGTGCCGCATTGCACGGGCGCAGGGTCGTCCGGCCACGTATGGCAGTTCACGAGCTGGAGCATGCGCGAGATGTACGTGTCGCGCGATACCGTCATCCACGGGTCTTGCCAGATGGCGTACAGCACGCGGTGCGGCAGAAAGTGGCGGCCGCGCAGCGCCTCCAGCTCCTGCGTGAGCGCATCCGATAACTTTTGCGCCTGCGCTTCGCGGCGAAAGATACCGCCCAGCAGTTGGTATAGCGCGAGGTTGTCTTCCGGCGAGCAAGGATGCGTGACGATGATGTGCGGGATGAATTCGCGCAGCTTGTCGACGGTCGGGCGCGTGTTCTCGTCAATGTTCACGATGACGTGCGTGGGCGCCAGCTCGCGCAACTTGTCGAGTTTGACGGTCTTGGTGCCGCCGACCTTCGGTACGTTGCGTACCGCTTCGCGCGGATGGATGCAGAAGCCGGTGCGGGCGACGAGCTGATCGCCCAGGTCAAGCGAGAACAGCAGATCGGTAATCGAAGGCACCAGGCTGGCGATGCGCGGTGTGGTGTCGACAGGGGCGTGGGCGAGGCCAGCCGCATCGGTGTAAGTCATGACGAAATCTCGGGGTTGCGGGGTTTGCGCCTGGCGCGCGCAAACGCAAAGTCATAGAGCCCGCGCGGCAGCACGTGCAGCAGCTTGGCGACGATGCCCATCTGCCATGGCAGCACCGTGAAGCGCACGCCGCGATGGATCGCATTCGCGGCTTTCTGCGCGAAGCGGTCCACCGGCATCAGGAAGGGCATCGGATAGGGATTGTGTTCGGTCATCGGCGTTTTGATGTAGCCGGGGGCGATTGTCACCACGCGCAGGCCAAGCGCGCTGAACTCCACGCGCAGGCTCTCCATCAGCTTGATCACCGCCGATTTGGAGGCGCTGTACGCCGCCGCACCCGGCAGCCCGCGCACGCCCGCCACGCTGGCAATGCCGACCAGCGTGCCGCCGGGCCGCCCAGGTTTGGCGCGTGCGAGCATCGGCCCGACGAACGGCTGGAACGTGTTGAGCACGCCCATCCAGTTGGTTTCCATCACGACGGCAAAGGCTTTCAGGTCGCCGGGTTCGCGCAAGTCCGTGCCGACCGAGATGCCGGCGTTGGCGATCACCACATCGGGCAGCCCAACTGTGGCGATAAAGGCGTTGGCCACGTCGCGCATTGAATCGGTGCTGCGCACGTCGGCGGCGTAGCAATGGCAGCGACCCTGGAGAGCCGCCGGCAGCGTCTGCACAAACGCATGGAGCGCGTCGACACGCCGTGCGGTCAGCCCGATCGTGGCGCCCTGCGCTGCGTACTGACGTGCCAAGGCTTGGCCGATCCCGCTGGAAGCGCCCGTGATGAAGACGATCTCGCTCATGTCGATGTCCTGTTGGTGTGTAGAAGGGCGACGCACAAAAAACGCCCGCACAGGGGCGGGCGTCGATGGCGGTGTCACGCCCGGGCAGATGCCCGGAAACGCGGCAATCCGTTACATCTTGCGGTTGCGCACCTGATCGACGAGGTAGTCGAGCGTTTGGGCTGCGCCCAAGTTGCTGCCTGCATCTGCCGGCGACGTGGTGTACTTGCCCTGCACGACCACGGTCGGCACGCCTTCGATCTTGTACTGGTCGGCCAGTTGCGCGGCGCGTTTGGTATTGGCGTTCACACTGAACGAGTTGTAGGTGTCGCGGAATTGCTTCTCGTCGACGCCGTTGGCGGCCATGAACTTGGCGATGTCATCCAGTTCGGACATCGAGCGGTAGTTCTTGTGCAGTTGGTCGAACACGCGGTCATGCAGCGTCTTGCCGCTGGCGTCCTTGGCGTCGAGCTTGCCCAGCGCTTCCAGCGTGTAATAGATGCGGGTATGCGGCTCCAGCTTGGCATTGAAGGCCACTGGCACGCGCTTGATCACCACATCCTTGCCTTGCTTGGCGACCCACGCCGTCCAGGTGTTTTCAAAGTCATAGCAGTGCGGGCAGCCGTACCAGAAGAACTCCGTCACTTCGATCTTGCCTGCGGGCACGGGTTGCGGCGTTTGCAGCACTTTGTATTCCTTGCCGGCGGTCGGTGCGGCATTTGCCGGTGCGGTCATCAGGAAGCCGGCGCCAGTGGCGAGAGCGATCAGGAAAGCAGCGAGTTTTTTCATGGTGAATGGACGACGGATTAGACGGCTAACTGGACGAAGCAACGGAAAAACCAGCGAAATCGGGCGCCGAACCGCTCGACGCGGGTGTCAGCGTAACTGAATCTCAGGTTTCTGACCGATCACAGCCCGCCGGGTTCACAGCGGGCTGCACGGACTTCACGTTACTGGCGGGCGAAGCGGATGACCGACGATTCCACGCCTGTCGACTGCAGACGGCTGCGCACGGCGGTCATCTCGTCGAGCGAGTTGAACGGCCCCAGGCGCACGCGATACATGGTGGCGCCGTTCACCTCGCGCTGCGTCACCTTGGCTTCAAAGCCTTGCATGGCCAGATTGCCCTTCTGGCGCTCAGCGTCTTCGGAGGATTTGTAAGCACCAACTTGCAGGAAATAGCCCGTCTTGGCGGCATCCTGGCGAGCAATCTCGGCAATCGGGTCCGTCACCGGCTTCTCGTTGGAGGCAGTGACCGGCGGCTTGGGCGGCTTGGCGCCTGGCGCGCTTGCCACCTGCGGGGCCGAACTTGGCTGGGCGGGGTGGATGGTGATGCCCGGCGGCGGATTGTTCTGCTCGGCGGCCTGATCGACCGGTTTGGCCGGTACGCGGCTCCACAGCGGCGCGTTCGGGTCCGCCGCCTGCGGGGCACTGGCTTGCGGCGCGGGTTGCACCGGCGTCGGCAGTGTATTGACTACGTTGCCCGCTTCGCTCGGCTTGGGTTGCGCGCCGCCACGCGCCACGAACGGCACCGGGGCCTTGGTGATGTACACCGCCACCACCACGGCGATCGCCAAACCGACGATCAAGCCCAGCACCAGACCCAGAAACGTGCCGCCCCGTTGCGAGCGGGCACGGGAAGATTGCGTATTGCGTGCCATGTCGATCCTTCTAGAAGCGCCCGATTATAAGAGCGCCGTGTGATGCCAAATCGTGCGCATTTACATCTTTTGCGGCGCAGACACGCCAATC
The DNA here is from genome assembly GCF_023955645.1 of Ralstonia mojiangensis. Classification (NCBI taxonomy): domain Bacteria; kingdom Pseudomonadati; phylum Pseudomonadota; class Betaproteobacteria; order Burkholderiales; family Burkholderiaceae; genus Ralstonia; species Ralstonia mojiangensis. The sequence goes on along the minus strand of NZ_JAMXHU010000002.1, from coordinate 383,088 downwards.
ACTGCCAACCCGTTGCGCAGCACCTGACGCGTGGCGGCCAGGAGCGCCAGACGGGCGCGCTTGACGGCCTCGTCGTCGACCAGCACGCGATCGGCGTTGTAGAACGCGTGGAAATCGCCCGCGAGGTCGCGCAGGTAGAACGCCACGGCGTGCGGCGCCAGTTCGCGTGCGGCGTCGGCCAGCATGTCGGGGAATGCCGCCAGGCGTTGCACCAGGGCTGTCGCCTGCGGGCTGACGTCCGGGCCCGTCACTGCAGCGAGATCAGCGCTGGTGAGCGAGGCGGCGTCAACGCCGGCACGCTCGAACACCGAGCAGATGCGCGCGTGGGCGTACTGGACGTAGTACACCGGGTTCTCATCGCTCTGCTTGAGCGCCAGATCGACGTCGAAGACGAATTCGGTATCGGCCTTGCGCGACAGCAGGAAGAAGCGCACGGCGTCGCGGCCACGCGTGAAGCGCGCGGGCCAGTTCGGCTCGCCGGCGTCCACGCAGGCGCGGATGGTGTCGACGCCGGCTTCGCTGTCGGCGTCACCGTTGGACCATTCGATCAGGTCGCGCACGGTCACGTACGAGCCGGCGCGCTTTGAGATCTTGACCTCGGCGCCGTCCTTCATCACCGTGACCATCTTGTGCAGGACGTAATCGGGGTAGCCCTTCGGGATGCCGATGTTCAGGCCCTGCAGGCCGGCGCGCACGCGAGCGATGGTGCCGTGGTGGTCGCTGCCCTGCACGTTGATGACCTGCGTGAAGCCGCGCCCCCACTTGGTCGTGTGGTACGCCACGTCGGGCACGAAGTAGGTGTAGGCGCCGTCGGACTTGCGCATGACGCGGTCCTTGTCGTCGCCGTCGTCGGTGGTGCGCAGCCACAGCGCACCTTCCTGCTCGTACGTCTTGCCGGCAGCAACGAGCGCGTCCACCGTCTGCTGCACCTTGCCTTCGGTGTAGAGCGACGATTCCAGGTAATAGCGGTCGAACTTCACGCCAAAGGCTTGCAGGTCGATGTCCTGCTCGTTACGCAGATACGTCACCGCAAAGCGGCGGATGGCTTCGATGTTTTCGACGTCGCGCTCGCCCGTCACCGGTTCGCCATCGGAGGCGCGTACCGTCTTGCCTGCGAGGTAATCGGCGGCGATGTCGGCGATGTAGTCGCCGTTGTAGGCGGCTTCGGGCCAGTTGGCGTCGCCCGGTTTGAGGCCGCGCGCGCGGGCCTGTACCGAGACAGCCAGGTTCTGGATCTGCACGCCGGCGTCGTTGTAATAGAACTCGCGGTGGACCTTGTGGCCTTGCCAGTCGAGCAGGCTCGCCAGCGCATCGCCCAGCGCGGCTTGGCGGCCGTGGCCGACGTGCAGCGGACCGGTCGGATTGGCCGAGACGAATTCCACCAGCACGGGCGCGCCGTCATGCGTATTGGCGGCGCCGTAGCGGTCGCCCTCGGCAAAGACGGCGGCAATCACGTCGGCGCGCGCGGCGGCCGACAGGCGCAGGTTGATGAAGCCGGGGCCCGCGATCTCAACGGCGGACACCAGGCGCTGGCCGCGGGCATCGGCGCGGATGGCATCGGCGATCTTGCCGGCCAGCTCGCGCGGATTGGTGCCCAGCGGCTTGGCGAGCTGCAGCGCGACGTTGCAGGCGATGTCGCCGTGCGCGGCCTGCTTGGGGCGCTCCAGGACGATCTCCGGTCGGGCTTGGCCCTCGGGCAGCAGGGAGCCGACTGCGTCGGACAACAATTGGGCGATCGTCTGTTTGTGGGAGGGCAGCATAAAGAAACCATGACGCCGGCAGTGCTGAAATGGATTGAAATCCAGTTCTGGCGCCGCCAGTTGCGTTGTTCGGGGAAAAGTACGAAATTTTATCAGGTGAGCCGCGGTCTCAGAGGTATCCGCCCCCAGTCATGGCAATCAGCGGCTCCCCCACCCAACCAAGGGAAACAAGAAATCATGATCACCTTTACTTCGCACGCTTCGCAAAAATTCTCGATGCAGAAGGATCTCGCCATGGTGTTGCTGGGCGTGATCGGCAAGACGCTGGGCGAGCGCGGTGTCATCACGCCCGAAGAAATGCCCCACGCCATCGATCGCCTCAAGCGCGCCATCAAGGATGACACGCACCAGGCACATATCAAGGTGGCCGAACTCTCGGCGCCCGAGTTGGACGAAGACGGCGAAGAAGAGCCGCCGCATCTCGGCCAGCGCGCCTATCCGCTGCTGCACATGCTGGAAGAATCGCTGGTCGAAAAGTCCAGCGTGCTCTGGGGCGTTTGAGTTTCGGGCGCAGGCCCAAAAAAATGCCCGGCCGCCAAACGGGGCGGTCCGGGCATCCGGCCACGGGGGGCCGGGAGCGGGGGAGGGGGGGCTGGCGCGTTGGCCGGTGTCTCGTCCTGCTGCGTTTGCGTTATTGGTCGTGGAGCATGTCGGACAGTTCGTCCGCGTGTTCTTCCTCAACGGCCAGAATCTGTTCCAGTACCCGCCGGGTGGTGGGGTCTCGATCCCCGATGTAGCGGATCATCTCGAGGTAGCTGTCGATCGCGATCCGCTCGGCCACCAGGTTCTCCTTGATCATGTCGAGCAGGCCGTCGGCTTCCACGTATTCAGAATGGCTGCGCGTGGACAGGCCTTCCGGGTTGAAGTTGGGCTCGCCGCCCAGTTGCACGATGCGCGTGGCGATGCTGTCGGCATGCGCCTGTTCCTCGTTGGCGTGCACCAGGAATTCTGCGGCGATCGGTTCCGCGTTGATGCCCTTGGCCATGAAGTGATGGCGCCGGTAGCGCAGCACGCAGATCAGCTCCGTGGCCAGCGCCTCGTTCAGCAGCCGCAGCACGGTCTCGCGATCGGCTTTGTAGTCTTCGGTCACCGCGCCTTCTTCGATGTGCTTGCGGGCACGTTCGCGCAAGGTTTTGATGTCGGTGAGGAAGCCGCTTTCCGAGGGGGCGGCGACGTTGGTCCGGCTCATGTGGTTGCTCCTGCGGGGTGATTGGCGGGATGGGTTCATTCGCTGGCGTCGCGTCGGCTGCTGCCGCCGGCCAGCGCCACGACCAGCCCGATCGCTGCGCCAATCGCCACGGCTACACCAACAGACTTGAAGGGCGCCGCGGAAATGGTTTCTTCCGTGCGATCGAGCGCCCAGTCCATGCGTTCGCGGGCTTGCTGGGCGCGGTCGTTGGCGGCTTGGCGCAGTTGGTCGGCACGCGCATGCAGCGTGCGGCTGGCGCGCCGGGCTTCGGTGCTGCCTTCGTCGGTCAGAGTATGGATGGCGTTTTCGAGCGATCGCAGCAGGCTCTGCACGTCTTCGACGGCGGGGCGAGCAGCGTAGCGTGCGTGGTCGACGGCGTCGCTGGCACTGTTCATGGCGCGGTGCGCGCGATCATTGACGTCGTCAATTCGGCTTCGGATGCGTTGGCTGGCAAAGAGTGACATGGTGAAGCTCCTCATCGTGGCGCCGCGGGAGGCACGCACCGGCGGCGCGGGTGGTTGGGGTGCGATTTCGGCTTTTGCGAAAGCGGGCCGCATGCCAAATGGTTTAGCAAGACACGGGCCGCGCTCCCGCGTGGGTCTTCTGCACTAATCGACCGCTTTGAAGACCGTGACGCCCAGCACCAGAAACAGCACGAACAACACCACAAAGATGAAGAACAGGACCTTGGCGATACTCGCCGCGCCTGCGGCAACGCCGGTAAAGCCCAGAACGCCGGCCACCAGGGAAATGATGGCGAAGATGAGTGCCCATTTCAGCATGTTGTCGTCTCCGGTTCGGATGGATGGAATGCAGGGCAGCGGCGAAATTGCGTGAGGCCGGCGCCCTGTGGCGTACTCCCACGCACATCGCGTGCCTGACCGGGGTGCGTCCCAAGTGTCGCGCGGCGCGCCCACGCGGTATCATCCGAATTGCCAAAAAAACACAAACGCAACGCGCGCCGCGTCGGGCGGTTTGACGCGTTTCCTATGGGTCTGCATGCCATGCGGTCATCCTTGCGCTCCACTCTGCTGCTCGCCGGCGGCATTCTGCTGACGCTCGGGGTGCTGATTGCCTCGGAGACGGGCAACATCCGCCTGAGCCAGGGCTATCGGCAGGTGATTCAGTCGCAGCAGGCTGAAACCGCCATCAACGAACTGCTTGCCGAGCTGGTGAACGCCGAGGCCGGGCAGCGCGGTTTTCTGCTCACGGGCAAGGACGAATACCTCGATCCGTACAACAAGGCCATCCCGCACATCCACGCGTTGATGGCAGAAATTCGCGATCACTACGCCAACGATCCGGACGCGCTCAAGCTGTTCTCCGAGACGGCGCTGCAGGTGAGCCGCAAGCTCACCGAGATGGAACTCACGCTGATCTACGGCAAGCGCGACCTGGAAGTGGCGCTCGATCTTGTGCGCACCGATTTCGGCAAGGCATCGATGGAAGCTGTGCGGCAAGGTTTGGACCGGCTTCGCCAGCGCGAGATTGCCACCGTGGCCCGCAGCCTTGAACACGCCGAGCGCGATCTGGCGCTGTCGCGCTACGGCATTGCGCTGATCACGGCGGTGAACATCATCTTGCTGGTGGTGCTGGGCATGCAGCACGCCAAGCGCCTCGCCCTGACCGAGCGCGAGCGCGACATGGCCGAAGAGGAAAGCCAGAAACTCGATCGCATGGTGCGCGAGCGCACGCGGCAGTTGTCCGACTTGGCCGCCCACTTGCAGCGCGTGACTGAAGACGAGAAGACGCGCCTTGCGCGCGAGCTGCATGACGAGTTGGGCGCCATCCTTACCGCCACCAAGATGGATCTGCATTGGCTGCGCTCACGCATTCACGCCAGCGAGCCCGCGGTGAGCGAAAAGATCACACGCGTGATGGCGCACGTGGATCAGGGCATCCAGATCAAGCGCCGCCTGATCGAAGACCTGCGCCCGACGATCCTGCTTAACCTGGGTTTGGTGGAGGCGCTCTCGCAATTGACGGAGGACGTCGGCACGCGCAACGGCTGGCATACGGAAGTGAGCCTGCCCGACGACATGCCCAAGCTGACTGACGATGCGGCCATCGCGTTGTACCGCATCGTGCAGGAGTCGCTGACCAACGCATCGAAATACGCGCATGCGACCACGGTGTCGGTGGCGCTCGATGTGGATGACGAGGGCGTGCGTTTGCGCGTGCGCGACAACGGCCGCGGCTTCCCGGCCGATATCGAGCGGCGCCGCATGGTCGGCCATCACGGCCTGCTGGGGATGGAGCAGCGCGCCATTGCGCTGGGCGGCACGCTCGTCATCGATTCAATGCCTGGCGGCGGAGTGACGATCATCGTCGAGCTGCCTCCCAGCGATGCCGTGTTCGACCGAGGTGCGGCCAACGAACCGTCGGGCATGCAGGCGCTGACTGGCGGTATTGCGCCCGCGCCGGGCCACGGAGGCGCGACGGTGTAAGCCGCCCGGGTGATGCCAACGCCCAAACAAAAAGCCCCATCGCGGGGCTTTCTGTTTTTGATGCCGGCGTAGCTGGCGCTGGCGTTACATCTTCTGCTTAGCGTTGTCGGCCGAGTTCTCCAGCTTCTGACCACCGGTCTGGATGTCCTTGCCGGCACCGGCCATGGTGTTGCAGCCGGCCAGGAACATACACGTGACTGCAAATGCGGCACACAAGGTCTTCATCGAACGCTCCTTGGGGTGAGAAATGGCGTTGGGCGCGCGCCACGACGGCAGACGCGGCGGGCGCGAAGAATCTCAGGGATGGAAATGCTGGGCGGCTTGCTGGCGGGGGCGGCCGACGCCGGCGCGCTCTTCGATCACCTCGAACACCTTGTCGAGCTCGAGCGATTTGTCGAAGAAATAGTTTGCGCCTGCCTCAAAGCAGCGCTGCCGGTAGGTCGGCACCTGCGCGTGGTTGGTATAGACGATGCGCACGCTGGGCGACGCTTGATCGCGCAACGTTTGAAGGACCTTGAAGCCATTGCCCTGCCGCAATTGCAGGTCGACGATCACGACGTCGTAGTGGCCCTGTCCGAGAAGGCCCAGCGCCAAGTCTTCGGTGTCTGCCCATTCGACCGTCGCCACGAAGGCGGAAGCCTTGAGGTATTCCAGCACCATGCCGCGAAGCACGGGGGAGTCCTCGATCAGGAGGACGCGCAGGCCACGGGTGGAGAGGGTGACGGCTTGATCCAGCATGGGTTGATGTTAGCCAGCGGGTTGCCGAGGTGGTATCAGGCGTTGTCCTACATGCCAGTTGGGTTTGCGGCGCGCCGAGGCGGTTTGGCGCCCAACCGGGTGCTACTCGACCAAGCCGTTTTTGATGGCGTAATACGTCAGATCGGCATTGGATTTCATGCCCATCTTTTCCAGAATCCGCGTGCGGTAGGTGCTCACCGTCTTGACGCTCAGGAACAGCTCTTCCGCGATGATCGATACCGATTGTCCGCGCGCCAGCTTGCAGAAGATCTGGAATTCGCGCTTGGAAAGTGTCTGGTGCAGGGGTTGATCGGTCGGCTTTTCCAGACCGCCAATCAGCAGCTCGGCCACCGTCGGGCTGACATAGCGACGACCTTGCGACACGGTGCGAATGGCCTTCACCAGCTCATCCGGCGCGCTTTCCTTGGTCAGGTAGCCCGATGCGCCCGCGCGAATCAGGTTGATGGCGTACTGGTCTTCCGGGAAGGTCGACAGGATCAGCACCGGCAGATCGGGGTGGCGCTGGCGAGCCAGCTTGAGGGTATCGATGCCGTTGCGATCGGGCATGGAAATGTCGAGCACCACGACGTCAAAGGCGCCGGTGCGGAGTTGCTCCATCACCTCTTCCCCGCTGGCCGCTTCCCCCGCGACTTCGATGTCCCGCTCTTCCGACAGGAACTGTCGAAGGCCGGCACGGACGATCTCATGGTCGTCCGCAATCAGGACGCGAATCATGCTGCTCCTTATGAGCGCGCTGGGCGGGCTGCCCGGCTCCGCGCGCTGCGCTTGTTGGTTCGATACGACGGCAATTGTATCGGACTGTTGCGCCGAAACGGGGCTCCTCGTGCTGGCGCGCTCAGAGGGAGTTGTTGGCGTTTCCATAAAAGACCTCGGGAATGTGCATGAGTCGCAACATGTAGATGCCTGCCAATGAGCAATCCATGTGCCTGAGCGCGTGCGGCCAAAGAAAACGGGGCGGAAGAGTTCCGCCCCGGGTCGCTAGGATGTGCTGGACTGTGCCCAGCTATCCCGCGTTGTGAAGTGTTACTTGGTCTGGGTAGTGGCCGTGGCGTTTGCGCCGGCGTCGGCGCTCAGGCCAGGAGTGGTCTCAGCCTTGGCAGCCTTGCCCGACTTCTCTGCCGACTTTTCCGTCTTGCTGACCGACTTGCCGACCTTATCGGCGGTCTTGTCGACGCCGGCTTCTGCCTTGGCCTTGTGTTCGTGCGCGGCCTTGGCGCCGTGCTCAGCCTTCGTGTTCAGTTGGCTCTTGGCGGACTCGGTGTCCAGCTTGGCACCGGCATCGGCCTTCAAGCCCGCGCCGGTATTGCCTTGCACCGGAGCCACGGCAGCCGTGCCATTGGTTTGCAGCGATGCGCCGGCCGACGGAGTTTGCGCGTTGGCGTAAGCCGAAGCAGCAGCGATGGCGATGGCGGACAGGGAGATCAGCAGCTTGTTCATGGAAGAGACTCCTTTCGTTCTGAACGGCCACGCGAAGGATTCGTCGCGGCATCACTCTGTGTGTGTTGAGTGAATGGGTTCAGTCTATGGAGCCCTTCCGGTTACGACTGTTAGGGGGTGTAAGCCTTTGTAATGTAAGCATCGCCCCTCTTGAAACCCCGCCAAAGCCAATGCCGGCAAGGGTTTGCGGACGTAAGACACAGTGTGGATCACACCATGTCTTAAACGTCTTGTCACAGAATCAGAGATTCGGCGCGAGGGCGCGTTCCACAAAGGCGCGGTCTTCGCCGCTGCGGGCGATCATGTCGTCCACCTGATCCTGGCCGATCTTGCCCAGCGTGAAGTACGTGCTGTCCGGGTGCGACAGGTAGAAGCCCGATACCGATGCAGCGGGGGTCATCGCCAGCGCTTCGGTCAGGTTCATGCCGATCTCCTGCGCGTCGAGCACGCGGAACATGTCGCGCTTGACCGTGTGCTCCGGGCAGGCCGGGTAGCCGGGCGCGGGGCGGATGCCCTTGTATTCCTCGCGGATGAGCGCGTCGTTGTCGAGCGTTTCCGCCGAGGCGTAGCCCCACAGGTCGCGGCGCACGCGGGCGTGCAGGCACTCGGCAAAGGCTTCGGCAAAGCGATCGGCCAGGGCCTTGAGCATGATCGCGCTGTAGTCGTCGTTGTCGGCTTCGAACTGTTTCTCGCGTTTTTCGACCCCGATGCCGCCCGTCACGGCAAACAGGCCGATGTAATCGGCAATGCCGGTGCTTTTGGGCGCGATGAAATCGGCCAGGCAGCGGTTCGGGCGCATCACGCCGTCGATGATCGGCCGCTCGCTCTGCTGGCGGATGTTGCGCCAGGTGAGCGCAACTTCCGAGCGCGATTCGTCGGTGTAAATCTCGATGTCGTCGTCGTTGACGGTATTGGCCGGCAGCAGCGCGATCACGCCGTTGGCCGTGAGCCAGCGGCCGGCGATCAGCCGCGCGAGCATGCTCTTGCCGTCGGAGAACACGCGACGAGCCGATTCGCCCACGATCTCGTCATTGAGGATGTCCGGGAATTTGCCGGCCAGGTCCCACGTCTGGAAGAACGGGCCCCAGTCGATGTACTGCGCAAGCTCGTTCAAGTCGTAGTTCTTGAACACGCGGCGGCCGATGAACTTGGGCTTGGGCGGCGTGTAGTTCGACCAGTCGATCTTGGTCTTGTTGGCGCGCGCGGCGGCCAGCGACACCATCGGCTGCGCCTTCTTGTTGGCGTGCTGGGTGCGGATGCGGTCGTAATCCGCGTGCAGCTCTTCGACGTAGCGCGCGGCGCCTTCGTCCGACAGCAGGCTCGACGCCACGCTCACCGAGCGCGAAGCGTCCGGCACGTAGACCACCGGACCTTCGTAATTCGGGGCGATCTTCACGGCGGTATGCACGCGGCTTGTCGTCGCGCCTCCGATCAGCAGCGGGATCTTCTTCACGCGGAAGTATTCGTCGCGCTGCATTTCCGATGCCACGTAGGCCATCTCTTCGAGCGACGGCGTAATCAGGCCCGACAGCCCGATGATGTCCGCGCCTTCCACTTTCGCTTTTGCCAGGATGTCGTTGCACGGCACCATCACGCCCATGTTCACGACCTCGAAGTTGTTGCACTGGAGCACGACGGTGACGATGTTCTTGCCGATGTCGTGCACGTCGCCCTTGACCGTGGCGATAACGATCTTGCCGCGTGAGCGCACGTCGCCGCCGGCCGCTGCAATCTGGCGCTTCTCTTCTTCGATGAACGGAATCAGGTGCGCCACCGCCTGCTTCATCACGCGGGCGGACTTCACCACCTGCGGCAGGAACATCTTCCCGGCGCCGAAGAGGTCGCCGACGATGTTCATGCCGTCCATCAGCGGGCCTTCGATGACCTGGATCGGGCGCCCGCCGGCTGCAAAGATTTTCTGACGAACTTCTTCTGTGTCTTCGACCACGTAATCGGTGATGCCATGCACGAGCGCGTGGGCCAGGCGCTTTTCCACCGGCTCCTGGCGCCAGGCGAGGTTCTCTTCGCGCTTGGTGCCGCCGCCCTTGTAGCGGTCGGCAATTTCCAGCAGGCGATCGGTCGCATCTGGGCGGCGGTTGAGCACCACGTCTTCCACGCGGTCGCGCAGCTCGGCGTCGAGGTTTTCATACACGCCCAACTGGCCCGCGTTGACGATGCCCATGTCCATGCCCGCTTGAATCGCGTAGTACAGAAACACGGTGTGGATCGCTTCGCGCACCACGTCATTGCCGCGGAACGAGAACGATACGTTCGACACGCCACCGCTCACCTTCGCGTACGGCAGGTTCTGCTTGATCCAGCGCGTCGCTTCGATGAAGTCGACGGCATAGTTGTTGTGCTCTTCGATGCCGGTAGCGACCGCGAAGATGTTCGGATCAAAAATGATGTCTTCCGGGGCAAAGCCGACCTGGTTCACCAGGAAGTCGTAGCTGCGCTTGCAGATCTGGGTTTTGCGCTCGAACGTGTCTGCCTGGCCTTGTTCGTCGAAAGCCATGACCACGGCGGCCGCGCCGTAGCGCCTGATCAGCTTGGCATGGTGCGCGAACTGTTCTTCGCCTTCCTTGAGCGAGATTGAGTTGACGATCGCCTTGCCCTGCACGCACTTCAGACCGGCCTCGATCACCTCCCACTTGGACGAGTCGATCATGATCGGCACGCGCGCGATGTCGGGCTCCGAGGCGATCAGATTCAGGAAGCGAACCATCGCCGCCTTGGAATCGAGCATCGCCTCGTCCATGTTGATGTCGATGACTTGCGCGCCGTTTTCGACCTGCTGGCGTGCCACGGCCAGCGCCTCGTCGAACTGGCTGTTCAGGATCATGCGCGCGAACGCCTTGGACCCGGTGACGTTGGTGCGCTCGCCGACGTTGACGAACAGCGTGTCCTCGCCGATGTTGAACGGTTCGAGGCCCGAAAGACGCATGGGGCGCATGGAGTGGTCGGTCATGATGTGCGGGGTTCGGTCAGGCGGCGGCGTATTCGCCGAGCTTCAACAGGTTGCCATGCGGGTCGATCACGTAGAGCTCTTTCATGCGCCACGGACGCACCGCCGGCGGCGCGAGCTCCAGCCCGCGCGCGGTGAATTCTTCAAACAGGGCCTGCGTGCTGGGCACACGCAGGTAGCACGAGGTGTGCTCGGCAATGCGGCGCTCGTTGCACAGCCAGAAATGGATCTCAGCGCCATCGCGGCTGACGATCAGGTAGTCGTCTGCGATCAGTTCCTGCTTGAAGCCAAGCCGCTCCGTATAGAAGCGGGCTGACTCCTGCAGGTCCAGCGAGGCCAGCACGGGAATGGTGCTGTCGATGCGCGCGGTCATGTCGATGGCGGGAACGATGGCTGAACTCAAGCGGCTTCTTTGTACTGGCCCGGCCATGCGCGCGGCTTGCGGTTCGCCACGCGGTCGGCAATCGCCTTGATGTGCTCTGGGGTCGTGCCGCAGCAACCGCCCACCAGGTTCACCAGGCCGGCCGACGCAAACTCGTCGACCAAGCTGGAAGTGACCTCAGGCGTTTCATCGAAGCCGGTGTCGCTCATCGGGTTGGGCAGGCCGGCATTCGGGTAGCACGAGACGGCCGTGTCGCAAATCTTCGCCAGCTCGGCAATGTACGGACGCATCAACGCGGCGCCCAGCGCGCAGTTCAGGCCAAAGGTGATCGGCTTGGCGTGGCGCAGGCTGTTCCAGAAGGCCTCCACGGTTTGGCCAGAGAGAATGCGGCCGGAGGCGTCGGTAACGGTGCCGGAGATCATCACGGGCACGCACTCGCCGGTGTCTTCGAACAGCTGATCGATGGCGAACAGTGCCGCCTTGGCGTTGAGCGTGTCAAAAATCGTCTCGACGAGGAACACGTCCGCGCCGCCTTCGAGCAGCGCTTTGCCCTGTTCGTAATACGCATCGCGCAGCAGGTCGAAGCTGACGTTGCGTGCGCCCGGGTCGTTCACGTCGGGCGAAATGCTGGCGGTCTTGGGCGTCGGCCCGAAGGCACCGGCCACGAAGCGGGGTTTGTCCGGCGTGCTGTATTTGTCGCAGGCCTCGCGTGCCAGGCGGGCGGCCACGACGTTCATCTCGTAAGCCAGCTCCGCCATCTTGTAGTCTTCCTGCGCGATGGTCGTCGCACCGAAGGTATTGGTTTCGATCAGGTCGGCGCCGGCCGCCAGGTACTGCTCGTGGATTTCACGGATGACGTCGGGGCGCGTGAGCACCAGCAGCTCGTTGTTGCCCTTCACGTCGATCGGATGGTCGGCAAAGCGCTCGCCACGGTATTGCGCCTCCGTCAGCTTGTAGCGCTGGATCATGGTGCCCATCGCGCCGTCCAGGATCAGGATGCGCTCGCGCAGCAGCGCGGGCAGGTTGGCGGCACGGGTGTAGGGCAGGGGCGCGGTCATGGGGAGGGACTCCGAGGTGCTGCGGCCGGTCAAATATTCAGAATTTGCGGCCAAAGGTGAATTTTACCAGTCGCATCAATGACTTGCCGCTGTTGTGGGCAATCGCGCTCCTATAATCCACATCACGCCATTTGTCCGCCCTGACGCCCGCCATGCAATTGCTCGATCCTACAGACGCCCACGCCTTCCTGGAGCGTACGCCCGCGGCGCTTTTTGTCGACTGCCGCAGTGAAATGGAACACCTGTTCGTGGGCCATCCGGCCGGCGCCCATCATGTCTCGTGGAACGACGGCCCGCATTGGGAGGTGAACCCCGAGTTCGTGCCGACCGTGCGCAAACTGACCGGCCATGGCGTCGAGCGTCCCATTGTCCTGATCTGCCGGAGCGGCAATCGCTCAGCCGCTGCGGCGCAGGCACTGGAAGAGGCGGGTTTCCGTGATGTCTATGTCGTGCGCCACGGCTTCGAGGGAGACCTGGACAGCACGCGCCATCGCAATACGCTCAACGGCTGGCGTCATGCCGGCCTGCCGTGGGAGCAATGCTAGAAGGACGCTATCGACCCGATAGCCGATCGACACATGAAAAAACGCCCGGCAGCGCCATGCTCCGGGCGTTTTTTGTTGATCCGTCTGGCGGGCGATCCTGCCCGCGCGGTAGGTCAGTGCATCGTCACCGGCTGCGTCATCACCGTGTCGAATTTGCCGAGAAAGTCGTCGACTTCTTCAACGGTGGGCTCGCTGGCGATCAGCTTTTTCACATCCTCGCGGAAATGCTCGGCCAGCTCGCCGCCGAGAAAGATCTCGCGTTTGAGGTTCTTGTCCACGATCTCGTAGCCGCCCGCTGCCAGCATGGCGTGTTGGCCGTCTACACCGAACTCAACAACACAGTAGTTGTCGCTGTTGTAGATCATCTGCATGGTGCACCTCCGAGGCGTCAATCGTCTTGCTGTTGTGGGGACTGCTCTACTGCTGCACCGGGTAGATGGGGCCCACCAACACGACTTCAAGGGCCGATCAACTCCCGCCACCTGACCGTTATGCCCATCTGCTCCTTGGGCTTCATGATCGGTCACAAAGTTCGCGAACGCGAGGCGAAATGTGTGACGTGCGTTGTGATCGCGTAACAAGACCTTTCCGCTCCTGCATCGAAAGAAGCAACCGGCCTTCCGCCATTTGGCGGGTAGACGACGGGCCGTGTGCGGGGCGCTTGCAACTATCGACAAGGCAAGCAGGCCTTATGGCGTGTCACATTGGCTCCCGCATCCCGCGTGCCCGAAGAACTCATCCAGATCGGCGAGAAAGGCCTCCTCCTGTTCGATAGGGGTCAAGTGTGCTGCGTCGGGAATCACTTTCAAACGGGCGTCGGGGATGTGCGAGGCGATCTCCTGCGCTACTTCCACCGGTGCACCGGTGTCTTGTTCACCCGTCATGACGAGCGTTGGGCAAGCGATGCGCGCAAGCGAGCTGCGTGTGTCGAGCGCCTTGATGGCCAGGCATGCACCGACATAGCCGTGCGGTGGCGTGGCGCGCAGCAACTCGCGAATGCGTTCCACCACGTCGGGATGGGCTTCGCGAAACGGCGTGGTCAGCCAGCGCTGGATCGTGGGTTCGACAATGCCGCTCATGCCGTGCGCTTCGACTTGGCCGATGCGTTCGTCCCACATGGCGTGCGCTGACATCGGCGTGTAGCACACGGTGTCGCACAGCGTGAGCGAGAGCAGCCGATGCGCGTGCCGTACCCCCAGAATTTGCCCCACCATGCCGCCCATCGACAGGCCAACGAAATGCGCCTGTTCAATCGACAGCGCATCAAGCAGGCCGGCCGCATCATCCGCCAATTGGAACAACGTGTAGGCGCCGTGCGGCGCGCTGGTCTTGCCATGGCCACGTGCGTCATAGCGCAGCACGCGGTGGCGGCTGGCCAAGCGTTGGGCGATGCTGTCCCACAACTGGTGGTCCACGCCCAGCGCGTGCGCAAGCACGGCCCATGAGCCATCTGCGCCGTCGGTACGGTAGTGGATATCGATGCCGTTGGCGCGCACCGTGCCGGAGTTGGAGAGGGCGTTGGCGTCCATGTCAGCCTCCTTCCTGGGACTGGTAGACCAGATCGAATTGCATGCCGTTGGGCTCGGTCTGGCGCAGGCGTACTGGGAGCCAACCGTGATCGGCAGACAGCCAGATCTCTACACGCCGTTTGTCATCTGCACGGCGCGGCAGTCGTATGAAGTGTTGTGCACGAATCGTGCCGTTCGGGGTGTCGATGGTTTCCTCGCCGACATGCTGGACGCGGGCGACTTCCACGCTGTCGGTATCGGCGATCGGGAATTCCAGCGTAAGGCCCGGGCTGGCGATGCGCGCGGGGCCGCCGCGCGCCAAGCCGGTCAATTGCAGGAAGACGCTGAAGCGGTCTTGCGTGCCCTCGGGCAACGGAAGCACGGCCGGCGAACGGGTGAAAGTGACCGTGGGCGCGCTCTGTGCGCCGGATGCCGGTATGGAGTCCGCCGCGTAATGGAACGTCGTCACGTCGGGTTGTCGGCGCCCGCGCACTTCTTCGTAGCGTGTGGGGGTCAGGCCATATGTGCCAACGGTGCCCGCGCTGCGAAAGGCGAGCGTGCCGAAGAACAGTGGCAACGGAATTTCCACGGCAAGCGTGTAAGTTTTGCCATCGGTGGCCCAGCGGATCACGCCATCTTCGTTGCGCACGCCGTTGACGTAAGTGGCGTACCGCAGCGTGGTCGACGGCGGCAGCGAGAACGCGTCGCCCGGCAGGGCAGGCGGTCCGCTCGGGCCTTCGCCGCTCAGATCCTTGACCACGCCGGTATCGCCCGAGGCTTGAGCGCCAGCGCTCGTGAACTCGGAGGGATCCATGCTTGCCAGATCAGGCGCCGGCGACGTAGGTGTCGGCGCCGGAGCAGGCGGGGTCTGAGCACGCGGACGGGGCGGCGCCGGGCGGGGCTTGGGCGCAGCCGGGGGTGTTGGCGGCTGCACGGGCTCGGGATGCAGCAACAGCGCGGGGATGATCTGCTCCGGCGCCGGCGGCCACGTCACCTGACGGCTGCGCGCGATCCACACGACGGCAATGACGTGCAGCACGAGGACGGCCAGCAGCACGAGCCCGAACCGGCCAAGCCGGTAGAAGCGACGCCTGCGGGGTTGCTCGCGGTCGGTATTCAGTTCGTCAGGATTGCGGGGCGTCGGGTGCAACGTATCCAAGATCGGCGGAAAGCTGTTGTGCGGCCAGCCGCAAGCGCCGCTCCAGCGGGCTGCTCCAAGTGGTGTCGAAGGTGCTTTGTGCGCCCAACGCGATCAGCACGAGACACAATTGGCCGTTGGCGTCGAACACAGGCAGCGACATCGCGTTGATGCCCGGCAATACGCCGCCGTGGATGCGCGAAGCGCCATGCTGGCGCACGTCGGCGCAGATGGCGTCGTAGGCTTCGAGTGTTTGCGGCAGTTCGGGGTTCTCGGCGCTCGGGGTATTCCCTGCTGCCGTTATGCGGTCGAGTTCCCGCTCGATGAACGAGCGCGTTTGCGCACGCGGCAAGTAAGCGCCGAACACGCGGCCGGTGGCCGAGTTCAGCATCGGCATCACGTCGCCCAGGCGCAGGCTGACCGTCACGGGATGGCTGGCTTCTTCCCAGTGGACGATGGCCGGGCCCTGGTTGCCCCAGACGGCCAGGCCGATGGTGTGATCGATCTCGTCGCGCAACGCGGCGGCTGCGGGTCGGGCGCGGCGCATCGGGTCTTGCCGGTTCAGGCTCACCAGACCCATTTCCAGCGCGAACGGCCCCAGGTCGTAACGGCCTTCGGGCGTTTGTGTGACGAGACCCAGGCGCGCAAAGCTCACCAGATAACGGTGCGCCTTGGCGGGGTTCATGGGTGCGGCACGCGCCAGGTCGCGCAGCATCATCGGGCCATCGGTGTGCGTGAGCACTTCCAGCAGCCGGAAGCCGACTTCGATGGACTGGATGCCCGAGCGCGCGGGCGCATCCAGCTCGCCATCGGCATCGGACTCCAGGTCGAGATCGGTGTCGGCGGGCAGCGGTGACATGGTGAGGGGTGATGGATCGGTTCGGGCCAGTTTAGCCGATGCAAGGTGTACCATCCGCGCAGCCTTTTTTCATACAACGCACATGAAACTCGCCACCCTCAAGGATGGCTCGCGCGACGGTCAGCTGGCCGTGGTCTCGCGCGACCTGAAGACCGCTCACTTCGCCACGCACATCGCCGGCACGCTGCAGCGCGCGCTGGACGACTGGGCCTTCCATGCACCGCAGTTGCAGGATCTGTACGATCAACTCAACGCGGGCCGTGCGCGCCACCCGTTTGCTTTCGACGCCGCAAACTGCATGGCGCCGCTGCCGCGCGCGTATCAATGGGCCGATGGCTCGGCCTATGTGAACCACGTCGAACTGGTGCGCAAGGCGCGCGGCGCCGAGATGCCTCCCGAGTTCTGGACCGACCCGCTGATGTACCAGGGCGGCTCGGATGACTTGGCCGGCGCGCATGACCCCATCGTCTGCCGCAGCGAAGCGTTCGGCATCGATTTCGAGGCCGAGGTGGCCGTCATCACCGGTGACGTGCCGATGGGCACCGAGCCGGCCGCCGCTACCGAGGGCATCCGCCTGATCGTGCTGGCCAACGATGTGTCGCTGCGCAACCTGATCCCGGCGGAGCTGGGCAAGGGTTTCGGCTTCTTCCAGAGCAAGCCGGCCACGTCGTTCTCACCCGTGGCCGTCACGCCCGATGAATTGGGCGGCGCCTGGCGTGAACGCAAGGTGCATCTGCCGATGACGGTGCGCTGGAACAACAAGAAGGTTGGCCAGCCCGAGTGCGGCACCGACATGGTGTTCGACTTCGGCCAGCTGATCGCGCATATCTGCAAGACGCGCAACGTGCGCGCGGGCAGCATCGTCGGTTCCGGCACGATTTCCAATGTGGACCGCAGCAAGGGGTACGCGTGCATCGCCGAGAAACGCATGCTGGAAACCATTGAATCCGGCGCGCCCGTCACCGAATACATGCGCTACGGCGACACCGTGAAGATCGAGATGTTCGACGCCAATGGCGTGTCGATTTTCGGGGCGATCGACCAGGAAGTCGTTGCCCCGGGCACGCAAGCGTAAGGCTTACGTGGATTCGGGTGCCGTCTTCGGACGGCGCCCCCGCTTTGGCGCAGCGGCACCGGCCGTCAGCGCCTGCCCGTGATACCCCAGGCGCAGCGACAGCGTCCGCCCGGCCTCGCGCAGCAGCCGCGCGGCGGGCCCTTCCAGGCTGGAATCGAACACGCTGGACAAGCCCAGCGCCGTGATGGCCCCCGCCAGCTTGCCTTGTGAATCGAGCACCGGCACGGCCACTGAATCGATGCCGTGCACCAATGTGCCGCCGATGCGCGCCACGCCTTCCTGCCGCACCGCCTGCCAGCGCGCGCGGCAGTTCAGCCAGTCGGTCAGGCCAGCCTTGCCGGCGCCGGGGCCGCGCAGTTCGCGGTCGATGAGCGAGACGATCTGGATTTCGGGCATCCACGCGGCGCACGCCTGGCCCGTGGCCGAGTTCAGCAGCGGCATGACCGAGCCAACCCGCACGTTGACTGCCACCGGCCGGCCGCTGTCTTCCCAGCGCACGATGACGGGGCCGCGCGCGGTCCAGATCGACAGAAACACGCTTTCGTTCAGCCGCTCGGCCAGCTTGGGCAGCAGGTTGCTGCCCTCACGCACGAAATCCACGTCGGACAGCGCCGACAGCCCGACCTGCAATGCCTGTGAGCCCAGCCGGTAGCGGGCCGAGGCAGGATTCTGCTCCACAAAACCCATGCGTTCCAGCGACACCAGATAGCGGTGAACCTTTGCGCGCGGCATGCCAAGTTGCCGGCCCAGCTCTGAGACGGCGTGTGCGCCACCGGCATGCGCCATCGCCGAAAGCACGGTCAGCGCGATCTCGGCGGACTGGATGCCGGCGCTGGTGCGTTCAGGCGCGGCGTCTTCTGCGGGCGGTTCGTCCGACGATGTATCGAGGGGCAGGGGGGCGTCGATGGGCATCTTGAAGTCTCGGGTGTCGCTTTATAAGATACGCGTTACGTAAAAAGATACAACCGGCGCGGCGGCCCTGCGCGCTGGAAAAGACCCCGAACCTGGAGACGCCATGAAGCTGTCGATCTTTTCCGTGCAGGACCACTACCCCGACCGGCCCCGCAGTCTGCCGCAACTCTACGCAGACGTCATCGCCCAGGCGCGTCATGCCGAAGCGCTCGGCTACGACACCTTCTGGGTGGCCGAGCATCATTTTCACGAGTACGGCGCCGTTCCCAACCCGGCGGTCTTTCTCTCGCATCTGGCCGCCCAGACGCAACGCCTGCGGCTGGGCACGGCCATCTCGATCCTCACCTTCCATCATCCCGCCACCGTGGCTGAGAACTACGCGATGGTCGATGCGCTCTCCGGCGGGCGGCTGTCGCTGGGCGTGGGCTCGGGCTACCTCAAGCACGAGTTCGAAGGCTACGACGTCGACCCCGCCATCAAGCGCGAGCGCTTTGATGAAGCGTTGATGCTCGTCGAGCGCTTGCTTTCCGGTGAGCGCGTGCACCACGCGGGCCAGTTCCACACGCTGCGCGACGTGCGCCTCAACGTTCTGCCGGTGCAGGCCCGCGTGCCGATCCACGTGGCGATCCTGCGGCGCGAAGCGGCGTATCACATTGGCCGGCAGGGCCGGCGCATGCTGTTCGTGCCGTATGCCTCGGTCGACAGTTTCGACGACATCCGCACATTGATGGACGATTACCGGCGCGGCTTGGCCGAAGCGGGCATTGCCGACACGCGCGGCATGGCAGCCGTCGCGCTGCACACGCACGTGGGCCCGACCGAAGCCGCGGTGCGCGCGACGGCCGCCGACGCGTTCGATCTGTACGTCGCCACGCGCCTCTATGCGCGCCGCCAAACCTACGGCGATGTGCTGGCGAGCGGCCTGTCGCTGTTCGGCACGCCCGACGCGGTGGCCGAGAAGCTCGCGCGGCTGTCCGACATGGGCGTCGATCACGTGATGGCGCTACACAACTTCGGGCTGATGCCGCAATCGGCCGTGCTCGAGTCGATGCGTGCGTTGGTGGAGGACGCGTTGCCGCGCGCCGGCATCACTGCGCTCGCTGCCTGAAGCTGTCTAGCCTGGGCGACTCCGCATCGCCAAACCGCCGCAAAACCGCTACGCTCTTTGCCAAACCACGGGAGGAGACCCCCAATGCAGCGACCGAAGTGGCGGCACGCAGGCGTACTGGCTGGTTTGGCTTTGTTGTCTTCTGCCGCACTGGCGGACATCCGCATCGGGGTCACGGTGTCGGCCACTGGGCCGCAGGCGTCGCTGGGGCAGCCCGAGAAGAACGCCACCACGCTGTGGCCGCGCGAGATCGGCGGCGAGCGCGTCGACGTGATCGTGCTCGACGATGCGTCGGATACCACGCGCGCGGTCACCAACACGCGCAAGCTGATGAGCGAGTCGAACGTGGACGTGATCGTCGGCTCGTCCACGACGCCGAATACGCTGGCGATGATCGACGCGGCAGCCGAGGGCAAGACGCCCGTGATCTCGCTGGCTTCATCCGCCCGGTTGATCGAGCCGATGGACGCGAAGCGGCGCTGGATCTTCAAGACGCCGCATTCGGACTCGCACATGGCGTCGCTCATTGCCGAGCATGCCACCGCGCACGGCGTGAAGACCATCGCCTACATCGGTTTTGCCAACGCGCTGGGCGAGGCCTTCCTGGCGGAGGTGCAGCGCTTTGCTGATCTCAAGCACATCCGGATCACCGATACCGAGCGGTTTTCACCTACCGACAACAGCGTGACGGCGCAGGTGCTGCATCTGCTGGCCAACAAGCCGGACGCCGTGGTGATTGGCGGCTCCGGCACGCCCGCTGCGCTGCCGGCCCGTGCGCTCGCCGAGCGCGGCTACACCGGCAAGATCTACTTCAACCACGGCGTTTCCAATAACGATTTCGTCAGGCTGTGCGGCAAGGATTGCGAGGGCGCCTACGTGCCGACAGGCCCCGTAATGGTCGCCGCCGAATTGCCCGACACCAACCCCGCGAAAAAGCAGGCACTGGATTTTGCGCGTCGCTACGAGGCCGCCTTCGGCAAGGGAAGCGTGTCGATCTTCGCCGCCTACACGGGCGACATCGGCTTGCTGTTGCAACGTGCGGTGCCGGTGGCGCTCAAGCGGGCCAAGCCAGGCACGCCGGCCTTTCGCGAGGCGCTGCGCGACGCACTGGAGCAGGTGCGCGATCTGCCCACCAGCACTGGCGTAGTCAACATGAGCCCGCAAGACCACGTGGGCCTGGACCAGCGTGCCCGCGTGATGGCGCAGATCCGCCGCGGCCAATGGCATTTGGCCGATGCCCCGAAGTGACAGTGACGGTGACGATGGCGCACATCTCGCGTTGCGCCCGCGATCTCATCCGCTATGCTTGATCCATTACCTCAGACGCCATGACTTCGCTCGCTCCCCGCTTCGCCCGCTATCAGGCGCTGACGCTCGTCCAGCACGGCCCCATCCTCGAAATCGTGATGGGCGCGGCGCAGTCGGCCAACCGCAAGCTGTCCACTGCCGATGCCGGGCTGCACCGCGAGTTGGCGGAGATCTGGCGCGATGTATCCGCCGAGCCCTCGGTGCGCGTCGCACTCATCCGCGGTGAGGGCAAAGGCTTCTCAGCCGGCGGCGATCTGCACCTCGTCGAGCAGATGGCCGAAGACTTCGACGTGCGCACCCGCGTCTGGCACGAGGCACGCGACCTCGTCTACAACGTCATCAACTGCGACAAGCCCATTGTCAGCGCCATGCACGGCCCGGCCGTGGGGGCAGGGCTGGTCGCCGGATTGCTGGCCGATATTTCCATCGCTGCCAAGGATGCCCGCATCGTCGACGGCCACACGCGCCTGGGCGTGGCGGCGGGCGACCATGCAGCGATTGTCTGGCCGTTGCTGTGCGGCATGGCCAAGGCCAAGTATTACCTGCTGCTGTGCGAGTCCATGACCGGCGAAGAGGCCGAGCGCATTGGGCTGGTCTCGCTGGCCGTGCCCGAAGCGGACCTCGTCAACCGCGCATTCGAAATCGCCGAGCGCTTGGCAGCGGGTTCGCAGACGGCCATCCGCTGGACCAAGTACGCGCTGAACAACTGGTTGCGCATGGCGGGCCCGAGTTTTGATACATCGCTGGCGCTTGAATTCATGGGTTTTGCGGGCCCCGACGTGCGCGAGGGCATTGCGAGCCTGCGCCAGAAGCGTCCGCCCACGTTTGATGGCGCCTGATAGGAAACACGCCTGCACGCCTGACCCCGACCGATTTGTAGGAGACACCATGTTCACCCAGATGCCCAATTTCGCCGAAGGCGGTTTCGATTTTCTGCGCAAGCTGTGGGGCGGCGGTTTTGCCGGGATGGCTGGCGGCATGCCCAACATGGCGAGCTTTGCCGCGCCGCCGATGGATCTCGAGGAAATCGACAAGCGCATCCATGACCTGCGCGCTGTTGAGAGCTGGCTGCAACTGAACGCCAGCCTGCTGCGCACGGCAATCCAGGGCCTGGAAGTGCAGCGCGCCACGCTGGTGGCCTTGCAGACCTTCGGCTCCGCGCTGTCGCCCGATGCCATGAAATCCGCGTTCGACAGCCTGACGCCGGACGCGACTTCCCCTGACGAAGAATCCAAGCCCGCGTGGCCGCACACGGCCGCCACAGCCAAGCCGGCCGAAGACGAGCCGCCGCCCGAAGACGAGGCCGAGGCAGAGGAAGACACTGACGACGACCAAGCCGAAGCTCGCGCCGAAAACGCCCAGGCTCAGGCCCACGCCGCCGCGCAGGCGCAAGCTGCCGCACGCGCTGCCGCGGCAGCGCTGGACCCCTCGCCATGGTGGAACATGCTGCAGCAGCAGTTCAACCAGATCGCCAGCTCCGCTGCCGCAGCCATGCCGATGCCGCAGAACCTGATGCCGGGCTTCCCGGGAGGCTTCCCTGGGTTTGCCGGTGCGCCGGGCGCGGAAGGGTTGGATACGGCGCCGGAGGATATCGAAGAGAAGACGGCGCCGGCCAAGCCCAAGCGTGCTGCCGCTAAGCCGGCGCAAAAGCCGGCCGCCAAGACGCCTGTGGGCAACCCGGGCAAGCCAGCGACCAAGAAAGCGGCTGCCAAGAAAGCACCGGCGAAATCAGCGCCGCGCAAGCCGACCAACGACACGCCCTGATCGATGTCGCCAGACTGCACTGCACTCTTGATGATGGGTGGCGGCGCTCGGGCCGCCTATCAGGTTGGTGTGCTGCGCGGCATCGCGGGGTTGGCGCGGGAGTATGCGCCGGGCGTGGCACGCACGCCGTTCGACGTCATTTGCGGTACGTCGGCGGGGGCCATCAACAGTTTGGGCCTTGCACGCGGTGCGCAAGATTTCACGCTCGCCACCGAGGCGCTCACCCAGCTCTGGGGCAGCTTGCATGCCGATCGTGTCTATCGCACGGACGTTGGCCGCGTGGGCTCGAGCGGCGCGCGGTGGCTGACCGCACTAGCGTTCGGCTGGATGACCGGCCGCACACCGCGCGCGTTGTTCGACAACACACCGCTGCGCGAACTGCTGGAATCGCAACACGACGGCCAGCAGGTGCAGGCCGCATTCGAGGCTGGAGCGCTGCGCGCGCTGGCCATTACCGCGCTGTCCTACACCACAGGGCGTCACGTCACGTTCTATCAATCGCCGCACGTGGTGCTGCCGTGGCGGCGTTCGCAGCGGATTGCGGTATCAGATCAGATTGGCGTGTCGCACATGCTCGCGTCGTCGAGCATTCCGTTCATCTTTCCGGCCGAGCCGGTGCCACTCGAAGGTAACGACGAATGGTTCGGTGACGGCACGATGCGCCAGATGTCACCGTTGAGCCCGGCCATTCATCTGGGCGCGAATCGCATTCTGGTGGTGGGCGCCGCGTCGCGCTCGCAGCCGGGCTGGTACGACACGGTGCCGGCGTCCGGCTATCCGTCGCTCGCACAAATTGCGGGGCAGGCGCTGGCGAGCATCTTTCTTGATGGGCTTTCGGCCGATATCGAGCGGCTGCAGCACGTCAATGCAATGGTGGCCCGCAACCCCGAGATTGCCGACGCGCGCGACGGCTGGCGCAAGATCGAAGTGCTGGTGATGGCGCCGTCCGAGCGCATCGAGCTGATTGCCTCGCGCCACGTGCAGCGCCTGCCGGGCACGGTGCGCGCACTGCTCAAGCCACTGGGCGGCACCGAGGCGCGCGGTGCGGCATTCGCCAGCTATCTGCTCTTCGAACCCGAGTTCACGCAGGAACTGATCGACCTGGGCGAGCGCGATGTGCAGGCCCGCCGCGACGAGTTGGCGGCGTTTCTGTACGGCGCCATTCCGGACACGATGCGCGCAGCGTGATCAGCGCGACGAGTGCGTCGACGGTTCAGCCAGCAGCGCATCGATGCGCTTGATGAGTGCAGGGTCGCTCGGCTCGACGCTGCTCGGGAACACCGCAGCCACGCGGCCGGTGCGGTCCAGCAGGTATTTGTGGAAGTTCCATTTGGGCGGCTGGCCTGTCTGCGTCGCGAGCCACGCGTACAGCGGCGACGCACCCGCCCCAATCACCGCCGTCTTCGAGAACATCGGGAATTTCACGCCATACGTGTTGTAGCAAAAGTCGGCGATTTGCTTGCTATTGCCGGGCTCTTGCTGGAAATCGTTGGACGGAAAACCCAGCACCGTCAGGCCCTTGTCGCGGTACTTTGCGTACAGCGCTTCGAGCCCTTCGTACTGATGCGTGTAGCCGCAATAGCTGGCGGTGTTGACCACCAGCACGACGCGGCCGGCGTATTGGCAGAGGTCTTGCGGCGCATCGTCCTGCAGGCGCTTGACGCGAAAGTTCAGGCTGGCCGGGCAGGCGCTTGCGGCAGCCGGTCCTGGCACCAGGGGTGCGACGCCCGAAGCGGCAGCATGCCCCGTGCGCGGCAGCAGCAAGGCGATCACGGCAATGGCAATCGCAATGGCGATCATCAAGAGATGATGTCGACGCAGCACCCCCGACGCGTGCAATTGCAGGCGCGGGCGACGCGTGGAAACGGTGGCGGAAAACAACATGGCGAATCTCCAAAAGCAGACGCTCAGCTGGCGAGCCGGAATTTGTCTTCAGTCTAGGGTATAACGCCCCGGAGTCGCCCCGGCGGAAATGTGCGGTATGCGTGGCGCGCCATTCGCCGCACGAATTGCAGCGCTTCCTATACTGGAAACCTTGCTGGGCGGTGCCCGGTCCGACACAAAAGACGACGGCCAGCGTGCTGTCGATCACATCGCGGCGTACCGCGAGACAACGCGCAACCGCATCGCGCGTGAGGGGGTCGCCAAGCCACGTTGCGGTTGTGGCGCCGGCAGGCCTGTTGTCACGAGGAAACGGGCAGACACAGAACTTTGCTCCGGCAACCATGAAAAACGGGGGCTGGTCAAGCATGTCTGCTAGAATCCGCCTGCAAATTCAAAGGCTTACCATGCTCTATCCCGAATTGTTCAAGTCGTTGGAAGCGGTCCGCTGGAATATGGAAAAGGATATTCCGTGGGACACGTTCGATGCGTCGCTGCTGACCGACGCGCAAGCGCAGACCATCAAGATGAATGCCATCACCGAGTGGTCTGCCCTGCCTGCCACCGAGATGTTCCTGCGTGACAATCGCCACGACTCCGATTTTTCGGCGTTCATGAGCGTGTGGTTCTTTGAAGAGCAGAAGCACTCGCTGGTGCTGATGGAATATCTGCGCCGCTTCCGCCCGGACCTCGTGCCGACCGAAGAAGAGCTGCACAACGTGCGTTTCGAGTTCGATCCGGCTCCGCCGCTGGAAACGCTGATGCTGCACTTCTGCGGCGAGATCCGTCTGAACCACTGGTACCGCCGTGCCTCCGAATGGCACACCGAGCCGGTCATCAAGGCGATCTACAAGCATCTGTCGCAGGACGAAGCCCGCCACGGCGGCGCCTACCTGCGCTACATGAAGAAATACCTCGGCCAGTTCGGCGACAGCGCGCGCAGCGCATTCGCCAAGATCGGCGTGTTGATGGCTTCGGCGCGCCGCACCGAGAAGCCGCTCCACCCGACCAATCTGCACGTGAACAAGGCGCTGTTCCCGCAAGACACGGTGCAGTCGCGCCTGCCGAACCCGGACTGGCTGGAGCACTGGCTGGACGAGCAGATCAAGTTCGACGCCGGCTGGGAAAAGAAGGTCATCGAGCGCATCCTGCACAACATGGGTCTGCTGTTCGAGCGCACCTTCGAAACCGTGCAAGACCTGAACCGCTACCGCAAGGAACTCAACGCACGTCTGCTCGGTTCGGCCGAACAAGCGGCCTGATCCTTGCCACTGGCGGCCAGCGGCCCATCGATTCGATGGGCCGTTTTGTTTTTCACCCCGATTTCGCTTTTGCCATGACCGCTCGCCAGCCTGCGCCCGCCTTTGAACAGAAGATCTGCGACTCCGCCGATGTGGAAGCCCGCGTGCGCGCCTTGCCGCGCCCGGTGGTCTTCACCAACGGCGTGTTCGACATCCTGCACCGTGGGCACGCTACGTATCTGGCGCAGGCACGTGCGTTGGGCGCTTCGCTCGTGGTGGGCGTGAACACCGATGCCTCGGTGCGGATGCTAGGCAAGGGTGATGACCGCCCGCTCAACACGCAGGCCGACCGCCTGGCCGTGCTGGCTGCGCTGGAAGCGGTGAGTCTGGTGGTGTTGTTCGCCGAGCGCACGCCGGTCGAACTCATCCAGCGCGTGCGTCCCGACATCTACGTCAAGGGCGGCGACTATGACATCGATGCGCTGGAAGAAACGCGTGTCGTGCGTAGCTGGGGTGGCACGGCGCTGGCGATTCCGTTCGAGCATGACCGCTCGACGACGGCGCTGCTCAAGCGCGTGCGCGCGACCTCCTGAACGCTTAGCGCGATGCCGTGACCGCCGCGCAAGCGTGCAGGTCTTCCGCGCCCAGCGTCTTCTTAAGTGCGGCCAGTTGAGCTGCGACGCCCGATGCCGCCTCGGCGGTGGTGCTCACGTGTAGCGAGGTCTGCGCGCCGAGCCGGTGCGTTTGCGTGACCACGGCGGTGCGCACGTCCTTGGCGCGCAGTTCGTCCAGGCGCTGCTGCGCGCGCTCCTTGTCGCGGAACAGACCGAGCGACACCACAAACGTATTGCCTTCCTGCACGATGGCTGAATCCGCCACGTTGCGGCGCTTGAGTTCTGCCACTTTGCGATCGGCGTCGTCGCGCGTGTCGCGGGCCGGCATGTGGACCCACCAGCGGTTGTCTTCCTGACGCGTGATGCGCTCAACCTGCACACCGGCCAGTTGCTTGAGCTGGTCGATGCCGCGCGTGGCCTGTGCTTCGGTCAGGCCGCCGAGTTCGGTGCAACTGCCGCCGCTGTCAGCGGTGGTCAGGGCCGTACGCTCGATGTTCGCCTGCGGGCCCGATGCGGTGGGCGAGGAAGCCGACGGTGGCGAGTCCGGCGCCGATTTCGGTACGGCGGCAGCCGGTGCGGAGGCGGGCGCTGGTTCGAGAATACGGATCTCGTCGGTGCGGATCTGGCGGCGCATGCGATCGGGCTCGCGCTCGCTTTCGAACCACGCCTTGGACACTTCTGGCCCGAACACGCCGGTATTGGCCGCGAGCAGAACGCCGTTGACGAGCAGCAGGAGCAGCAGGGCGAGGCGAAGCGTCATGGTGCGAACGGACGTGGATTCGGACGGTGGCTCGGAATGCAGAAACACAGCAGCAACAACGGTAAGACGTCAGACGAAAACTTCAGCCCGGCCGACCAAAGGCTACGCCAACGTCGCGGCGCCTTCCCGGCTCGCGCGCGCCAGCACCTGAAGGCCGAGCAGCACGAGATTATCGTGCATCTGGAACGGCATGCGCAGATGCGGCCCCAGCGCGGCGCGTGCTCCGCCGCTCAGCACGCAGCGTGCCGGGCCGGGGTATTGCTTTTGCAGTGCCACCCAGGTCTGTGCAATTGCGCCCGCCTGGGCGATGACGCAGCCCAGCGCGATGGCGTCCTGCGTATTGTCGGCCCAGGGCGGCGCTACGACGTCGCCCGCACTCAGGTAGCTGACATCGACTTCGGGCAACTGCGCCGTGTTGCGTGACAGCGCGCGCATCATCAACGTGAGGCCGGGAAGGATCAGGCCGCCGGCAAACAGGCCATCGGGCGTGACGATGTCGAGCGTGGTGGCGGTGCCTGCCGTCACCAATAGCAGGGCCGTGTCGGGCCACAAGTGGCGTGCGCCGACCGCGCCGACCCATCGGTCAGTGCCAAGCTGCGTTGGGTCGCGATACCCATTGCGCAGGCCAGCGGTAGCATCTTCCGACGCGGCGATGCGCACGCGCGCCCCGTCGAACACGCGGGCGATGCGCGCAGTGAGTGCATCGCGCAATGCCGGGCCGGCCACCGCGCTGATCCACACCTCGGGTGGGGCAACGCCGGAGGCGTGGCAATCGCGCCAGTCTTCCACCAGTTCTGCCAATCGATCGTGCGCGCGGGCGCCGGCATGCTGCCAGGGCGTGCCGCCGGGTTCTTCGGGCAGGGCGAGTTCGGCATCGGCGCCACCAGCAATCCACGCCCACTTGATGCGTGTGTTCCCCGCGTCGATCAGCAACAGCGGACGGGCGGGAGCGGCGTGCGCGGCCGAGACCTTCAGACGTGTCATGGCTGCTCCGCGTCTGCGCTACGCAAGGAGACCTCGCCGCTGTGGACCCACTGCACACGTCCGCCCGATTCAATCGCCAGGCGGCCTTGTGCGTCGATACCATGCGCGACGCCTTCGAGCACAACCGTGCCGTCCTGCCACAGGCGCACGCGCTCTCCCGCAAAGGCATCGCGGGCGGCAAACGGCGCAACGAATGGCGCCAGGCCCTGCGCGCCGAAGCGCTGCAGGTGTTCACCCAGCGACGTGAGCAGTGCCGAGAACACGGCATTCGGTTCCGGCGCATCCACCAGTTCTTCCACGCCCGACAGGCCGCGGCCCAGCGTGGTCTCCAGCACGCGCGGTCGCTCCAGGTTCAGGCCGATGCCGATGACGGCCCAGGTCTGGCCCGCTTCCTTCCGCACGGTCTCGATCAGGATGCCGGCCAGCTTGCGCCCCGCAATTTGCACATCGTTGGGCCATTTCAGTGCGAGCGCCTGTCCGCTGCCGCCCCGGGCTTCCGCGTACCCAGCCACGGCGTCGGCCACGGCTACACCCACGGCCAGGCTCAGGCCGCCTAGCTGCGCGGGCTCGCCCGCGAAGGCGCAGGCGATGGAGAAGGTCAAGCCGTGGTCGCCACCCCATGGGCGGCCCTGCCGGCCGCGGCCGGCGGTCTGGCGTTGCGCGGCCAGCACGCGCGCGCCGAGCAGTGGAGCAGTGCCGGCATGGGCCGGCGGTGCTGCGTCGGCAGGCCAGGCGGCATCACGCACGGCGGCCATCAGGTCGGCGCTGGTGGAGCCGGTGATCTCAACCACATCGAGGGGCCAGCCGGCAGCCGGGCCGCTGGGCTGGATGCGCTCGCGCGCAACGCGCCACCGCGCGGAGGGTTCGGCAAGAGACATAAAAAACGGGCGATCAAGTTCGCGCTAAGAATGCGCGCATTGTACGAGCGGCGCTGCAAACACGGGACTGGCGCTTGCTTCAAGCGATGCAAAGGCCTCACAGTGTGGCAGCCAGTGTGACAGCGTTTGGCGGCGCGTTGGCTACAATTCGACCGATATCCGGCATCACCGCTTACGGAGAACCGTTTGATCACCTGCCGTACACCGCAGCTTGAGGTGCGCGTTGTCGATGGACGCTCCGTCGCCTTTCTTTCCGGCGACTGGACCACGCTCGCGCTGGCCGAGCGCGCAGGCGTGCGCAGCGCGCGCCAGCAGATCCGCGCCGGGCTGGATAACGCGAACGCGTGGTGCCTGACCGAAGTTGGCCGTATCGACCACTTTGGCGCGCAACTGCTCTGGCGCGCCTGGGGCAACCAGTGGCCCGAACATCTGGATGCTCGGCCCGACCAGCGCCGCATGCTCGATCGCGTGGCTAAGCTCGACCCCGGCGGCTGGAAGCAGCGCCTGGCGCCGCGCATGAACCCGGTGGCGATCCTCGGCGAGGGCATGCTCGACTTCTTCGATCACGCCCGCAACGGCATCGCCATGGTCGGCCAATTGATGTTCGATTTCGCGCGGTTCATGCGCGCACCGCATCGCGGCCCGTGGCGCGAGATCTCCGCCAACATCTACAGCACGGGCTACAAGGCGCTGGGCATTACGGCCCTGGTGGGTTTTCTGATCGGCATCGTGCTGAGTTATTTGTCGGCCAACCAGCTGCGCGTGTTCGGGGCCAGCATCTTCATCGTCAACATCTTGGGGATGGCCATCATCCGCGAGCTTGGGCCGGTGCTGGCTGCGATTCTGGTGGCAGGGCGTTCGGGTTCAGCCATCACCGCGCAGATCGGCGTGATGCGGGTGACTGAAGAGCTGGATGCGATGCGCGTGATGGGCATCTCGCACGGCTTCCGGCTGATTCTGCCCAAGGTGATTGCGCTGGCGATCGCCATGCCGCTGCTCGTAGCGTGGACGGACTTGCTGGCGCTGGCGGGCGGCATTCTTGCGGCCAAGTTCCAGCTCGATATCAGTCCGACGTATTTCATCACCTCGTTGCCCGATGCGGTGCCGGTGGCCAACCTGTGGCTCGGCATCGGCAAGGGCGTGGTGTTTGGCATGCTGATCGCGCTGGTGGCGTGCCACTTTGGCCTGCGCATCCAGCCCAACACGCAGAGCCTGGGCGAGGGGACGACCACGTCGGTGGTGGTGTCGATCACCATCGTCATCCTCGCGGATGCCGTGTTCGCCATCCTCTTCAAGGACGTTGGGATATGACGCGCTCCCGCCATCCGCATATCGAGCATGCCGGGGCGCCGCCGGCGATCACGCCCGCGCGCGAACGCGTGATCGAGGTGCGCAGCGTCACCAAGCGCTACGGCAAGGTGACCGTGCTCGACAACATCGATCTGGACGTATTTCGCGGCGAGGTGCTGTCCATCGTCGGCGGCTCGGGCAGCGGCAAGACGACGCTGCTGCGCCAGGTGGTGGGGCTGGAGAAACCCACCTCGGGCACGATCAACATCTTTGGCGAAGAGCTGACCTGCCAGGTGGGCAACGATCTGCAGTCGATGCGCAACCGCTGGGGCATGCAGTTCCAGCACGGCGCGCTGTTCTCGGCGCTGTCCGTGATCGACAACGTGGCGTTGCCGATGCGTGAATTGCGCACACTGCCCGACGCGTTCGTCCAGCGCGTGGCGATGCTCAAGCTGCAGATGGTGGGGCTCAAATCGACCGATGCCGACAAGATGCCGTCGGACCTGTCGGGCGGCATGATCAAGCGCGTGGCGCTGGCACGGGCGTTGTCTCTGGAGCCGGAGCTGGTGTTTCTGGATGAGCCGACCGCCGGGCTGGACCCGCGCGCGTCGGACGATTACGTCGCGCTCATCCGCGAGTTGCGCCAGGAGCTGGGCCTGACCGTGGTGATGGTGACGCACGATCTCGACACATTGGTTGCGCTGTCCGACCGCATTGCCGTGCTGGCGGATCGCAAGGTGCTGGCGGCCAAGCCGATCGAACAGATCATTCAGATCGACCATCCGTTCATCAAGGAATACTTCCTGGGTGAGCGGGGCAAACGGGCCCTGATGGCGCTGGGCCCGCAGATGACGGAGGCGGTGGCTGCAGCCTCGCTTTCGACACAGGAGGATTGATGGAAAACAAAGCCCACGCATTCCTGGCCGGGCTGTTTACGATTGGGCTGGTCATCTTCATCGGGCTGGCGGTGATGTGGTTCAACCGTGACCAGACCGTGCGCGTGCCGTACGAGGTGGTCACGCGTTCGACCGTCAACGGGCTGAACCCGCAGGCTTCCGTGAAGTACCGCGGCCTGGATGTCGGCAAGGTCGACAGCATCCGCTTTGACGACAAGGTGCCCGGGCAGATCGTGGTGCGCGTGCTGGTCGACAAGGATGCGCCTATCACCACCACGACCTATGGCCGCCTGGCGTACCAGGGCGTGACGGGCCTCGCCTATGTGCAGCTTGACGACCGCGGTTTCGACAACAGCAAGCGCGCGCCCAACCCGGTGCACCTCGCCACGTCGGAAAAGAACCCCGCGCGCATCCGCATGGAAGCCGGGTTCCTCGATGAGCTGGACAAGCGCGGCGACCAGATGCTCTCCAAGCTCGATCAGACGCTGAACTCGTTGTCGATCATGTTTGACGACGAGCATCGCCAGCAGATCACGGCGTCGCTGCAGTCGTTCCAGAAGACGATGGACGCCTACAGCACGCTCGCGCAGCAGGCTGAGCCGACCATGCGCCGTCTGCCGCAGATTGCCGATAACCTCGACTCCACGCTGGTGGCCACGCGCAAGCTCACGCAGTCGCTGTCCGACCCCAAGGGGCCGTTGATGACGACGCTTTCCGGCGCCGGGACCGATCTGACGACGGCTACGCAGTCGATGCAATCCGCCGCCAATGTGCTGACCTATGAAACGCTGCCGCAGCTCAATGGCTTTGCGCGTGAGGCTCGTCAGGCCGTGCGGGGCTTCGACCATGCCGTAACCGACTTCAACGCCCGGCCGCAGAGTGTGCTGTTTGGTCCCGCGCCGGGCGTGCCCGGCCCCGGTGAGACCGGCTTCACCGCGCCCGCCGCCCGCGCTTCGGCCCAGCCCTGAGGAGATTCCATGCCGATGTTGTCTGCTGTGTTCCGCCGCTCGCACGTGCTGCCTGCTTTGATGGCGCTGTCGCTTCTGGCGGCTTGCTCGAGCGCCCCCGTGGCACCCGCCGCCCTGTATGACTTTGGACTCGCGCCGGCCGCAAGCGCTGGCGCGCGTCTGCCCACCGCCTTGCGCGTGGCCGAAGTGGCCGGCCCTGGCTGGATGGACGGCAATGCCATCTATTACCGCCTCGCCTATGCGCAAAGCCAGCGTACCGACGCCTACGCCAACAGCCGCTGGGTGGAATCGCCCGTGAACCTGTTCGATGCGCGTTTGCGCAACGCGGCGGCCGCACGCGGGCAAGTGGTCGGCTATCCCACGCCCGATGTGCCCAGCCTGCGTATTGAGCTGGTCGACTTTTCACAGGTGTTCGACAGGCCGGAAGCCAGCCGGGGCGTGGTGCGGCTGCGCGCAACGGTGTCGCTGGCGCGCGGCGTGATCGACCAGCGCGTGGTGCAGGCCGATGCGCCTGCGCCCAGCCCTGACGCTGCGGGTGGGGTGACGGCGCTCACGCAGGCGTCCGACAAGGCCATCGGCGAGGTGCTCGACTGGGTGGCGGGTTTGCCGTTGGCGGCGTCAACCTCGACCGTGCCTGCAACGTCCGGTGCTGCATTCGGCACGCGCCGACGCTGATACCCCGATCTCTCCACCGGATGGAGGAACCATCCGTGATGTGCGGCATCGGACGCTATCATGGGCGGTTTCTTCCGGGCATGTCCGCTCCTCCTTCTAGATAGCTGCTTCCGGTGACGGACTTCCACTCGCAACCCGCTGCACCCACCCCGCATCGCCACTCGCCGCTTGCACGCGCTGGGCTGGGGTGGTTCGTGCTGCTGGTCGTCTACGCAAGCCTGTATCCGTTTGCCGGCTGGACAGACACCGGCGTCTCGCCGTTTGCCTTCCTGAGCGCACCGCTGCCGCGCTACAACACCGGCTTCGACATGCTCACCAACGTGTGGGGCTACATGCCGCTGGGCATGCTGACGGTGCTGGCGCTGCATCCGCGCATCACCGGCTGGCGCGCAGTATTGCTGGCCCTGCTGGCGGGGTTGCTGTTGTCGGGCGCCATGGAAGCGATCCAGACTTATCTGCCAACGCGCGTGTCCTCCAACGTCGATCTGGCGACGAATACGCTGGGCGCGCTGCTAGGTGGCATCGTCATGCTGCCGTTTGCGGCGCGGCTGATCGACCGCGGCGGGCTGCGCCGCTTGCGCCGCCGCTGGTTCGAGCCGCACGCGACCTTTGCGATCCTGCTGATGCTGGTATGGCCGTTTGCACAGATCTTTCCGCAGGAATTCCTGTTCAGCATGGGCGGAGTGATCCGCAGCATCCTGCTCGATCCATCGCCGGATGCGTTTGTCGTCAATTTCCTCAACGGGTGGTTTCCGGAGCTGTTCGACTGGCAGGACAAGCTGACGGCGCACCCGGAAGCGCTGCAGCGCCAGGAGCTGCTGGAAGCCCTCATCACCGCTTGCAGCTGGATCGGCACGGGGCTGCTGGCCAGCGTGGCCATGCGTCGCGGCGCGCCCATGCTACGCCTGCTGGCCGCGCTGCTGGCCGGCGCGCTGCTGGTGAAGGCGGGGGCGACGGTGCTGCAGTTTCCGCTGGGCGGCGCGTGGGATTGGCTTTCATCGGGCGCGCGTTTCGGGCTGGTCGTCGGCTCGCTGGTGCTGGTGCTGCTGGTGCGCCTGCCGCGCTGGCTGCGCGGTGCGCTGGCCATGGCCCTGCTGATTGCGCTGATCATCCTGTCCAACGTGCTGCCGCCGAGCCCGTATTCGTGGGTGTCGGCGCAAAGCTGGAGGCTTGGGCGCTTCGTCCACTTCAACAGCCTGTCGCAATGGATCGGCTGGCTGTGGCCGTTTCTCGGCCTTGGCTATCTCGCCTGGCGCGCCGAGCAGACGCAGTTGCAGCGGCGCGCCGGACGTCAGGCGCGTTGAGCCCGCCCCGCCGTTGATGCTTCGTGTGGTGATGCCACGCGGCGTACTGCAACTAGCGCTGCCAGTGCTGCAAGGTACACCACGGCCATGGCGACAAAGCCCGCACGCCACCCAAACAGACCGGTCGACACCCCCGCCACGCCCAGGCCGATGAGCGCGCCGCCCTTGGCTGCGCTGCTGCACAACCCCAAGGCAAAACCTTGACGATCTTCCGGGCTGGTTTCCGCCACCAGGCTGTTGAGGACAGGCAGCAGCCCGCCCAGGCACAGACCCCACGCCAGGCGCGCAGCGATGAATGCGGCTTCCCCTTGCGCAACGCCCTGCCACAGCGCAGTGAGGCCGCAGACGGCGGTCAACGCGCAGACGCGCCCCAGCGTGACATGCACGGGCAAGCCCGCAAAACGCTTCGCCCACCAGCGCGCAGACAACGCCAGTGTCGCGGCCGTGGCGCTGTAGGCCAGACCAGCCAGCATCACCGACCCATGCAGCGTCTCGGTGATATACGGAGCAAGGAAGCTTTGCGGCATGACGCGCGCGGCTTGCACTGCCACCATGCCAAGCAGCAGGCCGATCACCAAACCGCCCAGAGGAGCGCGACGTGCCTGGCGAGCATCGGTGTCCCGCTCGATCTCGGATCTCGGGGCGGGCTTGATCGCGGGCAGGCAGAACATCGCCAGCGGAATGCACGCCAGGATGACCGCTGCGCCCGCCGTGTTGGCCATGCGGAAGCCCATCCACGCGACGAGCCATGCACCGACCGGCGGCGCCATGAAGCTGCCGCACGCCGTGACGGTCTGCAGATCGGCGAAGACGCGCCGGCGCATGTCGGCTGGCGCCACGCGCATGGCGTAGATTTGCGCGGCCGCAAGGAAGCCCGCCAGCCCGCCTTGCACCGTGCGCGCCAGCAGCACGCTGGCCGCCGAGTCTGCGTAGACCGACCACAACTGTGACGCCGCCAGCGCGACCAGCGCCCGCAGGATCATCGGCTTGGGCCCGACGCGGTCGGCCAAGCGGCCCCACCATGGCGCGGTGACGAGCGTGGCGGCCATCGGCGCAAAGTACGCTGCGCTAGCCACCCACGCGAAGGGCACGTGCGGCACCGGCGACAGCTCACGCAGGAACAGCGGCCAGAACGGCCCCGTCATTTCCATCGCGCCCATTGAAAGGGCCTGGATGACGAGGAGCCACCGGATGGCCCCCCGCCACGCGTCCACAGTCGTTGCCGCGTTCATGCGCGAGCGGCTGCAGCCAGCGGATTGAGCGGATTGGGCAGCGCAGCGTGCATGTCGTCGGACTGGTCGCGCAGACGCATGCGGACGAACGTCTTGAACGCCCATGGCGCTTCGAGCAGCGCGTGGCGCTCGCGCATCCAGGTGTCGGCATCCAGCGCTGTGCGGTTGGCGTCGAACACGGCCTGCATGGCGTCATGCCACTGGCGTAGCCCGACGGCGCTATCGTGCT
This sequence comes from Ralstonia mojiangensis, assembly GCF_023955645.1. Lineage (NCBI taxonomy): Bacteria > Pseudomonadati > Pseudomonadota > Betaproteobacteria > Burkholderiales > Burkholderiaceae > Ralstonia > Ralstonia mojiangensis. The sequence continues at coordinate 347,922 of NZ_JAMXHU010000002.1, read as the reverse complement.
CCGGAAACAGCGCCAGGGCCAGTTCACCGATATGGCACAGCAGGAAGGCGTGGATCAGCTTTTTGCGCGGAATGTCCCGATCGGGGTACGTGGTGTGGCCGGCCCGGAAGGGCTCGATCGAGAAGCCTTGTGCCTGCAGCGTCGGCAACGCGATCTTCACGTCGCCAAAGTCACGCACCACCAGCCGCACCGGCATGCCGGCCGCGTCGATGACGACGAAGGTGTTCTGCTGATGCGCCTCCAACGCAATGCCGTAACGCAGATACAGGCCGACGATGGCTGGAATGGCTACGCCCAGGTACGCGTCGAAGAAACGCGCGGCCCGCTCGGCGCGCGTGCCGTCGGCCTGGCGCGCCAACACGGTGTCGAGCAGCATGGGTGCGTCTGCATGCGTTATGTCGGCGGTGAAGTCCGGCGTGAAGAGGGCACCCACCGGCAGCAGCCGCGCGTTGCCGGCAATGCGCGTGGTGGGGTTGTCGCGCACGATCATCGACAGATGCCGGGCGCGATCGTCCTCCATGCCGGCCACGTGGATGCCATGGCGTTCAGGCACGATCGACAGAACGCTCGCCAATCCCGTGTCGGTCGCGAGGATGCGTTCCAACAGGGCGCTCACGCGCGGCCCCATCACTGCCGATTTGGGCGATACGGTGCGCTCAACGCTGGTCAGCCGCATGCTGACCGGCAGTTTGAGCATCGGGCCGCCCGGCGCGCCGGTCGCTGCCACGGTGCGGAATGACATCGTCGGACGGGCGGGAATGCTGATGTCCGGCAGGTTGATCAATTCGCCTGCGGCAAATTCAGCGGCGAAGGTCTCGCCGAGCGTCGTGTCGCGCTGCCAAGGGTGAACGGGCAACGGCAGCCACGCTTCGGGCGCGAGCTGGCGTGCCAGCAAGGCTTTGCGAAACGCGGCCATGGCTTCGGGGAAGGTCGCTGCGAACCAATTGGCGTACGGCTGCACACCGTCCATCGTCGTGATGTGCAGACGATGCGCCGCCACGGCCACCACGCCGATGGGCACCTGCGCCTCGAACTCCGGTGAGAGCGCGATGACCTGTTCGGGCGCGAGCCCCAGTCGCGTCTTGTAGGCCGGATGCCACGGATGCCCGCCGGTGCCCCACTGCTCGGTACGCGCCAGGGCGTGCGGTGTGCCATCGCCGCAGAGCAGGGCGAGCGCGTCTTGCGACGCCGCAACGCGGTGCTCGGCGGCCAACCGTTCGCCCCAGGCCAGTCGATAGGCTTGGCACAGCGTGTCGTTGTCCTGGCTGTTGTCCAGTTCCGTCGCAAGCCGGGCAATGGCGGCCAGGCGGTGGGCGTCGGCGGCATCGCCAATGTCCAGCATGGGCGCCAGCCAGTGGAGCAGGGCAGACGGACGTTCAATCGGCGTTGGCGGGCGATCGTGCGCCAGCACGGCGACGTCGCCTGCCAGCGTCCAGCTACCGAGCGCGCCTGGCCGCAAGCCCGTGAAACGCAACAGTACGCGCTGCTGCCAGATCGGCAGCAACGTTACATCGGCGCGCGTATCGGCGATGAGTTGGTCTGCATTGAGCAGCGCTTCACGAAACAGCGCTTGCAGCAGGCGCGACAGCACCCGCCGCCGTGCCAGTTGTTGTGCCGCTGACCAATGCTCGGCCTGCACGCCAACTTCGAGCAGCGCGGGAATGGATTCAAGACGGAAGTTGCCGGCCGCGGCGGCAGCGGATGCGGTTTGGGTCTTGGCGGCGGTATCGGATCGACGTTGCACGAGGGCTCCTACGGGACATGAGCGTGTGCAGGCGAGCGGGGCTCGGCCCTGCAACACAGGGGGTCCAGATGTAGGGGCCGCTTCAGAGACAGGCGGGAATGCAACGCCCTCCCTGAGGGGCTGCAAGGGAGGTTCGTTCTTCTAGGTATGTGCGCAACGCAAACAGCCTGGTCGGCTGCGCGGTGGCGCCATTTGGTGCGCTGCAGTGTAGATGAGAATGATTCGCACTTGCAACACTATTCCATCAATCTGCGAGATCGGGTGACGGAGCCGGCGCGTGCCGTCTTCACGTAACCGACATGAATCCTTTCTACCTTAGCGCGTGGTGAGTAGACGGCGCGCGCAGCACAGTCGGGCTCGCCGATGTCATCTGGAGGTCATCTGTGTCTGCCAACCGAAATGCCAGCGCTTCACGCCGCGCGCCTGCTTCCGTGTCGCCTGCCTCGCCGCCGCATGCCGTTGCCTCGCAAAACGGCTTGGCACCGCCAGTGATTCATACCGTCGACTGACTTTGTTCGTTGCGTTCAGTCAGTCGCTGCCCCGTGTTGTTCCCCCTCCCCCCCCAATACACAGACATTCAGGACGAGAACATGACCTCTAACAGTCGCCGTGGTTTTCTCCGTTCCGCCGCCCAGTTGGCTGCTGCATCCGCAGCCATGGGCGCGGTGCCCGAAGGCATTCGTCAGGCGCTGGCGATTCCCGCCCATAACGCGCACCGCAATATCGAAGACGTGCAGCACATCGTGATCCTCATGCAGGAAAACCGCTCGTTCGACCATTACTTCGGCACACTCAAGGGCGTGCGCGGGTACGGCGATACGCGCACCGTCACGCTGCCGACCGGCAAGAGCGTGTGGCACCAGCCGCTGGCCGGCGGCGTGGGCGAAGTGCTGCCGTTCCGACCGAGCGCACCCGATCTGGGCCTGCAGTTCCTGCAAGACCTGCCGCACGGCTGGAACGACACGCACCTTGCCGTCAATGGCGGGCGTTACGACGGCTGGGTCCCACACAAGGGCACCACGACGATGGCGTATCTCACGCGCCAGGACATTCCGTTCCACTACGCGCTGGCCGACGCCTTCACCATCTGCGACGCCTATCACTGCGCCACGCCCACGTCGACTGACCCGAACCGCTATTACATGTGGACGGGCTATGTCGGCAACGACAACGTCGGCGGCGGTCCCGTGATCGACAACGCAGAAGCCGGTTACGGCTGGTCGACCTATCCGGAAGTGCTGGAGGCTGCGGGTATCTCGTGGAAGATCTATCAGGACATCGGCACCGGTCTCGACGCCGCAGGCTCCTGGGGCTGGACGAGCGACGCCTACATCGGCAACTACGGCGACAACTCGCTGCTGTACTTCAAGCAATATCAGAACGCGCAGCCCGGCAGCCCGCTGTACGACAAGGCGCGCACCGGCACCAACGCCTCGGCGGGCGACGGCTACTTCGACATCCTCAAGCGTGATGTGCAGAACGGCACGTTGCCGCAGGTGTCGTGGATTGCCGCGCCCGAGGCTTTCTCGGAGCACCCGAACTGGCCGGCCAACTACGGCGCCTGGTACATCGATCAGGTCTTGCAGGTCCTGACTTCCAACCCCGAGGTGTGGAGCAAGACCGCGGTGTTCATCACCTACGACGAGAACGACGGCTTCTTCGATCACCTCGTCCCGCCGTTCGCATCGTCGGGCAGCAATGGGCTGTCGACGGTCGACACCACGGGCGAATACTTCCCGGGCAACAACACATACGCAGCCGGCAGCTACGGCCTGGGCCAGCGTGTGCCGATGCTTGTGGTATCGCCGTGGTCAAAGGGCGGCTACGTGTGCTCGGAAACGTTCGACCACACGTCGATCATTCGTTTCATCGAGCAGCGCTTCAAGCGCACGCATAAGGTGAAGTCGCCGAACATTTCGAAGTGGCGTCGCGCCGTGTGCGGTGATCTGACGTCGGCGTTCAACTTCGCCACGCCCAACGAGGTGGTGCCCGCATTGCCCAGCACCGCCGCCTACGTGCCGAAGGACAAGCTGCGCCACGCCAGCTATGTGCCGCTGCCCCCGCTGGTGCAGGCCGTGCCGAAGCAGGAAGCTGGTGTGCGCCCGTCGCGCGCCCTGCCGTACGAACTGTTCGTGCGCGGCCGCCAGGATGAGGCGGCCGGCAAATTCCAGTTGGAATTCGTGAACACCGGGGACGTGGGTGCAGCTTTCCTCGTCTACGCCGCCGGCACCTCCGACGCGCCGCGCACCTACACGGTAGAAGCGGGCAAGCGCTTGTCGGACAAGCTAGCAGTGAGCGCGGGCGGCGCCTACGACTTCACGGTGCATGGCCCGAATGGATTCCTGCGCCGCTTTGTCGGCAAGCTCGCGCTGTCGGGCCTGCTGCGTCCGCATGGCCGTGCGTTGGAAGTGAAGGAAGGCTACGACGTGGCCAACGGCAACCTCCAACTGCGCCTCATCAACCACGGCCGCGCGCCCACGGTCTTCACGATCAAGAGCGCGTACACGGGCGAGAGCGTGCAGCGCGAAGTGCGCGGCGGTGACGATGCGTCGGTGTACCTCGACCTGCGCAGCCAGCACGCCTGGTACGACTTGACTGTCACGGCCAGCACCGATGCCGGCTTCGAGCGTCGCCTTGCTGGTCACGTTGAGACCGGCCGCGTCAGCGCGTCCGATCCGGCGCTGAGCGCATAAGCGGTACCCACGTAAAAACGGCCCGCCGGCGTGGTCTGCCGGCGGGCCGTTTTCTTGGCCGATACCTCAGCGTCAGAGCTGCTTCGTGTAAGTGCGTGCCTGATACAGCGCCAGCGCGCTCAGCCCGACGATCACCACGATCGCCAGCACATCGGCAAACGGATAGCCCCAATATTGCGTCATTGCGTTGCCTCCTTCGGTTCGATGTCCAGCAGGCCGGTGTCGGCCATACGTTGACGGCCAAACTCGGTGATGGCGTAGCGGAAGTGCACCTTGTTCGTGGCTTCGTCCAGCGTGTCTTCAGCCGTTTGCACCAGGCCGCCGGAGTAGAGATCCGCGAGAATGGCGCGAATGTTGCCCGTCCAGTATTCGTCTTCGGGTTTGCCGTATTCGATGCAGGTGCGATGGGCGATTTCGCTGTCCCACAGCGTGTCGTTGGCCGCGAGCAGTTGCAGGATGTAACCCTTCATATGCAGTTTCATGCGCGCGTCTCCGGGGTTGCAGGTGCCACGCCGCCGCGGATCACTTCCAGGTTTTCCGAGCTTTCCGACACCATCACGAAGCCGCCGAAGATCACCAGCGCCAGCCCGATCAGGAAATACCACTCCGGAAACTGCAGCGTGAAGATGGCGGTGAAGAGGGTGGCGAACATCGCGTAGAACGCACCGAGCGCCTGACCGCGCCCCACGCCGATCAGCGGGAACGACTTGTACCAGGCCACCGCGCAGAACGAGAAGGTGACGCCGCCCACGACAAGCCACAGCAGCGCCTTGCTGTGGACAATGCCCGAAGCAATCTCCGTAACCGGCACAGGCACATGCGCAAACAGCGCGATGGCCGGCAGGATGAGGACGACCCAATAGATGGCCTCGGCGGTGTAACGGATGGAAACCCCGCAATCAGGGTCAGTCACGTCCATGGCGCGGCCGACGATCGCGCCTTCCAGGCCCCAGCCGATTGCCGCCATGGCGCCGCCCAGGTAACCGATCCACTGATTGCCGCCGCTGTGCGATTCGGCCATCAGTGCCGGCGCGTAGATCGCCACGCCGCCCAGGATGATGATGGCGATGCCCACCGCCGCCCGCGCGCTGATGCGCTCGTTGTACCAAAGCTTGGCTACCGTCGCGCCCACCACCGGATACAGCAGCCCGGCCACTGCCGCGAACACGGCGCCGACATAGCCCATCGCCAGATACGAGCCGAAATTGGCCATCAGCCCGCCCATGACCGCCGCAATGAAGTACCAGCGCGAGATCTTCCGAAACTGGCCGATGGTGCGGAAGTAGTCGCCCAGCTTGCCGAGAGAGCCGAGCCACACCCACTGGAAGATCGTCACCATGACGCTATGGAACGCCGTGATGACGGCTGCGCAGACGAGGAAGACGCGCGGATCGGAAAGGTCCATCGCGGCAAACGGAGATTCATGCCAGACGGCCGTGCCCGGCACGTACCATGCGCCCCAGAGGATGGCCGCCCATAGCGCCCAGCGGTAGCCCCATTGCAGGGTGCGTCGATGATGTGCCGCGCGGGCGGCGAAGGAAGAGGCCAAAACCGATCTCCTTGTTCTGTAGGCGCCACGTGCAGAGAAAATGCGTATGACGCCTTAGTTACTGGAGGTTAATAAATTAACTGTTAGTTCTTTAGAGTCTATGCCGGCCCTCCAGGCATGCCGGAAAAAGTCGCAATGATTGACGGGATTGTCAGAAGTTGACGTCTGAGACGTCAGGCAAGATCCAGGGCTACGACGCGCCCATCTCCGGCACCGTATCCACCACAGCAATCAGATGCAGCGGCGCGTCGGTGGCCGGGTCCCGCGCCAAGGACGTGGTCATGCGCACCGGCACTGCCGAGCCATCGCCCCGTACCAACTGCAGCGAGAGCGCATACGTGGGCACCGTACCGGCCAGCAACTCACCGTATTGACGCAGATGGCTAGCGAGGTCGTTGCGATGGGTAAGGTCCAGCAGCGTGCGTTGCTGCAGCGCCGTTTCAGGCTGGCCCAGCAGCGTGCACAGCCACGGGTTGGCGCGCAGGCAGCGGCCTTCCAGGCTGACTTGGGCGATACCGACCGGCGCCTGCTCGAACAACGTCCGCAGCTTCGCCTCGCTGTCGCGGAAGGCCGCTTGTGCTTCCACTTCAGAGGTAATGTCCTGCGCCGCGCCGATCATCGTAGGCGTGGCTGCAGAAGGGTCCTGCGCTTCGCCTTCCTCACGAAGGTGGCGGCGCGAGCCATCGGGCAGGGTGATGGTGTATTCGACGCGATACGGCTGTCGTGAGGCGACGGCCTGGTCCAGTACGGCCTGCACACGGGCGCGATCCGCGGGAACGATGGCGTCCAGATAGCGCGCCATCGTCACCGGCGTGGATTGCGGCGCCCAGCCGAAGATGCGGTAAGCCTCATCCGTCCAGCGGCAGGCGTCGCTGCCGGGTTCCCAGATCCAGCTGCCGAGGTGCGCGATCTGTTGCGCCTTGGCCAGGAGCGCCTCCGAATCACGCAACGCGGCTTCGGCCGTGTGGCGCTCGGTGGTGTCCAGGCTCAGGCCGATCATCTTGACCGGCCGGTCCTGCGCATCACGCACGAGCGTCGCACGCGAGACGATCCAGCGCACCACGTCCGGCGCGGGGGCAATGCGGAATTCATGCTCGTAGACGCCCCCCGCACTCAGGTTCTGCGAGACCGCGGCCTGCACACCCGGCACGTCCTCGGCGAGGACGCATTGCCAGAAATCTTCCAGCGTGCGGATCGACCGGCCAAACAGGCGCGCCACATTCGGCGAATAGGCCACCGCGTCTGTCAGCAGATTCCACTCCCACGTGACCACGCCGGAAATCTCCTGCGCGAAGGTCATGCGCGCCTCGCTTTCCATGATCGCGGCGATGTGCTTTTGGCGGCCTTCGCGGGCGCGGGCGCGGGCGTCGGTCGTCAGGCTCGCTTCAAGGTCGGCCAGGGCGCGGTCGCCGTAGCGCAGCCACAGCCAATTCACGTTCAGGAAGCGCGCCAACGCCAGCAGGTTGGCGTATTCGATCTCGCCGCCGCGCGTCCATTTGTGGACGGCCGAGGGCGACACCCCCAGCGCCGCCGCCACTTGCTTGAGCTGAATGCGGCCGCGCGTCAGTACGCCTTTGAGGCGGCCGGCAAAGCTGTCGTCATCAAGCGGGCCGTCGGACGGCGGAAGTGCTGCGGCGGTCATGGAGGGATTTACTGGAAGTGATTCGCGACAGTATAGCGTGCCATGTATAGCTAAAATCTATCTGTATTCAATACGATTAGGCCATAACGATTGGCCTGAAGCAACTAATTTTTCCTAGACTAGTCCAAAATTCTCCAAAGGTAAATAAAAACACCATCAGTGAATTTACGGGTCGCCGCACTGGATTGGCGTCTGACAAGACGCCACCGTGCCGGCATTTCGGGCGCCGACTTCTTTGTGCGCCCACCATCCATAGGGGTACTGGATATGACGCAAGCTTCCCTTTCCACCGATTTCCATTCCGCCACGCTGGCTCCTCGTCTTGATCTCTATATCGACGGTCAGTGGGTGCAGCCCGAAGGCGGCGTGTACCGCGACATCGTCGATCCCGCCACCGAGAACGTCCTGACGCAGGCCGCCGATGCCTCCGTGGCCGATGCGCAGCGCGCCATTGCTGCCGCCCGCCGAGCATTCGACGAGGGCCCCTGGCGCCAGACCGGCACGCGCGAGCGCGCACGCCTGCTCAACCGCATTGCAGACGCCATCGATGCCGACGCCGAGAACCTGGCGACGCTCGAATCGCTCAACACCGGCAAGACCATCATCGAAAGCCGCTGGGACATGGACGGCATTGCTGCGACGTTCCGCTACTTCGCGGGCTTGGTCGCCACGGAATCCGGCCTAATCAACGAGGCTCCGGACACCGTCATCAGCCGCACGCTGCGCGAGCCGGTGGGCGTATGCGGCCTCATCACGCCGTGGAACTACCCGCTGCTGCAAGCCGCCTGGAAGATCGCGCCGGCGCTGGGCGCAGGCAACACCGTCATCGTCAAGCCAAGCAACCTGACGCCGCTGACCACGCACCGCTTTACGGAGCTGCTGATTGAAGTTGGCCTGCCCGCGGGCGTATTCAACCTCGTCACGGGCGCGGGTGAAGCCGGTGCCGAGCTGTCGCGCAATCTGGACGTGGATCTCGTTTCGTTCACGGGCGGTGCTGTTGCAGGTGCGGCGGTCATGAGCGCGGCCATCGGCAACTTCAAGAAGATCGGCCTGGAGTTGGGCGGCAAGAACCCGAACATCATCTTCGACGATGCGGATTTCGATACCGCCGTCGATTACGCAGTCAACGCGGCGTTCTTCCACGCGGGCCAAGTGTGCTCGGCCGGATCGCGCCTGATGCTGCAAGACGGTATCCACGACCGCTTTGTCGATGCGCTGGTCGAGCGGGTCAAACGCATCCGCGTGGGCAATGGCTTCGCTGAAGGCACGGAGATGGGCCCGGTGCAATCCGCCTTCCAGCGCCAGAAGATCATCAACATGATCCAGGCCGGCGTTCAGGAAGGCGCGGTGCTGCGCTGTGGCGGCAAGACACCGGAGGGCGAGGCATTCCAACGAGGCTTCTGGCTGGAGCCGACCGTGCTGACCAACGTGCGCGACGACATGAAGATCGCCACCGAAGAAATCTTCGGCCCGGCGCTGACCGTCGAGCGTTTTTCCACCGAAGAAGAAGCGGTGCACCGTGCCAACGCCACGCCGTTCGGTTTGGCCGGCGCTGTGTGGACGGCCGATCTGAACCGCGCCAACCGCGTGACCCGCGCACTGCGTTTCGGCACCGTGTGGGCCAACGACTATCACCCGTACTTTCCCGAGGCACCGTGGGGCGGTTACAAGGCCAGCGGCATCGGCCGTGAGCTGGGCCGCGGTGGCCTGGACGAATACACCGAACTCAAGCACAGCTACATCAACCTCGCTCCGCAGCCGATGGGCTGGTTCGGTGCGGACGCTGAGTAAGAACGGGAGGGCATGTTTTGACCACGAATACCGCACAGGAATACGACTACATCATCGTGGGCGCGGGCTCGGCTGGCTGCGTGCTAGCTGCGCGCCTGACTGAAGATCCGGACGTGACCGTGCTGCTGCTCGAAGCGGGCGGCCCCGACCACCGCTGGGATTTCCGCACGCAGATGCCGGCGGCGCTGGCGTATCCGCTGCAGGGCACCACGTACAACTGGGCCTACGAAACCGAGCCCGAGCCGCACATGAATAATCGCCGCATGTCGCAGGGCCGCGGCAAGGGGCTGGGCGGCTCATCGCTCATCAACGGCATGTGTTTCATTCGCGGCAACGCGATGGACTACGAGCGCTGGGCGAGCGATTTTCAGTTGGACGACTGGACTTACGCCGACTGCCTGCCGTACTTCCGAAAATCGGAAACGTACGACAAGGGCGCCAACGACTGGCACGGCGATGCCGGCCCCCTGCAGGTCACCACGCCCAAGCACGACAACAGCCTGCTGTTCCACGCCTTTATCGAAGCCGGTGAACAAGCCGGCATTCCGGCCACGGACGACCTGAACGGCTATCGCCAGGAAGGTCTGGGCCCGATGGACCGCACCGTGACCGCCAAGGGCCGCCGCGCTAGCACATCGCTGTGCTACCTCGACAACGCACGCAAGCGGTCCACGCTGACCGTGCTGCCGCGCGTGCTGGTCGATCGCGTGATCTTCGATGGCACGCGTGCCGTGGGCGTCGAGGCGCTGATGGATGGCAACCGCGAAACATGGCGTGCGCGCCGCGAGGTGATCGTCACCAGTGGTGCCATCGCGTCGCCGCAGTTGCTGCAGCGCTCGGGCGTGGGCAATGCGGATGACCTGCGTGCGATGGGCATCCACTCGGTTGCGCACCTGCCGGGCGTGGGCGAAAACCTGCAGGACCACCTGGAGATGTACATCCAGTACGAATGCTTGCGTCCGGTGTCGATCTACGAAAACACGCTTTGGTACAACAAGCCGAAGGTCGGGCTGGAGTGGTACATGCACGGCACCGGCCCCGGCGCCAGCAACCACTTCGAGGCGGGAGGCTTCATTCGCAGCGACGACAGCTTCGAGTGGCCGAACATTCAATACCACTTCCTGCCGCTGGCCGTGAACTACGACGGCAGCAACCCGGTGAAGATGCATGGGTTCCAGTGCCACGTGGGTTCGATGCGCTCGCCGTCCAGAGGCTACGTGAAGCTCGCTTCGCGCGATCCGCGTGACAAGCCGCGCATCCTGTTCAACTACATGGCGCACGACGTGGATTGGCGTGAGTTTCGCGCCAGCGTGCGGATCACGCGCGACATCATCGCGCAGCGTGCGTTCGATCAATATCGCGGTCGCGAAATCAGCCCCGGGCCGAGCGTGCAGACCGATGCCGAGATCGACGCCTTCGTACGGCAACACGCCGAAACTGCCCTGCATCCGTCCTGCACCTGCAAGATGGGTTCAGCGGACGATCCGATGGCCGTCGTTGACAACGAAGGCCGCGTGCACGGCTTGGAGGGCCTGCGCGTGGTCGACGCGTCGATCATGCCGCGCATCGTTACCGGCAACCTGAATGCGCCGACGATCATGATGGCGGAGAAAATCGCCGACAGGATTCGCGGTGTGGCGCCGCTCGCGCGCTCCGACGCCGCGTTCTATGTGCATGGCAAATCGCCGCTGCAGGCGCCGGCCAAACCGCTGGTCGCCGGTGAACTGGTGGTGGCCTGATGCGCTGGTGCAAGGTCGCGACGATGCTGGGCGGTGCCGCGGCGTGCGCTGCCGCGCTGCCCGCGCTGGCGGATGATGTGCCGGCCGGCGAGGACAAGCGCTGGTCGGCCAATGCATCGGTTGTCTCGCAATATGTGTCGCGCGGCCTGCGCCAGACATGGGGAAAACCTGCCCTGCAAGCGGGTGTCGATTACACCGCGCCAAGCGGTTTCTATGCCGGTGTGTGGAGTTCCCAGGTAAGCGATCACGTCATCGCAGGGGCGCATGCTGAGGTTGATACTTACCTCGGCTATGCCGCCACCATTGCGCATGGCGTCGAGTTGACCACTGGGCTCTATCGCTACTGGTACCCCGGCGCCCGCTACGACAAGGCTATCGGCGGCGGCCCTGCCACCGGCTACGACTACACGGAATGGATGGTTGGCGCCGGCTGGCGCGGCGTGTCGGTCAAGCTATGGGCCACGCTGTCGAACTACTTCGGCTTCGATGGCAATTCGCTGGCCGACGGCATCGATCGCGGCAGCCGCGGTTCCACTTACGCCGAAGCCAACTGGGCTGTGCCGTTGCCGAATGACTTCACACTCGGCCTGCACATCGGCCATGAGCACGTGCGCAACCACAGCGCGTTCAGTTTTACCGACTACCGCATCGAACTCTCGCGGCCCATCAACAAGTTTTTGACGCTGTCTGCTGCTTTGACTGGTGCGGATGCATCGGCCTATGCGCATCAGCTCTCCGCGCGCAACGGCACGGATCGCATGACGCTTGGCCGACGCACGGTTGCACTCAAGCTGACGGCCACGTATTGAGCGGCAGGCGACGGCGCTCTACCCACAACCCTTTTTCTACAACCTCTGCTTTCAAAGCACACACCATGGCCTCCCTGGGTTTTACCGACGTTGTCGGTCTGGTCGGCGTCGCCGCTTATGTTTCTGCGCACTTTGGCGTGCAGGTCCTGCATAAGCCGCCGACCGGCGCATTCGCCGTTCGCCTCAACCTGCTTGGACCGATTTGCATCCTGATTTCGCTGATGGGCTCGTTCAATCTTGCGTCGTTTCTCACCCAGTTCTTCTGGCTGGCGCTGACGTTGATGGGCTGGTGGCGCAATAAGCAGGCGGGGCGGCCGGTAGCGGAACCTGCTGGCGCGCCACGCCCGGGGCATCCAGCGCAGCAGTAGGTTCGCCGCTCACGGTTAAAACCGCGTCGATGTGCGCGGTTTTTTTTGCGGGACCGATCTGGGATCGCCGCGAGATATGTAGATCAAGAGTCTCTTTTTTCCGGCGCGGGTGCTGAACAATTGTTGATGTATAAAGAACAGTATTTTCTTCAATTGAGTATTTATTCATCGTGGGCAACGATCTATTCTGGTCACAAGCGCAACGAACTGAGCGCAACCGAATATCCAGACAGATCAGGAGCCCATCATGAACACCCGTCTCGCAACCGCTTTCTCCCGTAACGCTCTGCTGGCCCTGGTGGCCACGGTTTCAGCTTCCGCCGCTCTGCTGTCGGCCCAGCCGGCCGCCGCCGCCGTCCAAAGCAGTGCTGATCCGTACACGCAAGGTGCTGCCGCCAAGTACGACGTCTATACCCAGGGTGCGGATCGCCAGGCTGATACCTACGGCTATCTGTCGTGGAAGAACGACCGCTTTGATCCGTACACCCAAGGTGCTGTCGGCAAGGCTGACCCATACACCGATGGCGCAATCGCTAAGGCCGATCCGTACACCGACGGCGCTGCCGCCAAGTACGACGTCTACACGCAGGGTGCGGATCGCCAGGCTGATACCTACGGCTATCTGTCGTGGAACGGCGATGCCTCGTATCCGAAGGATGCCGCTTCGCGCGCCTAATCGAACCGCATCAAAGCAAAAGGGCCTTGGGGTGCAACCCAAGGCCCTTTTTATTTGTGCAGCGTTCCTGCTTCGTGATCAGACCACGCCGGCTTCGTGTGCCTGCTGATCCGCGTGGTACGAGCTGCGCACCATGGCGCCCACGGCCGCGTGCGTGAAGCCCATCTCGTACGCCTTCTCTTCGAACATCTTGAAGGTGTCCGGATGCACATAGCGCAGCACCGGCAGGTGGTGGCCCGACGGCGCCAGATATTGGCCGATCGTGAGCATGTCGATGTCGTGCTCGCGCATGTCGCGCATGACTTCCAGGATTTCCTCATCGGTCTCGCCCAGGCCGACCATCAAGCCGGACTTGGTCGGCACGTTCGGGTTGCGGGCCTTGAAATCCTTCAGCAGCTTGAGCGAGTGCGCGTAGTCCGCACCGGGGCGGGCCTGCTTGTACAGGCGGGGCACCGTTTCGAGGTTGTGATTCATCACGTCGGGCGGGCATTCCTGCAGGATGTCCAGCGCCTTCTCCAGGCGGCCCCGGAAGTCCGGCACCAGCACTTCAATGCGCGTGGCCGGCGACAGGGCGCGCGTACGCGAGATGCAATCGACGTAATGCTGGGCGCCGCCGTCACGCAGGTCGTCGCGGTCGACGCTCGTGATGACGACGTAGTTGAGCTTGAGTTGGGCGATCGTCTTGGCCAGATTTTCCGGCTCGTTCACGTCGAGCGGGTCTGGGCGGCCGTGCCCGACGTCGCAGAACGGGCAGCGGCGCGTGCACTTGTCGCCCATGATCATGAACGTAGCCGTGCCCTTGCCGAAGCACTCGCCGATGTTCGGGCAGCTGGCCTCTTCGCACACCGTCACGAGGTTGTTGGCGCGCAGGATGTCTTTGATTTCGTAGAAGCGCGAGTTGCCGGTGGCGGCGCGCACGCGAATCCAATCCGGTTTCTTCAGCTTCTCAGCCGGCACGATCTTGATGGGAATGCGCGCGGTCTTGTCGAGCGACTTCTGCTTGGCCGTCGCGTCGTACGGCTTGTTCGACGGGGTGGCAGGGGTGGCGACTTCAGTGGCGCCGGCGGCGGAATCGGTCATCGTGTTCTCCGCACGGGCTTGCGGCTCGTGCATTTCAGGGCGCTACGCGGTAGCGGCCTCGGCGGGATGCGCTTGCGCGCGTTGCTGCAATTGGGCGACCAGCGCATCGGCCAGGTCGCGGGAAACGGTTTGCCAGTCGTTCGCATCGACGGCGCGTCCGGACGCATCACGGGCGCCGGCGGTCACCATATCGACGGTTTCCAGGCCGGCATAGCCACACGGGTTGATCTGCGTGAAGGGCGACAGGTCCATCGCCAAGTTCAGGCTCACGCCGTGGTAGCTGCAGCCGTTGCGGATCTTCAGGCCCAGCGCGGCAATCTTGGCGCCAGCATGCGGCCCGCTCGACAGGTAGATGCCGGGGGCGCCAGCCTTGCGTTCGGAGGCGACATTATACGTGGCGAGCGTCTCGATGACGGCCGCCTCGATGGCGTCGACCAGCGCCTTCACGAACAGCCCGCGTCGGCGCAAATCCAGCAAAAGGTAAGCGACGACTTGGCCGGGGCCGTGGTAGGTGATCTGGCCGCCACGATCAACTTTCACCAGCGGGATGTTGCCGGGAGCCAACAGATGCGCCGGATCGCCGGCCAGGCCGAGCGTGAACACCGGCGGGTGTTCAACCAGCCAGATCGTGTCGGGCGTATCGGGGCCCCGCTGCGCGGTGAATGTCTGCATTTCGTCGAAGCAGGCGGCGTAGTCCTGCAAGCCCCGCTCGACGATGTCAATCGGAATCATGCCCGCGAGTGTAGCGCAGGGCCGCTAACGGCGCCCCGCGCCTTTGCCCGCTTCGGTCGCAGGGTTGCGAAAAAAAATGCCGGCGCGATGGGAGGCATCGGCGCCGGCGTCGGCTTTTGCGGCAGATGCCGCAAAGGAGGCTAGGAACAGGTTTCGGGCTCAGGCGGCCACGACCGGCGTGTCTGCGTGCTCGTTCCAGCCGAGTGCGGCGAGTGTGTGGCGCCATCCGTTCGTGACGTGCCAAGGCTGGCGCGGCATGTGGCCGTCGGTGGCTTCCACGGCCAACGCGACTGGGCCGAGGGCTTTTGGGTCTACCGAGACGACGATTTCTTCACCACGTTTCACGGCAACGGTGCCGCCCGCGTGCAGCCATTCGTCGCCGGCTTTGTTTTCGTGTGTGATCCATACGTCGTGCCCGTAGGCTTCTTCAACGCGCAGATTCTGGTTGGCCGGCATGCGCAACGCCATCACTTCGCCGGGCTGCAGAGTGAATACAATTTTTGTTAGTACAGCTTTCATGATCGGCTCCTTCACGGCAGTGGGATGGGGCCTTGCCGTTGAAGGAATTCTAGGCGCTTGGTTGCCTTGTACCAAACGATATATATTGCGTTTCTTGATAGCGTAGCTCACATAAAACCCACGCCGCGCTACGAAAATCCGGAGGGAAAGATGACCGAAATCCGCGAACCGATGCGCTTGCCGTCACTTGGCGCGCTGCGGGTGTTCGAGGCGGCGGCCCGCTATGAGAGTTTTTCGCGTGCGGCGACGGAGCTGTTCGTTACGCACGGCGCCGTCAGCCATCAGATGCGCACCCTGGAGGACGAGCTGGGCGTGCCGCTGTTCGAGCGGCGCGGCAAGCGCGTCATGCTCACCCACGCGGGCCGTGCCTACGCCGATCGCGTGCGCGAGGCGCTCGACCAGATCGCCCAGGCCACGCACCAGCTGCGCGCCGGCAACCGCGACAACCGCCTAGCCATCAGCACGATGCCGTCGTTCGCGGCGCGCTGGCTGACGCCGCATATCGGCACCTTCATCGAGCGCCACCCCGAGTTGGAGGTGGAGCTGTTCTCCAGCCCTGCGTTGGTCGACTTCGCCCGTGAAGAGGTTGACGTTGCGCTGCGCATGGGTTCGGGCAACTATCCGGGCCTGTACGTGGAAAAGCTGCTCGACGATGTGTTTTTTCCGGTCTGCAGTCCGTCGTTCAACGGCGGGCGCCTGCCGCGTACGGTGGCCGAGATGGCGACCATGACCCTGCTGCGCAGCGAGGGTGAGGATTGGGAGCCATGGTTCGAGGCTGCTGGCGTCTCAGGGTTTGTGGAGCCGCGTGGCGGGCTGATGTTCCAGGACTCGTCGCTGCTGTTGCAGGCAGCGGCGGCGGGCCAGGGCATTGCGCTGATCCGCCCGACGCTGGCGTTCAACGAATTGCTGGCCGGCCGCGTGGTGCGCCTGTTCGAGACAGCGACGCCGTGCCCGTGGAACTACTACTTCGTCTGCCCGCACAGCGCGCTGCAGACGCCCAAGATGCAGGCGTTCCGCGCGTGGCTGCTGCCGGAGATTGCGGCGTTCAAGCTCAAGCTGGCGCGGTTGATGGATGACAACACCGTCTGCCTGGGGCACGTGGCCAAAGGCTGACGCGGTATCGCCGCCCAAAACAAAACGCCCCGGCATGACCGGGGCGTTTTGCTTGGCTGCGCAGAGGCGCGTTACAGCACGATCTTGACCATCGGGTGGCTCGTCAGCGCCTGATAGAGCGCGTCGAGCTGTTCGCGGCTCGTCGCGCGCACGGTCACCGTCAGGCCCAGGTAGTTGCCGCTGGAAGACGGACGTTTTTCCAGGCGCCCTTCGTGGAATTCGGGGTCGTGCAGTCGGACCACTTCGACAATGGTGGCGGCAAAATCGTCATGCATCGGCCCCATCACCTTGATGGGGAAATCGCTCGGGTACTCGATGAGCGACTGTTCGGGCGGAATGTGGCCCGGCGGTGTGGTGTGAGAGGAGGTCATGTCGAAGTAAATGGGGGTGATTACTTCTTTTTAAACCACAGCTTGACCGCGTCGATCGTGCGGCCGACGAAGCCGGCTTCCGGCACTGCTTCGAGCGCCACCACTGGAAACTCCGACACCACGGTTGAACCGTCCATCACCTTGACCGCGCCCAGTTGCTGGCCTTGTGCGATCGGGGCGATTAGCGGGTCCTTGCGCTCCAGCACCGGCTTCAGGCGCGCACCCGCGCCCTTGGGCACGGTGATCCACTTGTCTTCCGGCACGCCCAGATTCACGCTCTTGGCCTGACCCTTGTACACCTCAGGCGTCTGCAGTGCTTCCTTGGCCTTGTACAAGCGAACCGTATCGAAGAACTGATAGCCGTAGTTCAGGACCTTCAGGCTCTCCTGTGTGCGGATAGCGTCGCTCTTGGTGCCGACGATGACCGACAGCAGACGCCGGTTCGCGCCGGGCACATCCGGCAGCGGACGATTGGCGGAGGTGACGAGGCAGTAGCCGGCCGACTTGGTATGGCCGGTCTTGCCGCCATCGACCGTCGGATCGAGCCACAGCAGGCGGTTCCGGTTGGACTGCTTGATGTTGTTATAGGTGAAATCTTTCTGCGAGTAGAACTTGTAGTCCTGCGGGAAATCCTTGATCAGCGCTGATGTCAGGATCGAAAGATCACGTGCGGTCGAGTAGTGATTCGGGTCGGGCAGGCCCGCGGCATTCATAAAGTGCGTGTTCTTCATGCCCAGGCGCTCGGCTTCGCGGTTCATCAGCATCACGAAGTTGGTCTCGGTGCCGCCGACGGCCTCGGCCAGCACCAGGGCTGCATCGTTGCCCGACTGGATGATCAGACCTTGCGTCAGCTCGCGCACCGAAGCGGGCTTGCCGGCTTGCAGGAACATGCGCGATTCGTCGGTCTTGACCGAGCGCACGGTCTCGGTGGGCGTGATCATCTGGTCGTACTTGAGCTTGCCGTCGCGCACGGCTTCAAAGACCAGATAGGCGGTCATCAGCTTGGTGAGCGAGGCGGGCTCGATGCGTTCGTCCATGTTCGCGCCGCCGAGCACCTGGCCGCTGGTCACGTCGGTCAGCATCCACGAGCGGGCCGCGACTTGCGGGGCGGGCACAGGCTGCGCCATGGCGGGCAGTGCGGTGACCAGCACGGCGGCTGCCACAGCGGTTGCGGCGGCGGAATGGAAGGCGAGGGGCGTGAAATGGGCGAAGCGGGTCTGCATGTCGGGTCCTGCGGTCTGCTTGGAGTTCAATGGTGCCGTGCACCGGGGGAGGCACGGCATCCGGAAAAATCAACGGGTTGGTGTTACGGCCGCGGCGCCCAGGCGCCGGTAATGAGCTGCCTGATCAGATGCAGCTTGCGGTGGAAGAAATGATCGGCGCCCGGAATGACGATCACGGGCAGTTCCTGAGGGCGCGCCCAGTTGAGCACGTCGATCAGTGGCACGGTGTCATCCTGTTCGCCGTGGATGATGATGGTGTCGGCCGGCACCGGCGCGACATCCCAGCGTGAAGTGGCAGTGCCGACCAGCGCCAGGCGCTCAGCGGGTGTGCCGGCTTCGGCCAAGCGCCGCGCCACCTGCGACACGACAAAGCTGCCGAACGAGAAGCCGCCAAGCGCCAGCGGTAGCGTGGCCACGTCGGCAGACCATTTGGTCTGTGTACGCATCCAGTCGAGCACGGCCAGCATGTCGTCCTGCTCGCCGATGCCGTTGTCGTGCGTGCCTTCGGTCTTGCCCACGCCGCGAAAATTCAGGCGCACCGTCACATAGCCCAGGCCGACGAAGGTGCGTGCCAGCGTCTGCGCGACCTTGTTGTCCTTGGTGCCGCCGAACAGCGGATGCGGGTGGCCGATCAGCGCCAAGCCGCGCGGCGCAGTGTCCGGCTGGTCGATCGACAGGTCGATCTGCCCGACCGGGCCGGGAATCAGGCGTTCTTCGGTATGAACGTTCATGGAAAAGGGAAAAGCAGATGCGGTAAAGCGCGGGCTCAAGCGTTGGCAGGGCGGTCGACCATCAGCCGTTCGACCGGTTTCCCTTCAACCAGATGGCTCTGGATGATTTCGTCGATGTCTTCCTTGTCGACAAAGGTGTACCAGACGGCCTCGGGGTAGACCACCATGACCGGGCCGAGTTCGCAGCGGTCCAGGCATCCGGCCTTGTTGATGCGCACGCGGCCTTCGCCGTTGATGCCGAGTTCCTTGCAGCGCTTCTTGGCGTATTCCTGCATGGCCTTCGCGCCGAAGTCGGCGCAGCACCGCGAGCCGTCCTCGCGTTCGTTCAGGCAAAAGAAAACGTGGTGCTTGTAGTGGCTGCTCATGGGCGGACCGAGAAGGCTGGGAGGGCTGCGTGACGGTACGCGCGGCAGGATGCGAATGGCTTCCTGACATCGCGCGCACATGTGGATTTGCGTAACGAGCCGGCATTATACGGCCCCGATGTCTCCGTTCCCCCGGGATGCGGGTGCGACGCGACGGCGCGATGCTGCGTTGCAGCATGTTTTCCGGATGTCTGGACGCCATGTGTGAGCAGATTCCGGGATTGACGACGGGTGGGGCGGGTGCCATCGTAGTCACACCACGCTGGAACAAGGGCTGGCGGGCCGCCAGTGCTCGAAATTTGTGTTGGCATAGCCCTTGCAATAAGGAGCGACCTGCTGCGGGAAGCGCCGGACACATCGGCGTATCGAGGCAGGAGAGAGACCACACCAGGGCGGGTCGGACCGGGCGAGCAACTGAGCGCACGGCCGGTCTGTGACACTCGAGGAAGACATGAAAAAACCGTTCTATAAAATCCTGTACGTACAGGTGCTGGCGGCCATCGTCATCGGCGTTTTGCTGGGCCATTTCTCGCCCGAACTCGCCGTGAAGATGAAGCCGCTGGGCGATGGCTTCATCCAGCTGATCAAGATGGTGATCGGGCCGATCATCTTCTGTACCGTCGTCTCCGGCATTGCCGGCATGCGCGACATGAAGAAGGTTGGCCGCGTGGGCGGCAAGGCGCTGATCTACTTCGAGATCGTCTCGACCTTCGCACTGGTGATCGGCCTGGCTGCAGGCCACATCTTCAACCCGGGCGCGGGCTTCAACGTTGATGTGAACACCATCGACGCCAAGGCTGTTGCCCAGTACGCCGCCAAGGCGCACTCGGCCAGCACGGTCGACTTCCTGCTCAACATCATCCCGAGCACGGTGGTGGACGCCTTCGCCAAGGGCGACATCCTGCAGATCCTGCTGATCGCGTTGCTGTTTGGCGGCGCGCTCTCCGCCATCGGTGACCGTGCACAGGTGGTGACGGATTTCATCGACCAGATCTCGCACGTGTTCTTCCGCATCGTGCACATCATCACGCGCGTGGCCCCGATCGGTGCCTTTGGCGCCATGGCTTTCACCATCGGTAAGTACGGCGTGATCTCGCTGGTGCCGCTGCTCAAGCTGGTCGGTACGTTCTACCTGACGGCCATCATCTTCGTGGTGGTGGTGCTGGGCATCATCGCGCGGCTGGTCGGCTTCAACATCTTCCGCTTTGTGTCGTACATCAAGGAAGAGTTGCTGATTGTGCTGGGCACGAGCTCGTCGGAATCGGCGCTGCCGCACCTGATGGAAAAGATGGAGAAGCTGGGCTGCTCGAAGTCGGTGGTGGGCCTGGTGGTTCCGACCGGTTATTCGTTCAACCTGGACGGCACCAACATCTACATGACGATGGCGGTGATCTTCATCTCGCAGGCGCTGAACATCGAGCTGACCTGGACGCAGCAACTGACCATCCTGGCCGTCGCCATGCTGACGTCGAAGGGCGCTTCGGGCATCACCGGCGCAGGCTTCATCACGCTGGCCGCAACGCTGGCCGTGGTGCCTGATATTCCGGTGGCGGGCATGGTGCTGATTCTCGGCATCGACCGCTTCATGAGCGAATGCCGCGCCCTGACCAACATCACGGGCAACGGCGTGGCCTGCGTGGTGATCTCGGCCTGGGAACGTGAACTGGATCGCGCCAAGCTGGCTCGCGTGCTGTCGGGCGACCGTAGCGATGAGGGCGTGCCGGCCTCCCCGGCAGTTTGATCGATCGAATCTGGCTGGCGCCCGCGGGCGCCGGCGCTTGAAAGCGCAAAGCGTATGATTGCGGGGCCTGTCCTTCCAGACGGCCCCGCTTCTTTTTTGGGATGCACCTCGTGAAGCACCTCGGCGGCATGCCGACTGCGGGCGCGGCGTTGGAAGGCACGGCAACACTCTCTGCCGCCGACCTCCAGCCGATGTCCGATCCCGATTTCTCCTTGACCAGCGCCTCCGGCTCGCGACGCGGCTTCTGGTGGCTGGTGGCGCTCGGGCTCGTGGTGGTGATGGCCGTGGTGTGCGCGACCACATTTGTGGTGGCGTGGAACCGAGGGCTCACGCAGGCCCAGCAGGCCGCCGGCGGCCGGGTCGACCGTTATGCCGCCAACCTCAAGAGCACGCTCGACCGCTACGAATACCTGCCGGCGCTGGTGGCGCTGCATCCGTTCATTCACGATCTGCTCGCCAATCCGACACCTGCCAACGTCGACCGCGCGAACCGCTATCTGCGCGAAGTCAACGATCGCGCTCACGCCACAGCCACCTATGTGATTGCCCCCAGCGGCAAGGCTCTGGCCGCATCCAATTACAACCAGCCTGACAGCTTCGTCGGCGCTGAATACCTGTTCCGGCCGTATTTCCAGCAGGCAGCGGAAGGGCATGTCGGGCGCTTTTACGGCATTGGCATCACCCGCGAAGAGCCCGGCTATTACATCTCGCAGCCGGTTATGCAGGAAGGTCGCGTGATCGGCGTGACGGTCGTCAAGCTGAACCTCGAATGGTTCGGCCGCGCCAGCCACGACGCGTCGGAGCCGGTGATGGTGGCGGATGAGAACGGTGTGATTTTCCTGTCGTCCGTGCCCGCGTGGCAGTACCGCACGGTGGAGCCGCTCACATCCAAGCTGCAGGCGCAGTTGGAAGCGACGCGCCAGTATTACCGCAAGCAGATCACGCCACTGCCGCTGCAGCCTGAGGCGCCGGCCTTTCTGCGATTGACCGGACGGTTGCCGGAAGGTGCAGAACTGATTCGCGTTGGCGAGCGGACGAACGCCACGCGCTATCTGCAGGTTTCGCGTGACCTCGTCGAGCCTGACTGGACGCTGATGTACCTCACACCGGTGGATCCGGTGATGAGCGCGGCCCGCAGCGCCACCGTGGCGGCGGCGTTTGCCTTTGCGTTTGCGTGCCTGCTGCTTTTCTATTGGCGTCAGCGCCGCCTGCGCATGATGGAGATGCTGCGCAGCCGTCGCCTGCTCGAAGCCGCGTATGACCAGCTCGAACGCCGCGTTGAAGACCGCACGGCCGATCTGATGGCCACCAACGAACAACTGCAACACGAGATCGTCGATCGCACGCGCGCCGAGGCCGAGTTGCGTGCAACGCAGGATGAACTCGTGCAGGCCAGCAAGCTCGCGGCGCTGGGCCAGATGGCCGCCGGCATCACGCACGAACTCAACCAGCCGCTGGCCGCGCTGCGCACGTTTTCCGACAACACGCGCATCCTGCTCGAACGCGGCCAGCATGGCGCCGCCACTGACAACCTGCAGGCGATTGCCGACCTGACCGAACGCATGGGCAAGATCACGGCGCAGCTCAAGCTGTTCGCAGGCCGCTCACGGCGCAAGGTGGTGGATGTGCAGGTGCGCGTGGCGCTCGATCACACGCTCGCGCTACTGCGTCCGCGCCTGGGCGACGTGGCACTTGAACTGCACTGGCACATCCCCGAAGCAGATGCCGTCGTTCGTGCGGATGAACTGAAGCTGGAGCAAGTGCTGATCAATCTGATTGGCAACGCGCTCGATGCGATCAACACCAATGAACCCGCCCGCGCCGGACGCATCGACATCAGCATCGGGCCCCCCGAGGGTGTGCCGGCGCAATCGAACCTACTGACCATCGCCGTGCGCGACAACGGCCCAGGCATTCCGCTCGACGCCATGCCGCACCTGTTCGAGCCGTTCTTCACCACCAAGGAGATCGGCCAGGGGCTCGGCCTTGGGCTGGCAATCTCCACCAGCATCGCGCGCGATTTTGGCGGGTCGCTGTCGGCTGCCAACATGCCGGGTGGCGGTGCGCAATTTACGCTGACGTTGGTACGCGCCGACGTCACCTCCGCGGCGTCCATCTGATCCGTTTTCTACACAGACACGAACCATGTCCGAAGGCTTGAACGTTCTCTTCATCGAAGACGACCCGCCTGTGCGCCAGGCCACCGCGCAGAGCCTGGAGCTGGCCGGCTTCAACGTGCAGGCGTTCGGCAGCGCCGAGGAAGCCGTCGGCAAGATCGACGCGAATTTCCCCGGCGTGGTCGTCAGCGACCTGCGCTTGCCGGGCGCAAGCGGTCTGGACGTGCTCGCGCACTGTCAGTCGTTTGGCACGGGGATTCCCGTGGTGCTCGTCACCGGCCACGGCGACATCACCATGGCCGTGCAGGCGATGCGCGAAGGCGCGTTCGATTTCATCGAGAAACCGTTTCCCGCCGAACGCCTGACCGAAACCGTGCGCCGTGCCGTCGAGCGTCGCGCGCTGGAGCTGGAAAACCGCGCACTGCGCCGTGAACTGGCCGGCCCGGCGGCAGGCACGCGCATCATCGGGCGCTCGCCTGCGATGGGCGCTGTGCGCGCGCTGATCGAGAACGTCGCGACCACCGATGCGCCGGTGCTCATCAACGGCGAGACCGGCACGGGCAAGGAGCTGGTCGCGCGCAGTCTTCACACGCTCTCGCCGCGTCACGACAAGCCGTTCATCGCGCTGAACTGCGGGGCCGTGCCCGAACAGATTTTCGAGAGCGAGATGTTCGGCCACGAAGCTGGAGCCTTCACCGGTGCGGGCAAGCGGCGCATCGGCAAGCTCGAGCATGCCTCGGGCGGCACGCTGTTCCTCGACGAGATCGAGAGCATGCCGATCGCGCTGCAGGTCAAGCTGCTGCGTGTGCTGCAGGAGGGGGCGCTGGAGCGGCTGGGCTCGAATGCGTCGGTGCGCATCGACGTGCGCATCGTTGCGGCCGCCAAGGGCGATATGGAAGCGCTGATTGAGGCGGGCGGTTTCCGGCGCGATCTGTATTACCGGCTAAACGTCGTCGTCATCGATTTGCCCCCGCTGCGCGAACGCCGCGAAGACATCATCCCGCTGTTCGAACATTTCCTGCTCGAAGCCGCCGTGCGTTATCAGCGCCCGCTGCCGATGTTGGCCGAGCGTCAGCGCCACGAGCTGATGCAATCAAACTGGCCCGGCAACGTGCGCGAACTGCGCAATGCGGCCGATCGTCTTGTGCTTGGCGTCGGCCGCACGCCCGTCGTGCCGGATGCATCGGAGGACGGCATGCCGCTCAAGGAGCGCGTCGAACGCTACGAGCGCACGGTCATTGCTGAAACGCTGGCACGCACGGGCGGCTCGGTGCACCAGGCGGCGGATATTCTGCAGGTTGGCCGTGCGACGCTGTATGACAAGATCAAGCGATACGGCCTTTGACTTGGCACGCCCGCACGCAACAACGCCCGGCATCAACCGGGCGTTTTCTTTTTGCGCTCAACCCAGAATCGGATGGGCATCCGCCACCGGATATCCACGGTCGTCCGTCGGTATCCGCTGGGTTTGGAATGCGATCAGCAATGCCTGAAACTTGCCGTCGATTTCCACGATGACAGCACCGTCCTGCTGCGTGCCGTTCTCGCGCGAATGGTCCTTCACCCCCGGTGTATGCACGACCGGGTTGCCCTGGTTCATGTGGGTTTCGTGCAGGCCGTTGTGCTGCGGCTCGAACAGGAAGCCGAAGCCGTAGACCGTTACGTCGGTGCGCGGCGGCCAGCCTTTGCGGTCGTCGTCGCCAGAACTGCCGTGGTAGACGTAGTCGATCGGCGTGGCGGTGCGGTCCAGCATCAGCATGTCGTCGACGAGCGCGTTGATGTCGTTGTGCTCGGTCTCGGTATCCAGCGCGATCGGCCGCATGTTCGGAAAGTCGACCAGCCCGGCGTCTCGCACGTAGTCGAGGCGCGGGAAGCCGTCCTCGTGCAGCCCCGGGGCCAGCGCAGCTAGGTCGGCGGTGATCGGCAACTGCAGATCCGTCGTCCATTGATACAGCACGTGATAACCGGCAGCACCGGCTCCCGGCATGCTCGAGTCGGATTTCACGTTGGCGAGCACCACGAACTCCGAACCATCCGGCGCTTCCGCCACGATCGCGTAATGCGGATTGCCGTTGTAGCCTTCCAGATAGGGCACGCCGAATTTCAGCTTGCCTTTGAACATGCAGTAGTGATTGGCCATGTGCACTCCATCGAACCCTGGTTGACGGACCGCCATTGCAGCAGGCCCGCGTGAATCTAGTGTGGAACGCGCGTTGTCCGGAAACAAAAACGCCCGGCGTTGACCGGGCGTTTCGTTTGAACAGCGGGGAGGGCGGACCGCTTAGGCCTGCTTGCCCAGCGTCTGCTTGAGCAGCGCGTCGAACGACGACCATTCCGGTTCGCCCACGTAGCGCTTGAGGACGCGGCCGTCGCGGTCGACCAGGAACGTGGTCGGCGTGAGTTGCACGTCGCCGAAGGCCTTGGCGGCGGAGCCGTCGGCGTCCATTGCGACCTTGAACGGCAACTGGCGCGTCTGGCTGAAGTTCATCACGTACATCGGCGCGTCGTAGCTCATCGCCACGGCCACGTATTCCAGTCCTTCGCCCTTGTACTTGTTGTACGTCTGGATCATGTTGGGCATTTCCTTGATGCACGTGGTGCAGCTCGTGGCCCAGAAGTTGACGAGATAGACCTTGCCCTTCAGGTCTTGCGTCGAGAGCTTTTGCCCATCCAGCAGCGTGAAGGTGGCAGCGGGCACCTTCTGCGACGGCGAGAACGCACGCCAGCCGAACCAACCGGCCACAGCCAGCACCAGCACGATCACAGGGAGCAGCCAGCGGCGCCCGCCAGACATGGCGGTAGCAGGGGCTGCGGAGGAAGTCAGGGTCGAGGCCATGTCGGCAACGGATCTGGAAGGGAATCAAACATCTATTGTAGGCCCGCCGTGCCAGCGCCGCATGTCAACCGCGACAATCCGTCCAAAGAGCGATTTTCGCGTCACTTTCCATTGGCGAGGGCGGCTTCGTACAAGGCCAGGTCCGTGGAGGAAAAGCAGCAAAAGGTGATCGTGTCCAGGCTGGCGCCGTGTTCTCGCGCGGCACGTACGGCAATCGGTGCTGCCAATTGCGGCGGGAAGCCGTACACGCCGGTGCTGATGCATGGGAACGCAATGGTGCGCACCTCGTGCTTGCGCGCCAGTTCCAGGCTGTTGCGGTAGCACGCGGCCAGCAATTCCGCCTCGTCTTGCCGGCCGCCGCGCCAGATCGGCCCGACGGTGTGGATGATGTAGCGGGCCGGCAATCGAAAACCGGGCGTGAGCTTGGCCTCACCAGTGCGGCAGCCATGGAGGGCGCGGCACGCCTCCAGCAGTTCCGGCCCGGCCGCACGGTGGATCGCGCCGTCCACGCCGCCTCCGCCGAGCAGCGAGCTGTTCGCCGCGTTGACGATGGCATCGCAGTCCAGCGTGGTGATGTCGGCGCGAAGGGTGCGCAAGGTGACGGACGGGATTGGCATGGCGCGGTCCTTGGCAGGCAGAGGGTGGGCGTCTCTGTCCGATAATAGGCGGCTCGGAAACGGACAGAAAACCTACAGGAGGCGACGTGGCAGTCACAACAACGGCAGGGTGGCGGATCGGGTTGGGCGCGGCGGCGTGTGTGCTGTTGATGGCCTGCTCGCCCAAGTACGACTGGCGCACGGTCCATTCCAACGATGGCGCCTACGCCGTGGATTACCCCGCCAAGCCAACCGCAGAAGCCCGGCCTATCGCCATCAACGGCCAACGCATGCCGATGACGATGCAGGCCGCCAACATCGACGGCACGCTGTTCGCCATCGGCGTGGTGGAACTGCCCGCGGATGATCCAGTCTGGCGGCAGCGCGCGGTGGAGGCGCTGCGCAATGGCTTGTCCGCCAACTTGAAGGGCCGCGTAACCGAGCGCGACATCGCCGTGCAGACCGCCGCACAGCCGCCTTTGTCATTGCCGGCGGTGGAGTTGATTGCCCAGGGGGCGGGCGGGGACGATCCCGCGCCGCGCCGGCTGACCGCGCGCGTGGTCGCCACGGGCAAGCGCGCATACCAGGCCGTCGTGCTGGAATCGGGCGATGCCGCACGCGATGCCCGCCAGCAGGAGCAGGTCGACCAATTCCTCTCCAGCTTCCATCCGTACTAGACCCTGAGCACGCCCGAGCGAACTCGCCGCAGCCGGTGCACAATCGTCGTCTTCCGCTTTACCGCAACACAACTCACCACATCACGGGGAACCATCATGACGTTGCAAGTCTGGCTGGCCTTCTTTCTGGCCGCCTGGGTGATCGCCATCTCGCCGGGGTCGGGCGCCATCCTGTGCATGAGCCACGGCCTGACGCATGGCGTGCGCCGCACGTCGGTCACGATTGCAGGACTGGAACTGGGCATTGTCGTGATCCTGTTCATTGCGGGTGCCGGGCTCGGCGCGTTGCTGATCGCGTCGGAGCACGCATTTACGGCCATCAAGATCATCGGCGCGATGTACCTGATTTACCTGGGCATCGTGCAATGGCGCACACCCATTCAGATCGCCAAGCCGGCTGAGGGCGAGCCCACAAATGTAGCGCCTCGGGTGTCTGGCAGTGGCGCGCACCGCCGCTTCCTGGTGGGGCTGCTGACCAATCTGACGAACCCGAAAGGCATTCTGTTCATGGTGGCCGTGCTGCCGCAGTTCATCGATCCGGCCAAGCCGCTGCTTTCGCAACTCGGCATCCTGGCGGCGACGATGGTGTTCGTCGACCTGATCGTCATGCACGGTTATGCGCTGCTGGCCTCGCGGGCGCAGCGACTGTTCCGCAATCCGCGTGCGCTGCGCTGGCAGAGCCGCTTCTTCGGCGGCATGCTGATGAGCATTGGCGCAGCGCTGTTCTTCGTGAAGCGGCAGACCAACTGAGCCTTATCGCGCCAGCGGGGCAGGATGCGTGCCGAGCCCCGCGCGCGCAATCAGCAGCGCGCCCACCGGCGCAGCCGCAAACAGCAGGAACAGCCAGCGCGACGCCACCTCCAGATCGGGCTCCGGACCGGCCGCGCCCAGCGTGTTGAGCACGACGCCACCCAGCGCCGCCCCCAGCGCAGTCGCCACCAGCTGCACCGTCACGATCGATGCCGATGCGCGGTCGTGGTCTTCGGCCGGCACCGCCGTCATGATGCGATTGGCCAGATGCGGCCACGCCACGCCCACGCCCAGCCCCACCAGCGTCAGTGCGACGATGATCAGTCCGGTCATCCACGTATCGCCCGCGCCCATCGGTACCAGCATCGCCAGCACCAGCAGGCCCAGTGCGCACGCCCATGGCGCCGCGCGGATCACCCGCGTGGCGGACGATTCTTGCAGCGTGGCGCTCAGGATGGCACCGAGTGTCCACCCCGCCGAGGCCGTCGCCGCGATGTAGCCGGCAATCAATGGGCTTTGCCCATGCAGCCGCTGGAGGAAGAGCGGCACGAAGATCTCCGTGCAGGTGACCGTCACTGCTAGCAACGCAGATACGCCATACAGTGCGGCGTGCGCCGTGCGACCCGTGTATGCATCGGCCGGCAGGATGCGGCGCGATGAGCGCATCTCGACGTGGCGGATGGCCAGCATCGTGGCCGCTGCGGCGATCATCCCGAGGGCGCCGAGCCACGGCGTAGCGCTGACGCTGCTCCACGATGCTGCGACCACCGCGACCGCCAGCAGCACAAGCTGTCGCCCCGGCACGGGCGTCGGTTGCTCGGTTTGCGCGGACGCGGGTTTGAGCACCACCACGGCCGCCGCAGCCGCCAGGCCGATCAGCGCCACCAAAGACCAGAATGCCAGCCGCCACGTCGCATATTGCGCAAACACGCCGCCTACCGCGGGCCCCAGCAGCGTGGCAATCCCCCACATGCCAGAGAGCAGCGCCAGCGCGCGCGGCCATAGCGGCTCCGGCAGCACGCTGCGCATCAGCACATACGGCGCCGACAGCAGCACGCCGCCGCCGAGCCCCTGAAGCACGCGCCCCATCAGCAGCACCGGCATCGTCGGCGCGAGCGCGCACAACGCCGAGCCGCCGCCGAACACTGCAGCCCCCAGCAGGTAAGCACCGCGCGGCCCAACATGCTGGATCACCTGCGCCGCTACCGCCGCCCCCGTGATCGACGCGACGATAAACAGCGTCGTGTTCCACGCATAAAAAGCCACGCCGCCGATGTCGTCGACCACGCTCGGCAGGATGGTCGTGGTCAGGTACAGATTGATGGCGTGCAATGCCACGCCGGCGGCCAGCACCAGCACGCGCAGCGCGTTGGCGCCGCGGAACAGGTCAAGCCAGGAAGCTTCATCTGCATTGATCGAGGTTGGACTCATCTTGCGCTCCAGCAAATGGGTTCAGTGCCATCTCGAAGACGCACGGGAGGTGCCGCGTTGCGACAGCCCGCTTGCATCCGCCGAATCCGTATCGCACTATCTTGGCGTCAAGATAAAAACGAGTTATCTCGACGTCAAGATAACCACCGCTGGAGGAAGGGAGAATGGACCGCGCTGCCCAAGCCGTCGAACAATGGAATAGCGAACGCCCCGACCTGGACGTCAGCTCGATGATGCTGCTCGGGCGTCTGGGCGAGGCAGCGCTCGTCATCGCGCGTGAACGGCTGAATCCGCTGTTTGCGGAGTACGGCTTGCAGCCCGGGGAGTTCGACGTGCTGGCCACCTTGCGTCGCAGCGGCGCGCCATATGCGCTTACGCCCACCGCTCTGTACGACGCAGCGATGATGTCCTCGGGCGGCATGACCAACCGTATCGATCGCCTGCAGCAGGCCGGCTGGGTTGAGCGTCGCCCGAACCCTGAGGACGGTCGCGGCACACTCGTCGCGCTCACCAAGGCGGGGTTTGCGCTCATCGACGAGGTTGTCGGGGCGCATGTGGCAAACCAGCGCGCCGTGCTGTCCGTCTTGACGCAGACGGAGCAGCAGCAGCTGGCAAAGCTGTTAGGGAAGCTGATCGACGGACAGCGTGCCGATGCGAGCTGATCCGCTCTGCGGCATGCTTAATCCGCCTTCACTCCGCGCCGATACTGAATTGCCTCGCCCACATGCGCAGCATCGATTTGCTCATCGCCGGACAGGTCGGCAATCGTGCGGGCGAGCTTGAGCACGCGTGCATAGGCGCGGGCAGACCACGAAAAGCGCGTCATCGCGTGGCGCAGCAAGCCATCGGCTGCATCGGTGCGGCTGCAATGCAGATCGATTTCATGGCCGCCCAGCAAGGCGTTGCGTTTGCCTTGCCGCGCGAGTTGTCGCGCGTGTGCGGCAGAAACCCGCTCGGCCACGTTGAGCGTCGGTTCGCCAGGCGGCCCGTCGAGCAACTCTTCCTGCGAGGGTGTCGGCACTTCGATCTGCACATCGATGCGATCAAGCAGCGGCCCCGAAATGCGCGCCTGGTATCGCTCCACTTGATCTGGCGTGCAGCGGCACGCCCGCAACGGATGCCCGCGATAGCCGCACGGACACGGGTTCATTGCGGCAATCAGTTGGAAGCTGGCAGGAAAGTCTGTCTGATGCGCGGCGCGTGAGATGGTGATGTGGCCGGTTTCCAGTGGCTCGCGCAGGACTTCGAGCACGCGGCGCTCGAACTCTGGAAGTTCGTCGAGGAATAACACGCCCTGATGCGCCAGCGAGATTTCGCCCGGCCTTGGCGTATTGCCCCCGCCCACCATCGCCACAGCCGACGCCGTGTGGTGTGGCGAGCGGAACGGCCGGACCTTCCAGCGCCGCGCGTCGAAGCCGCGCGTGGTCAGGCTCATCACGGCGGCGGCGGAAAGCGCTTCGTCATCGCTCATGTCCGGCAGCAAGCCGGGAAACCGTTGTGCGAGCATTGATTTGCCGGTGCCGGGCGGTCCGATCATCAGCATGGAGTGACCGCCGGCGGCGGCCACTTCCAGCGCCCGCCGCGCCTGCGGCTGGCCGCGCACGTCGGCCAAGTCGGGATAGCGGATATCCGCGTCGACCGGTGCGGGCAGCGCGGGTGCGAGCTTGCGGTCCGGCGCGCTCAGGTGGTCGCACACCTCGATGAGCGTGCGTGCCGGGAGGACTTTTGTGCCGCTCACGAGTGCGGCTTCAGCGGCGTTCTCGGCGGGCAGCACGAAGGCGCGGGCAAGCGGTGTGTCGCCATCGGCGAGGACGGGGTTGCGCGATAGCGCATACGCCATCGCCAGCGCACCGCGAATCGGCCGCAGATCGCCGGACAGCGACAGCTCACCCGCAAACTCATGCGCATCCAGATGCGTGTGCGGAATCTGCCGGCTTGCAGCGAGGATCCCCAGCGCGATTGCAAGATCGAACCGGCCAGATTCTTTTGGGAGATCCGCGGGCGCGAGGTTGACGGTGATGCGCCGCGCCGGAAACTCGAAGCGGCTGTTTTGGATCGCCGCGCGTACGCGGTCCTTGCTCTCCTTCACCTCGGTGTCGGGCAGGCCGACGATGGTGAACGATGGCAGGCCATTCGCCAGATGGACCTCCACCGAGACGGCTGGCGCATCGATCCCCGAGAGCGCGCGCGAACGCAGTACAGCGAGGCTCATCGCGGAATCCTCCGGGAGAACTCACGAGCAAGGCGGAGGGCGTGGCATCGGTGCATGGCGTGACGGAGCATGGCGGTTGCGGAACCCTCCACTGTGCCAGCCGCGTTGCGCCGCCATGTTCACCGGCATCCAAATTTGACGATCGTCGTCGGCATGAGAAACGGGCAAAAAAAACCGGAGCGCTGGGCTCCGGCTTCGTTGTCGGCAGATCAACTCAGGGGAAGGCCGGCATGGCCGTGTCTTCGCCGCTGAAGTGGCCTTCGGGATGCGTCTTCTGCAGCAGCGCACGTACCTCTTTCACACGCGAGCGCGGCACATCGACCATCAGCAGGATCTGCCCATCCTCCACTGCCTGCTTGAATGGTTTGAGGCGGCTGTTTGGCACGGAGCTTCCGATCATGCTCGAGGCCCATGCGCCAAAGAGCGCGCCCACCACGGTGGTAATGCCGACCATGCCCCACTGCGGTCCTTCGCCGATGACCGGGAAGATGGCCGCCACGATGCCCGCCAGCACGCCGGCACCCCCGCCGATCACCAACCCATTCTGGGTGGCGTGGACGATGTCCGAAGTCTGGAGGATGTTGGCCTCGTGCAGGCCAGTGAGATCGACGCCGGGCCTGGAGACGAAGTGGATGTGGCGCTCGGTAATGCGCGCCAGCAGGAGGTCGTTCATTACGCGCCGGGCACTGACGACGTCCGGCATCAGGAAGTAGAGGCGATGCTGCATGATCTTCTCCTCAAGCGCGGTGCACGCGCGTCTTAAGGACGTTCTAGATCAGTTCGCCAGCCGCAACAAGGCGGCATATGGATCTTTTCGCTGTGCGCCGCAGCAGGGGTGCGGCGGCCGGCACAGCAGCCACGCAGATGCGTGCCCGGCGCAACACCGGGCCGCGGGTTACTGATCTGCCGGGGCAGCGGACTTCAGTTGGGCTTCCAGCGCGGCCACGCGCGTTTCCAGTTCTTCCAGACGCGCGCGCGTCCGCGCCAGCACTTGCGATTGCACGTCGAATTCCTCACGCGTGACCAAGTCGAGCTTGGAAAAGCCCTGGGTCATCATCGCGCGGACGTTCTTTTCGATGTCGGCCGCCGGCGAGTTACGCAGGGCTTCGCTGACGCGGTTTTGAAAGTCGGAAAAGAGATCGGTCGGTTTCATGTCGTTTGCTCCGTGGGTCGTGCTATCTGCGCCAAGCCGGTGCATGCACAGAAGCTGTGCGTGAAAATTGCTGTGCCGTGGTGCGGAGGCCTGCGCCTGGCGCGTGGTTTCGGTGCTGCCGGCCGCGATGGTACCGGCTGGGCGCTCTAAACGGCACACCTTGCGTCAAATCTCGCTGCGATGCGGCATTGGCGGCGCCATACAAACGGGGACAGAACGGGCCGTCGCAGTTTCCGCGCCCGGCCGTGCGAGCGACTGCATGGGGCTGAAATCACTCTATCACATGGTTTTTATCGCGCCATGACGGCGCGGGCCGCCATGGGGGAACCCGCTTGCGGCAACCGTTGGCGGGCCGCCGGCGTTGTCACGCGTGACCCGTCCCCAATTTCCTCCGCTTTCGCGGTATGGCGCAGCCCTCGTCGTGGACCGAAGACGTCCTCCAGTCCAGTGACAACGACATGGCATGACAGTTGCAGAACTGGATCGATTTTTTTTCCATTCCGTTGCGACTGTCTAAAGGGGGAGAGCCGTTATGAAGAAGTTTGCGTACGCAGCCAGTCTGGTACTGCTGACCGGTGCCGTTGCCGGTGTCAGCCAATCCGCCATCGCCCAGTCCGCACCCGCGGCTGATGCACCGGCCGCCGCACCGGCGCCCGCGCCGGCCGCACTCACGGCCAACGTCACACTGGCCAGCCAATACCGCTACCGCGGCATCATGCAGACCAACAACAAGCCGGCCATCCAGGGCGGTTTCGACTACGCCATTCCTGGCGGTGTGCTGCCTGAAGGCTTCTACGTCGGTAACTGGAACTCCTCGATCAGCTGGCTGAGCGATTCGAACTCGAACGTGTCCGCGCCGATCGAGATGGACTTCTACGGCGGCTACAAGACCGAGATCATCAAGGACGTGCCGATCGACGTGGGCGTGCTCCAGTACTACTACCCCGGCAGCTACCCCGACGGCTTCACGCGTCCGCACACGACCGAAGGCTATGCCCAGATCGGCTACGGCCCGGTCACGTTCAAGTATTCGCACGCGTTTTCGAACCTGTTCGGCACGCCTGATTCGCATCACAGCCAGTACTTCGATCTGTCGGGCAACTTCGACACCGGCTTCTGGGGCCTGACGCTGAACCTGCATGCTGGCTACCAGCAAGTGCCGCATCAGACCGTGCGCGCCTCATATGCCGACTGGAAGGTCGGTGTGACGAAAGACTTCGGCAACGGCTGGGCGGCATCGCTGGCCTACATCGATACGAACGCTTCGCGCGCGTTCTATACGAACACGCGCGGCAACTACATGGGCAAGGCCACGGCCCTGCTGTCGATCACCAAGACTTTCCAATAACGATGCGCGGCGGCGCTCCGGTGCCGCCGACCGAGGAGCAACCAGCATGAAACTCATCATGGCCATCATCAAGCCGTTCAAGCTCGACGAGGTCCGCGAGGCATTGTCCGAAGTCGGTGTGTCGGGCATTACCGTCACGGAAGTCAAAGGCTTCGGACGCCAGAAGGGTCATACCGAGCTTTACCGCGGCGCGGAGTACATCGTCGACTTCCTGCCTAAAGTAAAGATCGAAGTGGCCGTGCCCGACGACGTGGTCGAACGCGCCGTCGAGGCCATCGAAAAATCTGCCCGCACCGGCAAGATTGGCGACGGCAAGATCTTCGTGGCCGAGGTTGAACAAGTCATCCGCATCCGCACCGGTGAGACCGGCGGCGACGCCCTATAAGCCCCAATCCGCCAAGGAAGAGGTCAAAACATGAAAACCTGGTTCACACGATTCCTGACGGCTGGGGCCGTCGCTGCCGTGCTCGCAGGCGCCGTGGTATCGGCGCCGGCCGTTGCACAGGACAAGCCGGCGGCTGAAGCTTCGGCGCCGGCTGCCGCGGCTGCCGCTTCCGAGCCGGCCGCTGCCGCACCGGCTGCCGCTGCCCCGGCTTCAGCGCCTGCCGCCGCCGCTGCTCCGGCTGCCGCTGCGCCCGCCGCCGCTACGCCCGTCCCCAACAAGGGCGACACGGCGTGGCTGCTGATCTCCACCGCCTTCGTCATTCTGATGACGCTGCCGGGTCTGGCGCTGTTCTACGGCGGCCTGGTGCGCAAGAAGAACATGCTGTCGGTGTTGATGCAGTGCATGGGCATCTTCTCGCTCATCATCATCCTGTGGGCTGTCTACGGCTACAGCTTCGCGTTCACTGAAGGCAACGCTTTCTTCGGCGGGCTTGATCGTCTGTTCCTCAAGGGGCTGACGCCGGATTCGGTCGCTGCCACCTTCAGCAAAGGCGTGGTGGTGCCGGAATACGCGTACTTCGCTTTCCAGGGCGCGTTTGCGGCGATTACGTGCGCGCTGATCATCGGCGCCTTCGCCGAACGTGCGAAGTTCTCGGCTGTCCTGCTGTTTGTGGTGCTGTGGTTCACCTTCAGCTACCTGCCGATCGCGCACATGGTCTGGTTCTGGCCGGGTCCGGACGGCTTTACCGACGCCAAGGCGGCCGAGGTGATGACCGCTAAGTCGGGCTGGCTGTTCCAGAAGGGCGCGCTGGACTTTGCGGGCGGTACCGTGGTGCACATCAACGCTGCTGTGGCGGGTCTGGTGGGCGCCTTCCTGTTCGGCAAGCGCATCGGTTTTGGCCGTGAGGCGCTCAAGCCGCACAGCCTGACGCTGACGATGGTCGGTGCCTCGCTGCTGTGGTTCGGCTGGTTCGGCTTCAACGCCGGTTCGGCCCTGGAAGCCAACGGCAGCGCCGCGCTGGCCTTCGTCAACACGCTGCTGGCAACCGCCGCAGCCGTGCTGTCGTGGAGCTTCGGCGAGTGGTTCGGCAAGAGCAAGCCGTCGATGCTGGGTGCCGCATCCGGCGCCGTGGCTGGCCTGGTGGCCATCACGCCGGCTGCCGGCTTTGTCGGTCCGATGGGTTCGATCGCGCTCGGCATCATCGCCGGCCTGCTGTGCCTGTGGGGTGTGAACGGCCTCAAGCGCATGCTGGGCATGGACGACACGCTGGACGTGTTCGGCGTGCACGGCGTGGGCGGTATCCTTGGCGCGCTGCTGACTGGCGTGTTCGCGGCACCGAGCCTCGGCGGCACCGGCATCTACGACTATGTCGCCAACAAGGTTGCAGATGATTACTCGATCGGCGGCCAGCTGTGGATCCAGTTCCAGGGCGTGGTGACCACGGTCATCTGGTCCGCAGTGGTGGCGTTCATTTCGTACAAGATCGTCGATGCCATTGTTGGCCTGCGCGTGCCGGAAGAAGAGGAGCGCGAGGGTCTGGACATCACGTCCCACGGCGAAACCGCCTACGAAGACTGATCCGCTCACTCACCTTGCAAAAGACCCGGCTGCGTGCCGGGTTTTTTGTTCCGTCGCCCCTGAGCTGGACGTCCTTAAGTCCGATGTAAAAAACCTTCAATTGCCTCTCGTTATGCGGACGCTTACATTGCAGACGTGGTTTCCTCCACCTGCAGAACGCTCCCCGTATCTGTCAGGCTATTCCCCAAGCGCGGCAGCCCCGCGCTTTTTTTTTGTCCGCCTTTTTGTGTGGTTTGCTGCACCGCCGCACTTCGCCTCTTGCGAATCCTCTTTCCTGACCGCATATCGATAGCCCGCTGTCGTCTGCAAGCTATTGCCTGTTCCTCTACAATCGGAGCGGGCGATAAATAACATCAATAGGAAGGGTATGGTTCCGCACTTGATCACCGCGCTGAACGGGCCGCTGCTCGAGCTCGAGCAGAAGATTCTTGACGCCACGCCCGCCATCGAACGCTGGTTCCGCCTGGAGTGGCAGGAACACACGCCGCCGTTCTACTGTTCCGTCGATTTGCGCAATGCCGGCTTCAAGCTGGCGCCGGTCGACACGAACCTGTTCCCTGGCGGCTTCAACAACCTTGCGCCCGAGATGCTGCCGCTGGCCGTGCAGGCCGCCATGGCCGCCATCGAAAAGATTTGCCCGGACGCCAAGAACCTCTTGCTGATCCCCGAGCGCCATACGCGCAACATGTTCTACCTGCAGAACGTGGCGCGCCTGTCGCAGATCATGCGCCAAGCGGGGTTGAATGTGCGTCTCGGCTCGCTCTCCGAAGACATCACCGAGCCGACGCCGATCGACTTACCCGATGGGCAACGCCTGGTGGTTGAACCGATCAAGCGCATCGGTACCAAGGGCCGCCGCTTGGGTATGGAAGATTTCGATCCGTGCTCGATTTTGCTGAACAACGATCTGTCAGCCGGCGTGCCGCCCATCCTCGAGAACATCAACGAGCAGTATCTGCTGCCGCCGCTACATGCCGGCTGGTCGCAGCGTCGCAAGACCAACCACTTTGCCGCCTACGACGAAGTGGCGAAGAAGTTCGCCAAGCTGATCGACATCGACCCGTGGATGGTCAACCCGTACTTCACCAAATGCAGCGGGCTGGACTTCCATGAGCGTGCCGGCGAGGAAGAACTGGCTCACGCCGTGGAGACGGTGCTCAAGAAAACCGCCAAGAAGTACAAGGAATACGGCGTGACCGAGACCCCATACGTGGTGGTCAAGGCCGACGCCGGCACCTATGGCATGGGCGTGATGACCGTGCGCGATCCGTCCGAGGTCAAGGGCCTCAATCGGAAGGAGCGCAACAAGATGAGCGTGGTCAAGGAGGGCCTGGAGGTTTCCGAGGTGATCGTGCAGGAAGGCGTGCACACCTTCGAGAAGATCAACGAAGCTGTGGCCGAGCCCGTCGTCTATATGATCGACCGCTATGTGGTGGGAGGTTTCTACCGGGTTCACACGGGTCGTGGCGTGGACGAGAATCTCAACGCGCCGGGCATGCATTTCGTGCCGCTGCCGTTTGCGTCGAATTCGCTGCCGGACAGCCATGCCAAGCCGGGCGCCGGCGAGCCGAACCGCTTCTATATGTACGGTGTGGTGGCGCGCCTGGCGCTGCTGGCTGCCTCGCTCGAGCTTGAGAAGACCGACCCGAACCCGCTGATCTGATCGGCCGTACCCCGCTGCAGAAGGAACCGCCATGCGCATCCTGTTCATCGTCGATCCGCTGTCGACGTTCAAGACTTACAAGGATTCCACCTTTGCGATGATGCGCGAGGCGGCGGCGCGCGGTTACGCCATCTACACGTGCCTGCAGTCGCAGCTCACGCTGGCGAACAACGTGGTGGAAACCGTTGCCACGCCTATCGCCCTGACCGGCGACGAGCACGACTGGTATCGCGCCGGCGATGCGCGCCTGCTACCGCTCACCGGCTTTGACGCGGTGCTGATGCGCAAGGACCCGCCGTTCGACATGGAGTACGTCACCAGCACATGGCTGCTGGAGATTGCCGAGCGGCAGGGCGCGCGCGTGTTCAACAAGCCCCAGGCGATTCGTGATCATTCGGAGAAGCTCGCCATCGCGCAGTTCCGCGAGTTCACCGTGCCGACCGTCGTGTCGCGCGATGCCAAGCGCCTGCGCGAATTTCACGCGGAGCAGGGCGACGTCATCTTCAAACCGCTCGACGGCATGGGCGGTGCGGGTATCTTCCGCGTGGGGCCGGACGGCATGAACCTCGGGGCGGTCATCGAATCGCTCACCGACAACGGCGCACGCACGATCATGGCTCAGCAGTACATTCCTGCCATCCGCGAGGGCGACAAACGCATTCTCCTGATCGGCGGTTCGCCGGTGCCGCATTCACTGGCACGCGTGCCGATGGCCGGCGAGGTCCGCGGCAATCTGGCGGCTGGCGGGACGGGCAAGGCTCAGCCGCTGTCCGAGCGTGATCAGGTGATTGCGCATGCACTTGCGCCCGTGCTCTGGCAACGCGGTCTGCTGCTTGTCGGCCTGGACGTCATTGGGGATTACCTCACCGAGGTCAACGTCACCAGCCCGACGTGCTTCCAGGAAATCACCCAGCAGACGGGCTTCAATGTGGCCGGAATGTTCATCGATGCACTCGAGCGCGCCGCCGGCAAGAACAGCGGACTGGGGCGCAAGCCCGCCTGATTTGGAGGCATGGCCCCTCTGCCGAGGGTCCTCCACAAGGGGGAGGTTCGGCACACGGCCGCACAATTGCGCCAAATGGCCCTGATACAATCAGCGTTATACCGATTCGCTTTTCGATCATGGCAGGGATTCTGATCATCGCTCATGCGCCGCTGGCTAGCGCACTGCGCGATTGCGCTGCACACGTCTATTGCGGTCAGCCTGAGCGGCTGGGCGCAATCGATGTCCTGCCCGATGCCGAGCCGGCTGCCGTGCTGGCTCAGGCGCGCGACAAGCTCGCC
Organism: Ralstonia mojiangensis; assembly: GCF_023955645.1. NCBI lineage: Bacteria > Pseudomonadati > Pseudomonadota > Betaproteobacteria > Burkholderiales > Burkholderiaceae > Ralstonia > Ralstonia mojiangensis. The sequence goes on along the minus strand of NZ_JAMXHU010000002.1, from coordinate 309,006 downwards.
GAACTCATTGAAGCCAACGGCGCACTGGTGCTGACCGACATCTTCGGGGCCACGCCCGCCAATATCGCCTCGCGCCTGGCCGATCCGGGCCGCGTGCGCGTGCTGGCCGGCGTAAACCTGCCGATGCTCGTGCGCGCCATCTGCTATCGCTCCGAAAAACTCGAACAACTTGCCGCCAAGGCTCTGGCCGGCGGCGCGCAAGGCGTACTGCAGGTCGGCTCGACAGCCGTTCAGAACCAGGTTGCCAATCATCCAGACAAATATGCTGCAGAGGGATATCACCATCATCAATAAGCTCGGGCTGCATGCCCGGGCCTCCGCCAAACTCACGCAGCTCGCCAGCAAGTTCGACAGCCAGATCAAGATGTCGCGCAACGGCCGTCAGGTCGACGCCAAGAGCATCATGGGCGTGATGATGCTGGCCGCGGGCATCGGCTCCACCGTCACGCTGGAGATCGACGGCCCCGACGAGCACGATGCCATGGATGGTCTCGTCGCGCTCATCAATGACCGCTTCGGCGAAGGCGAATAACCCCTCCCAGCCGCACTCCACTTCAACGCCGCTCCGGCCAGCGTCTATGCCTTTTACCCTGCACGGTATTCCGGTCTCGCGCGGCATCTCCATCGGCCGCGCTCACATGCTGGCGCGCGCGGCGCTCGATGTGTCGCATTACCTGGTCGACGAAGACAAGGTCGACGCCGAGGTCGAGCGTTTGCGCAGTGCCCGCGCTACCGTGCGTGCCGAGTTGGCTGCGCTCAAGCGCGATCTGCCCACCGATGTGCCCGAAGAGATGGGCGCCTTCCTCGATGTGCACGCGATGATTTTGGATGACGCGTTGCTCTCGCAGGTGCCGGAGACGTTGATTCGCCAGCGGCGTTACAACGCAGAGTGGGCGCTCACAACGCAACTTGAAGAACTGATCCGCCAGTTCGGCGAAATCGAAGACGAATACCTGCGCGAGCGAAAGGCCGACATCGAGCAGGTGGTCGAACGGATTCTGAAGGTGCTGGCCGGCGCGCCCGCGTTGGCGCCTGCGCCGGTGGCGGTGGGTTGCGATCCGGATGCTGGGATGATCGTCGTGGCGCACGATATTGCGCCGGCCGACATGCTGCAGTTCCGCGGCCAAACCTTCGCTGGCTTTGTGACCGACCTGGGCGGTCGCACCTCGCACACCGCCATCGTGGCGCGTAGCCTCGATATTCCGGCGGCCGTGGGTGTTCATAACGCTAGCACGCTGATTCGCCAGGACGACATCGTCGTCATTGATGGCGACAACGGCATCGTCATCGTCGATCCGAGCGCGTCCATTCTCGAGGAATACCGCCACCGCCGCAGCGAAGGCGAATTGCAAAAAAAGCGCCTCGAACGCCTGCGCCATACGCCCACCGTCACGCTCGACGGTACGCAAATCGATCTGCACGCAAACATCGAGATGCCGGAAGATGCGGCCGCGGCCGTCAAAGCCGGTGCCGTGGGCGTGGGCCTCTTCCGCTCCGAGTTCCTGTTCATGAACCGCCGGGGCGCGCTGCCCGACGAGGAAGAGCAGTTTCGCGCGTACCGCACCGCCGTTGAATCGATGATGGGCCTGCCCGTCACGATCCGGACCATCGACATCGGGGCTGACAAGCCGCTGGACATCCGCGACGACGTGTTCGAGACCGCGCCGAATCCGGCGCTTGGTTTGCGCGCGATCCGCTGGTCGCTCTCGGAGCCGGCAATGTTCCTGACGCAGTTGCGCGCGCTGTTGCGGGCGTCTGCGTTTGGGCCCATCAAGATTCTTGTGCCGATGCTTGCGCACGCCCGCGAGATCGACCAAACGCTTGAGTTGTTGGCACGCGCCAAGGCCTCGCTCGACGCCGATGGCGTGGCCTACGACCCGACCATCAAGGTCGGCGCCATGATTGAGATTCCGGCCGCCGTGCTGATCCTGCCGGTGTTCCTGCGCCGCATGGATTTCCTCTCGATCGGCACGAACGACCTGATTCAGTACACGCTCGCTATCGACCGCGCCGACAACGCGGTTGCGCATCTGTACGACCCGCTGCATCCGGCGGTGCTGCAATTGATTGCGCGCACTATCCGCGAAGGGCATCAGGCGGGCAAGCCGGTTTCAGTGTGCGGCGAGATGGCGGGGGACGCTTCCATGACGCGCCTGCTGCTGGGCATGGGCCTGACCGAATTCTCGATGCATCCGTCGCAACTGCTGAGCGTCAAGCAGCAGATCCTGCGCTCGGACCGCCCTCGCCTGATGCGCGAAGCGGACCGCCTGCTGCACGCCTGCGAACCAGCCGAAATCGAGGAAGCGCTGGGCGCGCTGGCACGGGCCTGAGTCGCGCGTCCTCAAAGCGCCGGCCGTACCGAGTGTCGCGCCGGCGCATCGCTTTCCTAAGGTGTAGCTTCCATAAGTGATTGAAATTTCACGTCTTTCTCTGAAAAGACGGCTTGCGTACACCTGCATGACCCTCCGCTCAGAATGGGGTCGAACAAGAATTGTTCTCATTTCTATTCTCTGTTATTCTGGTTTTACAGCGTGTTCTGAACGCTGCGGAGGAATCCCGTGTACGTCTGCATCTGCAACCAAGTGACCGACCGCGAAATCCATGGCGCCGCCCGTCTGGGCGTGTCGACGATGGACGAACTCGCCGAAACGCTCGGCGTGGGCACCTGCTGTGGACAATGCCGGGACTGCGCCAAGCAGGTGCTTGCCGAAGCGGTGAGTTGCGTCCCCGTCGATCAGATTTTGGGCCGTGCCAGCACGCATGCCATAATCGAGCGTCGCGACGAGCCCGTTGCCAACGATCAGGCCATTGTGCCTGGAGCATTGGCTGCCTGATTCCCCCCGTCTTTTTCTGTCGCCGCGAATTGCCGCCCAGGCGTTGAGCCTCGGCGGCATTTGTTGCTTGCTGGTCAGGCAAAGGGCTCGCCTTGAACGGACGCGTGCGTGCGTCCATCACCGCAGTTGCACTTTGCTGGAGCCCCAAGAATGAAAGGCGATAAGAAGGTCATCCAATATCTGAACGCCCAGCTCAAGAACGAGCTGACCGCCATCAACCAGTATTTCCTCCACGCGCGCATGTACGGCCACTGGGGGCTCAAGCGCATTGGGGACCACGAGTACAAGGAGTCGATCGGTGAGATGAAGCATGCCGATCGCCTGATCGAGCGGATCCTGATGCTCGACGGCCTGCCTAACCTGCAGGACCTGGGCAAGATCTTCATCGGCCAGGACACGAAAGAGATCATCGAGTGCGACCTGAAGCTGGAGCGCGCCGCACACGGCACCGTGGTCGAGGGCATCGCTTACTGCGAATCGGTGAAGGACTACGTCAGCCGCGAAATTCTGGTCGACATCCTGGACGACACCGAAGAGCACATCGACTGGCTGGAAACGCAACTCGAGTTGATCGATAAGGTCGGCATCCAGAACTATCTGCAATCGCAGATGGAGCCCGAGGGCGAGTAAGCCTCGTCAACCGACGAAAAAGAAGGAGGCCTTGGCCTCCTTTTTTGTTGCACGGTTTCGGGCGTCTCAGTGCGCTCCGCCGCAGACCGGGCATGACGGCTGGCGCGCGATGCGCATCGTCGTCCATTCCATCGATAGACCATCGAGCATCAGCAGGCGACCGGCAAGCGATTGACCGATACCCGCGATCAGTTTCAGCGCCTCAGCAGCCTGCACTGTACCCACCATGCCCACCAGCGGCGAGAACACGCCCATCGTTGCGCACGCGACCTCGGGCGCGGGCTCGTCGGGTGGGAACAGGCACGCGTAGCAGGGGCCGCCGTCGCGGCTGTCAAACACGCTGATCTGCCCGTCAAAACGGATGGCGGCGCCCGACACCAGCGGCACCCCAGCCCGCACGCAGGCAAGGTTGGTAGCCTGGCGGGTGCCAAAGTTATCGGAGCAGTCCAGCACCACGCTCACGCCTTGAAGCAGCGCGCCAATGGCGTCGGCATCGAGCCGGCGCTGTAACGCATTCACGCGCACGTCCGGATTCAGTCGGGCAATGGCCGCCTGGGCCGATGCCACCTTCGGTTGTCCGACCGATTCCGTTGTGTGGATGATCTGGCGTTGCAGATTCGTCAAGTCCACCGTGTCGTCGTCGACGATGGTGAGCGTGCCCACGCCGGCCGCCGCCAGATAGGGCAGGGCTGCCGCGCCCAGTCCGCCCGCGCCAATGACGAGCGCGTGGCTCTCAATCAGGCGCGTCTGCCCCTCGATGCCGATTTCGTCGAGCAGGATATGGCGCGAGTACCGCAGCAGTTGATCGTCGTTCATGGTGGTGCAATGAAAAAGGCCGTGCAGTGCACGGCCTTGTAAGTTTGCCAGTGTTTGCCGGCCCGTGTCTTAACGGGCGCCGGTGGGCTCCGGTGCAGGCTGCACGCCGCTGGCCGGAACATTGGGTTTCGGAGCGGCCGGCTCGGAGGCCGGCGCAGCCTTGCCCTTCGGCAGCTTGGCCGGGGCGCTCGATTCCTTGGCCGCCGGCGATTTCACCGCCTTGTCCGGCACCGCGGCTGCCGCGGCTTCCAGCACAGACTTCGAGCGCTTGACCGGCTGACCCTTCAGGTCGGCGATGGCCTGTTGCAGCATGAAGTCTTCAGCCGAACCGAACTCGATCGGCTTCTTGTTGCGCTCCTTCTCGCGCTGCTCAGGCGTCTTCTTGGCGTTTTCCTCTTCCAGGCGACGCAACTCTTCAACGCGGCGCTTTTCGCGCTCGGTCATCTCGGCTTCTTCAGATTCCTGCTTGTTATGCAGGTGGCGTTCGGTGTCGATTTCGCGCGTGATCAGCGCATCGTCCGGGTCGCCGTCCGGGTTCTGGTCAACCGGAATATCCGGGCGGATGCCCTTCGCCTGGATCGATTTGCCAGACGGCGTGTAGTAGTACGCGATCGTCAGCTTGATGCCGGTGTCGTTCGACAGCGGACGTACGGTCTGCACCGAGCCCTTGCCGAACGTCGTCTTGCCCATCGTCTTGGCGCGGTGATGATCCTGCAGCGCACCAGCCACGATTTCAGAGGCCGAAGCCGTGTAGGCGTTGGTCAGCACAATGATCGGCACGGTCTTGAACTCGGGGTCCAGACCGACCAGCGGATCGGAGTCGAAGTTGCTCAAGCGGTAGTTGGCGAAGGTCGCCTTGTACGTGCGCTTGGCATCCGGCACCTGGCCGTTTGTCGATACCACCGTCACGTCCGGCGGCAGGAACGCAGCCGACACGCCAACCGCAGCTTGCAGCACGCCACCCCCGTTGTTGCGCAGATCCAGGATCACACCCTTGAGGTGCGCGTCCTGTTTGGCCAGGTCATTGAGCTTCTTGGCCAGGTCCGGAACGGTGCGTTCCTGGAAGCTCGTGATGCGCACCCACGCGATGCCGTTGTCCAGCAGCTTGGCCTTGACCGACTGCACCTGGATCTCGGCGCGTGTGATGGTCAGCGGGAACGTGCGCTCTTCCTTCTTGCGGTAGATCGTGAGCGTGACCTTGGTGCCTGGCGCGCCGCGCATGCGCTTGACGGCTTGCTCCAGCGGCATGCCACGCACGGGCTTATCGTCGATGCGGGTGATCAGGTCGCCCGGCTGCACGCCGGCGCGGAACGCCGGAGTGTCTTCGATTGGATTGATGACCTTGACCAGGCCCTCTTCCTGCGAGATCTCGATGCCCAGACCGGCGAAGCGGCCCTGGGTCCCTTCCTGCAGTTCCTGGAAGTCCTTCTTGTCCAGGTAGGCCGAATGCGGGTCGAGGCTGGCGACCATGCCCTTGATGGCTTCGGTCAGCAGCTTGTCGTCGTCCACGGGCTCGACATATTCACGCTTGATCTGGCCAAAGATGTCCGCCATGAGCCTGAGCTTCTCCAGCGGGAGCGGGCCGACCGTCGCGTTTTGCGCAGTGGCGGAGAGCTGGAGCGTCGCCAGAACCCCGGTGACGAGGCCGATGGCGATCAAGCTGATGTTCTTGAGCGAAGTTCGCATGTGTCGAGCGTGGACGTGGGAACAGTAGATAAACATGGCCCGGGACGGCTCGCGCACATCCCGGGCTACAGGCTTCGACAGTATAAAGGCGTTGGAGTGCCGCAGCGCCCGTTACGGTTTATTTCGACTTGCCTTGGCTGGCCACCGCCGCGAGCGAAGCGGCAATCGCTTCCTGGTCGCCCAGGTAGTAATGGCGGATCGGCTTGAGGTTGGCGTCCAGCTCATACACAAGTGGCGTGCCGTTGGGGATATTCAGGCCGACGATGTCTGCGTCGGAAATGCCGTCCAGATACTTCACCAGCGCGCGGATGCTATTGCCGTGCGCGGCGATCACCACGCGCTTGCCGCTCTTGATGGCCGGTGCAATCGATTCATCCCACAGCGGCATCACGCGCGCGACGGTGTCCTTCAGGCATTCGGTCAGGGGCACCTGCTCGCGCGTGAGGCCCGCGTAACGGGGGTTGCCGAAAGCGTCGTTGTCGGCGCCGGGCTCCAGCGCGGGCGGCGGCGTGTCGTAGCTGCGGCGCCATACCAGGACTTGCTCGTCGCCATATTGCGCGGCGGTTTCGGCCTTGTTCAGGCCCGACAGCGCGCCGTAGTGGCGCTCGTTCAGACGCCATTCGTTGCGAGTCGGGATCCACATCAGGTCCATTTCGTCCTGCACATGCCAGAGCGTGCGGATCGCGCGCTTGAGCACCGAGGTATAGGCCAGATCGAACGTGAAGCCAGCTTCGCGCAGCAGTTTGCCGCCTTGGCGGGCCTGGGCGACGCCCGTGTCGGTCAGGTCGACGTCGACCCAGCCGGTGAAGCGGTTCTCCAGATTCCACGTCGATTCGCCGTGGCGGATGAGGACGAGCTTATGCATGACTGCCATGATGAGAAGTGAGAAAACCTGCGCGCGGCTGCGGCGACGTGTCGTACGTCATCGTGCAGCCGCTGAAACCGACTATTTTATAATGCCGCGGGCATTGGGCCCCCGAATCGTTCGGCTGATGTTCGCCCAGTAGACTTGCCCGACCCATCCCAGGAAACCGATACCGTGAAGTTCTTCGCCGATTACAACAACCTCGCACTGCTTGCCGTCGCCATCGTTTCGGGTCTGCTGCTGCTCTGGGCGCCCATCCAGCGCCGCATCGCGGGCGGCGGCGGTGCCAAGGTGGGTGCTTCGGCGGCCACCCAGCTCATCAATCGCCGCAATGCCGTGGTGGTGGATGTGCGTGAAAGCGGTGAATACGCCGCCGGCCATCTGCCGCAAGCCAAGCACGCGCCGCTCGGGGAACTTGCAGGCAAGGCCGCCGGGCTTGCAAAGAACAAAGAGACCCCCATCATCCTCGTATGCCAGACCGGCCAGCGTGCTGGGCGGGCCCAAGCAGTCCTGAAGCAGGCCGGTTACAGTGAGGTGTATTCGCTCGAGGGCGGATTGGCCGCCTGGCAACAAGCCGGCCTTCCGGTTGTGAAATAAAGATACGAGGTTGAAGTTATGGCGCACGTGGTCATGTACAGCACCACCGTCTGCCCCTATTGCGTGGCAGCGGAACGACTCCTGAAGCAACGCGGTGTCGAGCAGATCGAGAAGATCCTGATCGATCGCGAACCCGGCAAGCGCGAAGAGATGATGACGCGCACGAATCGCCGCACGGTTCCACAGATTTATATCGACGAGCGTCACATCGGCGGCTTCGATGATCTGTCTGCGCTGGACCGCGAGGGTGGCTTGGTTCCGTTGCTGGCTGCCTGATTCGGCGGCCCGATCTGGCGACCTGCGCACCACACAAAAACGCCCGGCTTAGACCGGGCGTTGTACTTTTGGGCCGGCTCTCATAGCGGGCTCCATTTGGTCATGTACCATACGCGTCTTGCGCGGCGGACGCTTCCGCCAAGCACCGACCACATCCCATTTGAAGGCGAGTCATGAGCGACCAGCAACAGCAGCAACCGGGCCAGGATGGCCAGCCGTTCTTCAACATCCAGCGCGTCTATCTGAAGGACCTGTCGCTGGAACAACCGAACTCGCCGCACATCTTCCTCGAGCAGGAACAGCCGTCTGTGGAAGTGCAGGTGGACGTCGCCGCTTCGCAACTGGCTGAAGGCGTGTTTGAAGTGACCGTCATCGGTACGGTGACGACCAAGGTGCAAGAGAAGGTCGCGTTCCTGGTGGAAGCCAAGCAAGCGGGCATCTTCGATATCCGCAACGTGCCGGCCGAACAGATGGACCCGCTGCTGGGCATCGCCTGCCCGACCATCGTGTACCCGTACCTGCGCTCGAACATTGCCGACACCATCGGTCGCGCCGGTTTCCAGCCGATCCACCTGGCCGAGATCAACTTCCAGGCGCTGTACGAACAACGCCTGGCCTCTGCCATGGAGCAGCAAGGCCAAGCCGGCGGCGCTGGTCTGGTGATGCCGGACGGCTCGAAGGCCACCCACTAAGTACGAGGCGCACTGCGCCAGAGGCCCGCGCCAGCCGCACGCTTGCGCGGGCTTTTTTTTTGCCCGACCTGTTGCTCGACCTTTGCCTGACCGATGTTGAACACGCGCATGCGAATTTCCGTTTTGGGTGCCGGTGCCTGGGGCACTGCCCTGGCCAGCCACGCCGCGCAATCGCACGATGTCGTGCTGTGGGGGCGTGACGCGAACCTCGTCGCGCAAATGGCCGCCACGCACATCAACGCGACGTATTTGCCGGGCATGACACTGCAGGCGTCGTTGCATTTTTCTGCTGACTTGCAAGCCGCGCTCGATCATGCGGCAGGCCACGACGGACTCGCCGTTATCGCTTCACCTGTTGCCGGGCTGGCTGACCTGGCGCGCACGATCGCCGCGCACGGCGGTGTGCGCAACGTGATCTGGCTATGCAAGGGTTTCGACCCCGAGACCAGCGCACTGCCGCACGCCATCGTCGCCGACGTGCTGAAGGCGTCGGGCCGTACCGACCTTGCTGTCGGTGTGCTGTCGGGGCCGAGTTTCGCCAAGGAAGTCGCGCAGGGTTTGCCGTGCGCCATGACCGTCGCCTCGACCAGCGAGACACTGTGCAAGCTCACGCAGCGCGGCTTTCATCATCACGCGATGCGCGTGTACGCAAGCGACGACCTCGTCGGCGTGGAAGTGGGCGGTGCCGTCAAGAACGTGCTAGCCATTGCGACAGGCGCCGCAGACGGCCTGGGCCTGGGGCTGAACGCACGCGCCGCACTGGTCACGCGCGGGCTGGCCGAGATGACGCGCCTGGGCTTGGCGCTGGGCGGCCGGCCAGAAACATTTATGGGGCTGACCGGCATGGGCGATCTACTGCTGACCGCCACCGGCGATCTGTCGCGCAATCGCACGGTTGGGATGCAGCTAGCGCAGGGCCGTACGCTCGACGACGTCCTGCACAGCCTCGGTCACGTTGCGGAAGGCGTACGTTGCGCGCGGGCCGTGGCAGCACTGGCGCGTGCCAAGGGCGTGGACATGCCGATCACCTTTACCGTCTGCGAAGTCCTGTTCGAAGGGCTTCCCGCTGCGAAAGCGGTCGAGCGTCTACTGCAGCGCGACGCCAAATCCGAATCGGCGCGCTAGTCACGCACCAACCAAGGGTGGCGTCCGGCTCAGGCGCCGCCCGCGAATCCGTTTTGCCGCCACGCTTCGAACACCACCACCGCCACGGTGTTCGATAGATTCAGGCTGCGGTTGTCCGGCCGCATCGGCAGGCGAATCCGCTGGGAAGCAGGAAACCACTCGCGCCGCTCTTCCGACAATCCGCGCGTTTCCGATCCGAAGACAAACCAGTCGCCCGGCTGGAACGCCATGCTGGCAAACGGCGTCGAGCCGCGCGTGGTGAGCGCGAACATGCGCGTGGGATCGGGCTGCGCATCGCGCAGGAAGGCGTCCCAATCGGCATGCACACGCATCGTCGCGTACTCGTGATAGTCGAGCCCCGCGCGGCGCATGCGGGCATCTTCGAGCGGAAAACCCAACGGTTCGATCAGATGCAGCTGCGCACCCGTGTTGGCGCACAGGCGGATCACATTGCCCGTGTTGGGCGGGATTTCGGGCTCGACAAGGACGACGTTGAACATGGTCTGGCGGCAGGAGGAATTTCGGCGGCGAGCTTATCCACATTGGGAAGGGTTGTCACCCCGCCACAGCTTTGCATAAGCGGCGCGACACAATGTCGCATAAGCACGGAATCAGGGCGTGCGCAAGGCGACAACGTTGGTGACGCGGGTGGCGCCGGCGCGTTTGAGTTGTGTGGCGATCTCGCCGAGGGTCGTGCCGGTGGTCATCACATCGTCGACGACGCCGATGTGGCGCCCCGCGATGCGCCCAGGCTCGGCGACAACGAATGCGCCGTGCAGGTTGGTCAGCCGCTCGGTGCGGTGCAGCGTGGCCTGCGCGGGGTTGTCGCGCACACGGTGCAGGGCGCCGGCGTGGGCCGAAATGTCCAATTGGCGGGCGATCCGGCGGGCAACCTCCCACGCCTGGTTGTAGCCGCGCGAGCGGAGGCGGGCCGGCGAAAGCGGCACTGGCAGCAGCACGTCCGGCCGGTCGCCCGGCGCAGCGGCGAGTGCGTTGCCCAATTGGTCCGCCAGCCAAGCCGCCAACGGCAATTGCGCCCGAAATTTCAATCCGGTGACAAGGTGGTCAAGCGGCCAGTCGTAGTCGGCAATGACGACGGTCGCATCAAAGTCGGGCGCACCGGCTAAACAAGTGCGGCAATGTCGGGCGGCGTGCCGCGCCTCCAGCGCAATGGCGCATTGGATGCAGCGCCGCCTGTGCAACTGCGGGGCCAGGTCGCCCATGCAGCCTGTGCACACCAGGCCGCCCTGCACTGCGCCGCAAAGCGCGCAGGCGCACGGCAACAGATGACGCAGGCCGGCGCGAAACCATGCCGATAACGCGTGTTTATGCATGCAAAAAGCCACTATCCAAGCCGATTTGCGGCCACTGCGCTATCGGACGGCGCCTCAAACTGCGGGCCGGTATACTTGGCAACCGCAGTATTCCGTCCCGCCTTGTCGATGTCTGATCCCGCTCTTGCCCGTCCTGCCGCCTTGCGGCGCGCCTTTGATCGCCGCGCCGCGCGTTTCGCCGACGTGGATTTCCTGCTGCGCGAAGTGGGCAGTCGCATGCAGGACCGGCTGTCCTACATCAAAGCCACGCCCGCGCGTGCGCTGGATTTGGGGTGCGGCCTGGGACAAGGCCTGGCGGTACTGCGCGCGCAATATCCGGACGCACAGATCTGCGGGATCGACTGGTCGTCCGCCATGCTGGCGCAAGCGCAGAAACTTGATCCGCAGCGCACCGATGCGGGTTGGCTCGGCCGGCTGCTGAAGAAGCGACCGGTCTTTGATTTTGTCCAGGCGGATTTCCGCGCGCTGCCGTTTGCCGGCGCGTCATTCGATCTGCTGTGGTCGAACCTAGCGCTGCACTGGGACCCGGCGCCGCACGCGATCTTTCCGGAATGGCATCGCGTCACCACGGAAGGCGGCCTGCTGATGTTCAGCCTGTTCGGTCCCGATACCTTGCGCGAGCTGCGCAGCGCCCTGGCTGGCATCGACGCGGGTGTCCACACGCTGCGCTTTGTCGATATGCACGACATTGGCGACATGCTGGTGCATAGCCGTTGGTCCACGCCCGTCATGGACATGGAGCAGCTCACAATCACCTACGAAACGCCGCAGGCCCTGCTGGCCGATGTGCATTTGCTTGGCGGTATGGCTGGCTTGACGGACGAAGCAGGCCGCAGCCTTGCTGGCGCCGGTCTACACACGCCGCGCTGGCGCCAGCGGCTATTCGACGCACTTGATGCGCAACGCAATCCCGACGGACTGATACCGCTCACCTTCGAAATCGTTTACGGCCACGCCTGGAAGCTTGCGCCGACTCAGCGGCAGGCGTTGGACGAGGAGGGGAGAGCCATGATTTCGATCGATCAGATCGGCCGCAAACCGCGCGCCTGAGATGTTTTTAATGCGAAAACGGCATTGGCGCACCTTGTCAAGCCGGGACTTGCATAAAGGCGCTTTACCTTGTTTGGGGTCAATCGCGGCCATATAATGCGCCAGTTTGTCGCAGCAGTCCCCCCAAAGGCCTATCCCGTTTTTTGCCACGGGCGAACCGTTCGGGTATGCATCCGAGGCAGGAGTGGTTCAATGCACGACATTGAAACCGCGCTCCACCCAGCATGCGGCGCGTCCACCATCTCGGAATCGCCGCGCAAGAACTGGCTCATGAAGCGAAACTGCTCGCTTTCAACCCGCCAGGTTGGCTGGTCCATCCCCTTGGTCGTCATTCCCCCGTTCGTAATCGCTTGGTTTTCTGTCTGGCAACGCGCGTGATTGGTGTTGCCTGACGCGGGGCTGGTGGTCGCGATTCTCGGATGGGCATTGCTGTACTATGCCCGCCACGCCTCCGATTACGGGCAAGTCTGGCTGGAAGACGGCCGGCTCGTGATCTAGCAGGTGAGCGTCAGGCGGCGCAAGCTTGCGGACGAGCTTTCCCGGTGTTTGGGACACGGGCAACCAACCCAGGTCTCATGAGCCGCGCACCGGGGCAGAGTGGAATCTGTCAATTGGGTAGATAAAAAATGAAAATGTTGAATAAGACATTGGCAAGTTTGCTGGCGGCAGGCTCTCTCCTCGCCCTCAGTCAAACGGCCCTGGCAGTGGAAGACATGCCGGGCGGCCCCGCAGTGCGGCAGCTCAATCTCGCGCCTCCGGTCACCAAGATCGCCGCCGAGATCCATTGGCTGCACTGGATGATGCTGATCATCTGTATCGTGATCTTCATCGGTGTATTCGGGGTGATGTTCTACTCCATTTTCAAGCACCGTAAGTCGGTCGGCCACAAACCGGCGACATTCCACGAAAGCACCACGGTTGAAATCATCTGGACCATCGTGCCGTTCCTGATCGTGATCGGGATGGCGCTGCCGGCCACGAAGGCTGTGGTCGCAATGAAGGACACCACCAATTCCGACCTCACCATCAAGGCCACCGGCTACCAGTGGAAGTGGGGTTACGACTACCTGAAGGGCGAAGGCGAGGGTATCTCGTTCCTCTCCACGCTGACCACACCGCGTGACCAGATCAACAATCAGGCGCCCAAGTCGAACACGTATCTGATCGAAGTCGACAATGAACTGGTCGTGCCGGTCAATCGCAAGGTGCGCATCGTCACCACCGCCAACGACGTGATCCATTCGTGGATGATTCCGGCGTTTGGCGTGAAGCAGGATGCGATTCCGGGCTTTGTGCGCGACGCATGGTTCAAGGCTGAGAAGGTCGGCGTGTATCGCGGCCAGTGCGCTGAACTGTGCGGCAAGGAACATGCGTTCATGCCGATCGTCGTGCGCGTGCTTTCGCAGGACGATTACACCAAGTGGGTCGACGGCAAGAAAAAGGAAATGGCCGCCAAGGCCGATGACCCGAACAAGACCTACACGCTTGAAGAGCTGAAGTCGCGCGGCGAGAAGGTCTACACCGCCAACTGCGCGGTCTGCCATCAGCCGAACGGCAAGGGCGGCGGTCCGTTCCCGGCGCTTGATGGTTCGAAGATCGCCAATGGCCCGCTGGCTGACCACGTTGGCATCGTGCTGCACGGCAAGGGCGCCATGCCGCCCTGGGCTTCGGCACTGAACGACGTCGAAATCGCTTCCGTCATCACTTACGAGCGCAACCACTGGGGCAACCATACCGGTGACCTGCTGCAGCCGACGCAAGTGAAGGATGCGCGCGGCGGCAAGATGCCCGAAGGCGGCGGCGCCAAGACCGCTGCAACTGAATCCGCCGGCAAGGTGGCGTCCCAACAAGCGAATGCGGCCGAAGACCGCAACGCTGGCTGATTGATCGTCTGCGTGACGAACCGAACCCTAGGAGTTCCTCGATGAGCACCGCTGTTACGCACCCGCAAGATCACGCGCACGGTCATGGAGACGACCACGCGCACGACCATCCGCACGGCTGGCGCCGTTGGCTGTTTGCGACCAACCACAAGGACATCGGTACGCTGTACCTGCTGTTCTCTTTCATGATGCTGCTTTCGGGCGGCACGCTGGCCCTGCTGATCCGCCTTGAGCTGTTCCAGCCCGGCTTGCAGTTCTTCCATCCGGAGCTGTTCAACCAGTTCACCACGCTGCACGGCCTGATCATGGTGTTCGGCGCGATCATGCCGGCCTTCGTGGGCTTTGCGAACTGGATGATCCCGCTGCAGGTCGGCGCGTCCGACATGGCCTTTGCGCGGATGAACAACTTCAGCTTCTGGCTGTTGCCGCCCGCGGCAATGCTGCTGGTGGGCTCGTTCTTCGCGCCGGGTGGCGCCACGGCTGCCGGCTGGACGCTCTATGCACCGTTGTCGGTGCAGATGGGCCCGGGCATGGACATGGCGATTTTCGCGATCCACATCATGGGCGCATCGTCGATCATGGGCGCGATTAACATCATCGTGACCATCCTGAACATGCGTGCGCCCGGCATGACGCTGATGAAGATGCCGATGTTCTGCTGGACGTGGCTGATCACGGCGTACCTTTTGATTGCTGTGATGCCGGTGCTGGCGGGTGCGATCACCATGGTGCTGACCGACCGCCACTTCGGCACGAGCTTCTTCTCGGCTGCAGGCGGTGGTGACCCGGTGATGTACCAGCATATCTTCTGGTTCTTCGGGCACCCCGAGGTGTACATCATGATCTTGCCGGCGTTCGGTATCGTCAGCCAGATCGTGCCGGCCTTCGCGCGCAAGCCGCTGTTCGGCTACAGCTCGATGGTGTATGCCACGGCGTCGATTGCCATCTTGTCGTTCATCGTGTGGGCTCACCACATGTTTACGACCGGTATGCCCGTTACCGGCCAGCTGTTCTTCATGTACGCGACGATGCTGATTGCGGTGCCGACCGGCGTGAAGATCTTCAACTGGGTGGCGACGATGTGGCGCGGCTCGATGACGTTCGAGACGCCCATGCTGTTTGCGATCGGCTTCATCTTCGTGTTCACGGTGGGCGGCTTCACGGGCCTCATCCTGGCCGTGGCCCCGATCGACATCCAACTGCAGGACACGTATTACGTGGTGGCGCACTTCCACTACGTGCTGGTGGCCGGCTCGCTGTTCGCACTGTTCGCGGGCTTCTACTACTGGGGTCCGAAGTGGTCGGGCTATATGTACAGCGAGACGCGCGGCAAGATCCACTTCTGGGGTTCGATGATCACCTTCAACCTCACGTTCTTCCCGATGCACTTCCTGGGCCTGGCTGGCATGCCGCGCCGCTATGCTGACTACCCGCAGCAGTTTGCCGACTTCAATGCCGTGGCGTCGATCGGAGCCCTGGGCTTTGGCCTGATGCAGGTGTATTTCTTCTTCTTCGTGGTGCTCCCGTCGTACCGCGGTGGCGAGAAGGCTGCCGACAAGCCGTGGGATGGCGCGGAAGGCCTGGAGTGGACCGTGCCGTCGCCGGCGCCGTTCCACACCTTTGAAGAACCGCCGCACGTGAAGTAATGCAGGTGTCGCGGGGCGGCTTGCCAATACTGGTGCCGGCCCCGCGATCCTCCGGACAACGATGTCGAATCCAGAAAAAAGCCCAACACCCGAGCAACGCGCAGCCAATCGTCGCCTGGGGCTCATCCTCGGCACGATCGCGTTGGTTTTCTTTCTGGGTGTGATTTTCAAGCGCGTGGTGTTCGGCGGTTAGCCGGGCAGGCGACGCGCTGGTCGCTGAACCGAGATTTCGCGAGACCTCTATGAGCCAGACACCGGCGCAGCCGGATCCGACCCAAAACGACAAAGCCCTCGAGCGCGGCCTCAACCGGTCCATGCTCGGCAAGCTGGCCGTTGTGGTCGTGATCATGTTCGGCTTCGGCTACGCGATGGTGCCGCTGTACAAAAAGATCTGCGAGCTTACGAACATCAACGTGTTGAACACACGGGATGAAGATGGCGGCGCGCTGCGCAATTCGCAGGTCGACAAGACGCGCACGATCACGGTGGAATTCGATTCGAACAGCCAAGGGCCGTTCCGCTTCCGCCCCGTCAAGAACAGCATGGATGTGCACCCCGGCGAGATCAACCAGATCGTCTACGAGGTGGTGAACAAGGAGGGGCGTACGGTCGAGGCGCAGGCCATCCCAAGTTACGCGCCCAAGCAGGCAACCGAGTTCTTCAAAAAGATTGAGTGTTTTTGTTTCAAGCAGCAGATGCTGACGGCCAACGAATCACGCGAGATGCCGGTGGTGTTTGTGATTGATCCGGATCTTCCCAAGGACGTGAAGACGATCACCTTGTCCTACACTTTCTTTGAAATCCACGCGCCGTCGGCTATTGCGCCGGCGATGCCGAACAAGGGAACGTGAGGACATGGACGAACTGAAGGAAGCGACCAAGCGACGCGCATCATTCGCACAGACGATGAAGGCGGTGTTCTGGTCCTTCTTCGGTGTGCGCAAGGGCCGCGATCATGACCGTGACATGGCGCAGTTGAATCCCGTGCACGTGATCATCGCGGGCATTCTAGCGGCGGTCATGTTTATCGTTGTGCTGCTGTTGATCGTGCGGGCAGTAGTCGGTTAAGGATTGAGAAGGTTGAGGAGACGGCCCGCGCAGCATGGGCCGGGCAACATCGATTGGATTCTTAAAAAAATAGAGCTGGAGAAAAAGAGATGAGTGCGAATCGAGCAAACGCTCCGTACTACTTCGTGCCCGGGCCGTCGCGGCATCCGATTACGGCAAGCCTCGGCCTGCTGATCGTGCTGTTGAGCTCCGCTGCATGGGTGAATGCTCAGCCCTGGGCGCCTTGGACATTCCTGATCGGCCTGCTGTGGTTCCTCTTCGTGCTGCGTGCGTGGTTTGCCGACGCCATCTCTGAATCCGAGACCGGCAAGTACGGCGACCGCGTGGATGCGTCGTTCCGCTGGTCGATGAGCTGGTTCATCTTCTCGGAAGTGATGTTCTTCGCGGCGTTCTTCGGCGCGCTGTTCTATGCCCGCACGATTGCCATGCCCTGGCTCGGCGATCTGAACAACAAGCTGCTGTGGCCCGACTTCAACGCGCTGTGGCCGAACGCCGGCCCGGCCGGCACGGTCGCTCCATTCACGACGATGGGCCCGTGGCCGATCCCGACCATCAACACGGCGCTGCTGCTGACCTCCGGTGTGACGCTCACGTGGGCACACCATGCGCTGCGTGAAGGCAAGCGTGCCCAGGTCATCCAGGGCCTGCTGCTGACGATCCTCCTGGGCTTCACGTTCATGGGTTTCCAGGCGTTCGAGTACATCCACGCCTATCACGAACTGAACCTGAAGCTGACCTCCGGTATCTATGGTTCAACGTTCTTCTTGCTGACCGGCTTCCACGGCTTCCACGTGACGATGGGCGCGATCATGCTGTCGGTGGTGCTGGGTCGTGTGATCAAGGGCCACTTCACGCCGGAGCATCACTTCGCGTTCGAGGGTGCCGCGTGGTACTGGCACTTTGTGGACGTGGTGTGGCTGGGTCTGTACGTGGTGGTGTACTGGCTGTAAGGCTGTATGGGATTGGAGTGGCGCCCTTTGCGCCGCTCCGTAGCCCCGCGCCACGATGGGCGAAGACAATGCCGCAGACGGGACACCGCTGCGGCGTTTTCGTTTTTCTGGCGTGAGCGATTTGCTGCGGCTATTGGCCGAAGCGGATGCCGGTACTGTGAATCCACCCCAGCCGGTTCGCGACCAAGATGAAGATGAATAGCGCGATCGAGAACCCGACGCGGAACATCAACGAGCGAACGGTGCGGTTGCTGTGGCCCTTGTCGCGCATCAGGAAGAACAGTGCGGAGGCAAGGCTGCCCAGGATCAGCAGAAACGCAATGGCAACGACGATGCGCATGGAGGGTTGCGGGTTGGGCGACGAAGGGTTGGAAATGGCTGCCGAGCATTATCGCACCGAGGCTGCGCAATGACCGTGCGCGTGCCGATGTGGCGTTGGTTTGCGCCCGTGCCGATGCTGGCGGGCGTGGCGCTGATTGCGCTCACGTGCGCGCTCGGGCGTTGGCAGCTTTCGCGTGCGCATGAGCGCATCGAGCGGCAGGCCCGCATCGTGGCGCTGGAAAATGCGCCCGCCCAACGCATCACTGCTCAACCTGTGACGGCAGATTCAGTGATGTACCGACCGGTGCTGCTGCGTGGAACGTTCGACGCGGCGCACACGGTGCTGCTGGAAAATCGCCCACACGTCACCAACGACGTATCGCGCCCCGGTTTTGAGGTGCTCATCCCGCTCAAGCTGGAAGGGGCGGGCGGGCGTGCTGTGTTGGTTGATCGGGGCTGGCTGCCGCGCGATCCGGCCGACCGCACGCGCATCGCGCCATACAGCACGCCGGCGGGCGAAGTGCAGGTCGAAGGGATGGCGGTGCCACATGCCAGCCGGGTCTTCAGCCTGGGCCGCAAGGATGGCGCGGATGAAGTCGGCCAGCGACTTAGGCAGAATATCGACCTCGACGCTTTCTCGCGCGAAATCGGCGTGCCGCTCCAACCGTTTGTGGTGCAGCAGCAATCCGACGCGCAGGACGGCCTGTTGCGCGATTGGCCGCGTGCAGACTTGGGCGCCGATCGCAATTACGGCTACGCATTCCAGTGGTTTGCGATGGCAGCGGCGGTGCTTGGGCTGATGGTCTTCTACAGCGTGCGGCGTTATCGCCGCTTGGCGGGCGCCTCGGAGCCCGTTTGAATACGAACTCGCGTTGCGGCTTAGTGCCGCAGCTGAATGTACTGGGAATCACATGGTGAATCAGGAATCCGCACCCGGCGCGCCCGGCACTCTTGGCGCGTCCGAAGACCCGCGCATCGACGCGCGCACGCGTCGCGGCCGCTTGATGATGCTGTTCCTCCTGCTCGTGTGCGCGTCGCCGGTAATCGCGTCGTACCTTGCGTATTACGTTTTCACGCCAGCCGGCGGCAAGGCGGCGTATGGCGCGCTGGTCGAGCCGCAGCGCCCCATTCCGACGGGCCTGATGGTGCAAGACGAGCACGGCACTGAAGTGCCCCTCGCTAGCCTCAAGGGCAAATGGTTGATGGTGTCCGTGGATGGCAGCGCCTGCGACGACAACTGCGCGCGCAAGCTCTTCACCATGCGCCAACTGCGTATCGGCCAGGGGCCGGACCGCGACCGCATCGTCCCTGTCTGGCTGGTGACTGACCGCGGGGAGATCGACCCGCGTCTGATCAAGGCTTACAACGACGATTACGGCGCCGTGCGCTTCCTGCGGGCGCCTGAGTTGCCGAAGAACTGGCTTGCCGATGGTAAGACGCCGCCCACGGATCACCTCTTCCTGGTCGATCCGCTTGGCAACCTGATGATGCAGTTTCCGAAAGATCCGGACCCGAAGAAGGTGCGCGCAGACATGACGCGGCTGCTGAAGTATTCGCGCATCGGATAAGCCATGCTGCTGCAACTTGCCTCTATCGGCATCCTGATCGCGTTGATCCCGCTGTGCTACGTGCTGGTCAAAGGGGATCGCAACAAGTACCGCAAGCTGGTGTGGATCACAGCCTTTCTGACGCTGGACCTCATCATGTTCGGCAGCTTCACGCGTCTGACCGATTCGGGTCTTGGTTGCCCGGATTGGCCAGGTTGCTACGGCACGTCCAACCCGTTCCACGCTCGTGACGACATCCATGCGGCGCAGACCGCCATGCCGAGTGGCCCCGTCACGTGGATGAAGGCGTGGATCGAGATGACGCATCGCTACTTTGCGCTTGCGTTGGGCGTTCTGATCATCACGCTGGTGGTGCTGGCGTGGGTCAAGCGCAAGGAGCTGAAACAATCCCCGTGGTATGCGACAGCCGTGCTGGCGCTCGTATGCGTGCAGGGGGCCTTTGGCGCCTGGACCGTCACGCTCAAACTGCAGCCGGCAATCGTGGTGACGCACTTGCTGCTGGGCATGTCGTTGCTGGCCGCGCTGATCTGGCTCGGCTGCAAGAATGATGTGCCGCGTGTGGTGGATGAACGTGGTGCCTCGTTGCGCGTTGCGGCGGCCATCGGGCTCGCGCTGCTTGTCGTGCAGATTGCGCTGGGCGGCTGGGTCAGCACGAACTACGCTGTGCTGGCCTGTACAGATTTTCCGCTGTGCAACGGCCAGTGGGTGCCGCCGATGGACTTTGCGCACGGCTTCACGTTCTGGCGTCAGCTCGGCAAGACCGCCGGCGGTGACTTTATCTCGCACGATGCGTTGGTGGCTATCCATTGGACGCACCGCGTGTTTGCAGTCGCTGTGCTGAGCCACCTGGCGTGGCTGGGCCTGCGTGCGCGTCGCATTGGCGGCATCGGCCGTGTCGCTACGGTGCTGCTCGTCGTGTTGGCCGTGCAATTGGCAACCGGCCTTTCGAACATCGTGCTGGGCTGGCCGTTGCTGGCTGCCGTGGCGCATAACGGCGGCGCGGCTGTGCTGCTGCTGCTGATGGTGCGTCTGCATTATCTGATCGGGCTCGCACAAGCGCGGGCGCCGATGCCTGTGGCGGCCGCCGTCGTCTGAAAGCTGTCTGACCGTTTTTTATGAATACCGTGGCAACCCCAACAACTTCCACTCAACTTCCTGGCTGGCGAACGACCGCATCGCAGTATGCGGCGCTCACCAAGCCGCGCGTCACGCAGCTTGCCGTGTTCTGCGCCGTGATCGGCATGTTCCTGGCCACCCCGGGCATGGTGCCGTGGCCGGTGCTGATTGGCGGCGCGGTCGGCATCTGGCTGTTTGCCGGCGCTGCCTTCGCCATCAACTGCCTTGTCGAGCGCAAGATCGACGCGATGATGCGCCGCACGGCCTGGCGTCCCTCAGCCAGCGGCGAGCTGGGCACGCGCCAGATCCTGGTGTTTTCGGTGGTGCTGGGCGGAGCGGGCATGTGGACGCTGCACGTGTTCGCCAACGACCTGACGATGTGGCTCACATTCGCCACCTTCATCGGCTACGCGATCATCTACACGCTGCTGCTCAAGCCGGCCACGCCACAGAACATTGTCATCGGCGGCTTGTCTGGAGCGATGCCGCCGGCGCTGGGCTGGGCGGCCGTCGCCAACAGCGTGCCGGCCGAAGCGTGGATCCTTGTGCTGATCATCTTCACCTGGACGCCGCCGCACTTCTGGGCGCTCGCGCTGTACCGCCGCGCAGACTACGCAAAGTCCGGCCTGCCGATGCTGCCGATCACGCACGGCGAGAAATACACGCTGCTGCATATCCTTCTGTACACGCTCATCATGATCGCCGCGACCATCCTGCCGTTCGTCTACGGCATGAGCGGCTATATCTATTTGGCGACAGCGCTGGTGCTCGGCTTCGGCTTCCTCTCGTATGCGTGGCGCATGTACCGCAAATATTCGGACGCGCTGGCGCAGAAGACTTTCCGCTATTCGATCATCTATCTGTCGATCCTGTTTGCCGCACTGCTGGTGGATCACTACTTCAAGTTCGGCCCGGCGCTCATGCAAAGCGCGGCGCTGTGACGCACGGCACCGCCAGCAAGCATGTGCCGTTGGCGGTACGCTAGGCGGTCTGTTTCCAACACGATGACCATGCTCTCTTTCCGACACCTCCGCGCCGCGCTCTTCGCCATGCTGGCCGTCGCCGTGCTGGCGCTGACGGCGTGCAGCGACAAACCCGCCTTCAAGAACCTCGACATCACTGGGTCCAAGAGCTTCGGCACCGATTTCTCGCTGACGGACCACACCGGCAAGCGCCGCACACTCGAAGATTTCCGCGGCAAGGTCGTCGTTATGTTCTTCGGTTACACGCATTGCCCGGATGTTTGCCCGACCACGCTGGCCGAACTGCGCGCTGTGATGGAAACCCTCGGCAAAGACGCCGACCGCGTCCAGGTGCTGTTTGTCACCGTCGACCCGGAGCGCGATACGCAAGACTTGCTGGCCAAGTACGTGCCTGCGTTCGATCCGCGCTTCATTGGCCTGCGTCCGGCAAACGAAGCTGAGCTGAAGAAGGTCGCGTCCGACTTCAAGGTGTTCTACAGCAAGGTGCCGGGCAGCTCGCCCGACAACTACACCATGGACCACACCGCCGGCAGCTACATGTTTGATCCAAAGGGCAACCTGCGGTTGTTCATCAAGCACGGCCAGGGCCCTGAGCCGATCGCCCACGACATCAAGCAATTGCTGGCCGACTGATCTCCGATCGCCGCTCCAAGAAAAAGCCCGCCAAATTGGCGGGCTTTCTTTATGGCGAGGCGGGCAGCTTAGGCGAAGGCCTGCAGCGCACCCTTCATCTTCTTCATCGCGGCCGATTCGATCTGGCGAATGCGCTCGGCTGACACACCAAACTCGTCGGCCAGCTCGTGCAGCGTCGAGCCGCCCGATCCGTCGTCATTCACGTTCAGCCAGCGGGCTTCAATGATGCGGCGGCTGCGGTCGTCCAGCTTGGCGAGGGCAGCTTCGATGCCTTCACTTTGCATGCGGTCGTTGCCGCGAGCTTCGATCACGCGGGTCGGCTCGTTGTGCGTGTCCGCCAGATAGGCGATCGGGGCAAACGACTCTTCGCCGTCGTCCATCTGGCCTTCCAGCGCGATGTCGCCGCCCGAGAGGCGCGTTTCCATCTCGCGCACTTCTGTGCCCTTGACGTTCAACTCGGCCGCTACGGCGTCGATCTCATCCGATGTGAAGGTCGCCTGCGCATCCTGCTTGTGGCTGCGCAGGTTGAAGAACAGCTTGCGCTGGGCCTTGGTGGTGGCCACCTTGACCATGCGCCAGTTCTTCAGGATGTACTCGTGCATCTCGGCCTTGATCCAGTGCATCGCGTACGAGACGAGACGCACGCCTTGATCCGGGTCGAAGCGCTTGACGGCCTTCATCAGGCCGATATTGCCTTCCTGGATCAGGTCGGCATGCGGCAGGCCGTAACCGAGGTAGCCGCGGGCGATCGACACCACGAGGCGCAGGTGCGATAGCACCAGCCGGCGGGCGGCATCGAGATTGTCGTTGTCGCGGTATTCGCGGGCCAGACGCTGTTCTTCTTCAGCCGTCAACATCGGCACACGGTTGACGCTCTGGATATAAGCGTCGATGTTGCCCAGGTTGCCGGGGAACGCCAGCGCCCATCCATTACCGGCGTTGCCGGACGGCTGGGTGGCGATTGCGGAAACGGTATTCACGGGGATGACTGCGTTCACTCAGGACTCCTGTCGAAATCCAGTGGAGGTTTGGAAAGGCATCTTAGCACTCCAACCGGATGAGTGCTAATAGGACATTTTTGTCCGGTTAATAGTTCCCGTAAATCAGGGTTGATTCTTCAATAGTGTGATGTTTGCGGCGCAACAAAAAGGGCGCCGCACCCAGTCATAGACCGTAGCGGTCGGTATCGGTTCTCGTCTATGCCGCGGTGTTACGGCCGCGTGACTTCGCCCAGTAAAGTGCGCGATCGGCTTCGCGTAGGGCGGCATCGGGGTCACGTACTTCGGGGCCCGGGCAGGCCACGCCGATGCTCGTTGTGACGTGGAGCACCGTGCCATCGGGCAGGTGGATGGGAGGGCGGATCGCGCCAACGATCTTCTGCGCCGTGTGCAGCGCATCGTCCGGGGCGTCGATGGGGTCGAGCAAGATGATGAACTCGTCACCTGCGAGGCGGGCGACGGTGTCTGTGCGGCGCACGGCACGTTGCAGGCGGTGCGCGACCTCTAACAGCACCGCATCGCCGGCAGCATGGCCGTAGGTGTCGTTGATGTGCTTGAAATGGTCCACGTCCAGATACAGCACGCCCAGCGGCGCAGGCAGGCGTTGACGGCGTTCCAGCGCGGCGCGCAGGCGCTCGTAGAGTTCGTAGCGGTTGGGCAGGCCGGTGAGGGCATCAAAGCGCGCCATGCGCGAAAGCTCCATCTCACTGCGCTTGGCTTCGGTCACGTCCTGCACGAAGGCGTAGAAACCGCAGCGGCCGTCGCGTGCTTCTCCGGCATCGGGGACGAGCTGGCCGCGGAAATGCCGGGTGCGGCTGCGCGGGCCGTTGGCGTGCGGCTTTTCGTACCAAGGCGCCGTGATCTCGAATTGGACGGATTCTCCGCGCTGGGCGCGCACCAGATACGGTGCCAGCAAGGCGTACGTGCCCGGCGTGAACACCCGCTCCGGCATCTGGCCGCAGACCTCCTCGGGCGTGCGCTGCAGCCAGCGCGCATGCGTGACGTTGCAGAAGGTGAAGACGCCGTCGGGGTTGATGTGCGACACCAGCAGCGGCGCGTTGTCGAGCACGAGCTTGAGCGCGCGTTCGCTGCGCCCCAGGGCCAGCTCGGCACTCGTGCGGGCCGTCAGATCCTGCAGCACCGAGAAATAGCCGCGTAGCGTGCCGCGATCATCGTAGTCAGGAAAGTAGTGGCCGCTCAGATAGCGGGGCACGCCGGTGCGCATGGACTGGATCTCGAACTGCACCGGGTAGCCGGCCAGCACCTCCGTCATGTAGGGCAGCAGCGTGCGGTAGTCCTCGGGGGCGTAGATGTCGCGCACGTGGCGGTCGAGCATCTCGTCTTCATCGCGGCCGAACGCTTCGAGCAGCGTGCGGCTGGCAAAGCGGACGATGCCGTCGGGGTCGACATAGCTGAGCTGCGCGGGCACGTTGTCGGCCACCAGGCGCAGTTGTTCGCGGCTGGCGCGCAGGGCGTCACGGCGGCGCTCAAGGCTTTCGTTGGCGGTGCGCAGCGCACGTTCGGATGCGGCGAGCCGGTTGGCAAACGGCCGTACCGTCAGGCGAATGGCCAGCACGCTGCCAATCATCAGGCACAGCATGAAGGCCGCCAGCCGCTCGAACTGCACACGCATCGGGGCATACAGCTCGGCGCTGGCGATCTTGCTGATCAGCGCCAGACCTGTGTGGCCGATGGGCGTGTAGCTGAACGACGTCGGCCTGCCGTGGATGTCCTGCCACTGGCCGTAGCCGGCCTCGCCCGCCAGCGCCAGGCGTGACGGCAGCGGCCGATGATCGACCGTAAGCTGCGGCAGCTCGAACACATACGCGTCAAAGCGCTGCGGAAACGACATGGCGCGGCCGCGCGCATCAAAGCCCGACATCGCCAGGGTTTCCGTCATCCCCGTGCCGCGTTGGTTGGTGTAGCGGCCTGTCATGTGGGCGAGCGGTTGCTCGGCGACCAGCCAGCCGATCTGCATGCCGTCTGCCATGACCGGTGTTTCGGTGCGCATGGCAAAACCATGTACCCATTGCAGCGTGACGCGCTCGGGCGCGAGGCCGGCGTGCAGCGGTATCGACAGTTCGGGTTCAAGCGTTTGCGTCCCCAGGCTGACGATGCCCTCGCCGGCGAGCGTACGCAGTTGCAGGTACGAGTAACCTTGCTCGCGATACGCCTGCAGCGCGCTCGCGCTGCGCAGGCGCGCTGCGTTGTCGGCCGGATGGCGCAGCACTTCCTGGATGTGCGTGGCAGCAGCCACCAGGCGCGGGTTTTCTGCACGCATGGCGAGCAGTTGGTCGAATTCTTCAGCGTAGCTGGAAAGCGCACGGGCCCGCGTGGTACCGAATGTCAGGGTGGCGCTATCCACCTGGATGATGAACGCCGTGATGGTGGCCCCCAGCCCTGCCACCACCACACAGCCGCCGCTGATCCAAACGATGGTGTCTTCCGGCGACAAGCGCAGGCGCAACAGGCCAGGATGCCGGGCCACCGCGGCGCACAGCACGCCCGTGACCACCAGCAGCGAGCACACGGCAGCCACGTCCGAGGCGCGCCACCGCAGCCACGCCGGATACAGATATTCGAGTGCCATGGCGCGGCCCAGCAGGTCGCCGGCGCAGAGCAGCATCGCTAGGCCGAGGAGCCCACAGAACCACCGCGCGCGGTGCGGTTTGTGCAGCGAGGGGACGAGGCTCAGGGCCGTCGCCGATGCGGCCATCGCCAGCGCGTGGCTGGGGTGCATCCCGCCAATCCATCCGGTCACCCATTGGCGGTCGAACCAGGCGTGCAGGCCAGGAAAATCGAGCCCGATCGGCCATCCCGTGATCATCTCGGCCAGCCGCAGCGTAGACAGCAACGCCACCGCGCCACTCAGCCCGCGTGCCGTCAGGTCTGCCCAGCGGGCGTTGGGTCGTACCGTCCCGACCAGCAGCGCCCCCAGGCCAGCGCCCAGCAGCGTCAGGTTGATCCCCGTGGCGAACACGATCAGCAGCCGGTCCGTGCCCAGCTTCACTGCCCATGGCCAATGCTGCAGCCAGCCGACCATCACGGTCAGCCCGACAAGGACGAGGAGGAAACCGATGCCGCCGGCAATGGCGACAAGCGGCCGGCGAGGAACCATGCAGGTGAGGCGTAAGCGGGGCGGTTTCAGGGCGGATGTCTTCTAACCGGAAGATCGGCGGAAAACCGCGCCGCTTGAGCGTTTCCACCCAAATGGGTGGGCCAAATTGCCATGTCTGCAATGTCGCGTGATCGACGGGTCATTGAATGCGGTGCACCCCGCACATGGGCTCACCTCCCGTGCCGTCACGCAAGTTAGCTACACTGCCCGGACATCGCAGACACCGTTACAGGAGCCGTCATGACCATCGTCGTCAGCAAGGACACCGAAGGCCTTTTCCGTCACAAGATCACCTTCCCCGAGGGCGTGACCTACACCGACGTGCCCAAGCCGGCAGGCGAGGGCAGTGCGCCCGATCCGCACGCCTACTTTGATGCAGCATTGGCAAGCTGCAAGGCGTTGACCGTGACGCTGTATGCACGCCAGCGCAAGTACCCGCTCGATTCGATCGATGTGGCCGTCGAGCACGACGGCAGCCAGGAGCGCCAGGGCCGCTACAAGCTGCGCACCGTGTTGACCCTGCACGGCGATCTGAGCGACGAGCAACGCGCCGACCTGCTGCGTGTGGCCGGCAAGTGTCCCATTCACAAGCTGATGACCGAGGTGGAGATCAGCGTCGATACCGAACTTGCCGAGCGCGCCTGAGGAGCTTTCCGTCATGACTTCCATTCAGCACATCATTGGTCCGCACGTGCGCGACCTGGGCGGTTTCTCGGTCAAGCGCGTGCTGCCCTCGGCGGCGCGCCAGACGGTCGGGCCGTTCATCTTCTTCGACCACATGGGCCCCGTGGATTTCGCTCCCGGCGAGGGCATCGACGTGCGCCCGCACCCGCACATCGGCCTGGCCACCGTCACGTATTTGTTCGACGGCAGCATGGTCCACCGTGACAGCCTCGGCAGCGTGCAGACCATCACGCCCGGCGACGTGAACTGGATGACGGCCGGCAACGGCATCGTCCACTCCGAGCGTTCCTCGCCGGAAGGGCGCGAAAAGGGCGCGCGCGTGCATGGCATCCAGACCTGGGTGGCGCTGCCGAAGGATCAGGAAAAGGTGGGAGCCAGCTTCGCCCACCACGCGGCCGACACGCTGCCCAAGCTCGAATGCCCTGGCGTGCAGGGCGTGGTCATTGCGGGGGATGCGTTTGGGCTGACGTCGCCCGTGAAGGTGAGTTCGCGCACGTTGTACGTGGCGCTGGAACTGGCGGCCGGTGCGTCGCTGGTGATTCCGCCCGAGCACGCAGACCGCGGGCTGTATCTCGTCGACGGCGCCGTCACCATCGACGGCGAGGCGCTCGACCCGCAGCACCTCGCCGTGCTGGAACCCGGCGGCGACGTGACGCTCACCGCGCAGGCATCGTCACGCGTGATGCTGCTGGGCGGCGACCCGACCGACGGCCACCGCCACATCTACTGGAACTTCGTCGCCAGCGACAAGGCCGACATTGAAGACGCCAAGCAGCGCTGGGAGAGCGACACCTTCGCCCACGTGCCGGGCGAGACGGAGCGCATTCCGCTGCCGTCCAAGTAAGACCGAGCGATCGATCAGGCAGCCTGCGCCGGTCGTGCACACCGCACGATCGCGCGGACCTGCTTGGCGATCGGCTCCGGCACCGGCTGCTTGCCGTCGAGCACCGCTTCAATCCACCGCGCCGTTGCCGCCACGTCCGTCCCCGCAGGCAATTCAGGCGGCGCGTCGCTCGATCCTTCCACTGCTTCAATCACGGTTTCGTGTGATCCGTCGTGCAGCCACTCCACCGCGCTGCCGCGACGCGCGTCAGCCACCGCCTCGCCTTCGGTGCCGCGTGCGAGCAGCACATTGGCCGGATGGCGCAGGAAGTAGTCGGTGAGCGTGTCGCGGTATTCCGGGTGCGTGTAGCTGACCAGCCGTAGCGCCTCGTGCGGAGCGTGTCCGCCAATGGGCTGCAGCATCTTCACCACCGTGTGGGCCGAATTGCGCAGGCCGACGATCTCGCGCTTGTCCAGCAGCGACGCCAGCTCGGGAGAGAGGACGTCGATCGGCACGTAGGCCAGGCGATCGCTCTCCAGGCGCTCGCGTGCGTCGTCCATGTGTTCGCAGACGGGCCAGCCAAGCGCTTCGAACAGCGCGGCCGTGGTGATGCGGCCGTCGAAGCGGCGAATGCCATGCACCAGCACCGGCACCCCTTCGCGCGCCAGCAGCTTGGCCAGCAGCGGCACGAGGTTTGGCTGGCGGCGGGCACCGTTGTAGCTGGGGATGACGACCGGCAACGCGCGATCAGGCGTATCCGGTGCCGGCAGCGGCCGGCAGTGCGCATGCGTGGCTTCCAGCATGCCGTCGAGTTCTTCCGGCGTCTCCCCTTTGATGCGGTAGGCCATCAGGATGGCGCCGAGCTGCACGTCGGAGATGCGGCCTTCCAGCATGGCGCTGAAAAGCGCGCGGGCGTCGTGCTTGACCAGGGCGCGGGCGCCGTCTGCGCCGCGGCCGATTTCCTTGATGAAGCGGGCTGCGGGGAAGGGGCCGGTGGTGGAGGCGTCTTCACTGGCGGTGGCGGGGAGGATGGGGGGAGCGGGCATCAGGGTGCTGGGCGGGGTGTTTGTGTGGGTTTGATCATAGCGCTGGGGTTTGGGCTGGCGCTAGCGTGGGACGTGGGATGTTTTCTTGTTGGCGGTGCATCCCTTGTTTCATCCCCTGCCGGGGCTGACTCACTTTCTTTGTCTTGCCAAAGAAAGTAAGCAAAGAAAGGCGCGCCCGAGATGGCGAAAGACTCCTTGAATTTCTGTCGCAGGGAGGGAGGGGAGGCAAACTCGCTGCGCTCAGACA
Source organism: Ralstonia mojiangensis (assembly GCF_023955645.1). NCBI lineage: Bacteria > Pseudomonadati > Pseudomonadota > Betaproteobacteria > Burkholderiales > Burkholderiaceae > Ralstonia > Ralstonia mojiangensis. The sequence goes on along the minus strand of NZ_JAMXHU010000002.1, from coordinate 280,017 downwards.
GGCCTCCCCTCTTTTTCCTCTCTGCAACAGAAATTCAAGGCGCCATCTAGGGCAGGGACGTCAACGGCCACACCGGCGGTGGGCGGGGCGTGGCGATGTGCTTGTCGTTGCCCCGGCGCCCGGGGCGTCACGAACTCATCGCTGCCGGGTCCATCCACACAGCTTCCCAGATGTGGCCGTCCAGGTCGGCCAGGGCGCGGCCGTACATGAATCCCAGGTCCTGCTTCGGGTTGATGTCGGCCGTGCCGCCGCATTTCACTGCTGCATCGTTCATTTGGTCGACGGCGTCTTTGCTGTCGCAGGTCAGTGCGAGCATCACTTCGCTCGATCCGCTTTGCGGGAGCGGGCGGCTGGTGAACGTTTGCCACTTTGCGTGCGTGAGCAGCATCACGAAGATCGACTCGCTCCACACCATGCAGGCGGCCGTGTCATCGGTGAACTGCGGGTTGTTCGTGAAGCCGAGGGCTTCGTAGAAGGCTTTGGATTGCTGCAGGTTTGCGACGGGAAGGTTCACAAAGATCGACTTGGTCATGACAGGTCTCCTTGGGTTGGGGGCGAGCACTACGCTTGCCTGACCGAACGATACGGGCGCGAACCTTCTTGGCGCATTGACTATTGGTAAGACGCCATCCGGCCTATCCCACACCCAAGGCAATCGCTTTGCGCAGGCGGCTCAGGCTTTCCGGGGTGATGCCCAGCCAAGCCGCGATGTGATGCTGCTTCAGACGCCTGTGCAGATCGGGCTCACTGTCGATGAAGTTGCGATAGCGCTTCATCGCGCTGTCGTGACGGAAGGCGATTTCGACGGGTTCCTTTTCGATGATCCAGTGGCGCTCCATGTAATGGATGTAGAACGCCGCAATATCGGGGAACTGTGCAGTCAACGATCGAAACGCTGCGAATTCGTACTCCAGGACGCTGCAGTCTTCGATAGCGGTGATCGTAAATTGGCTCGGTTTGCCAAGCAGCGTCGCACTGACCGACCCGGCAATCCGGCCCTCCGGAAAGAAGTACTTGATGACCATGTCACCCTCCGGGCCGACATAGTGCTGGAAGAACAGGCCCTCCAGAACAAACGCGAACCGCGTCGGCACGTCCCCCGCCACGACGAGCGACTCGTCTCTCCGGTATTGCCGGGGTTGAAGCAGAGCAGCCCACGCCCGCTCCGCCTCTTCCGAGATTTCCGCATAGGTCCGGACCTTCCTGAAGAACGCTTCGGTATCCACTCGATCACTCTCCTGGCTTGGCACAGCGAACCGCCCTGGAGAGAAACGCAGCAGGGCCAAAGCTCGCCCCGCATTTGTACCAGAAGGGCCCTCCACCCACCCAGCCAGAGAGCCCACCAAGGATCAAGCAACCGAGCCACCAAGCAGGGAGCGGAGCGAACCGCCCACCCACCACCAACGCTGGAGGTCTACGCAAACGCCCAAACCACGCCGGTTTGGCCGTTGACGTTCCTGCCCTAGATGGCGCCTTGAATTTCTGTTGCAGGGAGGAAAAAGGAAGGGAAACTGTCTGAGCGCAGCGAGTTTTTCCCTTCCCCTCCCTGCGACATAAATTCAAGGGGAAGTCGCCATCTCGGGCGCGCCTTTCTTTTGCTTACTTTTCTTTGGCAAGACAAAGAAAAGTGAGTCGGCCCCAGCGGGGACGAAAGGGGGATGGACCACCAACATCAAAACCAAAACCCAACAACAAATCTCAAGCAGCCTCCGCCACCGGATGCCTCTGCTTCCGATACAGAAAATCCAACACCGCCGTCCGACAAGCGTGATAAGTCGCATCCTCCGCCAACGCCATCCGATCCCGCGGCCGCGGCAAATCCACCGTCAACACCTCACCAATCGTCGCAGCCGGCCCATTCGTCATCATGACGATGCGATCCGCCAGCAGCACCGCCTCATCCACATCGTGGGTCACCATCACCACCGTGCTGCCGGTCGCCGCCACGATCTTCAGCAGCTCATCCTGCAGATGCGCCCGCGTGAGCGCATCCAGCGCCCCAAACGGCTCATCCATCAGCAAGACCTTCGGCTCCATGGACAACGCCCGCGCAATCCCCACCCGTTGCTTCATCCCGCCAGAAATTTCATGCGGATGCTTCTGCTCGGCATGCGACAAGCCCACTAACGCCAGCGCCGCATGTGTGCGCTCACGCAGTTGCGCCTTGGTCTCGGTCTTGCCGAAGACGCGTTCGACGGCCAGATACACGTTGTCAAAGCACGTGAGCCACGGCAGCAGCGAGTGGTTCTGAAACACCACCGCCCGATCCGGCCCTGGCCCGGCAATCTCGCGCTCGGCCAGGATCAACCCACCCGTGGTCGGCCGCGTGAGCCCGGCAATCAGGTTAAGCAACGTCGACTTACCGCACCCCGAGTGCCCGATGAGCGCGATGCACTCACCGCGCGCCACCGTCAGGTCGATGTCGCGCAGGGCGACGAACGGGCCGCGCTTGGTCTTGAACGTCTGCCCGACGTTTTCAATGCGCAGGAATTTGTCTGTCATGGCGCTCCCCCAATGTCCTCAAACCGCGTCGTACGAGAAGCGCCGCGCAATCGCCAGCAGCGCATGTTCCAGCAGCAGCCCAACCACACCAATCACGAAGATCGCGATGACGATGTGCTCGACCTTCAGGTTGTTCCATTCATCCCACAGCCAGAAGCCGATGCCGACTCCGCCGGTGAGCATTTCCGCCGCCACGATGACCAGCCACGCCGTGCCGATGGACAACCGCACGCCCGTCAGCATGTACGGCAGCACCGCCGGAAACAGCACGCGCGTGAACACCTTCCACTCCGACAGGTTCAGCACACGCGCCACATTCAGGTAGTCCTGCGGCACGCGCGTGACGCCCACGGCGGTGTTGATCACCATCGGCCAGATCGAGCAGATGAAGATGGCCCAGATGGCCGCCGGGTTGGCCGACTTGAACAGCAGCAGCCCAATCGGCAGCCACGCCAGCGGCGACACCGGCCGCAGCAGGCTGATGATGGGCGAGGCCATCGCGTTGAGAAACGCAAAGCGCCCGATCAGGAAGCCTGCCGGAATGCCGATGACCGCGGCCATGCCGAAGCCCGCACCCACGCGCGCCAGCGACGCCAGCACGTTCCAGCCCACGCCCTGGTCATTCGGGCCATTGCGGTAGAACGGATCGGCAAACAGCGCGACCGCTGCTTTCCACGTCACCGCTGGTGTCGGCAATGCGGGGATGGCCGTGGCAATGCCCTGCCACGCCAGCACAAAGAGCACCAAGCCCAGCACGGGTGGAAAGCCGCGCACCACGGCGGCGACAAACCAGTCGCGCACGGCAAAGCTGCGGCGTTCAGGGGCGGCGTCGGACTGCACGCCGGACAACGTCTTGACGAGCGTGTTCATGTCGGGCTCCATCGATGTGAGGGACCGCAATCAGAAATTCGGAAGGCCGGAGGCGTCAGGCTTTCAGCTTGAAGCCGTCGGCATATGCGGCGGGGTTCTTCGCATCCCACACCACACCGTCGATCAACTTGGCCGTGCGCATGTCGCTCTTGGGCAGCGGCGTGCCGGTGGCGGCTGCCGCCTGCTTGAAGATGTCGATGCGGTTGACCTGCTTGGCGACGGCCAGGTAATCCGGATGCGCTTTCAGCAGCCCCCAGCGCTTGTGCTGCGTGAGGAACCACATGCCGTCCGACAGATACGGGAAGTTGACCGCGCCGTCGTGATAGAAGCGCATCGGGTCCGGGTCGTCCCACGTCTTGCCCAGGCCATTGGTGTAGCGGCCGAGCATGCGGTCGAGAATGATGTCCATGTCGGTGTTGACGTAGGACTTGGCGGCGATGGTCTCGGCCGTCTTGCGGCGGTTCGACGCCGACGCATCGATGAACTTGCTTGCCTCCAGCACCGCAGCCGTGAGCGCACGCGCCGTGTTCGGATACTTCTGCACGAACTCTGCCGTGGTGCCCAGCACCTTCTCCGGGTGGTCTTTCCAGATGGCCTGTGTGGTCTCGGCGGTAAAGCCGATGTTGTCTGCAATTGCGCGGGCACCCCACGGCTCGCCCACGCAATAGCCATCCATGTTGCCTACGCGCATGTTCGCGACCATCTGCGGCGGCGGCACGGTGATCGCCTTCGCATCCTGCAGCGGGTGGATGCCGTGCGCAGCCAGCCAGTAGTACAGCCACATCGCGTGCGTGCCGGTCGGGAAGGTCTGAGCGAACACATATTCGCGCTTGTCCTTCGCCATGACGGCCTTCAACGACGCGCCATCCTTCACGCCTGCTTCCTTGAGCTTGGATGACAGCGTGATCGCCTGGCCGTTGTTGTTGAGCGTCATCAGCACGGCCATGTCCTTCTTGGGGCCGCCGATGCCGAGCTGCACGCCGTAGATCAGGCCGTACAGCACGTGCGCCGCATCCAGGTCGCCCGATACCAGCTTGTCGCGCACGCCCGCCCACGAGGCTTCTTTCGACGGCGTGATCTTGATGCCGTACTTCTTGTCGATGCCCAGCGTGGAGGCCATGACCACCGAGGCGCAGTCCGTGAGCGGGATGAAGCCGACCTTCAGCTCCGTCTTCTCGGGCGCATCGGAGCCGGCGGCCCAGGCGCCGGCACGCACCAGCGGATCGATCAATGCCACGGCACTGCCTCCTGCAATCGTCGCCGCGGCTTTCATGATGCTGCGGCGCTTGGGGTTGATCGGGTTGACGAGAGCGTCGGTCTTGTCTGGCGCGGCCATCCATGGCTCCAAAGAAAAGGCGTCCCGACGCAGGACTGCCGCCCATCCGCAAAGAGGGTCGCGCTGCCGTGCATCGGGACGCCGTTGTCCCGTGCCGATACCCACGTTGGCACCGGCTTCGCAGCGACACTTGCAAGGGGTATGCCAACGTTGAGGGATGGGGCTCGGCTATCCGAGTTCGGAGCTCCACGCGCCGAGCTTTTTGCTCGGCGTTCCGAGCTCGGAGCTCGGCGCGTGAGGCTTTTAGCTCGGCGATTGAGGCTCAGAGCTCGGCGCGCGAGGCTTTTAGCTCGGCGGTTGAGGCTCAGAGCTCGGCGCGTGAGGCTTTTAGCTCGGCGGTTGAGGCTCGGAACTCGATGTGTGAGGCTTTTAGCTCGGCGGTTGAGGCTCAGAGCTCGGCCGTTGGGGCTCAGAGCTCGGCGTGCGAGGCTTTTAGCTCGGCGGTTGAGGCTCGGAACTCGGCGCGCGAGGTTTCTAGCTCGGCGATTGGGGTTCTGAACTCGGCGGTTGAGGTCCGGAACGCCGCGCGCGACTGGTGCGTTTCCAGCGCCGGAGTTGTGCGGCGCACCAAAACTGGGCGGCGGCCCGGCCGATCAACTGGCCATCACATCGATCACGCGTTGGGCCGCTTCCACCAGCTTGATGTTGCGGTCCATCGCCATCTTGCGCAGGCGTTTGAAGGCGTCGTCCTCCGACAGGCTCATCTGCTTCATCAGCAGGCCCTTGGCGCGTTCGAGCACCTTGCGTTCGGCCAGCTGCGTCTTGGCGGTGTCCAGCTCGGCGCGCAGCGCACTCTCGTGCTCGAAGCGAGCGTAGGCAACATCCAGCACGGCCTTGACGCGCGTGGGCTTGATGCCGTCGACGATGTAGGCCGTAATGCCGGCGGCAAACGCCGTCTTGATGCGTGTGGCGTCGTCGTTGTCGGTAAACAGCACGATCGGGCGCGGCGCATGCTGTGTGGCCACGCAGACGTGCTCGATGGTGTCCCGCGCGGCCGATTCAGACGCGACGATGACCATGTCGGGCTGTGTCTCGGCAATGCGCTCTGGCAGCGTCAGGTCGGCATCCGCCAGGCCCACATCCACAAAGCCCGCCTCGGCCAGTCCGGCGCGGATCAGCTCGAGGTTGATCTGTTCAGCATCGAGCGGATCGCGCACCAGCAGCACGCGCATCGGCGCAGCCGGGTGTGGGGCGGCGGGCGGGGCGGATGGGGCGGGTGGTTTCGTTTGCATGGTGCAAAGTGGGGCAGAGTGCACGCCACTCATGCAAGAACCGCGCCGGGCCGGTGCGGGTGTATTCTCGCAAACTCGTCGGTCGCCGGGGGGCGGTGGCCGCAGTGTCCCCACCTGTTCCAATCCAGCTTAGCCTCAGGAGACCCGCATGACCGAGTTCGTCGTCACCCCGCCCGCCGTCAATGGCATTCCCGTCCGTGGCGGGCATGGCCAGTTTCCGGTGCGCCGTGTGTACTGCGTCGGCCGCAACTACGCCGCCCACGCCCGCGAGATGGGCTCCGACCCCGACCGTGAACCGCCGTTCTTTTTCTGCAAGCCGGCCGACGCCGTGCGCTACGTTGCCGACGGTGAGATCGGCCAGTTCGTCTACCCGACCGAAACCAAGGATTGCCACTACGAGATCGAACTGGTGGTCGCCATCGGCACGGGCGGCCGCGACATCTCCGTGGAAACCGCGGCCAACCACATCTACGGTTACGCCATCGGCCTGGACATGACGCGCCGCGACCTGCAGAACGCAGCAAAGAAGGGCGGCCGCCCCTGGGAAACCGGCAAGGCCTTCGACGGCTCCGCACCCATTGGCCCGATCGTGCCGGCCAAGGATGTGGCACACCCGGACAAGGGCGCCGTCACGCTGTCGGTCAACGGCCGCGAGCATCAGCGCGGTGATCTGTCGGACCTGATCTGGTCGGTGCCGGAAACCATTGCGTATCTGTCGCGCCTGTTCGAGCTGCGCCCCGGAGACCTGATCTACACCGGCACGCCCGAAGGCGTCGGCCCGGTGGCCGTCGGCGACCTGATGGTCGGCAAGATCGACGGCGTGGGCGAGCTGCACGTGAAGGTCATTTGATAGACCCGACAGAAGAGTCAGAAGCCATGTCGATCAAGCTGTACAACTATTTCCGCAGTTCGGCGTCGTTCCGCGTGCGCATCGCACTGGAGGTCAAGGGCCTGCCGTACGACTACGCGCCGGTGCACCTGCTCAAGGGCGAGCAGATGGCGCCCGACTTCGTCAAGCTGAACCCCGATGCGCTGGTGCCCGTGCTGTGCGACGGCACCGACGTGCTGAACCAGTCTTTGGCGATCGTCGAATACCTGGAAGAGACGCACCCCGAGCCCACGCTGCTGCCGGGCTCGCCGAGCAACCGAGCGCACATCCGCGCGATCGCTCTGGCCATCGCCTGCGAGATCCATCCGCTGAACAATCCGCGCGTGCTTAAGTATCTGAAGAACACGTTCAACGTGGAAGAAGAGGCGCGCAACGACTGGTATCGCCACTGGGTGAAGCTGGGGTTTGCGGCGTTGGAAACGCGGCTGTCACAGTCGCCGCTGACCGGCGCCTACTGTGTCGGCGACACGCCGACGCTGGCCGACGTGTGCCTCGTGCCGCAGGTGTTCAACGGCAAGCGGTTTGATGTGGCGGTGGAGGATTACCCGACGCTGGCACGCATCTTTGAGCACTGCATGGCACAGGAGGCGTTTCAGAGGGCTGCGCCTGGGGTGCAGCCGGATGCGGCGTGATTGAGATGTGGGGCGTCGCGGTGGCGGCGCCTTTTTTTCGCAGGAGCCAGCGCACTTTGATGTTGGACCTTACTCGTGAGCCTGGACTCGTATTGCGGATTGCTCGACCGATCCATCCAGACTTCAGCTCGGCAAGCGATCACTCCTGAATCTCGAATTGAAACGGGATTTCCGGCTGCACAAATCGCACTCGAACCTCTTTCTGGATTGCCACAAAACGCTGGCCCTCAAAGGTGTAATACGACAGCAGCAAGCCTGCTCGGTTTTCTTGCTGTGCGTCGAGCAGATACGTGTTCTTCGGGAAGGCGACCTTGCCATAGCCGGTCACCGTGACTGCCCTGCACGACGAGAGCAAGCTCGGCAGGTGCAGGAACGTCGCTTTGCCACGCAGCGGCAATGGGTCGAGCAGCAGATAGATCTGTGTATGTCGGTTGGCCTCGCCTGAGCCTGAGCTTGCCCCTTACACGCAAAGCGCGGCTGGATGGACAGTGGTCCTTGGAACCAGAAACACGCTTGCGCCTGGGGGATAGATGTCTGAGGGGTACTCTCCCGAGAAGGTCTTCGCTCGGCCAAAGCGATGGACGGCGCCATTGATGGTGATGCGATCTTGTGCAATCTCAACGCGCAAAGGCGTGCCTTCCAGAAACGCCCGAAGCTTCACATAGCTACCGGGTTGTCCCTGCACAGCATAGGTGGAGTTGTGATCGAATTCGATTGGCGCACCGAAAAGTCTGTGAGGTCGCGAGACGTAGAAGCTGTCGTAGTCTTCGAAAATCTTGGCAGCGCTAGCATTCGTCATTACGGCAATCGCTGCTGTAGCCAACATCACGGAAACTTTCATCGGTACGCCTTCGCCGCTGTGGCGCTGAACTGGGCTGGAACGTGAGGTGAATATCAGACGACTCACTGCGTGTTGATCGAGATGATTTTGATCGTCGGCTTACTTGAGCCTCGTTCCGTGATACCGCTGATCCAAACCTGGCCGTTTCCGATCATGATGCCCCGGTAGCTCACGAATACATCCTCAAATCGTTGTGCTTCGATTGCGTCCTTCACGCGTTGGTTGAAGATCGACGGGTACTCCTTTCTAAATGCTGCCGGCGTCGCGATGCTGCTTGCTCGGTCTAGAGCATGGATGCGCAAGGGGTATTGGACGAGCCGACTGAGGGCATTCTTGTCATCGCGCTTGGTCGCGTCCTTCAAGCAGTCAAAAAATAGTTTTGCCTCGTCAAAGTCCAAGCCAGCTTGTTCATTCAATGCTCTACGAAACACATTTTCTGTCGAACGCGATGGAACAGAGAGTGAGGTTTCAGCTTCATAGCTCGACTTGCCGGTGAGCACGTGCGGGCAGTTGGCGTATGTTGTGCCGGGCGGCATTGCAAAAGACAGGGCTGCGATTGCTTGCAAATAGAGCAAGGGATTGGGGGCGCAGAGCCATAGCCAATGTTTGGAGGGGCGTCGTCGTTTCCTTCTGCGGCGCCGCCCATCTGTCGAAAAGTTGAAAGTCACCAATCAGCGGGTACGTTGGTGGGATCTTTGGACCATTCGGCGTACCCGACCGGCGACGTGCTCGTATGGATTCGGCGTAGCACGATGCGTTGAGATTGAATGGCGCTCTCCGCGTCATAACCGCTTCGATGTACGAGGCGACCTTTTACAGCGCTGGCGCCGATCGTGCCGGCAAACTCGAAAAGATCTCGTGATGGGCGCCCTTGCGGACCTGAGCTTCGGCTGAACTCAGTGCCGGTCGACAACTTTGCCCGAAATCTGATGGCGCTTGTCGAGGGGATGATCTGAGCGTTATCGATGATGCCGCACGGCGTTTCGATCCCGGTCGACACGCACAGCTTTCCGAAGATCCGTTTCCCCTCACGGTAAAGATCAAGGCTATACCCCTCAGTATGTGGGTCGTCGGTACTCCCGACAGTGCGCTGGTTAGAGAAGGAACCGAGATGCTGAGTGATCGTCGGCACTGCTGCTGAAGATGCGCCCATGAAAAAGAGCGCGGCAAGTAGAAGCCGGCGCATCAGTCCGTTGTCGACGACGTGGAGTGCTGCTCAGCCCCAGCTCTGATACGGGCTGGCTGGATATCAAAATTCTGCCTGTCGATGATCCAGCCATGCCCCTTCTTGCACTGAATCTCGGTGTGGAGATAGACCTTCATGACCACGCTGCGCAGTGGGGTGCATGCGTCGCCGGGCACCAAGGTGAACAAGACCCGGTCTTCGGTGTCCTCTTCTGAGGCATAGACAGAGGTACTTTGCTTCGTTGTCCACACTGCAGCTGCATGTTCTCTTGAGCATGCGGTGGCTACCAGGGCATTCAGTAGAAGCATTGGGGCAGAAATCCTCATGGACTCTCCTTGGCTTAAAGCCGTTTTTCACCGTGCTTGACCGGATCTTTCGTCTCGAGAAGCCAATAACTCCTGAATCTCGAATTGAGAAGAAGGAAACATCCCGCTGAGAAGCGTATTTTGCTTTTATCTATGTTTTTATTCTGCCTCTTCTTTACCATTGCGACATTTCTAAAAGATTCTTAAGAAATGAATTTTGTGCCTTCCTGAGTTCATATAGGCATCCCTCATAAATTGCGGGATACATAGATCCATCGGAACTCTTTTCCCATTTTTCGCCAGCGTCTCGTTGTAGTTCGCAAAATTTTTCAGCGTGCGATTGCGAAGTCATGTATTCGTCCAATAGTCGAGCATGAGAATTTCCATGGGGAATTGATTTCGAAACACTCTTATAAATTATCTCGTTCTCTTTGGTGAGATTGATTCTTGATTCTTGGTAGCATTGCGCATCCCCATATCCGCCTCCAAGATGTTTCAGGCAATCGGATTTGTTATCCGAAGCGGAAAAGGCGAAGCCCGATACGGTTACCAAGATTGGCGCGATTATTTTAGTGAGATGCATCATAAACGCCGGTTGTGAAAAGTCGTGCCTCCGAAGCGCGCCTTGCCTGCACACCTCTATTGGTCCCAGCGCGATAGCCTGGCAGGAACTTCGCCGTTGCAGGGTAGTCACCTGTATTGACTTTTTGAATCAACGAGTTTGCTCCTTGCCCGGCCCCGGTATTGTAAATAATGCTAACCAGGGCGTCATATTCATATTGTAGAAGCGGAACATGTACGTCGTTATTGATTCGGCGTTCTGCAATTGAAATATCTTTCCTCTTAAATTGTCTGGCTCGCTCTAGGGAAATGATTTGGCCGGCGGTTATGTTGTCGGATTGAAGAACTCTATGTCCGCATCCAACGGTCAAGATTCCAACATTATCGTAATATGCCTTTAATATGAATCCGTCCGTAACAACATGCCCTTGAAAGTTAACCCCGTTTAGCACCCCTGACTCCCACGTGGCGGTGAAGGACAGTCCTTCATCTGATACTTTCCATGGCTTCGATAATCTTGTTACGGTAACGGAAACGCAGGAGTCTGAGGTGTTGTTGGTTGTGGTAATGCAAATTGCATCCGGCATTAAACGCTCTCCCGATTTCCAATGTAAATGGAAACTTTTAGTGAATCATTGGTTTTAATGCGTTCTGTGCGGCCAGACTGATCAGTGGTCCCGTGTTTGATTTTCCCGTTGGGTAGCTTGGCCGTGTAGTACGTATTTGATAGCGGATTGCCCTGGCGATCCTTCAGCAGGAATTGCTCATCGAAGATCGGGGTGTGCGTGCTTGATTGGGACTTGGCATCGGATGCAGTCATCCGATTCACCGCAACCCGAAACTTATCCGTCGAAGCGATCGCGCGAGGGGGATTGGCGCATTTGCAGAAGATCCACGCACCTTGAATGGCGAGCTGGCGACCGCCCGGAAGCCCGAACGCTGGGCAGGCGTCATTAACTATGTGGCCTATGGATTTGCAGGCTGGGCAAGTTGCCAGATCCCCTTCCGCAGCCACCTCTTTGCCGTGGAACCGCATCCTGCCGGTGGCTATGATGACGCCACCCGTCGTTGTTAAGTCACCATGCCTGAGGCCGGGGCGCATGTCTTCCATGATCGGCCCCCTCAGATCACGCTGCCGGTCGCCGGCTCCGGACGGTACGCCGGGTCAAGCAGGCCGATGATGGGCGCGTCCGCCGGTTCATCGAAAGTTAGGGCCGTGATTGGCGACGAAACAATGGTGTCGCCGTTGCTCAGTGGGCTGCCAATAATCGCAACGGGACGGTCGTCGTCCACCATCGCCATGCCCGCACCCGCGGTAATGGCAGCCACGCTGCCGTCTGGGTAGACAGCCTCATCGCCCACGAGCAGGAGCGTGTGTCCGCTATCTCGGACGCTGCTGGAGCCCTGAATGGTCTCGCCGCCGTTGGCTGTCTTCGCGCCGTTGAACGCCACGACGTAGACCTTGCCGGATTGTGTGTTTTGCATCTGCCATCTCCAATGGAGCACTTCGCTGAAGTGCTCCATTGGAGCAGCGCCATGCGCAGAATCTCAATCAGACAATTCCAATTCGGCGGGGGTTTGAAATCAGCGTAGGGGGCATGCTGATCGGAGGCTAGGTTGAGCCTTAACACATGCCATGTGCTGGTGGGTGCTGAGCGCCGATAAGTTCGACCGCAAATGGAAACGCCCTGAACAATTCAGGGCGTTTCTGTGCAACAAGGTTTCGCAGGACGTTATCCCAACAACGCATCCGCAAATTCGCGCGCGGAAAACGGCTGCAGATCCTCCACCTGCTCGCCCACGCCGATGAAGTACACCGGCACCGGCCGCTGCCGTGCGATGGCGGCCAGGATGCCGCCCTTGGCGGTACCGTCCAGCTTGGTGACGATCAGGCCAGTGAGGCCCAGCGCTTCGTCAAAGGCTTTGACTTGCGCGAGAGCGTTCTGCCCCGTGTTGCCGTCGATCACCAGCAGCGTTTCGTGCGGCGCCGTGGCCATCGCCTTGGCGGTGACGCGGCGCACTTTCTTGAGTTCTTCCATCAGGTGCAGCTGCGTCGGCAGGCGGCCGGCGGTGTCGGCCATGACGATGTCGATGCCGCGTGCGCGCGCAGCGTTCACTGCATCGAAGATCACGGCGGCCGGGTCGCCGGATTCCTGCGCCACGACCGTGACGTTGTTGCGCTGACCCCAGATCACGAGCTGCTCGCGCGCGGCGGCGCGGAAGGTGTCGCCCGCGGCCAGCAGCACCGATTGACCGTAGGTCTGGAAGTGCTTGCAGAGCTTACCGATGCTGGTCGTTTTACCGGCGCCGTTCACGCCCGCGATCATGATCACCATCGGTTGCTCGCGGCCGAGCACCATGGTTTTTTCCAGCGGGTGCAGCAGTTCGACCAGCAGATCGCGCAGGGCGGTCTTCACGCCCTCGGCGGTTTCGATGCGCTGTGCCTTGACGCGGCGGCGCAGTTCGCCCAGCAGGTATTCGGTGGCGTCGACACCGGCGTCGGCCATCAGCAGCGCGGTTTCCAACTCTTCGAACAGCGCTTCGTCGACCTTCACGCCGACGAAGAGCGTGGTCAGGCCTTTGCTCGTCTTCGACAGTCCGGAGCGCAGGCGTGACATCCAGCCCTTGCGGGCCTGTTCGATGACGGCTGGCGTGGGCACGGTTTCGACGTCGTCGGCTTGCACGTCGAGCGCAGGTTGCGCAGCAGGTGCGTCCGGCACGGCAACGTGGGCCGGCGCCGCGACAGGTGCGGGAGCGGGTGCAGCGATGGGCTGGGGCGCAGCAACCGGGGCAGGTACGGGCGCAGGGATGGCAGCCGGGGCAGGCGCCTGCGCGGCTTCGGGTGCCGCTGCGGGCGTGGGTTCGGCGGCCGGTTGGGGCTCTGCCTTGCGCTTCTTCCAGAAACTAAACATCGTAAAAGGCAGTCTATTTCGCCGTTAGAATCAAACGTCGAATTTTATCAGACAGCCCTTATGCGCTCTTCCATGCGAATCGTTTCAAACCGGGCTCGGTCGCGAGTCTGGCAATTGGCTGCGGCGGCCCTGGCGGCAGGCCTGCTGGCCGGCCATGTTGGCGCGCAGGAACTTGCTGCTGCGCCCGGGCGCCCGGTGGCTACCGCCAGCGGCGCCAAAGTGGGCGCCAGCCAGTCCGACACGCACGAATACAAGCTGCCCAACGGGCTGCAACTGATCGTCAAGGAAGACCACCGTGCCCCCACCGTGGCGCACATGGTCTGGTATCACGCCGGCAGCATCGACGAGCACAACGGCACCACGGGTGTCGCCCACATGCTTGAACACATGATGTTCAAGGGCACGAAGGCTGTTGGCCCTGGCGAGTTCTCCCGCCGCGTGGCAGCGCTGGGCGGCCGTGAAAACGCCATGACCACGCGCGATTTCACGATGTACTTCCAGCAGATCGAGAAGTCGCACCTGGCCGATGTGATGGGACTTGAAGCCGATCGCATGGCCAATCTCCAGCTGACCGACAAGGAGTTCAAGCCGGAGATGAATGTGGTGAAGGAAGAGCGCCGCATGCGCATCGACGACTCCGCCCGTTCCACCGTGTATGAGCAGATGCTCGCCACGCTGTTCAACGCTGCGCCATACCGGAACCCGACCATCGGCTGGCCGGGCGATCTCGACACGATGACGGTGCAGGACGCGCAGAACTGGTACCACGCCTGGTACACGCCCAACAACGTCACCGTGATCGTCGCGGGCGACGTGAACCCCGATGAAGTTTTCCGCCTGGCGCAACGCACCTACGGCAAGCTCAAGCCGCATGCGTTGCCGCGCCGCTATGCACAGGAAGAGCCCAAGCAGATTGGCGTGAAACGCATCTGGGTGAAGGCGCCTGCCGAGAACCCGTACGTTGTGCTGGCATACAAGGTGCCGCGCCTGAGCGATGTGGAAAAAGACGTCGATCCGTACGCGCTGGAAGTCCTGTCGGCCGTGCTCGATGGCTATGACAGCGCGCGCCTCTCGAGCCAGCTCGTCAAGGGTGAAAAGCGTATCGCCGACGATGTCAACGCCGGCTACGACGGCCTGAACCGCGGCCCCTCGATCTTCCTGATGGACGGCACGCCCGCCGACGGCCATACCACCGCCGAGATTGAACAGGCGCTGCGCGCGCAGATCGAGCGCATCGCCAAGGAAGGCGTGACCGATGCCGAACTGAAGCGCGTGAAGGCACAGGTTGTGGCCGCGCAGATCTACAAGCGCGACTCGGTGTTCGGTCAGGGCATGGAGATCGGCATGAACGAGATGAGCGGTCTGTCGTGGCGGTCCATCGATCGCCAGTTGGAGAAGATCAAGGCCGTGACGTCGGCGCAGATCCAGCACGTGGCGCAGACGTACTTCAGCGAAGACAACCTTGTCGTCGCCACGCTGCTGCCGCAACCGATCGATCCCAACAAACCGGCGCGCAAGCCTGTTCCTGGCATGCGCGATGAAGGAGGGCTGCGTTGATGCGCGCCATGTCTCTGACCCTGAAGACGGCGCTGGTCGCCATTGTTGCAGCGGCGGCGCAGAGTGCTCTGGCCGCGCTGCCCATCGAACACTGGACGGCACCGACGGGCGCCCGCGTGTTTTTCGTGCCGAGCCCGTCGATTCCGATGCTCGACATCAACCTCGACGTGGATGCCGGCTCGCGCTACGAGCCGGCTGCGAAGGTGGGCCTCGCCTCGCTCACAGCGGGCATGCTCGACAAGGGCGTCGCGGCGCAGGGCAACGCGCCCGCGCGCGATGAAGCCGCGATTGCCGATGCGTTTGCCGATGTGGGCGCAAGCTTTGGCGGCGGCGCCGGTGGCGACCGCACGAGCCTGCGCCTGCGCACACTGTCCGACCCCGTTGAGCGCGGCCCGGCCATCGCGCTGATGACGCAGATCGTCTCGGCGCCGACTTTTCCCGATGCCGTGCTCGCGCGCGACAAGCAGCGCCTCGTGGCAGCCATTCGCGAGTCGCTGACCAAGCCCTCGGTGCTGGCCGAGCGCGCATTCGGCAAGGCCATCTACGGCACGCATCCGTATGGGCAGACCGCTTCGCCGGAAACGGTGGAGAGCATCACGCGTGACGATATCGTGCGCTACTACCAAGCCAACTACACGGCCAAGCGCGCAGTGGTAACGCTCATCGGTGCGATCAGTCGCAAGGAAGCCGAGGCCATCGCCGAGCAGATCACGCGTGGCCTGCCCGCTGACGGTGCCACGCCGCCGGCGCTGCCCGACGTGAAGATGCCGCTGGCGAAAGCGGAGACGATCCGCATACCGCACCCGGCGCAGCAGGCGACGATCATCCTCGGGCAACCGGGCATTGCGCGCGGCGACAAGGATTACTTCCCGCTGCTGGTCGGCAATTACGTGCTGGGCGGGGGCGGCTTCAGCGCGCGTCTGACCAATGAAGTGCGGGAGAAGCGCGGCCTGACGTACAGCATCGGCAGCTACTTCGCGCCCGCTGCGCAGCCCGGTCCGTTCGAGCTGGCGCTGCAGACGCGCAAGGACCAGACCGAGGAAGCGCTGGGCGTGGTGCGTGACACGGTTGCCAAGTTCGTCACCGATGGCCCGACCGACGCGGAACTGAAGGCCGCCAAGGACAACCTCGTCAACGGTTTCCCGCTGCGCCTGGACAGCAACCGCAAGCTGCTGGACAACGTGGCCAACATCGGCTGGTACAACCTTCCGCTCGATTACCTGGACACGTGGACGCAGCGCATCGCGGCTGTCACGCGTGACCAGGTGCGCACGGCATTCCAGCGCGCACTGCAACCGCAGACCATGGCGACGATCGTGGTGGGCGGTCCGGATAAAACCGCCGCGAACTGACGCACGGCGGCTGAATCCAAAAAAACCGGCGGCATTTCCCGCCGGTTTTTGTTTGCGCTCGTTTTATGGAGCAACAGCCCCTAAAATCGCGCCCATGGCACCTCGTACCTCCAGCTCCAAAGGCCCCAAGGCCAAGACCGCCACGTCGCATGCGCGCGCGCCGCAGCAGGTTCGCATCATCGGCGGGCAATACAAGCGCACGCCGCTCCCGGTGGTCGACGCCGACGGCCTGCGCCCGACCAGCGACCGCGTCCGCGAAACCGTCTTCAACTGGCTCGGTCAGGATCTGACGGGCTGGCGCTGCGCCGACATCTTTGCCGGCACCGGCGCGCTCGGTTTTGAGGCGGCTTCGCGCGGCGCCGCGCACGTGACGCTCATCGAAAACCATGCCCCGGCCGTGCGCGCGTTGCATGCGATTCGCGACAAGCTCGGCGCACGCATGGTCGACATCGTCTCCGGGGATGCCTTTGCCTGGCTCGCTCGCCAGCCCGATGCTGCGCTCGATGCGGTTTTCATCGATCCGCCGTTTGCACAGGACTGGACGGTGCGCGCACTGGAAGCCGCAACCCGGGTGGTCAAGCCAGGAGGCGTGATCTACGTTGAAGCGTCGCAGCCGTTAGTGGATGTGAGTACTGATTCACATGGCGATCAGCCAGCCGCCGGCATCGCGCTGCCTGCCGATCTGGTGCTTCACAAACACCTGCGCGCCGGTGCGGTGCATGCGCATTTGCTGCTCCGCAAAAACGGTTAAACTACGCCGCTCGCAACCGATGCATGAGCATCGGGCGGCACCTGCAACGCGGGTGCCCTCGGTGGGTATCGGTGGCACAGGCGGCAGGCTCGGGATCTGCCGCGCTCGATAACGCAACGGTGTCCGAACGCAGTACCGGCGCGGCCATGTCCCACGCCGACGCTTGCGGATGCTCTTTTCCCCTTGGTGGAGGAACCATGGTGATCGCGGTTTATCCCGGCACTTTCGATCCGTTCACGCGCGGCCACGAAGACCTCGTGCGGCGTGCGTCCAACATCTTCGACGAGCTGATCGTCGGGGTGGCGCAGAGTCCGAACAAGCGGCCATTCTTTGCGCTGGAAGAGCGCATCGAGATCGCCCGTGAAGTGCTCGGCCATTACCCGAACGTGCGGGTCGAAGGCTTTTCTGGCCTTTTGAAGGATTTCGTGCGCAAGAACGGCGCGCGCGTCATCGTGCGGGGCCTGCGTGCCGTGTCGGACTTCGAGTACGAATTCCAGATGGCCGGCATGAACCGCTACCTGCTGCCGGACGTGGAAACCATGTTCCTCACGCCGTCGGATCAATACCAGTTCATCTCGGGCACGTTCGTGCGCGAAATCGCCGTGCTTGGCGGTGATGTAAGCAAGTTCGTGTTCCCCTCGGTCGAAAAGTGGCTCAAGGAAAAGACCGGCAAGACGGAAGGGTCGGGGAAATCGGAATAAAATGACGCTTTGGCGAGCGCGGGCTCGCCGGCCATTTCAAGGAAGGCATCATGGCGCTCATAATCACCGATGAGTGCATCAATTGCGACGTATGCGAGCCTGAGTGCCCCAACGGCGCGATTTCGATGGGCCCGGAGATCTACGTGATCGACCCGGGCAAATGTACCGAATGCGTCGGCCACTTTGACGAGCCTCAGTGCCAGCAGGTCTGTCCGGTGGATTGCATCCCCAAAGACCCGGCCCATGAGGAAACGCACGAGCAGTTGATGCAGAAGTACACCCAGCTCACCTCAGCACCACCGCGGGCGGCGTGAGGAAAAAAAAGAGACGGCTTTGGTCGTCTCTTTGCATTGGTGCCTACCGTTTCGTTGGCAGGCCGTTTACTGGATTGGCAGCAGATCTTCCGGCCCTTCGTACGCATAGCCCGGCTCGCAGACGATGCGGTAGTGCGGGTAATGCGGACGCGGCGGGCGCGGCACGATGGGTGTGGGCGCCACCGGCGCTTGTGCGAACGGCTTCGGGCCATTGCCAGGTTGGCGCAGCGCGCCAGCGGGCGGTGCGGGAGGTTGGCGAATGACCGGCATCGGCGTCGGATACGGTTGCGGGTAAGGCGCCGGATACGGCAACGGGCCCACGTAGACGCGATGGCAGTAGCGAACGCCTTCCTGCGCAACCACCACTTTCTGTCGTTGCTCGCGGCGTGCCTGTTCTGCCGCCTGCGCGGCTATCTGGGCTTGGCGAGCGTCTTCCGCAGCCTGCGCTTTGCGGCGCGCGGTCTCCATCTGCTGCACTTCGGCGGCTTCGGCGCTGGCGCGTTCGCGGGCAGCCTTTTGGTCGGCGGCGCTGGGCGTGTTGTCGATCATCGGCACGGGCTGCGCGCGCGTACCGCAGGGATGGTCGGAATAGGTCGTCTGGCCGTTCTCGCTGCAGCGATACACCTGCGCTTGCGCCGGCAGGCTAGCCGCCAGGCCGAGCGCCAGACCCGCCAGCACGGCGGCGCGTGAGGTCAGTTTGGCAAACGGTGTCATGGCGGTGTCCTCAGTGTCCTCGGTGTCGGCGGATCAGCGTGCGGTGTGCAGGCACATCATGGCTTTCTCGGCGTTGCCGGCAATCAGCTCGGGCAGCGCATCCAGGCTCTGATCGATGGCGCGGTCGATTAGGTCCTGCTCTTCCTTGCGAGGCGCTTTGAGCACGAAGTTGGCAACGTCATGCTGGCCGGATGGTGACGTGCCCGGAGGCAACAGGTTGCGCGGGTGGCCGATGCCCAGCCGCAGCCGCCAGAACTGTTGCGTGGTCAGGTGTGCGGCAATGTCCTTCAGGCCGTTATGCCCGCCGGAACCGCCCCCGAGCTTGAGTTTGACAGCGCCGGGCGGCAAATCCAGTTCGTCATGCACGACCAGGATTTCATCGGGCATGACCTTGTAGAAACGGGCCAATGCCACGGTGGCCAGGCCGGAGCGGTTCATGAAGGTTTGCGGCTGCAGCAGCCACACCTCGTGGCCCCAAAGGTTGGCGCGGGCTGCATAGCCGTGAAAGCGCGTCTCGTTGCGCAGCGTCACGTTGCCGATGCGCGCGAGTTGGTCGACCAGCCAGAAGCCGGCGTTGTGTCGCGTCGCCGCATATTCGGCGCCCGGATTGCCGAGGCCGACGATGAGTTTGATCATGCGATTCGTATCAGGTTGAGGTGCGGGAAGCGCCCCTTGATCGTACAAGCATAGCTGCTTTCCGCAGCCTGAAAGCGGTACGGCTCGCCCCGCTCAGGCAGAAAAAAAGCCCGGCGAGACAGGCTCGGCGGGCTTTTTTCGCTCGCACCGAAGTGCGAGGTGCAGCAACTTAGGCTGCCGGCTTGTCTTCGCCTGCAGCAGCAGCGCCTTCTTCGGCGGCAGCGGACTTCTCGCCAGCCGGCACGCTGATGTTGGCAACAGCCGGGTTCTCATCGCCACCGTGGGTGAGGATGGTCACGCCCTTCGGCAGCTTCAGGTCAGCGATGTGCAGAGTCTGGCCGATTTCCAGCGAACCCAGATCCACTTCGATGAACTCGGGCAGGTCGGCCGGCAGGCACGACACTTCAACGTCGTTCAGGATGTGGTTCACGATGCCGTGGCCCAGCTTCACGCCCGGTGCGGTTTCCTGGTTCAGGAAGTGCAGCGGCACCTTGACGTGGATCTTTTCCTTGGCCGACACGCGCTGGAAGTCGACGTGCAGAACCAGTTGCTTGAACGGGTGCAGTTGGAAGTCACGCAGCAGCGCCTTTTCCACCTTGCCAGCCACTTCGATGTCGAGGATCGACGAGTGGAAGGCTTCCTTTTTCAGCGCGTGGTACAGCGCGTTGTGATCGAGTTCGATCAGCTTCGGCTCGGCGCCAGCGCCGTAAATGATGGCCGGGGTTTTGCCGGAATTGCGCAGGCGGCGGCTCGCACCAGTGCCCTGAACGCTACGCTCGAAAGCGACAACTTTCATGATTGCTCCAAACGAAAAGACGACTCGCGACCAAGCCGTCTGGTGAACGGGGCGCCATATTGCGCCCCGCAGACACCGCAGAAGTGCCGTCTAAACGACGTTTTCTGCAGTAAAGCCTTGAATTATAACAGTAAGCCGCTCGGGTGCCGAATTACTCAGCAAACAGCGACATGATCGAATCACCGCGCACGATGCGGGTGAAGGTCTCGGCCAGCAGCGGCGCGGTCGAGAGTTGGCGGATCTTGCCGCACTTGATGGCGTCTTCGCGCAGCGGGATGGTGTCGGTCACGACCACTTCGTCAAGCGCCGAGTCTGCAATGCGGGCAGCTGCGCCGCCCGACAGTACCGGATGCGTGCAATACGAAAACACTTGCTTGGCACCGCGCTCTTTGAGCACCTGCGCGGCTTTGCACAGCGTACCGCCGGTGTCGATCATGTCGTCCATGATCACGCAGTTGCGGCCGTCGACTTCACCGATGATGTTCATCACCTCAGCCACGTTGGCCTTCGGGCGACGCTTGTCGATGATTGCCAGATCCACGCCGAGTTGCTTGGCGAGTGCACGGGCGCGCACCACACCGCCGACGTCAGGCGACACCACCAGCAGGTCTTCGTAGTTCTTCTTGCGCAGGTCTTCGAGCAGGATCGGCGACGCGTAGATGTTGTCGACCGGGATATCGAAGAAGCCTTGAATTTGGTCAGCGTGGAGGTCCATCGTCAGCACGCGCTCGACGCCGGCGACCTCCAGCATGTTGGCCACGACCTTGGCAGTGATCGCCACACGCGCCGAACGCGGGCGACGGTCCTGGCGGGCATAGCCGAAGTAGGGGATGGCGGCCGTGATGCGGCGGGCAGACGCGCGCTTGAGCGCATCGACCATCACCATCAGTTCCATCAGGTTGTCGTTGGTCGGGGCGCAGGTGGATTGCAGGATGAATACGTGCTTGCCGCGCACGTTCTCCTGGATCTCGACCTGAACTTCACCATCGGAGAATCGGCCGACGAGGGCCTTGCCTAGGGGAATGCCTAGGTGCTTGACGACAGCTTCGGCGAGTTTCGGGTTGGCGTTGCCGGTAAAAACCATCAAGCCTTCGCTGCTCATCGGGGCACCTGTTTTTCGACTTCAGACGCGCCGGTCAGTTAAAGCACCAACCGGGCTATTGCTGGGAACATGAGGAAGAAAATGGCAGGGGCGGAAGGATTCGAACCTACGCATGCCGGAATCAAAATCCGGTGCCTTAACCAGCTTGGCGACGCCCCTACACAACCTATTGGTTACCGCCTCCATTGCAGAAGCGATAACTGCAAACCTTACACAGCAAATCCTGCGAGCGGGTGATGCGCCAGACCTGCCGCACACCGACCTTCCCATTCGGAAGGCACCTGATCCGCTACCGCTTGCGCATGCTCGACGTTGTCGAACGGAGCAAACACGCAGGCACCGGATCCGGTCATTCTTGCCAGAGGGCTGAATTGACGCAGCCAGACAAGTGCTCGGGCGATTTCGCCGTATTTCCTTTCCGCCACCGCTTGCAGATCGTTGCGACCGTAAGCGAAAACAATTTGTTGGTCAGGAAAGTCCGTAATTATGGTGAGTGGCGTATCGCGTGTCAACCCTTCATCGGAAAAAATTGCGGGGGTGGGCACATGCACGCGTGGGTGAATCACCACGAAGGCAGCCGGGGGCAGCGTGACGGGTGTGAGTTCTTCGCCGATGCCCTCGGCGAAGGCGTTCTGGCCGAACACAAAGAAGGGCACGTCGGCGCCGAGCTTGAGGCCGATCGACATCAGTTGCGTGCGTGGCAGATCAAGGCCCCAGAGGCGATTGAGCGCGAGCAGCGTGGTGGCGGCATCAGACGAGCCACCGCCAATGCCACCGCCCATCGGCAGACGTTTCTCGATGGCGATGTCGACGCCGTAGGTGCAGCCCGTTTCCGCTTGCAACAGGCGCGCGGCGCGGATCACGAGGTCGTCATCGGCGGGCACGCCTGGGATATCGGTGATGCGCACGAGACGGCCGTCGGTGCGGCGCGCGAAATCCAGCGTGTCGCACCAGTCGATCAACTGGAAGACGGTTTGCAGCAGGTGGTAGCCATCGGGCCGGCGGCCAACCACGTGCAGAAAGAGGTTGAGCTTGGCGGGCGCAGGGCAATCACGCAGCTCGACGGGTGCGGAAGACATGGCGAAGCGTGGCGTTACTGGTCGAGCACGAGCCGCACCGAGAGCGGTCCATTGGTGCCTTGCGGGCGGTCAAGATCGAGTCGGCGGATGCTGGCCTTGGCGCCGTCGGAATTGTTGCCGTCGTCAGTCCAGGCGACGTAATGGACAGTCCAGCCGTTCTGCTCGATGGTTTCGGGGCGCGATTGCGCATCACGTGCGACGCGTGCCGGTGTGCCGGGGGCAGGGCGAGCGCGCAGCCAGTCGCGCAGGCCCGAGACCGGCAGCGAAAAGCCGAGCGCATCCTGCATCAGCGTGTCGACTTCGGGGGCGCGGCGCGGCGGCTGGTTCGGCAGTTCGAGCGTGGCGCCCTGATTGCTCTGGCTGACGATGGCCAGCGTCTGGCCCAGCGGCGACATCAGCTCAAGCTGCACGTTGGGCCCGCGCTCACGCCAGAGGAAGCTGCCGACGGCGCTTTGCTCGGCGTTGTTCTGCGTGTAACGGGCTGAGAAGCGACCCTGATAGCGCGTAATGGTGGCATCGGCGTCTTGCGTGCCGGCGAAAAGATCGTTGGCTGGCCGCAAGTTTGCGCAGCCGCTGAACAGCGCGCAGCCAGCGCCGAGCATCAGCGCGCCAAGCGCGCGTGTGAACCGCATCGCCATCAATTTGCACTCACGGGAACATTCGGCACCGGCTGGCCAAAGCGGCGCAGCGTGTCGCGCAGCGTGGTGTCGTTCACGTCGAGCTTGGACGCTTCGGTCCAGATCTGGCGCGCGTCGTCTTGCTTGCCCGATTGCCACAGCACTTCGCCCAGGTGCGCGCCGATTTCGGCTTGCGGGGCGGCGGCCCACGCCTTGCGCAGGATGTCTGTGGCGGCGGGCAGATCGCCGCGACGGTATTTGACCCAGCCCAGGCTGTCGGCGATGTAGGGATCATCCGGCGCCAGCGACACGGCTTTTTCCAGCAGCTCCTGCGCTTCCTGCAGGCGCACGTTGCGATCCGCCAGCGAATAGCCGAGCGCGTTGTAGCCAATGGCTTGGCCCGGACGCAGGTCGATCACCTTACGCAGCAGCGTTTCCATGTTGTCGTAGTGGCCGTCGTGCTCTTCGAGCATCGCCAGTTGGTACGTGTATTCGACGTTGTCCGGATCGCTCTTGAGCAGCTCGTTGACGCGGGCGCGGGCACGGCCGTAGGCCTTGGCGTCCATCAGCATGCCGATTTCAGCTTGGCGGATGCCATCCATCAGGGCCTGGCGGCGCGGGCCGTCGGGCACGTCTTCGGAATCGGCGACGAGCTCGTCGAAGGTCTGTTGTGCCTCGTCAATGCGACGCAGCTTGCCGAGCAACTGGCCACGCTTGATGCCGGCTGCCAGCGCGGTCTGACCGTCGGCGTCGCCATTGGCGGAACCGGTGATCTTGTCGACCCAGCCCAGCGCGCCTGCGTAGTCGCGCTTTTCCTCGGCCAACTGGGCGAGGCCCTGGTAGCCGGGTTCGGGGCTCAGCGTGGGCAACTTGGCGGTGGCAGCGACGTATTCCTTCAGGTAACGCTCGGCGTCGTCGTACTGGCGCTGCTGCAGGTTAAGCAGGCCCAGGGCAAGCGTGATGCGCGCATCGTTGGGCGCGATCTTCTTGAGCGTTTCGAATTCAGCGCGCGCCTTGTCCTGCTGATTGCGCACGAGATACATGCGGGCGAGCGCCAGGTGGCCGTCGATGGAGGCTGGCGCGGCTTTCAGGAAGCTGCGCAGACCGGCGATGGCGGCATCGGGGTCGCTGTCGGCACGCAACTCTGCGGCGAGGATGGCGGCGTCTTCATAACCAGGGCGCAGCTTGAGCGCGGTGTCCAGTTCCGTCAGCGCGCCGGGGATGTCCTTGGCGGCAACCTTCGCGCGAGCCAAGGCCAGATGCGTTTCTGGGCGCTGCATGTCATGCGAGGCGATGCGCTGCAGCGCGCCTACGGCGCCCGCCGGATCGCTGCTCTTGGACATCTGCTGCTGCAATTGCAGCAGGGCATCGGCACGCTGGCCGGGCGAGACCTTGTTCAACTGCGCCTGCAGCATCGGCTCGACGTCCGACCACTGGCCCGTGGCCACCAGGAGGAGCTGCTGCACCTGGCGTGCCGGCATGGATGTCGGCGACAGTTCCACCCACAGGCGCGCGGCGGTCAGCGCTTGCGCGGGGGAACGCGTCAGAAAAGCGATTTCCGTGGCGCGCTGGGCAAAGCGGGGGTCGCGCGTGTCCTGTGCGAGCGCGAGGTAGGTTCGATACGCCGGCTCGACCAGCCCACGCTGCAGCGACACTTCCGATGCCAGCACGCGGTACATGATGTCTTCAGTGAGCGCGACACGCGGCAGATCGGTGCGCTCCGAATTCAGCAGGCCGGTGCGCGGGCGCGAGCGTTCAATCTGGATGGCTGCGCGGCCGCCCGTGCCGCCTTCCTGGGCCGCCTGGGCAAGGAGCGGGGTGCCGGCAACCGACTGCGACGACCAGGCCGGCAGGCTCGTCAGCCCTCCTGCCACCAGCGCGGCCAGAAGGGCCGTTCGGCTGCGCAGGAATCGCCGCGGGCGTTGCGTCGCGGGCGAACGGGAGAGGGCGTGAGGCATGGTCTCGAAGCTCCGGATGGGGGTTCGGGGCATTGTAGCCTGACCGCTACAATCGCCCGCATCGTAAAAAAGGTTGGAGCAGCACATGGGATGGAGGTTCGATGCCTGAGTTGCCGGAGGTCGAGGTCACTCGCCTGGGTTTGCTACCGCATATTACGGGGCGACGTATCGTGCGCGCAGTGGTGCGCCATCACGGCTTGCGCTGGCCGATCGATCCGGCGTTGCCGAAGTTGCTCGCGGGCCTCACTGTCACGCGCTTGCTGCGCCGGGGTAAATACCTGCTCATCGAATGCATGCCCGCGGTAAGCCAATCCGCAAGCCAGGCCGATGCCGAGGCTACAGGCGGCTGGCTGTTGATCCACCTGGGCATGACCGGCACGTTGCGCGTGCTGGAGGCGCCCGTGCCGCCTGGCCCGCACGATCACGTCGACATCGAACTCGCCGACGCAACTGGCGTACCCATCACACTGCGCTATCGGGATCCGCGCCGCTTCGGCGCCGTGCTCTGGCACGCCGGGGACGAAGCCGGCTTGGCCGAACACCCGCTGCTGCGTAATCTCGGCATTGAGCCGTTCGATGCGCGATTCGACGGCGACTGGATGTTTGCCCGCACGCGCGGGCGCCGGGTTGCCATCAAGTCGGCGCTGCTGGCAGGCGATATCGTGGTCGGCGTCGGCAATATCTATTGTTCGGAGAGTCTGTTCCGCGCTGGGATCCGTCCGACCACGGCGGCGGGCCGCATCAGCCGGCCACGCTATGCGGCGCTGGCCGATGCCATTCGCGCCACGTTGGCCGATGCCATTGCACGGGGCGGCAGCACGCTGCGCGACTTTGTCGGGTCAGATGGGCAAAGCGGCTACTTCCAGCTCGAAGCCTTCGTGTACGACCGCGCTGGTCTGCCGTGCCGAGTGTGCGCCACGCCGATCCGCCAGATCGTCCAGGGCCAGCGCTCCACTTTCTACTGCCCCACCTGCCAGCGCTGACCGCCTTGCCAGGGGCATCGAAAGCCGCCTGGAAACGTCACGCTGGAGCGATCTGGTCGTCATTTCGCAAGGTTTTTGAAGTGGGGTGTCTGGCCGCCGATGGCATCCCGCAACACTTGTCTGCCCGGGCTGGAGAACCTTGCGGAAAGTTCGCCCGGAAGCGGGCGGTTCCCTGTATCGTTCCACCTAAATTTGTGCATTTCTGTGCCGTAATTGAGCGGAACAGCGATGTCGAGGGGCGCGCGCATTTTTTTGCGGTCGGGTCGCGCACACAATAAGACAGAACGATGAACAACACACTGAGCACACAGTTCGAGCAGTACAGCGCCTGGCGCGCTTCGGTACTGCAGTCGGTGGGGGAATTCCAAGACTGGCTGCAAGCCCAGGAGCTGTACGACGCCCAGGCTGACATGCGCGCGCAGCGCATCCGCGGCGTCCTGCGCAGCGACAAGCTCAAGGTCGCCTTCATTGCCGAGTTCTCTCGCGGCAAGAGTGAGCTGATCAACGCCATCTTCTTTGCGGACTTTGGCCGCCGCATCTTGCCGTCGTCGGCGGGCCGGACCACGATGTGTCCGACCGAGCTGATGTACGACGAAAGCTATCCGCCGTCGATCCGCCTGCTGCCGATCGAGACGCGTCTGCATGATGCATCGACGGCCGATTTTCGCGATGCGGGCAGCCACTGGCTGTCGGTGCCGCTCGATCCGTCGTCGCCCGAAGGCATGCTCGAAGCGTTCCGCCACGTGGTGGAAACCGTGCGCGTGCCCAAGGAAGAAGCCGAGCAGCTTGGCCTATACAACGATGCCGATCCCGACGCTGCGTTCTCGGTGGATGCCGCGGGCACGGTTGAAGTGTCGAAGTGGCGTCACGCGATCATCAATTTCCCGCACCCGATGCTCAAGCAGGGCTTGGTGATCCTGGATACGCCGGGCCTGAACGCGATTGGTACCGAGCCGGAGCTGACGCTGCGCCTGATTCCGGATGCGCACGTCGTCGTGTTCGTGCTGGCAGCGGATGCCGGCGTGACCAAGAGCGATCTGGAGCTGTGGCGCTCGCACGTGGGCGGTGGCCAGCGCAAAGGCTGCATCGCAGTGCTCAACAAGGTCGATGGCCTGTGGGATCCGCTGAAGTCCGAAGAGGAAGTCGAGAACGAAGTCAGCCGCCAGATCATGACGACGGCGCAGGTGCTCGATATCGATGTCGAGCGCGTGTATCCGGTGTCGGCGCAGAAGGGTCTGGTCGCCAAGGTCAGCCATGACCATGAGCTGCTGGCCAAGAGCCGGCTGCCGGAGCTGGAGTCGGTGCTGTCGGATCAGTTGATTCCGCAGCGTCGCGAGATCGTGACCGAGCAGGTTCAACTGGCCGTGAAGGACATGGCCACCGGCGCGCAGCAACTGCTGCAGATGCGCCGCCGCGACATCGTCGAGCAGTTGTTCGAACTGCGCGGCCTGCGCGGCAAGAACCACACGATGGTCAAGCACATGCTGATGCGCGTGCAGGGCGAGAAGGAAGAGTTCGAGCAGAGCATCGCCAAGTTCCAGGCGCTGCGTACGGTGTTCGGCCGCCACAGCGCGGAGATCATCAAGAGCGTGCAGCTCAAGCAGATCCGCTCGACCATGCGCGAGGCGCGCGAGAAGATGAAGGAGCGCGTGTTCTCGCGCGGCCTGCGCGACGACATGGACAAGCTGTTCGGTCATCTGACCGGCCTGGTGCGCGATGCCGCCAACCGCATCGATCAACTGCACCAGATGGTCGATGGCATGTACAAGAAGTTCAACGCCGAGCACGGCTTCACGCTGTCGCCGCCGTTGCGCTTCCTGGGCACGCGCTACGACGCTGATCTGAAAGAGACGCTGCAACTGGCGCACAACCATTTCGGCGCATTCAGCTTCCTGACGCGTCCGAAGCCGCAGCTCGTGCACGGCGCGTTCTCGACGGTGGCCAGCCGCGTGCTGGATACCTTCCAGGACATGAACCGCGACATCGAGATCTGGCTGAAGTCGGTCATGACACCGCTCGAAGCACAGGTGCGCGATCACCAGAAACAACTGCGCAAGCGTGTCGATTCGATCGAGCGCATTCACGAGGCGACCGATACGCTGGAAGCGCGCATCACCGAGCTCGAAGCGCTGCTCAATACGCTGGATGAGCGCAGCGGCACGATCGCCCAGTACACCGATCGCATTCTTGCGGCTGGAACAATTCTGGAGCGGCAGTCGTTCGCGGCCTGACGCGCATCGTTGGTCACGGAGAAAGCGCCTGCGGGCGCTTTTTTCGTTCTGGTAGGATCGCCGCCAGCGCGCATCTTCAGCTCGCCGTTTCCTCATCACACGCATGACCGCCACCCCCCGCCGCACGCGCCGCGCCGCGCAACCCGCTGCCGCTTTGCCTTCCCTTCCCGATGATTTCGCCGTGCGCGTCATCGCTTGGCAGCAGCGTCATGGCCGCCATCACTTGCCATGGCAGAACACCGGCGATGCGTATCGCACTTGGCTATCAGAGATCATGCTGCAGCAGACGCAGGTGAGCGCGGTGCTGGGCTACTACGCACGCTTCATCGAGCGCTTCCCGACCGTGCAGGCGCTGGCCGCTGCGCCTGCGGACGACGTGATGGCAGCGTGGGCCGGTCTCGGCTATTACACGCGCGCACGCAATCTGCATCGCTGCGCGCAGATCGTGGTGGCGGAGTACGGCGGCATCTTCCCGCGCGATCCCGACGTGCTTGCGACGCTGCCGGGCATTGGCCGCTCGACCGCGGCGGCCATCGCAGCGTTTTCGTACGGCGTGCGCGCGGCCATTCTGGACGGCAACGTCAAACGCGTGTTTGCCCGTGTGTTCGGCATCGACGGTTTTCCTGGTGACAAGCGCGTGGAAGACACCATGTGGCGCATCGCTGAAACCGTGCTGCCGCCAGCCGAAGGCATTCAGCCGTACACGCAGGGTTTGATGGACCTAGGGGCCACCGTCTGCACGCGTGGCAAACCGGCATGCCTGACGGGCGAACGCGCCTGTCCACTCGAATCGCTATGCGAAGCGCGCAGTACCGATCGCGTGATGGAGTTGCCCGTGCCGCGCCCGCGTAAGGCGATACCTGAGCGTGCCGCGACGCTCGTCATCGCGCTGCACGCCGACGCGGTCTTGCTGCAGCGTCGTCCGCAACGCGGTATCTGGGGCGGGTTGTGGTCTTTGCCGCTGGTGGGCGAGATGGACGACGCGCTGGATGAGCATCCGCTGGATGTGGGCACCGTGCGTCGCGCCGCGCAGGTATATGGCGCGGTCTCGACCGTAGAAATGGCAGGCGCGCTTACGCACACCTTCACGCACTTCCGCCTGCAAATGCACTTGCTGCGCGCAGAGATCGGCACGCCCGCCGAGCTCGACGACGACTGGCGCTGGGTACCGCTTGCCCAACTCAATTCAGTGGGATTGCCCGCGCCGGTGAAGTTGGCGCTGGAGACGCTGGTGCAGCCAAGCCTGATCTAGCCAACCCGGCCTGGGTTGGCTGATACGGCATCACAGAATGTGATGCTGCTTCATGTAGCGATGGACGATCTCGATGCGCATGCCGGCGTCCATCAGTTCCATCAGCTTCTGCTTGGCCTTGAGTGGCACCGGCAGCAGTTCGCAAAGCCGATTCGCGACCCAGCTTGGGCTGGTCCACTCATAGGGTTCCGCCATCGGGACGTTGCCATCTTCGCGTGATCCGAGTGTGGTGATGATGCGGCGCAGGGCACCCACGCAGTCGTCGAAAAGTTCGCCCTTGCAGTCTTCCACGTCTGCGCCGATGGGCTCGACCGTACCGCGCATGAGGCCGTCGGGCGTAGTCTCGAACGACAGTATCTTGAAGCGCTGTGTGCCGCGCACCTTGATCATCAGCAGGCCGAGTTGCTCCATGTCGCATTCGACGATGTGGGCGATGCAGCCCACGTCAACTGGTACGGTCGTGCCGTCTGTAGTGGCCACTTCGTTGCCGCGCTCGATCAGGCAGACGCCGAACGGCGTCTTGTCGCGCAGGCACGTGCGCACCATATCGATGTAGCGGGCTTCGAAAATGCGCAGGGGGAGAAGGCCGCCGGGAAACAGCACCGTATGCAGCGGAAACAGCGACAGCTCGGTGGGCAGCGGCGGCAACGGCGAGAACGGTGAGAGAGCGATGTCTTCTTGCATGGACGGACTTTCAGCAGACAGCGGCAAGACTTTCGCGTGGCGCCGCGCAAGAAGCCGCATCCAAATGAGGCTGGCCGGCGCGGTGAATGTGTCTGGCGCGCGGTTCAGCCGTCTACGGCCAATTCGCGGTGGCGGACCAACACATTACCATGCGCACGGAAGTACGTGGCAAGCCGTTCTGCGATGTACACGGAACGATGCTGGCCGCCCGTGCAGCCGATCGCGACGGTCAAATAGCTGCGGTTGTCGGCGATGAAACTCGGCAGCCACTTTTCGACGTAGGCGCGGATGTCCTCTGCCATCGCAAGCACCATCGGCTGGCTTTGCAGGAAATCGATGACGGGTTGATCGCGGCCCGTGAGTGGACGCAATTGCGTGTCGTAGTACGGGTTCGGCAGCGAACGCACGTCGAAGACGAGATCAGCATCGGTCGGCACGCCATGCTTGAAGCCGAACGATTCGAACATCAAGGTGATGTCATGCGGCTCGTCGCTGATGAACTCTTTGATGTACGCGCGCAGGGCGTTCGTGCGCAGTGTGCTGGTGTCGATGCGATGCGCCGGATCGGCCAGCGGGCTGAGCAGCTCCCGCTCCATTTCGATCGCTTCGATGAGCGAGGTGTCGAGGCCCTTGGCGGCCGCTTGCACGTTGGCAGCGGTATCGGGGCGGCCGTTACGGATCGATAGCGGATGCCGGCGGCGCGTCTCGGAATAGCGCTGCACCAGGGCATTCGTGCTTGCTGTCAGAAACAGCATGCGCACGTCGTGTTCCTTGCGCAGCACGGTGACCGTCTCGGGCACCTTGCGCAGCGATTCCCGGCTGCGGATGTCAGTGGCCACGCCCAGATGCGTATAACCCTGGTCCGCCAGATAGCGCGCCAGTTCGGGGATGAACTGCGCGGGCAGGTTGTCGACGCAGTAGTAGCCTGCGTCTTCGAGCACGTTCAGGGCGACCGATTTCCCTGAACCCGACATACCGGTGATGAGAATGATCCGCATGCCGCGAGGATAGCATCCCTGTGTTGCAAAGCAGCGACCAACAAAAAAGGCGACCGATCCGGCCGCCTTTTTTCGAGCGAGGTTAAGGGAATGCTCAGCCCTTCGAGAGGCACGCTTTCTGGGCGTTCTTGTACTCGTCGCCCTTCTTGCCCTTGTTGGCCTTGGAGCAGGCTGCCATCTTTTCCTGCTGCGTCATCGGCTTGGCGGCCGCAGCCGGTTTGTCCGACAGGCAGCCTTTCATGAAAGCCTTGCGCTCGTCGCCCTTCTTGCCAGCGGCGTCCATGTTGCATTGCTTCATCTTGTCTTGCTGCGAATTCTTGGCTGCCGGGGCGGCAGCAGGTGCGGCTGGCGCGGCTGCGGGTGCGCTGCCTTGGGCGAAAGCTTGGCCGGCCAGGAACGGGAGCGCCAGGGCGCAAGCGGCAATCAGTTGTTTCATCGTCGTATTCTCCTTGGTACCGTCAGAAGAGCGGGCGAAAACAAGCCGCCGCGCTCGCGATGAACGCCGCCGCGTGTGTGCTCGGCGCATTCCTTCCCACAACGGAGTGGTCGCATGTCAGGTTGACGTTTCGTAACGAAAACTAGGGTAAAACCGGCCCGATAGCGAAACTTTGTGGCGACTTTGTTAAAGCAGGCGACCCTGAGGCGAGTGGGAAGCGGCTTCGGCTTGCATGGCGGCGCGCTGGCGGTCCATGAAGTCGCGCAACGTATCGATGCCGCGCAGGCGCAGGATGGTGTTGCGCACGGCAGCTTCGACCAGCACGGCCAAGTTGCGGCCGGCTGCCACCTGGATCTTCACCATGTGGATCGGCAGACCGAGGACATCGAGGTATTGTGAATCGAGCGGCAGACGTTCGAACTCGCCATCGTTGCGGCGCACGAGCTGCACGATCAGCTTGATCTTCATCTTCCGGCGCACCGCCGTCTCACCGAAGATCGTCTTGATGTCGAGCAGGCCCAGCCCGCGCACTTCCAGCAGATTCTGCAGCAGCGGCGGGCAGCGGCCTTCGATAAAGTCCGGCCCGAGGCGAACGAAATCGACTGCGTCATCGGCCACCAGACCGTGACCGCGCGAGATCAGCTCCAGGCCCAGTTCGCTTTTGCCCAGGCCCGAATCGCCCATGATCAGCACGCCCATGCCGAGAATGTCGAGAAACACCCCGTGCATCGTCACGCGCGGTGCCGAGATGCGAGACAGATACAAGCGCAGATGGTCAATGACCGCGGCCGATGAAATCGGCGACGTGAACAGCGGCGTGGACGAGCGTGTGCAGCGCAGTTCCAGATCGGGCGGCGGATCCACGCCATCGGCCACCACCAGAAAGGGCGGTTCCAGCAGGATCAACTCGCCCATCTGGCGCTTGCGGTTTTCTTCCGACAAGCGCTGGTAGTAGGTGATCTCGGGCTTGCCGAGCACCTGAATGCGATTCGGGTGGATGAGGTTCAAGTGCCCGACTAGGTCAGCTGCAGATGTCGCCTCCTTGGCGAAATCCACATCGAACGCGCGGTCTGCGCCCTCCAAGCCGGCGACCCACGACAGCTTTAGATCAGCTGCGTTGTCGTCAAAGATCGATTGGGCGATGACGCCGGTCAGTTCCATAGCAGGGCACGGTGGTGCCGACGGGGCATAGCGCGTTCGCAATCGGTTGCGCTTGCCACCGATCGCGCTGCGATCAGGGCCGCCAGTCGGTCAATAGCTGATGAATCGCCTCGGGCGACGGCAGGGTGGCGAGGCCTTCGCGCATGTCACGGTCGGACAGCAGCTGGGCGATTTCAGAGAGGATTTCCAGATGCTGCTGGGTGGCCTGTTCGGGCACCAGCAAAAAAATCAGCAGCGAGACAGGTTTGCCGTCCGGCGATTCAAAAGGCACCGGTTCGGATAGGCGCATGAAGGCTGCCAGCGGTTGTTTGAGCCCCTTGATGCGGCCATGCGGGATCGCCACGCCGGCGCCCAGGCCCGTGGATCCAAGCGACTCGCGCGCAAACAGGTTGTCGGTGACGACTGCGCGCGTCACGCCGTGGTTGTTCTCGAACAGCAGGCCAGCCTGTTCAAATACCCGCTTCTTGCTCGTTACGCTGACGTCGAGGGCAATGTTCCCGGGCGGCAGCAGTTTGGCCAAGCGATTCATGTGCAATGCGTGAAATGAGCGGCGTCCTTCTGCACCAAAATGGCGCGCGGACAATGAGGTCATTATAGACCACGTGC
This sequence comes from Ralstonia mojiangensis, assembly GCF_023955645.1. Lineage (NCBI taxonomy): Bacteria > Pseudomonadati > Pseudomonadota > Betaproteobacteria > Burkholderiales > Burkholderiaceae > Ralstonia > Ralstonia mojiangensis. The sequence goes on along the minus strand of NZ_JAMXHU010000002.1, from coordinate 246,823 downwards.
CGCGCAGCTTTGTGCGGTGCACCAGCGGTGCACCACGCAGGGCAGAGAGGCGAATCCCCCAGGGCTGCGATCAGCCGGTGCCGGCACTGTGCGCACGGCATCGACCCTGTTTTAGCCAGCGTCGCGCCAAAAGCCGCGCCACGCCAGCATTCATACTTTCGTCAGATTTTAGCCCGACTTAAATCCGTTGCAATCGGATTCGTCACGAATGCACCACGGCATAAAAAAACCGCGCCAACTCGGGGCGCGGTTTTTGCGGTGCCGTCCTGCTATTGCTGCATCTGCACGGCCTGGAAGGCTTGGTGCTTCATGCTGTCGCGATCGTGCCCTTGCACGCGGTCCTTGTACTTGATCACTTGCCTGTCCAGTTTATCGACGAGTAGGTCGATGGCCGCATAAAGATCTTCATGGTGTGATTCGACGAAGACGTCCTTACCCTTGAGGTGCAAGTTGATTTCCGCGTACTGACGCCGATCCTTCTCCTTGTGGTTATCGACCGATAGCAACACGCTGACGCCAATCACCTGATCGAAGTGCCTGATCACACGCTCCAGTTTCGTTTCCACGTACTCACGCAAAGCGGGCGTGATGTCCAGGTGGTGTCCACTGAGTTTGAAGTTCATAGCGGTTCTCCTTCTCAAGATGAGCCGCACCGGAACTGCCCGCGATGCGGCTATAAAGACTTGCGCAAATTCACTGCAGGGATCTTGAGGGCTTCGCGGTATTTGGCCACCGTCCGACGGGCCACCACGAATCCTTGTTCGCCTAACAGCTCGGCAATTCTGCTATCGGACAGAGGATTCTTCGGGTCTTCGGCTCCTACAAGTTGCTTGATGAGCGCGCGTATCGCAGTGGATGACGCGGCCCCGCCGGTTTCCGTCGATACATGGCTGCCGAAGAAGTACTTCAACTCGAACGTCCCCATCGGGGTCGCCATGTATTTGTTGGTCGTCACACGGGAGATCGTGGACTCGTGTAGACCCAGTGTATCGGCTATTTCCCGCAAAACCAAGGGGCGCATGGCGATTTCGCCGTGCGTGAAGAAGCTCTTTTGACGTTCGACAATCGCTTGCGAGACACGCAGGATCGTATCGAAGCGCTGCTGAATGTTCTTGATCAGCCAACGTGCTTCCTGCAACTTCTGCTGCAGATTGGCGGCACCCGACTCACCGCGGCTGCTGCGCAGGATCTGCGCGTACATGTCGTTGATACGCAGGCGCGGCATGACGTCGGGGTTCAGTTGCGCCATCCAGCCTGCGCTGGTCTTGCGCACGATCACGTCGGGCACCACGAAATCCGCTTCAGCACGCCCGAATGCATGACCCGGAAACGGTGCCAGTGAACGAATCAGCTCATGCGCTGCTTTCAGTGCGGGCTCGTCGACGGACAGCGCTTTCTTCAGGCGTGTGTAGTCTCGCGCGGCCAGCAGTTCGAGATGCTGATTGACGATGGTGAGCGCCAGCGCCTTCGCAGGCGAATCGAGCCGATGCAATTGCAATGACAGGCATTCAGCAGCTGAACGCGCGCCGACGCCCGGCGGGTCGAAGCTCTGCAGCATGCGCAGCGTGGCTTGCAGTTCGTCAAGCTCGACTTCAAGTTCGGCAGGCAGATCGGCGAGGATTTCGTCGAGCGTGCCAGAGAGGTAGCCTTCGTCGTCGAGCGACTCGATCAGGAAGATGACGAGACCCTTGTCGCGCATCGAGAGCTTGAGCGGCGCGAGTTGTTCCATGAGGAATTCGCGCAGGCTTTGCTCGGCTTCGCGCAACTGCAGTGGCGCGCGATCGTCTTCGTCGGATTGCGGCTTGCGGGCGAAATCGTCGAGGCTCCAGTCCGAGCGGTCGGAGCCGTAATCGCTGTCGAAATCGGCGCCGCTGTCGTGGCCGTTCTCGTAGCTGTTGTCGGCGCTGTCGCTGCTGTCGCCACCGTTGGGTGCAGGCGGAGGCGATTCCGTGGGCAGGGGTGTGGCGCTGTTGCTTTGCAGCGCGTTCACGGAGCCGTCTGCGCCAATGCGGGCGGAGGTGTCGAGCCACTCGTTTTCCCGCTCCAGCAGCGGGTTTTCGGTCAGGGCTTGCTCAACTTCCTGCTGCAGTTCGATGGTCGACAGTTGCAGCAATCGAATCGATTGCTGCAACTGCGGCGTGAGCGCGAGATGCTGAGAGAGGCGGAGCTGGAGCGACTGTTTCATGCGGGCTATTCTATGCCCAACACTTCGCCGATGGAACGGATTTTGCTTTAAGGTGCGGCCTTACCACGTCCCTTCGCACGTCCTTAAGGCGTAGGCGTGCGTCGTGGCTTACATCCGGAAGTTATCGCCCAGATACACCTTGCGTACATCCTCGTTTTCGATGATCTGCTCCGGCATGCCCGCGGCGAGCACGGTACCTTCGCTGATGATGTAGGCGTGATCGCAGATGCCCAGCGTTTCTCGCACGTTGTGATCGGTGATCAGCACGCCGATGTTGCGGTCTTTCAAGAAGCTGACGATGCGTTGAATCTCGCCTACCGCGATTGGGTCGACACCGGCAAAGGGTTCATCGAGCAGGATGAAGCGTGGCGATGAGGCCAGCGCGCGGGCAATCTCCACGCGGCGGCGTTCACCACCCGAGAGCGACAGTGCGGGGTTGTCGCGCAAGTGGGCGATCTGCAAGTCGTCGAGCAGGCCGTCGAGGCGGCGATTGACTTCGTCTTGCGACAGCTTCTTGCCGTTCTGCTCCTGCAGCTCGAGCACCGCGCGGATGTTTTCCTGCACGTTGAGCTTGCGGAACACCGACGCTTCCTGCGGCAAATACGACAGGCCCATGCGCGCGCGCTGGTGGATCGGCAGGCGGCTGATGTGTTCGCCGTCGAGCACAATGTCGCCGGCGTCCAGCGCCACCAAGCCGACGATCATGTAGAACGAAGTCGTCTTACCCGCTCCGTTGGGGCCGAGCAGGCCGACGACCTCGCCGCTTTTCACGTCAAGCGACACGTCCTTGACCACCGTGCGCGTGCCGTAGCGCTTCTTCAGATGGCGGACGACCAGCGTGCTGGAAGTCGTGGCCTGCGGCGCTGCAGTTTTGGGGGCGAGGGTGGTGGCAGACATAAGCGAAACAGAAAAGACAGGCAGTGCGGATCAGGGCTTGGCGGCCGGGGTAGATGCCGGCGCGGCAGGCGTGCTTGTGCGCGGTGCGAGAACGGCGCGCACGCGGCCCGACGGGTTGGCCGAGGTGGCGTTTTCCGCGCCGCCGGAGGCCGTGTAGAACTCCTTCTGACCGTCGTACGTGATGACGGCGCCGCGGATCTCGTCGAGCTGCGTCGCGCCTTGCAGGCGCTCCATGCGTGCACGGGTGATCAGCTTGGAAATCTCTTGTTTGCCGTCGTATTCGATGCGCTCGCCCCAACCCTGGATGTATTCGTCGACGTTGTCCCGCTTCTGGCGAATGAACGCGAGATTGCCGGGTTTGGACGTAGCGACGGCGTAGTTGTAGCCCTCGGGATCGGTGCGCAGATCGGCCTGGTCGGAGCGCAGCACCATGGTGCCCTTGGTCAGCACCACGTTGCCGGTCAAGTGATAGACCTGCTTCAGATCGTCGTAGCTGGCGTTGTCGGCTTCAAGGACGAGCGGCTTGTCGCGGTCGGCGCGCTCGGCGTGTGCGGGCAGGGCCGGGAGCAGCAGCGCAGCGACGATGGCGAGGCCGGCAGCACGGAGGGAGTCAGTCATGGGGATCACGTCGGAGAAGGGCGCGGTCGGTGGGCGTTGTCAGGTGTCGGGGGCAGAGTTTACTGCTTCGGCGCCCCAAGCCCTTCGATTCGGCCGCGCACATTGCCCAGCAATTGTACTTGGCGCGTCACGTTGTTGAAGGTGAGGCCGTTGGCGTTCATGATCGACGGCCCACGGTGCAGCTCGACTGGCTTGTCGGTGCGCACGACGTCGTCGTTGAGCAGCACCTGGAAGTAGGTCGAATCGGCCGTCATCAGCGGGTCCTGGCGGGCGTCGGGTCCCTGCGCGCGGATGACCTTGGCGTTGTTGTAGAGATCGATGATGGTGCCGTCGCCGTTCATCTTGCCCAGGTCCGCACGGGCGGTGACCTGGGGGCGGTCGGGCGCATATACGCGCAGCGCGGGATACGTGACGTCGTAGGTCAGGTCGTCCTCATAGTGATTCATGTGGACGCCGGTGAAGCGGTATTTGGTCGTGCCGGTCTCGTCCAGCGCCGTAGCTGAGATGCCGTCCATGGTGTAGTCGGCGATGTGGCGTTTGGGCTGGGTGGCGGTTTCGTCGGTTTGTGGCGTGTTGACCTGCACGAGCAGGAACGTGACGCCGCAGACAATCGCCATCAGCAGGATCGGCAGCCCGCGCAGCATGACCTGCAGCACGGTGGAGACGAGGCGTTGGGAGCGTTCGCTGGCCATGGAGTCAGAAGGTTTGCGGGGCTTGCAACAATTGCGCAAGCAGGGCGTCGTAGGCGCCTTGTGCCTTGAGGATCAGGTCGGCCACCTCGCGCACGGCGCCGCGTCCGCCCGTGGCTTGCGCGACATAGTGAGCGCGGCTGCGCAGTTCGACATGGGCCTGGGCGGGGCAGGCGGTAAAGCCCACCATCGTCATCACCGGCAGGTCGGGCCAGTCGTCGCCCATGTAGCCGGCGTCGGTGGCCTCAAGTTGCGTGGCCGCCAACAGGTGGGCAAACGCCTCGCGCTTGTCGGCTACGCCTTGGTACAGATGTTCGATGCCGAGTTCCCCGGCGCGCCAGGCGACGATTTCGGATTGCCGCCCGGTAATGATGGCCGACGTGATGCCGGCCTGTGCCAGCAGCTTGATGCCGTGGCCGTCGAGCGTGTCGAACGCCTTGCTGATTTCTCCCTCAGGGCCCACGAGCAGGCGGCCGTCGGTCAACACGCCATCCACATCGAACACCATCAGGCGCACGCGCGCGGCGCGTTCCATTGCCTGCGGAAAGCGTGCGTCGATGTTGCTGTGGACAGGATCGGCCGGGGTGGTCATCAGCGGCGTGGGCGGGTCAGATGACCTTGGCCCGCGTCAGGTCGTGGATGTGCAGCGCGCCGACCAGCACGCCGGCGGCATCGACCACCAGCAACTGGTTGATACGGTGCGTCTCCATGACTTCGACGGCTTCGACGGCGAGCTGATCGGGGCCGACGGAGCGCGGGTGGCTGTGCATGACCTCGTGGATGGGCACGGTGCGCCAGTCACGTGGGGTTTCGAGCAGGCGGCGCAGGTCGCCGTCGGTGAACACGCCCACGGCGCGGCCTTGCGCATCGACCACGGCGGTCATCGCCATGCCCTTGCGTGTGATTTCCATCAGCGCCTGCGACAGCGGCGTGTCTTCGTTCACGCGGGGGATGGCATCGCCGGCGCGCATGACGTCACGTACGTGCGTCAGCAGCTTGCGGCCGAGCGACCCGCCCGGATGCGAGCGTGCGAAATCTTCGGCACCGAAGCCGCGCGCGTCGAGCACGGCCACGGCCAGCGCGTCGCCCAGCGCGATCTGCGCGGTGGTGCTGGCAGTGGGAGCAAGGTTCAACGGGCAAGCCTCGACATCGACGTGCGAGTTGAGCACCACGTCGGCATGCTTGCCAAGCGAGGACTCCGGGTTGCCCGTGACGGCGATCAGCTTGGCGCCCATCCGCTTGACCAGCGGCAGAATGACGTTCAGCTCCGATACCTCGCCGGAATTGGAAAAGCCGATGAAAACGTCGTCGCGGGTCACCATGCCGAGGTCGCCATGGCTGGCTTCGGCCGGGTGCACAAAGAAGGCCGGCGTGCCGGTCGAGGCCAGCGTGGCGGCGATCTTGCGCGCCACATGGCCCGATTTGCCCATGCCGGACACGACGACGCGGCCGGTGCAGCCGAGCACCATTTCGACCGCGCGCGCAAAGTCGGCGGACACCTGGGTTTTGAGACCGAGTACGGCTTGCGCTTCGATGTCGAAGGTTTGCTGCGCCAGCGCAAGCGCTCGGTCCGGATTGAAATTCGCTATCATGGCGGCGAAGTATAACAACGATTGACACTGGCCCTGACTGGCTGCCACACGTTCTGGCATTGCATCGGGGCTGGCTTTGCGGGGAGTCGCGGAGCGTGCGGGCGCTCCGTTTTGCTGCGCCGCGGCATTCAGCTTTCAAATCACTTTTCTTCCCGTCGCCACGCCGTCATTTTTGTACTGCGGCGTCTCGCGTATCGCGTTCTTCGTTTATACCCTGGCATCGGTCTTGCAGCGCCTGCGTGCTCGCCGGCGCACGCACCGTCCTGATGCGTGGGTGCTGTCCCTCCTGTCCAACCCCTTTCGATTGGTTTTTCGCGTCGCATGCATTCGCCGCTGGAACTCACCCTCGTGTTGTTGGCCGCCGCCGTGATCGGCGTGGTGCTGTTCCGCATGCTGCAGTTGCCGCCGATGCTGGCCTACCTGGTGGTGGGCGTGCTGATTGGGCCGAAGGCGACGGGGCTGGAGTCCGATTCTGCTCAGACCCGCTACCTGGCTGAGTTCGGGGTGGTGTTCTTGATGTTCTCGATCGGCCTGGAGTTCAACCTCTCCAAGCTTCGTTCGATGCGACGGCTGGTGCTGGGCCTTGGCGCGTCACAGGTGGTGCTGACCGTGCTGCTGACGATTCCGGTATCGATGCTGCTTTCGCGCTGGTACCCGCTGTCGTGGCAGGCGGGGCTGGCGCTGGGTGGCGCGTTGGCGATGTCGTCCACGGCCATCGTGTCGAAGATGCTGGCCGAGCGCCTGCAACTGGAAACCGAGCACGGCCGCAACATCATCAGCGTGCTGCTGTTCCAGGATCTGGCTGTGGTGCTGCTGCTCATCGTGGTGCCGTCATTGGGCAAGAACCCGAGCGACCTGGTTCTGACGCTGTCGATTGCAGCCCTGAAGATCACCGTTGCGCTGGTGCTGATCCTGTTCCTGGGGCAGAAGTTGCTGTCGCGCTGGTTCCACTTGGTGGCGGCGCGGCGCTCGCAGGAGCTGTTCATGTTGAACCTGCTGCTGGTCACGCTGGGTATGGCGGCGCTGACGGAGCGGCTGGGCTTGTCGATGGCGCTGGGCGCGTTCCTGGCCGGCATGCTGGTGTCGGAAACGCCGTACAAGCTGCAGGTGGAAGAAGACATCAAGCCGTTCCGCGACGTGCTGCTGGGTCTGTTCTTCGTGACCGTCGGCATGCTGCTGGACCCGCGCGTGGTCTTCGAGCACTGGGCGCTGGTGCTGGGCCTGGTGATGGCGCCGGTGCTGTTCAAATTTGTGCTGATTGCGCTGCTGGCGCGGGCCTTCGGTTCCGGTGGGGGTGCGGCGATCCGTACGGCTCTCGGGCTGGCGCAGGCCGGTGAATTCGGCTTCGTGCTGCTCAACCAGATTGACGGGATGAAACTGATCGACCCGTTGCTCGGCCAAGCGATCCTGGCGGCGATGCTGCTGTCGATGCTGCTGGCGCCGTTCCTGATTCAGTACAGCGACGTGATTGCCATGCGGCTGTCGCGCACGGACTGGCTGATGCAATCGCTGGCAATGACGAAGATCGCCGCGCAGAGCATCGCCACCGAGCGCCACGTCATCATTTGCGGCTACGGGCGCAGCGGCCAGAACCTGGCGCACATGGTGGAGCAGGAGGGCATCGGCTATGTCGCGCTCGACCTGGACCCCGACCGCGTGCGCGAGGCCGCGGCCGCGGGCGAGCATGTCGTCTATGGCGATGCGGCGCGGCGCGAGTCGCTGGTGGCCGCCGGTATCCACCGTGCAGCGGCGGTCGCCATTACGTATGCCGATACGGCGTCCGCATTGAAGGTGCTGCACCACGTGCAGGCGCTGGAGCCGACCTTGCCCGTGATCGTGCGCACCATTGACGATGCCGACCTGGATCGCCTGCAGCAAGCCGGCGCCACCGAGGTCGTCCCCGAGATCATTGAAGGCAGCCTGATGCTGGCCTCGCACGCGCTGGTGCTGCTGGGCGTGCCCTTGCGCCGCGTGGTGCGCCGTGCGCAGGAGATGCGCGACGCGCGCTACAGCCTGCTGCGCGGCTACTTCCACGGCCAGGATGACGAGGAAGACATGCTCGAGCGCGACGCTGTGCGTCTGCATTCGGTGCCTTTGGCCAAAGGCTCGCCTGCCATCGGCCACAAGCTAGGCACGATGGGGCTGGAGACGTTCAAGACCTCGGTCACGGCGATCCGGCGCCAGGGCATTCGCGCGCTCGATCCTGATCCGGACACCGTGCTGGAGCTGGGCGATATCGTTGTGCTGCGCGGCACCCCCGAGGGGCTGCAGATGGCGGAGGAGCGGCTCTCGCCGCGTTGATGCCAGCGCTTATTTGATGAACGTTTCCAACAGCGGCCCGCGCGAGCGGCGCGGCGGCGGGGCATCCGCCATGTTGGCCGGCAGGCCGTCCAGCACCGCCGCGGCATCGAGCGAGTTGATCGACACCCGCGTATCAGCCGGAATGCGCCCCTCCTGCTGCAGCATCAGATAGCGCAGGCAGCAGACGCGCAGGAACGACGCGAAGTTCGCCACCTCGCCGCGACGCTCGAACAACTCGTCATAGAGTTTGCTGATGAGCTGGTTGACCGTCAGGCCGTCGCGCTGGCCGATCTCTTCGAGCACCTCCCAGAACAGGCACTCCAGCCGCACGCTGGTCGCCACGCCGTGCAGGCGTAGCGAACGCGCGAGGCTGTCGTACGAATGGGGATTGGCGCGGATGAAGATTTCGCACATGGCCGGGGCTCCTGGGGCGCCCGGCGTGCGGGCAACCGGATCAGTGTAGAACCCGCGTGCCCAGGACTTCAAGAAACTGTGCCAACCATGCCGGATGTGCCGGCCACGCGGGCGCTGTGACCAGCTTGCCGTCGGTGTGGGCCTGGTCGACGGGGATGTCCTGGAACGTGCCGCCTGCCGCCGTGACTTCCGGGCCACATGCCGGATATGCCGAGCACGCCTTGCCTTCCAGCACACCCGCCGCCGAGAGCAACTGCGCACCGTGGCAGATGGCCGCGATGGGCTTGTCCGCATGGGCGAAGTGCCGCACGACGTCGAGCACGCGGGCGTTCAGCCGCAGGTATTCGGGCGCGCGGCCGCCGGGCACGACAAGTGCGTCATACGTTGCCGGGTCGACGTCGGCGAAGGTGGCGTTGACCGTGAACCGATGGCCGGGTTTTTCGGAGTACGTCTGCGCGCCTTCGAAATCGTGAACGGCGGTCGCGACGGAATCGCCAGCGCGCTTGTCCGGACAGACGGCGTGCACCGTGTGGCCGACCATCTGCAGCGCCTGGAAGGGGACCATGACTTCGTAGTCCTCCACGTAGTCGCCGACCAGCATCAGAATTTTCTTTGCCATCGCCGTGTCTCCTGTATGGTTTGGGTTTGCCCATTGTGGTTCGGCGCCATTCGGCCCGGGTGGTAGCCCATTACCGCAGACCACGTTTCCTGCTTTCCCGTTTTTGCCATGAACCAAGTTCCCCCTCACCAGGCGGCGCTGCTCACGCCGTCGTCCATTCCCGCTTCCACCGAACTGGGCGATGTATCGCGCTACCTGCGCGACCGCATCCGCACGGTGCCGGACTGGCCGCAGGCCGGGGTGATGTTTCGCGATATCACGCCGCTGCTGCAGGACCCGAAGAGCCTGCGCGTGCTTGTAGACGTATTCGTCCATCGCTACATGGGGCAGGGGCTGAACCTGGTGGCGGGCATCGATGCGCGCGGATTCATCCTCGGTTCGATCGTGGCGTATGAGCTGAACCTCGGCTTTGTGCCGATCCGCAAGAAAGGCAAACTGCCCTTCAACACGGTGGCCGAGGAGTACATGCTCGAATACGGCAGCGCGACGGTGGAAATCCATGCCGATGCCTGCAAGCCGGGCGATCGCGTCCTGTTGATCGACGACCTGATTGCCACCGGCGGCACCATGATGGCCGGCAAGCGCCTGCTTGAACGGCTGGGCGCGACGGTGGTGGAGGGCGCGGCGATTGTCGACCTGCCCGAGCTGGGCGGCTCACAACTGCTGATTGAGGGCGGGCTGCCGCTCTTCACGGTCTGCCGCTTTGATGGACACTGAGCGGCCACCCGCTGCCTTTGCGTGATGCGCCAGCCGCATACGCTCATGTGACAAAAATATGACGCGCTACTGCCACGCGCAGTAGCATGATCCTTTCCATTTCCCCTGCGCCCCCGGGAGACGTCGATGCCCCACGTATTGCTATTCCTGCTGACTTCGATTGCCATCACGGTGATGCCGGGGCCGGACAACCTGCAAGTGATCGCGCGCGGCGCAAGTCAGGGCCGTAAGGCGGGCCTGTCGGCGGCGGCGGGGTTCGCGTCGGGCTGCCTCTTTCATACGACGCTGGCGGCGCTCGGGCTGGCCGCCGTGCTGCAATCGTCCCCTGTGGCGTTCCAGGCGATCCGCTGGCTGGGCGCAGCATATTTGATCTGGCTGGGCATCCAGGCACTGCGCAGCAAGGGCGGCGTCGGCCTGAATCCTGCTGGAGCGCAGGCGGCGCCAGACCTCTGGCAGGTGTATCGCCAGAGCGTCTTTGCCAATTTGCTCAACCCCAAGGTGACGCTGTTCTTCGTGGTGTTCCTGCCGCAGTTTGTGGATGCGCAGGCCGGCCATGCGGCGCTGCAGATGTTGCTGCTGGGCGGTGTGTTCATGGCGCAGACCATCGTTGTGTTCAGCATCTACGGTTGGTGCGCGGCCGCGCTGGGCGGTTGGATGCGCCGCACGCCGCGTGCCTCGCTGTGGCTCGACCGGGTGAGCGGCTGCATTTTCATCGGGCTGGGCCTGCGGGTGGCTCTGACTAAATAAGCAAGACTGCACGGCAACAATGATCACCCTGCTTAAGCTGCTTTCTGGCGTCGCCCTGTTGGTGTGGGGCACGCAGACCGTCAAGGTTGGCATGTTGCGCCTCTACGGCGCGGACTTGCGCCGCCTGTTGTCACGCAGCGTGTCGAATCGGTTCTCTGCGCTGCTGGCCGGCATTGGCGTGACGTGTCTGGTGCAGAGCAGTAACGCGACGGCCACCATCGTCGGCGCCTTTGTTGCGCAAGGGCTGATGGGCGTGTCGTCGGCGCTGGCGATCCTGCTGGGTGCCAACGTGGGCACCGCCATCATGGCGCAGATATTTGCGCTGGATTTGTCGTGGCTGTCGCCGCTGCTGATCTTCTTTGGCGTGATCCTGCATCTGTCGCGCAAGGGCAGTGCGGTGGGACACTTTGGGCGGGTGCTGATCGGCCTGGGCCTGATCATGATGGCGCTGGAGCTGATCTCGGTCGCGTCGAGCCCGATGGTGGAAGCCAATGCGTTGCGCGTGCTGCTGAGCTCTTTCTCGTCAGACACCGGCCTGAACATGTTGATTGGCGCAGTGCTCACGCTGCTGTGCTATTCGAGTCTGGCGGTGGTGCTGTTCTGCGCGACGCTGGCGACGTCGGCGGCGGTGTCGGTCAAGGTGGCGTTTGCGATTGTGCTGGGCGCAAATATCGGGAGTGCCGTAGCGGCGTTGGCGACCACGCCCTCATCGAGCCAAGCCGCACGCCGCGCAACGCTCGGAAACCTGCTTTCGCGCATGCTGGGCGCCGCGCTGGCGCTGCCCTTTCTGGACAAGCTGGCGGAGTGGGCGCCGCACGCGGGCGTCGCGCCACAGCACGTGGTCGTGGCGTTTCATGTGGTGTTCAACGTGGCGTTGGCGGTGTTGCTGATCGGCTTCACCGATACGATGGCGCGCCTGTGTGCGCGGATCCTGCCGGGCGGCGCGCATATCGACGATCTCGTTGCGCCGCGCTACCTCGATCCTTCTGCGCTGGCCACGCCAACGTTGGCGTTGGGCAATGCGTCGCGCGAGGTGCTGCGCATCGGCGATCGCGTTGAGCACATGCTCGACAACACCCTGCGCGTGCTCAAAACCAACGACGTGCGCCTGTTGCAAACCACCCGCGCCATCGACGACGAGGTGGATGCGCTCTACACCGCCATCAAGCTTTATCTCACGCAGCTGAGCCACGAAGCCCTGGACGCGCGCGAGGGAAAACGCTGGGCCGACATCATCTCGCTCACCATCAATCTGGAGCACGCCGGCGACATTCTCGACCGTCTGCTGCAGGACGTACGCGAGAAGAAGATCGCCCACAAGCTGGCCTTTTCCGAGGCCGGCATGGAAGAGCTGGAAGACATGCACGCACGCCTCGTCACGAACCTGAAGCTGGCGCTATCGGTGTTCCTGACGGGGGACCTGCGCAGCGCGCAGAAGCTGATGCTTGAGAAGGCGCACTTCCGCGATCTGGAGAAGCGCTACTCGCGCAGTCACCTCACACGGGTGTCCGCGCAGACCGCCGAGAGCATCGAGACCAGTTCGCTGCATCTGGACATCATCAGCGATTTCAAGCGGTTGAACTCGTTGTTCTGCGCGGCCGCGTATCCGGTGCTGGATGAAGCGGGGGCGTTGAACCGCAGCCGTATGAAAGACGCGGATGACGTGGAGACCGAGACGGCGCCGGCTGGGCACTGACGCCCGCATGCTCAGAAAAAAGCGCAGCCGAAGCTGCGCTTTTTTATTGCCGGATACCCCTGCCTACTTCCGCTTGAGCAGCGGCGCAAGGTATTTGCCGGTAAAGCTAGCCTTGCTCTTCGCCACATCCTCGGGCGTGCCCTTGGCGATGATCTGCCCGCCGCCGGCACCGCCTTCAGGCCCGAGATCGAGCAGCCAGTCCGCCGTTTTGATCACGTCGAGGTTGTGCTCGATGATCACGATCGTATTGCCGTGGTCGCGCAGCTTGTAGATGACCTTCAGCAGCAGCTCGATATCGTGGAAGTGCAGGCCAGTGGTCGGCTCATCCAGGATGTAGAGCGTGCGGCCTGTGTCGCGCTTCGATAGCTCCAGCGACAGCTTCACGCGCTGCGCCTCGCCGCCCGACAGCGTGGTCGCCGATTGCCCCAGGCGGATGTAGCCCAGGCCAACATCCAGCAGCGTCTGCAGCTTGCGGCGTACCACCGGCACCGGCGCGAAGAACTCGTGCGCCTGCTCCACCGTCATCTCCAGCACTTCGGTGATGTTCTTGCCCTTGTAGAGCACTTCCAGCGTTTCGCGGTTGTAGCGCTTACCGTGGCAGACGTCGCACGGCACGTACACGTCGGGCAGGAAGTGCATCTCGACCTTCAGCACGCCGTCACCCTGGCACGCCTCGCAGCGCCCACCCTTGACGTTGAACGAGAAGCGGCCGGGGTCATACCCGCGCTCCTTGGCCGACGGCACGCCGGCAAACAGCTCGCGGATCGGCGTGAACAGGCCCGTATAGGTGGCTGGGTTCGAACGCGGCGTGCGGCCAATCGGAGATTGGTCGACGTTGATGACCTTGTCGAAATGCTCCAGGCCGTCGATGCGATCGTGCGCAGCCGGTTCCGGCGTCGAGCCATACAGATGGCGCGCCACCGCGTGGTACAGCGTGTCGTTGATCAGCGTCGACTTGCCGGAACCCGACACACCCGTGATGCAGGTCAGCAGCCCGATCGGAATATCGGCCGATACGTTCTTCAGGTTATTGCCGCTGGCGTTGATGATGCGCAGCCAGCGCTCTTCATCGGGCGCCGTGCGCTGCTTGGGCACCTCGATGCGGCGCTTGCCCGACAGGTAATCGCCCGTCAGCGACGCCGGCGATTGCTCGACTTGCTGGGGCGTACCTTCGGCGATGATCTGGCCGCCGTGCACGCCAGCGCCGGGGCCGATGTCGACCACATAGTCCGACGCGCGGATCATGTCTTCATCGTGCTCCACCACCAGCACCGAGTTGCCGAGATCGCGCAGGTGCTTGAGCGTGCCGATCAGTCGATCGTTGTCGCGCTGGTGCAGGCCGATGGACGGCTCGTCCAGCACGTACATCACGCCGGTCAGCCCCGAGCCGATCTGCGACGCCAGTCGGATGCGCTGCGCCTCGCCGCCCGAGAGCGTATCGGCACTGCGCTCCAGCGACAGGTAATCGAGCCCGACGTTGTTGAGGAAGTTCAGCCGCGCGGTGATCTCCTTGACGATCTTGTCGGCAATCTCGCGCTTGGCGCCGTGCATGTTCAGCGTCAGGAAATACGTGAGCGCATCGCGCAGCGGCCAGCCGTTGATCTCGTAGATGCCGCGTGCCTGGTCGCTCTCACCAATCTTGACGAAGCGGGCCTCGCGGCGCAGACGGGTGCCGTTGCACTCCGGGCACTGCTGGTTGTTCTGGTACTTGGCCAGCTCCTCGCGCACGGCGATGGAGTCGGTCTCTTTGTAGCGCCGCTCCAGGTTGGGGATGATCCCCTCGAACGCGTGCTCGCGCACCGTGGTTTTGCCGCGCTCGTTGATGTACGTAAACGGAATCTGCTGCTTGCCCGAGCCGTGCAGCACGATCTGCTGGGTCTCGGGCGGCAGGTCTTCAAACGCGACATCGATGTCGACGTCGTAGAACGCCGCCAGGCTCTGCAGCATCTGGAAGTAAAACTGATTGCGGCGGTCCCAGCCCTTGATCGCGCCGGACGCCAGCGACAGATTCGGAAAGGCCACCACGCGCTTCGGATCGAAGAACGTGATCTGGCCCAGCCCGTCGCAGTGCGGGCAGGCGCCCATCGGGTTGTTGAACGAGAACAGCCGCGGCTCCAGCTCCTGCAGCGAGTATGAGCAGATCGGGCAGGCGAACTTGGAGCTGAAGCCGTGCTCCTTGCCCGTGTCCATTTCCAGCGCGATGGCGCGGCCGTCTGCCAGGCGCAGCGCGGTTTCGAACGACTCGGCCAGACGCTGCTTGAGTTCCGGGTTGACCTTCACGCGGTCGACGACGACCTCGATCGAATGTTTGTCGTTCTTCTTCAGCTTGGGCAGGTTGTCGACTTCGTAGACCTTGGCTTCAGCCTCGTGCGCGGTACCGCCGCCCGAGCGGATGCGAAAGCGCACGAAACCCTGCGCCTGCATCGCTTCGAACAGGTCGACGTGCTCGCCTTTGCGGTTGGCCACCACGGGCGCCAGGATCATCAGCTTGGTATCGGCCGGCAACGCCAGCACGGCATCCACCATTTGCGACACGCTTTGCGCTTCCAGCGGCTGTCCGTGATCGGGGCAATAAGGTGTACCGGCGCGCGCATACAGCAGGCGCAGGTAGTCGTGGATCTCGGTAACGGTGCCGACTGTGGAGCGTGGGTTGTGGCTGGTGGCCTTCTGCTCGATGGAAATGGCCGGCGACAGACCTTCGATCAGGTCAACGTCGGGTTTTTCCATCAGTTGCAGGAATTGCCGGGCATACGCCGACAGCGATTCCACGTAGCGCCGCTGCCCCTCCGCATACAGCGTGTCGAACGCGAGCGACGACTTGCCCGACCCCGAAAGCCCGGTGATCACGATCAACTGGTTGCGCGGCAGATCGAGGTTGATGTTCTTCAGGTTGTGGGTACGGGCCCCACGAATCTTGATTTCGTCCATGTGCGGCTGAGTGCTGCTGAATGCGGCGTCGGAGTGCGGACCGCCTGCGGCAATCGGCGGGAGGGTGGAAAAGGGTAAGCCTGCTAATATACCGAACTTCGGTTTTGCTGGTATCTGCTCCCAGATGGGGCAATCCGTAAAACCGTTCAAGTGTTCTTGTCGCCGCTTTTCTTCCTGGTTTTCGCGGCGGTTTCCGCACCATGTCCTCCGCTTCCCCATCCATGACTTCCGCCTCCGGCCGCATGAACGGCCTTGAGCTGCGCGCGGCTGCCTCGCTGGCCGGCATCTTCGCGCTGCGCATGTTGGGTTTGTTCATGATCATGCCGGTCTTCGCGGTGTTCGCGAAAACGCTGCCTGACGGCAACAACACCCAACTCGTCGCTTTCGCCATCGGCGTGTATGGCCTCACGCAGGCGCTGCTCTATATCCCTTACGGCTGGCTATCGGACCGCTTTGGACGCAAGCCGGTCATCGTCACGGGTCTGGTGATCTTTGCCGTGGGCAGCCTGGTGGCGGCGTTTTCGCATAGCGTCGCGGGCATCGCCGTGGGGCGGGCCATCCAGGGCGCGGGGGCGATCTCGTCTGCGGTGATCGCCTTCGTGGCCGACCTCACCCGCGAGGAACATCGCACGAAGGCCATGGCCATGATCGGCGGCAGCATCGGCCTGTCGTTTGCCGTGGCCATCGTGAGTGCGCCGGTCATCTTCCGCTGGGTCGGCATGCCGGGCATGTTCACGGCGATTGGCGTGCTGGCCATCGTCGCCATCGGCGTGGTGCTGTGGGTTGTGCCCAACCCGCCGCATCCGCCCGAGCATGTGAAGGCACCGTTCCGCGAAGTCCTGCGCAACCCCGAACTGCTGCGCCTGAACTTTGGCGTGTTCGCCCTGCATGCCACGCAGACGGCGTTGTTCGTCGTGCTGCCGCACATGCTGGAAGCCGCAGGCTTGGCCGTAGATTCGCACTGGAAGATCTACCTGCCGGTGATGGGCGTGTCTTTCGTGCTGATGGTGCCGGCCATCATTGCCGCCGAGAAGCGCGGCAAGATGAAGGCGGTTCTGCTGTCTGCCGTGGCGCTGGTGATGGTGGCGCAACTGGCGCTGGGCGAGGTGAATCCGACGCTCGCCGCGCTGGCGATTGCGCTGCTGGTCTACTTCCTCGGTTTCAACGTGCTGGAGGCGTCGCAGCCGTCATTGGTATCGAAGTACGCGCCGGGCGTGCGCAAGGGCGCGGCCATGGGCGTGTACAACACGACGCAGGCGCTGGGCCTGTTTGCAGGCGGGGCGGGCGGCGGCTGGATTCTGCTGCATGCGGGGCAGCACGCCGTATTCCTAACCTGCGCCGCGCTGGCTTTTGCCTGGCTTATAATTGCGAGCCCCATGCAGATGCCGGCATTGCGCCGACACTAATCCGGGCAACACGGCGGCATCACTTCATTTTTTACCTTCGGAAACTCATCATGGCGTCCGTCAACAAAGTCATCATCGTCGGCAATCTCGGCGCCGATCCTGAAACGCGTTACATGCCCAGCGGCGACGCTGTCACCAACATTCGCGTGGCAACCACCGACCGCTACAAGGACAAGGCCAGCGGCGAAATGAAGGAAGCCACCGAGTGGCACCGCATTGCCTTCTTCGGCCGCCTGGCTGAAATCGCCGGCGAATACCTGAAGAAGGGCTCGTCGGTCTACATCGAAGGCCGCCTCAAGACCCGTCAATGGGAAAAAGACGGCCAGAAGCAATACAGCACCGAAATCGTCGCAGAACAAATGCAGATGCTCGGCGGCCGCGGTGGTGAGGGCGGTGGCGGTGGTGGTGGCGGTGCTGGCTACTCGCGCGGCGGTGAAGGCGGCGGCGGTGGTGGTGGCTACGGCGGTGGCCGCAGCCAAGGTCAAAGCCAAGGCCAAGGCGGCGGCTACTCGCGCGGCGGTGAAGGTGGTGGTCAGGGCGGCGGTGCACGTCGCCAGCCGGCACCGTCGAATGGTTTTGAGGATATGGACGACGATATTCCGTTCTAGAGATCATCTCGCCCGACAACAAAAACCCGGCAATCCGCCCAGGACGCCGGGTTTTTTGTTGTCTTCAGCGGGCAGACCTGCCGCCGTTCTAATCACTCTCACACGGCTTCTTGAAGACGTGTTTCACCCCGCATTTGGTCGCGTGCGCCGCGTTCTTCACACCATGCCCCACCGCTCGTGCAGCGTTGGCCGTTGCATGCCCAGCTTCCTTTGCCGCATGGCCGGTCTTGCGGGCGGCTTCCTTCGTGTCCTGCTTGATGTTCTCCTTGGTCTCGGACAAGTCGGCATGGGCCAGGGAGCTGAGCAGCGCCAGCAGCAGCGCAGGGATCAAAAGTAGACGACCTTTCACGGCGGAAATCCTCACAAACAGGTTCATGCAACGGACGCGTCGAGCACCACGGCGGCGCGGCCGGTCAACAGGATGCGCGTACCACTGCGCACGGTGAATCGGTAGAGCACGTTGTTGCCGTCGCCACCGATGCGTTCGGCTTCGATGTCGAGCGGCGAGTCGATGGTGTCGAGCCGGGGGACGTGGGCTTCAACGCTGCGCACGCTGGCGAGAAAACCGGCGCGCGGGCGGGCTTGCGCAGCATCGCACAGAGCGCCATGCACGGCCATCGCCTGAGCGGCGTATTCGATGCCACAGACCGCGGCCAATTGACCGTACGAGCGCAGCGGATTGGCAGCGTCACGATGGCTCGTGGCGCTGCAATGGATGTGTGCGTCGTCCCAGGCGACGACCGCGTCCAGCAGGCACATCGTGCCGCTGTGCGGAATGCGAGCTGCGATCCAGTCGCGGTCGAGTGGGGGAGATGGCTGCGTGCTTGACGTCATGGCGTGCCGAAGGTGATGTCGACCTGCACGCGGGTCTCGGGCAGATAGTCGAGCACGACGTTGGCTGCGCGCCGCGCCGCCAACGCTTCCAGCAGCGGCAGTGCACGCGCCGCTGCGTTGCCCTGCCACAGCGTTTCGAGCCCGGGTTGTGCCAATGCAGTCGATGCCGCGTCGGTCAGCGCGACGTCAATGCGCGCGAGCGTGCGCGGGCCGGCTTCGGGCGCAAGGACCATCGCCACCGCAAACGCATCGGGCACGGGCCGCACCGCGTTCAACGGTTCCGGGTAGTCGCTGTCATACGCGATCAGCAGGGTGGGGGTGGCGTCAATCGCGACCTGACAGAGGCTGTCCAGCAGGCCGGCGGCAAAGCTGCCGTCGTACGCACACAGCACATTGGACGGCGCCATCGCGTGCGTGGCGATGCTCCAGTAGCCGGCTGGCGCGTTGTGCACGGAGTTGTGGAAGCGCGTGGGCGAAAGCTTGCGATCGTCGCCCGCCAGGGTTTCGCAGATGGCGTGGCAGTTTTGGCCATCGCCGCCGGATGAACTGAAGACCGTGGCCAGCGTGGCGGCATCGCGTCCGCTGGCTGCGACGGCCTCGTGGCCGACTGCCAGCGCCAGTTTGACTACGGGCCCCGTGCGGCGGCGCTCGACCGCCGGCAGCCCGGCTGGCGGCGGCAACTCGGTCGGTGCGTGTGCGTATGGTGTTCGACCGGTGAGCACGTCGGCGGTGTGCGGCCAATCCCGCAGACCGGGGCCCAGCACGCCGATGCTCTCGATGAAGGCGCTCAGTCGGGTCATGATGACAGGCCCACGTGGTCTGCGCGGCCGAAGATCAAGCTGCAATTCGTGCCACCAAATCCAAAGGCGTTGCTGAGCGCTGTGCGAACACGGGCGTGGCGGCTCGACGTCAGGTAGTTGATGGCCAAGGTCGGGTCCGGCTGCGTGGTGTTGATGCCGGCCGGCAGCAATTGATGGCGCAGCGCCAGCGCTGTGATCACGGCTTCCAATGCACCCGCCGCGCCCAGTGTGTGGCCGGTCGCACCCTTGGTCGAGCTGCACGCCGTGCCGTCGAACATCGCCTGGATGGCGCGCGCCTCTGCTGCGTCATTGCTGGGCGTGCCGGTGCCGTGCAGGTTGATGTAGTCGATGTCCGTGGCGGCCAAGCCGCTTGTGGCCAGCGCTTGCATCATGGCAGCGCGTGCGCCCAGCCCTTCCGGATGCGGCGAGGACATGTGATGCGCGTCGCTCGATTCGCCAACGCCGAGCAGCAGGATTGCATCGTCGTCCAGCGCGCCCTTCGCCTCGGGGGCGCGCTCCAGCAGCGCAAAGGCTGCGGCCTCGCCGATGGAGATGCCATCGCGCGCCGCATCGTACGGCCGGCACGGTTGCCGCGACAGCAGCTCCAGCGAGTTGAACCCGTACAGCGCAGTCAGGCACAGCGAATCGACGCCGCCCACCACCGCCGCATCGATCAGGCCCGCGGCCAGCATGCGCCGCGCCGAGGCAAACACCTTGGCCCCCGACGAACACGCCGACGAGATCACCATGGCCGGTCCGCTCAACCCAAAGTACGCCCGCACAAACGCGGCGGACGAATAAATGTTGTGCGTCTGTGCGTAGTGAAAGCTCGCCGGCAGCGCGCCCGTTTGCGGATCGCGCTGCTGGTAGGCGCGTTCGGTTTCGAGAATTCCCGACGTGCTGGTGCCAAGGAACACGCCGACGCGTGCGGCGCCATGGCGTGCCTTGGCGGCTTCGACAGCCTCGGCAAAACCGTCTTGTGTGAGGCCGATCTGCGCAAGCCGGTTGTTGCGGCAGTCGAACTCGCGCAGGTCTGCGCGCACGGGCGTGGCATCCGCGCCAGGCACTTCGCCGATCCACGTGTCGAGTTCGGCGCGTGGGAAGTCACACGGCTTGAGCCCGCCACGTTGCCCGCGCAACGCGTCGAGCGTGGCGTCAAGGCCACGTCCGAGGCAGCTTGTGGCGGTGAAATGTGTGAGCAGGACAGGCTTCACTGGAGAGATTGTCGCGGCAATTGTGGGGTGAGCTGACGGAGCAGACGGGGCGCCAATCGTTGACAAATTTTATCAAATGGCCATTTGCGAGCGGGTGGCCTGCGCGGGCGCCTGCGCGAGGGCAGCTCGCAAGGTCGTGCACTGCAATCGCGCGTGGGCGGCGGCTTCGAGCACCTTCGGCAACACAGTCAATATGACGGGCGTGCCGTGTGCATCGCGCGCCGCATGCCCATCGTGGAGCAGCAGGATGTCTTGCGGCGCCAGACCGTGCAGCAGGCGCTGGGCGATGGCGTCGGCGTTATGCGAGCGGGTGTCGAAGCCGCGGCGCGTCCAGCTCGCCAGTTGCAAGCCAAGCTGACACAGCACGGGTTCGAGAAACGGATTGCGCAGTCCGGCTGGCGCCCGAAAGAACAGCGGGCGCGTGCCGGCGATCTGCGCGAGCGTGTCCTGCGCGGCAGCAATCTCGCGCCGCAACGCGCCCGGCCCCTGCAGCGAGAACGTATGCCGATGGCGCTGACTGTGGTTTTCCACCGCATGCCCACGCACGACGATGGCCTCGACGCAGCGCGGGTGCCGCTGCGCCAATTCGCCGATGCAGAAGAAGGTGGCTTTGGCGCCGTGCTGGTCGAGCACGTCCAGCACGCGTGGCGTGACATCGGGGTCAGGACCGTCGTCGATAGTCAACGCGATCTGTTGGCCGGCCGTGGCGGGCAGATGCGTCCAGTTCGGGCCGAGCCATGCGCTGCGCGGCCACAGTCCACCGGCCATCAGCACCAGATGCGAGGCGATGACGCTGCAGCCCGCCCATGGCCATGTTGAGGGGGCGGCCGCAACGGCAACCGCCGCGCCCGCGTGCAGCGCGAGCGTGCCGCTGATCAGCGGCGTCGGCGTCCAGCGGCGGGCGGTGCCAAGTGGTGGGGTGATCGGCGTGTTCATGCTGCAGCGTGCTGTTCGTGATTGGTGCGTGGCGCGAGGATGGCAGCAAACACCAGCGCGAGCATGGCGCCGGGCCCGACGGTCAACCCGAACGTTTCCAACATCGGCACCCGCGAGAATGCCAGCAGGCCGAAGCCCGCCACGGTCGCCAGGTTAGCCACCAGTAATGACACCAGCGTCTGCGGCGCAATGGCCTGCGTGCGTTGGTTGAAAAACAGCGCGTAGTTCGATCCCACCGCCACGATCAGCAGCATGCCCACCAGATGCAGGATGGTCAGCGGCACGCGCGCCAGCGCAAAGCCGGCCGTCACCACCAGCACCGCCGCCACCAGGGGCGCCAGCGCGCGGAGCGTCCGCTGCGGTGAGCGCAACGCCACGAGCAGCAGCAAGGCGATCGCTGCGAAACCGGCCAGCGACAGGCGAAGGTCTTCTCGCACGTAGTTCACGTACAGCCGATCAGCCTCGGCCTTCATGTCGACGAAGAGCGCGCCCGGCACGGCCGCATGCTCGACGGCGGCTCGAATCGGCGCGGCATCCAGGCTGGACGAGTTGGGTGCGTTCTTCGTGGCGGCCGGCGCGGCTGATGGTGCGCGCAACGGCAGCATGGCGCTCCATTGGCCGGCGCGTTCTGTGAGCAGTGCGTCCACCGCCAATGCCATCGATGTGCCCTTCAGGTCTGCGCGCCGCAAAAGGGGCTGCGCGCGTGCCGCGTCTACATCGGCGATAAACGGGGCGAAGAGATCAGGCTTCACGCGGATCGGCTGATCTTCAACGGCGCTGCGCATGCGGGCGGCCAGTGCATCCGCAGGGGGCAGGCTTGCGAGGCGCGCGCGCTGCGTAGCATCGCTCGGCAGATAGCGCGCAGGGTTCTCGACGCCGGCCAGCACGCCGCTGTCCACCAACGGTTGCAGTTGCGCGGCGACCTTTTCGGCGCCTTCAAGCGCGGCCTGCTCGGCCGCGGCCGGAATCACCACCAGATAGCGCACGTCGGGCGCCCCCACGTCTGCGCGCAGGCTGGCGTCGAGCGCCTGGCTTTTCGCGGGCACGGGGCTCAGCGCAGCGAGTTCGCGGCTCCACAGGCCATCGCGATGCAGCGCAAGCGCCGCACATGCGCCCACGAGCACCGTCGCCAACACCCAGCGCAGACGTGGCGCAGCGTGCGTGGCCTGTGCGAGCCACGCCCCCACGCGCGACACATCCCGCGTCGCCACTTCCGCACCACGCAGATGCGGCAGTACGTAACGCGTGACGAGGGCCGCCGTCACCAATCCGACGATCGAATACAGCCCTAACTGCACGAGCCCCGGAAAGCCCGAGAACAGCATCGATGCAAAGCCGCATACCGAGGTCAGCACACCCAGGCGGATGGTCGGCCAGTACGTGGTGATCCATGCGCGCAGGCTGTCGTTGGGGGTGGCGCTACGCAGGCGAGCAGATTGCACGAACAGGTAGATCGAATAGTCGACTGCCTCGCCGATGAGCGTGGTGCCGAAGCCGAGCGTGAGCCCGTGCACCGCGCCAAACGTGAGGCTGACCGCTGCCACGCCAGCCGCCACGCCGGACAGCACCGGCAGCAACCCCAGCATCACCGTACGCGGCGAGCGGTACACCGTGAGCAGCAGCGCCACCACGAGCGCGAGGCTGACGGTGGAAAGCCGCTCCACGTCGTGCTTGATGGTGTCGCGCGATTCAACCGAGAACACGCCCGGGCCGGTCATCAGGATGCGTGCTGAGGCAGCGTTGGGTACCTTGCGTGCAACCGCATCGAACGTGCGGCGCACAGTATCGATGGCCTGCGCCTGAGCGTCGGTGTCGGAGCCGGCTGCCGTTGTCTGCACGACCAGCACGGCTCGCTGGCCATCGCGCGACGTCCACACGCCGTGCATTGACGACGGCAGCGCGGTGTTGTCGAGTTGGCTGACGAGTGCCGCCACCTCGCCGGTCGGGTCGCGCGGCAGCATGTTCTTGGCAAACAGCCCGGCTGACGAACTGAGCAGGTCCAGACTCTCGCCCAGCGCCGCATGCAGGCCTTCAGCGGAAAAGCGTTGCGGCGTGACAGCTGGGCTGAGCACGTAGCGGTGGTCGAAGATGAACTGGCGGTCGCGCGCCTCGCTCACGGGCTCACCGTTGTTGACGGCGCTGAACTGCAGGTCGGTACGCAGCAATGCGGCGAGCTGCTTCGACAGCGCTGCGCGGGCGGCCGCGTCGCTGCCCTCGATGCCGACGAGGATCAGTCGTGACACCAGCCCCTCGCGCAACTGATCGACCAGCACGCGCTGCTCCGCACTCGGCGAGCGCGGCAGAAACGCCGACAGGTCCGCCGTAAAGCTCGTCCGCCCGATCACGACCGCGCACAGCAGCAAGCCGGTCAACCAGACCAGCACGGCGGGCCGCTGCAGGGCGTGCAAGCGATTCATATGCGCGGCGTCCTTAATTGCCCGGCACGCGTTGCAGGCGCATCAGCGAATGATCGCCGTCGGCTTGGCGGATCGCGACGCAGCGCAGCACATCGCGCGTGCCTTCCAGCGTGATGGTGCTGACGACCTTCTGCATGCGCGTGTCGATGGGGGAAAGGGTGAGCGTCCAGTCATCGCCGTGGCCAGCAATGGCGACCTTGTAGATCGCTTCGAGCGCGTAGCGGTTGCCGGCCAGCGTGGCGCGGATGCTTTCAATGAAGGCGCCCAGCTCCGGATATTGCGACAGCGGCATCGTGAACTTGCGCTGGTTGCGCTCCACGGTCAGCTTGTCGCCGTCAATCACGAGGTGCTCGGGCTTCGGCGCCAGGGTGCGCTTTTCCAGGTGGTCGGGCGCCACGAAGACCAGCTCGCCGGACGATTCAATGGGCTCAGCCGCAATCGACAGCGTCTTTGTTTCCGTAAACGTGGCGCGCCCCGACTTGTTGCGTGCAAGCGTGGACATGAGGCGGTCGAGCGTCCAGGCGGTATCCGCGGCGTGGGCGGCTGTTGCCAACATGCTGGCTGCGAGCATGGCCAGAAGGGCGCGAAGGAATGGGCGCGTTGCAGTCATGGCGTTTGGGTGGTCTGGTGCTCGGCCGGGGTGGGATTCTGCGCGCCAGCCGCGTCGGCATCCTGCCAGAAGTCGAAGTAATTGAACCAGTTGTATGGCGCGGCGCGGCAGTAATGTTCAACGCGCTCGACATAGCGGGCCAGTGCGGCTTGCACGGCGGCGGCGCGATCTTCGCGGCGTACGTTGGTGAAATCCGCCAGTGGATCGAAATGCACGGCGTAGCGATTGCCGCCCAGGTGCAGCCCCGTCATGAACAGCACGGGGCGCTTCAGCATGGCGGCCATGTGCAGCGGCCCGAGCGGAAACGATGCCGGGCTGCCGAGAAAATCCCTGCGCTGGATGGATGGCCCCGCGTCGCGCAACAGCGTGCGATCGGCCAGCATGCCGACCAGCCGGTTGTCGTCCAGTGCCTCGCGCACTTGCAGCATGGCGTCTACACGCCCCAGCGGAATGACTTCCGGCGCCGCCGCCGGGTTGATGGCGGCAACTGCGGCGTTGATGTTGCGTGCATTCTCTTCATACATGGCGACGGCTACGCGCAGGTTTGGCACCGTACGGCCAAGCGCGCGCACCACCTCGAAGCTGCCCAGGTGCGCGCCGAGCAGGAATGCACCGCGCCCCCGCTCCAGCACGTCGTGTATGTGCTGCTGGCCCTGCAACTCGACGTCGAATAGATCGAAGCGCCCGCTGATCAGATAAATGCGGTCGTGGATGGTCGTGCCAAAGGTGAACATGTGACGGAACACGTCGCGCAGCGTTGCCGGCCGACCGAGCGCGCGGCGCAGATAGTCACGCGAGGCACGCCGCGCCGCCGGCGAGGCCGCCACAAAGTACACCGCAATCAGCCACAGCAGAGCCCTGCCGAACGGCCGCCCAAGCCGCAGCGAAAGCCACGTCATCACGCGCAGCAGCGCGAGGTTGCTGCGCTCCGGACGCTCAGCCCAGTCGGTGCGCTTCATGCAGCAACGCCCTCCGGCGCTGATGCGGACAGCACGCCGCTGGCCACTTCGCGCTCGCCCGCGCGGATCGTGAAGCGGACGGCGTTGCTCGCCGTCGTCTCGAACGCGAGGTCGAGCAACTCCTCGGGTGCCGCAGGGCTGAGAAACTTGGTCGAACTGATCTTGCAAGCATCAAGCGAGCGTCCCAGCGCCGCACCGATCGTGTGGAGCGCGTGGTCAAGCAGCACCACCCCCGGCACGATTGGGTGGCCGGGAAAGTGCCCCGGCAGCGCCGGGTGATCTGCGGGAATGGTGAAGCGCATGGCGGGCTTGTGTGTGTTGCGGTGCGAATGTTGTGCCACCAGCGCGGCCAGCACATCGCGCGCCAGCTTGCCGGTTTCGTTGCGCGGCAGCGCGTCCACCAGCAGCAGCGGGCGTGGCAGGAATGCTGCATCGATGCGGTCATGCAGGGCACGCAGTACGTCCGCCGCGCTAAGGCTCGGCGCCACAACGAGTGCCACCAGGCGCGTGACTGCGGCGCTGCCCTGCGTATGCGGGGCGGCAGGCGCATCGTCCGGCATGTAGAACACGCCGTCCTCCACACCTGCAATCGCGTTGAGCTGATGATTCAGATACGCCAGCGACGAGCGCTTGCCGGCAATGTTGATCAGATCGGTCTTACGGCCGTGCAGCAGAAAGTGCGTGTCGTCGATCAGCTCAATCACGTCGCTCATCGGCACCGGGGTGTCGACGTGTCCGCCATGGACCCACACCGTGGGGCCGTCGTCTTCCGGCGTGCCGGCGCGCGATTCCATGCGGACGCCGGGGTATAGATGCCACGCGGTTTCCTGCGCGGTACGGCGCGTCGCGACCTGGCCCGTTTCGGTGCTGCCGTAGATTTCCAGGAGCGGCGCAGACAGGCGCGTCTCGGCCTCCCGCGCCAGCGCCTGCGACAGCGGCGCAGTGGCCGACAGCACGAGCGATGCGCTTGGCAACGCGGGTTCTGATGCCAGCAGCGCCCGCAGATGCACCGGCGAGGTCACCAGCACGCGCGGCTGAGGCACAGCCTGCAGCGCCTCGCGAATGTCCGCCGGATAGAACGGCAGCTGGTTGCTGAAGGCCAGACCGCCCTGCAGCACGAGCAGTACCGTCACCTCAAAGCCATACATGTGCTGCGGCGGCACGGTGCCGACCAGCGTGAAGGCGCGCCCGCCGTCCAGGCCAAGGTGCGCGACCGCCGTGCGCATGCAGTGCACAAGTGCGCCCCACGTTTTGCGATGCGGCACCGGCGTGCCGGTCGATCCGGACGTGAACAACACTGCCATGACTTGCGACGCGTCGATCTGCGGCACGTCGTTGAGCGTTGTGTTGGCCGTCAACGCATCGGGATACCGGAAGCCCGGCAGGTCGACGGGGCAGGCGGCCGCATCGTGCAGGCAAAACACATCGGGCGCGAACGCCGAAAGCTGACGCACCATCTGGGGCGTCTGCATGGGCGGCAGCAGGCTGACTTTGCCGGCCACCAGCGTCGCACACAGCGCGACGGCAAAGCGGTAACGGTCTGAACAGGCGTTGAACACGTGACCGCCCGGCGGTAGCATCGCGGCCAGCGCCATCACATCGGCTACGAACGCACGTGCGGAGACGGGCGTGCCGTCACGCCAGGCGAGCGTGTGGTCGAGTGTTGGATGAGAGACCAGCGGGTAAGTCGGCATGACGCAAATCGTGGAGGCGTGTGGGCTCAGCGGGAGCGTTCTGTGGCGGGGCGCGTGGATTGCTGCTGCGTCGCCGATTGTCGATACGCGCGCACCGCATCGAACAGGCTGGAATGTGGCTCGCCGCGCAGCACGACGCGCCGGCAGAGGTATTCCGCCACAAACATCACGCCCACCAGCGGCAGCGACAGGTAGTTCGCAAACGTCGACCACGTTACGGTCGATGCCGCGGCAAACAACAGGGTGGACACGACGGCGGTTGCCAGAAAAAACAGCGTCCATGCCAGCGTGACCTGCCGCGAATAACGCGCAATGCGCGGCGTGAGCGTGCCGTGCACCATGTGGGCAAAGCGCGTGCACAGTGGCTCGCGGTCCGCCACTAACGTGCGGCCGAATACGTAGGTCATCATCAAGTTGAAGCTTGCATGTTCGAGGTACAGGCCCCAGTCAAAATGCGCGGCGAGCGGTGCGCGCGCCATCCACAGCACTCCACAGACGAGCAGCCACAGCGGCAACAGCCATGCCCGATGTGTGGAACGTGTGGCTG
The DNA here is from genome assembly GCF_023955645.1 of Ralstonia mojiangensis. Lineage (NCBI taxonomy): Bacteria > Pseudomonadati > Pseudomonadota > Betaproteobacteria > Burkholderiales > Burkholderiaceae > Ralstonia > Ralstonia mojiangensis. The sequence goes on along the minus strand of NZ_JAMXHU010000002.1, from coordinate 219,395 downwards.
CGACCAGCGCAACGGCCAACGGCGGTACCAGAGCCATCGCCAGGCCCATGCCATGCGCGCCTGGCGTGGCCGCCGCGTAATGCGCACCGACCTGATACGCCACGACCGCACCCACCCCCGCTGCGCCCCGCGCAAAGCTGGTCAGTCGCTGCATGGCAGAGCAAGTTGCGAGGAGCGGCGCTGCATGGTGTCGTAGGAGGGGCCGGGCAGTTTCATCATAGGGCGGGGCACATTCTAGGGCCCCGCGCGTGTCTCGCCTGATCCGGCGGCGGCGTGTTTGTAACCGGATGTACGGCGCCCGGGCGGCCCTGTTGCGGCGCCCCTTGCCGCTTTGCGGCCCCACACAAGCCGTTGAATCGTTTGCGTCACTTCGTGCATGCGCCGCGACATGCGGTCTTTGTCACGGTTTCGCGCTATACGGGGTGTAACCCTTCGTCTAGAATCCGCGTAGCTTAAACGACCCCCTTCACAGGCTGGGCTGGACAAGGCAGGGGCTTCGGGCAAGGAGAACGTCGTTGGCTCTGGCCGCAATCCCCGCTGCACGCCGCCTGTGGCTGCAAGACCGATGAACGACCTGGAAAAAGAGCTCGCCGCGCTCATGATCGGCGAACTGAATCTCGAAGACATTCAACTCGATACCCTGACCGCCGACACACCGCTGTATGGCGAAGGGTTCGGGCTCGATTCCATCGATATCCTCGAAGTTGCGCTGTTGATCTCCAAGAAATACGGCTTCGAGCTGCGCTCCGGCGATCCCGACAACCAGAAGATCTTCGCCTCGCTGGGCTCGCTCGCAGCCTACGTGGCAGAACACCGCACGCGATAGGCTCGCGCCAGCGCCCGACGCATTCCGCTTTCAACGTTTGGCCGGACCGACGCCATGCCGATGACCGGCGCTTCCACCTCGCACCTCGTTCTGATTCCAAGCTACAACCCTGGCTCCAAGGTTGACGACACCGTGCGCAGCGCGCGCGCGCAGTGGAACCCGGTCTGGGTCGTGGCGGACGGCAGCACCGACGGCAGCACCGAACGCTTGCAGGCCATGGCAGCGCAAGACCCAGGGCTGCGCGTGATTGTGCTGCCGCGCAATCGCGGCAAGGGCGTGGCCGTGCTGACCGGCCTGGAAGCCGCTGCCGCAGCAGGTTTTACCTACGTGCTGACCATGGATGCCGACGGCCAGCATCCCGCGGAGCTCATCCCCGAATTCATGGCGGCCTCACAGGCTGCACCCGACGCGATGATCCTCGGCCAGCCGGTGTTTGATGCAACGGCGCCGCAGGTGCGCGTGCAGGGCCGGCGCCTGTCCAACGGCTGTGCGGACATCGAAACCCTGTGGGCCGGAATTGGCGATACGTTGTTCGGTTTTCGCGTCTATCCGATTGCGCCGCTGGCCGAGATCATGCGCCGGCAGACTTGGATGCGCGGTTTCGACTTCGACCCGGAAGCGGCGGTGCGCCTGTGCTGGGCCGGTGTGCGTCCGATCCGGCTGGCGGCGCCGGTGCGCTACTTCCGCGCGCACGAGGGCGGTGTGTCGCATTTCCGGTATCTGCGAGACAACATCCTGCTGGTTGGGATGCATCTGCGCCTGGCGGCCGAGGGCATGCTGCGCTTGCCTTCGATGATTGCGCGGCGGGTGCAGCGCGGCTGGTAGGCTGCGGCGGCTGGGTTCAGGCAGCTTCAGTGGCGGCCCTGGCCTGGTTCAGAAGGGTTTCTGCGGCGTGCCAGGCCTGTGACGCGGCGGACGGATCGCCAATTGCGCGGGCGTCGGCGGTGGCGCCCGACAGCAGCATCACGTACACCCCGGCAAGCTGCCGCGCCGTATTGGCAGGCACCACATCCTTGAGCAGTGTTTCCATCATGGCGAGCAGATCGTCGCGGTAGCGCACTGCCACGTCGGTCACCTTGGGGCAGGTGGCGCCAAACTCAGCCAGCGCGCGCTCGAACAGGCAGCCCGCAAATTCGGGAGTGCGGAACCATGCGCCATACCACTCGAAGATGCCCTTGAGGCGGGCAGTGGCGTCGGGCACGGGGCTGAGCTTCTCGGCAATGCTGCCCATGACGAAGGTATAGCGCTGCTCCAGCACTTCCTTGATCAGATCTTCCTTGCCGGCAAAGTGCCGGTACAGCGTCATACGGGCGACGCCGGATTCGTCGATGATCCAATCGACGCCCACGGGGTGAAAGCCGTGCTTGGAAAACAGCTCGCCGGCCTTGTCCACCACCTGTTGGCGCTTGCTTGCGCGCATTGCCACCTCTCCTGATTGCTGAGCCGCATCTTAGCATCGGCCCCTTATTGCGGCCTGGGGATTGGGCCCAAACACGGTCGGCTGCAGAGTGTTGTTGCCGCGTCAGCTTTACGCTTTGATAACACAACGGCACGCGCTTCCCGCTAAAGTAGACCGATCTATATCATGTGCCCGCAAATCCTATGGGCGCGCGGAAGAGAAAGCGTTGTGCAGCCAATGTGGGGGCGCCGGTTTTGCGGACGGGATCGCAAAAACCACCGGCACTGACCAGGTTGTCAGCGGAGTTTCTCTCGATCAACAGCAACAATAAGAGAAAGGGTCAGGCGAATGCGGAATCGTTTGCTGATGTTGGGAGTCGTGTCACTGCTGGCAGCGTGTGCCCAGCCGCAGCCGCCCAGCGATGTGGTACGGGTGTGCGACGACCGTGGCTGTGCCGATCGGCCGAAAGCCCAGGTGGCGTTTGACCAGGCGAATATCCCTGACGAAGATCCGCGCATTATTGCCCTCAAGGAAGTTGCCAAGCGAGAGCCCAAGGCCGCTTACGACCTGGGTCTGCGCTATTTCCGCGGTGACGGCGTCCGCCAGGACAGCTACCAGGCACTGAACTGGATGCGCGAGGCGGCCGAGCACGGCAACCTGCAGGCGCAGAAGGCGCTCGGCGCGTTCTACCTGTTCGGGCTGGAAGAGATGGGCTCCGACCCACGCGAAGCCGAAAAATGGCTCTCGATTGCCGTGAGCCGTGGCGACAAGGAATCCAAGAAGCTGCTTGAGCAAGCACGCGCCGCCAAGAAATCCGACGAAGACGACTACAAGTGGCGCGCGCAATGGCGCAGCACCTACTACGGCTATTGGTATTCGGGTTATCCGTACCTCGGCGTCTGGCGCCAGACGAGCTGGTACTGGTACTGAGAGAGGCGCCGCAGTCATCCGTTTCAAAGCGTTTCAAGGCAGTTCGGGGAGGGGGGAAAGCCTGTTGCACACCTCGCACGCCTGATCAAGGGGGGCTTATTGAGTCGCAGGACGCATAAGCCGAACATCGACTCAATGTGAGCCACACAACAATATGAAAACCAATCTTCTTAGCCGCACTGCCAAGGCCGCAGGCGTGGCATTGATCTCCGCTTCCCTGGCTGCGTGCGCAGGCGGCGGCATGGTGACGCCGGGCGGCCAGAACGCCGGCGTGAGCGGTGCTGCGGCCGGCGGCTCCAGCGTGGGTGCAGACCCGACTCTCGAGCGCTGCGCCTCGCCGCTGGGCACCATCGCCATGGACGACGGCCGCAACGCCGACTGGTACGGCCAGTTCGGCAGCGCCACCAAGGTGACGACGATCGACCCGCTGCTGCGCATGGCCGTGCAGCAATCGAACTGCTTCGTGATCACGTCGATCGGCAACCAGAAGACCGACGCACGCCTGTCGCGCATCACCGATCTGCAGCGCAACTCCGGTGAATACCGTGCGGGCTCGAAGCAGCAGAAGGGCCAGCGTGTGGCGGCTGACTACTACATGGAGCCGCAGATCATCATTAACGACTCGCCGATCGGCGGTGTGGCGGGTGCCGTGGGCGGTCTGCTGGGCAACAGCGCCATCGCCGCGCTGGCCGGCAGTGTGAAGTCGAAGGCTTCGGTCGTGACGCTGACCCTGTTCGACGTGCGCTCGGCCGTGCAGATTGCTGCCGCCGAAGGCAGTTCGACCGCCACGAACTACGGTGCCGTGCTGGCTGGTTTTGGCGGTGGCGTGGGCGGCGGTCTGGCAGGTTTCTCCAGCACGCCGGAAGGCAAGGCCACGGTGGTCGCCTTTATCGACGCGTGGAACAAGATGGTCGTCGCGCTGCGCAGCTACAAGGCGCAAGACGTCAAGGGTGGCCTGGGCCGTGGCGGTCAGCTCAAGGTCAACTGATCGCGTTCAGCGCTCCGAAGTGCGAAACCAAAAAAGCCTGCGGCGGTTGCGTCGCAGGCTTTTTGCTTTTGAGGCGGGAGGCGCTCAGCGCGCGTCTTTCGGTTTGTCGCCCTTGGGCCAGTCGTTGGCGCGCGCGGCATAGTCCGGGCGCGGCTGTTGGGTAAAGAAGGCGGCCACGTCCACGGCCTCCTGTGCGGTGAGCGTGCCGCCCTGGCCCAGCGGCATGTTGTGCTTCACGAAGGCAGCGGCGGTGTACATGCGCGCCATGCCCGCGCCCACGTTGAACGAATCCTTGCCCCACAGCGGCGGCATCAGGTAACCCCCTTGCGGGTTGGGCAGCCCCTGGCCTTCGGCGCCGTGGCAGGCTGCGCAGCGCTGGGCGTAGACGGCTTTGCCGTTCTCGCGGTTGGGCGCGAGGGACGTGTCGATCTTCTCGAAACCGCGTCCCGTCACGTTGGTGCCAACGGGCACGCCGCTGGAGAGCCATTTCATGTAGGCGAGGATGGCATTCATGTCGTCGCCATCGAAGGCGATGGGCTTGCCGTTCATCGACCGCTGGAAGCAATCATTCACGCGCTGCTGCAGCGAAATGACCGCACCGCTGCGCGATCTGTATTCCGGAAACGCAGCGGTCAGACCGACCCACGGCGATGCGTAGGGCGTCGTGCCGCCGTTCAGGTGGCAGCTCGTGCAGTTCAGGCCGTTGCCGACGTTGTGCGGCAGCTGGCGCTTGGTGTCGGTAAGGATCAGCTTGCCGCGCTTGATGGCGTCACCCATGGGTCCAGCGGGGATGGTGGCCTCGTCCGGCACTGGAAGCGTTGCCGGGGCGGTTTGTGCGAATGCGGATGTGCCAATGACCAGCGCCAATGCGGCACCGAGCTTGTGGAGCGTCATGTTGTCCCCTGTAGGTTCGTTATCGGCTTATATGCGGCGGTGCCGCCCGGCTAGCGCTTGCGTTGCAGCCAATTGAAGACGGCCATGCCCACCAACATTGCGGCGACAAAGCCGACAGCCTTGGGCACGCCTGCGCCCAGCGCCACCAGTGCCGGCCCTGGGCAGAAACCGGCCAGTCCCCAGCCGATGCCAAACACGGCGCTGCCCAGCACCAGCCGCGCGGTTACGCCCGTGGCAGACGGCAATTGGATCAGCGTGCCAAGCCATGAGCGGCCGCGCCGACGTGCCATGAAGAAGGCGATCACGCCAACGGCAATTGCTCCGGCCATCACGAACGCCAATGAAGGGTCCCATTGGCCGAACAAATCCAGAAAGCCGAGCACCTTGGCCGGATTGGCCATGCCCGACACGATGAGCCCCGCGCCAAACAGCAGGCCCGCAACGAGTGCGATCACGATGGCCATGTCAGCCTCCCACCACGTGACGCACCACGAACACGGTGACGATGCCCGCGGTCATGAAGGTGACCGTGGCCACCAGCGAGCGAACCGAGCCGCGCGACAACCCGCAGACGCCGTGGCCGCTCGTGCAGCCACCTGCGTAGCGTGTGCCGATGCCGACCAGGAAGCCTGCCGCCAGCACCTCGCCCCAGCCGGCGGCGATGTCAGGAACCACAGGGTGACCAAGCAGTGCGGCAATCACAGGCGCCCCCATCAGGCCGATCAGGAACGCGATGCGCCAATCCATATCGCCCTGCGGACGCAACAACAGCCCGCCGAGGATGCCGCTGATGCCGGCAATGCGGCCCATGCCCAGTATCAGCACGGCCGCCGCCAGCCCGATGATGAGGCCGCCGACGAGGGCAGCGCCCGGGGTGAAATGTGCGAAATCGATCGACATGGGAAAGGGGTGGGGCAGAGAACAATCTAAATTCCAATAATATATAAATTTATAGATTGTTTGTCATGTGCCGGGGCAAGGAAGCGCCAAGCTCGACCTTGGCGCGATGGCAGGGCGGCCTCAAAGTCGGATGACATAACCCTCGCGCGGGTGTGTGCGGCCGGCATGCAGTGCGGCAATGCGCGCCTGAGCTGCGGGCATGCCGTGCTCCTGGATCAGCGTGAGCCAACCGTGCTTTGGGTCACGTACGTGGTCGATGAAGCGTCGCTGTGCTGCGTTGAATTTTTCGGTGACGACCGCGGGCCCCCAGTCGGCGTTGCGCTTGCGGATTTGCACGGGCGCGAAGTAGAACTGCGGCGCGGGGCCGGGTAAGTCGGCAGCCTGGATGAAATCCGTGTTTTGCGCCGATCCTGCAAAGCAGTCGTAGACGAGCGCGTCGCCAAAGTGTTCATGCACGCGCCGGCGCAACGCCGCGTCGCCGGAGAAATCGACGTAGAGCGTGGGAACGTCAGTTGTGAGCGTGTCGAGCGCATCGTACGTGACGCTGTCGTGGTAGCAGCCAAGGCCATCGACAAACGCGCGATTGCCTTCCGAAGTGAGTGCGGTGAGCGTGAGCCCTTGGGTGTCTTGCAGGCAGAACGCGGTGCCGTACGCCGTTTTGCTCGATGCGCTGGAGAAGACCAGGCGCCGCGCGCCGAAGAAGGCGTTGTCCGCCAGGAAATCCGCCAGCATGAACGACGTGATGAACAACGGCCGATAGAGGATCTGGTAGTCCTCCAGCGCTGCATCGTAGGCGGCGTCTTGCGACACGCGCGTGTATTGGTTGTAGGCGGAGACGAGCGCTTGACGATGCGCGGCGCCGTCGTAGAAGCCGCGTGGCGTGACGCGTTCGGGTTGCATGCGCAGATGTGTGGCGATCGGGAAGTAGCCGTAGAAGCGCTCGCCGACGTCGACGCCTTCCACGGTGGAGCTGACCACATTGGCAAAGCCCCACACAGGCATATGGCCCCAGCCATCGTGGCCGGTGGGGAAAAACGCCCAGTACTGCATGGCGTCGCCAAAGGCCGCGTAGGTGATGTTGTTGGTGGTGAGGGCAAAGCGGTCCAGGCGCAGCACGACTTCGCCGGGCGCCGCGGCGGGCGCGGTGTCGGCGCTTTCCAGGCGGCTTTCGTTTAGGGCATCCTTGCGCGTGAAGAGCCGCTGGTACGGGGCGTTCATGGTGTCTTCTCCATTCTCGGGATTGATGGGCTGATGGCTTCACTCTATCGCCGGCAGGCGGGCGCCGGGTTCGGAAACGGACAGGGCGAAAGCGCCCGCGCCAAACCGCTGAAGCGGCCGTCGCAGCGCCGGGCCAAGTTCACGGTGCAGGCTATCTACGAGGCGTTTGTTCGGATTTGGCGGCGCGACGGCGCACAGGCAGCGACCACGCGGGCGGTGGCACTGGAAGCCGGTTGCTCGGTCGGCACGCTGTATGAGTACTTCCCAAACAAGGAGGCGTTGCTCTCAGGCTACGTCCGGCACACCATCGAGGTGCTGCTGGCCCGCATTCAGAGCGAGGTGACGGAACGCATCGATGCCTCCTGGACAGCCCGCGTGCGTCACCTCGTGAGGCTGAGTTGCGGCGATCCGGCGCTCGATCCGCCGTACTTTGATCACGCCATGCTGATGCGTGAAGACCGCATTGCCGAGCCCAAGCATCATTTGCGCTTCTTCGATGAACTGAGCACAGCCTGGCGCCAAGCGCTGGATGCCTGCCCCGATCTACCTGCCCGGCCAGACGACGCACTCGTGCAGACGATGCTGCAAGCCATCTGGGGCGCACGTCGCTACCGCGTGCTGCTGCAGGACGGGCCACCCGCAACCGAGGTGTGGATCAGCGAGATGGAGCGCCTGTGCCTGCGTGCCCTGGCTGCGACCCCTGACGTGGTTTGACGCTACGGCCTGCAAGATGGCGTTGCCGTATGGGGACACCCGCGTTCCAGCAGGGTGTGAACCGATTGTCTGGGCAGCGCATCCTCGCTAGGCTGGGACTTTGCAGCGGAGGGTTGTGCGATGAGCTGGCAGAACTGGGTCGTCTCGAGGATGGTGCGCAACCAGGTCAAGAAGCCGACCGAGCGGGAGCCGTTCGATCCCATCGCCACGCGCCTGCATGCCGAGAAGCGCAAGATGCCTTCGCCCGTGGAATTGCCGCCGGATTGGCGCATCGTGCCGGCCCTGGGGGCCCACGGCGACGGCCTCACCGGCGAATGGATCGAACCCGCCGATCCGGATCTGCATGACGACGCGCCTGTCGTCCTTTATCTGCATGGCGGAGGCTATTTTTTCTGCAGCCCCCGCACACATCGCCCGATCACCATTGGTCTTGCCACGCATGCGCGAGCCCGTGTGTGCGTGCCGGACTACCGGTTGGCACCTGAGCACCCGTTTCCCGCGCCGGTGGAAGATGCGCTCTTTACGTATCGCACGCTGCTGGCGCAGGGCGTGGCGCCATCGCGCATTGTGGTGGCGGGCGATTCCGCGGGGGGAGGGCTGGCGTTGGCGCTGCTGGTGGCTTTGCGTGATGCGGCGGACCCGCTGCCGGCCGGCGCGGTGCTGTATTCGCCGTGGACGGACCTGGCAGCTACCGGCCAGAGCCTGATCGATAACGATGAATCCGACGTGATGTTTCGCGGCGCGTGGATGGCGCATGGTGCGGCGTTGTACCTTGGCGATTCGGGCGCGCCGACGGACCATCCGCTCGCCTCGCCGTTGTATGCGGATTTCACGGGCCTGCCCACACTGCACTGCTATGTCAGCACCAGCGAGGTGCTACGCGACGATACCCTCCGAATGGCCGAGCGCGCGCGGGCGGCCGGGGTATCCGTTTCGGTAGAAATGGGGCGGCGGCTTCCGCACGTGTGGCCGATCTTCTATCCTTTCCTTCCAGAGGCGCGCGTAGCGCTCAAACGATCGGGCGAGCAGATCAGACGACTGGTTGCCGCCCAACATGAGAACCGAGAACCGGTGGCACTGACACCGGCATGACCTGACCTGCGGCGCCCCTGCGTAGCCCAGTCGGGATGCGCAAACGGGGAGCCCAGCATGCGTCGGGTGGTGGTATTGGGTGTGGTGCTGGCCGTGGCGGTCGGCGCCTGGCAGTGGAGTCGGCTGCATCGGCTGAGGCTCGCCGACGTGCGTTTTGCGCCGATCGAAAACGTCGCCGCAGCAACTGGCGCGGCGGGCGCATCCGCACTCAATGCCAACAAATCGCACTGGCTCAAGGCATGCGACCAGGCGCTTGGCCCGATGCGCGTGGAAGTACGTGCCATCGAAACGCCGCTGTCCTTCTCCAACGACCGCTCGGTGGAACAACTCACCGCCGAGGCACCGCCGTACGACCGCTCAGCGCGCGTGCTGGGCAAGACGTACGCCACGCTGGTCGCACGCTTCGACGTCAACAGCCGCTACATGGCCATCGCCACCCAGCCGGCCACGACCTGCCTACGGCCATCTATCTCAGTGGAGCTGTTGCTGAATAATTTTCGGGTCACCGTGGCGCGCGAATTCGCGCCGGGCACTTGTGCTTACAACGCCATCCGCGAGCACGAATTGCGGCATGTGGCCGTCAACCGCGCGGTGCTGCCGCACGCCGCCGAGGTGATCCGCAAGGAGATCGAGAGCGAATACGGCGGCCGGCTCTACTTTGGAGACCCGGACCGCATTGCCGCAGATTTGCAGGCAGCGCTCACGCGCCATTGGCTGCCCCGCGCGCAATCGCTGATCGAACTGGGGCTGCAGGCGCACGAACAGATCGATACGCCGCGCGAGCAGGAGCGCATGAGCCGCGTGTGCAACGGCGAGGTGCAGGCCGTGCTGCAACAACTCACGCGCAGCTAGCGCGCGAACATGTGCGAGTTCACGCGGCCGGGCGGTGCGCGGCGCGTGCCTGCAGTTGCGTGACAGCCTCGTCGACGATGGCTTCGGGCGGCAGCGCGATGTCGACAATGACGGCGTCGGTCGGCTCTTCCAGCGCTTCGAACTGGCTGCGCAGCAGGTTCGGGTTGAAGAAGTGGTCTTTGCGTGCGGCGAGGCGGCCCTGCAGCAGGTCGAAATCGCCCTTCAGGTAGACGAATTCCGCGTTGCCGGCGGGACCGCACAGCACGTCGCGGTAGCGCTGCTTGAGGGCGGAGCAGGCAACCACCAGCGATTGCCCGGTGCTCGTCTTCTCATCCATGTAGGCGCGGATGGATTCGAGCCAGGGTTTGCGGTCGTCATCGTTCAGGGGGATGCCGGCGTGCATCTTGGCGCGGTTGGCCTCGGAATGGAACTCGTCGCCATCACGGAAAGCGCAGCCCAGCCGCTCGGCAATCTTCTGGCCCACCGTGGATTTGCCGCAACCCGAAACACCCATCACTACAACGATCATCGTCATTCCCTACGTGCAAGAAAGCGCAAAACATCAGGCCGGCATGTTAGCGCGTTGATGACGGCGCCCGCCGATTTTTGCTGCTGCAGCGCAGCAATTGTTCCGCGTCATTGTTCGTCCGGCAACGGATTGCCAAATACGTCAAGCTGCGTCAAATTGCGGTGGAAGCAGCGGTTACAAATCATTCAGAACAAGGCCCCAAAAAGGCCAACGTTGATTGGAGGAGACATCCATGGCTGGTGAGGTTTTCGACGCGCGACCGCGCAACGGTGCGTCGTATGTGGTGGGCGACACGGCGGTGCCGCTGGCACACGTGACGGTCTCGGCGTTGCTCGCGGAAACCGTGCGCCGCTGTCCCAACGACGAGGCGGTCGTGTTTCGCGAACAGAACGTGCGCTGGACGTGGCGTGCCTTTGCCGAACAGATCGATGCGCTGGCCGCCGGCCTGCATGCGCTGGGGCTCGAGCGGGGCGACCGCATCGGCATCTGGTCCCCCAACCGTGTCGAATGGGTGCTCACGCAGTTCGCGACGGCGCGCCTGGGGCTCATCCTCGTCAACATCAATCCGGCGTATCGGCTGTCGGAACTGGAATACGCGCTCAACAAGGTGGGGTGCAAGGCCATCGTGGCGGCCGAGGCCTTCAAGACCTCGCGCTATCTGGAAATGTTGCAGACGCTCGCGCCCGAACTGGCGACCGCGCAGCCCGGCGCATTGAATGCCGCCAAGCTGCCGGCGTTGCGCTGGGTCATCCGCATGGGCGAGGCCGAAACGCCTGGCATGCTCAACTTTGCCGATGTCATTGCGCGCGGAAAAAGCGTACCCGTTGATGCGCTGGATGCCATCACGGCCACGCTGTCGCCCGACGACGCCATCAATATCCAATTCACCAGCGGCACGACCGGCGCGCCCAAGGGCGCCACGCTCACGCACGTCAACGTCGTCAACAACGCCCGCTTCGTTGCCATGGCGATGAACCTGCAAGAGGGCGATCGGCTGTGCATTCCCGTGCCGCTGTATCACTGCTTCGGCATGGTCATGTCGGTGCTCACCTGCACGGCCACCGGCGCTTGCATGGTGTTCCCCGGCGAGGCGTTCGATCCGCTCGCTACGCTGCGCACGGTGGCGGAAGAACGCTGCACGCAACTGCATGGCGTGCCGACGATGTTCATCGCGCAGCTCGATCATCCGGACTTCAAGAGCTTTGACGTATCGACCTTGCGCGGCGGCATCATGGCCGGATCGCCGTGCCCCATCGAGGTGATGAAGCGCGTCGTGTCGGAGCTGAACCTGCGCGAAGTCACCATCGCGTACGGCATGACCGAGACGAGCCCGGTGTCTTTCCAGAGCGCCGTAACGGACCCGCTCGACAAGCGCGTGACCACCGTCGGCCGCATCCAGCCGCATCTGCAGGTCAAGCTGGTGGACGGCGCGGGAGAGGTGGTGCCCGTGGGCGAGAAGGGCGAGCTGTGCACCAAGGGCTATTCCGTCATGCTCGGCTACTGGGACGACGAAGCCAAGACCGCCGATTCCATCCATGACGGCTGGATGCGCACGGGCGATCTGGCAACGTTCGATGCCGAGGGCTACTGCAACATCGTCGGCCGCGTGAAGGACATGCTCATTCGCGGCGGCGAGAATGTCTACCCGCGCGAGATCGAAGAATTCCTCTTCCGGCATCCGAAGGTGCAGGCCGTCAACGTATTTGGCGTGCCCGACCCGAAGTACGGCGAAGAGGTCTGCGCGTGGATCGTCCTCAAGCCCGGCCAGCAGGCCACGGAAGATGAGATCCGCACGTTCTGCCAGGGCCAGATCGCGCACTACAAGATTCCGCGCTACATCCGCTTCGTCACCGAGATGCCGATGACGGTGACGGGCAAGGTGCAGAAATTCGTCATGCGCGATCGCATGATCGAAGAGCTCAAGCTGACGGTGGCTGCCACGGCGTGAGTTTGAGCGCGCGGTTTCGCGATTGAAATGCGAACGGGTTGCGCGCGGCTTTTCGTTGCCACGACGATGCTTGCCGCGCGCAGTTTTTTTTCGCCTGCCTGGGCAACGCCAGATGTAGAAATCGAGACGCGTCTCCTGCATACGTCTTGCCGATAGGGGGCGCTCGCAATCCAGCCGCCACGCAAGGCGCCATGCCTGCGGTGCGCACGACATCCAGGCGCACCACGCGACGCGACGTGCGGCACGGGATGCTCACCCGCCGCGACCCACCGCTCACGCAATGTGAGCGGCGATGCGCCGATGTATCACGTCTGAAACACCCAGCAAATCGCTCGTCTCGAACACCCACACTGAGCGCATGCGTGCGCGTGGTTTGCGTCTTGGCGAGAAGGCCTTGCATGCCATGGTTGCCCGCGCGTCACGACGGTGTGTCAGCGCTGTAACCGAAGGGCCGCAAACAGACCTCCAAAAGTTGCATGTCCCGTCACGATTGCGCGGCATGGCGAGCGCTTGTGTACGCGCGTGCCGGTGAAACTTTTGCGTTTTCAAACGCTTAGAACAGTTCTATTGAGCGGGCCCGGAAGTTGGCACCGTTTATGCAAACGAGCCGCCCCGGGGTGGGTCATGTTTTTCCCACAGGCAGAGCGCGCCGGCCTTACTGGCTGCGTTTCCAGCCGTCCCTCTCACCTTTATGGAGTGCGTTATGAAGAAGACCTTACTGGCCACCGCGATCGCCATGGGATTGGGGGTCTCTGGCGTGGCATTGGCCGACATCGGGAATACGGCGTCCGGGGCGGGTGACAAGACCCAAACCAACACGTCGACTATCACCAGAACCAACACCAGCACAGACACGACGACGAATACCGCAACGACCACAACCACAACGGCAACGGATAACTCGAATCAACACAACAACCAAAGCCAGGGCAGCAACCGCGACAACAGCGGCTGGGCCAACGCTGACGGCTACGGTACCGCCGCTGCCAACAACGGCGGCACGGCAACGGCAACATTCACCAACTCCTTCAACACAAGCAAGGCAATTGCTGTCTCCAAGCTGGATGGCACCGTCACCAACATCAGCGTGTCGGGCATCGGCAATGTCGCCACCAACAATGGTGGCTCGGCCAATGGCGGCGCCGGTGGGCGTGGCGGATACGGCTACGGCGGCACAGGCGCTGGCGGCAACGGAGGCGCGGGTGGTGCAGGCGGCAGCGGTGGCGCTGGCGGCAGCTCCGGCAGCGTCACACACGGCAGCGCGACCAACGGTGGCGCAATGGCCGGCAACGGCGGCAATGGCGGAGCCGCTGGCGGCAATGCGGGCGGCGGCGGTACCGGCGGCAGCTCCGGCACGCTGTCGGCGAGCCTAGGTGCAGGCCTTGGCGGTGCAGCGGGCAGCACGAGCGCAGCCGGCGGCGGTGGCGGCGGTGCGGGCGGTACGTCCAGCGCCAGCGGTGGCGATGCGAACCGCCATCAGGGCGCCGGCGCAGCCACCGGCGGCGGCAGTGCCTCGGCAGGCGGTGCAGGCGGCGCTGGTGGCTCCACCACCAGCGGTACGTCAACGGCATCGGCCGGTGCGGGCACGGGCACGAGCAGTGCCACCGGTACCAGCACGGGCGGCGCGGCAGGCGCGGGCGGTGCAGCTACCAATGTGGCAGGCAATGGCGGTGCAGGCGGCAGCGCCACCAACGGCAGCGCAACCAACGGTGCAGCATCGTCCACGGCAGGCAATGGCGCCGTGGGTGCAGTCGGTGCGGCCGGCGGTGCAGGCGGCGTGGGCAATGGCGGTGTCGGCAATGGTGCGGTGGGCGGCACGGGCGGTGCAGGCGGTACGGTCATGGTGGACGCAGGTACGTTCAACATGTCCAACGCCATGACCAGCGTCGGCCAGTCTGCAGCAGGCGTGATGGTGGCGAACCAGAACAGCGGCTTCGCTTCCCTCATCCAGCAAAGCATCAACGTGCAGGCCAACCTGAATGTGGGCAAATAGCCCGGTATGGGCATGAGCGGGGAAGTGCCGCGGCGCAAGCGATGAAGCTTCGCGCATGACGGTGGATGGGGCCGGACTGCATATGTGGTCCGGCCCGCAGTTGGAGCGTAGAGGAGATATTCGATGCGATCCGACAGAAGAACCACAGCAGGATGGGCGGCATGGTGGTTGGCATGCGGCCTGGCAGTGTGGCCAGCGGCAGCAGCGATGGCTGCGGACGATGTGCCGATCGCAGACGGTGCGCAGGTCGCCAACACGGAAGCGGTGCGTCCCCCGGTCGCCGCGGCCGTGTCGGTGCCTGGGTTCGGTCATGCGGTGGGCGCCGATCGGCTCGACAGCTATCGCGGCGGCACGCAGGATCTCTACCAGACCGTCAATGACGCGCGCCTGTCGGGCACCGTGAGCGACAACGCCGCCGTCAACGTGGCGACGGGGTCGAACATCGTGCGCGACGGCTCGTTTGCCAATGCCAGCGGGATCCCCACGGTCATCCAGAACAGCGGAGCGAACGTGCTGATCCAGAACGCCACCATCGTCAACGTGCAGTTCCGGCCTTGAGCTTGCGAAGGGCGGAATGATGCGCAAGACGTGCGGTGCAGTGCTGATGGCACTGATGTGCGGGCCCGCGTTGGCGGGCGCGATCGACATGCTCGGCACGGGCGGCGGCACCTATGCCGTGCCGGTGACGAGCATGAAGGCCGCGCGCTATCTGCGTACCGTGCATCAGCGTTTCGACTTCAGTTGCGGGTCGGCCGCGGTGGCGACGCTGCTCACGTATCAGTACGGCTATCCGGTGAGCGAGCAGACCGTGTTCCAGGCCATGTACGAACATGGCAACCAGGAGAAGATCCGGCGAGAAGGCTTTTCGCTGCTCGACATCAAACGCTATCTGGCGTCTCTGGGTTTTGAGGCGGATGGTTTCGAGCAGCCGCTGGATGCATTGAAGGACGCGCACCTGCCGGCCATCGTGCTGTTGACCGAGAACGGCTATCACCACTTCGTGGTGGTCAAGGGCGTGCAGGAAGGGCGTGTGCTCGTCGGCGATCCGGCCATGGGCACGCGTGCGATTCCGCGGGCGAGTTTCGAGAGCATGTGGGACAACCATTTGCTGTTCGTCGTCCACAACCGCGAGTCGGGGGCGACGTTCAACGCTTCATCGGACTGGCGTGTGGCACCGCGTGCGCCGCTGGAGGAAGGCATGGACCGCAGCGGCCTGGGCAACATCGTCGTTCCCAAGCATGGGCCGTCCGACTTCTGAACGTCGTTTGCGTGGCGGCCCGGTAGTCCGGCAGGAGGGCATCATGAAGCGGTTTGGCAAGATGGCGTGGGCCGGCTGGTTCGCGCTGGCTGCGGCCGGGCATGCGTTTGCTGCCGGCATGGATGGCATGGATAACAATCCCGTCCATGCTTGGCACGCCGTGTCCGAAGGCAAGCTCGACGACATGCGCGGCGGGTTTGATGTGCCCTCGCTCGCAGGGCTGCACATCTCGTTCGGCATCGACCGGGCGGTCTACGTCAACGGCGATCTGGTGGCGAGCGCATCGGTCAACATCCCCGATGTGGCACGCATGACGGCCACGCAGGCGCAGCAGCTGGCCTCGGTGGTCAACACGGTCAACATCGTGCAGAACGGGCCGAACAATGTCGCACCGCCCGATGTGGCGACGGGTGCAGCAGCAGCCGCTACGGTCATCCAGAACAGCCTGAACAACCAGACGCTGCAAGCGGTGACGACCATCAATGCGGCGGTCAACAGCCTGCCGCAATTCCGTCAGATGAATCTCGCCAACGTGCTACAAGGCGCGTTGGCCAACGTCGTCACCATGCTGCACTGAGTTAGAACTGGATCGGCAGGCGAAGCGTGACGGTCAGGTCCGGCGTGTCGCGCGTCAGGCCTGCCCCCACCGACAGATTCAGCGACATCTTGGGCGAGAGGCGGTACGAATATCCGACCAGCAACGTCCCCAGAATTGTCCGCACCGAGCCCGGCACCCGCTGGCCGTTCTGCTTCGTGGGCGCGATGATGCTCTGGTCGTAGCCAATCGAGAACGATGCCTTTTCGTTCAGCGCCAGCCCCATGCCGAAGTTCAGGCCGATGATGTCGCCGGCCTTCACGTTGCCCAGAAACTGCTTCGAGCCGTCCACCAAGTTCAGGCTGACATCCTTGCGCTCGAAGTTGTGCAGGTAGCTGATGCTGCCGAAGAACACGGCGGGGTCCGTCGGGAACAGCCACGTCAGCCCCGGCTGTACGGCGAAGAAGCCCGAGCCCGTGGGCTGCTGCAGAGGCAGGCCGGTGCCCGTGGTATTGCTCACGCAGCGCGTCACGCAATCGGTGGTGACGTCAAACGGATCCTTGCCGGTGCGTGTCTTGAAGCGCATCCAGCCGATGTAGAACGGCTTGTCGACACCGCCCGCATTGATTTGGTAGCGCGCGGTCAGCTCCACATCGCCGATGCCGCGCCCGTGCGAGCTGAAGGCGTTGTCTGTTGCCGTGCCGGTAAACAGTTCGCGGCTGACGGTGTCGCTGGCGCTGTACACATAGGGCACGCGCGCTTCCAGTTCCCAGCGCCGCGCCAGGCCGTAACGCAACGCAACCGTGCCGGTGAGCGTGGTGGTCTTGACCTGCCGTACGTCGATCAGCCCGATCAGCAGCGCGGGGATGATGGTGTAGCCCACCAACGCCACGCGGTCGGACGACGAATACGCCATCTGCAATGACGGCTCGACGACGACCTTGCCCGGCGGTGTAAGCGCGCTGGGCTCGTCGAAGATCTGTGCGATGCGTGGCGGCCGGTCAGGCGGCTCCGGCGGTTTGCCGACAGGCGTGGTGCCGGGCTGCTCGTTCTGCGCGAGTTCAGAAGCGTCACCCGCCGCACCGGGCGCACCGGCACCGCGCACGGTGTCGAGTCGGCCCTCGCTCATGCCGAGCGCGCGCCGCATGCGCCGCAAGTGCGTTTCCTGTTGCTGGATAGAGCGCTTGAGTTCCTGCAGGCGCGCCTGCGTATCGGCAAGCTCGCGCTGCAGCGCTTCCAGGCTGGGTGGCTTGTCGTCCACCGGCTCGTTGGTCTGTGCGAGGACCGGCCCGCCGCAGAGCAGCAGGCATGCGCACGTAACCGCGTGGGTTGACCCACGTTGCGGCTTCCATGGCGTTTTCGTCATGGCAATGTCCCCCGTCGAGAGTGCCCGGCCCGCAAACAGCGGACGGACCCTTCACGATTCCCCCGGGTGGCGTACTGCGGATATCACTATAGGCGAGCGAACGCGAAACGACAGGGCGGAGCTGTCCACAAAACGGACGAGGCCGAAATGCCCGTTTGGCGGATCGCTCCGGCAAGAAAAAAGGCGCCCGAAGGCGCCTTGCGTGGCTTGCGCAGTGTCAGCGCTTACTGACGCGCATTTCTCAGGTTATCTGGCCACGGCGTGTTGTAGTTTGTACGGAACGGGTTGATGTCCAGCCCGCCGCGCCGCGTGTAGCGCGCATACACGGCCAGCTTGACCGGCCTGCACTGGCGCAGGATGTCGGTAAAGATCCGCTCCACGCATTGCTCGTGAAACTCGTTGTGCTCGCGGAACGAAATCAGGTACTTCAGCAGCCCTTCCTGATTGATCGGCGCACCCACATAGCGGATTTGCACAGTGCCCCAGTCCGGCTGGCCGGTCACAAGGCAATTGGACTTCAGCAAGTGCGACACCAGCGTTTCTTCGACCGGGCTTTCTTCCTCATCGGCATGCAGCAGCTCGGGCGTGGGCTGGTAGACGTCGGTTTCGATGTCCAGGCGATCGAGAAGCAGGCCATCGAGTTCGCCCATCTTCTGCCGGGCAAACTCCTCTTGCGGCACGATGCGCACCTGCACCGGCGCGCCGCACGCTTCCGACAAATCGTGGTGGATCAACTGCTGCAGCGCTTCGTGCGATGCCACCTTCGTCTGGTTGAACGAATTCAGATACAGCTTGAACGATTTCGATTCAACGATGTTGGGCGAATCCGCCGGCACGATCACGGTGCCGACAGCCACCTGCGGCTTGCCGCGCAGGTTCAGCCACGACAGCTCGTACAGGTTCCAGAGGTCGACGCCGAAGAAGGGCAGGGGCGTGCCGGCGGCGAGGCCGATCTCGTCGCGCTTACCCTGGCGCGGAATCGGAAACAGCAGGCTCGGGTCGTATGCCGTCTTGTAGGCGGAGGCCTTGCCCAGCGGCGAATGTTCGGGTTGGTTGCTCATCACAAAAACAGGCTGTAGACGGGGTTCTCGCTTTCGTCCCAATAGGTATAGCCCAGCGTGGCGAGAAACGCCTTGAACTCGCGCTTCTCGTTCTTCGGTACCTGGATGCCGACGAGGATGTTGCTCGAATCCGCGCCCTGATTGCGGTAGTGGAACAGGCTGATGTTCCAGTTCGGGCTCATGCTCGAGAGGAACTTCATCAGCGCGCCGGGCCGCTCGGGAAACTCGAATCGATAGAGATGCTCGTTCTCGGCCAGCGGCGAACGTCCACCCACCATGTAGCGGATGTGCTGCTTGGCCAGCTCGTCGTTGGACAGGTCCAGCGTCGGGAAGCCGTGCTTGCGGAAGTTCTCGGCAATCTTGTCGCCCTCTGCGCGCGACGCAATTTGTACGCCCACGAAGATATGAGCGGCGTCCTTGCTGGCAATGCGGTAGTTGAACTCCGTCACGTTGCGCGACCAGCCGACCAGCTCGCAGAAGCGCTTGAAGCTGCCGCGCTCTTCTGGAATCGTCACGGCAAACACGGCTTCGCGTGCCTCGCCCACCTCGGCGCGTTCGGCCACGAAGCGCAGGCGGTCGAAGTTCATGTTGGCGCCGCTGGCCACGGCCACCAGCGAATCGTTCTTCAGCTTGGTTCTTTCGGCATATTGCTTGAGGCCGGCCACTGCCAGCGCGCCCGACGGCTCCAGCAGGCTGCGCGTGTCCTGGAACACGTCCTTCAGCGCCGCGCAGATGGCATCCGTATCCACGGTGATGATTTCGTCGACCAGCTCGCGCGTGATGCGGAAGGTTTCCTTGCCCACCAGCTTGACCGCGGTGCCGTCGGCAAACAGGCCCACGTCTTTCAGTTCGACGCGCTTGCCGGCCGCCACCGAACGCGCCATCGCGTCGGAATCCACGCTCTGCACGCCAATCACCTTGATGTCCGGCCGCACGGCTTTCACGTAAGCCGCAATGCCCGAGATCAGCCCACCGCCGCCAATCGCGCAGAAGATCGCGTGGATCGGCTGCGGATGCTGGCGCAGGATTTCCATGGCGATGGTGCCCTGACCGGCAATCACCTCAGGGTCATCGAACGGGTGCACAAAGGTGTAGCCGTGCTTTTCCTGCAGCTTGGCGGCGTGGTTGTACGCGTCGGAATAGCTTTCACCGTGCAGCACGACATCGACCCATTCGCCGCCGCGGGAGCGCACGCCGTCGATCTTCAACTGCGGCGTCGTCACCGGCATGCAGACCACGGCCTTGCATTCCATCCGGGCCGCGCTGAAGGCCACGCCCTGCGCGTGGTTGCCCGCCGATGCCGTAATCACCCCGCGCTTGCGTTCGGCCGCCGTGAGCGAGGCCATCTTGTTGTAGGCGCCGCGCAGCTTGAACGAGAACACCGGCTGGTCATCCTCGCGCTTGAGGTAGACGCGGTTGCCCGTGCGCGCCGACAGATTGGGCGCGAACTTCAGCTCGGTTTCCACCGCGACGTCATAGACCTTCGCAGTCAGGATTTTCTTGAGGTAATCGATGGCCATGGTGCGGACCGGGTTGGACGTGAACAGAGCCCGTAAGCCTATCACGTGGCGTCTTTTGCACTGGTGCGCCCGCTGTTGGTGCGGGTCAGGGGCTGATGGGTGCGTGCCGAAGACGGCCGCGTCGGCAATGTCATGCCTGTGTCGTGCGCGGTCGTCCAAGGGCACGAGCCGCGATCGGCGTCGACATCATGATCGAGGTGCGTGTTTCTCCATACAGGTTGATCCGTTCGATCAACCGCTCCAGATCCGCAACGCTCGTCGCTGCAAGCCGCATCACGTAGGAATCTGCGCCGGTCACGTGGTGGCATTCCAACACTTCGGGAATCGTCTCGAGCAGCTTGAGGAACTTGGCCTTCGCGGGTTGCGCAACGGTGATACCGATCAGCGCGCTGACCGGGTAGCCCGCGGCAACGGGATTCACACGCGCCACGTAGCCTTCAATCACGCCGGCGTCTTCCAGACGCTTCACGCGCTCCGTGACGGTCGGCACCGACAGCTTCACGTGTCTCGCAAGCTCTGTATACGTCATGCGGCCGTTGTGCTGCAGCAGATCTAGCAGCTTCCAGTCCAGATCGTCCATTATGTTCGCAATTTTTAAGGGGAATTGGCGATTTTGCCTTAAAAACACGATTCCGCCAGGATGCCGCGGTGCCTACGATGAGACCTACACAACAAACCACTGTGGGAGGGCATGCAAGTGCTGTTCATCAAGGCCACCATGATCGGGTTCTGTATTGCTGCGCCGGTCGGCCCGATCGGTATGCTGTGCATCCAGCGCAGCCTGAACCGTGGGTTCCGCTCGGGACTGGCGACGGGCCTCGGCGCCGCGTGCGCAGATGCCCTGTACGGATTGCTTGGTGCGCTCGGTGTCGCCGGCGTCGTTGCTGCGCTCCCTGCGCTGACGCTCGTGCTCAAAATAGCCGGCGGTGCGTTTCTCGTATGGCTGGCGTGGTCGACCGCGCGCGCACCCTCCACCGGGCCCGCTGCGACGGACGCCGCAGGTGATACGCAGGCCGTCGCCAATGCGCGCGAATTCCTGACGACATTCGTACTGACCCTGTCGAACCCGCTGACGATCCTATCGTTCGTGGCGATCTTCGCAGCGCTCGGGCCGTCGGCCGAGGCACATGCGTCAGCCGAAGGTGCCGGATGGCTCACCGTTGCGCAGATGGTCGTCGGCGTCTTCGCCGGCTCGGCTGCATGGTGGCTTTGCCTGAGTGGCGCGACCGCGGCGCTGCGCGTGAGGATGCCAGCGTCATTCATCCCCGGCATCACGCGGCTGTCCGCGCTCGCCATCGCGGGGTTCGGCGCCGTGCAGGTCATCGCGGGACTGCGCAGCGTTGTCCAGGTGGTGTAAGCCCCAGTCAGGCCATCCGCCATCGCGCAGGCGCACGTCATACCGGTCGCCCCGGCCAAGGCTAGGCGATTCTTGATCGAGACCTGGGGTGATCTGTACACTTGCCCGGCACTGTCAGCGGCGCCTACGACGTCGATATCGGACGCAGCTAAAAGCACACTCGGGCGAGAGGCCACCATGAACACCCCGTCGTCTTCCTCCGAGCGTGCCGGACGCGCGCGTCGGGGCCGAAAAGTCTGGTCCGGCACGCAGCACGTCATTGCCTACGGCATGCCGCCGCTGGGCTGGCGTGACCTTTATCACCACGCGCTGGAGGTCAACTGGCCGACCTTCTTCGCGCTGCTGGCCACGCTGTTCCTGGCGCTCAATGCGGTATTCGCGGGGCTGTATTCGTTGGGCGACGGCGCGATTGCGAACCAGTCGCCGGCGGGCTTCGTGGGGGCATTCTTCTTTAGCGTCGAGACCCTGGCCACCGTCGGCTACGGCGACATGCACCCGCAAACGCTCTACGCCCACGTCATCGCCACGCTGGAGATCTTCATCGGCATGTCGGGCATCGCTATGGCGACGGGGCTGGTATTTGCGCGCTTCTCGCGCCCGCGCGCCAAGATCATGTTTGCGCGCAATGTTGTCGTGCGGCCGCTCAACGGCAGATCCACGCTGATGCTGCGGGCGGCCAATGCGCGTCAGAACGTCATCGCAGAGGCCACCGCCCGGCTGCGCCTGATGCAGGACGAGGTCTCGCCCGAGGGCTACTCGATCTACAAGATTCACGACCTGAAGCTTGAGCGCAGCGAGCATCCGATCTTCCTGCTGGGCTGGGTGATGATGCACGTCATCGATGAAACCAGTCCGCTGCATGGCGCCACCGCAGAATCGCTCGCGGCGGGTGATGCCTTGCTTCTGCTCACCATTGAGGGCGCCGACGAAACCGCCGCGCAAACCGTGCAGGCGCGCTATTCCTGGCGGCACGACGAGATCCGCTGGAACTATCGCTATGCCGACCTGATCCGCGACGAGGGCGGCGTCACGTCAGTCGACTACGACAACTTCCACCTGATCCATCCGATCGAGACGCCGCCGCAGGCACAATGACCGGCTTGTCCGATTCCAACGCGCAACCTCCGTGGCCCTGAACCTCGTCTGGCTCGCCTTCTTCCTCGTTGCCTTCGTTACCGCATGCGTGCAGGTGGTGCAGGGCGACATGGAGGTTTTCTCCCGCATGCTGACCGGTATGTTCGATGCCGCGCGCACCGGTTTCGAAATTGCGATCGGCCTGACCGGCATGATGGCGTTGTGGCTGGGCATCATGCGCGTGGGCGAGCGCGCAGGCGTGGTCGATCTGTTCGCGCGGCTCGTGAACCCGTTGATGCGGCACCTGTTTCCCTCCGTGCCCGCCGGCCACCCCGCCAACGGCGCGATGATGATGAACGTCTCGGCCAACGTGCTCGGCCTGGATAACGCCGCCACGCCGCTCGGCCTGCAGGCCATGCGCGAGTTGCAGCAGATCAACCCCCAGCCGCAGCGCGCCAGCGATGCGCAGTTGATGTTCGTGGTGCTCAACACGGCGGGGGTGACGCTGGTGCCGACGTCCGTCATCGCCATCCGCCAGGCCATGGCGGTCAAGCAGGGCCTGGTCGGTTTCAACGCGGCAGACATCTTTCTGCCGACCTTGCTGTCCACGTTCATTGGCTTCTGCGCGGGCATTGCGGCGGTGGCGTGGTATCAGCGCATCAACCTGTTCAAACCTGCCCTGCTGGCGTATTTCGGGGGCTTTGTCGCGCTGATGGGGCTGCTGTTTGCGTGGCTGCGCCAATTTCCGCCGCAGCAGATGGCCGCCTGGATCGGCTTGATCGGCGCGGGCGCCATCCTCACCATCGTCGTGGCGTTCCTGGTATGCGGGGCGATTCGTCGCATCAACGTTTACGAAACCTTCGTCGATGGCGCCAAGGACGGCTTTCAGGTGGCGATCGGCATCGTCCCGTATCTGGTGGCGGTGCTCGTGGGCATTGCCGTGTTTCGCGCGGCGGGTTGCATGGATTTCCTGATGCAGGGGCTTTCCGCGCTGTTCGCTCACCTGGGCATCGACACGCGTTTCGTGCCCGCGCTGCCCGTGGGGCTGATGAAGACGCTGTCCGGCGCCGGCGCGCGCGGCCTGATGGTCGACGTGATGACGACTTACGGCGTCGATTCCTTCCAGGGCAAGCTGGCCGCCATCATCCAGGGCTCGACCGAGACCACGTTCTACGTGCTGGCCGTGTACTTCGGCAGCGTCGGCATCAAGGACACCCGTTACGCACTGGTCTGCGGGCTGTGGGCCGACCTAGTCGGGCTGATCGGCGCCGTGCTTGTCGCCTATCTGTTCTTCGCCTGAGCGGCTAGGGCGGCCCCCAAGCGACGCCGCGGCCGCTCGCCCTCTACAATCGATTGCATGGAACAGTGGATTGACACGCTTTTTGCCACGCTCGCCCTGCCAAAGGTCGGGCTACCCGCCATCTTCGTCGTCAGTTTCATCTCGGCGACCCTCTTGCCGCTGGGCTCCGAACCGGCGGTTTTTGCGTACATCAAGCTCAATCCGGACATGTTCTGGCCGGCCATCGTGGTGGCCACGCTCGGTAACACACTGGGCGGCGTGGTCGATTGGTGGATGGGCTACGCGGCCAAGCTGGCGCTGGTGCGCTACCACCTTGCGCGCCGCCGCCGTCAGCACAACACCGAGCATGCCCAGCACGTGCCGCATCCCAAGCGCCACCGCGAGCCGCCGCTCGATAAAAAATACTTCCGCTGGATGCGCCGCATCGGGCCGGCATCCCTGCTGGTGTCTTGGCTGCCCGGCATCGGCGACCCGCTCTGCACGCTGGCCGGCTGGCTGCGCCTGAAGTTCTGGCCCAGCGTCATGTACATGGCGATCGGCAAATTCCTACGCTATCTGGCCATGACTGCGGCCCTGATGACGCTGCCCGACGGCTTCTGGCACGGCATCCTGGGCTGGATCAAGAGCGTGATGATGTGACGTTTGCGTGGTGCTTGCATCACTTTGGCCGTCTTGTGCTTTTCGCAAGCCATTGAAAACGCGACGGTTTTGCCGCCCATATCACTGGCAGGGATACCGTTGCTGCGACGCATCAACGACGCGCGTTGCAGTACAATCGCCCTTTAAAGACCGCGCGGCTTGGGCCCTCTTTGCCGCGCCCTCCCTCCCCAGCGGCACGCCATGAATGCCCCACTTCTGATCGACGCCAAACTCACGGCGCAGGACGCTGCGCCCCGGCTGCGCGAGATTCCCTACAACTACACCTCGTTCTCGGATCGGGAAATCGTCATCCGTTTGCTGGGCGAGTCTGCGTGGCAGATCCTGGACGAACTGCGCGCCGAGCGCCGCACCGGCCGTTCGGCACGCATGCTGTACGAAGTGTTGGGCGACGTCTGGGTGGTGCGCCGCAACCCCTATCTGCAGGACGACCTGCTCGACAACCCGAAGCGCCGGCAGATGCTGATCGACGCACTCAATCACCGCTTGGCGGAGATCGAGAAGCGCCGCGTGGCCGACCACGATTCGCACCACGACCCGGTGGGCGACGAGCGCGCCAGCAAGGTCGAGCAACTGGTTGTGCACGCCCGCCGCGCCGTCAAAGCGTTCCAGGAAGAATTCGCCCAGGTGTACGACCTGCGCCGCCGCGCCCAGAAGGTGCTCGGCCGCGTCACCGCGAAGGACAACATCAAGTTCGACGGCCTGTCGCGCGTGTCGCACGTGACCGACGCCACCGACTGGCGGGTCGAATATCCGTTCGTCGTGCTCACGCCCGATACGGAAGAAGAGATCGCCGGGATCGTCAAGGGCTGCTTCGAGCTGGGTCTGACCATCATCCCGCGCGGAGGCGGCACTGGCTACACCGGCGGCGCCGTGCCGCTCACGCCGTTCTCGGCCGTCATCAATACGGAAAAGCTGGAGCGTCTGGATGCGGTCGAGATGACCGACCTGCCTGGCGTTGACCATCCCGTGGCGACCATCTACTCGGGCGCCGGCGTGGTGACGCGCCGCGTGGCGGATGCGGCGGAGAAGGCCGGCCTCGTTTTCGCCGTGGACCCGACCTCGATCGATGCGTCGTGCATTGGCGGCAACGTTGCCATGAACGCCGGCGGCAAGAAGGCCGTGCTGTGGGGCACCGCGCTGGACAACCTCGCCTGGTGGCGCATGGTTGACCCGGACGGCAACTGGCTGGAAGTCCAGCGCCTCAATCACAACCTCGGCAAGATTCACGACGCGCCGGTTGTTATGTTCGAGCTGAAGTGGTTCGATGGCAACGCGCCGGTCGGCGCCAAGCTCTTGCGCACCGAGACGCTCACCATCGAAGGCCGCAAGTTCCGCAAGGAAGGCCTCGGCAAGGACGTCACCGACAAGTTCCTGGCCGGCCTGCCCGGCGTGCAGAAGGAAGGCTGCGACGGCATCATCACCAGCGCGCGCTGGATCCTGCACCGCATGCCGAAGTCGATCCGCACTGTGTGCCTGGAGTTCTTCGGCCAGGCGCGTGACGCGATCCCGAGCATCGTCGAAATCAAGGACTACCTCGACGCCGAGACCAAAAAGCCCGGCGGCGCGATCCTCGCGGGTCTGGAGCACCTGGACGAGCGCTACCTGCGCGCGGTCGGCTACGCCACCAAGAGCAAGCGCAACGCGTTTCCGAAGATGGTGCTGATTGGTGACATCGTCGGCGACGACGATGATGCCGTGGCGCGCGCCACGTCGGAGGTGATCCGCCTGGCCAACGGCAAGAGCGGCGAAGGTTTCGTGGCCGTGAGCCCCGAGGCGCGCAAGAAATTCTGGCTGGACCGCTCGCGCACAGCAGCGATTGCCAAGCACACCAACGCCTTCAAGATCAACGAAGACGTGGTGATTCCGCTCAATCGCATGGGCGAGTACACCGACGGCATCGAGCGCATCAACATCGAGCTGTCGATCAAGAGCAAGCTCAAGCTGACCGACGCGCTGCTCGATTTCTTCGCTGGCAGCAACCTACCGCTAGGCCGCACCGACGACGCCAACGAGATCCCCAGCGCTGAGCTGCTGGAAGACCGCGTGCAACAGGCACAGCAACTACTGCGTGCCACGCGTGCACGTTGGCAATATCTGCTGGACCATCTCGACACGCCGGTCACCACGGCGCGCGCAAGCCTGATCGGTCTTGGCCTGGGCTACTTGGCGCAGACCATCGACGATCGTCTGGTGAATCAGCCCGAGGCGAACCTGTTCCACCTGCTGCAGGATCGTACGATCCGCGTGTCGTGGAAGTCGGAGATCCGCGCCGAACTGCGCAAGATCTTCAACGGCGGCGAATTCAAGCCGATTCTTGACGAGGCCCAGTCGATCCACAAGAAGGTGCTGCGCGGTCGCGTATTTGTGGCGCTGCACATGCACGCCGGCGACGGTAACGTGCACACCAACATCCCCGTCAACTCGGATGACTACGACATGCTGCAGGACGCCCACAAGGCGGTGGCCCGCATCATGACGCTGGCGCGTTCGCTGGACGGTGTGATTTCGGGGGAGCACGGCATCGGCATCACCAAGCTGGAATTCCTGACCGACGAAGAAATCGCCGACTTCGCTGCCTACAAGCGCCGTGTCGACCCGAACGGCCGCTTCAACAAGGGCAAGCTGCTGCGCGACATCAACGACCCGCAAGGCTTGGCTGCTGACCTGCGCAACGCCTATACGCCGTCGTTCGGCCTGATGGGGCACGAGTCGATCATCATGCAGCAGAGCGACATCGGCGCCATCTCGGAGTCGATCAAGGACTGCTTGCGCTGCGGCAAGTGCAAGCCGGTGTGCGCCACGCACGTGCCGCGCGCCAATCTGCTCTACAGCCCGCGCAACAAGATTCTTGCCACCTCGCTGCTCATTGAGGCTTTCCTGTACGAAGAGCAGACGCGCCGCGGCGTGTCGGTCAAGCACTGGGAAGAGTTTGCCGACGTGGGCGACCACTGCACGGTGTGCCACAAGTGCGTGACGCCGTGCCCGGTCAAGATCGACTTCGGCGATGTGTCGATGAACATGCGCAACCTGCTGCGCAAGATGGGGCAGAAGAAGTTCAACCCCGGCACCGCAGCCGCGATGTTCTACCTGAACGCGACCAACCCCGAGACGATCAACTTCACGCGCAAGGTGATGTTCGACTGGGGCTACAAGGCGCAGCGTCTGGGCAACGACATCCTGAAGAAGTTCGCCAAGAAGCAGACCGCTCGTCCGCCCGCCACGGTGGGCAAGCCGCCGGTGCGCGAGCAGGTGATTCACTTCATCAACAAGAAGATGCCGGGCAACCTGCCCAAGAAGACCGCGCGCGCGTTGCTGGATATCGAGGACAACGAAATCGTCCCGATCATCCGCAACCCCAAGGCGACCACGCCGGACAGCGAGGCGGTCTTCTACTTCCCGGGCTGCGGCTCGGAGCGCTTGTTCTCGCAGGTGGGCTTGGCCACGCAGGCAATGCTGTGGCACGCCGGCGTGCAAACGGTGCTGCCGCCGGGCTACCTGTGCTGCGGTTATCCGCAGCGCGGCACCGGTCAGTTCGACAAGGCCGAGAAGATCGTCACCGACAACCGCGTGCTGTTCCATCGCGTGGCCAACACGCTCAACTACCTTGACATCAAGACGGTGGTGGTGAGCTGCGGCACTTGCTACGACCAGCTGGCCGGGTATGAATTCGACAAGATTTTCCCGGGCTGCCGGATCATCGACATTCACGAATACCTGCTGGAGAAGGGCGTGAAGATCGATGGTGTGCAGGGCACGCGCTACATGTACCACGACCCCTGCCACACCCCGATCAAGACCATGGACCCGACCAAGCTGGTCAACCAGCTGATGGGCGGCAACATCGGCGCCGACGGCCAGACGCGCGCGATCGAGAAGAACGATCGCTGCTGCGGGGAGTCGGGCACGCTGGCGATCTCACGACCGGACATCTCCACGCAGGTCCGCTTCCGCAAGGAAGAGGAGATGCAGAAGGGCGCCGACAAGCTGCGCAGCCTTGGGCAGACCAACGGCCAGGGCGAGGCGTTCAACGGCGACGTGAAGATCCTCACGAGCTGCCCGGCGTGTCTGCAGGGCCTGTCGCGCTACACCGAAGATGTCTCGGTGCAGGCCGACTACATTGTGGTCGAGATGGCGCGTCACGTGCTCGGCGAAACCTGGCTGCAGGACTACGTTGCCCAGGCCAACGCCGGCGGCATCGAACGAGTGCTGGTTTGACGATGAGCGAGCGGACGCCCGGCTGCGCGCTGTGCGAGGCGGACGGCGGTGAGCCCGTCTGGCGTAATGCCAAGGCGCGCGTGGTGCTGGTCGAGCACGCGCGCTTTCCGGGCTTCTGCCGCGTTATCTGGAACGACCACGTGGCCGAGCAGACCGACTTGTCTGATGCCGATCGCCACTGGCTGATGGACGTCGTCACCAAGGTCGAGCGTGTGCTGCGCGCCGAACTGGCGCCGGACAAGATCAACCTCGCCAGCTTCGGCAATTTCGTGCCGCATCTGCATTGGCACGTCATCCCGCGCTATCGGTGGGATACGCATTTTCCAGAAGCCGTGTGGGCCCCCGAGCAACGCGCGCCCGATACCGCGCGCATGGCCGAGCTCACGGCCAAGTTGCCGGCACTGTCGTACGCGCTGCAGGCGGCGCTGGCTGACGCTTGAGCCCCGTCGACGATCCGCTGGGTAACGCCTGGTAACGCATCGCCACCTCGTGCGCGGAACCCCTGTGGCGCGCACGACGTCTGATTCTCTTTCTGTTGCGCCAACGCCCTCGCCATGACGACACCGCGCACCGCCGCCACGCCCGATTCCCATAAGGATTCCATCTCCGAATTGACCGTCCACCATGGGCGGTTGAATCTCTCGGAGACTTGGCAACTGATTCGCCCGTACTGGTTTTCGGAAGATCGCCACAAGGCCTGGGGGCTGCTTGCGCTGGTGATTGGCCTGAACCTGTTCCTCGTGTTCATGAACGTGTTGTTCACCGATTGGAACCGGCTTTTCTACAACGCGCTCGAGCAGAAAAACTACGCCGAGTTCTGGGCGCAATTGCTGCGTTTCTCATGGATTGCCGCGCTGCTGATCATTGGCTCAATCATGCGGCTGTACTACTCGATGATGTTGCAGATGCGCTGGCGGACGTGGATTACCGGCAGCTTTCTCGACGACTGGCTCGGCAAGCAGGCGTTCTACCGTCTGGAACAGACGCACAGCGCCGACAACCCCGACCAACGCATTGCCGACGACCTGCGCACCTTTACCGATGCGACGCTCACCTTGGCGCTGGGCTTCCTGAATTCGGCCGTTACGCTGGTGTCGTTCTTCGGCATCCTGTGGGCGGTGTCGGGGCCGCTGGCGTTCAGCCTGGGCGGTCACGATTTCGTCATTCCGGGCTACATGGTTTGGTTTGCGCTGCTGTATTCGATCGTGGGCTCGGTCATCATCCACTTCGTGGGGCGGCCGCTGATCGGGCTGTCGTTCCAGCAGGAACGTTACGAGGCGTACTTCCGTTTCCTGCTCGTGCGTGTGCGCGAGAACAGCGAGAGCATCGCCCTGTATCGCGGTGAGCCGACCGAGAAAGCCATCCTGCGCGGCCGCTTCGAGCGCATCCGCACCAACTGGAATCAGTTGATGGATTACACGCGGCGCCTGACCTTCGCCAGTTCCGGCTACGCGCAGTTCGCCATCATCTTCCCGTTTCTGGTGTCGGCACCGCGCTACTTTGGCGGCACGCTCACGCTGGGCGGGATGATGCAGGTCGCGACAGCCTTCGGACAGGTGCAGGACGCGATGTCGTGGTTTGTCACGAACTACCGCACGCTGGTCACCTGGAAAGCTTCCACCAACCGGCTGATCGAATTCCAGCGCGCCATCCGCGCCGCCGAGCGTGAGGAAGAGCATCGCGCCGGCGTGCGCGACGTCGAGGTCGAAATCGCGGCAGTACCCGCCATCGAAGCCCGCGCCCTCGCGCTGAACCTCCCCAACCGCAAGCCCGAAGATTTGCTGGTCGAGCCCTTCGACATGACGCTCGCACGCGGTGAGCGTGTACTCGTCAATGGCCCGTCGGGCTGCGGCAAAAGCACGCTGGTGCGCGCCGTGGCAGGCATCTGGCCGTATGGCAGCGGCCACATCGAGGTGCCGGACGATGCCCGCGTCCTGTTCCTGCCGCAGCGCAGCTATCTACCGTCTGGCACGCTGGCCGACGCGCTTTCGTATCCGGATTTGGCCACCCAATACACCGCTGAGCGTCTGACCCAGGTGCTGAACGCGTGCCGGTTGCCGGCACTGACCGACCTCTTGGACGAGGTGAGCAACTGGAGCCTGCGCCTGTCGCCCGGCGAGCAGCAGCGCCTGGCTTTTGCGCGGGCTTTGCTGCAGCGCCCCGACTACCTCTTCCTCGACGAGGCTACCAGCGCACTCGACGAAGACACCGAGGCGTTCATGTACAGCCTGATGCTCGAATCGATGCCTGATGTGACCATCGTCAGCGTGGCGCACCGCAGCACCGTGGCACGATTCCACCATCGCCGCCTGCGGTACATCCCCGAGGGCGATCCGTTGACTGCGGTAAGCTATCGGGTGGTAGAAGAGCCTGCGCACATGGCGCTGGCGGCTTCCTGAAACGCAGTTTTTTGACTCGACGAGACGTTTTCCATGGCCGGACTTTCCGCCGACACTCCGCACCCGACCGGCATCACCGTGCATACGCAATCACGTGTGCTGGAGATCGCCTTTGCCGATGGCAAGCAGTTCAGCCTGCCGTTCGAATACTTGCGCGTGCTGTCGCCGTCGGCCGAAGTGCAGGGGCATGGGCCCGGTCAGGAGGTTCTGCAGACCGGCAAGCGCGAGGTGGGCATCGTCGGCGTCGAGCCGGTGGGCAATTACGCGATCCGGCCGCTGTTCTCCGACGGCCACGATTCCGGCATCTTCGATTGGGCCTACCTGTACCGCCTCGGCGTTGAGCAAGCCACGCTCTGGCAGGCGTATCTCGATCGTCTGGCCGCTGCTGGCGTCGACCGTGACGCCCCGATGGCAGAGAACGCCGGCCACGCCTGCGGCCACAGCCACTGATTCCCGATTCACTTCGCGGCGCCTGTGCGCTGCACCCGTATCCCTTTCTGTCATGAGCCAAACCCACTTCGGATTCCAGCAGGTCGATGAGCAGGAGAAGGCCGGCAAGGTTGCCGGCGTGTTCCATTCCGTCGCCAGCAAGTACGACGTGATGAACGACCTGATGTCCGGTGGCCTGCACCGCGTGTGGAAAATGTTCACCATCGCCCAGGCAGCGGTGCGCCCCGGCTACAAAGTCCTCGACATTGCCGGCGGCACAGGTGACCTGGCCAAGGCCTTCGCGCGCCAGGCAGGTCCTACCGGCGAGGTGTGGCTGACCGACATCAACGAGTCGATGCTGCGCGTCGGCCGTGACCGCCTGCTCGATGCCGGTGTGCTCACCCCCACCGCGCTGTGCGACGCCGAGCACATTCCCTTTCCGAATGCTTACTTCGATGTGGTGACAGTGGCATTCGGCTTGCGCAACATGACGCACAAGGATCGCGCGCTCGCAGAAATGCGTCGCGTGGTGAAGCCAGGCGGCAAGGTCATGGTGCTGGAGTTCTCCAAGGTGTGGCAGCCGCTGGAGAAGGCCTACGACGTGTACTCGTTCAAGGTGCTGCCGTGGCTGGGTAGCAAAGTGGCGGGCGACCCCGAGAGCTACCGCTACCTGGCCGAGTCCATCCGCATGCACCCGGATCAGGAAACGCTCAAGCAGATGATGGAACAGGCCGGATTGGACTCGGTCGAATACTTCAATCTGACAGCGGGTGTCGTGGCTCTGCACGTTGGCCGTCGCCTCTAAGTGTTTCCGTCGTTCCACCAGATGGGCGATGTAGCGCGCTGCGGCGATATGCCACGATCCTTCACATTGAATTTCCGCATTGACGTCTTCATCTAATGGCGTCACTGCCATTGGAGAGAAGACAGCGATGAGTTTGCATTGGGGTGGAAAATTGATGGCGGGTGCGCTGGTCGCGACGCTCGCACTGGGCACGGCGATTGACGCCAACGCCAAACGCATGGGCGGCAGTCGCAGCGTCGGCAAGCAGTCGTCCACCGTGACGCAACGCCAACAGACGCCGCCGGCCACAACGCCGTCGCCGACGCAGCAGGCCGCACCGGCTGCGCAACCTTCGCCGGCCGCACCGGCTCCGGCCGCGCCGGCCGCAAAACCCGGACGTAACTGGGGCGGCATGCTGGGTGGCCTGGCAGCGGGTCTGGGTATCGGTTACCTGCTGTCGAAGTTCGGTCTGGGCGCGGGCCTTGCCTCGCTGCTGTCGAACCTGATCCTGATCGCGCTCGTCGCTTTCGTGGTGATGTGGATCATCCGCAAGGTGCGCGGCAGCCGTCCGCAAGGTCCGGCCTATGCCACGGGTGGCCCGTCGCTGGGCGGCGACCGTGAGCCGTACGTGCCGCAACCTGCCGCTCCGGCCCCGCAGGCTTCTGCACCGGCAGCCACATCGCTGAACACCGGCAATACGTCGGGCCTGGGCGCTGGCGCGGCAACCGCTGCGCAGTCGTGGAACCTGGGTGGTCCGGCGGCTTCCAGCCCGCAGCCTGCTGGGGCCGCACCGCAACAGCCATGGGGCGTGCCGGCAGATTTCGACACGCAAGCCTTCCTGCGCAACGCCAAGGTCTACTTCATCCGCCTGCAGGCCGCTTGGGATGCCGGCAATCTCAACGACATCCGCGAATTCACCACGCCGGAGATGTTTGCCGAGATCAAGATGGACCTGGCTGACCGCGGCACGTCGCCCAACAAGACCGACGTGGTCTCTGTCGAAGCCGAAATGCTGGGCATCGAAACGCAGGCCGCCGAGTACCTCGCGAGCGTGCGCTTCTCGGGCATGATCCGCGAAGAAGCCAATGCGCCCGCACAGCCGTTTGCCGAGGTGTGGAACCTGACCAAGCCGACGCAGGGTGCGGGTGGTTGGGTGCTGGCGGGTATCCAGCAGTTGCAGTGATGCTGTAACAACTTGAAGCGCCGCAAAACGGCCGTTTCAACATTCCCCGTAAAATAGGGCCCGACCGTCCGGTTTGGGCCCTTTTTGCTGCCCGCCGCCAGCCCGCTTCTTGCTGCTTTCTTGCTGTTTTTGCGCACCATCACCGCATGTCCTCGACAGCCTCTTCGTCTCCGTTTCCGCTTGTGCTGATGCAGCCGCTGCTGCTCGCACTCAACCATCTGCTGCGCCAGGAGCCCTGGGCGCAGGAGACGCTGCGGCCGTTCGCGGGTCGCGTCGCACGCTTTAACTTGGCGCCCATGTCGATGACGTTGCAGGTGGATGCCACCGGCTTGGTGACCGCTCCCGATCCTGATGTTGAACCGGCGGTGACTGTTGTCGTGCCGCTGGCGGCCGCTGCCAGCGATTACGCCACGGGCGGACAGGCCGCCGTGCTCAAGCACGTGCGTATCGAGGGCGAGGCCGAATTCGCCAACGTGCTGTCCACGCTGCTGCGCAATCTGCGCTGGGATGCGGCGGAAGATCTCTCGCGCGTGTTTGGCGACGTCATCGCGCAGCGTATGGTGAGCGGCGCGCAGGCCGCCCGCACCGAGGCCACGCGCGTCAGTCGTTCGCTGGCGGAATCGGTGGTGTCGTATCTGACCGATGAGCAACCGACGCTCGTGCGCCATGCGCGCCTCGCGCAGTTCGCCGCCGATGTGGCGGCACTGCGTGATGCCGAAGCGCGTCTGGCCAAGCGGCTGGAGCGGCTCGAAAAATCCCCCCGACCGGCCATCCGGACCATCCGTCAGGGTGAATCGGCATGACGCGCTTATTCCGGCTGGGCAAGATCGTTTTCGTCATCCTCTATTACGGGCTGGATCAGCTCGCGTTGTCCGGCTTCAAGAGCCGCCGCATTCGCGCGCTCGTCTGGGTGCTGACGTTGGGCCGCAAGCCCAAGCTCCCGCGCGGTGAGCGCCTGCGACTGGCGCTGGAGCAGCTCGGGCCTATCTTCGTCAAGTTCGGGCAGGTGCTGTCTACGCGGCGCGATCTGCTACCGCCCGATGTGGCGGACGAACTGGCCAAGCTGCAGGATCGCGTACCGCCGTTTGACCCGAAGGTGGCGGCGGCCATCGTGGAGAAATCGCTCGGCAAGCCGCTGTCTGCGCTGTTCCATCGATTTGATCATCATCCGGTGGCGAGCGCGTCGATCGCGCAGGTGCATTTCGCCACGTTGCGCGGCGGCCCCGACGATGGCCGCGAGGTGGCGGTCAAGGTGCTGCGCCCGGGCATGCTGCCCGTGATCGACAGCGACCTCGCGCTCATGCGGGACCTCGCTACCTGGATGGAAAAACTGTGGGCCGACGCCAAGCGCCTGAAGCCGCGCGAGGTGGTCGCCGAGTTCGACAAGTACCTGCACGACGAGCTTGACCTGATGCGCGAGGCGGCCAACGCGAGCCAGTTGCGCCGCAATTTTGCCAAGTCCGACCTGTTGCTGGTGCCCGAGGTTTTCTGGGATTGGTGCACGTCTGAGGTGTTCGTGATGGAGCGCATGCACGGCATGCGGATCTCGCACACCGAAGAGCTGCGCGCCGCCGGCGTCGACATGCACAAGCTCGCGCGCGACGGCGTGGAGATTTTCTTCACACAGGTCTTCCGCGACGGTTTTTTCCATGCCGACATGCACCCCGGCAACATCCTCGTGAGTGTGGCGCCCGAGACGCTGGGCCGCTACATCGCGCTGGATTTCGGCATTGTCGGGGCGCTGTCGGAGTTCGATAAGAACTACCTGGCGCAGAACTTCCTCGCGTTTTTCCAGCGCGACTACCACCGCGTGGCGGTGCTCCACATCGAGTCTGGCTGGGCGCCGGAAGAGACGCGCGTGGAAGAGCTCGAAGGTGCCATTCGCGCTTGCTGCGAGCCGTATTTCGATCGGCCGCTGGGTGAAATTTCGCTGGGTCTGGTGCTGATGCGGCTGTTCCAGACCTCGCGCCGCTTCAACGTGGAAGTGCAGCCGCAGCTCGTCCTGCTGCAGAAGACCCTGTTGAACGTGGAAGGCCTTGGCCGCCAGCTCGATCCCGATCTGGACCTGTGGAAGACGGCCAAGCCATTCCTCGAACGCTGGATGCACGAGCAGATCGGCTGGCGCGGCTTTGTCGAGCGCCTGAAGGTCGAGGCGCCGCAATGGGCCAACAAGCTGCCGGACTTCCCGCGCCTGGTGTACCAGATTCTGGATCGCCGCTCCCGCGAGGACGGCAATGCGCAGACCGCGGCGCTCACTGCGCTGCTTGCCGAGCAAAAGCGCACGAACCGGCTGTTGTCTGCCGCGCTGTTGTTCGTCGGTGGTTTCGCGGTCGGCATCGTCGCGACGCATGTTCTGGCCTGGATGGCCCGCTACTGATCCGTCCTCACATTCCGAGTGCCATGGCCCAACCGCCCGTCTTCCAATCCCGTGACGCCGCCGATCCCGCCTTTTGGGACGAGCGCTTCAGCCGCGAGCACACCCCCTGGGATGCCGCCGGTGTGCCCGCCGCGTTCCGGCAATTCTGCGAAGCGCAGCCTGCGCCGCTTTCCACGCTGATTCCCGGTTGCGGCAACGCCTACGAGGCTGGCTGGCTGGCGGATCGCGGTTGGCCGGTCACTGCCATCGATTTCGCGCCCAGTGCCGTGGCGTCGGCTAAGACCGTGCTGGGCCCGCACGCCGACGTGGTGGAGTTGGCGGATTTCTTCCGCTTTTCGTCGCCTCGTCCGGTGCAATGGATCTACGAACGCGCTTTCCTGTGCGCTATGCCGCGTCGTCTGTGGCCCGATTACGCCGCGCAGGTGGCAAAACTGCTCCCGCCGGGCGGGTTGCTGGCCGGCTTCTTTGCCGTGGTGGAAGGCCGAGAGGCGGTCCCCAAAGGGCCGCCGTTCGAGACCACGCAACCCGAGCTGGATGGGCTGCTGTCGCCGGCGTTTGAGCGCATCAGCGATATGCCCATCGCCGAAGCTGATTCGATTCCGGTGTTCGCCGGGCGCGAGCGTTGGCAAGTCTGGCGCCGCCGCGCCGATTGATCCGTTTTCCCGGCCAGTGTTGGTGCGAAGCAACATGGGCCGTCGTCAACAAAAAGCCTGCCGGCGCCCGTTGTGGGCCGTCGCCCAGAAATCTGGCAAACGGGGCGGCATTCGTGGTCGTACCGATGCCCCGGCGTGCGGTCCCATCGCTATAATCCGGCCACTTTGCCCGGCGCCCCGGGGCCCAAAACCGGGCCACCATGGGGTTTTCCAGCTTCTTTCCGCGCTGCCATGCTGATCTGGTTTGTCATTGTTTACTGGGTGATTTCGGTCGGGATCGGCCTGTGGGCTGCACTGCGGGTGCGCAGTACCGCCGATTTCGCCGTGGCTGGCCGCAGCCTGCCGTTCTACGTCGTGACGGCAACGGTGTTCGCGACCTGGTTCGGCTCCGAGGCGGTGCTCGGGATTCCCGCAGAATTTCTCAAGGACGGCCTGCACGGTGTGGTGGCCGATCCGTTCGGTTCGTCGCTGTGCCTGATCTTGGTGGGTCTGTTCTTCGCCAAGCCGCTGTACCGGATGAACCTGCTCACCATTGGTGACTTCTATCGCAACCGCTTTGGCCGAGCAGCCGAAACGCTGACGACCCTGTGCATCGTCGTGTCGTACCTGGGCTGGGTGGCGGCGCAGATCAAGGCGCTGGGTCTGGTGTTCTACACCGTGTCTGACGGCGCGGTCTCGCAAGACCTCGGGATGATGATCGGCGCGGGCAGCGTGCTCGTCTACACGCTGTTCGGCGGCATGTGGTCGGTGGCGGTGACGGACTTCATCCAGATGATCATTATCGTGATCGGCATGCTGTACATCGGCTGGGAGGTGTCGGGTCAGGCCGGTGGCGTGGGCACGGTGGTGGCGCACGCGGCAGCTTCGGGCAAGTTCTCGTTTTGGCCGGCGTTCAACCCGATCGAGGTCATCGGCTTTGTGACAGCGTGGATCACCATGATGCTCGGCTCGATCCCGCAACAGGACGTGTTCCAGCGGGTGACCTCATCGCGCACCGAGCGCATCGCCGGTACGGCATCGGTGCTGGGCGGCGTGCTGTACTTCATGTTTGCGTTCGTGCCGATGTTCCTGGCGTATTCCGCCACGCTCATTGACCCGGAGATGGTCGCAAAGTACATCGATACCGATTCGCAGATGATCTTGCCGAACCTGGTGCTGCAGCACGCGCCGATCTTCGCGCAGGTGATGTTCTTCGGCGCGCTGCTGTCGGCCATCAAGAGCTGCGCGAGCGCGACGCTGCTGGCGCCGTCCGTGACGTTTGCCGAAAACGTGCTGCGCCCGCTGTTGCCGAACATGGATGACAAGCGCTTCCTGCGCGTGATGCAGGCAGTGGTGCTGACATTCACAGTGCTGGTGACGCTGTTTGCGCTGAACTCGCACTTGTCGATCTTCCACATGGTCGAAAGTGCTTACAAGGTCACGCTGGTGGCCGCGTTCGTGCCGCTGGCCTTCGGGCTGTTCTGGAAGCGCGCGACGAAGCAGGGTGGTCTGTTGGCCATCATCCTGGGCCTCGCGGCATGGATCTGGTGCGAAGTGTTCCTGCCCGATGCGATGCTTCCGCCGCAATTGGTTGGCCTCTTGGCCAGTTTCGGCGCGATGGTCCTGGGCTCGCTCGGACCGCAGTGGATCGCGAACCGCGCGCCGACCACCAAGGCGGCCACGCAAGCTTGAGCGTCTCGCTGCAGGCGTGCGCGGTGTGCCACTTTGTCGCGCATCGCCATCGCCCACCCCGAATCTGCGGTCGGGAATTCCCCTAAAAGGGTTTATAATTCAAGGCTTTGCGCGCCAGCACTTGTATGGCGCGCGGCTGCCCCAATCTTGCGTGAGCCCATGTGCGTATTTCCCGCACCGCGCTCGCGGGATGCGCGGGCAATCCAATCGTTTTCTTGTCATTTGTTTGTTTCAGGGTGAGGACACCATGCCGATCTATGCTTATCGATGCGACGCCTGCGGCCACGCCAAAGATGTGCTGCAGAAGATGAGCGACGCGCCGTTGACGGATTGCCCCGCATGCGGCGCGCCGGCGTTCAAGAAGCAGCTCACCGCTGCCGGCTTCCAGCTCAAGGGTTCGGGCTGGTACGTGACGGATTTCCGCGGCGGTTCGGGCGGTGCCTCGGCTGCAGCAGCCGGAACCGGTACGGCGGCCAAGGCAGATGCCGCAGCACCAGCCGCTGCTGCCGCCCCCGCCGCGTCGTCGGATAGCGCGTCGTCCAGCGCCAGCACGCCGGCGGCGTCCGGTGGTTGCGGCACGTCCTGCGCTTGCCACTGATCGCATCGCTCACCTTTCGGCCCATCGCCCCATGAAACAGAAAACCAGCGCACTCAAGACATGGTTCCTGACCGGTCTTCTGGTGCTTGTCCCGCTTGCGATCACGCTGTGGGTGCTGTCGCTCATCATCGGCACGATGGACCAGAGCCTGGCGCTGCTGCCGTCGGCATGGCAGCCGGATCAGCTGTTCGGGCGGCGCATTCCTGGCGTGGGCGCGATTCTCACGCTGGCGTTCATCCTGATCGTGGGCGTGCTGGCCCACAACTTCATCGGCCAGAAGCTGGTGCTGTGGTGGGAAGCGCTCGTGGGCCGCATTCCTGTGGTCGGCCCGATCTATTCGAGCGTGAAGCAGGTGTCGGACACACTGCTGTCGTCCAACGGCAATGCATTCCGCAAGGCGCTGCTGGTGCAATACCCGCGCGAAGGCTCCTGGACGATCGCCTTCCTGACCGGCCGCCCCGGCGGTGATGTTGAGAACCACCTGCAGGGCGAGTACGTCAGCGTGTACGTGCCGACCACGCCGAACCCGACGTCGGGTTTCTTCCTGATGATGCCCAAGGCTGACACCATCGAGCTGGACATGACGGTGGACGCTGCGCTCAAGTACATCGTGTCGATGGGGGTAGTGGCGCCCGAAGCGTTGCCGCGCCGCATGGACCCGCCCGATGCCTCGCCACACACGGAGGACCGGTCGCCGGCTCAAGGGCCGCGCGACCCTTCGAATCCGACCGCGCTGCCTGCAGAGGGCGGCGCCATCGCGGCACCCTGAGTCGGCGATACGAACGAAGTCGAATCGACGCCGGCCCCAATCAACTTTCATGCGCGACGCTTTCTTGGCGGCGCGCTTCGCGGAAAACCACAACATGCAAATGCGTACTCAATACTGCGGTCAGGTCACCGAACAACTGCTCGGCCAGAGCGTCACGCTGTCGGGCTGGGCCCATCGTCGTCGTGACCACGGTGGCGTGATCTTCATCGACCTGCGCGACCGTGAAGGCCTGGTGCAGGTCGTGTGCGACCCGGACCGCCCGGAGATGTTCAAGGTGGCCGAAGGTGTGCGCAACGAGTTCTGCCTGCAGGTGAAGGGCGTCGTGCGCGCCCGGCCGGAAGGCACCACCAACGCCAACCTGACCAGCGGCAAGGTCGAAGTGCTGTGCCACGAGCTGACGGTGCTCAACGCCTCCGTCACGCCTCCGTTCCAGCTGGACGACGACAACCTGTCGGAAACCACGCGCCTGACGCATCGCGTGCTGGACCTGCGCCGCCCGCAAATGCAGTACAACCTGCGTCTGCGCTACAAGGTTGCGATGGAAGTGCGCAAGTACCTGGACGACAAGGGCTTCATCGACATCGAAACGCCGATGCTGACCAAGAGCACCCCGGAAGGCGCGCGCGATTACCTCGTGCCGTCGCGCGTGAATGCTGGCCAGTTCTTCGCGCTGCCGCAATCGCCGCAGCTCTTCAAGCAGATGCTGATGGTGTCGGGCTTCGACCGCTACTACCAGATCACCAAGTGCTTCCGCGACGAAGACCTGCGTGCTGACCGCCAGCCAGAATTCACCCAGATCGACTGCGAAACGTCGTTCCTGAGCGAGCAGGAAATCCGCGACCTGTTTGAAGAGATGATCCGCACGGTGTTCAAGAACACCATGTCGGTGGAGCTGGATGCCAAGTTCCCGGTGATGGAATTCCGCGAAGCGATGGCCCGCTTCGGTTCGGACAAGCCGGACCTGCGCGTCAAGCTGGAATTTACCGAGCTGACCGACGCCATGAAGGACGTCGACTTCAAGGTGTTCTCGAGCCCGGCCAACGCTGAAGGCGGCCGCGTCGTGGCACTGCGCGTGCCGGGCGGTGCTTCCCTGTCGCGTGGTGATATCGACGCATACACCAAGTTCGTCGAAATCTACGGCGCGAAGGGCCTGGCCTGGATCAAGGTCAACGAAGTGGCCAAGGGCCGCGACGGCTTGCAATCGCCGATCGTGAAGAACCTGCACGACGCGGCTATCGCCGAGATCCTCAAGCGCAGCGGCGCACAAGATGGCGACATCCTGTTCTTCGGTGCCGACCGCGCGAAGGTCGTCAACGACGCGATGGGTGCACTGCGCCTGAAGGTGGGCCATTCGGATTTTGCCAAGAGCAACGGGCTGTTCGAAGACGCCTGGAAGCCGCTGTGGGTGATCGACTTCCCGATGTTCGAGTACGACGAGGAAGACGCACGCTGGGTAGCCATGCACCACCCGTTCACGAGCCCGAAGGACGAGCACCTGGAATACCTGGAAACCGATCCGGGCAAGTGCATCGCCAAGGCTTACGACATGGTGCTCAACGGCTGGGAAATCGGCGGCGGCTCGGTGCGGATCTACCGCGAAGAAGTGCAGAGCAAGGTGTTCCGCGCGCTGAAGATCAACGATGAAGAAGCGCGCGCCAAGTTCGGCTTCCTGCTCGACGCACTGCAGTACGGTGCGCCTCCGCACGGCGGTATCGCGTTCGGTCTGGACCGCGTTGTCACGATGATGGCCGGTGCGGATTCGATCCGCGACGTGATCGCCTTCCCGAAGACGCAGCGTGCGCAGGATCTCCTGACGCAGGCACCGAGCCCGGTCGACGAGAAGCAATTGCGCGAGCTGCATATCCGCTTGCGCGCTGCCGAGGCCAAAGTGGCCGCACCGACGGCTGCAACGACTGCCTAAGCGCCCGAGCTGACGCTCCACAACAGACCGCGCCGCCTGAAAGGGCGGCGCGTTTTTTTTTTGCGCCTGCTGGGACAACTCGCAGCAATCGGGAACATTGGGTGCTAAACCGAATCTTTCGTTTCTGTCACGTTGGGTGACAACGAAGGAGGAGTGTTTAGATGGACTACGTCGACTTTGCGCGCACATGGGTCGCCGCACATGCCGAGTTCCTGTTGACTTGGCTGATTGCAGCGCTGGTGGTGATGCTGCTGGCCTGGATCGAAATCCGCCGTGCCACGCGGCGTGCCGCCATGGCCATGACCGAGGCCGTAGCCACCACGGTTGCGGCTTGCGTGCCCGAAATTGCGGCTGCGGCGCAGGGCGCACATCCACCGGGGCCCGCCTCGGCGTCGCCTGCGGGTTTGGCCGAGGGGATGCGCGCGTTGGGTCACCTTGCGGCGGAGCGGATGCATTGGCTGCACGCGGTCGCCAACCTGCGTCTACCCGAAACGGCGTTGCCGCCAGCCGCACCAGGCATGCCCGTGCATCCGCTCGTA
The DNA here is from genome assembly GCF_023955645.1 of Ralstonia mojiangensis. Lineage (NCBI taxonomy): Bacteria > Pseudomonadati > Pseudomonadota > Betaproteobacteria > Burkholderiales > Burkholderiaceae > Ralstonia > Ralstonia mojiangensis. Next base: position 177,443 of record NZ_JAMXHU010000002.1, on the reverse strand, counting down.
TATGACACACCGCGCCCGTTGGCCGAAGCGCATTTGGCGGCGGAACTCCGCTTTGCCGATCACGCGCGTGTCTTGCAGGCCGAACGCCGCGCCCTGCAAGTGTTGGAGACCGCTGAGCGCGAAGGCACCAGCGAACTGCATCGCATCGAGCGTGAGACCTCGGCGATTGTTGAACGCTTCGACCAGGCCAACGCGCAATCCGAACAGACCGATGTGCAGCGCTTCCTCATTCAGAAATTCAACACGCTGGGCAACCGCGAACGCGAGTTGACCGCACAGCTCGCTGCGCTGCGCCAACAGCTCGGCGAGCGTACAGAGGCGTTGTGGGCGCAATCACAGCGCGCAGCCGATGACTATGCTGCGATGCTCGATCCGCTGCTGGCCGTCGCCCGCCGTGAGTTTGGTCACGAAACGGCGACGGATGAGACGGCGCTGTGGCTTGCCCGCACGCGCACAGGCCAAGGGCCGTTGCGCGCTGCCTGATTGCTGCCGCGGCATGGCAGCACGCAGAACGTCACGGTGGCACGCTTCTGGCTGCGGTAAGCTATTGCCTTGCAGCGCGATCGCGCCGCCCCATCGAAGCACGCAGCAACCGCACTCATGCCGCACAAGATTCCCGTCTCCGTTCTCGTCGTCATTCACACGCCCGATTTACACGTGTTGGTGATGGAGCGGGCAGATCATCCGGGCTTCTGGCAATCCGTGACCGGCAGTTGCGATGCGCTCGACGAACCCCTGGCCGACACGGCTCGCCGCGAGGTGCTGGAAGAAACCGGCATCGACGCGGCCCAGCATCATCTGATTGACTGGGGCCACCACATCGAATACGAGATCTACCCCCGCTGGCGGCACCGCTACGCGCCGGGCGTTACGCGCAACACCGAGCATTGGTTCGGCTTGCTGGTGAGCGGCAAGGTGCCGGTGCGGATGTCACCGCGCGAGCATGTGCAGGCCGAATGGCTGCCCTACCAAGATGCCGCCGCGCGGTGCTTCTCTCGCAGCAACGCCGAGGCCATTTTGCAGTTGCCCGAACGCCTTGCTGCCTATCACGCGCGTCAGGCCGCACTGACAAAGGACCGAGCCTGACATGCTCCGTTTGCGCGTTGCCACCTACAACATCCACAAAGGCGTGACAGGCATCGCGCGGCGCGTGCGCGTGCATGACGTGCGGCAGGGCCTGCATACGATGGACGCCGACATCGTCTTCCTGCAGGAAGTACAGGACCGCAACGACCGCCTGGTTGCCGCCGAGCTGTTCGATCCGAACTACACGCAGCTGCGCTACCTTGCGACCGACGTCTATCCGCACTCGGTCTATGGCCGCAACGCCGTCTACGAGCATGGCCACCACGGCAACGCCATCCTCTCGCGGTTCCCGATCCTGCTGTCGGAAAACCTCGATATCTCCGACCACCGTTTCGAGCAGCGCGGCCTGCTGCACGCCGTGACCGATCTCGGCTTTGGCGAGGTCCATTTGCTGTGCGCTCACTTCGGCCTGTTTGCCCGCAGCCGGTTGCGGCAGGCAGAGGCGCTCGTCGATCGCGTGCGTTCCGTCGTGCCACCGGATGCGCCGCTCGTAGTGGCGGGCGATTTCAACGATTGGAACAACCGGCTCGATCGCATGATCTGCCAGGCGCTGGGTGCGACCGAAGTGGCCGACAAGGCCGCCGATGCGCGCCCGGTGCGCACTTTCCCGAGCCACATGCCCTGGTTGCGACTGGACCGCATTTACGTGCGCGGGTTTGAGATCGAACGTGCGCATGCGTTGACGGGCCGCGAATGGGCGCAGCGCTCTGATCACGTGCCCCTGCTGGCGGAACTGGCACATTCATGAGGGTCGTTCGCGATGCAGGGCCGCTGCGCTCGGAGTGGCGGCGGGGTAAGCCCCTGCCGGGCAACGACGTCGACCTGCTGTGCGGCGGTGCCGAGTTCTTCCCAGCCTTGATCGAGGCAATCGACGCCGCGCAACGCCGCGTTGCGCTCGAAACCTACATCTACAGCGACGACCCCACCGCCCACAGCGTGACAGAAGCGCTCGCCCGCGCGGCGCGCCGCGGCGTGGATGTCAACCTGACCATCGACGGCTTCGGCACCGGGCTGCTGCCCGACAGCATCGGCGCAATGCTCGAAGCGGCGGGCGTGAGCTTGCGCATCTATCGTCCGGTGCGCGGCTTTCGCCTGCAGCGCCGCTACTTGCGACGGCTGCATCGGAAGATCGTCGTCATCGATGACGACGTGGCGTTCGTGGGCGGCATCAATATCATCGACGACCTGAATCACGCGCCATTTCACGACGCTGCGCTGGGGCCGCGTTACGACTTTGCAGTGCGGGTACGCGGGCCGCTGGTCGCGCAGATTGCGCTGACCGTCGACCGGCTCTGGTGGCAGATGGGCGTGCGTGCCGGCATGCGGGAGGTCGGTGTAACGGGCGTCGCCGCCGAGTTTCCGGTGATGACGGATACGCCGCGACCACGGCATCGCGGAGCATCCGGACGGGAAAGTGAGCGCGCACCGGGCACCGTGTTGGCTTCGCTGGTGCTGCGTGACAACGTCCGTAACCGGCGTGCGATCGAACGCGAGTATCTGCGCGCGCTGGGTGTGGCGCGGCACGAGGTGATCATTGCCAACGCGTACTTCCTGCCGGGCGTGCGCTTCATGCGTGCGCTGGCAGCATGCCGACGGCGCGGTGTGCGCGTGCGCCTGCTTTTGCAGGGGCAGGTCGAATACCGGTTGCAGCACTACGCGACGCGCTCGCTGTATCACATGCTGTTGCGCGACAACGTTGAGATCCACGAATACACATCCAGCTTCCTGCATGCCAAGGTAGCCGTGGTGGACGATCGATGGGCCACGATCGGCTCCAGCAACATCGACCCGTTCAGCCTGCTGCTGGCACGCGAAGCCAACGTCGTCGCGTGGGATGCGACCGTGGCCAACGAATTGCGCGGCGCACTTGAAGACGCGATCACCCATCACGCACGCCGCGTCCTGGCTGATGAGCACGCCGCGCGCCGCTGGTGGTGGCGCCTGGCAGATTGGTGCGCCTACCGCCTCGTGCGCCTTGGCGTCGTCATCAGCGGGCGCGCAGCGCAGTATTAGCGGTGCAGACACCTGCAAAAACATAACAAGACGGAGGAGACATGCAAGTCATCACAGCCGATGAGGCGGCGCGGTTGGTACAGCCGGAGTGGACGGTCGCATGCGCCGGATTTGTCGGCGCGGGCCATGCAGAGGCCGTTACGCACGCGCTGGAGCGGCGCTTTCTGGCCACCGGCGAGCCGCGCGATCTCACACTGGTCTACTCCGCCGGACAAGGCGATCGTGCCACGCGCGGCGTCAACCACTTCGGCAATCCCGGGATGACGCGCTGTGTGGTCGGCGGGCATTGGCGCTCCGCCACACGACTGGCGGACCTGGCGCTTGCCGAACAATGCGATGCGTTCAACCTGCCCCAGGGCGTGCTCACGCATCTGTACCGCGCCATCGCGGGTGGCAAGCCCGGCGTGCTGACCAAGATGGGTCTGCACACCTTCGTCGACCCACGCACGGAGCTTGACGCGCGTTACCACGGCGGCGCCATCAATGCCCGCGCCAAGGCGGCGCGCGCCGCAGGCACGGCCTCGTGGGTCGAGTACGAACCCTTTCGCGGCGAAGACTATCTCTTCTACCCCAGCTTTCCGTTGCACTGCGTCTTCTTGCGCGGTACGGCCGCCGACCCGCGCGGCAATATCAGCACGCACGAAGAAGCCTTTCATCACGAACTGCTGGCCATGGCGCAGGCCGCACGCAACTCGGGTGGCATCGTCATCGCGCAAGTGCGTCGGCTCGTCGATCGGCACGACAACCTGCAGGCGATCCACGTGCCGGGCATCCTCGTCGATTACGTGGTCGTTGCTGACGATGAAGCCGAACATCAGATGACCTTCGGCGAGGCGTTCAACCCGACCTACATCCGCCCGTGGCAAGGCGAGGCGGTCCAACTCAAGGAAGACGCCATCGAAGCGAGCGAGGCGCTGGAGACGAGCCAGCACGGCGCGCTCGATGCCCGCACGCTGGTGCAACGCCGTGCCGTGCTGGAACTGATGGCGCAGCAACCGCGCGTCGTGAACCTGGGCGTCGGCATGCCCGCAGCTGTCGGCGCCCTGGCTGAACAGGAGGGCGCGCGTGGCTTTACGCTCACCGTGGAGGCCGGTCCCATCGGCGGCACGCCAGCAGATGGCCTCAGCTTCGGCGCCTCGGCCTATCCCGAAGCCGTGGTGGATCAGCCAGCGCAGTTCGACTTCTACGAAGGTGGCGGCATCGATCTCGCCATCCTCGGCCTTGCAGAACTGGACGGCGCCGGCAACGTCAACGTCAGCCTGTTTGGCGAGGGCGGCGACACCGTCGTCGCAGGTGTCGGCGGTTTCATCAACATCACGCAGAGCGCACGCTCGGTCGTGTTCATGGGCACGCTCACCGCTGGCGGCCTTCAAGTCGAAGCCGAAGACGGCAAGCTGCGCATCGTGCGCGAAGGGCGGCTCAAGAAGATCGTGCCGGCCGTGTCCCATCTGACCTTCAACGGTGAGTATGCGGCGCGATCGGGCATTCCCGTGCGCTACGTGACCGAGCGCGCTGTCTTCGAAATGCGTGACGCCGGCCACGGCGCACGGCGCCTCACGCTGACTGAAATCGCTCCCGGCATCGACCTGCAGCGCGATGTACTGGACCAGTGTGCCGCAGAGGTTGCCGTGGCAGCCGACCTGCGTGAAATGGACGCCCGCATCTTCCGCCGTGGTGCCATGTGCTCAGGCATTACGCCGGTTTGATTTTCGGGCAGTTTATTTACTGATGGGTAGCACTAGAAAATCCATCCGCTATGCTGCGGCGCACCCGTTTTATAGGTGCGGCGCACACCCTGCAAAGCCTTTCATATAAAGGGTTTGCGGGATTCGCGCTGCGCCGCGGAAGGTGGCAATTCGGGGCCGCCATTTAGATGCCGCTTTCTAATAAAACACTTGCCGCTCCAAGGGCCCCTGTAAATAATTGAACGACCGTTCGATTTTGGGCTAGAGTGTTCGCGCAGGCTGGTTTACAGTCCTGCCCGGCACGCGAAAGGCGCCCTGCAAGAAGCCAATTTTCTCGCGTGTCACGCCCCAGAAAAGAACGGAGAGAAATCATCATGCGTCACCCGACCGCTCGTCTCGAATCAAATCACGCAGCAGCCACGCCGATGCGCAAGGGCGAACTGACGCGTGCAGCGATTCTCGATGCCGCGCTGGAATTGGCTTCGCGCGACGGACTGGAAGGATTGACGATCGGTGTGCTCGCGGAGCGCATGCAGATGAGCAAGAGCGGGGTGTTCGCGCACTTCGGCTCGCGTGAGGATCTGCAGGTGGAAGTGGTTCGCGAGTATCACAAACGGTTCGAGCAGGAAGTCTTCTACCCGAGCTTGACGGAACCGCGCGGTCTGCCGCGCCTGTGGAGCATGGTGCGACGCTGGATGGAGCGTCGCATTCAGGAAGTGACCACGGGCTGCATCTACATCAGCGGCGCGGTGGAGTACGACGATCGTGCCGAAAGCCCGGTGCGCGACGAACTCGTCAAGAGCGTGACGATCTGGCGTGCAGCATTGGCTCGCGCGATCGCACAGGCAAAGGAAGAAGGCCACCTGCGTGCAGAAGCGGACCCGCAATTGATGCTCTTCGAGATGTACAGCCTGGAGCTGGGTCTACATCACGATGCGCGTTTCCTGCGGTTGCCGAACAGCGCAGAGCTGGCCATGGTGGCGCTTAACAAACTCATTCAGTCTTACCGAACCTGACGCGGCATCGCACACCTAGCGGTCGCGCAGTACACACCAAGGAGTTGCAAGATGGGTCAATACACCGCACCGCTGCGTGACATGCAGTTTGTTCTCCACGAGCTTCTCGGCGTGGAGGACCACCTGAAGCAAATGCCGCAGCACGCGGAGATCGATGCAGACACCATCAATCAGGTGATCGAGGAAGCCGGCAAGTTCTGCTCCGAAGTCATCTTCCCGCTTAATCAGTCAGGCGATCGCGAAGGCTGCACCTACCACGGCGACGGCGTGGTGACGGCTCCCAAGGGTTTCAAGGAAGCGTATCAACAGTACGTTGAGGCTGGCTGGCCCTCACTGGGCTGCGATCCGGAGTACGGCGGCCAGGGCCTGCCCATCCTGATCAACAACGCGCTGTACGAGATGCTGAATTCGGCCAACCAGGCCTGGACGATGTATCCGGGCCTGTCGCACGGCGCGTACGAAGCCCTGCACGCACACGGCACCGACGAACTCAAGCAGCGCTACCTGCCGAAGCTGGTGTCGGGCGTGTGGACCGGCACGATGTGTCTGACCGAGCCGCATTGCGGCACCGACCTCGGCATCCTGCGCACCAAGGCTGAGCCGCTGGCCGATGGCTCATATGCCATCACCGGCACGAAGATTTTCATCTCGGCGGGCGAGCACGACCTGGCCGAAAACATCATCCACCTGGTGCTGGCACGCCTGCCGGACGCGCCGGGCGGCACGAAGGGCATCTCGCTGTTCGTGGTGCCGAAGTTCATCCCCGATGCCAACGGCAACCCCGGCGAGCGCAACACTGTGAAGTGCGGCTCCATCGAACACAAGATGGGCATCCACGGCAACGCCACCTGTGTGATCAATCTGGACGGCGCACGCGGTTGGATGGTCGGCGAGCCGAACAAGGGCCTGAACGCGATGTTCGTGATGATGAACGCCGCCCGTCTGGGCGTCGGCATGCAGAGCCTGGGCCTGACCGAAGTTGCGTATCAAAACTCGGCCGCTTACGCCAAGGAACGCCTGCAAATGCGCAGCCTGTCGGGCCCGAAGGCACCGGACAAGCCGGCTGACCCGATCATCGTGCACCCGGATGTGCGCCGCATGTTGCTGACGCAGCGCGCCTTTGCAGAAGGCGGCCGCGCATTCAGCTACTGGATCGCACTGCAGATTGACCGCGAGCTGTCGCACGAAGACGAATCCGCGCGCAAGGACGCGGCTGATCTGGTCGCGCTGCTGACGCCGATCGCCAAGGCCTTCCTGAGCGACAACGCATTCATCTCCACCAACGAAGGCATGCAGGTGTTCGGTGGCCATGGCTACATCGCCGAGTGGGGCATGGAGCAGTACGTGCGCGATGCCCGCATCAACATGATCTACGAAGGCACGAACACCGTGCAGTCGCTGGACCTGCTGGGCCGCAAGATCCTCGGCGACATGGGCGCCAAGATGAAGAAGTTCGGCAAGCTGGTCCAGGACTTTGTGGAAGCCGAAGGCACCAACGAAGCCATGCAGGAGTTCGTCAACCCGCTGGCCGACATTGGTGACAAGGTCCAGAAGCTGACCATGGAAATCGGCATGAAGGCCATGGCCAACCCGGACGAAGTGGGCGCGGCGGCGGTGCCGTACCTGCGTGTGGTCGGCCACCTGGTGTTCTCGTACTTCTGGGCCCGCATGGCCAAGATCGCTCTGGAAAAGCAAAACAGCGGCGACACCTTCTACAAGGTCAAGCTGGCAACGGCGCGCTTCTACTTCGCCAAGCTGCTGCCCGAAACGGCTTCGCAGATCCGCATGGCACGTGCCGGCGGCGCGACGCTGATGGCACTCGAAGCGGATCTGTTCTAAACAGCCGCATTCTCTTGGGGCGACGTGTGCAAGCGTCGCCCCCTCGTCTCTTCCTCTCTCCCCGCGAGGACACCATGACCCGCACTGAACTCTCCACCAGCGCGCAGCCGCAGGCCGGCCAGCGCTCCAACTTCCTCGTCCGGCGCGTTGCTGTGCTGGGCGCCGGCGTGATGGGCGCGCAGATTGCCGCGCACCTGGTCAACGCCAAGGTTCCCGTCACGCTGTTCGATCTTCCGGCCAAGGAAGGCCCGAAGAACGGCATCGTGCTCAAGGCCATTGAAAACCTGAAGAAGCTGTCGCCGGCCCCGCTGGGCATCAAGGACGACGCGAACCTGATCCAGGCTGCCAACTACGAAGACGACATCGAAAAGCTGCTCGACTGCGACCTCGTCATCGAAGCGATTGCCGAACGCATGGACTGGAAGCACGACCTGTACAAGAAGGTCGCGCCGCACATTGCTCCGCACGCGATCTTCGCGTCGAACACCTCGGGCCTGTCGATTACCGAACTGTCGGACGGCTTTGATGCCGAGCTGAAGTCGCGCTTCTGCGGCGTGCACTTCTTCAACCCGCCGCGCTACATGCATCTGGTCGAGCTGATCCCGACCGAACATACGCGCGGCGACATCCTCGACAAGCTGGAAACGTTCCTGACATCCGCGCTCGGCAAGGGCGTGGTGCGCGCGAAGGACACGCCCAACTTCATCGCCAACCGCGTCGGCATCTTCTCGATCCTGGCGGTGTTTGCAGAATCGGCCAAGTACGGCATTCCGTTTGACGTGGTGGACGACCTGACGGGCTCGAAGCTAGGCCGCGCCAAGTCGGCGACGTTCCGCACGGCCGACGTGGTGGGCTTGGACACCATGGCGCACGTCATCAAGACGATGCAGGACAACCTGAAGGACGATCCGTTCGCCCCGGTCTACGCCACGCCGCCCGTGCTGGCCAAGCTGGTGGAAGCGGGTGCCTTGGGCCAGAAGGCAGGCGCCGGTTTCTACAAGAAAGAAGGCAAGGAAATCAAGGTGCTGGACCCGCAAAGCGGCCAGTACGGCCCGAGCGGCAAGAAGGCGGATGACATCGTTGTGCGCATCCTGAAGAAGGAGCCCGCCGAACGCCTGAAGCTGCTGCGCGAATCGACCAACCCGCAGGCGCAGTTCCTGTGGGCGGTATTCCGCGACGTGTTCCATTACATCGCTGTGTATCTGGAGCAGATTGCGGATTCTGCTGCAGAAGTCGATCTGGCAATTCGCTGGGGCTTCGGCTGGAACAGCGGCCCGTTTGAAGACTGGCAAGAGGCCGGCTGGAAGCAAGTCGCCGAGTGGGTGAAGGAAGACATCGAAGCCGGCAAGGCGCTGTCGAACGCAGCGCTGCCGCAGTGGGTGTTCTCCGGCCCGGTGGCGGACAACGGCGGTGTGCATTCGGCAGAGGGCTCGTGGTCGGCCAACCAGAGCACGTTCCTCTCGCGCAGCACGCTGCCGGTGTACGGCCGTCAGGTGTTCCGTGCGCCGATCAAGGGTGCGACGACGGTCAACCCGCTCACGTATGGCAAGACCATCGAAGAGACCGATGCCGTGCGCATCTGGGTGGACGACGCGGCAGGGCAAGACGACGTGCTGATCGTCTCGTTCAAGAGCAAGATGAACACGATCGGACCGAGCGTCATCGATGGTTTGACGCGTGCAGTCGATCTGGCGGAAGCTGGTTACAAGGGCCTGGTGGTGTGGCAGCCGACGTCGCTCAAGCTGGGCGCCCCGGGTGGTCCGTTCTCGGCCGGGGCAAACCTGGAAGAAGCGATGCCGGCCTTCATGATGGGCGGCGCCAAGGGCATCGAGCCGTTCGTCAAGAAGTTCCAAGACGGCATGATGCGTGTGAAGTACGCCGGCGTGCCGGTCGTGTCGGCTGCATCGGGCATCGCACTGGGTGGCGGCTGCGAGCTGCTGCTGCACTCGGCCAAGCGCGTGGCGGCACTGGAAACGTATATCGGTCTGGTGGAAGTGGGCGTGGGCCTCGTGCCGGCGGGCGGTGGCCTGAAGGAAGCGGCGTTGGCCGCTGCCAAGGCTGCACAGGCAGCGGGCAGCACGAACATCCTGCAGTTCCTGACCAACCGCTTCCAGGCGGCGGCCATGGCCAAGGTGTCGTCTTCCGCGCTGGACGCGCAGAAGATCGGCTACCTGCAGCCGACCGACACCATCGTGTTCAACGTGCACGAGTTGCTGCACGTTGCACGCAACGAAGTGCGTGCGCTGTCCGATTCGGGCTACCGCGCACCGCTGCGTCCGGTGGGCATTCCGGTGGCGGGCCGTTCGGGCATCGCCACGATCAAGGCGTCGCTGGTGAACATGCGTGACGGCGGGTTCATCTCGCAGCACGACTTCACGATCGCCTCGCGCATTGCTGAAGCCGTGTGCGGCGGCGATGTCGAAGCCGGTGCGCTCGTGGACGAAGAATGGCTGCTGGCGCTGGAGCGCAAGGCCTTCGTGGATCTGCTCGGCAGCTCCAAGACCCAGGAACGCATCATGGGCATGCTGCAAACCGGCAAGCCGGTGCGTAACTAATCGCGCGACCTGTAGACGAAAACGAGAACAGGAATTTCATCATGACCAAGCAACTGCAAGACGCCTACATCGTCGCCGCGACGCGTTCCCCGATCGGCAAGGCTCCCAAGGGCACGCTCAAGAACCTGCGCCCCGACGATCTGCTGGCGACCATCCTCAAGAACGCTGTCGCCCAGGTGCCGAACCTGGACCCGGCGCTGATCGAAGACGCCATCGTCGGCTGCGCAATTCCGGAAGCGCAGCAGGGCCTGAACGTGGCGCGTATCGGCGCGCTGCTGGCCGGCCTGCCGAACACGGTAGGCGGCGTGACCGTCAACCGTTTCTGCGCCTCGGGCCTGACCGCCGTGGCGATGGCTGCCGACCGCATCCGCGTGGGTGAATCCGACGTGATGATCGCCGCCGGTGTGGAATCGATGAGCATGGTGCCGATGATGGGCAACTCGCCGTCGATGTCGCCCGAGATCTTCACGCGTGACGAGAACGTCGGCATCGCCTACGGCATGGGCCTGACGGCGGAGAAGGTCGCCCAGCAGTGGAAGATTTCGCGCGAGGCGCAGGATGCCTTCTCGCTGGCTTCGCACCAGAAGGCACTGGCTGCGCAGCAAGCCGGCGAGTTCAAGGACGAGATCACGCCGATCGAGATCATCGAGAAGTTCCCCAACCTGGGCACGGGCGCCATCGACATCAAGACGCGCACGATGTCGCTGGATGAAGGCCCGCGTGCCGATACGTCGGTTGAAGGCCTGGGCAAGCTGCGCGCCGTGTTCGCCAACAAGGGCAGCGTGACCGCCGGCAACAGCTCGCAGACGTCGGATGGTTCGGGCGCGCTGATCCTGGTGTCGGAAAAGATCCTGAAGCAGTTCAACCTGGTGCCGCTGGCGCGCTTCGTATCGTTCGCGGTGCGCGGCGTCCCGCCGGAAATCATGGGTATCGGCCCGAAGGAAGCGATTCCTGCCGCGCTGAAGGCTGGCGGCCTGACGCAAGATCAGATCGACTGGATCGAACTGAACGAAGCGTTTGCTGCGCAGTCGCTGGCCGTGATCCAGGACCTGGGCCTGGACACCAGCAAGATCAACCCGCTGGGCGGCGCGATCGCGCTGGGCCACCCGCTGGGCGCCACGGGTGCCATTCGTGCGGCCACGGTGGTGCACGGCCTGCGCCGTCGCAACCAGAAGTACGGCATGGTGACGATGTGCGTCGGCACCGGCATGGGCGCCGCGGGCATTTTCGAACGCATGTGACCCCACGCCAGGGGGAAGGATTAAGTTCTTCCCCCTGCTTGTAAATCGCCCGTCTCAACACGCATGATTGCGCAGGCGCGCGCAGTACTACATCAACAAGCGCGCCGAAGAACGCAGCCGGCACCTGGCCGGCATCGCGACAGAAGCGGAACCATGATTCCGCGACAGAGGAGACACACCACCGGGTCACCGGCGGTGCACCAAGAGGAGGGCGCGCGATGGGCAACACTGTCGGCGACACAATCGTATTGACCGATGCGGCATGCGATATGCCGCGCTCGATGATCGATCAGCTGGGGTTGGGCGTGGTGCCGTTCCGCATTCGTGCGGGCGAATTGTTTGTGGAAGACCGTCGCGACGAGGCGGCGCTGCCGCAGCTTTATCGTAAATACCTCGTCGACAAGCAAGATCACTATGCCGAATCGATTCCGCTGCTTGAACGCGAGATCGAAGACTACCTGCTCAAGCACGTGGTCACGCAGCACGACCGCGCCTTGCTGCTGACGATTGCCAGCTCGCGCAGCCATTTCTACAGCCACGCAACCGGCGCGGTGGTGGGCACCACGGCCAAGAGCTTCAAGCCACGCAAGGATGCCGGCCGCTCGGGCCTGTTCGAGTTGACGGTGGTGGACACCGGCGCCATCGGCCCCGGCCAGGCGCTGATGGTGCACGAAGCCGCGCGCATGCTGCGTGAAGGCGCGGAGGTGCGTGACGTCGTGCACGTGATCGAGAGCCGCCTGCGCGACGCTTCGCACGTTTACCTCGTGCCCGATGAGCTGCTGTACATGTACACGCGTGCCAAGCAGAAGGGCGAGAAGAGCATCACCTGGGGCCGCTACATGATGGGCACGGCGTTCAACGTGCGTCCGCTCATCCATATGCACCGGGGCGAAACAGAAGCCATCGCCAAGGTGCGCGGTTCCGACGAAGGAATTCGCCGCCTGCTTGCCCATACCGAAACCATGATCGCCGAGGAGCGTCTGGCCACGCCTGTGGTGGCGATCACGTATTCCGGTTCGCTCGACACCGTGCGCCGCATGGAGCCGGTACAAGCGTTGATGCGAACCGCACAGGACCACGGCGTGGAAGTGCTGCTCGCGCCGATGAGCCTGACCGTGGCGTTGAACGTGGGGGCCAACGCGTTCTCCGTCGGTTATCTATCTGACTCGCCTGTGCCGATCTAGTGGCGCAGGTTTTACCTGGAGTTTTCATGTCGATTCGTACCGAGACCGCAGACGGTGTTCTGACGCTCACCTTTGACCGCCTGGACCGCAAGAACGCCATCACGGCCGCGATGTATCAAACGCTGGCCGATGCACTCGTGGCCGCCGAGACCGATCCTGCCATCCGCGTGATCGTGCTGGCCGGCGACGAGAGCGTGTTCACGGCGGGCAACGATCTCGAAGACTTCATGAAGAATCCGCCAAAGGACGAGAGCGCCCCCGTGCACCAGTTCCTGAAGGCAATCAGCACGGCGACCAAGCCGCTGATCGCTTCGGTTAGCGGCGCTGCGGTTGGTGTGGGCACGACGATGCTGCTGCACTGCGACTTGGTCTACGCATCCGAGACGGCCAAGTTGTCGATGCCGTTCGCGCAGCTGGGCCTTTGCCCGGAAGCCGCATCAAGCTTGCTGCTGCCGCAGCTGGCCGGCTATCACCGCGCGGCGGACAAGCTGCTCTTTGGCGAGCCATTTGACGCGCACGAAGCGCGCGAACTGGGCCTGGTCAACCGCGTGCTGCCGGCTGACGAGCTCGATGCCTTCGTGCGTACGCAGGCACGCAAGCTGACGCTGCTGCCGCCCGCATCGCTGCGCGCCACCAAGCGTTTGATGAAGGAAGGCGCCACGCCGCAGATTGCGGAGCGCATGTCGGTGGAGGGCAAGCAGTTTGGCGAGATGCTGCGTGCGCCGGAAGCGCGCGAGGCGTTCACGGCATTCTTCGAGAAACGCCGCCCGGATTTTTCCAAGTTCAACTGAGCGAAACGTTTATACGCAAAAGAAAACCCGGCGCGAGGCCGGGTTTTTTGTTGAGCGTTGCCGGTTCAGAGCGGCGGCAGCACGCGCGGCTTGCGCGTCTCGTCGGTGGCCACGTAGGTGAGGGTGGCTTCCGTGACCTTGACGGTGGCGTGGCGGCCACTGGCGTGCATGCGCTGCGCATAGACCTCCACGTCCACGGTAATCGACGTGCGCCCCGTCTTGACCACGCTGGCGTAGAAGCTCACAAGATCGCCCACGTACACGGGCTGCTTGAAGACGAACGAGTTGACCGCGATCGTGGCGACACGGCCGTTGGCGCGCACCACTGCAGGGATCGACCCGGCGATGTCCACCTGCGACATGATCCAACCGCCAAACACATCGCCGTGGACGTTGGCGTCGGAGGGCATGGGCATCACGCGCACGGCGGGCTGCTTGTCGGCGGTCAGCGTGACGGTTTCAGTGGTGGCTTGAGTATCGGACATGATGATGCAGGGCAGCATTGAAGCGGAGGGAGGGCCCACCAGCGAGCCCAGGGCGCGCGCAGGTGATCGGTGGGAGAATACACAATCCGCCATTTTATTGCACCGCACATGCGCCGCTTTCCCGCCTCTTCCGAACCGCCTCCGCCGGGGGCTGCCCGCGGCGACTGGCGCACCATCAAGAGCCTGCTGCCGTATCTGATGGCCTATAAGTGGCGCGTGGCACTGGCGCTGTCGTTCCTGATCGCGGCCAAGGTGGCGAACCTGGGTGTGCCGATGGTCATGAAGCGGCTGATCGATTCGATGAACGTGTCGCCGTCCGACCCCCGCGCGCTGCTGATTGTGCCGGTGGGCATCATCATTGGTTACGGGCTGCTGCGGCTGTCGACGTCACTGTTCTCGGAGCTGCGCGAAATCCTGTTCGCGAAGGTCACAGAGAGTTCGGTGCGCACGCTCGCCCTGCAGGTGTTCCGGCATCTGCATGCGCTGTCACTGCGCTTTCACCTTGAGCGCCAAACCGGCGGCATGAGCCGCGACATCGAGCGCGGCACGCGCGGCATCCAGTCGCTCATTTCGTATTCGCTGTACAGCATCCTGCCGACGCTGGTGGAAGTCGGCCTCGTCATCACGTACTTCTTCGTGAAGTACGACGTGTGGTTCGCGCTCATCACGTTCTGCGCGCTCGTCAGCTACATCGTCTTTACGGTGACGGTGACGAACTGGCGCACGCACTTCCGCCGCAAGATGAACGAACTGGATTCGCGCGCTAACCAGAAGGCGATCGATTCGCTGCTCAACTTCGAGACGGTCAAGTACTTTGGCAACGAAGATTACGAAGCACGTCGCTACGACGAGAACCTGAAGCACTACCGCGCCGCGGCCATCCGCTCACAGAACTCGTTGTCGGTGCTGAACTTTGGCCAGCAGGTCATCGTGGCCACCGCGCTCATCCTGATTCTGTATCGCGCTACGCAAGGGGTGGCGGCGGGGCACATGACGCTGGGCGACTTGGTGCTCGTCAACACGCTCATGCTGCAGATCTATATTCCGCTCAACTTTCTGGGCGTGATCTATCGTGAGTTGAAGCAGGCCGTCACCGACATGGACCGCATGTTCCACCTGCTGCAGACCAATCGCGAGGTCGCCGACAAGCCCGACGCCAAACCGCTGGCGGTGCGCGCGGGCGAAGTCCGCTTCGCGCATGTCGACTTCAGCTACGAACCCAAGCGCCAGATCCTGTTCGATGTGGACTTCACCATTCCAGCCGGCACGACCACGGCGGTCGTCGGGCAAAGCGGCTCGGGCAAGTCGACGCTGGCACGCTTGCTGTTCCGTTTCTATGACGTGAAGTCGGGCGCTATCCAGATCGACGGCCAGGACCTGCGTGACGTGACGCAATCCAGCGTGCGCGCCGCCATCGGCATCGTTCCGCAAGACACGGTGCTCTTCAACGACAGCATCTACTACAACATCGCCTACGGCCGCCCCGATGCGAGCCGCGAAGAGGTGATCGAAGCCGCCCGCGCGGCGCAGATCCACCACTTTGTCGAATCGCTGCCGGATGGCTACGAGACGCAAGTCGGCGAGCGCGGCCTGAAGCTTTCCGGCGGTGAAAAGCAGCGTGTGGCGATTGCGCGCACCTTGCTCAAGCGCCCGCCGATTCTCGTGTTTGATGAAGCAACGTCCGCACTTGACTCGCGTACCGAACACGCCATTCAGGAAGAGCTGATGCGCCTGGCGCAGAACCACACCACGCTGGTCGTTGCGCACCGGTTGTCGACCATTGTGCGTGCGCACCAGATTCTGGTGATGGAACACGGCCGCATTATTGAGCGCGGCACGCATGAATCGCTGTTGCGTGCGGAAGGCCGTTACGCGCAGATGTGGCGCATGCAGGCGCGCGAGCCCGAACGCGTGGCCGAAGAAACAGAAGACACACGAGCGGGTTGAGGGAGAAACAACGCGATGGAACTCAAATGGCTGGAAGACTTCATCAGCCTGGCCGAGACGCGCAGCTTTTCGCGCTCGGCCGAATTGCGGCACGTGACGCAGCCGGCGTTTTCGCGGCGCATTCAATCGCTTGAGGCGTGGCTCGGCAATGAGCTGATCGACCGATCAAGCTACCCGACTCGCCTGACCCCCGCCGGAGAGGTCTTCTACGAACAGGCGTTGGCGATGCTCGCCCAGGTGAGTGAGACGCGCGCGCTGATGCGCGGCCAGCGTCCGGCCAGTGCGTCGACGATCGACTTTGCCGTGCCGCATACGCTATCGCTCACGTTCTTTCCCGGCTGGCTCGCACAGGTGGAAGAAAAGATCGGCAAGCTGCAATGCCGGCTGCGCGCGCTCAACGTGCACGATGCGGTGATGACGCTGGTGGAGGGCGGTTGCGACCTTGTGATGGTCTATCACCACGCGCGGCAGATGATCCAGCTCGACCCTACGCGTTACGACATGCTGGTGCTTGGCACCGAGCGGCTTTCGCCGTTTTCCAAGCCCGATGCAAGCGGGCGGCCGATTTATCGGCTCGTTCCCACGGCACGCAAGCCGATCGCCTACCTCAGCTATACGCCCAATGCCTTTCTGGGCCGCATGGTGGATGTGCTGCTGGAAAACTCGCCCGTGGCACCGCTGCTCGACAAGTGCTATGAAACCGACATGGCCGAAGCGCTCAAGGTGATGGCGCTGGCGGGCCACGGCGTGGCCTTTCTGCCCGAGAGCGCGGTGCGGGAAGACGTGGCAGCCGGACGCCTCGTGCGTGCCGAAGGCAAGGGCGGCGGTACGTTGTCGATCGAGATGGAAATCCGGCTCTATCGCGAGCACCCGCAAAGCGGCGCACACGACCGCCGGCACCCCCAATCCAAGCGCAAACGCGAGCTGATCGACACGTTATGGAGCGCGTTGGCCGGCTGAACGGCCCCTCGGATTCCGGTAGGTGGTTATGCGTTCAATGCATAACCCGATGTAAAAACGGCATTGGATTTCGTTCTGGGCGGTCCCTAAGCTGGCGGGCATTTTGTGGGACTTGAAGGGCCTTACCAAGGCCCAAAAAAGGAAGACAGCCATGTCCAATGTCGCATCTCCGTCGACACTCCAGCACGCCATCCCGTCCTATCTGCCGGCCGACAATCTCGGCCCGTGGGGCATCTATCTGCAGCAGGTCGATCGGGTCACCCCCTATCTCGGCTCGCTCGCCCGTTGGGTTGAAACGCTCAAGCGCCCCAAGCGCGCGCTGATCGTCGATGTGCCGATCCAGATGGACGACGGCCGCATCGCCCACTTCGAGGGTTACCGCGTGCAGCACAACACGTCGCGCGGCCCGGGCAAGGGCGGCGTGCGTTTCCACCAGGACGTGACGCTGTCGGAAGTGATGGCGCTGTCTGCGTGGATGTCGGTGAAGAACGCGGCCGTGAACGTGCCGTACGGCGGTGCCAAGGGCGGTATCCGCGTCGACCCACGCAAGCTGTCTTCCGGTGAACTCGAACGCCTGACCCGTCGCTACACCAGCGAGATCGGCATCATCATCGGCCCGAACAAGGACATTCCGGCCCCCGACGTGAACACCAACGCGCAGATCATGGCGTGGATGATGGACACGTACTCCATGAACGAAGGCTCCACGGCCACCGGCGTGGTGACCGGCAAGCCGATCGCCCTCGGCGGCAGCCTGGGCCGTCGCGAAGCCACTGGCCGCGGCGTGTTCGTGGTCGGCAGCGAAGCCGCACGCAACCTCGGCGTCGACGTCAAGGGCGCGCGTGTGGTGGTGCAGGGCTTCGGCAATGTGGGCAGTGTGGCCGCCAAGCTGTTCCACGATGCCGGCGCCAAGGTCATTGCCGTGCAAGACCACAAGGGCATCGTGTTCAATGGCAACGGCCTGGACGTCGACGCGCTCATCAAGCACGTTGACCACAATGGCAGCGTGGCCGGCTTTGCTGCAGAGACCGTCTCGCAAGACGATTTCTGGGCGCTGGACTGCGAATTCCTGATTCCCGCTGCACTGGAAGGCCAGATCACTGCGAAGAACGCGCCCCATATCAAGGCAAAGATTGTCGTGGAAGGTGCAAATGGCCCCACGACGCCCGAGGCGGACGACATCCTGCGCGACCGCGGCATCCTGGTCTGCCCGGACGTGATTGCCAACGCCGGTGGCGTGACGGTCAGCTATTTCGAATGGGTGCAGGATTTCTCGAGCTTCTTCTGGACCGAAGACGAGATCAATCAGCGCCTGGTACGGATCATGCAAGACGCCTTCCGTGGCGTCTGGCAAGTGGCGCAGGACAACAAGGTTACTCTGCGTACGGCGGCGTTCATCATCGCCTGTACGCGGATTCTGCAGGCCCGCCAAGAGCGCGGTCTGTACCCCTGATCGGCAACGCGCTGGTCAATACCGGCGCGGTGCTCCAACAGGGCGCCGCACTGGTCTATCGCGTTGCTGCCGATCAGGCGGCCATGCGCGACGGTTGAAGAAAGCCGGTGCTCATGGGACGAACCATAACGTTCCGCAGCGCCGCACCATGAGAAGGGCGATAGCATCATCGTCGTCCTTCCCATCCTCAAGTCGGGTTCGTTAAGCGACAGAGAGCGCACATCGGGCGGGCTTTATTTCCCCTTGTTTTCCTTAGCAATTGGCGGTCGTCCGCTCAAGCAATCCGGCATGCGTGCCGATGTTGCAGAGCGTTGCCGTGTCTGGTGCTGCGTGTCTTTTCCGGATTTTCGGAAAAGCACAACGTAAGGTATCCGGTTGCTTGGAAAGCGCGGTTGCGGCAGGGTCCGCGCCAGAGGAAAAACTCCGTTGGATTCAACGATTTAGTGGCAACACCAATACTGTCGCCAAACGTTTTTTGGTACAGTCCCGTCTTTCTCTTTCATGGTCAAAAGGAGACTT
The DNA here is from genome assembly GCF_023955645.1 of Ralstonia mojiangensis. Lineage (NCBI taxonomy): Bacteria > Pseudomonadati > Pseudomonadota > Betaproteobacteria > Burkholderiales > Burkholderiaceae > Ralstonia > Ralstonia mojiangensis. Next base: position 158,669 of record NZ_JAMXHU010000002.1, on the reverse strand, counting down.
TCATGAACCTCGCCAAGCTGGCAACCGTGGTTGCAGCCGTTGGTGTCGCCGTTGGTACCTTCGGCAGCGTTGCCCACGCAGAAGAGTTGACTGGTACGCTCAAGAAGATCAAAGACACCGGCACCATCACGCTGGGCGTGCGCGATTCGTCGATTCCGTTCAGCTACAACGTCGGCGGTGTCCGCACGATCGGCTATTCGTACGACGTCGCCACCAAGATTGCTGAGGACGTGAAGAAGCAACTCGGCCTGAAGGATCTGAAGATCAACGAGATCCCGGTCACTTCGCAAAACCGCATCACGCTGCTGCAGAACGGCACCATCGATCTGGAGTGCGGTTCGACCACGAACAACCTCGAGCGCCAGAAGCAAGCATCGTTCACGAACACCATCTTCATCATCGGCACGCGCATCATGGTGAAGAAGGATTCGGGCATCAGCGATTGGGCACAGCTCAAGGGCAAGAACGTTGTGACCACCGCTGGCACGACGTCGGAACGCCTGCTGCGCAAGATGAATGATGACAAGCAGATGGGCATGAACATCATCAGCACGAAGGACCACGGCCAGTCGTTCCTGACGCTGGAATCGGGCCGCGCTGTTGCGTTCATGATGGACGACGCCCTGCTGTACGGCGAGCGCGCCAAGGCCAAGAACCCGGCTGACTGGGTGGTCGTGGCCAAGCCGCAATCGCGCGAAGCCTACGGCTGTATGGTTCGCAAGGACGACAAGCCGTTCAAGACCCTGGCCGACAAGACCATCGCCGGCATGATGAAGGATGGCTCGATCTCAGCCGAGTACAAGAAGTGGTTCGAGCAGCCGGTTCCGCCCAAGGGCGTGAACATGGAGTTCCCGCTGTCGGACGACATGAAGGCGCTGATCAAGAACCCGAACGACAAGGCTCTTGACTGATCGGCTCCCTCAACGGGCCTGATACAAGCGTCACGAAACGGAAGGCAAAGGCCGGTTAACAGGTCTTCTCCCTTCCGTTTCTTTTTGAGGGAACCATCATGAATTACCACTGGAACTGGGGCGTCTTCTTTTCGGAAGCCGCCCAGAATCAGACCTATCTGGACTGGCTGTTGGCGGGGTTGAAGACCACCGTCGTGCTCGGCCTGTCTTCCTGGATCATCGCGCTCGCCATCGGCTCCGTGCTGGGCGTGCTCCGTACGGTGCCGAACAAGTGGCTGTCGGGCCTTGCCGCAGCGTACGTGGAGCTGTTCCGCAACATTCCGCTGATCGTGCAGCTCTTCATCTGGTACTTCGTCATGCCCGAGCTCGTGCCGGGTGGCGATTACATCAAGCAGATGAACCCCAATACGGCGATGTTCCTGTGCGCGATGCTGTGTCTCGGTACCTTTACCGCGGCGCGTGTCTGCGAGCAGGTGCGCTCGGGTATCAATTCGCTGCCGCGCGGGCAGCGCAACGCCGGACTGGCCATGGGCTTCACGCTGGCGCAGACGTATCGCTACGTGATGTTGCCGATGTCGTTCCGCATCATCGTGCCGCCGCTCACGTCGGAGTTCCTGAACATCTTCAAGAACTCGGCCGTGGCATCGACCATCGGTTTGCTGGAGCTTGCCGCACAGGGCCGCCAGCTGGTTGACTACACCGCGCAGCCGTACGAATCGTTCATCGCCGTGACGCTGATGTACATGCTGATCAACCTGACCGTAATGGGCTTGATGCGCTGGGTGGAAGCACGTTCCCGGCTGCCTGGCTTCATCGGTGGCAAGTAATCGGACGAGGACTCTTCATGGCTTATCAATTCGATTTCTCGTCCATCAATGTCGACAACATGCGCGTGCTCGGCGAGGGGATGGTTCTCTCGCTCGAGATCACGGGCACGGCCATCCTGGTCGGCATCGTCTGGGGCACGCTGCTCGCGATGATGCGCCTCTCGGGCATCAAGCCGCTGCAGTGGTTCGGGCAGGCGTACGTGAACCTCTTCCGGTCCATCCCGCTGGTGATGGTGCTGCTGTGGTTCTTCCTGATCGTGCCGCAGGTGTTGCAGCGGATCTTCGATCTGTCGCCGGCAACCGACATGCGCATGACGTCTGCGCTGGTCGCTTTCGCGCTGTTTGAAGCGGCGTATTACTCGGAGATCATCCGCGCCGGTATCCAGAGCGTGTCGCGCGGACAGATGTTCGCGGCCTACGCGATGGGCATGACGTATGGCCAGGCCATGCGCCTGGTGATCCTGCCGCAGGCATTCCGCAACATGATTCCGCTGCTGCTCACCCAGGCCATCGTCCTGTTCCAGGATACGTCGCTGGTGTATGTGAGCGCGCTGTCGGACTTCTTTACGCAGGCATACAACATCGGTGAGCGCGACGGCCGTATCGTCGAGCTGCTGCTGTTTGCTGGCTTGTGCTATTTCGTGATCTGCTTCGGCGCCTCCGTGCTGGTGAAGCGACTTCAGAAGAAGGTGACCCAATGATCGAGATCAAGAACGTTTCCAAGTGGTACGGCCAGTTCCAGGTGCTGACCGACTGCACCACCAGCGTGAAGAAGAGCGAGGTGGTGGTGGTGTGCGGCCCGTCGGGTTCGGGCAAGTCCACGCTCATCAAGACTGTCAATGCGCTGGAGCCGTTCCAGAAGGGCGACATCCTCGTCGATGGCACCTCGGTGGGCGCCAAGGGCACTAACCTGCCGAAGCTGCGTTCGCGCGTGGGCATGGTGTTCCAGAACTTTGAGCTGTTCCCGCACCTGTCGATTACCGAAAACCTGACGATCGCACAGCAAAAGGTGCTGGGCCGCTCGAAAGAAGAAGCCATGGCCAAGGGCCTGAAGTATCTGGACCGCGTGGGCCTGAAAGCGCATGCTGCCAAGTACCCGGGCCAACTGTCGGGCGGTCAGCAGCAGCGCGTGGCAATCGCACGCGCGCTGTCGATGGACCCGATCTGCATGCTGTTCGACGAGCCGACCTCCGCGCTGGACCCGGAAATGGTCAACGAAGTGCTCGACGTGATGGTGGAACTGGCCAAGGAAGGCATGACCATGATGTGCGTGACCCACGAAATGGGCTTCGCTCGGAAGGTTGCCAACCGCGTGATCTTCATGGACCAAGGCCGCATCGTTGAAGACTGCGAGAAGGAAGAGTTCTTCGGCAACATCGATGCTCGTTCCGACCGTGCCAAGCAGTTCCTGTCGAAGATCCTGTCGCATTGATCGACGGTTCCCGGCAACAAAAAGCCGCTCTTTCGAGAGCGGCTTTTTTTATGGGCGATGCGGCGTCAGGTGCAGGCGGTGTTGGCTGCGTTGGCGATCTGCACGGCTTCCGGAATCGGCACCTTGGTCGCCATCGTGGCCTGCCCCGATTCGAACATCAGCAGCTCGCCCGGCACGAATTGCGTCCAGACTTCGTTGTCGGTGAGCGGCGCGGTGGCAATGACAGCCACGCGGTCGGCAGGCGTCGTGTATTTGGCGAAGTCGATTGTCATGTCGGCGTCGATCAAATGCGCCGTCGAGAACGGCCACTGCCGCACGATGTAATACAGCCGCGTCGAGCAGTGCGCAAACTGCGCTTGCCCGTTGCACAGCAGGAAATTGAACACGCCGTAGCGGGTAATTTCCTTGGTGATGTCGGAGAGCGCGTAGAACAGCTCGTTGAGCGGCGGCTGCGAACCCGGAAAGCGCTTGCGCAGCGCCTGCATGATGAAACAGAAGGCAAGCTCGCTGTCGGTATCGCCCACGGGCTGGTAGACGCCCGAGAGGAACGGCGAGAAGTTCTTCAGGTCGCCGTTGTGGGCAAAGATCCAGTGCCTGCCCCACAACTCACGCATGAAGGGGTGACAGTTTTCCAGCCGCACCGTGCCCTGCGTCGCCTTGCGGATGTGCGAGATGACGTTTTTGGACTTGATCGGGTAGCGCTTGACCAGCTCCGCTACCGGAGAGGTGCCGGCAGACTGGTTGTCGATGAACAGGCGGCACGCCTTGTCTTCGAAGAAGGCGACGCCGAAGCCGTCGGCATGGTGGTCGGTCACGCCACCGCGCGCGGCGAACCCCGTGAACGAGAACGTCACATCGGTCGGTTCAGCGCAGTTCATGCCCAGCAGCTGGCACATGGTGGAAGAAAAGTCGGATGCAATAAAATAATCATTATCCTGCCGCCCGCCGGGGGTGCCAAGCGCCTTCGTCTTCACCGCGCCCCGCTTGGGGGCGGGCGTTGCGCACATGCTGCACGCAACCGCCTTCAGACTGCCTTAACCGGAAGCCATTCCCATGAAGCTTGACCGCACCGCCGCCCGCGCCCTCCTGCTGGAGAGCTATGCCGCCGCCGTGGGCGCGGCCGATCCGCTAAAAATCGTCGCAAACTTCCTCCCGCCGCCGCATGCCGGCGGCAAGACCCTGGTGGTTGGCGCCGGAAAGGCGGCTGCGTCGATGGCGCTGGCTGTCGAGCAGGCCTATGCTGGCCGCGCACAGATCGAAGGCGTGGTCGTCACGCGCTATGCGCATGGACTGCCGACCGAGCATATCCGCGTCATCGAGGCTGGGCACCCGGTGCCGGACGAGGCGGGCGAGCAGGCCGCGCAGGAAATCCTCGATCGCGTTTGCGCGCTCACCGAAAACGACCGCCTGATCGTGCTCGTTTCGGGCGGCGGCTCCAGTCTGCTGTCGCTGCCCGCCGAGGGCATCCCGATGGCCGACCTGAAAGCCGTGACGCGCGAGCTGCTGCGCTGCGGCGCGCCCATCACCGACATGAACATCGTGCGCAAGCACCTGTCGCGTATTCAAGGCGGGCGGCTTGCTGCTGCATCACGGGCGCCGGTCACGACGCTGATCGTCTCGGACGTGGCAGGCGACGATCCGAGCGCCATTGCCAGCGGCCCGACCGTGCCGGATGCAAGCACCTACGCCGATGCGCTCGCCATCCTCAAACGCTGGGGCGCCCACATGCCGGACACCGTGCGTACACACCTCGAACGTGGCATGCGCGGCGAGATTGCCGAAACACCCAAGCCCGGCGACGCCTGCTTTGCACGCGTGACCAATCACGTCATTGCCACTGCGCAACAGAGCCTCCAGGCCGGTGCCCAGGTATTTGCGACGCGCGGCATCCACACGGCCATCCTCGGCGACACAGTGACCGGCGAGGCGCGCGAGGTCGCCCAAGTGTACGGAGCGCTGGCGCGGCAGGTACGCCAGCACGGCACGCCGTTTGTGGCGCCGGTCGCACTTATCTCCGGCGGCGAATGCACGGTGACGATTCCGCCGGGCCTGACCGGCGGCCGCGGCGGGCGCTGCGCGGAGTTCCTGCTCTCGCTCGGCATCTCGCTCGAGGACATGGGCGATGTGTATGCGCTCGCTGCCGATACAGACGGCATCGACGGATCGGAGGACAATGCGGGTGCGCTGCTCGACCCCGAATCCATCGCCCGCGCCGCCGCCAAGGATGTCGGCGCCCGCGCCGCGCTCGACGCACACGACGCCTACGGTTTCTTTGCCGCCGCCGATGACCTGATCGTCACCGGCCCAACGCGCACCAACGTCAATGACTACCGCGTCATCCTCATTCTCTGATTCACGTTTTTGCTGACCGCTTCCGCACGCACCATGACTGACACTCTTACGATCGTCCGCCCCGATGACTGGCACCTGCACCTGCGCGACGGCGATGCCCTCGCCGATGTGGTGTGCGACACCGCGCGCCAGTTCGGCCGGGCGATCATCATGCCCAACCTCAAGCCGCCGGTGACCACGACTGTGCAGGCGCGTGCCTACCGCGAGCGCATTCTCGCCGCGTTGCCAGCGGGCACGCAGTTCGAGCCGCTGATGACGCTGTACCTGACCGATAACACCTCGCCCGACGTCATTCGCGAGGCCAAAGCCAGCGGCTTCGTGCACGGTGTCAAGCTGTACCCCGCCGGCGCCACCACCAACAGCGATGCCGGCGTCACCGACCTGCGCCGTTGCGCCAAGACGCTGGAAGCCATGCAGGAAGTCGGTATGCCGCTGCTCGTGCACGGCGAAGTGACCGACCCGACCGTGGACATCTTCGACCGCGAAGCCGTTTTCATCGACACGGTGATGCTGCCGCTGCGCCGCGATTTCCCAGCGCTGAAGGTCGTCTTCGAGCACATCACGACCAAGCACGCCGCCGAATACGTGCGCGATGCGGAGGGCCCGGTTGGCGCCACCATCACCGCGCATCACCTGCTGTACAACCGCAACGCGCTGTTTGTCGGCGGCATCCGCCCGCATTACTACTGCCTGCCGGTGCTCAAGCGTGAAACGCACCGCCTGGCGCTGGTGGCCGCGGCCACCTCGGGCCATCCGCGATTCTTCCTTGGCACCGACAGTGCGCCGCATGCCAAGGGTGTGAAGGAACACGCCTGCGGTTGCGCCGGCTGCTACACCGCGCTGCACGCCATGGAGCTGTACGCCGAGGCCTTTGAAGACGCCAATGCGCTCGACAAGCTCGAAGGCTTCGCGAGCCTGCACGGGCCGGATTTCTACGGCCTGCCGCGCAACGCCGGCACGCTCACGCTCACGCGCTCGCAATGGCAGCTTCCGGCCGAAGTCCCGTTCGGCGAGCAGACGCTGGTGCCGTTGCGCGGCGGCGAGATGTTGCGCTGGAAATCCGTCTGAGTTGGCGGTGGAATGTTTGGGTGCGATCGACTGGAGTCATCCGGCGTTCGCACCGCTGGCAGCGGTCGGCGCCCCAATTGCACGCGCAATTGAGGGCGGCATCGATCTTCGAGACGCCCTGAACGCGCATCCGGCTGCGCAGGCAATCCGCACGGCTGGCGGCGATGCCCTGCGCTTCGTCCCGCAAGATGCCTTGCCGGCCGGCTCCGCTTACGAAGCACACATCGCCGCCACCGGCGGGGTGCCGACGCGGGATAATCTCCACGATTTTTTCAACGCGCTGATCTGGCTGCATTGGCCGCGTGCCAAGGCTGCGCTCAATGCGCGCCAGGCGCGGGCGATTACGCGGGACGGAATTGGCGCGGCACGCGGCACCGTCCGCGATGCCGCCACGCTGTTCGACGAGAACGCCCTCATCTTCCTGCACACCGAAGACGCGCCGGAGCGAAGCCTGACCGGGTTCGATTGGCGTGGCTTGTTCGTCGAGGGCAGGGCAGCGTGGGGCACAACCTGCGCCGTTCTGCCGTTCGGCCATGCGCTGCTGGAAAAGCTGGTGGCGCCGTACAAGTCGATTACTGCACATGCGTGGCCGCTGCACGTGGCTGCGTTACCAGCGGATCGTACTTCGCTCGATGGTGCGCTGGCAGAGATGCTCTTGCACGTCGATCTGGCGCCCGGCAACTTCCGTCCGTTGCCGGTCATGGGCATCCCCGGTTGGTGCGATGCCAATGCGGATGCCGGTTTCTACCTGGATACGACCGTCTTTCGCCCGGGCCGGCGGCGATTTTTGCCGGAACAGTGCTAGACTCGCGCCTCGCGAAGCGGACCAGACAACCGCTGCTTCCGCCGCCTCGTGCGAGCGGAAGGGGAGGAAAGTCCGGACTCCATAGAGCAGGGTGATGGCTAACGACCATCCACGGTGACGTGCGGAATAGGGCCACAGAGACGAGTCTTCGCCCCGGCTTCGGTCAGGGCGAAGGGTGAAACGCGGTAACCTCCACCCGGAGCAATCCCAAGTAAGCAGGCGATGAAGCGGCTCGCTGAGTCTGCGGGTAGGGAGCTTGAGCCGGCTGGCAACAGCCGGTCTAGAGGAATGGTTGTCACGCCGCTGGTTTCGGCCACGCGGCGCACAGAATCCGGCTTATCGGTCCGCTTCGCTTCTTATTCCGATGCCGTCGGCTGCGTGGCCAAGTCCACCAGTTCCAACGAGTGCGTGATCTCGGCCGTCTTGGCCAGCATGATCGACGCCGAACAGTACTTCTCGTGCGAAAGCTGCACGGCGCGTTCCACCGTTTCCCGCTTCAGATTGCGCCCCGTCACCGTGAAGGTGAAGTGAATGCGCGTGAAGACCTTCGGATCGGTCTCGGCGCGGTCGGCATGCAGCTTGACGCTGCAACCTTGCACGTCCTGGCGGCCCCGCTTGAGGATCAGCACCACGTCATAGGCGGTGCAGCCACCGGTGCCCAGCAAGACCATTTCCATCGGGCGCGGTGCAAGGTTGCGGCCGCCGCCGTCGGGTGCGCTATCCATCGTGACGAGATGGCCGCTGCCGGTTTCAGCCAAAAAGGCCATGCCATCCGGGCCAGTCCAGCTCACTGTGCAATCCATGTCCAATCCTTGTGCAGAGGGTCGACGATCGCCGACGAAAAGCCACATTGTAGCCATCGGCCCTCGCGCGCGTTGACACCTTAGGGTGAACGCGGCTTGACAGTGACACCCGTACGAAAAGGTGCAACCCGACTTTCTTGCACCGAAATCGCGCCGAAATTCGAGGAATGTCTCTAGCGGAAAGCAAGCGGTTGAGCATGGGATATGCGTAAGTATTTGATTTTAAAAAAGATATCGTGATTTTTCGGCCCATGATTATCTTTCCGCATTACGAAATGAGATTTCGTAGTGCAAATTTCCTTGCGTGTGCCCCAGAAATGGGTATAATTTGCACCATTGGATCGGCTGATGCGGTGCAACCCACCAAGTCAACGATCAGCAGGTGTCTCCTCCACCCTCCTCCTTTGGTGGATTCAAACCCAAGCTTGATGGCTTGGGTTTTTTTTCGCCCGCAGCGTCCGCTCGCGCCTTTTTTCCTTGTGTCAAGGAGTCTGTGCGGGGTACAATCGAAATCTTTTCCGGATTGCCCGCGGAAAAGAAATCCAGAGAGCCCGCACCAACAAGCGGGAAGGCGGGCCGGCGATGACCTCGTATGGGGTTGCGCAGGCGTCCGCAAGACGATCCGTTCGTGAGCGGTTTGAACGTAAGTTCTCAGCGCGATACGGGTCCACTCGGGCACTGACTCAATATTTGGAAAAATCATGAAGACCTTTTCCGCAAAGCCCCATGAGGTGAAGCGCGATTGGTACGTGATTGACGCGACGGACAAGGTCCTCGGGCGTGTCGCCAGCGAAGTGGCACACCGACTGCGCGGCAAGCACAAGCCCGAATTCACTCCGCACGTCGATACCGGCGATTTCATCATCGTCATCAACGCAGCCAAGCTGCGTGTGACGGGCGCCAAGACGACCGACAAGAAGTACTATCGCCACTCGGGTTACCCGGGCGGTATCTACGAAACGACGTTTGGCAAGATGCAGCAGCGTTTCCCGGGCCGCGCCCTGGAGAAGGCTGTGAAGGGCATGCTGCCGAAGGGTCCGCTGGGCTACGCGATGATCAAGAAGCTGAAGGTTTACGCCGAAGGCTCGCATCCGCACGAAGCTCAGCAGCCGAAAGCGCTGGAAATCTAAGGGGCCTAATCCATGATCGGAAATTGGAACTATGGTACCGGCCGCCGCAAGAGCGCTGTGGCACGTGTCTTCATCAAGTCCGGCAAGGGCGACATCATCGTCAACGGCAAGGCCATCAACGAGTACTTCGCTCGTGAAACCTCGCTGATGATCGTGCGTCAGCCGCTGGAACTGACCAACCACGCAGCTACGTTCGACATCAAGGTGAACGTGGTCGGCGGCGGTGAAACCGGCCAAGCCGGTGCCGTGCGTCACGGTATCACCCGCGCCCTGATCGACTACGATGCAACGCTCAAGCCCGCCCTGTCGAAGGCCGGTCTGGTGACGCGCGATGCACGTGAAGTCGAGCGTAAGAAGGTTGGTCTGCGCAAGGCCCGCCGCGCCAAGCAGTTCTCGAAGCGTTAATCTGCTTCCTGCTGCTTCAGCAAAGAACCACACCCTCGGGTGTGGTTTTTTGTTTTGGAGCGTTCGAACCAAACGGTGTGATCTTTTCGGCGCCTTGCTTACCCTTTGCAACAGCTCCGACATGTCTGCGGGACTACAATTCACATTTCGTTAGCGTTCGGTCCGTATGATGCAATCCACTGTTTCTCCTAATCCGATTCTGATTCGCTACGCGGATCAGGAGGCGGGCGCATGAAGGCGCGTCGCTTGTTGCGTCGTGCTTCCCTACTTGCCCCGAACGTCACGGTACGTTCGCGTCTGCCTTGGCCGGTCACGGTGTTGTTGATTGCGGTGGTATTTGGGCTTGCGGCAGCTGCCGCGCTGTGGGCCTTTGAAGAAGGGCGCCGCCTGACGGGCCCGCACGACGCCGATTTGCGTGCTATGAATCGCGAGTTGACTGCCAAGTTGGCCGCCGTGCAGGCCGAGCGAGACAAGCTTTCCGCATCGGCCGGCACGGTGGATGCCCGTCTGGGTATCGCCGAAGGTGCCCAGGCGCAGATGGCCGAGCAACTGAAGGCGCTGGAAACTGAAAACGCACAGTTGAAGGAGGATCTGGCCTTCTTTGACAGTTTGTTGCCCGCACCCACCAATTCCGCCGGTATCTACGTGCGCAGCTTCCGCATTGCACCGGACGAGGCACAGCCGACACGCATGCGGTTCCGTGTTCTGCTGATGCAAGGCGGCGGCAAAGCTTTTGCACCGGTCTCCGAATTCGAGGGGCAACTGGCGCTCACGCTGAACGTGGTGCAGGGTGGCAAAGCTGCTACGATCGATTTCCCCGGCACGGCGGCCAGCGGATCACCCGCTACCAGCGCCCGTGTCAAGCTCACGCACTACCAGCGCCTTGAGGGCTGGGTGGACGTGCCCCCCGGCACCACGGTGCAATCGGTGATGGTGAAAGTGCTGCAGAACGGCAAGATCAAAGCGAGCCAGAGTTTTTCCATCTGACGGGCGTTGTCCTGTCGAGGATCCGTACACAGAGGAGTCGACGATGCTGTTTGGCAAGAAAAAAGGGCTGGCGATCGAAACGCTACTGGGGGCCCGCACCAAGCTGGAGGGGGATCTGCGGTTCTCAGGCGGTCTGCGGATCGACGGCGAGATTAAGGGCAACATTTACGGCGATCCCGACAAGCCCAGCATGCTGGTGATTACCGATAGCGCACGCGTCGAGGGGGAGGTGCATGTCGGGCATCTGATCCTGAACGGCACCGTGGTTGGCCCGGTGCATGTGGCGGAACTGCTGGAGTTGCAGCCGAAGGCCCGCATCGAGGGCAATGTGCAATATGCGGCGCTGGAAATGCACCAGGGCGCGGTCGTCATGGGCACGTTGATGCACGCGGCGCCCGGCGATGTGAAGTTGCTGCCCAATCTCAAGCTGGCGTCCAATCAGGATTGATCACATCGCGCGCTGGCCGTTGCTGGCGCACCGCACAATGCCCACTTGAAACGCGGGGCTTCGGCACGATTTGCAGCTTGCGCTTAAAATACAGGCAAGTTTCAGACGTTCCCACAGGAGATTTTCATGAACGCAGTCGCGCAGGCAGCCACGCCCGATGTGAACGAGGTTCCGGCTCCGCTGGTCTTTACGGACAGCGCTGCGGACAAGGTCAAGCAACTGATTGAAGAAGAAGGCAACCCGGAGTTGAAGCTGCGCGTGTTCGTGCAAGGCGGCGGGTGCTCGGGCTTCCAGTATGGCTTCACCTTTGACGAAGAGACCAACGAAGACGATACGACCATGACCAAGAATGGCGTCTCGCTCTTGATCGACTCGATGAGCTACCAGTATCTGGTGGGCGCCGAGATCGACTACAAAGAAGACATCAACGGCGCGCAGTTCGTCATCAAGAACCCGAATGCTTCGACCACGTGTGGTTGCGGCTCGTCGTTCTCGGTCTGACGCCACATCGCTGTAAAAGAAAAAGCGCACTTTGGTGCGCTTTTTTATTGCCTGCAGATTGGGGCTCAAGCCGGGTAGATCGCACCCAGGATGCGACCGCCCGATGCGCCGGTCGCGGTGTACAGATTGCCGTGGGCGCGGAGCACGCACTGGCGCGCGAGCCATGCGAAAGCGAGCGCCTCCACCTGATGCGCGGGCACGCCAAACTCATCTGTCGGAGCGACGCGCACGCCCGGCAATTGCTGCGCGATACGTGCCATGAGCGCGCCATTGCGGGCGCCACCCCCGCAGACCAGCAGTGACTCCGCCTGCGGCGCGTGGGCACGCACGGCATCGGTGATGGTGTCAGCAGTGAGGGCGAGCAGCGTAGCTTGAACATCTTCAGGGCGCGCGGTGTTCAGCGCATCGCCGAGGGTTTGTTGCAGCCACGCCGGGTTGAACAGGTCGCGGCCGGTGCTCTTGGGCGGCGGCGCCGCAAAGAACGGCTCGGCCTTCAAACGCGCGAGCAGGGCTTCGTCGATGTGTCCGGTGCGGGCCCAGGCGCCGTCGGCGTCGTAGCGGGTATCGCGGTGCGTGTGAACCCAGTAGTCCATCAGCGCGTTGCCGGGGCCGCAGTCGAAGCCGAGTACGGCGTTGCGCGCGTCGGAGGCTTGCGGTGGCACGACGGTGAGATTGGCGATGCCCCCGATGTTGCAGACCACGCGCCATGCGTCGGGCAGGCCGAACAGCGCGCGGTGCAGTGCCGGTACCAGGGGCGCTCCTTGGCCGCCAGCGGCGATGTCGCGGCTGCGAAAATCGGCAATGACGTCGATGCCGGTACGCTCGGCCAACACCGCCGGATGCTGGGTTTGGCGCGTGTAACCGATGCCATCGTGCGTGCCGGGCTGATGGCGGATCGTCTGCCCGTGGGCGCCGATGGCCTGCACGTCGCGCGCGGCCAAGCCGGCGGCAGCAAGCAGCTGGGCAACGCAGTCGGCGTAGGCCATGGCCAGGGCATTGGCGGCCAGCGCCTCGCGATGGATCTCGTCGTGGCCGGCGTGTTGCAGGTCTAGAAAGCGCTGGCGCAGTTCGGGCGAGAAGGGCACGTAGGCGTCGGCGAGGACGGCCGGGTGTTCACCGGAAAAGTCCGCCAGCACGCCATCGACGCCGTCCAGGCTGGTGCCCGACATCAAGCCGATGTAGCGGTCGCTGGGGACTGCGGTGTGGTTGGGTTGGCTCATGCGCGACAGCTTACCAGCGCAATGGCGGGCCAAATGGACACATCACGGTAAAATCGTGGGATTGCGCGGCCGGTACGCCTGAATCGATGTCGGCCATCGCGCACGCACCGTTTCCCTGATTGTTGATCCGTTCGCGCCGTTTTCCATGTGCGGCGCGGTGACCTTTCTTTTTGCCATGACTGCACCTGACACTTCCGCCGCTTCCGATAACGCCACGCCGGCCAAACCCAAGTATCCGGTGACCCCGGAGGTGGCGCACGCGATGGAAGTGTCGCTGCGCGGCTGCGACGAACTGTTGATCGCTGCCGAATGGGAGCAGAAGCTGGCCAAGAGCGCCGCGACCGGCGTGCCGCTGCGCATCAAGCTGGGGCTGGACCCGACCGCGCCCGATATCCACATCGGCCACACCGTGGTGCTCAATAAGATGCGTCAGTTGCAGGACCTGGGGCATCAGGTGATCTTCCTGATCGGCGATTTCACCTCGACGATCGGTGACCCGTCCGGCCGCAATGCCACGCGCCCGCCGCTCACGCGTGAGCAGATCGAGACCAACGCGCAGACTTATTACCGTCAGGCCAGCATGGTGCTGGATCCGAGCAAGACTGAAATTCGCTACAACAGCGAATGGTGCGACCCGCTGGGCGCGCGCGGCATCATCCAGCTTGCCGCCAAGTACACCGTCGCCCGCATGATGGAACGCGACGATTTCACCAAGCGCTACAAGGCCGGCGTGCCAATTTCGGTGCACGAATTCCTCTACCCGCTGATGCAGGGTTACGACTCGGTCGCGCTCAAATCCGACCTGGAGCTGGGCGGCACCGATCAGAAATTCAACCTGCTGGTCGGCCGCGAATTGCAGAAGGAATACGGCCAGGAGCCGCAGTGCATCTTGACCATGCCGTTGCTGGTTGGCTTGGACGGCGTGGAGAAGATGTCCAAGTCCAAGGGCAACTACGTTGGCATCAGCGAGGCGCCGAACGAGATGTTCGGCAAGCTGATGAGCATCTCCGACGACCTGATGTGGACGTACTACACGCTGCTGTCGTTCCGCCCGCTGGCCGAGATCGATTTGATGAAGCAAGAGATTGCGCTGGGCCGCAACCCGCGCGATTGCAAGGTGCTGCTGGCGCAGGAGATCGTCGCCCGCTTCCACAGTCAGGCCGATGCCGAACGCGCGCTGGAAGATTTCAACCACCGCGCGCGCGGCGGTGTGCCGGACGATATTCCGCAGATCGAGTTGGCCGGCGCGCCGCTGGGCATTGCGCAGCTGCTCAAGCAGGCCGGTCTCTGCCCGTCCACGTCGGATGCCAACCGCAACATCGAGCAGGGCGGCGTGAAGATCGACGGCACCGTCATCAGCGACAAGGGCCTGAAGGTGGATGCCGGGACATTTGTGATGCAGGTCGGCAAGCGTCGCTTCGCGCGCGTGGTGCTGAAGTGATCGGGCTGATCCAGCGTGTGTCCGAGGCGGCGGTCCGTGTGGACGGCCGCGTCGTCGGCGAGATCGGTCCGGGTTTGCTCGCACTGGTCTGTGCCGAACGCGGGGACACCGCCGCCGAGGCCGATCGTCTGCTCGAGAAGCTGCTGAACTATCGCGTGTTCTCCGACGCGCAAGGCAAGATGAACCTGCCCGTGCGCAACATCGACGGCAACGGGCAAGCGGGCGGATTGCTGGTCGTATCGCAGTTCACGCTGGCGGCCGATACCAAGTCCGGCACGCGGCCGAGCTTCACGCCTGCCGCCGCGCCGGAAGATGGTCGCCGCCTGTACGAACACTTCGTCGCGCGCGCGCGTGCCGAGCATCCCATCGTGGCGACGGGCGAGTTTGGCGCCGACATGAAGGTGTCGCTCGTCAACGATGGTCCGGTCACGTTCTGGCTGCAGATTGCGCCGCAAGCCGCTGCATCTGTTGCCAAGACCGCCACGCCGGAAGCGGCCAAATCTGTCTGATTCGATCGGGAACCCTGTGATGCCACGCGCCGCCGCCATCCCCCTGCCGATGCCGCAGATCACGCACATCGTGCTGATCCGCCACGGCGAGACCGACTGGAACCGTGAACGCCGCCTGCAAGGCCAGCTCGACGTACCGCTGAACATGCAAGGGCTCGAGCAAGCGGCACAGTTGGGCAAGGCACTCGCGCGCGAGCAGTTCGATGCGGTCTATGCGAGCGATCTGTCGCGGGCCAAGCAGACGGCGCAGGCCCTGGCAGATGAAGTGGGTGTAGCCGTGCGCGACGACGCCGGTTTGCGCGAGCGCTGCTACGGCCAGTTTGAGGGCCTGACCTACGCTGAAGTTGCCGCACAGCATCCAGCAGACTTTGATGCCTGGCAAAACCGTGTGCCCGAGTTCGCCCCGCCCGGCGGCGAGACCCTCACTGAATTCCACGAACGTGCGGTCGAGACTGCGCTTCGCCTGATCCGTCGCCACCCCGGCGAGCGCATCGCGCTGGTCAGCCACGGCGGCGTGCTCGATTGCCTGTATCGCCAGGCCAACGCCATGACGCTCACCGAGCCGCGTCAGCATGAGCTGCGCAACGCGAGCATCAACCGGCTCTCATCCGACGGCCATCAACTGACCGTGTTGCAATGGGGCGATGTCGCGCACCTGGATTTGCTGGTGCTCGACGAGGTGGACCGCCGCGTTCCCTAAACCTTCAGCCGGAACGGCGTGAAGTTCGTATCGCGGTCGTAGTAATCCTCATTTTCGGTGCGCTTGAGGAAGGCGACGACGCGGTAGGTAAGCGGCGTTGCGACAATCTCCCAGCCGGTCTTGAGGATGTATTGCGCGATGGCCACGCGCAGCACCTGTTCGTGCGGCCAGATGCCGTAGAAGGCGATCACGTAGAACAGCGACGAATCGACCGCCTCGCCCACCACCGTGGACCCGACAATGCGCGTCCACAGCCATTTTCCTTCCGTAGCGATCTTCATCTTCGCCAACGTGTAGCTGTTGGCAAAGCTGCCACACCAGAACGCGATGAGCGACCCGGCGACGATGCGGGGCGTGTTGCCGAACACGTCGTTCAGGCTCTTCTGATAGTCCGCCATGAATGGTGCTACTGGCAGCGCCAGCACGACCAGCGACATGAACGACGCGAAGATCAGTGCGGCAAAGCCGGCCCACACCACGCGCCGGTCGCGCCCGTAGCCGTACACCTCGGTCAGGATGTCGCCAAAGATGTATGAGATCGGGAAGAACAGCACACCAGCGCCAAACGTGACCGGTCCGATGACCGGCAGCGTGACCTGCGCCGCCTTGGCCGCGCCGATCAGGTTCGAGCACAGCAGCACCGTGACAAAGGCGGCCATGACGAAGTCGTAGTAACGGAACGTGCGGTTCGGATGGTGCGGGGCGGCGGACATGTCGGGGCGGGCGGCGCTGGTGGAAGCTTATTGATTGTCGTCCCAGAGCTCTCGCACAGGCCCGCTCTTGGGGGCGCCCAGCCCGAAGTGCTGGTATGCCGAGGCTGTTGCCACCCGCCCGCGCGGCGTGCGCTGCAGGTAGCCCTGCTGGATCAAGTAGGGCTCAAGCACGTCTTCAATCGTGTCGCGCTCTTCGCCGATGGCTGCCGCCAGGTTGTCGATGCCGACCGGCCCGCCGTTGAACTTGTGCAGGATCGCTTCGAGCAGCTTGCGATCCATCAGGTCGAAGCCGACTGCATCCACGTCGAGCATGGCCAAGGCGGCATCGGCCACTTCGCGCGTGATGACGCCGTCGGCCTTAACCTCGGCGTAGTCGCGCACGCGGCGCAGCAGGCGGTTGGCGATACGCGGCGTGCCGCGCGAGCGCTTGGCAATTTCGAGTGCACCTTCATCCACGATATGGGCGTTCAGCAGGCCCGACGAGCGCGTGACGATCTTCGCCAGTTCGGCCGGCGTATAGAACTCCAGCCGCGCGACGATCCCGAAGCGGTCACGCAGCGGGTTGGTCAGCATGCCGGCGCGCGTGGTGGCCCCCACCAGCGTGAACGGCTGCAGATCGAGCTTGACCGAGCGCGCCGCCGGGCCCTCGCCGATCATGATGTCGATCTGGTAGTCCTCCAGCGCCGGGTACAGGATTTCTTCCACCACGGGCGAGAGCCGATGAATCTCGTCGATGAAGAGGACGTCGTTGGCTTCGAGGTTCGTGAGCAGCGCCGCCAGATCGCCGGGGCGTTCCAGCACGGGGCCGGAAGTCTGGCGCAGGTTGACGCCCATTTCGCGCGCGATGATGTGCGCCAGCGTCGTCTTGCCGAGGCCTGGGGGGCCGAACAGCAGCACATGGTCCAGCGCTTCGCTGCGGTTCTTGGCCGCGGTCATGAAGATGTCGAGCTGGCCGCGCACCTTTTCCTGGCCGACATATTCGTCGAGCAGCTTGGGGCGCAGCGCGCGCTCGAACGCCTCCTCGTTGGGGGAGGCGGGGGAGGCTGAGATGATGCGCTCAGCAGAGACAGCCTTGGCGGCGAGCTTGTCGGTTTCGATCATGACGGGCAGACGGCGCCGGGAAGGCGCGAGCAGGCCATTCTACCGTCTTGCCGCGCCGGGGCGTCAGCCCTTGGACAGCGCCTTGAGCGCCAGCTTGATCCCCTCGGATACGCCTGTGCCGGCCGGCACCTGCTTGATGGCCAGCGCCGCTTCCTTGTCGGAATACCCCAGCGCCAGCAAGGCGTTGAGCACGTCGACCGCGTCGTCCGAGACGGCCGGGCCGCCCGGCACGGCACCGAGGTCAGCGCCCAGCTTGCCCTTGAGTTCGAGCAGCAGGCGTTCGGCCGTCTTCTTGCCGATCCCCGGAATGCGTGTCAGCCGCCCGGCTTCCTGCAGCGTGACGGCCTGCGCGAGTTCGGCCACTGACATGCCCGACAACACCGCCAGCGCGATGCGGGCGCCGATGCCCGAAATCTTGATGAGCTGGCGGAAGGTTTCGCGCTCGGCGGCGGTGCCGAAACCGTAGAGCAGGTGCGCGTCCTCGCGCACGATCTGTTGCGTGAGCAGGACGACCTTCTCGCCGGTGGCGGGGAGGTTGTAGAACGTGCTCATCGGCACGTCGATCTCGTAGCCGACGCCGTGGCAATCGACCAGCAGGTGCGGCGGGTTCTTTTCGATCAGCGTCCCGGCGATGCGTCCGATCATGGGTGGGGTTCCTCCTCCAAAACGGGACGCAGTGTAGCCGAAACCTACTGCGCGGCCCGATCCAGGCTCGGCCGCTCGCTACGGTTCCGACGCGCGAAGACTAGCGTTTGAAGGTCGACACGGCCTGACGCCCGACGGCAGGATCGTCGGTGAAGAAGCCGTCGACGCCAGCGCGCAGGAATGTCTGGATCTCCGTCATCGAGCCGTTGACGTTGCGCGTGTTGTCCGCACCGCTGCGCAGCGACGGCGGCAAAAAGGTGTTCTCGGGGCGGAACGTGTACGGGTGGACGAGCAGCCCGGCGTTGTGCGCGTTGCGGATCAGATCGGTCGGGTCGGTCAGCTTGCCGTTCGCGTCGAGGCCCATGATGCTGCTTTTGTCCGGGCCGACACCGTTAGCGTATGCGGCAATGTCGCGCATGCCTTGGCCGGTCATCATGTCGCCGAAGGTGCGGCTGTCTTTGGCGACCACAAAGTCGTAGGGCTGTCGTCCGGATGAGCCCATCAGCTGCACGAGCTTCCAGTTTGGCTGGCTGCTGCCGATCTTGTTGCGGATGGCCTTGAGGTTGGCGACTTCGAACGACTGGATGTAGACCGTCGTACGGCTGGCGGTGAAGGCATCGCGGCGCAGGCCGTCGATCAGCCGGTCTTCCAGCGGCAGGCCGATCGACTGGAAATACGTCGGGTGTTTCGTCTCCGGATAGATTCCGATGTTGCGGCCGAGCTTGGCGGATTGGTCACGCGCCAGCGCGATGATCTCGTCGAGTGTGGGGATGTCGAACTGATCGTTGTAAGCGACGTTGTCGGGGCGGATGCTGGGGATGCGCTCGCGTGCGCGCAGCGTTTTCAATTCACCCAGCGTGAAGTCTTCCGTGAACCAGCCCGTGACGCTCTGGCCATCGATCGTCTTGGTGGTCTTGCGGCCGGCAAACGCTGCCACGTCGGCCACGTTGGTCGTGCCGGAGATTTCGTTCTCGTGGCGCGCAACCAGCACACCGTCTTTGGTGGAGACGAGATCCGGCTCGATGATGTCCGCGCCGTCGTCGATGGCCTTCTGGTACGAGGCCAGCGTGTGCTCGGGCCGCAATGCAGGCGCACCGCGATGGCCGATTACCTGGACGGTGGCGATGGGTGTGGTGTTGCCGCCGCCGCCGCCGCCGTGGTTGTATTCCAGCCGGCAGGCGGACAAGGCCAGCGAGGCAATCAAGACGAACGGGCTCAGCAGGACGAGACGGCGCAGCATCGGGGGCTCCTGAAGACGGGTACCCCGCATGGTAGTCGCCGCGTGTGGGTGCAGCTACCCACCGTCTTTAAGAATCCTGTCAGCCGACGAGGCGCCCGCGCCGCACGCGCAAGCCCTTTTGCGCAAGCTGCGGCGCCAGCCCGGCCATGGCAGCGAGCGTTTCGCCGCCGTGCGCATGGCAGATCGCCACGCCCAGCGCGTCGGATGCATCCGCCCCGGGTTTGCCTTCGAGGTTGAGCAAGCGCACGACCATTTCCTGCACCTGATCCTTGTTGGCGCGTCCGTAGCCGACCACGGCTTGCTTCAGTTGCAGCGCGGTGTATTCGAACACGGGCAGGTTGCCGCTCATCAGGCCGCAGATCACCGCGCCGCGCGCCTGACCCAGCAGCAGGGTCGATTGCGGGTTGACGTTGACGAACACCTTTTCGATGGAAGCGCAATCCGGCTGGTATGTGCTCACCAGTTCAGAGACGCCGTCGTACAGCGTCTTCAGGCGACTGGGCAGGTCGGCATTGCCGTTGCTCTTGATCGTGCCCGAGGCCACGTAGACGAGCTTGTGGCCGTGCCGTTCGAGCACGCCGAAACCCGTGGTGCGAAGGCCGGGGTCGATGCCGAGGATGCGCATGAAATGGAGCTGAGCAGAAAAGAAAAACGGGGCAGGCGCCAGTCTACGCCTTGCCCCGCTGATCGGTCGAACGACCGTGCCGTTTAGTGGCGGAAGTGGCGGGTGCCCGTGAAGATCATCGCCACGTTGCGCTCGTCGGCGGCGGCGATCACTTCATCGTCGCGCACCGAGCCGCCCGGCTGAATCACGCACGAGGCGCCCGCATCGACCACCACGTCCAGGCCGTCGCGGAACGGGAAGAACGCATCCGACGCCACGGCCGAACCGGCCAGCGTCAGGCCCGCGTTCTGCGCCTTGATGCTGGCGATGCGTGCGGAATCCACGCGGCTCATCTGGCCGGCGCCCACGCCCAGCGTCATGCCGCCCCCGCAGAACACGATGGCGTTGGACTTGACGAACTTGGCAACGCGCCAGGCAAACATCAGGTCGTCCATTTCCTTCGGCGTCGGGTGGCGCTTGGTGACCACGCGCAGCTCGCTCGGCTGCACGTTCTTGGCATCCGGGCTCTGCACCAGCAGGCCGCCGCCAACGCGTTTGAAGTCGTACGCGTTCACGCCCTTGCCCAGCGGAATTTCCAGCACGCGGACGTTCTGCTTGCCTGCGAACACGGCTCGTGCGCCTTCCGAGAAGCCCGGGGCGATCAGCACTTCGACGAACTGCTTGGCGACAATGTGCGCCGCGGCTTCGTCCAGCGGCACGTTGAAGGCGATGATGCCGCCGAAGGCCGAGGTCGAGTCGGTCTTGAAGGCCTTTTCATACGCCTCTTGCGCGGTGCCGCCGATGGCCACGCCGCACGGATTAGCGTGCTTGATGATCACGCATGCGGCGCCCTTGGCCGGGTCGAACGACTTCACGCATTCCCACGCGGCGTCGGCGTCGGCGATGTTGTTGTACGACAGCTCCTTGCCCTGCAGTTGCTTGTAGGCTGCCAGCGCGCCGTCCGTGGCCTTGAGGTCGCGGTAGAAAGCGGCGGATTGGTGCGGGTTCTCGCCATAGCGCATTTCCTGCACCTTCTCGAAGGCCAGGTTCAGCGTTTGCGGATAAGCGCTGCGCGTGCTGTGCGACTTGTCGGCGCCCAGGCTCGTCAGGTAATTCGTGATCGCGCCGTCGTACTGCGCGGTGTGCGCGAACACCTTCTTGGCCAGCATGAAATTGGTCTCGTAGCCAACCGTGTTGTTGTTGGCCTGCATTTCGGTCAGCACGGTGGCGTAGTCGGCCGGGTCAACGATGACCGTCACATCGCGGTGGTTCTTGGCAGCCGAGCGCAGCATGGTCGGGCCACCGATATCGATGTTCTCGATAGCGTCGGCCAGCGAGCATTCGTCCTTGGCGACCGTCTGCTGGAACGGGTACAGGTTCACCACCAGCAGGTCGATGGTCGGGATGCTGTGTTCGGACAGCGCGGCCATGTGCTCGGGCAGGTCGCGGCGGGCCAGGATGCCGCCGTGCACCTTCGGGTGCAGCGTCTTGACGCGGCCGTCGAGCATTTCCGGAAAGCCCGTGTAGTCCGCCACTTCCGTCACGGGCAGGCCGGACTCGGCGAGCAGCTTGGCGGTGCCGCCGGTGGAGAGGAGCTTGACGCCGCGCTCGTGCAGGGCACGGGCAAAGTCGACGATGCCGGTCTTGTCGGAAACGGAAAGCAGGGCTTGCTGGATCATGGTGGAAACGCCGGTGGGCGGGTGTGGCGCTGGGTTTGCCGAACTGGCAGGAGGCGCCGTCAGAAAGGAAATCGGTTCAAAGGTCGGCCTGCGACCTCAGATGAGGCCGTGCTGCTGCAACTTCTTGCGCAGCGTGTTGCGGTTGATGCCGAGGTAGTCGGCCGCCTGCGACTGGTTGTTGGAAGCCCATTCCATCACGGTTTCCAGCAGCGGCCGCTCAATGGCCTGCAGCACCATGTCGTAGACGTTGGACGGGTTCTCGCCGTCCAGGTCACGGTAATACGCATCCAGGCTGTCGCGGATGCAACGTTCGATCGGGTTGCGGCTCATGCGGCAAGCAGTTCCTTGTTGTTGTCGTTGTTGCCCGTCGTGGGGTGGTCGCCACCGGTGGCCTGGTCTTCGTAGACCAGACGGTCGGACAGCGCACGCTGCTCGTCGAAGAACGCGTTGACGGCGGCCAACTGGGCCGCGGTGTCCTCGATGGTGTTCATGCGGTGGCGGAACAGGTTGGCCCCCGCCAACCCGCGCGTGTACCAGGCGATGTGCTTGCGTGCGGTGCGCACGCCGGTGTATTCGCCATAGAACGCGTAGTGCTCTTCCAGATGCGCATTCATGATGCCGCGAATCTCTTCCACTTCCGGCGCCGGCAGCAGCGTGCCGGTTTGCAGGAAGTGGGAAATCTCGCGGAACAGCCACGGGCGCCCCTGCGCCGCGCGGCCGATCATGATGGCGTCGGCGCCGGTCACGGCCAGCACGTGCTTGGCCTTGGCCGGCGTGGTGATATCGCCGTTGGCCACCACCGGAATGCGCACCGACGCCTTGACCGCGGCGATTGTGTCGTATTCAGCATCACCGTGATACAGATCGGCGCGCGTGCGGCCGTGCACGGTCAGCATGCTGATACCGGCATCCTGCGCAATGCGCGCCACGCTCAATGCGTTGCGGTGTTCGCGGTCCCACCCGGTGCGGATCTTCAGCGTCACAGGCACGCGATCGCCCACTGCGCCGACCACGGCCTCGACGATGCGCTGGACCAGCGGCTCGTTCTGCAGCAGAGCGGAACCGGCGGCCACGTTGCATACCTTCTTGGCCGGGCAGCCCATGTTGATGTCGATGATCTGCGCGCCGCGATCGACGTTGTAGCGTGCGGCCTCGGCCATCATCATCGGCTCGGCGCCGGCAATCTGCACGGCGATTGGTTCGACCTCGCCCGTGTGGTTGGCGCGCCGCATCGTCTTCTCGCTTTTCCACAGCTGCGCGTTGGACGCGACCATTTCCGACACCGCATAGCCCGCGCCCAGCCGTTTGCACAGCTGACGGAACGGGCGGTCCGTCACGCCCGCCATGGGGGCGACGAACAGGTTGTTGCGGAGGGTATGCGGTCCGATCTGCAAGGCTGGCGAGGAGAAGCGGCTGAAAGAAACGAAAAATCACCCCTTCCGCCCAGAGTCGGATGACGATCGGGCGGAGCGACGGGAGTGAAAAATGCGAGGACGGGATTTTACCGCCAAACCGCCGGATTGCCTAAATGTTGTGCACAAACTATGCGGCAGTGCGGTCGGCGGCGGGGTTCTTGCCTTGGCTAGCGCTAGCGGAACCGCTGCAGGCCGTAGGGGCGGGCGTCGATGAAAGGCGCGCGCTCGCTGATCAG
The DNA here is from genome assembly GCF_023955645.1 of Ralstonia mojiangensis. Classification (NCBI taxonomy): domain Bacteria; kingdom Pseudomonadati; phylum Pseudomonadota; class Betaproteobacteria; order Burkholderiales; family Burkholderiaceae; genus Ralstonia; species Ralstonia mojiangensis. The sequence continues at coordinate 135,497 of NZ_JAMXHU010000002.1, read as the reverse complement.
ATCGGCGATGAGTCGGGCGGTGCCCGGCGCGCCCGTCATGCCCAAATGGCCGTGCCCGAACGCGAAGAGCACGTTGCGATGGCGCTCCGAGCGGTCGATGACGGGCAAGCTGTCGGGCAAGGAGGGCCGATGGCCCATCCATTGGCTGTCATCCGAGAATCTGAGGCCCGGAAAGAGCTGTTGGCCCTGTTGCATGAGGATGCGCGCGCGGCGGTAGTCGGGCGGCGCGTCCAACCCGCCGATCTCCACGGTGCCGGCAATGCGCAATCCGCCTTCCATGGGCGTGGCGATGAACTTGCGCTCGCAATCCATGATCGGCCGCGAGGGCTGCACGGTGGGCGCGCGCAGCGTGGCGTGATAGCCGCGTTCGGTGTCGAGCGGAATGCGGATGCTGGTGAGCTTCGCGCCCAGCCGCATCGACCACGCACCGGCGCACAGCACGAGCTTCGACACCGGCAGCGTGCCGCAATCGGTGTGCAGCCGCGTCGGGCCGCCGTAGTCGCTTCGGCCGAATTCCACGTCCAACACCTTGCGGCGCATGAAGGTGCCGCCCGCTGCGGCAAAGTTGGCCGCCAGCGTCTTGACCAGCCGTTCCGGATTGACCGTGAAACCGTTGTCCGGCAGCAGCAAACCGGATTGGATGTCGGCGGCCAATGCGGGCTCCAGTTCGCGGGCTTCACCGGCGCTCACGGCTCGCGAGCGTACGCCGGTGGCATCGCGAATGGCTTGCGCCAGCACATCGCCCGACGAGCGCGCCAGTGTGCGCCACACATACAAATGGCCGCTCTGACGGATCAGGCCGTCGTATTGCGCGGCGTCGAGCAGGTTGCGATAACCGGGGAAGGTCGCGCTGAAAAGACTCGCCAGCGGCTGCGCCGTCGCACGGGCCTGCGCCTCATTGCCCGCGAGCACCCATTGCAGCAGCCAGGGCAACGCGCGCGGCAGATAGGGCCAACGCACCGTCAGCGGACCCATCGGATCGGCCAGCCACTTGGGCACCTGCTTGAGCATGCCCGGCAGCGCCATCGGCACGACCGACGCCACGCTCAGGCAGCCGGCGTTCCCGAACGAGCAGCCTTCGCCAATGCCGGCCTGATCGAGCAGCGTGACCTGATGGCCTTCCCGTTGCAGTTGTAGCGCGCACGCCGTGCCGACAATGCCGGCGCCTACCACCGTGATCTGCTGGCGATCGCCAGTAGCGCTGACCTCGGGAGTTGCCACGCGTTAGCCCCGCTGCCCGAACATCATCTGCCTGGCCAGCCCGTGCTTGAGCGGCGGCAGGCATTCCAGCAGCGTCAGCGCCGCGCCGCGCAGGTGGCCAAAGGGCCGGCCCGGCACGGCAAACGCGCGCGGCAGCAAATCGGTCAGGCCGATGGTGACGGCGCGGTCAAACGCGCGTTCGCGGGCGAAACGGGCGAGAGTTGCCGCCGTTGCCCCATCCCGAAGCGCACGCGCCATTTCGAACGCATCGCGCAGGCCGAGGTTGAAGCCCTGGCCCGCCACGGGGTGGATCGTCTGCGCGGCATTGCCGATCGCGGCGACACGGCGGTCGACCGGAATGCGCTGGGCATGCAGCCCGAGCGCGAATGTGTGGCGCGCGCTGGCGTGCGTGAAGCGGCCCATGCGCTCGCCAAAGGCAGCGCTCAGTTCAGCGAGGAAGGCGTCGTCAGGCAACGTTGCGCGTCGGCGTGCTTCGTCGGGCGCGCAGCACCAGACGAGCGCATAGCCGGGACCTTGCGCGTCATCCTGCGGCAGCAATGCGAGTGGGCCTTGGGGTGTGAAGCGCTCCCACGCCCAGCCTTCCAGCGGCGCGCTGCAGCGCACGTGCGCGACGATGGCGGTCTGGCCGTAGTCGCGGCGCCGCGCGTGGCCGATACCGCCTTGCTGTTTGCGTGCGTCGTCGAACAAGCCGCCTTCGGCCTGGATGACGACTTCGGTTTCGATGGCCAGCGGATGACGCCCTTCGCGTAGCGCACGCACGCGGGCGGGCGCGACGGTGCCGTCAGCACGTGGCAGTTGCTCGACGCGCTCCACGGGCGTGTGGTCGTAGCGGGTGAGGCGATTCGGGTAGCGCGCCATCTGCGTGGCAAGTGCGGCGTTGAGCGCGGCGCTCAGGTCGCCGTATTGCACGACGTGGCCGAGCGCGGGGACGTCGTAGTCTTCACGGCAGATATGCGCCTGCCCGAAGTGACCGCGCTGCGAGACATGAATGTGCGTGATGGGCGTGGCGCGCGTGGGCCAGCCGCCAATCTCCTGCAGCAGCACGCGCGAGCCATGCGAGAGCGCCAGCGAGCGCGGGTCTCGCGCGGCGGCTTCGGCATCGCGCGCATCGAACAGGGCGATGCGCCAGTCGGTGTCGCGCAGCAACCAGTTCGCCAGCGCCAGCCCGACAGGCCCCGCGCCGACGATGGCGACGTCGAAGTCCGGGGGGGCGCTGTTCGCTGTGATGCTGTCGGTCATGCCTGGCTCCGCATCACCAGTTCGATTTCGTCTGGGGCCACGGGCACGTCGCGCGTGATGATTTCGCAGCCTTCCGGCGTGACGATGGCGTCGTCTTCAATGCGGATACCGATGTGCCAATACTGTTCCGGCACGCCGGGCGCGGGGCGCACGTAGATGCCGGGTTCGACGGTCAGCACCATGCCGGCTTCCAGCGGGCGCCACGGGCGTTCGCCTTCGGCGGGGGCGGCGGTGCCAGGCGTGCGGTATTCGCCCACGTCGTGCACGTCCATGCCGAGCCAGTGGCCGGTGCGGTGCATGTAGAACTGGCGGTATTGACCACCGGCGATCACGTCATCGAGGGTGCCGACCTTGTTGGCGTCGAGCAGGCCGGTGTCGAGCATGCCTTGCGCCAGCACACGTGTGGCAGCGTCGTGGGGCACGTTATACGGCACGCCTGGGCGCGTTTCGGCAATGGCGGCTTCCTGCGCGGCAACCACGAGCTCATACAGCTCGCGTTGCGGGGCGGTGAAGCGGCCGTTCACGGGGAACGTGCGGGTGATGTCCGACGCGTAGCCGTCCAGCTCGCAGCCGGCGTCGATCAGGCAGAGATCGCCGTCGCGCAGTTCGGCGTTGCCCGCGCGGTAGTGCAACACGCACGCGTTGGGGCCCGTCGCCACGATGGAGTTGTAGGCGACGCTTTGCGCACCGTGGCGGCGGAATTCGTACAGCAGTTCGGCTTCGAGATGGTATTCACGCAGCCCGGCGCGCGAGGCCTGCATGGCGCGCACATGCGCTCCAGCAGAGATGCGTCCGGCGCGGCGCATGATGTCGAGTTCGCTCGGGTCTTTGAACAGGCGCAGCTCGTCGAGGATGGCGCGCACGTCCAGCGCCTGGTGCGGCGACGACACCCCCGCGCGGCCCTGCATGCGCACCGCGTCGAGCCAGCGGCGCATGCGGCGGTCGAACGTGCCGCTTTCAGCCAGCGGATATGCCACGGCGGCAGCGTTGGCGAGCAGCTTGGGCAGCGTCGCGTCGATCTCTTCCACCGAGTGCGCCTCATCCAGGCCGAAGGCTTCCTTCGCGGCTTCGGGGCCGAAGCGGAAGCCGTCCCAGATTTCGCGCTCTTCATGCTTCGGGCGACAGAACAGCACGCTGCGCGCGGGCGCGCTGCCCGCGGGTACCACGATGGCGAGCACCGCTTCGGGCTCGGTAAAGCCGGTCAGGTAATAGAAGTAGCTGTCGTGCCGGTAGGGGTAGTCGCTGTCGCGGTTGCGCATCGCTTCGGGCGCGGTCGGCACGATGGCGACTCCGCCCCCCGCCGCGCGCAGCCACTGCACGACGCGCTCGCGGCGCTGGCGATAGGTCTGGAGGAAAGCGAGTTCAGTGGCGGACATGGCGTGTTTTCCAGCGGCAGAAAGGATGCGTCGATTGTAACGCCGCGTCTGACGGGGATTCCGGGAGGGGCATGGCCACACCCAAAAGGAGACTTGTGCGGTGCGGACGGCCTCTCCTAAAGTCTCGGGCGGCGGCCGCCGTTAATACTGACCTGTTTTGTATCCCGGTTGCGACCTCCGCCTGCAGTGGATTGGCCGCATTGGATCGGCCTGCCCAGGAGAACCGATGCTCGCCAGCAGTTACAACCCTCTTCTCGTCCTGCTTTCCCTCTTCGTGGCCATCCTGGCGTCGTATACGGCGCTGGATATGGCGGGACGTGTCGTCACCGCACACGGCCGCGCGGCGTTGTCGTGGCTCATCGGCGGCGCCTCGGCCATGGGGCTGGGCATCTGGTCGATGCACTTTGTCGGCATGCTGGCGCTGAACCTGCCGATTCCGGTTGGATATGACGTCGGGATCACGCTTGCGTCGCTCGCCATCGGTATCGGGGCGTCGATGTTTGCGTTGTGGCTGGTCAGCCGGCGTGAATTGCCGTGGCCGCGTCTGGCGGGCGGCGCGCTGCTCATGGGCGCGGGCGTCGCGGGCATGCATTACACCGGCATGGCCGCGCTGCGCATGAGCCCGGGCATCCAATACGACCCCGCGCGGTTTGGGCTGTCAATCGTGATTGCAGTGCTGGCCTCCGGCGTGGCGCTGTGGATCGCGTTCCGCCTGCGGCGGCAGTCGCGACGCGTTCGTGCACTGCGTGCCGGTTCGGCGGTGGTGATGGGCGTGGCCATCGTCGGCATGCACTACACGGGCATGTCGGCGGCATCGTTTCCATTCGGCAGTGTGTGCGGCGCTGCGCACACCGGCGCGAGTGCCGAATGGCTGGCGTTGGTCATCATCATCGTGACGCTGGCGGTGCTGGCCATCGCGCTGATCATCTCGGTGCTCGACTTGCGCATGGAAGCGCGCACCGCCTTGCTGGCGAATTCACTGGCCGCGGCCAATAAGGAGTTGGCTTACCTCGCGCTGCACGACAACCTGACCAAGCTTTCCAACCGCGTGCTGCTGGAAGACCGCCTGACCCAGGCGATCCGCACGGCCGAACGCGAGAAGCGCCGCTTCGCGCTGATGTTCATGGACCTGGACGGTTTCAAGGCCGTCAACGATGTCTATGGCCACCATGTGGGCGATCTGCTGCTGATCGACGTCGCGCAGCGCATCGGCGCGCGGGTACGCCAGCAGGACACCGTAGCGCGTGTCGGCGGCGATGAATTCGTCGTGCTCGCCTACGTGGACGATCCGGAAGACGCCGGCACCCTGGCCGACGCGCTGCTGGAGGTGGTGCGCGAGCCCTTCATGGCCGGCGGTCACGAGTTGCGCGTTTCCACCAGCATCGGCATCGCGATCTACCCGGGCGACGGCGGCAACCAGCACGATCTGCTGACCAATGCCGACGCGGCGATGTACCACGCGAAGGGCTTGGGCCGCAACGCCTACAGCTTTTTCGAGCCCTCCATGAATGCCGACGTGCATCAGCAGTTGCAGCTCGTGCAAGACCTGCGACGGGCGGTCGAGCGCAACGAACTCGTGCTGCACTATCAGCCCAAGTTCAACGCGCCCAATGGGCCGATCATGGGCGTGGAGGCGCTGGTGCGCTGGCAGCATCCGCAGCGCGGTTTGGTGCCCGCCGACGAGTTCATCCCGCTGGCCGAAAAGACCGGCCTGATCGTGCCGCTGGGCGCGTGGGTGCTGGACGAAGCCTGTCGCCAGATGGCGCAATGGCACCGCGAGGGGCGCACCGCCTGGACGGTCGCAGTGAATCTATCTGCGCTGCAGTTTGGCCATGCCGCGCTCATCGACACCGTGCGCGACACGCTCGCGCGCCATGCGCTGGACCCGCGCAGCCTGACGCTTGAGATTACGGAGTCGACCGCCATGCGCGATGTCGATGCCAGCTTGCAGATCCTGCAGCAGCTCGACGCGATGTGCGTGCGGATTTCGATCGACGATTTTGGCACCGGCTATTCCAGCCTGCTGTATCTCAAGCGTTTGCCGGCCAGCGAGCTGAAGATCGACCGCGGCTTTGTGCGCGATCTGGCGCACGACACGGAAGACGCGGCTATCGTCTCGGCCATCGTGGCACTGGGCCAGACGCTGAACCTGCGCATCGTCGCAGAAGGTGTGGAGACGGCCGAGCAGCAGGCGTTCCTGACGCGGCTCGGTTGTCACTCGCTGCAAGGTTACCTGCTGGGCCGCCCGATGACGGCGGAATCATTGAGCGCCGCGATGGCGTAAGCGCTTAGCGCGCCGCGAGTTCTGCGTCGAGTGCGGCCAGCTGGGCGGGCGTGCCGACGTTTTCCCACCGGCCGTCGAAGCGTTCACCGGTGGCGCGACCTTCGGCGATGGCCTGGTGGTACAGCGGCGTCATCGCCAGTCGCGAGCCGGGCGTGATGCCGGCAAATAGGCGCGTGTCGTACAAGCCGATGTTGCCGAACGTGAGGCGCTCAGCGCCGTCAGCGTGGAGCGTGCCTTCGCTATCCAGCGCGAAATCGCCGCGCAGATGGTAGGGCGGATTGGGCACCATCACCAAGTGCATGCCGGGCGTCGCTTGCGCGGCCATTGCCGGCGCTCGGTCGCACAGTGCGGCGTAGTCGTAATCGCAGAACACATCGCCGCTGACGGCAATGAATACGCTGTGCCCATCGCCGGCATGCAGCAGCGGCATCGCCTGGGCGACACCGCCCGCCGTCTCCAGCGCTTGCCCTTCTGGCGAATACGCGAGGCGCACGCCCCACTTGCTGCCATCCCCGAGCGCGGCTTCGATCTGCGCGCCGAGCCACGCGTGGTTGATGACAATGTCGCGCACGCCGGCCGCGGCCAAGCGCTCGATCTGCCAGACGATCAGCGGTTTGCCGCCCACGTTGAGCAGAGGCTTGGGCGTGTGGTCGGTCAGCGGGCGCATGCGGTCGCCGCGGCCCGCCGCAAAAATCATGGCACGCGTCGTGGAATTCAAGCCATCACCTTCATGAGAATCAGCAGCACAGCCATGCCGCCGGCGATGGTCCACATCGCGCTCTTCGTCACCCGTGCGATGACGATGGCGACGATGCCGGCAAGCAGGCGAGGGTTGTCGACCGACACCGCGAGCGCGCTGTCGCGCATCAGCAGGTCGGGCGCGATCAGCGCGGTCAGCATCGCGGCCGGCACGTAGGGCAGCGCGTTGCGGAACCACATCGGCAGGTTCATGCGCCCTTCCAGGGCGATGAACGATAGGCGGATCAGGTAGGTCGCCGCGCCGGCAATCAGCAGCACGCCGAAGAGGATCAGGGCTTTCATGCAGCAGCCCCCTTGTTGGACGGCCGAGCCAGCAAGCGCTCAACCAACGCGCCGACGGCAATGCCCACGCACGCCGCGCTCATCAGCCCGAGCTTGTGCGGCCAGCCCGTCCACGCGACGGCCAGCGCGGCGCCGGCCAACGCTGCAGCCAGTTGCGCGCGCGTGCGCAGCGCCGGCACCACGATGGCGATGAACGTGAGTGGCAGGAAGAAGTCGAGCGGCCATGTCGTAGGCACCTGCGCGCCCAGCAGCACGCCAACGATCGTCGACGCCTGCCAGCTTGACCACAGTGCCACGCCAGCGCCAAGGAAATACCAGTGGCGGAAGGCGGCTTCCTCGCTGCCGGGCTGCGCGGTGACGACGCGGCGGTTCATGGCGGCGAAGGCTTCGTCGGTCAGCAGATAGGCGATCAGCCATTTCCAGCGGCGAGGGAGGTGTGCCAGCGCCGGCGCAATGCTGGCCGAATACAGCGCGTGCCGCAGATTCACCATCGAGACCGTCGCCGCAATCACCAGCGCCGGCGCGCCACCGGCCCACAACTGCACAAGAATCATCTGCGAGGCGCCACCGAAAACGATGGCGCTCATCGCGACGGCAAGCCACGCGGGCATGCCCGCGGACGTGGCCAGCACGCCGTAGATCATGCCGAACGGCACCACGCCGAGCAGCATGGGCGCCAGTGCCAGCATGCCGGCGCGAAACTCGACGGCGCGGGGGGAAGCCATCAGAACGTGTAGCCGATCTTCTGTGCGCGATCTTCGAGTTGATCGAGCAGGCGGGCCAGCGGTGCCAGCGCGTTGTAGCGGCTGCACACGCGGCGCAGGTAGGCGATGAAGCGCGGGGTGTCTTCCACGTAGCCGTTCTTGCCGTCTCGGTAGCACAGGCGCGCGAAGATGCCGGCCACTTTCAGATGGCGTTGCGCGCCCATCCATTCGAGGGCGCGGTAGAACTCGCCGAAGTCGTCATCGACCGGCAGCTTGGCTGCGCGGGCAGCTTCCCAGTAGCGCACGGCCCAATCCAGCTCCTGCTCTTCATCCCACGACAGGAAGGCGTCGCGCAGCAGCGAGGCGGCGTCGTAGGTGATCGGTCCGTAGACGGCGTCCTGGAAGTCCAGCACGCCCGGCTGCGATGGGTCGGCCGCGTTGATCATCAGGTTGCGCGGCATGTAGTCACGGTGCACGTACACGCGCGGCTGGGCCAAGGCGCTGTCGACCAGCAGCTTGAACACCTTGTCGAGCGATTCGCGCTGCGTGGCGTCCAAAGGGCGTTGCAGGTGGCGATCGACATACCAGTCGGGAAACAGCGACAGCTCGCGGCGCAGCAGCGCTTCGTCGTACGGAGGCAGCTCTCCCTCGCGCGAGGCCAACTGCCACCGCACCAGGGTATGGATGGCCGGGCGGAACAGCGTATCGGCGTAGGCGAGGTCGAAATTGCGTTCGCGCAGCGATTGCAGATACGTTTGCGGGCCCAGGTCGGTCAGCAGGAGGAAGCCCTGCGCGAGATCCTGCTCCAGCACCTGAGGTGCATGCACGCCGGCGCCATTCAGCAGGCCTGCCACATGGACGAACGGGCGGCAGTCTTCCTGCGGCGGCGGGGCGTCCATGACGACCAGCGTGCCGGGTTTGCCACTGACTGCGCTGTCCAGGCGGAAATAGCGGCGGAAGCTGGCATCGGCCGAAGCGGGCTGCAGCGTGTCGATGCGCAGGCCGCGGGCGGGGGGCAATGTGCCGAGCCAGTCGCGCAGTTGACTGAGGCGTGCGTCGGTTGCGCCTGCTGCGGCGCCAGGGGTCGAAGCCATGCTGAGAGAATGCTGGAATGAGGCTGGAAGGAAGCCCCGTATAATACCCGACCGAGTTTCGCCACGAGCGAGCGCCGGCCCCGTCCAGGCCGCGTCCGACGGCGGAATTGACCGCAGTACTGACTGATTTTGTGCCTGTGCGTGCCGTTGCGCGCGCGGCCCTGTTCCCGATCTGCATGACCGAACCGAACCGAGCCAGGAAAAACCGGCAGCGCGCTGCTGTTGCCGCGCCCGATCAGCGGCCCGCCAACCGGCGTGGCACGCTGGCATTGCGCCCGCTGGTGTTCGCGGTGGCCGGTGTCTGGACGGCGACGTCCGCGGCGCAGAGCGCGGACACCACGCAGGCGACGGCGCCTGCTGTTACCCCAGCCTCGTCGGTGACAGCGCTGGCCACGTCCGGCCCGACCACGCCTGGCGGCAGTCCGCTGGTGCCCAAGATGGCCGAGCCCGTCCAGCGACCGGACAACACTGTCCCCACATTTACCGCGGCCGACAAGATGGACGGCCGCACCAACGAAGACATCCATCTGCGCGGCAATGGCGAATTGCGCCGCAACGGTTCGGTGCTCAAGGGCGACACGCTTGACTACAACCAGGACACCGACGTTGCGACCGCCACTGGCAACGTGCGTCTGTTCAAGGGCGGCACGCTCGTCACCGGGCCGGATGCCAAGCTCAAAGTCACCGCCAACGAAGGCACCCTCAGCACGCCGACCTACGAGTTCCACTCGACCGGTGGCCGTGGCACCGCAGACCGCATCGACTTTATCGACAAGGACAACAGCCGCATCACGCGCGGTACGTACACCACGTGCTCGCCCGACAACGTCGACTGGTACTTCAGCGCGAGCCGCATCGACATCGACAGCGACCGCCAGGTCGGCACTGGCCGCAACGGCGTACTGCACTTCTTCGGCGTGCCGGTGTTTGCCGCGCCGATCATGGACTTCCCGCTCAATGACGACCGTCGCAGCGGCTTCCTGGCACCGGTCTTCGGCTACAACAGCCGCAGCGGGACAGACATTACGCTGCCCTATTACTTCAACATCGCGCCGAATCGCGATCTGACGTTGTACCCCCGTCTGCTGAGCCAGCGTGGCCTGCAGCTTGGCGCCGAATACCGCTATCTCGATACGTCGTACAGCGGCGTCCTGCGCGGCGAATTCCTGCCCGATGATCGTGAGGCAGGTCGCAACCGCTGGTCGATTTCGGCGTTGCACACCCAGCGCCTGGCGCCTGGCCTGACCGGCTACATCAACTACAACAAGGTCTCCGATAACACCTACCCGGATGACCTGGGCCGCAGCATCGTCACGGCGACGCAGCGTCAGTACACCCAGGAAGGCGGGGTGACTTATTCGTTCGGCGACTGGGTTGCGTTGGCGCGTGTGCAGAAGTTCCAGACTCTGTCGACCGCCACAACGCCACTGGCAGCACCGTATGAGCGACTGCCGCAGTTGAGCCTGACCTATAACAAGTACGACCTTGGCGGCTTTGACGTTAATTTCCTGACCGATTACACCCGGTTCTCGATCCCAACGGCCAATACTGTCCAGGGCGAGCGGCTGTTCATGCAGCCGACGATCAGCTACCCGATCATCCGTCCGGGCTGGTACGTCACGCCGAAGTTCATCCTGAATACGACCGCATACCGTCTGGATCGTCCCGCAGGCGATACGCAGGACACGCAGATCAATCGCACGCTGCCCACGTTCTCGCTCGATTCGGGCATGACCTTTGAGCGCGATGCGCCGCTGGTCACCAAGCTGTTTGGCGTGAGCTACATCCAGACGCTGGAGCCACGCGTGTTCTACGTGTACACGCCGTATCGCGATCAGTCGCAGATTCCGTTGTTCGATACGGGTCAGTCGGACTACAACCTCGGCCAGATCTTTACGGAGAATCCGTACACCGGCTATGACCGAATTGCCGACAACAACAAACTGACGGCTGGCGTGACCACGCGTTTCATTGAGGCTGAGTCAGGCATTGAGCGCTTGCGGGCCACGATCGCGCAACGCATCGATTTTGAAGGACAGCGCGTGACGCTGGCGGGGGCGGCGCCGACGTCGGTGCGCCGCTATTCGGACCTTCTGGGCGCGACCACGATCCAGATGTTCCGCGGCATCTTCTTCGACACGAACCTTCAGTACAATCAGGACATCGATCGCATCATGCGCTCGACCGTGGCATTCAGCTGGAAGCCGGAAGCGAACAAGGTGATCAACCTCGGCTACCGCTATTACCGGCAAGACGCGAATACCGGTCAGCTTCCGCTGGAACAGGCCGATATCTCAACGCAGTGGCCGATCACGCGGCGCCTCTACGGCCTGGGCCGCGTCGGTTATGACCTGAACGCGCGCAAGCCGTCGGATATGCTGCTTGGCCTCGAGTATGTGGCGGACTGCTGGGTCGGCCGACTGGCGGTACAGCGCTACAGCAATGCGGTTTCAGGCTATACGACGCATATCTTTGCCCAGATCGAATTCAAGGGTTTGTCGAAGGTGGGGAACAATCCGATCGACGTGATTCGTCTGAACGTGCCCGGCTACCAGCCGGTGACCGCGCAGCCGATCACGCCGTCCGTGCTGGATCAATATGAATAACGACATCATGGCTTTCCAATCGACCGCTTTCGCCACGCGTGTGGCTCCTCTGGGCCGCTTGCGTGTCGCCACCAGCGTGCTGGTCGCGCTGATGGCGGGGACCACGCTGGCACCAGCCGTCTACGCGCAGCAGGCGCAATCGGCAAAAAAGAGCGCTCCTGTGCGTGGCATCTTCGCCAACCCGGGTTCGTCGCCAAGCCAGCCGCTGCTGCAGGGCACGCTGCCCGAGCCGACGGCTCCGGGCGCGCCGCGCAGCCAACTGGTCGATGAAGTGGTGGCCGTGGTCAACACTGACGTCATCACCCGCCGCGAACTGCTTAACCGCGCGGATCTGGTGGAGCGCACGTTCCGCGCACAGAACCGTCCGCTGCCGCCGCGCGCAGATATGCTCGGCGAAGTGCTTGAGCAACTGATCCTGGAGCGCGTGCAGGCGCAGACCGCCAAGGAAAGCGGCATCCGCGTGTCCGATGCCGATGTGGATCGTGCGGTGGAAAGCGTGGCCCAGCGCAACAATCTGTCCGTCCCGCAGCTCAAGAGCAAGCTGAAGGACGCCGGCATGACGTACGACAAGTACCGCGACGACCTGCGTCAGGAAATCCTGCTGGCTCGCCTGCGCGAGCGCGAGGTCGACTCCAAGGTGCAGGTCTACGACGGCGAGATCGATAACTATCTGGCGCAGCAGGGCGGCGGCACGGCCCCGGCTGGCGAGCAGCAATACAACGTCGCGCAGATTCTCGTGCCGGTCGCCGAAAGCGCCACGGATGCCGAGAAGGCCGCAGCACGCAGCAAGGCCGAAGCCCTGCTCAAACAAGCACTGGGCGGTGCGGATTTCGCCAAGCTGGCGCGTGACAATTCGGGCGCCCAGGATGCCTCGCAAGGCGGCGAACTTGGGCTGCGTCCGATCGGTCGCTTGCCGGCTGTGTTTGCCAACGCGGTGGTCGACATGAAGGCCGGCCAGGTGGCGAGCCAAGTGGTCGAAAGCCCGGCTGGTTATCACGTGATCAAGCTGTTGGAGAAGCGCGCACCGAGCACGGCGATTGCCGCCAAGGTGCAGCAGACGCAAGTGCGCCACATTCTGATCAAGACCGGTCCGACGATGTCGGCAGAAGACGCGCGCCGCCAGTTGGCGGGCCTGCGCGATCGGATCGTGCACGGCTATGACTTTGGCGACGCGGCTCGCCGGTATTCGCAGGACGGTTCGGCCGGTGCGGGTGGCGAACTGGGCTGGGTGTCACCGGGTCAGTTGGTGCCGGAATTCGAGCAGGCGATGAACCAGCTCAAGCCCGGTGATGTGTCGCAGCCGGTGCAGAGCCAGTTCGGTGTGCATCTGATCCAGGTGGAAGGTCGTCGCGAGGCAGAGGTGTCGGGAGACCGCCAGCGCGACTACGCACGTTCGGTGATCCGCGAGCAGAAGGTGCAGGCCGCCTATGAAGATTGGCTGCGTGAGCTGCGCGACTCGGCCCACGTGGAATACCGCGTGAACCGTCAGCAGTAAGCTACGGACATCCGCATCGCTCACGGCCGCCTGCGGGCGGCCGTGGCGTTTCTAGACCAACGGGAATCCATCGCAGGAAAGCGCTGCATGCTGAACATTGCCATCACCACCGGAGAACCTGCCGGTATCGGCCCCGATATCACCGTGGCTGCGTTGCTGCACTTGGCCCGACAGGCGTCGCCGCGTTACGCCGATGTGCAGTGGCACGTGATTGGCGATGCGGCATTGCTGCAGGCGCGCGCTGACGCGATCGGGCAGGGCGATTTCTGGCGTGTTGCCTCCACGGCGCTGACTATTGTGGAGCGCCCGCTGGGTGCGCCAGTGCGCGCTGGCGTGCTCGATGCAACCAACGGCCGCTATGTGCTCGGCCTGCTCGACGCGGCCATTGATGGCTGCCAGATTGGCACGGCGGACGGCGTCCGTTATGACGCGATGGTCACAGCACCGGTGCAGAAGAGCACGATCAACGACGCAGGCGTGCCGTTTACCGGCCATACCGAATACTTGGCAGAGCGCAGCCGCACGCCGCGCGTGGTGATGATGCTCGCTGGCCCGCAGCCGGCACACGACAACACCATGCTGCGCGTGGCGCTGGCCACGACGCATTTGCCGTTGCGCGAGGTGCCGGACGCTATCACACCCGCAGTGCTCGACGAAACGCTCGACATCGTGCAACGTGATTTGCGCACGCGCTTCGGCTTGACCGCGCCGCGCATTCTCGTGACGGGGCTGAATCCGCATGCGGGTGAATCAGGTCACCTCGGCCGCGAAGAGATCGAGGTGATCGAGCCGGCCATCGCGCGTGCGCGTGCGCGCGGAATCGATGCGCGCGGTCCGTATCCGGCCGACACGCTGTTCCAGCCGCGGCTTCTTACCGAGGCCGATTGCGTGCTGGCGATGTACCACGACCAAGGCTTGGCGCCGCTCAAGTACGGCACCTTCGGGCATGGCGTGAATATCACGCTGGGCCTGCCGTTCGTGCGCACGTCGGTGGACCACGGTACGGCGCTGGACTTGGCGGGCACGGGTCGCGCCGAGTTCGGCAGCATGATCGAGGCGATCGATACCGCCATCGCCATGGCGCGGCACAATGCACGTTCCTGAGTTTCTTCACCTTTTCGATTTCGAGTTCGCAATGGCACGATCCACGACCGGCGTTCACCAGGGGCACCAGGCCCGCAAGCGCTTCGGCCAGAACTTCCTGGTCGATGACGGCGTGATCCACGCCATCGTTGCCGCCATTGATCCAAAGCCCGACGACGTGCTCGTCGAAATCGGCCCGGGCCTCGGCGCGCTCACCGTGCCGCTCATGGAGCGCGTGCGCACGCTGCAGGTGGTCGAGCTGGACCGTGACCTCGTCGCGCGCTTGCAGAAGCGTTTCGGCGATCGGCTGATCGTGCATGCAGGCGATGCACTTGTGTTTGATTTCGGTTCGCTGGTGGAGCCGGACCGGCCGCTGCGCATCGTCGGTAACCTGCCGTACAACATCTCGAGCCCGCTGCTGTTCCATCTGGCCAGGTTCGCCGACCGCGTGCGCGATCAGCATTTCATGCTGCAGAAAGAGGTGGTCGACCGCATGGTGGCCGCGCCGGGCAGCAAGGCGTTCAGCCGGCTGTCGGTGATGCTGCAGGTGCGGTACTACATGGAGCTGGTGCTGGATGTGCCGCCGGGCTCGTTCAACCCGCCGCCCAAGGTGGATTCAGCGGTGGTGCGGATGATTCCCTGGCCAGCCGATAAATCGCCGTATGCGCCGGTCGACATGCGCGCGCTCGGCACGGTGGTGACGATGGCGTTTTCGCAGCGGCGCAAGGTGCTGCGCAACACGCTGGGCGCACTGCGCGATGTGATCGATTTTGAAGCGCTTGGCTTTGACCTGAGCCGCCGCGCAGAAGAAGTGCCGGTAGAAGATTTCGTGGCCGTGGCGAACGCGCTGCCGGCCAACCGCATCGCCGGCAGCGTTTCTAACCTTAGCGAAGATTGACGAGCAGGATGCCCGACAGCACGAGCGCCGCCGCCAGCGCAAACCGCAGGCCCACCGGCTCGTGCAACAGCAGCACGCCAAACGCCACGCCAAACAGCGGCGTCAGAAACGAGAACACTGACAACCGCGACGCCAGGTAGCGGCGCAGCAGCCAGAACCACGTCAGGTAACTGGCGAATGCGATCAGCACAGACTGGTAGGCAAGGCTCGCCAGCGCCGTGGGCGTGAGGTTCGCGGTAAAGGCCTGGCCGGTGCCGGCAGCCATCAACAACAGCAGCACGGCCGAGACGGCCAATTGGTACAGCAGCGTCTTCGCAGCCGGTGCTTCTGAGAGCTTGCTTGCCCGCACGACGATGGTCGTCGCGCCCCACAGCGCGCCCGCCACCACGCCCAGCGCGTCACCCAACGAGGTCGACGGCCCGGCCGCCGGGTGCAGGACACCATCGGCAAACGCCAGCACGATCCCCGCAAACGCAATGCCGATGCCCGTCCACTGCCGCGGGCGCAGGTGTTCGCCTGGCACAAAGAAGTGCAGGCCGAGCGCCGTGAAGATAGGCGCCGTGTAGAGGAACACCGCCATGCGCGAGGCGGTTGTGTAGCCCAGGCCGATGAAGATGCACAGGAACTCGACGCCGAACAGCACGCCCGCCATCAGGCCACTGGCCAGCGTGCCGTCGCGCAACGAGAGGCACGTGCCGCGCCAGAGCGCAAATGCGAACACCAGGATCGACGCAATCGCCGAGCGCACGCCGGCCTGCATGACAGGGCCCACGTCGTGCGCCGCCACCTTGATGGCGACCTGCTGAAAGCCCCAGCACATGCACAGCACCACCATCAGGCCGATGGCGGTGCCGTCCAGCGGCCGGCGGATGGCGTCAGTGGCGGTTGCCATCGGGCATGGAGCGCGCCTGGATCAGCTCGATCTTGTAGCCGTCCGGATCTTCCACAAACGCAATGATGGTGCTGCCGCCCTTGACCGGGCCGGCTTCGCGCGTGACTTTGCCGCCCGCGTTGCGGATCTGGTCGCAGGCCTGCGCCGCGTTGTCGACCTCGATTGCAAGGTGGCCGAATGCTGAACCGAGGTCGTATTCGTTTACGCCGTAGTTGTAGGTCAGCTCGATGACGGTGTTGCCGGCCTCCGGGCCGTAGCCGACGAACGCGAGCGAGTATTTGTATTCGGGGTTGTCGCTGGTGCGCAGCAGCTGCATGCCGAGCACCTTGGTGTAGAAGTCGATCGATCGCTGCAGGTCGCCGACGCGCAGCATGGTGTGGAGCATTCGCATGGGATTTCCTTCCTTGGGGGACTGCGGAAGGCGATATTGTAGGAGGGTGTGGCGGAGCGTGCTGGCGAGGGTCTTTCTGCAGCCGCATCCCTCGTGCGCCGTTGCGGCGTGGGCGAGGCGGATCAGAAGGCCGGCAAGTATTCCGGTGGATGCGAGCGCAGTTGCTCCCGCGCCTCGCGAAACTCAGGGAAGATTGACTCAACCGTGTCCCAGAAGCGCGGGCTGTGGTTCATTTCCTTGAGATGCGCGAGCTCATGCGCAACCACGTAGTCGATCAGACTCAGCGGGAAATGCACAAGGCGCCAGTTCAGACGGATCTTGCCGTCGGCCGTGCAGCTGCCCCACCGCGTGGCGGCGGACGACAACGCATACGCGCTATGCCGCACGCCCAGGCGCTCGGCATACACTTCGAGCCGCTCTCCGAAGAGGCGTCGCGCTTGCGTCTGCAGCCAGCCTTGCACGCGGTCCTTGATCTGTTGCTCGGTGGTGGTGGGCGGCAGGCCCAGGTGCAGCACGCCGGTGTCGGCATCGAACATCAACGCGCCGATCGGTGACTCCAGCTTGAGCGTGATCGTCTTGCCGAGGAAGGGCAGCGCAGCGCCGTCTTGCCACTCCATCGGCGGCAGCATGCGGCGTGCGGCGTTCGTGCGCCATTCGGCCAGCTTGGCGAAGATCCACTTCTGCTTTTCGGCGATGGCGTGTTCGATCTCGGCCAGTGTGACCCAGCGTGGCGCCGTGATCGACAAGCCGCGATCATCGATGACAAAGCCGATAGTGCGCCGCGACGAACGCTTGAGGTTATAGATGAGCGCGCGCTCGCCCAGCGTCAGACGGCGCTGGTTGGGGCCGAGCGGTGCGGTGGAAAAGTCGAGTGCGGGTGGGGCGAGGAGGGACGCGTCAGGCGGCTGCGAAGGCGACGGGGCCTCAGGCGCGAGCAGCGGCAGCTCAAGCTGGACGCTGTCGGCGGGGGTGGGCGAAGTCGGTGGGCGCAGCAGTTTCATGCGTGCTCGCGGTAGCTATCGGCGTCGATTCTACGCATTTCTGTTTCGATCCACGCTTCGACTTCGCGGTTGAGCTCGTCGCTGGTCTTGCCAGCGCTCGGAATGGCCGGCCCGACCGACAGGGTGATCAAGCCCGGATGCTTCAGGAACGAATTGCGCGGCCACACGCGGCCGGAGTTGTGCGCGATGGGGATGACCCATGCGCCGGTATCGACGGCAAAGCGCGCGCCGCCGCTCTTGTAGCGCGGTTTCGGGTCGCCCGAGCGCGTGCGCGTGCCTTCCGGAAACATGATCACCCATGCGCCATCTGCAAGGCGCTCCTTGCCCTGGCGCGCGACCGAGGTGAACGCATTGGCGCCGTCCTTGCGGTTGATGTGCACCATCTTGAGCATGCCGAGCGCCCATCCGAAGAACGGCACATACAGCAGTTCGCGCTTGAAGACGTAGCACAGCGGGCGTGGCATGGTCGCAACATAGGCCATGGTTTCCCACGCTGACTGATGCTTGGAAAGCAGTACCACCTGCTTGTTGGTGGCGACGGCTTCCTCGATGTGCTCCCAGCCCTGGTATTGCCAACGGATGCCGAGCAGCCAGCGCGCCATCCAGATTGCAGACTTCGTCCAGCCGGACACCATCCAGAAACGGCGGTGCGGGTTCATGAACGGAAAGACGATGAAGCAGGCCACCGCGTAAATCGGTGTCCAGACGATCAGGAAAACCAGGTACAGCAGCGAACGGATAAAAGTCATTGGGGGCGAATTCAAGGGGCGCGCGTGGGCGTGCCCTGGGGCGCAGGGGATAGCAGCGCACGCGCAAACGCACGCAGGTCCTGATGAATCTGGGTGCCTGGGGGCAGGTCACCGGCATCGCGGGTCTTGACGCCTTTGCCGGTCAGTACGAGGTGAGGTACGGCACCAACTTCGACACCGGCTTGCAGGTCGCGCAGGGAGTCACCCACGACTGGCACGCCCGTCAGGTCCATGTCGAAGCGGCGTGCAATCTCGCGGAGCATGCCGGACTTGGGCTTGCGGCACTCGCACGCATCGGCGGCGGTGTGCGGGCAGAAGAAGACGGCATCGACGCGCCCGCCGTAGGTGGCGAGCGCCTTGTACATCTTCTCGTGCATGGCGTTGAGCGCGGCGGCCTCGAACAGGCCGCGCCCGATGCCCGACTGGTTGGTTGCCACCACCACCTGGTAGCCGGCCTGGTTCAGCTCGGCAATGGCTTCCAGGCTGCCGTCGAGGGCGATCCACTCGTCAGGCGACTTGATGAACTGGTCGCTGTCGTGGTTGATGACGCCATCGCGGTCGAGAATCACCAGTTTGGGAACATGGGGCATGGTGGGCTCCGAACGGTGCTTGGGGTGCCGATCAGGCGGCCAGCTTGGAGATGTCCGCGACGCGGTTCATCAAGCCGTGCAGTTCACCCAGCAGCGCGAGGCGGTTGTCGCGCAGCGCGGTGTCGTCGGCCATCACCATCACGCCGTCAAAGAAGGTGTCGACCGCTTCGCGCAGGCCGGCCAGCGTCTTGAGCGCGGTGGTGAAATCGCCGCGTGCGAAGGCATCGTGCACCTGCGGCTCCGACGAGGCCACCGCCTGGTGCAGGGCGCGCTCAGCGTCTTCCTTGAGCAGTTGCGGCTGCACGGCACCAATGGCCACGTCGGTCTTCTTCAGGATGTTGGTGATGCGCTTGTTGGCGGCGGCCAGCGCTTCTGCCTGCGGCAGGGCAGCAAAGGCGCGCACGGCTTCGAGGCGCGCGACGATGTCGTCCAGACGCTGCGGGCGCTGGCTGACCACGGCTTCCACCTCGTTGGTGCTGTAGCCCTTGTCCTTCAGGTAGCCGCGCAGGCGGTCGTACAGGAAGTCGGAGATGGCGGCCAGGTCCGGCTTGACGGCCGCGATGCCATCGAAGCTGGCGGCGGCAATCTGCAGCGCATCGTCGATCGTGAGAACGAGCGGCTTCTCAATCAGCATGCGCAGGATGCCCAGCGCGTGGCGGCGCAGCGCGAACGGATCTTTCTCACCCGTGGGTTGCAGGCCGATGCCCCAGATGCCAACCAGCGTTTCCAGCTTGTCGGCCAATGCCACCGCGGTACCGGTGGCGGTGCTGGGCAACGCGTCACCGGCAAAGCGCGGTTGGTAGTGTTCGGAGCAGGCCAGCGCCACGTCGTCGGGTTCGCCGTCGTGGCGGGCGTAGTAGGTGCCCATCGTGCCCTGCAGCTCGGGGAACTCGCCCACCATGTCGGTCAGCAGATCGGCCTTGGCCAGCAACGCGCCGCGCGAGGCGTGTGCCACATCCGCACCGAGCTTCTCGGCCAGTTGGCCTGCGATGGCCTGCAGGCGCGACACGCGCTCAAGCTGCGTGCCGATCTTGTTGTGATAGACCACGCGCGAAAGCAACGGCACACGATCGGCCAGCGGCTTTTTCTTGTCCTGTTCGAAGAAGAAGCGGGCGTCGGCCAGGCGCGGGCGGACCACACGTTCGTTGCCTTGAATGATGGCCTCGGGCGTGCCCGTGGCGATGTTCGAGACGATCAGGAAGCGGTTGCGCAGGTGCCCTTGTGCATCGGTCAGTGCAAAGTACTTCTGGTTGGTCTGCATGGTCAGGATCAGGCACTCCTGCGGCACGGCGAGGAACGCTTCCTCGAAATGGCAGGGGTAGACCACGGGCCATTCGACCAGCGCGTTCACTTCATCCAGCAGCGCTTCGGGCATGACCACCGTATCGGCGCCGGCCGTCTTGAGCAGCTCGGCGCGGATGGCTTCCTTGCGCTTGCCATAGCCGGCAATGACTTTGCCCTGCGATTCCAGCGTGCTCGCATACGACGTGGCGTTTTGGATGACGATTTCGCCGGCCGACAGGAAACGGTGGCCCAGCGTCACGTTGCCAGCTTGCAGGCCAAATGCGCTGACCGGGATGACTTCGCTGTCGAGCAGCGCGATCAGCTTGTGTGCGGGGCGCACGAACTGAACGTTCTCGCCGTTCGGGCGCTGATACGTCATCACCTTCGGGATCGGAAGGTTGGCGATGGTCTGCGACAGTGCCGTCTGCAGGCCGTCGGCCAGCACGGCGCCGCGCGCGGTATAGCGATAGAACAGCGCTTCGGCCTTGCCGTCAGGCGCGCGTTCGAGCGATTCAGGGGCGATGGCGTCCACGCCCACGGTCTTGGCCAGTGCAGCCAGCTTCTTGACGAGCGGCGCGGCGGGCTTGCCCTCGGCATCGAAGGCGACCGTCACGGGCAGCACTTTCTCGCGCAGTTCGCGATCGGGCGCGGTGCGGCGCACGCCGGTGATCGATGCGGCCAAGCGGCGCGGCGTGGCAAAACCTTCCACGGCGGCGCCCTCTTCGAGCAGGCCTTGCGCCGACAGACCGTCAAACAGGCCGCGCGCAAACGCCTCGCCCAGGCGGGCCAGCGCCTTGGGCGGCAGTTCTTCGGTCAGCAGTTCGATCAGGAGGGTGGACATAGCGTTTGAATCGGTGACGTCGTTGTTCTGCGCCGCAGGGTGTTCAGATCAGGTGCGGCGGTACGTTGTGTGGTTCGGTTCAGTGATCAGCAGGGCGAGCCGGGCACGGGCTCCACGCCCGAGAGCAGCCACACGCCGTTCTGCTGCTGGAACTGCAATTGCGTGCCGGCGCACTGGCCCGGCGGCGGAGGCGGTGCAATCGGGGCAGGCGTGGTGCCGGGCGCGGCCGCGTCACGGCGCAGGAACCGCGCAGACAACAAGCCGCGTCGCGCGTCGTAGCGCACCTCTTGCAGCGTGCCGGACACGTTGAATTCCAGACGGCTCGGCAGTTGCCCTGCCGAGCGGAACACGCGCACACGGCGCTGTGCCTTTGCGCCGGTGCCTTGCCACTCCACCCACGTGAGCGGGAAGCGCAGGGCCGTCGCATACGTGCGCAACGGTACGCGATGCCAGCCGAGGTCACGCGCGCCGGAGAGGTCGCAGGCCATCGTGCGCACCAGGCTCGTCCATTGATCGATCGATGGCGGCGGCGGCGTCCAGGCCGTGGTCAGCGCTTGCTGCAGCGGCTTGGAATCGGCCACGCAAAGCTGCGTCAGGGTGCTGGGCACGACAAAAACCTTCTCCGTCGATGCCGCCTTGGACGTGCGATGCCGCGCCGCTTGCGCGACACTCGCCGGTAGCGCCAGCGCGGCGATGGACGCTGCCGTCAGCAGCGCCAGGCCACGCCGTGCTCGGTTGGCCGTCATGCGGCCTCCGTGGTCTTGGCGGCGGCAGCGGCTGTGCCGCACATCGGAAAGCCGAGGCGTTCGCGCGAATCGTAGTAAGCCTGCGCGACCAGGCGCGACAAATTGCGGATGCGGCCGATGTAGGCCGCGCGCTCCGTCACCGAAATGGCGCCGCGTGCGTCCAGCAGGTTGAAGGTGTGGCCGGCCTTGAGCACTTGCTCGTAGGCCGGCAGGGCCAGTTGCACGACAGGTGCGTCGCCCTCGGCAGCGGCATCACCTTCTGCGCGCACGCCCATCAGGCGCTTGGCTTCGGCTTCGTGCTCGGCAAAGCGGCGGAACAGCACCGTCGTGTCGGCTTGTTCGAAGTTGTAGGTCGATTGCTCGACTTCGTTCTGGTGATAGACGTCGCCGTAGGTCAGGCGGCGCTTCACGGAGCCGTTCGGGCCCGGCTCTTCCCACTCCGTCCAGACCAGGTCGTAGATGTTCTCGACCTGCTGCAGGTACATCGCCAAGCGCTCGATGCCGTAGGTGATCTCACCGGTCACGGGCTTGCAGTCCAGGCCGCCGACTTGCTGGAAGTACGTGAACTGCGTGACCTCCATGCCGTTGAGCCACACCTCCCAGCCGAGGCCCCAGGCGCCGAGCGTGGGGTTTTCCCAGTCGTCTTCGACGAAGCGCACATCGTTCTGCTTGAGGTCCAGGCCCAGCGCTTCCAGCGAGCCGAGGTACAGGTCGAGGATGTTTTCCGGCGCGGGCTTCAACACCACCTGATATTGGTAGTAGTGCTGCAGGCGGTTCGGATTCTCGCCGTAGCGGCCGTCCTTGGGGCGGCGCGACGGTTGCACGTAGGCGGCACGCCACGGCTCCGGGCCGATCGCGCGCAGGAAGGTGTGCACGTGCGACGTGCCCGCGCCGACTTCGAGGTCGATCGGTTGCAGCAGGGCGCAGCCCTGGGCGTCCCAGTACGACTGCAGCTTGAGAATGAGTTGCTGGAAGGTAAGCATGGTGGTACCCGTTGGTCCGCGGCGGCACGGAACGTGCGTTGCGCCGCGCGACGGTGGAATGCAGCGGCGGGCACGGGAAGCGCCTGGCTCCCTGCCCGCCGTAAAACGTTGAATTTTAGCGTTTTTTGTCAGCGACTCCGGAAAGTGGCTCGAAAGCCCTCCGGACGCTGAACGATCAATCTGCCGAAGCCCGGCGGCGGCGCACGAATGCCACCAGCAGAACCAGCGCGCCCAGGCCCAGCGCGGGCGCGTTGCCGGTCCGCACGAATGGCGTCAGGCCTTGCGTGCCTTGCACGTCAGTCTGCAATGTGCCAAGCGTGAAGACGGGCAGACGGGCCTGTACGCTGCCGTCGGGCCGCACCACTGCGGTCGCCCCCGTGTTGGTGGCGCGCAGCATCGGACGGCCCGTTTCCAGCGCGCGCATGCGGGAGATCTGCAGGTGCTGGTCCAGCGCGATCGTGTCGCCAAACCATGCAAGATTCGTCACGTTCGCGAGCATCGTGGCGGGCTGATCCGCATGCCGTAGCGATGCGGCAATTTCCTCGCCAAACAAATCCTCGTAGCAGATGTTGGGTGCGACACGCTGGTCGGCCACCGCCATGGGCGGCTGCACCGGCAGGCCGCGCCGGAAGTCGCCCAGCGGCATGTTCATCATGTTGACGAACCAGTGGAAACCGAAGGGGATGAACTCGCCGAAGGGCACGAGGTGGTGCTTGTTGTAGCGGTAGACGCCTTGGAATTGCGGGCCGACGCCGAACACGCTGTTGGTGTAGTCGACGCGCGAGTCCTCGCTGGCGGCTCCAAAGAGCACGCTTGAGCCGGTGGTATCCACATAGGTGCGGATGGCCAGCGCGATCTCCTGCGGCATCTCCTGAATCATGATCGGGAAGGCCGTCTCGGGCGTGACCACCAGTTGCGCGGGTTTTTCGGTGACCATCTTGGTGTACAGCTCCAGCGAGCGCTCGATGCCGGTCTGCTGGAACTTCACGTCTTGCGGCACATTGCCCTGCAAGAGGCGTACGGAGATCGGCTTGCCTGTCGGCTGCGTCCACGCAATGCCGTGCAGCGGCCAGCCGGCCACCAGCAGGAGCGCACCGGCGAGCCCCGCCAGCCAATGCAGGCGGCGCTCGGCCGCGACGCACAGCAGGCCGGCCAGCACGGCGGCGATCAGCACGATGCCGTAGACGCCCACCAGCGGCGCGTAGCCGGCCAGTGGGCCATCGGTGTGCGCGTAACCGCCGTTGATCCAGGGGAAGCCCGTCCAGACCGTGCCGCGCAGCCACTCCGTGACGGCCCATGCCGCGCCAAATACAAGCGCGGATGCGGTACCGGACCACCGTCCGCGTCGTGTTAGCCACTGCCATGCCCACACCGCCAGCGCCGGATGCAGCGCCAGATAGCCAGCGAACAGCAGCACGGCCAGCGCGGCCATCCATGCCGGCATGTCGCCGTAGACGTGCATGCTGATATAGAGCCACCAGACGCCGGACAGGAACCAGCCGAGCCCGAATGCATAGCCAACCCATGCCGCATCACGCAAGCGCGGGGCGCGCTGCACGAGCGCGGCCAGCCCCGTCAGCGAGAGGATCTGCAGCCACCACCAGTGGTTCGGCGCGAACGACAGCGTATGCATGACGCCAAGCAGCGCTGCCAGCGGCATCGCAAAACGCAGCCGCGCGAGCGGCACAGCTTGGGCGTCCTGCCGACGGGACGGTGCGGCAGGGGAAGAGAACTGAGCGGGCACGGAAGGATCAGGCGGGGTGGGAACCAGAAGTGTCGGCCGTGGCATTGCCGCCGGCCGGCGTGGTGAGGCGGCGCACGAGCAGCACCTGCACCTGGCGCGCATCGGCGCGCAGGACGTCGAATTGCAGCGTGCCCATGACGATCTTCTCGCCCCGGTGCGGCACGCGGCCCAGGTGGTTGGACAGCAGCCCGCCCACGGTATCGACGTCTTCGTCGGAGAAATGCGTGCCGAAGGCTTCGTTGAACTGGCTGATTTCGGTCAGCCCGCGCACGCGCATGTGGCCATCGGCGGTCGGCAGGATGTTGTCTTCTTCCTGGTCGAAGTCGTATTCGTCTTCGATGTCGCCGACGATTTGCTCGAGCACATCTTCGATGGTGATGAGGCCGGCCACGCCGCCATATTCGTCAACGACGATGGCGATGTGGTTGCGGTTGACGCGGAAGTCGCGCAACAGCACGTTCAGTCGCTTGGATTCGGGGATGAACACGGCCGGGCGCAGCATGTCGCGCACATCGAAGTCTGCGTCGGTGTAGAAGCGCAGCAGGTCCTTGGCGAGCAGGATGCCGATGATGTTGTCGCGGCTGCCCTCGTAGACGGGGAAGCGCGAATGCGCGGCTTCCTGCACGAAGGGAATGAACTCTGACGGCGCGTCGGCGATGTTGAGCGCGTCCATCTGCGCGCGCGGGATCATGATGTCGCGCGCACATAGATCTGAGACCTGGAAGACGCCTTCGATCATCGACAGGGAGTCGGCGTCGATCAGGCTGCGCGCATGGGCGTCTTGGAGGATTTCGAGCAGCTCGGCCCGCGATTCGGGCTCGGGCGAGATGAGGTCGGTCAGGCGTTCCAGCAGCGTACGGGGTTTGTCGGCTGGCTTCGGACTGGGATACGGATCATTCATGGCGCGGTCGCGCGTCGTTAAACATCGGCCCAGCATACACCAAAAGCCCTGCCGCCCCGATGACGCGGGGTGGCCGCCCAGCCTCCGGAAGTGCGTTTTATTTCACATCTGGAGGCCGGGTTCGGGCGCGTTAAGGACGGACCTTCTGCCGAAGGGGGAGCGGTCAGTCGCGTCCGCCGTCGCCGCCGCGTTGTTGGCCGTTGTCGTGCGTGTTGCTGCCATCGTTGCCCTGATGATTGTCGTTCTGGCCCGGGCCGCCTTCGCCCTGACCATGATGCTGGCTGTGCCCGCCAGAGCCGTCGCCGTCGCCGCCATGATCGTGGTCACCGCCGTGGTTGCCCTTGCCGCCATGGTCGTGATCGTCACCGTGATTGCCGTCGCCGCCATGGCCGTGATCACCGCCGTGGTTGCCCTTGCCGCCATGGTCGTGATCGCCACCGTGATTGCCGTCGCCGCCATGATCGTGGTCACCGCCGTGATTGCCATTTCCACCATGGTCGTGATCACCACCGTGATGTCCGCCGTGATCATGATCGTGGTCGTGATCATGGTGGTGCCCGTGATGGTGACCGCCTCCGTGGCAACTTCCGCACGGCGATGGGACTGGCGATGGGCTCGGCGTTGGCGTCGGCGTTGGGGCTGGTGTCGGTGTTGGACTCGGGCTCGGCGATGGAGCGGGCGACGGGCTTGGCCCGGGGCTCGGTGTTGGCGTCGGCGTCGGCGTGGGGCCGGGGCTGGGCGATGCGCCGGGTGCGGGGGCCGGTGTGGGGCTGGGCTTGGAGGGCGGCGGCGTGTTGTTGCCGTTGGGTGGCGGCGCCTCGTTGTTGCTCGTCGGCGTGGTTGCGGCCGGTGCCGGGTCTGCAGGACGCGAATTGCTGTGATACCGGCCCAGCGTGCTCGCGCCACCGTAGGCCGTCCAGCGTCCGGCGATTTCCATGTCAACGCCCGCGAGCCAATGGTCGCCCGTGGCGCCGACGCCCACCAGTGCCTTGCTGCTCGCGAAGTCGTAGCCGCCGCCAATGAGCGCCTGCACGCTCGTGCTGCCCACCACCGCCTGCAAGCGCGGCCGGATGGTGCCTTGAGCGACCATCAGGTTCACCTCGGCGCCGACCACGTTGTTGCTGTCGGAGATGTTGACGGTGCGGCAACCGACCACTGCGCCCGGATGCCACGCGCCGTCGAACACGACGACGATGCCCGCATAGCACGATTGCTTGTGATCAGCGTGTGCGATGCGTGGCGTGACTGCCAGCGCCGTGCCGACACCCACGCCCAGCAGCAGCGTGGCCCACGGAATGCTGTCCATGAAGCGTTGACGCATGATGACCTCCCCGCATGGCCTTGCCCGTCTGTGCGCGGGCTGGCCGATGGCGCTCGTTTGCGCCGAATTCGTGAAGCGCGCTCGAGTGGCGGCTTATGCGTGGAGGATAGAAATCGCTACGGCAAAACCCATGCGCCATAAGGAGAGCGGCGGGGGTTCCGGATGGCCGACGGCCTGTGCGACGTGTATGCGCGATTCGAACGGCGCGAGCATGCGCCGAATGGCGGAGAAAAACCCGTAAACCGTTGTCAGGACTGGATTTTTCTCAATGCGGGTTGATTCAGTGTTGAAACGGCATGCTGCAAGAATGGAACATGCAAAAGCAAAACGCCGGCGCGAGGCCGGCGTTTGAACATCAAGCGCGTTGCGCTTTAACGAGCTGCATACGGATCGGCAAAACCGAGGTCGCGAAGGATCTCCGTTTCGATGCCTTCCATTTCCTTTGCATCGGCCGCGTCTTCGTGGTCGTAGCCTTGGGCGTGCAGCGCGCCATGCACGATCAGATGCGCGTAGTGCGCGGGCAGCGGCTTCTTCTGTTCCTTCGCTTCCTTTTCGACCACCGCGCAGCACAGCACGATGTCGGCAGAGACCGGGTCTTCCTCGCTCTCCGCGTACGAGAAGGTCAGCACGTTGGTGGCGTAGTCCTTGCCGCGGTAGGTGCGGTTGAGCGTGCGGCCTTCTTCTTCGCCGACAAAGCGCACGTTGAGCTGCGCATCGGCAAACAGGGCAGGGGCGATCCACGCTTCAATGTCGCGTTCCTTCGGCAATGCCTTGCGAGCGGCAGCCTTGAGTTCATCGCCGTATTGCACCGTCAGGTCGAGCGTGAGCATCTCGGCGCCGGCAGTGTCGTCATCGAAGGCTTCTTCCTTGGAGTCGGCTAACTCAGCGGCCTGGGTTTCGATGCGCAACGTGATGCTGTCGTGGTGCTCGGGGCGCAGCGAGAGCATGGCGTGCATGTCGGCGTCGGCGTGCTCGGCAACCAGGGTGATTGGCCCGTCCACGGTATTCGGCAGACCGAGGATCAGGCTACGACCATCGGCAAATGCGATGCGCAGCGCGCTGGCGTCGACCGTCTTGGGTTTGCCTTGGGCGTCAAACACGTCGACGCGCGGGCCGAATGACTCGGCCGCCGTGGGTTGGGTCTTCTTGGGTTTTGCTTTGGTATCGGTCTTTGCTTTAGCCACGTTCAGGCGTCCTTATGCATCTTTATGCTGGGCATGGAATTCGTCATAGGCCTCGACGATGCGGGCCACCAGCGGGTGCCGCACCACGTCGACGCTGGTAAAGCGCGTCATCGCTACGCCGCGCACGTCACGCAGCACATGCTGCGCTTCGATCAGGCCGCTCTTCTGGCCGCGCGGCAGATCGATCTGCGTTGTGTCGCCGGTGATCACCGCCTTGGAGCCGAAACCGATCCGCGTGAGGAACATCTTCATCTGTTCCGGCGTGGTGTTCTGGGCTTCGTCCAGGATGATGAAGGCGTGATTGAGTGTGCGCCCGCGCATGTACGCCAGCGGCGCGATCTCGATCATCTGGCGCTCGAACATCTTCTGCGTCTTGTCGAAGCCGAGCAGGTCGTACAGCGCGTCGTACAGCGGACGCAGGTACGGGTCGACCTTTTGTGCGAGGTCGCCGGGCAGGAAGCCCAGGCGTTCGCCGGCTTCCACGGCGGGGCGTGTCAGCACGATGCGCTTGATGGCGTCGCGCTCCAGCGCATCCACCGCACAGGCCACCGCCAGATACGTCTTGCCCGTACCCGCGGGGCCGATGCCGAACGACAGGTCGTGCGAGAGGATGCTACGCAGGTACTCGCGCTGCATCGGTGTGCGGCCGTGCAGATCGGTGCGCCGCGTATGCAGCACCGGCGACAGATCATTGCCATCCGGCACGTCGGCGCTCGATTCCGGCAGGTACGCCCCGTGTGCGGCCACTTGGCGGGTTTCCACCAGGCCGAGCTGGATGTCGTCCACCGACAGCGGCTCACGCGCAGCGTTGTAGAACGTCTCCAGCGCGTTGGCCGCACCTTGTGCATTGGCGCCACGCACGGTGAACTTGCTGCCGCGCCGGTTGATGGTCACGTCCAGCGCTTGCTCGATCTGGCGCAGGTTCTCGTCCAGCGGCCCGCACAGGTTCTGCAGGCGCGTGTTGTCGTTCTTCGGCGCTGTGAATTCTGCGGTGGTGGGTTTCATCAAGTCAGGTCGTGTTGACGATCAGTGAGTCGCGCTGGCCGTACGCTGTTCCGCCACTTCGCCACGCAACGAATGCGGGAACGCATGCACGATGCGCACGTCGAGCATCTGGCCGATCAGCTGTTCGCGGCGCGCCTGCGGCAGATCGGGCAGCGCAAAGTTGACGACTCGGTTGTTCTCGGTGCGGCCGTGCAATTCCGTCGGATCCTTGCGCGACGGGCCTTCCACCAGAATGCGCTGCACGCTGCCGACCATGCCTTGGCTGATGCGTGCTACGTTTTCTTCGATGGTCGCCTGCAAATGTTTCAGGCGTTCGAGCTTGACGGCCTGCGGCGTGTCGTCGTGCAGGTTGGCAGCCGGTGTGCCGGGGCGCGGGCTGTAGATGAAGCTGAACGACGTGTCGTAGCCGATCTCGTGGATCAGGTCCATCGTCTTGGCGAAATCCGCGTCGGTCTCGCCCGGGAAACCGACGATGAAGTCGGTGGCGATCGAGATATTCGGCCGGATCGCGCGCAGCTTGCGGATGCTGCTCTTGTATTCGAGGACCGTGTAGCCGCGCTTCATCGCCATCAGGATGCGGTCGGAGCCATGCTGCACGGGCAAGTGCAGGTGGTCGACCAGCTTCGGGTTGGTGGCGTACGCCTCGATCAGGCGGGTGGAGAATTCCTTCGGGTGACTGGTCGTGTAGCGGATGCGCTCGATGCCCGGAATCTCGGCGACGTATTCCAGCAGCAGCGCGAAGTCCGCCCGCTCGCTGGTATCGCCCATCTTGCCGATGTAGGCGTTGACGTTCTGGCCCAGCAGCGTGACTTCACGCACACCCTGCTCGGC
Source organism: Ralstonia mojiangensis (assembly GCF_023955645.1). Taxonomy (NCBI): domain Bacteria; kingdom Pseudomonadati; phylum Pseudomonadota; class Betaproteobacteria; order Burkholderiales; family Burkholderiaceae; genus Ralstonia; species Ralstonia mojiangensis. The sequence goes on along the minus strand of NZ_JAMXHU010000002.1, from coordinate 105,993 downwards.
TAGGCCCGCTACTTCGGCCAGCACGTCGTCGAACGGGCGCGAGACTTCTTCGCCGCGCGTGTATGGCACCACGCAGTAGCTGCAGTACTTCGAGCAGCCTTCCATGATCGACACGAAGGCGGTGGCGCCATCCACGCGCGCGGGCGGAAGGTGGTCGAACTTCTCGATCTCGGGGAAGGACACGTCGACCTGCGAGCGGCCCGTACGGCGGCGCGCCGCGATCAGGTCGGGCAGGCGGTGCAGCGTCTGCGGGCCGAACACCACGTCGACGTAAGGTGCGCGCGCCACGATGGACGCGCCTTCCTGGCTGGCCACGCAGCCGCCCACGCCGACCACGAGATCCGGCTTGAGCGCCTTGAGCGCCTTCACGCGGCCAAGTTCGGAGAACACCTTTTCCTGCGCCTTCTCGCGCACGGAGCATGTGTTGAAGAGGATCACGTCCGCATCTTCGGGCGTGTCGGTGGGGACGAGGCCTTCGGCCGCGTTGAGCACGTCGGACATCTTGTCCGAGTCGTACTCGTTCATCTGGCAGCCGTAGGTTTTGATGAAGACTTTTTTCATGTGCCGTTCACAGTGGTTGACCTGGGGGCACGTGCTTCGTGGGGGGCTCTGACTACTGAGACTGCGCTTGCGCCTGACTTTGTGCCGCCACCGCAGCCTTGTAATCGTCATCGCTGACAACCCAGGCTGTCAGCAACTGCTGATACAAGTCGAGCTGATAGCGCACCTTGAACGTCTGGCCGACCACCGAACCCGGTGGAAGCAGCCGCCCATCCAGCGACAGGATCCGCACGCCCGGGGCGAAGCGGATATCGGCGCTGGTGCTTCCAAAGCCCAACAGCAGGATGCGGACGATCCCGGTGCTGCCGGTACTCAGCGTGCCGGAGTTGGCCGAATTGATGGTCAACTGGGCTGCCGGAGCCGCCGCCGGAATGTTACGCAGCACTTGCGCATGGGACAGCAGCGGCGCCGATACCGCAGCAACGGCAGCAAAGGCGAGGGCGAGGACTTGGCGTCGGGTGCGCATGGCGTCGTCAGGAGAAAGCCACCGCCGGGTGAGCGACCCGGCACACGAAACACGAGACAACCCGATATTGTAGCGTTCCGGGGCGAAGTCTTATAGCGCTTCGGCAATCTTGGCGGCCAAGGCCACGCCGCTCAGGAACGCGGCTTCCACGCGCGGGCCTTCGCACCAATCGCCGCAGGCGCCCAGGCGGGCAGCGGCGTCCCAGTGGCAGGGCATGCCGGCGGACTGCTCCACCAGCGCGTGTGGCCACAGGTGCGCGGCCATCAGATCGGGCTGCGGCGTGCCCGGGAAGGCTTCGGCAAAGCGGGCGTGCATGGCGTGGAGCGCCTGTTCGGGCGTGTCCTGAGCATGCGCGGCCGACCAGGCCGGCGACGCATGCACCACCCAAGATTCATCGACCATGACGCGGCCCGGCTTGGTGTTGTCACGGGCGGCCCAGGCCAGCATATCGTCGTCGATGCGAATGCCGTCATACGGCAGGTCCAGCGGTTGCGCAAAACCCATCATCAGCGCCCAGCACGGGGCGTAGTGCACCGGGGCGATTGCTTCCTGCAGCGACGCCGGCGTGGCGCCATGAAACAGCGCCGGCAGTTCAGGCGCGGGCAGGGCCAGCGCGATGATGTCGGCGTGAGTGGCCTCCGTGCCGTTGCGCTCGATCGTCCAGCGCCGGCCATCGTGCGCCACACGTGTGACGACGTGGCCGAAACGCACATCCAGTGGCGCGGCTAAGCTGCGCACCAGCGCGCCCATGCCGGGCAGGCCGACGTAGCGGGCTTCGTCGCGTGAATCGGCTTGCAGGGCGTCGACCGTGCGATGGCCCCAGCGCGCGGGCCACGGCAGCACCGAGCCCTGACGGCCGGCGGCATCCACCGCGCGGCGGAAGGCCTCGCTGCGCACGTTGAACGACTGCGCGCCGTGGTCGAACGCATACGCCGGTGCGGCCTCGGGGAGCACCGTGGTGGCCAGCCGGCCTCCGACACCGCCCGCGCGCTCATAGACCGTGGTGGCAATGCCTTCTGCGGCAAGTGCGTTGGCACAGGCAACACCGGCAATGCCGGCTCCGACGATGGCGATGGAAGGCTGGCTCATGGATGTGGGGTGAGTGTGGGGCGGGGAATCCGGAAATCGGCGCGTCAATCGTCGCGTAATAGTCCGCCATGATATCGGGTCGCGCCCCAATGAAAAACGCCACCCGGAGGTGGCGTTTTGCGATGGCGCAATTCTGCGGCTTAGAACTTGTAACCCACAGCCAGCCCGAACACGATCGGATCGACCTTGATGTCGGTCTTGTTGACCGCCAGCACCTGGCCTTGCTGGCTGCGGATCGTGATGGTGGAGGTCGTCTTGAGCGGCAGATACGACACCGTGCCGATGGCGGTCCAGTTCTTGGCGAACTCATACGACACGCCCACGTTGGCGACCGGCGTCCACGAACTGGACGTTTCCGCCGTCACCTTGGCCGGGCCCGTCGGAACCTGGCCCATGCCGAGCTGCAGCACCTGCCCCAGGTTTTGCAGGCCGTTGACGAAGTTTTGATTCAGCTTCAGGTTGGTGAAGAAGTTGTAGCTGACGCCTGCGCCGACAAACGGGCGCAGCTTGCTTTCCTTGGTGCCGAAGTAGTACTGCGCGACGATCGCCGGGCTCCATTCACGCACGGTGGCGACCGGGTTGTTTTGCGGCAGGCCCAGGTTGATCAGCGTCAGCGGTCCGACAACCGGCACCGGCGCGATCACATTGCCGCTGCCGTACAGGTTGAACTTGGGCGGCACGCCACCCACGAACGTACCGGCGATGTTGTCGGTAAAGAAGTGCGTGAACGTGAGCGACAGCGTATTCGCGTTACTGACTTTCACGTCAGTTCCTGGCGACTGGTAGGTGCCGAGACCCAGCGCGCTGGTGGTGGTGGTCAGCGGCGTGGCCGAATCCATCGGGCGAATGTAGAACCAGCCCAGTGCCATGACGTTACGGCCCCAGACGTAGTTGTCCATGAAACCGCTGAAGCCGCCACCACTGCTGCTGCTGATGCCACTGCCGCTACCGCTGCTGGCACTTGCAGCCACGTTGGCTTCTGCGGTGGATTGGGCGTGAGCCAGGGGGGCGGCAAGGGTGCTGGCGGCAGCGCAGGCAAGGGCTGCGGCAAGGCGACGGGCGGTGCGGTTCATGTGGTTGTCTCTCTTGATTGGATTGTTATCACGCCTTGGTGTGGCGATTTGTGTTTCCGCAGCATAACGCAGCGCTTTTGTTCGGTTGCGCTGCGATGATCGAAGTTTTCCTCTAGCGTGTACGCACGCAACAAGGGGTTTCCCCTAGTCTCGTTTCATACTCTCCACCGGTCGGCGGAGCCTTGGCCCACAACGGTCTACGGGCGGCAGTCTAAAACTTGTATTCCGGATTTTTAGGGTTGAAAGTCTGGTCGTTCCAGGTCTTGCGCGTCACGCTCTCAATGACGATTTTCTCGAGCTGATTGCCCGATTCATCCCACGCTTCTTCAATGCGCACCCACGGGTTTTTGAGGTCGAAATACAGGCGCACGCGCTTGGCGTAGAACGTGGGCGGTCCGCTTGGCGCATCCCAGGTCAGCCGCAGCATGCGTTCACCGTCTTCGGTCACCATCTTGGCTTCACTGAACTTGCCGTTGCCGCCGGCTGCCACGTGGGCGCGTCCGTCGCGCTCGACCGTGTCGACGATGAATTGCAGCCCCAGCTCGCGCGCCGTGTGGTTCGACTGCGATCTGGCCAGCGAGCCATCCAGCGCACTCCAGATCGCCACGAAACCGACGAGCCCGCCTAGGTGGCCGTACATCTCATCCTTGCGCGCGGTTTCGTCGTAGATGATTTCCTGACCGGCGTGCGAACCGCCTTTGAGCCAACGCGCGTAGACCTGGCGCGGTGCATTGCGATAGCGGATCAGCATGAGCGCCGGTTGGCTTTGCCACTGGTCTTTGACGCGTTCCTGGCGGCGCATGCGGTATTCATATTCCGGCAGCTTGGCCACCTCACCCTTGAGCCAGCGCACCAGCGTTTCGGGTTTCATGGCTTGCGCCATGGCCAGGACGTCTTCGTCAGACCAGCCCGCAAACGCGTTAGCGTGGACCTGGCTGCCGAGCCAAGCCGTCTGTCTGGCGATGTCCATGGCGGCAAAGCTGCCGATGGCTGCCGATTGCGATGTGGCCGTCGGAGCGGCTGCCGCCGGCGCGGAAGCATCCGGCGTGGCGGGCTGGGCCCAGGCGTGTGCGGCGCCTGCCAGCACCACGGCCAGGGCGAGGGTACGCAAATGCATACGGGTCTCCAGTGTTGGCGTTATTGCTGCGCCTGTGCGCGGGCGCGCTTGATGTCCGGATCGGCATCGCGCAGCTCGCGGCGCAGAATCTTGCCCACGGTCGACTTGGGCAGCTCTTCGTGGCGGAACTCGACGATGCGCGGCATCTTGTAGCCGGTCAGATGGGCGCGGCAGTGTTCGAGCAGCGCGGGCTCGGTCAGAGCGCCAGTGCGCGGCACCACGATGATCTTCACGCGCTCGCCGGCCACGGGGTCGGGCACGCCAATCGCCGCCACCTCCAGCACCTCAGGATGCAGTGCCACCACGTCTTCGATCTCGTTCGGGTACACGTTGAAACCCGACACCAGGATCATGTCTTTCTTGCGGTCGATCAGGCGGATGTAGCCGTTGGCATCCATCACGCCAATGTCGCCGGTGGAGAACCAGCCCTCGGCATCGATGGATTTGGCGGTTTCATCGGGGCGCTGCCAGTAGCCGCGCATGACTTGCGGCCCACGCACCTGCAGTTCGCCCGGTTCGCCCAGCGGCGCGATCGTGCCATCGTCGCGCTTGAAGCGCACTTCGGTGGACGGCGCGGGCAGCCCGATCGTGCCGCTGAACTCAGTCACGTGCGGCGGGTTCATCGACACGACCGGCGAGCATTCCGTCAGCCCGTAGCCTTCAACGATGGTGTGGCCCGTGACCTCTTTCCAGCGCTGAGCAATCGCACGCTGCACTGCCATGCCGCCACCGATGGTGATCTTCATGGCCGAGAAATCGCGCTTGGCAAAGTCCGGGTCTTCCAACAGCGCATTGAACAGCGTGTTCACACCTGCAATGCCCGAGAAGCGCTCGTTGCGCAGGATGAAGATCACGCGCTTTGTGTCGCGCGGATTGGCGATCAGGATATTGCGCCCGCCCAGCGTCATGAACATCAGCAGGTTCACCGTGAGCGAGAAGATGTGATACAGCGGCAGCAGCGTGACGTTGGTTTCCACGCCGCCGTTGAGCATGCTCTTGGACCACTCTTCGGCCTGCAGCAGGTTGGCGATGATGTTGCGGTGCGTGAGCATCGCGCCCTTGGCCACGCCCGTGGTGCCGCCGGTGTATTGCAGGAAGGCGATGTCTTCCGGCACCAGTTGTACTGGCTGCATTGCGCGTGAGCTGCCCGCGGCCAACGCATCGCGCAGCCAGACCGGCGACGGCAGCTTGTAGGCCGGTACCTGCTTCTGCACGTGGCGCATCACGAAGTTCAGCGCGCGGCCCTTGAGGTTGAGCGCACCGCCCATCAGGTCGCCAATGCCGGTAATGACGATGTTGCGGATCTCGCTGCCTGGCAGCGCCTGCTCCAGCGTGCGTGCGAAGTTCTCCAGCACGACGATCGTCTGCGCGCCGGAATCGCGCAGCTGGTGCGCCAGTTCCGGCACCGTGTACAGCGGATTGACGTTGACGACGATGGCGCCGGCCAGCAGCGTGCCGAACAGGCACACCGGGTACTGCAGGCTGTTGGGCAACATGATCGCTACGCGGTCGCCTTTCTTCACGCCGCGCGATTGCAGCCACGCCGCAAACTGCTTGGCCTGGCGTTCGCATTCGTCGTAGGTCATCTCGGTGCCGACACTCACGTAGGCGACGCGGGTGCGGTACTTCTCCACCGATTCGCGAAACACCTCGGCCAGCGAGTGATAGCGATCGGGATTGATTTCGGCGGGTACGCCCTCGGGGTACGACTTCAGCCAGATGCGGTCGGTAAGGCTGTTGCGGTCGGCAACGGTGTTCATGGTGTCTCCGTCCATGAAGAACGCGGCGTGGTTTTGTTATGTGCCGCGCGGGTTCTCGGGTCGGGCCGTTCCCGTATTGGCCCGAAGGTTCAATGCGACATCGTTTCGGGGCGCTCCAGAATGGCGACGACACCTTGTCCGCCAGCGGCACAGATCGACACCAGCCCGCGCCCGCTGCCGCGCTGCGCCAGCATCTTGGCCAGCGTGGCGACAATGCGGCCGCCTGTGGCGGCAAACGGGTGGCCCGTGCCCAGCGAGCTGCCGTTCACGTTGAGCTTGCTGCGGTCGATGCTGCCCATCGGGGCGCTGCGGCCAAGCTTTTCGCGGCAGTATTCGGGCGATTCCCAGGCGGCCAGCGTGCTGAGCACCTGGGCGGCAAAGGCTTCGTGGATTTCGTAGTAATCGAAGTCCTGCAGCGTGAGTCCCGCGCGTTGCAGCATGCGCGAGACGGCATAGGCCGGCGCCATCAAGAGCCCTTCGTTCTGCTCCGGCGTGCCGCTGAAGAAATCGACGGCAGCCGTGTCCGCGCAGGTCATGTAGGCGAGCACGGGCAGGTTGTGCGCGCGCGCCCAGTCTTCGCTTGCGAGCAGCACGCACGACGCGCCATCCGTGAGCGGCGTGGAGTTGCCGGCCGTCATGGTGCCGGCCGCGCTGCGATCGAATACCGGCTGCAGCTTTGCCAGTTGCTCGATGGTCAGGTTGCTGCGCAGGTTGTTGTCGCGATCGAGCCCCAGGTGGGCGGTCATCAGGTCGGTGAAGAAACCGCGCTCGTAGGCGGCCGTGAGGTTGTGGTGGCTGCGCAGGGCCAGCGCGTCCTGATCTTCGCGACGGATGCCCCAGCGCTTGGCCATCAGTTCGCAGTGTTCGCCCATCGACAGGCCGGTGCGCGGTTCGCTGTTGCGCGGCAGGAGCGGGCGCACGAACATCGAGGGCCGCAGCCCGGCCAGCGCCTTGACGCGCGCACCGGTGGATTTGGCGCGGTTGGCCTCCAGCAGGATCTTGCGCATCTTCTCGTTCAGGCCGACGGGCGCATCGGAGGTGGTATCCGTGCCGCCGGCAATACCCACGTCGATCTGCCCCAGCGCGATCTTGTTGGCGACGAGGATGGCGGCTTCCAGCCCCGTGCCGCAGGCCTGCTGGATGTCGTAGGCGGGCGTCTGCTTGGCCAGCGTGGTGGAGAGCACCGTTTCGCGCGTCAGGTTGAAATCGCGCGCATGCTTGATGACCGCGCCGGCCACGACTTCGTCCAGGCGCTGGCCGTGGAGGTTGAAGCGGTCGATCAGGCCCTGCAGTGCGGCGGTCAGCATCTGCTGGTTCGATGCCGTGGCGTAGGCCGTGTTCGAGCGCGCGAACGGAATGCGGTTACCCCCGAGGATGGCGACGCGGCGCACCTGCGCGTTGACGAGCATGAATTCAGTCTCCCGTGTTTTCTTGTGGTGCTTGTGGCAGCGTCAGCATGCCGCGCAGATAAGGTTTGTCGCCCGTGGCGTTGCGCACTTCAAACGCGCGGCCGGGAGCGGCTTTGTTGCCTTGCCACAGCGTCGCTGCGCCTGGCAGGGATAGCGGCGTTTTGAACTCGGCTACCACTTCGCCCTGGGTGAGCGGTGCCGCCGGCAGCAGGGCGGCCAGCGCACGCGCCTTCGTCCACATGCCGTGGGCAATGGGGTGCGCGAAGCCGAACAGCTTCGCGCCGATGTTGGATACGTGGATGGGGTTCCAGTCGCCCGACACACCGGCGTAGCGTCGGCCGGTATCGGCAGGCACATCCCAGTGGCCGATGGGCGACAACTCCTGCGCATTTGGCAGCGCGATCAACGGTGCGCCCTGCGGAGAAGACACCCCTACGCGCAGGTAGGTGGAAAGCGATTCCCATATCACCGCACGGCCCCTGATGACGGCCGTCTCAATAGCGAACGCCTGCCCCCGTGCATGGTGGAACAACCGGCGGGGGCGTACTTCCACGCGCACCCGCTCGCCTGCCTGCAGAGGCTGGTGCTGGCGGATCGTGTTGCACAGGTGCACCAGGCCAATCACCGGATAGGGAAACGCCGATTCCGTCATCAGCATGAGTTGCAGCGGAAAGCCCAGAAGATGCGGATACGTCATCGGCACGCCATGCGCGGGCGAGAACCCGCACACCGCTGCATACTGGGCGATGTGCTCGGCCTCAAGCGGCACTTCCTGACGCACCAGCGTGTGGCGGGGCAGCGGCCCGCCGCGCCTGCCCTTGCGTTGCGACAGCAGCGCGCGCCAGGCCAGTGCACCCGGCGACGGCGGCTCGGTCACCAGCGTCTGGGTCGCGATCATCGGATAGGGCAGGGCTAGCGAGCGCATGGTTGCGTCAGGCTCCCAGCAGGCTTTGCCCGCACACGCGCACGATGTTGCCTGTTACGCCGTTCGACGCGGGGTTGGCGAACCACGCAATCGTCTCGGCCACGTCGACCGGCTGACCGCCCTGGCTCATTGCGTTCATGCGGCGGCCGGCTTCACGGATGGCAAACGGCACGGCCGCTGTCATCTGCGTCTCGATAAAGCCCGGCGCAACGGCGTTGATGGTGATGCCGCGTTCTGCCAGCAACGGTGCGCCAGCCTGCACGAGGCCGATCACGCCAGCCTTGGACGTCGCATAGTTGGTCTGCCCCAGGTTGCCCGCAATGCCGCTGATGGACGACACACACACGATGGCGCCCCCCGCAAGCAGCGCATTGGCCGCAAGCAGCGCGTCGTTGATGTGCAACTGCGCGGTGAGGTTGATATCCAGCACACTGCGCCAAGCGGGTTCGGTCATGCGGGCGATGGTCTTGTCGCGCGTGATGCCGGCGTTGTGCACGAGGATGTCGATGCCGCCCAATGCAGCAAGTTGCTGCGCGAGCAGGGCGGGCGTTTCCGGTGCGGCAATGTCGTACGCCATGGCTTCACCGCCGATTTCCTGGGCGACGGCGTTCAGTGCTTCCTGTGCGGCGGGCACGTCCAGGCATAGCACGCGTGCGCCATCTCGTGCCAGCACGTGCGCAATGGCTGCACCGATGCCGCGCGAGGCGCCTGTCACCAGCGCGGTGCGCCCGGCCAGCGGCTTCTGCCAATCCACCGAGACCGCAGCGGCGCGATGCACGCGCACCACCTGCCCCGACACATATGCCGAGCGTGCCGACAGCAGAAAGCGCAGCGTCGATGCGGCTACGTTTTCCGCACCCTCGGCAACGTAGACGAGCTGCGCCGTGCAGCCGCGCCGGACTTCCTTGCCGAGCGATCGCGTCAGTCCTTCCAGCGCGCGCTGCGCGACCGACGCCTCGGGCGTCTTGCAGCCCTCCGGCGGACGGCCGATCACGACCACGCGCCCACAGCGGCCGATGGCCCGGACGCCATCGTGGAATACGTGATACAGCGCATCGAGGCCGTCGACCGTCGCAATGCCCGTGGCGTCGAAGACGATGCCGCCAATGCGATCAAATGCTTCGCCTTCTTTGCCGGTGGGCGCGACAAAGCGTCCGGTGATCTGCCCGTGCCGGTTGGCGGCGCCGAGCCACTCCGGATCGCTTTCATGAAAGCGCGTGGGTACGCCGGCCTCGGCAAACAGCGCGGCGAGCGTCTCGCGCATGGAGCCGCCCGGCGCCGCACCCACCAGGAACGGCCCGACAAATTCCGGTTCGCCGGGCACATAACGGCGCAACGGCACCGGCTGCGGCAGGCCGAGGTTGGCCGACAGCCACTTGCCGAAACCGGAACCGACGAAATCGAGGTACTTGTCTTGCATCGTTATTGTTGTCGTTGGTCAGGCCCGGACCCTCAGGCTGCGCGGCGCTCAGCGGCCTGCAGGGCATCGAGCGCATCCTTGCGGCGCTGCAGGTCGGCCATCAGGTTGAAGTCGGGCGGGAAGTCGTCCACGGCGACTGCGTGCTCACCGTAGCGCGCGTAGTCGCACAGCTGCTTGCGTTCGCCCTCGTCGATGAGGTCTTGCGCCACGGCTTGCGCGGTCCAGGCTTCGAAGTCGGGCAGGCTCTGCGGCACGGGCGGCAGCTTGCCTGCGCGGATGGCCGGTTTCAAGCGTTGCTCGATTGCGTCCACGGCCGGTTGCAAGCGGAAGGCCGCTTCGCCATAGGCAATCGGGTCGACCTCGGGTGTCGGACAGTACGAGTCGGCCAGCAGGCGATCGCGCACGGCGCCCGGCGTTTGCATCAGCTCGGCAACCTGCGCAGCCAGCGCATCTGACGGCTTGCGATACGGCGTGCCAAACGGGAAGATCAGCACACGCAGCAGCGCGGCGATGCCCGCGTTCGGGAAGTTGGCCAGCACGCCGTCGAGCGCATCGTGCGCCTTCACCAGCGCGTCCTGCACCGACCAATGTACGAGCGGTGCGTCTTCGGCGGGACGGCCCTCATCTTCAAAGCGCTTGAGCGTGGACGAGATCAGATACATCTGCGAGAGGATGTCACCCAGCCGCCCCGTGATGCTTTCGCGGCGCTTGAGTGTGCCGCCCAGCGTGAACATCGACACATCGGACAGCAGCGCCAGCGCGGTCGAGAAGCGGTTCACGGCTTGGTAGTAGCGCTGCATTTCCGGTGCGGCATTGCCCGGTGCCGGCGCCACGCGGCCGCCGGAGAGCGCGTGCAGGAACGCACGCACCAGGTTGCCTGCGATGAACGCGCCGTGGCCGAACAGCGCCGTATCGAACGCCTGCAGCGTCTCGGGTGAATCGGCACCTTGCGCGGCCGTCATCTCGCGCAGCACATACGGATGGCAGCGGATCACGCCCTGTCCGAAGATGATCAGGCAGCGCGTCATGATGTTCGCGCCTTCCACCGTGATGGCGATCGGCACTTGCTGATATGCACGTGCCAGGAAATTGTTCGGCCCCATGCAGATGCCCTTGCCGCCGACGATGTCCATCGCATCGGTCACCACATCGCGCGCACGTTCGGTGACGTGGTACTTGGCAATGGCGGAGATGACCGAAGGTTTCTCGCCCAAGTCAACGGCGAGCGCAGACAGACGCCGCGCCGCATCCATCATGTACAGGTTGCCGCCCATCCGACCGAGCGCTTCCTGGATCCCTTCGAATTTGCCGATGGGCGTACGGAACTGGCGTCGCACGGCGGCATACGCACCGGTGCTGCGCACGGCCAGCTTGGCCATGCCCACGTTGGACGACGGCAGCGAAATCGCCCGGCCCGCTGCCAGGCATTCCATCAGCATGCGCCAGCCACGGCCGACTTGCGCCTGGCCGCCGATCACCCAGTCGATGGGGATGAACACGTCCTTGCCGGAGTTTGGGCCGTTCTGGAACACCGCGTTGAGCGGCCAATGGCGGCGCCCGATGTTCACACCCGGATGCTTCGTCGGGATGAGCGCGCAGGTGATGCCGGGCTCCTTGTCGCTACCGAGCAAGCCATCCGGATCGACCGCGCGAAACGCCAGCCCCAGCACCGTTGCGATGGGGCCGAGGGTGATGTAGCGCTTGCTCCACGTCACGCGAAAGCCCAGCGTCTCGCGGCCTTCGTGTATGCCGCGGCAGACCACGCCCACATCGGGAATAGCTGCTGCATCAGAGCCGGCATACGCGTTGGTCAGCGCAAAGCACGGGATTTCTTCACCGCGTGCGAGGCGCGGCAGGTAGTGGTTTTTCTGCGCTTCGGTGCCGTAGTGCAAAAGCAGCTCGGCGGGCCCCAGCGAGTTCGGCACCATGACCGACACGGCTGCGGCCGAGCAGCGCGTCGACAGTTTCATGATGACCTGCGAATGCGCGTACGCCGAGAAGCCTTTGCCGCCGTATTCCTTCGGGATGATCATGCCCAGGAAGCCGGCGCGCTTCGCATAGGCCCACGCCTCGGGCGACAGGTCCTGCCAGATCTGCGTGCTTTCCCAATCGTTGGCCAGGTCGCAGAGCTTTTCGGTTTCCACATCGAGGAAAGATTGCTCTTCCGCCGACAGGCTCGGCGGCGGCGAAGACAGCAATCGCGACCAGTTGGGTCGGCCGGAGAACAGTTCGGCATCCCACCAGACGGTGCCCGCTTCGATGGCGTCGCGCTCGGTTTGCGACATCTCCGGCATGATCTTGCGGAATATCGCCAGCACCGGGCGCGTGATGAGTGCCCGGCGCAACGGTTTGAGCGCGAGCACCAGCGCCGGCAGCACAAAGACGATGGCGAGTACCGTGGTCATTACCGGGCCCACCAGGCCCAGCCAGACGCCGGCCACCAGCCACACGGCGGTCGCGACCAGCCAGGCGAATGCCGAGGCTTCCATGCTGGCGAGCCCGAGCACGCCGATGCAAAGCAGGACGATCCAGATCGTCGTCATGAGGGTCTCCATTCGATGCGTCTAGGTGCCGGATGCCTCGAACACGCGGCAGTACCTGCCAATTGCCCGAGCGACTCCCGTGCCAGCACACGGGAGATCGGCGCCGGGCCTGGGTTGTCAGGCGTTAGGGCTGCGCCAGGGGCGCATCGGGTTGGCCGGGAAGATCGCGCGTGCCGCATTGCTGCGACGAACGGCCAATGCCCGGGTGCGCGCAGAGGGCGCGGGGCCGTCGCCATCGCTGTCGTCACCGTGATGATCATCGTGCTCATCAGCGCCGAGATCGTCGTGGTCGTCTGCGGCATCGTCGGCGCTGGCGCGTGCGGCGGGTGTGCGGCCGAACAGGTCACCGGCGAAGGGCGAGGCGGTGGTGGGTGTCGAGCTGCGTTCGCCGCTGCGGCCATTGCCGTGCCCTGCGTGGCGACCGGAGCCGCTATTGCCGCTGTCGTTGCCGTTGGGGGCATCGTCTGCTTGCGCGACGGGCGTGGGCACCTGTGCTTCGGCCAGTTCGACCACCTGATCGAGCGCGCCGGCCTCACCTGGCAGCGGGGCGTTGAGCGTAGCCACCACCAGCGCCGTGAGGCGTGCCAGCAGCGAGGCATCGTTCATCGTCTTGCCCTGCGTGAACAGTGGGAGCAGGTTGTTGAGGTCGTCGCCGGCCAGCACGCCGGCGAGTGCCTTGAGCGCAAAGTGCAGGCGCCAGCCCAGTTCTGCGCGCGGCAGGTGCGGCAGCGCACGCGAAAAGGCTTCAAAGAACCGATCGAACACCAGTGCGTAGTGGCCGAGCAGATAGTTCTGCACGAACGGCGAGGTATCGGAATACACGCGTCCCATCAGCCGCAGGAACGCAGGGCCGCCGGTGTCGGGGTTGCGCGCCATCTGCAGCGCCGGCACAAACAGCGCGCCGAGCACGTGGTCGCAGGTTAGTTGCTCCTTGGTCCAGCGCTCTTCGCACGCATCCAGCAGCGCCAGCCGGCGCGTGTTGAGCGGGTCGAGCCGGCGCCCAAGCACCGACTGCATCAACGCTTCCTTGCTGCCGAAGTGATAGTTGACCGCGGCCAGATTGACCTTGGCGCGCGCCGTAATCTGCCGCAACGACATCGCCTCGTAGCCGAAATCGATGAACAGCAGTTCGGTGGCTTCCAGAATGCGGCCCTTGGTGTCTCCTGCTCCAGGACGTCCCATGTCTCCTACCTCGTTTTTTAGGCCTGATATCGGGCTCGATTGCTGCAGTGCAGCGCTCGAACGTACGATTCAAACATGTGTATGGGGTTGCCCGGGCATGTTAGGAACAGACGTTTGAAAACACCAAGCGCCCAATTCGAGCGGGCACTCTAGACGGGAGGAGCTTGCCCAGCCAATGTATGAAACACATGGTCTGGAAAGTGAGTGAACGCAAACATCAAAAAAGCCAAAGGGAGTTTGGGGCCGGGTAGGCGGGTCAGCCGGCCGGCTGATAGAGCGAGGTCAGGGCGCAGAAGAATGCGGCAGCGTTTTGTGCAAGGGCGGGGAGGTGATAGCCGCCTTCCTGGACGACCGGCGTCGGCAACCCGATCGCGCCGCCGGCCTGGCCAAGGCGGCCGAAACCCTGCGTCGAGACATCCACCTGCGATTGTGGGTCTTCGCAATAGACGGAGCGGCGTCTGTCAGCAGCCGAAGGCGCATTCCTTGCGCATTTCCGGCGGTATTCGTTGGCGGAGCGGTTGGGGGATGTGGTGAATGTGCCGTTGGCGGCTTTGCGGGCGCCGGTGGGGTAAACACCATCACCTGTTAAACTAGCGCCCTTCTTGCAGTCCCCGGGGTCCAGTCGCCCCGTCACCTACCTAGGCTTTGTCCACGATTGGCGCACGAACGAATGCGCGGGACACGCCGGTCCAATTGCTTTTCCATGTCGTTTTCCGAACTCGGCTTGTCAGACAAGCTGGTACGTGCCGTGGCCGAACTCGGCTACGCAGAACCCACTCCGATTCAACGCCAGGCCATCCCCGCCATCCTCAAGGGCGGTGACCTGCTCGCCGGTGCACAGACCGGCACCGGCAAGACCGCCGGTTTCACGCTGCCGCTGCTGCACCGCCTGTCTGCTTCGCAGCCCAACAAGGTGCAGACGCCGCAGGGCATGCGCTTCCCGATCCGTGCGCTGGTGCTGACGCCCACGCGTGAGCTTGCCGCGCAGGTGGAAGAAAGCGTGCGCGCCTATGGCAAATACCTGCCGCTGAAGTCGATGGTGATGTTCGGCGGCGTCGGCATCAACCCGCAGATCGATGCACTCAAGCGCGGTGTCGATATCGTCGTGGCCACGCCGGGCCGCCTGCTGGACCACGTCGGCCAGCGCACCATCGATCTGTCCCACATTGAACTGCTGGTGCTGGACGAAGCCGATCGCATGCTAGACATGGGCTTCATCCACGACATCCGCAAGATCCTCAACATCCTGCCGCCGAAGCGTCAGAACCTGCTGTTCTCGGCAACGTTCTCTGACGACATTCGCGAACTGGCCGATCGCTTGCTAGATAAGCCGGCGCTGATCGAAGTCGCGCGCCGCAACACGACGGCCGAGACGGTCGAGCAACGCATCTATCCGGTGGATCGCGAGCGCAAGCGCGAACTGCTGGCCAAGCTCGTGCGCGACAACGACTGGCACCAAGTGCTGGTGTTCACTCGCACCAAGCACGGCGCGAACCGCCTGGCCGAGCAGCTCACGCGCGACGGCATTCCCGCGCTGGCCATTCACGGCAACAAGAGCCAATCGGCGCGCACGCGTGCGCTGACGGAATTCAAGGCCGGAACGCTGCG
Source organism: Ralstonia mojiangensis (assembly GCF_023955645.1). Classification (NCBI taxonomy): domain Bacteria; kingdom Pseudomonadati; phylum Pseudomonadota; class Betaproteobacteria; order Burkholderiales; family Burkholderiaceae; genus Ralstonia; species Ralstonia mojiangensis. The sequence continues at coordinate 90,840 of NZ_JAMXHU010000002.1, read as the reverse complement.
CGTGCTGGTTGCCACGGACATCGCCGCGCGCGGTATCGACATCGACCAACTGCCGCACGTGGTCAACTTCGACTTGCCGAACGTGCCGGAAGATTACGTGCACCGTATCGGCCGCACGGGCCGCGCCGGTGCGCAAGGCGAGGCGATCTCGCTGGTCTGCGTGGACGAGCATGGTTTGCTGCGTGACATTGAGCGCCTCATCAAGCGCGAACTGCCGCGTACCGTGCTGGAAGGTTTCGAGCCGGACCCAACCATCGCGGCGGAGCCGATTCCAAACGGGCGCAACTCGGCGGGCCGTGGCGGCAACGCGCGTGGTGGCCGCCCGGGCGGTGGCCGTAGCCAGCAGCCTCGTCAGGCCAGCGCCAACGCTGCGCCACGCGAGCCGCGGGCTCCGCGTGAGCCTCGCGAACCGCGTCGCGAATCGAGCGGTAATGGTCAGGGGCAGGGTCAGAATCAAGGCCAAGGCCAGGGTCGCAATGGTGGCGGCAGCCGCCAGCGTCAGGCGCAAGGTCAGCAAGGTCAGCGTGACGGCCAAGCTCCAAAGCCGCGCAATGGCCAATCGCAAGCGCGCGGCCAACGCCAAGGTAATGGCCAAAGTCAGGGCCAGGGCAATGGCCAAGGTGCGCAGGGTGGCCAACAACGCCGCGCATCGAACACGCAAGCCGCGCAGCCTGCCCACAAGGGGCAGCCGGCCAAGCAGCCGTTCAACGGTCTGTTTGCCAAGGCTGCTGCGCTGCTGGGCGGCCGTAAAGCCTGACGTTCATGCACGACGACGGCCGGCCTGCATCAATTGAAGCGCCCTACGACGGCCTGACGCCCGACAGCATCCTCGATGCGTTGGCGCAGGTCGAGCTGATGCCGGACGGCCGCATGTTCGCGCTCAACAGCTACGAAAACCGCGTCTACCAGGTCGGCGTGGAAGACAGCGCGCCAGTGGTGGCCAAGTTCTACCGCCCGGGCCGCTGGACCGAGGCGCAGATTGTCGAAGAACATGCCTTTACGGCAGAACTTGCGGCGGCGGAAATCCCCGTGATCGCGCCGCTGGAAATCGATGGCCGCACGCTGCACGCGTTCGAGCGCTGGCATTTCGCGGTCTTTCCGCGTTGTGCAGGCCGGGTGCCTGCCATCGACCAAGACGACACGCTTGAATGGATGGGCCGTTTCCTCGGGCGCATCCACGCCGTCGGCGCGCAGCGGTCTTTCATGGCGCGGCCCGCACTCGACATTGACACCTTTGGCGTGCAATCGCGCGACTGGCTGCTCGAGCACGATTTCATCCCGCCCGATTTGTTACCAGCCTGGCGCAGCGTCGCCGACGCCGCACTCGACGGCGTGCGCCGCTGCTACGACCGCGCGGGCGACGTTTCGCTGCTGCGTCTGCACGGCGATTGCCACGCCTCGAACGTGCTCTGGATCGAAGAGGCCGACGCCAAGCAGGGTGATCCGCTGCGCAGTGCCGGCCCGCATTTCGTCGATTTTGATGACAGCTGCACCGGCCCCGCTGTGCAGGACCTGTGGATGCTGCTCTCGGGCGATCGCGCATCGATGCAATCGCAGCTCGCCAGCTTGCTTGCCGGCTATGAAGACTTCTGCGAATTCGACACGCGCGAGCTGTATCTGGTGGAAGCGCTACGCACGCTGCGCTTGCTGCATTACAGCGCATGGTTGGCGCGTCGCTGGAATGATCCGGCGTTTCCTGCCGCGTTTCCGTGGTTCAACACGCAACGCTACTGGCAGGACCGGGTGTTGGAATTGCGCGAGCAGATCGCGCTGTTGGACGAACCGCCGCTCTGGTGAAACCGAGCGGCGGTTTTTCTTTGAGGCTTGGGCTTAGGCGAACTTGCCGGCCTGGAAGTCACGCACGGCCTGGAAGATTTCTTCCTGCGTGTTCATCACGAACGGGCCGTATTGAGCGATCGACTCGTTCAGCGGCTTGCCCGCCACCAGCAGCACGCGCGCCTCGGCATCCCCTGCACGGATGACCACGCCGTCACTGCCTTCCGCGTTGGCGAGGATGGCCATCTGCTTGTCTTCCACGCGTTGCAGCCCAGCGTTGCCAGATGCTTCCGCATCGCCCACCAGCGCGCTGCCACGGAACACGTAGACGAACGCGTTGTGTCCGGCCGGCAGCACCTGCGCAAACGACGCTCCCGCCGGCAGCGTGATGTCGAGGTACAGCGGCTGTGTCGCTTCACGTGTCATCGCACCTTGCACGCCTTGCGATTCTCCTGCGATCACGCGCACGGCCACGCCGTCTTCCGTCGTGAACTCGGGAATCTCGTTCGACGGGATGTCGCGGTACCACGGTGTCGTCATCTTGTCGCTGGCGGGCAGGTTCAGCCACAGCTGGAAGCCTTCCATCACGCCGTCTTCTTGTTCCGGCATTTCAGAGTGCACGACGCCGCTGCCGGCCGTCATCCACTGCACGCCGCCGTGTTGCAGCAGGCCTTCATGGCCGGCGCTGTCGCGGTGGCGCATGCGGCCAGCGATCATGTACGTCACCGTTTCAAAGCCGCGGTGCGGGTGGTCGGGAAAGCCGGCCAGATAGTCGTTCGGGTCGTCACTACGAAAGGCGTCCAGCATCAGGAACGGGTCCAGCCGACGTTGCAGGTTGTTCGTCAGGACGCGCGTGAGCTTCACGCCCGCGCCGTCCGAGGTGGGGCGGCCCGTGATGATGCGCTCCACGCGGCGGCCACGTTGCACTTGCGGTTGCACGAGGGTTTCCATGTTGTTCTCCTGAAATCGGGCGTTTGTCATATGCCAAATGTAGGGTGGTTGCCCGGTTTGCACTAGTCGGTTATTGTGGGAAAAAATGTTGCTCCCGGCGAGACAATCACAATCCCAGGCCGGCGCGCATCACGATAAAAGGAGGAAAACCATGGATCTGAACCAATTGGCGCTGTTCGTGCGCGTGGTCGAAGCGGGGAGCTTCACGGCAGCGGCAACGCGGCTCGATCTGCCCAAATCGTCCGTCAGCCGGGGCATTGCGGCGCTTGAACAGGATTTGAACGTACGACTGTTACAACGCACAACGCGCACGTTGCATTTGACCGATGCCGGCCAGAGTCTGTATCAGGTGGCGTCGCATGCACTGGAAGACATCGAACGCGCCACGACCTGCGCCGGCGAGCTGCAAGACCTGCCGCGCGGCAAGGTCCGGATCACGTCTTCCGAAGACGTCGGCCGCCTCCTGGTGGCGCCTGTCGCGGCGCGCTTCATGCAGCAGTATCCGGAGATTGACCTGGACGTGGTGTTGACGCCGCGTAATGTCGATCTGGTGCAGGAAGGATTTGACCTTGCTGTCCGCGTCGGACGCTTGGCCGACAGTTCTCTCGTGGCGCGGTCGCTTGGTGTGTTGCGCATCGGCTTGTTCGCCTCGCCCGATTACCTGCAGCGCCGCGGCGCTCCAGACACCGTGCAAGGGCTGGCCGACCATTGCTGCCTCGATTTCCGCGGCACCGGCCGCGGCGAAACGCAATGGCGCCTCGTTGGCCCCGATGGCCTGAAAACGGTGGCCGTGCGCGCCCGCCTGAACTCCGACAGCCTTATCTATCTGGAAACGTTGATCGCGTCGGGCGCTGGCATCGGCCCGCTGCCGCTGTACGCGAGTGCCGTGGCGCGCGCCAACGCTCCGCTGCCTCGCCTCGTGCGCGTGCTGCCCGATTATGCGACCAGCGGAGAGCCGATCAACCTCGTCACGCCATCCGCCCGGTTCGTTCCCAAACGCGTTCGATTGTTGATCGACATGCTGACCGAGTCGATTCGGCAAGAGCTGGAAAACGCGGATCCCACCTGAGGCGTGACGGCTCAGAAGCGGGCGCGTCAAATGTTGTCACGACTGCTCCGACAGCGCGTATCGCACGGCATCATGCGCTTCGCGTGTGCCGACCAGTACGTCTGACCCTTCTTGACGTTATCCCCCGTAAGCGTTGCAGTGTGTCCCCCCGGCGCACAGCGACGCAGTCTGGCACATGCGACCCTTGGGTGTTTCCGATCCCGTCACATTGTGGGAAATACCGCCGCCCGGACCTTGTTGTCCGGGCTTTTTTTTGTCCAGATTTCGTGGAATGAATGCGGCACCGGATGATTCAAGGCGCTTCACAAATTAGGACTCTTCTCATGGTTCGTAGCAAACCTCGCCACGAAAATTGCAAACACGTAACACATGCAACGGATCGCGCTGAACGCGACGGTCGGGCGCTATCAACGCTCGCGCCATCCGGCACGCATGTGCGCAATTTTCATGGAGCCGAACATGCGTATCGCCTTGCTTGAAGACGATCCCTTCCAAAGCGAAGTCATCGTCCAGATCCTGTCCCAGTCTGGCCACGACGTGACGCCCTACAGCGATGGAGCGACGTTGCTGCGCATGCTGGGCCGATCGTCGTACGACATGCTGATCCTCGACTGGCACACGCCGGGCATGCTCGGTATCGATGTGCTGAGCGTGGTGCGCAGCCGTCACAGGGACGTGCTTCCCATCCTGTTCGTCACAGCCGAAGAAGGTGAAAAGAGCATCGTGCGCGCACTGACCCAAGGCGCCGATGACTACATTGCGAAGCCGTTCCGCATTGCCGAGCTCCGTGCCCGCGTCGATGCGTTGCTGCGCCGTGCGTATCCGATCCCGTATGGCCGCCTGCCGTTCTCGGTAGGGCCGTACCACTTCAACCCACAACGCCAGCAGATCACACTGCACGGCGAGCCCGTTACGCTGACGGGCATCGAATTTCAGCTGGCGCTGCTGCTGTTCTCGAACGTGGGCCGCACGCTGTCGCGCGACCATATTTTCGGACAGGTGTGGGGCCGTAATTCATCGGAGTACACGCGCACAATCGATAGCCACGTGTCGCGCATCCGCATGAAGCTGAACATCGAACCGGTGAACGAAGTGCGCTTGGTGGCGGTGTACAAACACGGTTACCGCGTGGACCACCTGAGGCCGGCGGATGACATGAATGCGCTGTCCCAGATGGACCTCGCATCCTACGACGCTTAAGCGCACGCCGACCGCCACGTAGTAAGGGCGCCCCAGCAGCAATGCGGGCGCCCTTTCTCGTTATCCATCGGCTGGTATGCTCGGCGCTTCCTTTTCCTTGGGCGAGGTCGGCGTGCCGTTTTTCAATCTCAATGCAGAGGCCGATGCGTTGCCGCGCGCATGGTCGTCTCGCGTGCTGGAGCGCTTTGGCGGCGGCAACTTCAAGGTGCTGCGCATGGACGGCACGCCGTATCCCGACGAAGTGCACGACTATGCCGAAGGCCTGCTGGTGATCGATGGCGAGTTGCGCCTGTGCATCGACGGCGAAGCGGTAACGGTGTCGCGCGGCGAGCTGTATGTCGTGCCCGCCGGCGTGCCGCACTGCGTGGATGCCGGCAGCACGGGCACGTTGGTCATTCTGGACGTGTAAGCGGGGCGTCGTGTGCCTCCGCGAGTTGCTTGATCCGCTGCAGCATCATCCGCCGGATCAGTCCGCTTGGCATGCGGATCAGCACCCAGTAAGGCGTGAAGCGGCGGCGGGCCGATGTGCTGGAGCAATGCACGCACGTGCGGGTGGTCAGCAGCGTACCGGTGCCGTCGGATTCGGCAACGAACGTCATGACCAGCTTGGCGATCTCGGGTTCGGAGAACGTGCGAAACGCGCTGGCTTCAACGTGGACGAGTCCGCCGTCGGATTCCCAGAAGCGGCCGACGAGGCCGAGCGCGAGTTCGCGATCTCCATCGCGGCCGAGTACCGTGAAATCGTGCAGGCCGAATCCGGCATCGATACGTCGCGCACTGGGCTTGCCCATCGCGGCGGCGATGCGCGCCGGGATGGCGCGCAGGTGCAGGAACAGCCTGGCTACCGGGAAATCCGTGACGTCAAGTTGCGAGGCCATGTCGAGCACGCGCGCGGGCGATGCATTGACCCGTATGTGGTGCTGCTCGCTGAACTGATGCTCGGGAAGGAATGTGTGCAACAGGCTCATGCTGATGGATGGCGTGGTGTCATGCTTGGGGCTTTTCGCTCGTAGACGTGGAAGCCGCAGCTGGAGCGAATGCGGCATCGCGAGCGGGCGGCTCTGCCAAGCTGCGTTTCATCAGCCATGCGACACCGGGTACGCGCAAGCCGGTGGCAAACACCACGTCTCGCATCCAACCGCCGTATTGCGCCTGGAAGCATGGCGTGAGCGCACGGCTTAGCGTCTGGTAGGCCTGCACGGTGCGCAGACGACGGGCGTGGTAGGCGAGCGCGCCATGGGTGGGGCCATGCACTTGCACGCACGCGGCAAGTGCCAGGGCATCTTGCGCGGCCAGCGTGGTCCCCAAACCGAGCTGCGGGCTCATGGCATGCGCGGCATCGCCGATGACGCAGTAAGGTGGTTTGGCCAACGCGCGCGGCCACGTGTGGCGATAGACGGCAAAAGGCATATCGTCGTGAGAGCCGATCTGTTCGACCATGGGCGCGGCGTGCGGCCACAGGCTCAGCACATGCGCCTTCCACTGCGTGATGTCGGTCTGGCGCCAGGCGTCCACGGCATCGCCGGGCAGACTCCAGAACATCGATAGGCGAGTGCGGGTGCCGTCCACTTCGGTAGGCAGCAGGCCCATCATTTCGCGTGTGCCGCGAAAGCGCTGCTGCAGCACGCGCGGGTTCCAGCCATCCACCCACCCTTGGAACCAAAGCGTGCCCCATCGATAGGTGCTCGACGGGCCGGCCAGGCCTGCGGGCTCACGCAGCGCAGAGGCCGCGCCATCGGCAATCACAAACAGATCGAAGATTGATTCGCCCTGCGTGTGCGCGACCTGCGCGCGCGGTCCATCAACAAGCAATTGCTGGATCGCGCAACCAAAGTGGAATGATGCGCCCGCGTGCAACGCTGCGTCGTACAGCATGGATGACAGCGCATGCCGCGTGACGGCGCGGCCGGGCGTCTCGGCGTAGTCGATGTCGAGCAGACGCCAGCCGCGATGGCTCAGGCCGATCAGCCGGTCGATCGGCGCGCCGATGCCCTCAAGCTCGCGGCCCACGCCGAGTGCCTCCAGCGCGCGGATACCCTGCGGCTGGATCAGCAGGCCCGCACCCATGGCGGTCAGCTGCGGGTGCTTTTCGAAGACGTGCACGTTGTGCCCCTGGCGGGCAAACGCGATGGCAGCGGCAAGTCCGGCGTTACCGGCGCCGGCGATGCCGATGGACAGCGGGCGGGGTGCGGTCATGAAGGTGTGGCGGATCGTTTGCTCAAGATGATAACGATACGGCACGCACGTTAAGCCCGTTCGTGCAGGCTGCGGAGATAATGCGCAGACCTCACGCTCACCATCCCACCCGGACGCGCCATGCAGATCAAATGGCTGGAAGACTTCAAGGAACTCGCCAAGACGCGCAGCTTCAGCCGCGCCGCCGAGAACCGCAACGTCACGCACCCCGCATTCGGCCGCCGGATCAAGGCCCTGGAGGAATGGGTGGGCACCGCACTGGTCGAGCGCAGCGAGCATCCCGTCACGCTCACGGCGGCGGGGCGCTTGTTTCTGGATGCCGCGGCCAATGCCGTCGATGGCCTGAACGATGCGCGCTTGCTGCTGCGGGAGGCGCAACTGCCCGTGGCGCTCAAGATCGGCACAGGGCGCACGCTGGCGCGCACCTTCGTCCCCGGCTGGTATGAAACGCTGGCACGCCAACGCGGCGTGTTTCCGCTTAGCGTGACGACGGGCGGCACGCAGGAGGGCGTCCTGGCACTTGCCGATGGCACGGTCGATCTGCTCATCGCCTACGCCAGCCCGCAGGCCGATGCGCTGCTCGATCCGCGCAAGTACGACCACTGCCTGCTGGGCAGCGAGACGCTCGTGCCGGTGAGCGCCCCCGACAAGCGCGGCCGCCCGCGCTTCACGCTGCCGGGTTCGGCCGCCGCACCGCTGCCGTGGCTGGCCTTTGCGCGGGGGCTGACGTTGCGGCAGATGCTGGACAGCCATCTGGCCGCTGCCGATCGCAAGGCGCATCTGCAGCCGGTGTTCCAGGCGGATTTTTATGAAGCGGTGGAAGAGATGGCCTTGCGTGGATTCGGCATGGCGTGGCTGCCGTATCGCCTGGCCAGGGCGCACCTGAACGCGGGTGAACTGCGCCCCGCTGGCGACGACGCCTGGCACATCCACGTCAACATCCGCATGATGCGCGTGCGCAGCAACCAGAGCGCGCTGCTTGACGAGGTGTGGCAACGGGCCGTCGAAAACGCCAATGCCAACGTCCGCGCCGATCTCGCCTGACCCGCATCGCAAAAAGCCCAACCTTGTGCCGAAACGGCACAAGCCGCGTGGGCACGGCACCTAGACTCCTCCGCAACCTTCGCCCGCCAGCGTTATTCAGCAAAACAGGCGGATCGGCACAGACCACGGGGAGACAACCATGCCAGCCCACACCCTCAATGCGAGCGGCCCATCCGCACGCGCCACCGACACCCATCGACATCCCTCGCCCTGGCGTGCCGTACTGGCGGCCAGCGTCGGCAACGCGCTCGAATACTACGATCTGCTGATCTACGGCTATTTCGCCATCACCATCGGCAGGCTGTTCTTCCCGACAGGTGATGCGTGGAGTTCGCTGATGCTCTCGGTCGGCACGTTTGGCGTGTCGTTCATCATGCGGCCGCTGGGCTCGATGGTGCTTGGGAGCTATGCAGACCGTGTCGGGCGCAAGGCTGCGCTGACGTGGTCGATCCTGCTGATGATGCTGGGCACGGCGATGATCGCGTTTGCGCCGACCTATGCGTCGATCGGCCTGTGGTCGCCAGCCATCGTGATCGTGGCGCGACTGCTGCAGGGCTTTTCGGCCGGCGGTGAATTCGGATCGGCCACGGCGTTCATGATCGAGCACGCCAACGGCAAGCGCATGGGCTACAACGCAAGCTGGCAGGCCGCCACGCAGGGTCTCGCCACCTTGCTGGCGGCAGGCTTGAGCGCGTGGATCACCTACGCGCTGACCACCGCCCAGGTGGAATCATGGGGTTGGCGCGCGGCGTTCCTGTTCGGTTTGCTGATCGGGCCGATCGGCGTCTATATCCGCCGCCATACGCCGGAAACGCCGGAGTTCGTCGCCATGCAGGCGGAAGCGCCGGCCGCGCTGCAAGCGCGCTCGCCGCTGCGCGACACGCTCACGCAGGGTTTGCCCGGACTGCTGCTGGGCGCGGGGGTGGTCGTGGCCGTCACCGCATTCAACTATGTGCAGAAGGTCTACATGCCGACCTATGCCATCAATCAACTGCACATCGCGACCAGTGCGTCGCTGGTCTGCACGATGATCACGGGCGCGATGCTGATGGTGATGGCGCCCGCGTTCGGCTTGCTGGCAGATCGCTTCGGCAGCATCCGCGTGGTGTCGATTGCGATGGTGGTAATCGCGCTGTCGACGTATCCCATGTTTGCCACGCTGGTCGCACAACCGACGTTCTGGACGTTGCTGGTCATGCAGGCGATTGTGGGCGTGCTGTTGGCCGCCATCCTGGCGCCGCTGCCCGCGCTCCTGGCCGACATCTTTCCGACGCGTACGCGCGGCACGGGCCTGGCGCTGAGCTACAACTTGTCGGTAACGATCTTCGGCGGGTTCTCGCCGCTGATCGTCACGTGGCTGATTGGTGTCACGCACATCAAGACGTCGCCAAGTTTTTATGTGTTTGCGACCACGCTGATCAGCCTGGCCTCGCTATGGATGCTGCGCGGACGTGCGCGTGCGCACTGAACCTGAACAGAACTTCTCGTCACACCGAAGGATTTCGCATGATGACCCTGGAGGCGCTGCGCGCCACGCTGCCGGTGTACCCAATTGAGCTGCAGAAGCCGGATATCCGCCGCTGGAAGACAGGCACGCACGGCATTGATTACGTCCATACGTTCGATAGCGGCATGCCTGGGCCCCACGTCATGATCAACGCGCTCACGCATGGCAATGAGCTGTGCGGCGCGATTGCGGTGGATACGCTGCTAGGTGCCGGCGTGCGCCCGACACGGGGCCGGCTCACGCTGTCATTCGCCAATGTGGAGGCGTACGAGCGCTTTGACATTAACGACCCAGATGCCACGCGATTTATCGACGAAGACTTGAACCGCGTGTGGTCTGCCGACAAGCTCGATGGCCTGGGCAATACGCTGGAACTGCGCCGCGCGCGCGCGTTGCGCCCGGTGATCGACACGGTTGATTACCTGCTCGATATCCACTCGATGCACGAGAAGGCCCAGCCGCTGATGCTGACCGGTCCGCATGCCAAAGGCGTCGCATTGGGCCGCCAGGTCGGTGCGCCTTCGCATCTGATGATCGATGCCGGCCATGCCGCAGGCCGCCGCCTGCGCGACTACGGCGGCTTTGGCGATGCCGCCAGTCCCAAGAACGCGTTGCTGATCGAATGCGGTCAGCACTTCGAGCGCGTGAGCCGCGATGTGGCGCTGGATGCGTGCGCGCGCTTCCTGGTGGCGCTGGGCACCGTCGATGCAGCTGCGGTATCGGAATGGCTAGGCATGGCGCCCGCGCTGGGCGTGCGCTGCATTCGCGTGACCGATCCGGTCGTCGCCAACTCCACGGCGTTCCGTTTTGCGGACGGCTATCGCGGCATGGAGACCATCGCGCGAGCTGGCACCGTCATCGCCACCGATGGAGACCTGCAGATCGTCACGCCGTACGACAACTGCGTGCTGCTGCAGCCATCGTTGCGGCATCTGGCGCCGGGCGTGACCGTGGTCCGGCTAGGCAAGCCTGAAGGCTCCGCCTAAGTGCCCAGCATGGTGCGCAATGTGCCGAGCACGACCTGCCGACAGTTGCGCACCATCTTTTCTTCGGGATCTCGATAGCCGGTCAGCAGCCACGCTGCACCGACGTTTGTCAGGGCACCCACAAGCGCAAGACCGATGATGCGTTGATCGGCGCGCAGCTCGGCATCGTCGTCACTGTGGGCGCCTGGCAGTTGGGCATTCGCCATGATCTGCTTGCCGAACTCCAGCAGGTTGCGCTGGTAGGTTGCGTCCGTTTCCGGGCTCACGCCCATCACTTCCAGCAGCAGCACGCGCGCCGCGCACGGGTCTCGCAGGAACGCGAAAAACGCGTGCAGGCCAGCGTCGACGCGCGCTTCCAGCGTGTTGCTGACAGCGGCGGTGGCGTCCGACACCCGTGTGCGCAAGTCTTCGGCATGTTGCTGGTAGGTCGCACGCAGCAGGGCTTCGGTGCTGTCGAACGCGGCGTAAAAGTACCGGTCGTTGAGCTTCGCTTCCTGGCAGATCGCGCGCACGGTGGCCTTGCGAAAGCCCACTGTGCCGAACACGCGCGTGCCGGCGCGGATCAACGCATCCCGGCGTTCTGCGGCACGTGCTTCTGGCGCCACACCGCCATACGGGCGGCCTTTCTTGGCGGGCGCGTCGGCTGTTTCAAATGTTTTCTCCATTTCGCTATTTGACGTCAGGACGTCCAAAAATTAAAGTGGTGACGAATCACACCACATTTAAGGCGAAATTTGCCACGCCCGCATCCGGGCCGCGAACAGGAGACCGCATGGACACGACGATGGAGCGAAGCGCCAACCCGGGCGCGCCCCGCAACCGGGCTGCCGCGCCGGAGGCAGACCTCGACGTGCTCATCGTCGGCGCGGGGCTCTCGGGCATTGGCGCGGCGTATCACCTGCGCGAGCGTTGTCCGTCGGCGCGCTTCGCCATCCTGGAAGGGCGCGAAACCATCGGAGGCACGTGGGACCTGTTCCGCTATCCCGGCATCCGTTCCGACTCCGACATGTTCACGCTCGGCTATAGCTTCCGGCCGTGGCACAGCAGCAAGGCCATCTCCGACGGCCAGACGATTCTCGATTACATCCGCGAGACCGCACGTGTGTTCGGCATCGACAAGTCGATCCGCTTTCGTCACAAGGTGACGGGTGCGAGCTGGGATTCCGCCGCAGCGCGCTGGACGGTGCAGGCGCTGCGCAGCGATGGCGCGGGCGAGGAGCCGGTGCAGCTCACCTGCAAGTTCCTCTACATGTGCAGCGGCTACTACGACTATGAAGAAGGCCACGCTCCGACGTGGCCCGAGATGGACACGTTCCAAGGTCGCATCGTCCATCCGCAGCATTGGCCGAGCGATCTGTCTTACGCCGGCAAGCGCGTGGTGGTGATCGGCAGCGGCGCCACGGCCGTCACGCTGGTGCCTGCGATGGCCGGCACCGCGCAGCACGTGACGATGCTGCAGCGCTCGCCCACGTACATCGTCTCGCGGCCGGAGCAGGATGCCGTGGCCAACACATTGCGCCGCTGGTTGCCGTCCGGCCTCGCTCACCGGCTGGTGCGCACCAAGAACGTGCTGCTGACGATGTACTTCTACAGCCTCGCGCGTCGCAAGCCGAAGGCATTCAAAGACTTCATCATCCGCATGGCCGGCAAGCAGATCGGCCCCGGGTTCGACGTGCGCAAACACCTCACGCCGCGCTACAACCCGTGGGACCAGCGCTTGTGCCTCGTGCCGGACGGCGATCTGTTCAAGACGATCCGCGCGGGCAAGGCCTCGATTGCGACCGACGAGATTGCATGCTTCACGCCGACCGGCCTGCAGCTCAAGAGCGGCGAGCATCTAGATGCCGACGTGATCGTCACGGCCACAGGGCTCAAGTTGAAGGTGCTGGGCGGGGCGGCCATCACCGTCGACGGGCGTGCCGTGAATCTGGCCGAGACGGTGTCGTACAAGGGCATGATGTACAGCGGCGTGCCAAACCTCGCGTCGTCGTTTGGCTATACGAATGCGTCGTGGACGCTGAAGGCCGAGTTGATCGCGCAGTACGTCTGCCGGTTGCTCAACCACATGCAGTCCAACGGTTTTGATACCTGCGTGCCACGTCTCGATGACGAAGCCATGAGCCGCGAGCCCGCCGTCGAACTGACATCCGGCTACATCCAACGCGCGGCGGCCATCCTGCCCAAACAGGGCGACAAGCAGCCGTGGAAGTCGTATCAGAACTACGCGCGCGATCTGATGATGCTCAAGTTCGGCACACTGGCCGACAGCGCCATGCAGTTCGAACGTCGCGCGCAGCCGATCGGCGCGGCACAGCCCGCTTAACTGCCTCCCGTATCGTGGACATTATGACCAGCACCATTTTTGGCGTCATCGCGCTTGCCATCCTCGCGCCCGTTGCGTTCACCTTCTTCATCGCACGCCGCGTCACAAAAGGATTCCCGCCCGAAGGCAAGTTCCTCGATGTCGGGGCAGATCGCGTGCATTACACCGATCGGGGCAAGGGGCCGGCCATCGTGTTCGTGCACGGCTTGTGCGGCAACCTGCGCAACTTCGCGTATCTGGATATGGACCGGCTTGCGCGCTCGCATCGCGTGATCGTGATCGACCGGCCGGGGGCTGGGCGATCCGTGCGCGGCGCCGATTCGCCGGCCAACATCTACGCGCAGGCGCGCATGGTCGCGCAGTGCATCGAGAAGCTCGAGCTCGACAAGCCCGTGCTGGTGGGGCATTCGCTTGGCGGGGCGATTTCACTGGCGGTGGGGCTGAACCATCCGCAAGTCATTCGCCGGCTTGCGTTGATCGCGCCGCTCACGCATGCAGAAAGCACGCCGCCCGGTGCGTTCAAGGGCCTCGTGTTGCCGTCGCCGCTGGTGCGCAGGCTGGTGTCATGGACGCTTGCGATTCCTCTGTCGATCATCAATTCGCGCAAGGCCATCGCCGCGGTCTTCGCGCCCGAGGCCATGCCGAAGGATTTCCCGTTCAAGGGCGGCGGCTTGCTGGGGCTGCGTCCGCATGTGTTCTATGCGGCTTCGTCGGATCTGGTCTCTGCGCCGGAAGATCTGCCCGACATGGAACGCCGCTATGCCTCGATGACGGTGCCTGTCGACGTGCTGTACGGCCGCGGTGACCGCATCCTGAACGTCAAGCGCCAGGGCGAAGCGCTCAAGCAGAAGCTCGACCGTGTGAACCTGCGCATCATCGACGGCGGCCATATGCTGCCCGTGACGCAGCCGGCCTTGACGACGGATTGGGTGTTGGCGGTGGCCGCCGGGGTGCCTGCGCAAGCGGAGGCGCTTGCGTAATGTGATGGCCCTGGCGGCTGGCAGGGCTGCAGCAGAAAAGCAAAAAGCCCTGCCGGAGCAGGGCTTTTTGGTATTTGGTGGCGAATCAGGGACTCGAACCCCGGACCTGCGGATTATGATTCCGTCGCTCTAACCGACTGAGCTAATTCGCCGAAGAAGCGGGATTCTACCGTCTTCGGCGAATATGTCAACCCCCTGTCTCAATCATTGCGATAGATATCCACATCCTTGGTTTCGCGTACGAACAGCACACCAATCACGAAGGTGATGGCCGCGATCCAGATCGGATACCACAAACCGTGATAGATATTGCCGTTCTGGGCCACCAGGGCGAACGAGATGGTCGGCAGCAGGCCCCCAAACCAGCCGTTGCCGATGTGATACGGCAGCGACATCGACGAATAGCGGATGCGTGTCGGGAACATCTCCACCAGCATCGCCGCGATCGGGCCGTAGACCATGGTCACGTAGATCACCAGGATCACCAGGATCACCAGCACCATGATGGTGTTCATCTGGGCGGGATCGGCCTTGGCCGGGTAGTTGGCCGCCTTGAGCGACTCGCTCACCTGCTTCTTGAAGTCGGCGATCTTGGCCTTGCTATCGGCGTCGAAGTTCTGACCGTCTGCCGTGCGGGTGGCGTTGAGCGAGGTGATCTGCTTGCCCGCAATCGACACCGTGGCGACCGTGCCGGCCGGGCCGTCAACCGTCTCGTAGCTGGCCGACGATTGCGCCAGCGTGCGCTTGGCGATGTCACACGAAGAGCGGAAGTCCACTTCGCGGGCGATCGGGCTGCCCTGGAACGAGCACTCCTTCGGGTCGACCGTGATCGTGATCTGCGCGGTCTGCTGGGCGCGCTCCAGCGCCGGGTTGGCGTAGTGCGTGAGCGCCTTGAACAGCGGGAAGTACGTCAGCACCGCCAGCAGGCAGCCGGCCATGATGATTTTCTTGCGACCGATGCGGTCAGACAGCGACCCGAAGAACACGAAGAACGGCGTGCCGATGGCAAGCGCCACCGCAATCAGCACGTTGGCCGTGAAGGCGTCGACCTTCAGCACCTGCGTGAGGAAGAACAGCGCGTAGAACTGGCCCGTGTACCACACCACAGCCTGGCCGGCGGTCAGGCCGAGCAGCGCCAGGATCACGATCTTCAGGTTGCGCCATTGGCCGAAAGCTTCCGTCAACGGGGCCTTGGAGGTCTTCCCCTCAGCCTTCATCTTCTGGAATGCCGGCGACTCGCTCATCGACAGACGGATGTACACCGACGTGGCGAGCAGCAGGATCGACACCAGGAACGGGATGCGCCAGCCCCAGTCGTCGAATGCCTTGCCGGTCAGTTCGCGCACGGCCAGGATGACGACCAGCGAGAGGAACAGGCCCAGCGTGGCCGTCGTCTGGATCCACGACGTGTAGGCACCGCGGCGGCCGTGCGGGGCATGCTCGGCGACATACGTGGCGGCGCCACCGTACTCACCGCCCAGCGCCAGACCTTGCAGCATGCGCAGCGCGATCAGAATGACCGGCGCGGCGACGCCAATCGTGCCGTACGACGGAAGCAGACCGACGATGAACGTTGACGTACCCATGATGACGATGGTCACCAGGAACGTGTATTTGCGGCCAATCATGTCGCCCAGACGGCCGAAGACCAGCGCGCCGAACGGGCGCACCAGGAAGCCGGCAGCAAACGCCAGCAGTGCAAAGATGAAGCCCGCCGTGGGGTCCAGGCCCGAGAAGAACTGCTTGGCGATGATGGCCGCCAACGAGCCGTAGAGATAAAAGTCGTACCACTCGAACACCGTCCCCAGCGACGAGGCGAAGATGACTTTCTTCTCCTCCTTCGTCATGGGCGCGGGCTGCACACGCCCGACGGGCGCGTTCGGTGCACTTTGCACGGTTGCCATGTTGTCTCCTGTTCTTTTCGTAGGTCGTCCCGCTGGGCATGGACATGACAACGCAAACGCTTTTCGCCCGCGGAAGTGTCAACGATTGTGGAAGCCGAAACTTACGGCGTTCTGACAAGCATGTGCCTTTCAATGCACGCGATCGACGGCCGGGATTTCAAGGAAATCAAGCACTTGGGCGCGCTCGGGTCGAGTGGCGGTGCATCGGTCGAGCCCTTGCGGCGACGCGTGCGCTGCATCATCTGACCCCCGCTTTGTGCCGGCAGTGCCAGACGGTATATGCACCTCTTGCGAATGTGCATACGCACAAGATGCCCGCGCTTGCCAGCGTCAATTTGGGCGAGGGACGCCGGTCAGCGGCTCATTTTCCGCCGGATGCCTTGCAGTGTTTCTTACGTTGTTCTGCAGCGCTAGGGAAAACCACTATCGCAGTAAACCGCCACAGACGGCGTGAGTAAGAGTTCAGTCAGTTTCGCTATCCAGAATCGCCGCACACATTCCAAGAGCAAACCAGGAGACAGGCGATGCAGGATGGATTGGTAGGAAAAATCGAGGCGCATCCGAAATATGCGCAGCTCAAACAGCGACGCAACAAGCTCGGACTTGTTCTGACAGTGCTGATGCTGGCCGTGTACTACGGCTACATCGCGCTGATCGCGTTCGATAAGGCGTTTCTCGCCAAGCCGGTGGGTACAGGCGTGATGAGCGTGGGCGTGCCAGTCGGTATGGCGGTCATCATCTTCACCGTCGTCATTACCGGCATCTACGTGCGCCGGGCCAACAGCGAATACGACCAACTCACGCAGGACATCCTGAAGGACGTCGCCAAATGAAGAAGATGCTTTCGATTCTGCTGGTGGCGCTACTGGCCGCTGGCGCCTGCGGAGCAGCTCTGGCTGCCGGCGGCGATGTCGGACAGACCGCCAAGCAGGAAACCAACACCACGGCCATCGTGCTGTTTGCGCTGTTTGTGGCCGGCACGCTGTGGATTACGAAGTGGGCAGCCAAGCGTACGCGCTCCGCGGCAGATTTTTATACGGCGGGCGGCGGCATCACCGGTTTCCAGAATGGCCTGGCCATCTCGGGCGACTACATGTCCGCTGCGTCCTTCTTGGGCATTTCCGCGGCCGTGATGACCTCCGGCTACGATGGCCTGATCTATTCCATCGGCTTTCTGGTCGGCTGGCCGATCATCACGTTCCTGATGGCCGAGCGTCTGCGCAACCTCGGCAAGTTCACCTTTGCGGACGTGGCCGGCTACCGGTTTGAGCAAGGCCCCATCCGCAGCTTTGCCGCAGTTGGCACGCTGGTGGTGGTGGCGTTCTATCTGATCGCTCAGATGGTCGGTGCAGGTCAGCTCATCAAGCTGCTGTTCGGGCTGGATTACTGGATCGCGGTGGTGATCGTCGGTGCGTTGATGATGGTCTACGTGCTCTTTGGCGGCATGACCGCAACCACCTGGGTGCAGATCATCAAGGCGTGCATGCTGCTGGCCGGCGTGACCTTCATGGCGATCATGGTGATGGCGCAGTACGGCTTCAGCTTTGAAGCGCTGTTCGCCAAGGCGGTACAGGTCAAGACCGCCATTGCAGCCAATGCTGGCAAATCGCCCGACGAGGCTGCCAAGATCGGTCTGTCTGTGATGGCGCCGGGCGGCTTCATCAAGGATCCGATCTCGGCCATCTCGTTCGGCATGGCGCTGATGTTTGGCACCGCTGGTCTGCCGCACATCCTGATGCGTTTCTTCACGGTGCCCGATGCCAAGGAAGCACGCAAATCGGTCTTCTGGGCAACCACCTGGATCGGCTACTTCTACATCCTGATCTTCATCATCGGCTTTGGTGCGATTACGCTGGTCTTGACGAACCCTGAGCTCTCCGACGTGGCCAAGGGTGTCATCAAGGGCGGCGCGGGCACGGCCAACATGGCAGCCGTGCTGGTGGCCAAGACGGTCGGCGGCGATGTGTTCTACGGCTTCATTTCGGCCGTGGCATTTGCAACGATCCTTGCGGTGGTGGCGGGTCTCACGCTGTCGGGCGCGTCGGCGGTGTCGCATGATCTCTACGCCACGGTCTTCAAGAACGGCAAGGCCAACAGCGCAGATGAGCTGCGGGTGTCGCGCATCACCACGCTGGTGCTCGGTGTGATCGCCGTGTTGCTCGGCATCGCTTTCGAGAAGCAGAACATCGCGTTCATGGTGTCGCTGGCGTTTGCGGTGGCGGCGTCTGCCAACTTCCCGGTGTTGTTCCTCTCGATGCTGTGGAAGGGCTGCACCACGCGTGGTGCGGTCATTGGCGGGTTCCTGGGGCTGATCTCGTCGGTGGGTCTGACGATCGTTTCGCCGTCGGTGTGGGAAGCCACGCTTGGCTATCCGAAGGGCTCGGCGTGGTTCCCGTACACGTCGCCCGCGCTGTTCTCGATGACGATCGGCTTCGTGGGCGTGTGGCTGTTCTCGGTGCTGGACAGCAGTGTTCGCGCCAAGAACGAGAAGGCGTCGTTTGCCGCGCAGCAGGTTCGTTCGGAAACGGGTCTCGGTGCGGCTGGCGCATCGGGCCACTGATCGGCTATTCGCCTCGCTGATGGGAGGCGGGTGACGCGATTGCATCGCCCGCCTTCAAGGCAACCATGCCCAGCGCTTTCAACTTCGCCGTCTGGCCGTTCGATTGCCTCAATCAGGACGAGCAGCGCCTGGTGCGCGATGCCGTCGACATCGGCTATTGCCCGGAAGGGCAGATCATCCTCGATACGGGTGCTGCACCGCTGCACCTGTTCCTGATCATCAAAGGTCACGTCGCTCAGTACGACGGCGACGAACTGATTGCCACCTATGGCCCCGACGATTGCTTCGACGGTCGGGCGCTGGTGGCCGGCAAGGCAAGCAGCCGCTTCGTCGCGGCTGAAGAAGTGGTGGTCTATCAGGTAGCACGTCAGGCCGTGCGTGACCTCATTGCCGCCAACGCCACCTTCGGTGCGCTGCTTTTTTCCGACCTCGGCAGCAAGCTCAGCGCTATCGCACAGCGGCAGAGCATGGAGACGATGCAGTCGCTGGCCGTCTCTCGCGTGAGCGATGCCTTCATCCGGCCCGCCCATTTTGTGGATGCCGACACGGACGTGGTCTCCGTGGTCAAGCTGTTCCAAGCCCATAACACCTCGAACGTGCTCGTGCGTGATGGCACCAGCAGCCCGCCGAGCGTGGGCATCTTCACACGCAGTTCCTTGCAGCGCGCCGTCCTGCAAGGCACACCGCTGGATCGTCTGGCGGTAGGGCAGATGAGCCAGTTCTCGCTCATCACCGTGCCGGCCTCCGCGCAGATCGGCGACGCCCTGACACTGATGCTGCGCCATCGCGTGCACCGGCTGGTCGTCACGCACGGAGATGAGATTCTCGGTTTGCTGGAATCACTGGATGTGTTCAGCTTCCTGGCCAACCACTCGTATCTGCTGACGGTGCAGATCAACCTGGCTCAGGACTTGGACGCCCTCGCGCAGGTGGCCGCGCAGATCACGCGGATGGTCGCGTTGCTTACACGTGGCGGTTCGCGCATTGATCATGTCGCCAGCCTCGTGCGCGAAATCAACGCACGCCTGTTTGAACGGGCCTGGCAGATGATCGCGCCGCCCGAGCTCGTGGAGAACAGTTGCCTGTTTGTCATGGGCAGTGAGGGGCGTGGCGAGCAGTTGCTCAAGACCGATCAGGACAATGCGCTGGTGCTGCGCGATGGTTACGTGCCACCCGCGGACCTGCAGCGCATCGTCACGCGCTTCTCCGATGCACTGGCCGCGTTCGGCTACCCGCCGTGCCCCGGCGGCATCATGCTCAGCCGGCCCGAGTGGTGCATGACCGCGAGCGACTTTGCGCGGCGCATTCGCGAATGGCTCATCCTGCCCAGCCCCGAAGGCTTGATGCATCTGGCAATCTTTTTTGATGCGCATGCGGTGTGCGGCGATGCCGCCTTGCTCAAACAACTGCGGCGGACGTTGCCGGAACTGACGATCGACAACGACGCCGTACTGGGCCGCTTTGCCGCTGCAATTGAGGCTTTCAGTGCCGCGCCAGGTTGGCGCGATCGCATTCTCGGGTTTGGCGATTCCGATCCCGTGCTCGACGTGAAGAAGGAGGGCATCTTCCCCATCGTCCACGGGGTGCGCAGCCTTGCGCTGGCCCACCGCGTACTCGACGAGACCGGCACCGTGCCGCGCCTGGATGCACTGGTGCGGGCCGAGGCGCTCGACGCACACATGGCTGCCGAGTTGAGCGAGAGCTTGCACTTTCTGATGATGCTGCGGCTCAAGGCCGGGCTGGCGGAAATCGATGCGCATCAACCGGTGTCGTGTGACGTGCATCTGTCGCGCCTGTCATCGTTGGAGCGTGATCTGCTCAAGGATGCGTTGAGCGCCGTTAAACGGTTCAAGGCGCTGCTGCGGCAGCGCTGGCGGACCGAGTGGATGTGAATATGAGCGAGCGGTCATGAACGGACGGCTCTCCGACTGGCTGCAGGCACTGCAAAGGCGGCGCCAGTTGCGCAGGTTGCGCGATCCGGCGTTTCGCTTCCTGTTCGAGGCCCCGCCTGCAGATGAGTGGGTCGCGCTCGATTGCGAGACCACCGGCTTGAACGTGCGCACCGACGAGATCGTCTCCATCGGTGCTGTCCGCATCGCCGGCAATCGCATTTTGACCAGCCAGCGCCTGGAGCTGCTCATCAGGCCGCGCGGGGAGATGCGCGCAGAAAGCATTTGCGTGCATCGTCTGCGCAACCGCGACCTGGACAGCGGTATGTCGATCGAGCAAGCCGCCCATGCACTGCTGCACTTCATCGGCAGCCGGCCATTGGTGGGTTACTACCTTGAGTTCGACGTGGCGATGCTCAATCGGGTGGTGGTGCCCATGCTGGGCATCGGCTTGCCGCAGCCCAAGATTGAAGTTTCCGCCCTGTATTACGACTACCAGTTCCGACAACTGCCGCCGTATCGGCAGCAGGGCGACCCCGATCTGGACCTGCGCTTCGCCACTGTCATGAAGGGATTGGACTTGCCGACCTGGGATGCGCATGACGCGCTTAACGACGCGGTGATGGCGGCGTTGGCGTTTGTGAAGCTGCGCCATCTGGGTGCGGCGTAACGTGCTGGTGTCAGATGGACGGCGGAGGAGATGACTCCGGCGCATCATGCTGCGCCGTTTCGTCGTGTTGCGCGGCTGCATCCGCGGCGCGGTTGGTGCGCCACGCATAGAGCACGGTAATCAGCACATAAACGATGGGCGCACCCTGGGCGCCGACCCAATAGGCGAACGTCCAGTCCGAGTTGAAAAAGTGCGTCGACAGGTCACGCGCAAAGAACGCGATCACGAATGTCACCACAAACCACACCGCGAGCAGCGCCGCGATCCAACGCATGTTGGCGATCCAGCGGCGGCGTGCAGGGGTTCCGGGCGTGATGCTCATGCGGTGGCCTCTTCGCCAGACGAGGCGCGATGCAGCGTGATGCGAAAGCGCGCCCCCGCCAGCCGCGGAGATGCCTGATACACGTTGTCGAGCACCTCGATGTCGCCGCCGTGCTGCTGCACGATTTCGCGCACGATGGCCAGGCCCAAACCGCTGCCCTCGGCCTGTGTGCCAAGAATGCGGTAGAAGCGCTGCATCACGCGTTCGCGCTCGGCCACGGGGATGCCGGGGCCAGTGTCATCCACGTCGATGAAGACGAACGGCTCAAACGGCGCGGTGGTCACGCGCACGGTGACATGTCCACCGTCGGGCGTGTAGCGGATCGCGTTGTCCAGCAGATTGTTGAGCATCTCGGCGAGCATCGTCGCATTGCCCGAAATCGTGACCGGCGGCCCAGGCTCCTCAAAACCGAGGTCGATCTGCTTGGCCCAGGCCTTTGGCAGCCACTCTGCCACCACCTGGCGTGACAGCGCGCAGATATCCAGCGGCACCAGACCGTCGGTGGCGCCCATGTTTTCCATGCGCGCCAGAGAAAGCAACTGCTTGACGAGGTGCGCGGTGCGATCCGAGCTGTCGGCGATATGCGCGAGCGTGCGACGCAGCTCGTCGGGCGATTGTTCGCGCTGTGCCAACTCCGCTTGCATGCGCAGACCCGCCAGCGGCGTCTTCATCTGATGCGCGGCATCCGCGATGAAGCGCTTCTGCGTATGCACCGATTGCTCCAGCCGCCCAAGCAGATCATTGAACGACGCCACCAGCGGCGTCAGCTCCTGCGGCGCGGCGCCTTCGTCGATGGGGCTGGTGTCGCCCGGGTTGCGCGCGCGGATGCGCTCCTGGATCGCGTTGAGCGGCGCCAGCCCGCGCGTCAGCCCAAACCACACCAGGATTACTGCCAACGGCAGGATCACGAACTGCGGCAGGATCACGCCCTTGATGATTTCGTTCGCGAGTTGCGCGCGCTTGTCGAGCGTCTCCGCCACTTGCACCAGCGCGGGCTTGTCGCCAGAGCCCGGCCGCTGCACGAACGTATACGCAACACGAATCTCAGCGCCGTGGATGTGGTCGTCGCGCAGTTGCACGAGCCCCCCCGCGTTGGCGTCTTCTTCGGGCGGCAGGGGCAGGTCGCGGTCCCCGGAGACAAACTCGCCGTTGGTGCCGAGAACCTGGTAGTAAATGTTGTCGGTTTCGTCGGCACGCAAAATCTCGCGTGCCGAGATCGGCAGTTGCAGCGTCACGCGGCCATTCACCTCGCGCAGTTGCTGGCTGAGCACGATCGCGCTCGATTCCAGCGCGCGGTCGTAGGGCGCGTTCGCAATCGACTTGGCCACCAGATACGTCACCGCAATGCTCATCGGCCACAGCAAGAGCAGCGGCGCGAGCATCCAGTCGAGAATTTCGCCGAAGAGGGATCGGGCGACGGGCCGCGTGGCGTCGTCTTCGAGGTGGGGGAGTGTGTCGGTGAGATCGCCGCCGTCATCGCGGCCATCAGTCCCGGGAGTCGTGTCGTCACGGTCGCGCAGCGACGCGCGATGCCGACGCCACGGCCAGGCCAACCGATCACCCATGGGCAGCCGTCGCGGTTGTCGTCGGGGTGGCCATGCGTTCCAGGCAATAGCCCAGCCCGCGCACGGTAGCGATGCGGATGCCTTCCACCTCGATCTTCTTGCGCAGCCGGTGGATGTAGACCTCGATGGCGTTGTTGCTGACTTCTTCGCCCCAGCCGCACAGGTGGTCGACCAGTTGCTCTTTCGACACCAGGCGGCCGACGCGCGCCAGCAGAATCTCCAGCAGCCCGATCTCGCGTGCCGACAGTTCCACCACCTGATCATGGATATAGGCGATGCGCCCGACCTGATCGAATGCCAGCGGCCCATGGCGGACAAGCGTGGCGCCACCGCCCGTACCCCGCCGCACCAGCGCGCGCACGCGCGCTTCCAGCTCAGACAGCGCGAACGGCTTGGCCATGTAATCGTCCGCGCCCAGATCAAGGCCCTTGACGCGTTCTTCCACACTGTCTGCGGCGGTCAGGATCAACACCGGCAGCATGGCCCCGCGCGAGCGCAGGCGCTTGAGGACCTCCAGCCCGGACATGCGCGGCAGGCCCACGTCGAGAATCAGCAGGTCATAGGTTTGGGCCGTTTGCGCGGACAGCGCCGCGTCGGCAGTCGCCCCATCGGAGGCTTGGTCGACGGCATAACCCGCCTGGCGTAGCGAGCGAGTAAGCCCGTCAGCCAGCGTGGCGTCGTCTTCGGCAATCAGAATGCGCATGCGTGTCTCCCCGCGATGCCGGGCAAGATGTCTTGCCCATCCCGCCCGCTACATTGTTTTCGCGCGATATGTGTTCTGGAGACTTGTCAAAACCACTGGTTTTTTATACAGTACTCCGAATTCGCGGTGCTGTAGTCTTGGCGGCGCTAAAGTCATGAAATGGGTCGTGTCGGGGGCAATCACGCTGCGGCCCGTTATTGCAGGCAACCGCTGGAATCGCAAGCCCTTGCGGCCCATTTATACACCAATTTGCACGAAGGACGACCATGGAAGACGGTAAGAAGGCAGCCGCAATGAGCGCAGAAAAGCAGAAGGCGCTGGCTGCCGCGCTCGCGCAGATCGAAAAGCAGTTCGGCAAAGGCTCCATCATGAAGATGGGCGACGCCGAGGTCGAGCCGGTCCAAGTCGTGTCGACAGGTTCGTTGGGGTTGGACGTGGCGCTGGGCGTTGGTGGCTTGCCGCGCGGCCGCGTGGTGGAAATTTACGGTCCGGAATCATCGGGTAAAACTACCCTGACACTGCAGGTGGTTGCCGAGATGCAGAAGCTGGGCGGCACTTGCGCCTTCATTGATGCTGAACATGCGCTTGACGTCACTTATGCCGACAAGATTGGTGTGAGCGTGCCGGACCTGCTGATTTCCCAGCCGGACACGGGTGAACAAGCTCTAGAAATTGCTGACGCGCTGGTTCGGTCGGGCTCGGTTGACCTGATCGTCATCGATTCGGTGGCTGCCCTGGTGCCAAAGGCTGAAATTGAAGGCGAAATGGGCGACGCACTGCCCGGCCTGCAGGCCCGTCTGATGAGCCAAGCACTGCGCAAGCTGACCGGCACCATCAAGAAGACCAATTGCATGGTCATCTTCATCAACCAGATCCGCATGAAGATCGGCGTGATGTTTGGCTCGCCGGAAACCACCACGGGTGGTAACGCGCTCAAGTTCTACGCTTCAGTGCGTCTGGACATCCGCCGCATCGGTTCGATCAAGAAGGGCGACGACGTGGTCGGCAACGAGACCAAGGTCAAGGTCGTCAAGAACAAGGTGGCGCCGCCGTTCCGCGAAGCCATCTTCGACATCCTTTACGGCCAGGGTGTGTCGCGCGAGGGCGAAATCATCGACCTTGGCGTGGAAGCCAAGATCGTTGAGAAGTCCGGCGCCTGGTACAGCTACGGCGGCGAGCGTATCGGCCAAGGCCGCGACAACTGCCGTGAATACCTGCGCGAGAACCCTGACCTCGCCCGCGACATCGAGAACAAGGTCCGCGAAGCACTGGGCGTGACGCCGATGGGCGCCGTCGCGGTGGCCGAGGAAGTCGGAGAAGAGTAATTGGGTTGGCCGTCGGCGCAGATCGACGGCTCTATCGAGCTTCATACGCCTGCCGTCCCCCAACGGCGGGCGTTTTCTTTTTGAGCCTGAAACCGTATGCCGTTGCCACGCCCACCGTTATCGCTGAAGGCACGTGCGCTGGGCTATCTGTCTCGGCGCGAGCACAGCCGCGTCGAATTGCGCCGTAAGTTGGTGCCGCACGCCGAGTCGGCCGAGCAGGTCGATGCGCTGCTGGATTGGCTGGAGGGCGAAAACTGGCTTTCCAACACGCGTTTTGCCGAAAGCATGGTGCACCGCCGCGCGGGCCGCTACGGTACGGCGCGCCTGATGCAGGAGTTGAAAACACATCAGCTTGGCGCAGAGACGCTGGGCGAGGTCAAGGCGCAACTGCAAAGCACGGAAGCAGCGCGCGCCAAGGCTCTGTGGGAAAAGCGCTTCGGCCGCCCACCAGCCGATCTAGCCGAACGGGCCAAGCAGGTGCGATACATGATGGCGCGTGGATTCTCCCGGTCGGTGGTGTCGCGCATCATCGCGGGGGCCGATGAACTGCTCGAAGATGGCGACGAGTCGGACTGAACGCCGTCGATCTAGCAACAATTCGCTCGGACAATCCTCTTGTGTGCGGATCGTGGCCGTTGCACCTTACCCGGTTGTTGCAACCGCTTTCACACTGCGTTGCAGCACGCGACCAGTCTGGGCGTGACGACGTGTTAAAATTCAAGTCTTTGGTACCGTCCTTCATCTCAATTGCCGGACGGTAGTGTTCGTGTGTGGCGGCTGATGCGCTGCTGCATATGTCCCGTGGGCGATGCGCGAGATCCGCGCGCGCCGCCTCCATCGGTCCTATCAGTCGTCTGGTCCATGCCTCTGTCTGCTCCCGTCCCGCGCGTCATGCGCCACCGCCGTGCCATCACGGTGGAGGCCTATTTGCGGGAAGACGGCCTGTGGGACATCGAAGCGCGCCTGACCGACACCAAACCACGTGACATCCCCCTGGCCAGCGGCGGCGTGCGCCCGGAAGGCCAGCCGCTGCATGACCTGTGGCTGTGCGTGACCATCGATACCCGCATGAACGTTGTGGATGCCGAAGCGTGCTCCGACTGGGTGCCGTATCCAACACATTGCGACACGATTGGCCCCGCCTATCGAAAGCTCATCGGCCTGAATCTGATGAAGGGATTTCGAAAGGCCTCGCGTGAGAGACTTGGCGGCGTAGCGGGTTGTACGCACCTGACGGAGCTGTGTGGTGTGTTGCCGACCGCCGCCATCCAGGCCTTCGCGGGCGACGTCTTCCCGGTGCGCGATAACTCCAACGACCTCCGGCCTGTCGAGCCCGGTGAAAAACCGCCTTATCAACTCCATGGCTGCCATGCCCTGCATCTTGAGGGTGAGGTGGTCCGCAAGCATTACCCGCGCTGGTTTGCATACCAGCCCGAAGCCAAGATCCAACCGCCACCCACCGAACTGTCGCCTGAGCCCTCGTCCTGAAGGGCACCGCGCTGTTCGCGTTTTCAATACTCATCACACTCACTCTGCCTAGCAAAGGAAACACGCATGAATATCCATGAGTACCAAGGCAAGGAAATCCTGCGCAAATACAATGTGCCGGTTCCGCGCGGCATTCCGGCCTTCTCGGTCGACGAGGCTATCAAGGCCGCAGAAACCCTGGGCGGCCCGGTGTGGGTCGTGAAGGCACAGAT
Source organism: Ralstonia mojiangensis (assembly GCF_023955645.1). Lineage (NCBI taxonomy): Bacteria > Pseudomonadati > Pseudomonadota > Betaproteobacteria > Burkholderiales > Burkholderiaceae > Ralstonia > Ralstonia mojiangensis. The sequence continues at coordinate 64,170 of NZ_JAMXHU010000002.1, read as the reverse complement.
TCATGCGGGTGGCCGTGGCAAGGGCGGCGGCGTGAAGGTTGCCAAGAGCATGGAGCAGGTCAAGGAATACGCCAGCAGCATCCTGGGCATGACGCTGGTGACGCACCAGACCGGTCCGGAAGGCAAGCTGGTCAAGCGCCTGCTGATCGAAGAAGGCGCGGACATCAAGAAGGAACTGTACGTGTCGCTGGTGGTGGACCGTGTCTCGCAGCAGGTCGCGCTGATGGCCTCCAGCGAAGGCGGCATGGACATCGAAGAGGTCGCCGAATCGCACCCGGAAAAGATCCACACGCTGCTGATCGATCCGCAAGCCGGTCTGCAAGACGCCCAGGCTGACGACATCGCCCGCAAGATCGGCGTGCCCGACGCGAGCGTGCCGCAAGCCCGCCAAGCCCTGCAGGGCCTGTACAAGGCATTCTGGGAAACCGACGCTTCGCAAGCTGAAATCAACCCGCTGATCCTGACCGGCGACGGCAAGGTCATCGCGCTGGACGCCAAGTTCAACTTCGACTCGAACGCGCTGTTCCGTCACCCGGAAATCGTTGCGTACCGTGATCTGGATGAAGAAGATCCGGCGGAAATCGAAGCCTCGAAGTTCGACCTGGCCTACATCTCGCTCGACGGCAACATCGGCTGCCTGGTGAACGGCGCCGGTCTGGCCATGGCCACGATGGACACCATCAAGTTGTTCGGCGGCGAGCCGGCCAACTTCCTCGACGTGGGCGGCGGTGCCACCACCGAGAAGGTGACCGAAGCCTTCAAGCTGATGCTGAAGAACCCGGACGTGAAGGCCATCCTGGTCAACATCTTCGGCGGCATCATGCGTTGCGACGTGATCGCCGAAGGCGTGATCGCGGCAGCAAAGGCTGTGTCGCTGTCGGTGCCGCTGGTTGTGCGCATGAAGGGCACCAACGAAGACCTCGGCAAGAAGATGCTGGCCGACTCGGGTCTGCCCATCATCGCCGCAGACACGATGGCAGAGGCCGCCGAGAAGGTCGTGGCCGCAGCCGCCGGCAAGTAAGCCGCCCGCTGACCCAACCATACGCGAACGCGAGCTGCGCCCGCTGCTGAGTACGTCGGCGCGGCTCGCTGCATAAAAGGATTACAGCATGTCGATTCTGATCAACAAAGATACCAAGGTCATCACCCAGGGGATCACCGGTAAGACCGGCCAGTTCCACACCCGCGGCTGCCGCGACTACGCCAACGGCAAGAACGCCTTCGTGGCAGGCGTGAACCCGAAGAAGGCCGGCGAAGACTTCGAAGGCATTCCCATCTACGCAACCGTCAAGGACGCCAAGGCCCAGACCGGCGCGACCGTGTCGGTGATCTACGTGCCGCCCGCTGGCGCCGCTGATGCCATCTGGGAAGCTGTCGAAGCTGAACTGGACCTGGTGGTTTGCATCACCGAAGGCATCCCCGTGCGCGACATGATGATGGTCAAGGACAAGATGCGTAAGGCCGGCAGCAAGACGCTGCTGCTGGGCCCGAACTGCCCGGGCCTGATCACGCCGGACGAAATCAAGATCGGCATCATGCCGGGCCACATCCACCGCAAGGGCCGCATCGGCGTGGTGTCGCGCTCGGGCACGCTCACGTACGAAGCCGTGGGCCAGCTGACCGCGCTGGGCCTGGGCCAATCGTCGGCAGTCGGTATCGGCGGCGACCCGATCAACGGTCTGAAGCACATCGACGTGATGAAGATGTTCAATGACGATCCGGAAACGGACGCCGTGGTCATGATCGGTGAGATTGGTGGTCCGGACGAAGCCAACGCGGCTTACTGGATCAAGGACAACATGAAGAAGCCGGTGGTTGGCTTCATCGCTGGCGTGACCGCGCCTCCGGGCAAGCGCATGGGCCACGCCGGCGCGTTGATCTCGGGCGGTGCCGACACCGCGCAAGCCAAGCTCGACATCATGGAAGAGTGCGGCATCAAGACCACCAAGAACCCGTCGGAAATGGCACGTCTGCTCAAGGCGATGCTGTAATCGGCAAGGTTTGAGGTTGTGCGAGAACGGGGGCTTCGGCTCCCGTTTTTGTTTGATCGCGATGCAGCATGCGATCCAGGCACGACATGTGTATAAGCACACAAGACGCTGCAAACCGATTTCCCCGCCAACCCGCAAGGACATCTTCGAGAACACTATGGCGCTCACCTCAAGCGCATTCTGGTTCGCACTTGGCTCCATCATCCTGACCAACATCGTGCTGTCGGGCGACAACGCGGTGGTCATCGCGCTGGCCGCGCGCAACCTGCCCAAGCGTCAGCAGAAGCAGGCCATTTTCTGGGGCAGCGCCGGCGCCATTGTGCTGCGCGTGGTGTTGACCGTGCTGGCCGTCAAGCTGCTTGCGTTGCCATACCTGAAAACGATTGGCGCGGTGCTGCTGGTCTACATCGGCGTGAAGCTGCTGACGGAAGCCGACGAGGAGGCCGCCGATCGCCATCAGCGTGCCGGCCTATGGGCGGCCATCCAAACCATCCTCATCGCCGACTTTGTGATGTCGCTCGATAACGTGGTCGCCGTGGCCGCCGCCGCCGAGAAGGGGCCGCCGGGCACGACGTTTCTGCTGCTGGTGTTGGGGCTTGGATTGTCGGTACCGCTGATCGTGTTCGGCAGCACGTTGCTGGTGGGCGTCATGGCGCGCTTTCCCGTCATCATCACACTCGGAGCGGCGCTGCTCGGCTATCTAGCTGGCGACATGCTCGTCACCGATCCGATCGATGCGGCGTGGTTTGAGCGCGCGATGCCGTATGCGGATGTAGTGGTGGGGTGCGTTGGGGCGCTGCTGGTCGTGAGCGTAGGCCGGTGGCTCAGCCGGCGAACGTTGCGGCAGGCCTAGTCCGAACGAATCCCCTCGAAAGTAGGTGATGACGGGTTCTGTCCGGAATTCTGTCAAGAACGGTCAGATTTGCGCCGCAAATTTCGACAAAGCGCGCCAGTTTTTTCCCCGAAATATGGTGTGTGCCTTGGCATAGTCCGTGCACGGTGGCCTCCCAACAACAAAATGCCTTTTGGGGAGAGGTCATGGGCTTCAAACACAGCAAGGGAACAAGGCGTCAGGCGGGCGGTTTTACGCTGATCGAGCTGATGATTGTGGTGGCGATTGTTGGGATTCTGGCGGCATTGGCGATTCCGGCGTATCAGGACTATACGATTCGGTCGCGGGTGACGGAGGGGCTGATCATTGCGGTGCAGGCGAAGGCGTTGGTGGTGGAGAATGCCGCCAATTCGCAGAGCGATCTGTCATTGGGTTGGGCTTCGCTGCCTACCAGCAAGAACGTTTCGGGCATGCAGGTGAATAGCGGGAACGGGGAAATCACGATTCAGTTTTCATCAGCGGTTGCTCCAGCGGGGTCGAATCAGTTGATCCTGACGCCGTATTCCGGCGGAGCTTCATCGACGTATGTCAATCTTAGCGCTAGCGCTCCGCCGCCCGCGCTCGTGATGTGGACTTGTTCCGCGAATGGGAAGCAGATGCCCACCAACGTTACCCGGACTGCCACGCCTACGCTGGATTCTCGTTATGCCCCCTCAGAGTGCCGATAGGCACAGCAGTTGGCGGTCCCCGGCAAGGGCGCCTTTGAGGCGCCCTTGCCATTCGTTTGTCTGAATGCAGTGGAAGCGAATGTGGTGTGGAGCCCGATAAATTGACGGTCTTCGTCACGCAATGTCAAAAACTGTCACTTCATGTCGGGGTAGACATGTGGATGGCGCCAGTTTTGGCACACAAATTCACGAAATCGAGTTGGCACACTCCCTGCTCTAATAGCTCTGCATCATCCTTAACCAAATTTTTCCGGGGGAAAATTCAATGAAATCGATGCGTCGTCTGAACAAGCGTGTCCAGAAGGGCTTCACTCTGATCGAACTGATGATCGTGGTCGCGATCGTCGGTATTCTGGCTGCTATCGCAATCCCTGCGTATCAGGACTACACGATCCGCGCCCGCGTGACGGAAGGCCTGTCGCTGGCTGCCGCTACCAAGGTTCTCGTGGCTGAAAACGCTGCGAACGGCAACGATCCGGCCAACGGCTTTGCATCGGTGCCGGCAACCAAGAACGTCACTAATTTGCAGCTCGCTTCGGGCACTGGCGTGATTACCATCACGTATGCGTCGAATGCTGGTGCAGGTACTCTGAATCTGATTCCCTATTACAGCAGCGGTGGTACCGCCACTGCGCTGTCAACTGGTGTTGTGCCGGCTGCCCCGATTCAATGGTCGTGCGCCGCTGCGGGTAAGACGCCCCCGGTTGGCTCTGCTGGTACGTTGGTATCCAAGTACGCTCCGGCTGAGTGCCGCTAAGTTAGACTTCTGGCTTGTCCTGAAAGAGCGCCTTCGGGCGCTCTTTTTATTGCGCGTTGCTGTTTCCTTACCTACCTCGATGTCTCGTTCATCGCCTTTCTGGCTGCTATCTTGGTTTGCCGCCGGCGCGTGCTGGGCAGCGCCCTTTCTAGTCGCCCCACATACGTATCCGATTCCGACGTTTTACGGTGAGGCTGTAACAGCGGCCGTCTGGGCTTTGTGGGGGCTACTCGTCCTTGCAAGCAGTTGGAGCAGCAAGCGAGACTTGCCTGTGACTGTGTTGGCCCCGGCCGGTCTAGCGCTTGTCCTGCTATTGCAGTTACTGGTCGCACCGCCACTGAACCCAATTTTGTCTTTCGGAGCAATTGTTGCGTTGCTGGCAGCTGCTGGGATTGTCGGAATTGCTGCGCGTTGCAAGGACGTGCCGGGTGTGGTCGAGGCAATTGCAGTTGGTGTCATTGTCGGCTCACTGCTGACGGTAGCGATTGAGTTACTGCAACTGTTCAATGTACGAACTTTCTCGGCGGGCTGGATATCCCTTCCGCCGGAGCCGCCGGCACGCAGGATGTGGGGCAATCTGAATCAACCAAACCACGTAGCCTCTTATCTGGCGATAGGTCTCGCTGCATGTGTGTTTCTGGTGTATCGGGCAGTTCGCTGGAAATGGCTCGCCTTACCGATTGCCATGGCGCTTTTGGTGGGCATCACGCTGACCTTCTCGCGCACCGCTTGGATTCACGTCGTTGTGGTCGGCGTGCTATGTGGGTTGCTACAAAAGGGAGAACGGCGGGGATTCCAAGGCTGGTTGAATGCCGCGGTGCCACCGGCCGTTTTTGTGCTCTGCTACCAGTTGTGCAACTTGCTCGTTGCTTATACCAACGATGTCATGCATCTCGGTTTGCCTACGTCCCTGGGAGAACGGATGGTGCATGGCGTATCGGACCGTGCCCCGCTCTGGAACCATGCATGGCATATGTTCAAAACGCATCCCTGGGTCGGAGGTGGCTGGGGCGATTATGCCTACAACCAGTTCGTTCAGACCGACACACTTGGCGACGTGGTCATGTCGATGAACGCGCATAACGTTGTGCTGGACCTATTAGCCAAGGTCGGCATCTTGGGGCTTCTGGCAGTTGCGTTGCCCTGCATGGGATTGGTCATCGTCGTCTGGCGACGGAAGTTGACGCCTGAACTCGCTTTTTTCTATGCAGTCATCTTGGTGCTTGCCGCACACTCCATGTTGGAGTACCCACTCCATTACCTGTTTTTCCTCTTTCCTTTCGCATTTGCTTTGGGTTGGGTTGACAGTCGCACCCTGTCCAAGCCAAGTCCAAAGATGGCGTGGACATTGACCGCCACATTTATTATCTGCGGCACAGCGTTACTGCTCAAACTTTGGCCAAACTACCGAGCGGTGGAGAATCTCTATTATTTTCAAGGAGACTATCGGGCGATGCTTAAGGACTATGAGAAAGAACCGCTTACACTGCTGTCACCCTATGCCAATCTTGCAATTGCCATGAAGCTCGGGGTGTCATTTGAGATGGCGCCTGTCGTGGCAGCAGTCCAGCGCCAGGCTGTGCAGCTTTATCCTGGACCAGGGACTGTGCAGCGTTATGCGGTGGCGTTAGCCTACCAAGGGAAGATCGATGATGCGGTTACGCAAATGCGACGATTGCGCCATGAGTACTGGTCCGATTATGGCGCGCAGACGACCTTTGTACAATCGACATGCGCAGCCAAGCTTGAGGGCCTCGAATCTTTCTGTTCTCGACTGAAAACAGACGGTCTGCTTTCGCCAGGAAATTAGGAAATTTCCTGAGAATAATAAGAATGCCAGTCAAGATTTATTGAGTCGAAGCAGTTTTTGCCGATCATCCGCTAGTCTTGTGGGTCTGTTTTGCGCAATGAGACGCGCAATCAGTATCGGAATATGACTAGTGGAGGATCGATGAATTTTCGTGGTGCATTATCGAAAAGGGCGCAACGCGGTTTCACTCTGATTGAGCTAATGATTGTCGTAGCGATTGTAGGTATTCTGGCCGCTATCGCCGTCCCGGCATATCAGGACTACACCATTCGTGCGAAGGTTACCGAAGGTCTGACAATTGCCGCACAAACCAAGACTCTGGTTGCGGAAAACGCTATTGCAGGCCAGAGCGACTTGTCCAAAGGAATGTCGAGATTCACGGCGACCAAGAGCGTTTCGGACTTGGCTGTTAATAAAGATACGGGTGAAATTGTTGTGACGTACGACTCGGAAATAGTACCGGTCAACAAGAGCAAATTGGTTCTGATGCCGTATTCAGATAGTGCCAATCTTCAAGCTGGCAGTGTGCCTATGGCTGCAATTCAGTGGGTCTGCGCAGCAGGCGGAAAAAGCATGCCCGAGGACAGCGTGAAACTGAGTACTACTCCTACGCTGGATGCTAAATATGCTCCAGCTGAGTGCCGCTGATTTCCACCCGTCATAAGCAAAAAAGAGCGTCAGAAAGACGCTCTTTTCTTTTGTCGGGACAGGATTATTCCACCACCCAATCCCCCGACTTCCCCCCATGCTTTTCCAATAGCCGCACATCCCCAATCACCATCCCCCGATCCACAGCCTTACACATGTCATAGATGGTAAGCAGCCCCACCTGCACCGCAGTCAGCGCCTCCATTTCAACGCCAGTTTGCCCACGCGTCTCAGCACGAACCGTACAGCGGACGGTGTGTGAAGCCTCATCCAGCGCAAACTCCACCCCAACCTTCGTCAACGCCAACGGATGACACAACGGAATCAAATCCGACGTCCGCTTAGAGCCTTGGATGGCCGCAACGCGCGCAATCCCGAGCACATCGCCTTTCTTGGCGTTGCCATCGCGCACCAGCGCAAACGTCTCGGGCAGCATGCGGATCGTGCCGGTGGCGACGGCCACGCGGTGGGTGACAGCCTTGTCGCCGACGTCGACCATATGGGCTTGTCCGGCGGAATCGAAGTGGGTGAGTTGCGACATGAGTGACAGCGCGTTTTGCGGGGCAGGGTGCGAAGCGTTTTATGATAGCAAGCACCCGGCTTGCGGCGATGTTGCCGCGCTGATTCCGCTCTCCGTGCTTTCCGTATGACGCTTTCCCTTTTTCGGCCGCGCGTCCGCAAGCTGACGGCCACTGTGTTGTTATCGACATGGCTGGCGCCCCTGCCGCTGCCCGTGCTGGCGCAGGCGGTGGCGTCCGCGCCGGCGGCCTCGGTCAACCCGGGGTTGGGCTCTGCCGTGGCGGCGGATCAGGTGCAGAGCAACCTGAACCGCAGCGTGCAGATCGGCCGGCAGTCGCCGTATTTGCCGAAGGAGCCGGCTGTCATAGATGCGCCGACGTACGAGTTGCCCGACATGGGCGATCCGTCGACGGCGTCGTTGTCGCCCGAGATGGAACGCCGTCTGGGCGATCGCGTGATGCGCCAGATCCGCCGCGATCCGGACTTTGTGCCCGACCCGCTGATCACCGATTACCTCAATACCATCGGCTACAAGTTGATCGAAGCGGCGCGCCGTCAGCACGTGGCGGGCAGCACGTCGGCGTCGAGCTTTGAACTGTTTGCCGTGCGTGATCCCGGCATCAATGCGTTTGCGTTGCCGGGCGGCTACATTGGCGTGAACACGGGTACGTTGGTCGCGACCGAGAGTGAATCGGAGTTGGCTTCGGTGCTCGGCCACGAAATCGGGCACGTGCTGCAGCGGCATATTGCGCGCGGCATTGATAAATCCGGTGAGTCGATGTGGATTGCGCTGGCGTCGATTCTGCTGGCCGGTCTGGCGGCCACCAAAAGCGGGGACGCCGCGCAGGCGCTGGCGATGGGTGGGCAGGCGGCCGCGGTGTCGAACCAGCTCGCGTTCTCGCGCGGCGCGGAGCGCGAGGCAGACCGCGTAGGCTTCACACTGCTTACGGGCGCGGGCTACAACCCCGACGGCATGCCGGACTTTTTCCGCCGTCTGCAGCGTGTGACGAACATTGCCGATACCGGCGTGATTCCCGGTTATGCGCGCACCCACCCGCTGACCGGCGAGCGCATCGCCGACATGGAGGACCGCGCGCGTGGCTTGCCGCATCCGCGCCAACCTCGCCGGCCAGAATTTGGTTTCGCAAAGGCGCGCGCGCGCGTGCTGCAGGAAACGTCGACAAGCGCCTATATCGACGTGCGCAATGCGATGCGGTCGCAATTGTCGTCGGCGCCGGATGCGCCTGTCGAGAAGCGCGCGGCGCTCTGGTACGGCGTGGCCGTCGCCAACCAGATGGCCGGGCGGCTGGACGATGCTGAACAAGCGCTGCAGGAGGCGCGACGCCTGTACGGCAACATTCCCGGCATCACATCGGGCAGCGTCGAGCTGGACGTAACGGCCATCGAACTGGCACGCGCTCGTAACCACGCATCGGAGGCGTTGACGTTGGCGCGCGCAGCACTCACTGCGTATCCGCTGTCACGCGCGGTGGGCATCACCTATGCGCAAACGCTGCTGGCGGCCGGCCGGGCCGATGACGCGATTCCGTATCTGAAAGACAAGACCCGCGAAGACACCGCCCAGCCAATCTGGTGGGACATGCTCGCTCGTGCCTACGCCGACAAAGGCAAGCGCGTTGAGCAGCATCGTGCGCTGGCGGAGAAATACGCGCGGGATGGGGCGTGGGGATCGGCGGTGGAGCAACTGAAGCTCGCCCGCGATGCGGGGGATGCGGATTTCTACACGCTATCCGAAGTGGATGCGCGCTTGCATCAGATGGAGCGGCAATACCGGGAAGAGAAGGCGGAAGACAAGGCGCTGCCGAAGTAGGGCGGGTGGTGCAGCGGGCGCTATTCCGCTGGCCGCGCTACGAAGCCATAGCGCTTTGCGACTTCGGCGCTCGCAATTGGCTCAATGTCGAACGTCTGATCCCCCAGGTTCAGCGTACCCAGCGCGGCTCCGCATGCTTCTCCGTGCCAATGGGCCAGCGAGGAGAAGGGCTCGAGATCGTGATCATGCAGCAGGGCAATGGTCTCTTCTGCTTCGTATCCGCCCACGCGGCCCGAGAGCAGCACGCTGCCTTGTTCATCGACAAAACAGCCGCTGAGCGAGAATGCGGCGCCGGTGGTTGTCGTGAATGCGGGCGTCGCGCCGTCGGCTGACAGCCGCGCCACCCACGGCGTGTAATCGAGTTCGACAAACACCCGCTGCGGCCCGTTTTGAAAGAACCAGCGCCCCGCATCGTCATGCGCGTAGTTGCGCACGATGAAGTCGACGAGCGCCGCGTGGCGGATCGGCTCGCCGGATAGCTTGTTGGCCTGCGCATATTCGTTGCGCATGCGCCATTGGCCACGCCGATCCAGCGCCAGCCAGCCAAAGCAATTCGGCACGTTCGGCCACTTGGCCATGGCCTGGCGGACGATGTCATCCATGGGCGTCTTCCGTCTTGGCTTGGCGGCCCAGCACGTCATCGAAAAAGCGCAGGATGCGTGCAGGCATCCAATCGACGCGGCCTGTCTTGCCATGGCGCACCAGGAAGCCGACATGGCCGCCGTGCAGCGGCTGGTCTAGCGTGATGTCGGGCGACACGTCAGCCGCGCCGGGCAGGTGTTGTCCGGGCAGGAACGGATCGTTGCGTGCGTTCAGCACCAGTGCCGGCACGCGCACCTCGCGCAGCACGGGTTTTGACGAGGCGCGTGTCCAGTAGTCGAGCACGTCGCGAAAGCCATGCAGCGGCGCGGTGACAAGGTTGTCGAACTGCCCCAGCGTGCGCGTGGCCATCATGGCGGCGCGGTCGTACAGGCCGGGGTGCTGGTCGAGCTTGGCGTTGGCCTTGTCCTTGAGCGTGCGCAGGAACATCCGCGTGTAGACCATGTTGAAGCCCTTGGACAACGCGGCGCCGCCGGCCCGCATGTCCAGCGGCGCAGACACCGTCGCTGCGGCGCTCACGTAGCGCGCATCGGTGCCATGTTCGCCCAGGTAGCGCAGCAGCGCATTGCCGCCCAGCGAGATGCCGACGACCAGCAGTTTGCGGCCCTGCGGCTGGCAAACCGTCCGGTAAAGGCGTTCGAGGATCCACGCGATCTCGGCGCCATCGCCGCAGTGGTACATGCGCGGCGCGAGGTTCATCTCGCCCGAGCAGCCGCGGAAGTGTGGAATGACACCTTGCCAGCGGCGTGCGCGCAGCGCGTCCATCAGCAGCCGCGCGTAATGGCTGCGCGAATCGCCTTCCAGGCCATGAAACATGACGACGAGCGGCGCGTGCGCGTCGGTCTCGTGCGTGGTCCAGTCGAGGTCGATGAAGTCGTGGTCGGGCGTGTCCCAGCGCTCACGCCGATACGCAATGCGCGGAAAGCGCCACAGGCGCGCGGGCACGATCGTTTGCGCATTGCCGCCGATCAGCCACCACGGCGAACGAAATGCGTGCGGCTCGAACGGCCCTGCAAGCAGGGCGCCCAGATTCAGTTCAAGGGGAGTGGCGTGGCGAGACGGGTGGGTCATCGAAAGGGACGGCGGCCACGCCAAGCGCGGCAGCTTAGTGCAGAGAGTGCGTGACGCTGGCGATGGAAGCGGCCACGCGTTCCTCGGCGGCCTGGCTGGAATGCACGTGGGCGATACGCCAGCCTTCGTGGTTCTGCATCAGCACGTAGGTCGTGTGCACGTACAGATCTGCCTCGGTGGCGGTGGCCGAGAAGCGCAGCGCTTCCGTGGCTTCGAAGATCGATACGCCCAGCGACGAATGCACCTGCTGCGAGAGGCATTCGATCCAGACCGGGTTCTTCTCGACCAGCGCATCGAGGCAGCCGCGCAGTTGCTCGTGGCCGTTCAGGCGCTGGCCGTCGGGCAGGATGAAGCTCACCGAGTCCTCATCGAGCCACAGCTTGAGCGCGCCATCGGCGTCGCGGCGCTTGAGCGCATCGCGATAGGCTTCGAGGATGTCCTCGGCGGCTTCGAACAGGCGGGCAAATCGTGGCATGGCGGTGAACGTTAAGGAGAGCGTATTACTGCGGCTGCAATAGCCGGCGCAATTCATGAAACACCATCTCGGGGCCGATGTCGCGCAGGCAGCGCAAGTGGCCCAGCGGGCATTCGCGTGCAAAGCACGGGCTGCACTCCAGATGGAGCCACATGATACTCGCAGCGGGCGACAGCGGCGGCGTGTGGCGGGGGTCGCTGGAGCCGAATACGGCCACCTGCGGGCGCCCCAGGGCAGCCGTCACGTGCATCAGGCCGGAATCGTTGCAGATGGCTGCTTCGGCGCGGGCAAGCAGTTCGATCGCCTCGTCCAGCGAAGTCTCGCCGCACAAGTTGCGCACAAACGGCGCACGCTCGACGATGGCATTGGCCATCTCGCGGTCCTTGCCCGAACCAAGTGCGACGATCTGCGCATACGGGAACGAGCGGCGCAGCATCTGCGCAAGCTCTGCAAAGTGCTCGGCGGGCCAGCGCTTGGCGGGGCCATATTCCGCCCCCGGGCAGAAGGCAATCAGCCGCGCATTGCCCGGAATGCCGAACTTGGCGGACGTGGCGGCCACGCGCTGCACATCGACGTCCAGCTTCGGATCGGGCAGCGTGTCGGGCAGCTTGGCGTGGGGCTTGAAAGCCAGCGCCGCGTAGTGCTGCACCATCGGCGGACGCGTGTTCTTGGGCGGATTCGGGTAGCGCACGTTCAGCACGCCCAGGCGCGACTCGCCCTTGTAGCCGATGCGCAGCGGAATGCCGGCCAGCCACGGGATCAGCGCGCTCTTGAACGAGTTCGGCAGCACGTACGCTGCGTCAAAGGTTTCGCCCTTGAGCTGCTGGGCGAACATCGTGCGGCTGCCGAGCTGCAGCTTGCCGTGGGCGAGTTCGGTCGGCAGCACGCGCGCGATTTCCGGCATGCGCGCCAGCACGGGCGCCACCCATTTCGGGGCGATCGCGTGGATCTGCGCACGCGGGTGGCGCGCCTTGAGCTGCGCGAACAACGGCTGCGCCATCAGCGCATCACCGATCCAGTTGGGGGCGACGACGAGAATCTTGCGCATCATCGAATCGCCTGGCGAGCGCGGTGACCGGTGTGCTGCAGGTGAATCGGGCTCAATGGTGGCCCTTCAGTTCAACGCCGGCGGCCAGCTTGTACACGGTGCCGCAGTAGGGGCACTTGGCTTCGCCGGTGTCGGCGATGTCGAGGAACACGCGCGGGTGGTAGTTCCAGGCCGGCGTCTTGGCGGTCGGGCAATGCAGCGGCAGGTCGTCTGCGCCGATTTCGATCGTGGGTACGGTTTGCGTGGTCATGGTGAGTGAGGAATGCCGGCGCGGTCTGAGCAGGTCAGCCACGCCGTGATATGGGCCGCAGGTTCAAGAACCGACAAAGGCGAAATTGTAAGGGGTGGGCGCAGGCGCGCCAACGCCGATTGTTGCAGTGCGTGGCGCCCGGCATGAATCGCTCGATCGGTGGGATGCGCGCGCTTTGCCGTTAAGCGGATGCTTAACATCAAAAGTATAATCTTGTGTTTCCTACGAGCCACCCATGTCGCCCCCGACGTTCCTGCGCGCCCGCGCTGCCGGCTGCCCCTGCCCGCCGCATCAAAAAGAGTCCGATTCGCCACTTTTGGGGGCGCCATGGCGCTAGTCCGCTGGGCGGCGGCGTTGCAGCGCCGCTGGGAGGCCATCGATCCGGCTGAACGGGCGGGCTTCTTTGCCGGCGTGCGAGCCTATATGCCGTCGATGCCGCCGGTGCTCGCCTGGGGGCTGGTGACCGGCGTGGCGATGAGTAAATCGGTGCTGACCATCCCGCAAGCCATCGGCATGACGATCTTCGTGTATGCGGGGTCGTCGCAGTTGGCGGTGCTACCGCTGCTGGCAGCGGGGTTGCCGATCTGGACGGCGCTCCTGACGGCGTTCATCGTGAATGTGCGCTTCATTATCTTTAGCGCCGGGCTGATGCAGCATTTCGGGCATTTGCCGTTCATGCGGCGCGTGGTCCTGGGTGTGTTCAACGGCGATCTGCCGTTCGTGCTGTTCACCCAGCAGTACCCCTCGGCCGCGCCGCAGGCGGGCAAGGAGGGCTATTACTGGGGCATGGTCCTGCTGAGCTTCGTTGGCTGGCAGGTGTCGTCGATCCTGGGCATCGTCGCGGCGAGCCTGTTTCCTGACGCGTGGGGCCTGGCGCTGGCCGGGACGCTTGCGCTCATTCCTGTCATGGTGTCGACCATTCGTAGCCGTGCCACGCTCATGGCGGTGGCTGTGGCGGCGGTGCTGGCGCTGGTTGCCTTCAAGCTGCCGTATCGATTGAGCCTCGTGATTGCCGTCACTGGCGCGATGGCTGCCGGCCTGGCCGCCGACGAGGCTGCCGCGCGTCTGCAGTGGCAGCGCCGCCGTGCCGCGCAGGCGGCAGCTGACGAGGACGATGCATGACAGCGCTCGAAATCTGGCTGGTGATTGCCGGGATGACCGTGGTGACGATCGTCACGCGCTCGTTGTTCCTGATCGTGGGCAACCGCATGCCCCTGCCCACCCGCGTGCAGCACGCGCTGCGCTTTGCGCCCGCTGCCGCGCTCGTCGCCATCGTCTTGCCCGACCTGCTCTGGAACCAGGGGCACTTCGACGCAAGCTGGACCAACCCGCGCCTGATGGCTGGCATTGCCGCCACCGCGTTCTATGTAGCGACGCGGCGCATGCTCGGCATGATCTTCGTCGGCATGGGCGTCTTTACCGTGCTGCGTCTCTGGGGATGAACATGTCGGGTTCCAATCGCAACGGCGCGATCTTCGCGTTTCTGGCCTACACGATGTGGGGCCTGTTTCCGCTGTACTTCAAGCTGCTCAAGGCGGTGTCGCCGGTGGAGATTCTCTCGCACCGGGTGATCTGGTCGTTGGCGGTGATGGTGGCGATTCTGCTCGTGAAGCGGCACTGGGCGTGGCTTTGGGCGCTGCGCACGCAGCCGCGTGTGGTGGGGCGCTACGCGGCCAGCACGAGCCTGTTGGCCGCCAACTGGCTGACCTACATCTGGGCCGTCAACCACGACCACGTGATCGACGCCAGCTTGGGCTACTTCATCAACCCGCTGGTGGTGGTAATGCTGGCGCTGCTGGTGCTCGGCGAGCGGCTGCGGCCAGTGCAATGGGTGTCGGTAGCCCTGGCGGCGGCGGGCGTGGCGTGGCTAACCTGGCAGGCCGGGACGCTGCCGTGGATTGCGCTGGCGCTGGCGTTTTCGTTTGGGTTCTACGGCTTGCTGCGCAAGACATCGCCGCTGGGCGCGCTGGAAGGGCTGACGCTGGAGACGCTGCTGCTGTTTCCGCTGGCGCTGGCCTACCTCGGCTGGCTGGCTTCGCAGCATCAGAATGCCTTCCTGGCCGCATCGTCGGGCACGCAATTGCTGCTGGCGCTGGCCGGCCCGCTGACGGCGCTGCCGCTGCTGCTGTTTGGCGCCGGCGCCCGGCGTATTCCGCTGTCGCTGCTGGGTTTGCTGCAATACGTGAGCCCGACGCTGCAGCTGCTGCTGGGCGTTTGGCTCTACAACGAGCCGTTTGCGGGCCCCAAAGTGGCGGGCTATGTGCTGATCTGGGTGGGTCTCGCCGTGTATTCGGCCGAAGGCTGTATGCGGCTGCGCCGTCGCACGCCGCTGCCGGCATAGTCCCCGCCAATCGGCCTCGGCAAGACGGTCGAGCCCGGAAGGTTCGGCCGAGAAACGCACGTTTTGACCAGGCGCATCGGGTAAAATCGTCGTTTTCCGCGATTTCTTCCGTAGCTGCCATGCCTCACGTCCTGCGTCTGTCCGATCTCATCTCCGAAGGAAAGCTTGCCGGTAAGCGCGTGTTTATCCGCGCCGACCTCAACGTGCCGCAAGACGATGCCGGCAACATCACTGAAGACACGCGCATCCGCGCTTCCGTGCCCGCCGTCAAGGCCGCGCTGGACGCGGGTGCCGCCGTCATGGTCACTTCGCACCTGGGTCGCCCGACCGAGGGCGAATTCAAGCCCGAAGATTCGCTGGCGCCGGTTGCCAAGCGCCTGTCCGAACTGCTCGGCCGTGACGTGAAACTCGTCCAGAACTGGGTTGACGGCGTGGATGTCGCTCCTGGCCAGGTCGTGCTGCTGGAAAACTGCCGCGTGAACAAGGGCGAGAAGAAGAACAGCGACGAACTGGCCCAGAAGATGGCCAAGCTGTGCGACGTTTACGTCAACGACGCCTTCGGCACTGCCCACCGCGCGGAAGCCACCACCCACGGTATCGCCAAGTTTGCACCGGTCGCCTGCGCCGGTCCGCTGCTGGCCGCCGAACTGGATGCGTTGGGCAAGGCACTGGGTCAGCCGGCACGTCCGCTGGTCGCCATCGTGGCCGGCTCGAAGGTGTCGACCAAGCTGACCATCCTCAAGTCGCTGGCCGACAAGGTGGACAACCTGATCGTCGGTGGCGGCATTGCCAACACGTTCATGCTGGCTGCCGGCCTGAAGATCGGCAAATCGCTGGCGGAAGCTGATCTAGTGGGCGATGCAAAGGCCATCATCGAGATGCTGGCTGCACGTGGCGCGTCTGTGCCCATCCCGGTCGACGTAGTGTGCGCCAAGGAATTCAGCGCCACCGCGGCCGCCACCGTCAAGGATGTGGCGGATGTGGCGGACGACGACATGATCCTCGACATCGGCCCGAAGACGGCCGCACAACTGGCCGAACAACTGAAGACCGCCGGCACCATCGTGTGGAACGGCCCGGTCGGCGTGTTTGAATTCGACCAGTTCGGTAACGGCACCAAGGTGCTGGCCGAGGCGATTGCTGCCTCGTCGGGTTTCTCGATTGCGGGCGGCGGCGACACGCTGGCCGCAATCGCCAAGTACAACATTGCCGACAAGGTGGGCTATATCTCCACCGGCGGCGGTGCGTTCCTCGAATTCCTGGAAGGCAAGACGCTGCCGGCCGTCGAAATCCTGGAACAACGCGCTGCCTGAGCGTAAGCGCCGCGAATACCCCTACCACAACAACGAGACACCGCCGCCCATGACCCGTGCTACCAAGATCGTCGCAACGCTCGGCCCCGCGTCCAGCACGCAGGAAGTCCTGACCCGCATGATCGCCGCGGGGGTGGACGTGGTGCGGCTGAACTTCTCGCACGGCGCGGCGCAAGATCACATCGATCGCGCGCAGCTCGTGCGCGAAGTGGCGCGTTCGGTGGGTCGCGAGGTGGCCATCATGGCCGACCTGCAGGGTCCGAAGATCCGCGTCGGCAAGTTCGAGAACGGCAAGATCACGCTCGAACCCGGTGATCGCTTCACGCTCGACGCCCGCTGCGAACTTGGTAACCAGGAGCGCGTCGGCCTCGACTACAAGGAACTGCCGCGCGACGTGGGCCCCGGCGATCTGCTGCTGCTCAACGACGGCTTGATCGTGCTGCAGGTCGAGCGCGTGGTTGGTGAAGAGATCGAGACCATCGTCAAGATCGGCGGCGATCTGTCCAACAACAAGGGCATCAACCGCCAGGGCGGCGGGCTGTCGGCGCCGGCGCTGACCGCCAAGGACATGGAAGACATCAAGACCGCGATGGCGCTCGGTGCTGATTATGTCGCGGTCAGCTTCCCCAAGAACGCGACCGACATGGAAATGGCGCGCCAACTGGCCGCCGTGGCAGGCGCGCCGCATAACCACAAGACCCGCATGATCGCCAAGATCGAGCGCGCCGAGGCCATCCGCCCGGGCGTGCTCGAAGAGATCCTGGCGGCGTCCGACGGCATCATGGTCGCGCGTGGCGACCTGGCAGTGGAAGTGGGCAACGCGGCCGTGCCGGCGCTGCAGAAGCGCATGATCAAGCTGGCCCGCGAAAACAACAAGCTGGCCATCACCGCCACGCAGATGATGGAATCGATGATCGTCAACCCGGTGCCGACGCGCGCCGAGGTGTCGGACGTTGCCAACGCCGTGCTCGACGGCACCGATGCGGTGATGCTGTCGGCGGAAACCGCCGCCGGCCGCTATCCGGTCGAGACCATCGAAGCCATGGCTGCCATCTGCGTGGAAGCCGAGAAGTCGCAAACCGTGCATCTGGATGCAGACTTTCTTGACCAGACCTTCAGCCGTATCGACCAGTCGATCGCCATGGGGGCGCTGTTCACGGCGCACCACCTGCAGGTCAAGGCAATTGCGGCGCTCACCGATTCCGGCGCCACGGCGCTGTGGATGAGCCGACACGGCATCAATATTCCCATTTATGCGATGACGCCCAATGTGGCCTCGCAGCGCAAGATGGCCCTGTACCGCAACGTGCAGTCGCTGCCGCTGGCCAACAGCGCCGACCGAGACGAAGCGTTGCATCAGGCCGAAGAACTGCTGGTCGCGCGTGGCGTCGTGCAGCGCGGCGACTTCATCGTCCTGACCGTCGGCGAGCCAATGGGTCAGGCCGGCGGCACCAATACGCTCAAGATTGTTCGCGTCGGCATGCACTGACGCCCACGACGGAACGCCGTTTGCTACGTCTACCAGACGCCCACGCGTTCCTGAGACCGAATACAGATCGATCCATAGGAGAAAACCATGCCACTCGTCTCGATGCGCCAACTGCTGGACCACGCCGCTGAAAACGGCTACGGCCTGCCGGCATTCAACGTGAACAACCTGGAGCAAGTCCAGGCTGTGATGGAAGCTGCCAAGGAAGCCGGCGCACCGGTCATCCTGCAGGCCAGCGCAGGCGCCCGCAAATACGCTGGCGAATCGTTCATCAAGCACCTGATCCAGGCCGCGGTCGAGGCTTATCCGGAGATTCCGCTGGTCATGCACCAGGATCACGGCCAAAGCCCGGCAATCTGCCAGGGCGCAATTGACCTGGGCTTCGGCTCGGTCATGATGGACGGCTCGCTGCGCGAAGACGGCAAGACCCCGGCCGATTTCGACTACAACGTCGACGTGACGCGTCGCGTGGTCGAGATGGCACACAAGGTTGGTGTGACCGTGGAAGGCGAACTCGGCTGCCTGGGCTCGCTCGAGACCGGTATGGCCGGTGAGGAAGATGGCCACGGCGCGGAAGGGAAGCTCGACCACTCGTCGCTGCTGACCGACCCCGAAGAGGCTGCCCAGTTCGTCAAGGCGACCCAACTGGACGCGCTGGCCATCGCCATCGGCACCAGCCACGGCGCCTACAAGTTCACGCGCAAGCCCACCGGCGACATCCTCGCCATCAGCCGCGTGAAGGAAATCCACGCCCGCATCCCGAACACCCACTTGGTGATGCACGGCTCGTCGAGCGTGCCGCAAGAGTTGCTGGCCATCATCAACCAGTACGGCGGCAAGATGAAGGAAACCTACGGCGTGCCCGTCGAGGAAATCCAGGAAGCCATCAAGTACGGCGTGCGCAAGATCAACATCGACACCGACATTCGTCTGGCAATGACGGGCGCGGTGCGCAAGTTCCTGGCTGAAAACCCGGACAAGTTCGACGCCCGCGAATGGCTCAAGCCGGCGCGCGAAGCGGCCAAGCAAATCTGCAAGGCGCGTTATATCCAGTTTGGCTGCGAAGGTCAGGCGGGCAAGATCAAGCCGATCGGCCTGTCGGTGATGGCGCAGAAGTACCAAAGCGGCGATCTCGCCCAAGTGGTGCAATAAGCATTCCGCGTCACATTTAGCAAACGGCTGGCACTGCGCCAGCCGTTTTGCATTGCATGGGCCACCTTATGGGCCACCCCATGGGCCACGTATAATGCTGGCCTTCCACGTTTTCTTATTTCCTCTCGGGTTCCGCCGTGTCCGCCACCCCTGCATCCTCCGCCCTTTACGAATCGTCGATCACCAGCCTGCCGTTGCTCGGCCGTGGCAAGGTGCGCGAGAACTACGCTGTCGGCGACGACAAGCTGCTGATGGTCACCACCGACCGCCTCTCGGCGTTTGACGTGATTCTCGGCCAGCCGATTCCGGACAAGGGCCGTGTGCTCGCGCAGATGTCGGATTTCTGGTTCAACAAGCTGCGCCACATCGTGCCGACGCACGAGACGGGCATCGCCCCGGAAACCGTGGTGGCCCCGAATGAAGTCGACCAGGTGCGCGGCCGCGCCATCGTGGTCAAGCGCCTGAAGCCGATCCTGGTGGAAGCCGTGGTGCGCGGCTACCTCGCCGGCAGCGGCTGGAAGGATTACCAGGCTACCGGCGCCGTCTGCGGCGTGCATCTGGCCCCTGGTCTGCAGAACGCGCAGAAGCTGCCCGAGCCGATCTTCACCCCCGCCGCCAAGGCCGAGATGGGTGAGCACGACGAGAACATCTCCTTCGATGAAGTTGAACGCCGCATCGGTCCGGACCTCGCTGCGCAGATCCGCGACGTG
The DNA here is from genome assembly GCF_023955645.1 of Ralstonia mojiangensis. Classification (NCBI taxonomy): domain Bacteria; kingdom Pseudomonadati; phylum Pseudomonadota; class Betaproteobacteria; order Burkholderiales; family Burkholderiaceae; genus Ralstonia; species Ralstonia mojiangensis. The sequence goes on along the minus strand of NZ_JAMXHU010000002.1, from coordinate 44,605 downwards.
AGCATCCGCCTATACAAGGAAGCGTCCGACTTTGCCGCCACGCGCGGCATCATCATCGCCGACACCAAGTTTGAATTCGGGCTGGATGAAAACGGCACGCTCACGCTGATGGACGAAGCGCTCACCGCCGATTCGTCGCGCTTCTGGCCGGCCGATTCGTACCAGGTCGGCACGAACCCGCCGTCGTTCGACAAGCAGTTCGTGCGCGATTGGCTCGAAGCCGTGCGCATCGACGGCAAGCCGTGGCCGAAGACTGCGCCGGCGCCACAACTGCCCGCCGACGTGATCGAAAAAACCGCCGACAAGTACCGCGAAGCGCTGACCCGCCTGACCGGTGAATCCCTGCGTTAAACCGGAGCGATGACGATGACCGCACAGCAATCCGCTCCGCTCGTTGGCGTGGTGATGGGCTCCAGCTCCGACTGGGAAGTGATGCGCCACGCCGTCGACATGCTCACGCAGTTCGGCATTCCGTTCGAGGCGCAGGTTGTCTCGGCGCACCGCATGCCGGACGACATGTTCCGCTACGCCGAAACCGCACGCAGCCGTGGTTTGCGCGCCATCATTGCTGGCGCGGGCGGCGCAGCGCACCTGCCGGGCATGATCGCCGCCAAGACGATCGTGCCGGTGTTCGGCGTGCCGGTACCCTCCAAGTACCTGCGCGGCGAAGACTCGCTGCTCTCGATTGTGCAGATGCCCAAGGGCATTCCGGTGTCGACATTCGCGATTGGCGAAGCCGGTGCCGCCAACGCAGCGCTGGCGGCCATCGCGACGATCGCCACCACCGACTCGGCCCTTGCCGACAAGCTCGAAGCCTTCCGCGCGCAGCAGACAGAAGTCGCGCGCGGCATGACGCTCCCTGTGCACGGCGCTTAAGTAACCTACGACCTGATTCATGGCCGACGACCTGAACCCGCGCCTGGCGCAAGCCCACACCGCGGAATCCCGCGCGCTGAACGTTCCCAACGCGATCCTGCCCGATGCCTGGCTTGGCATGCTTGGCGGTGGCCAGCTCGGCCGCATGTTCACGCACGCGGCGCAGGCGATGGGTTACAAGGTCTGCGTGCTCGACCCGGACCCGAACAGCCCTGCCGGCACCATCGCCGAGCGCCATCTGTGCGCCGGCTACACCGATGAAGCCGCATTGGCCGAGATGGCCGCGCTGTGCCCGGCCGTCACCACCGAATTCGAGAACGTGCCCGCGCAAGCGCTCGACAAGCTTGAGCAGCTCGGTGCGTTCGTTGCGCCGCGTGCCAACTGCGTATCGATCGCGCAGAACCGCATCGCCGAGAAGAAATTCTTCGCGCTGTGCGCCGCCCGCACCGGCATCCACCCCGCACCAAGCTGGGTGATCGAGCACGAAGCCGATATCGAACAACTGCCCGCCGACCTGCTGCCCGGCATCCTGAAGATTGCCCGCATGGGCTACGACGGCAAGGGCCAGGCGCGTGTCTCGACGGTTGAAGAGCTGCGCGCCGCCTGGGCCGCCATGCAGCACGTGCCGTGCGTGCTGGAGAAGATGCTGCCTCTGGCGTACGAAGTGTCGGTGTTGGCCGCGCGCGGCGCTGATGGCACCACCGCCACGTGGCCGCTCGCCGAGAACGAACACCGTGACGGCATTCTGTTTTCAACGACCATGCCCTCGCGCAGCGTTTCGGACGACATTGCCACGCGCACTCGCGCCGCCGCTGCGATGATCGCCGAAGAAATGGGCTACGTCGGCGTGCTGTGCATCGAGTTCTTCGTGCTGCAGGACGGCTCCCTGGTCGCCAATGAAATGGCGCCGCGTCCGCACAACTCCGGCCACATCACCATGGACGTGTGCGAGACCAGCCAGTTCGAGCAGCAGGTGCGCGCCATGGCTCGCCTGCCGCTGGGCAGCACGCGCCAGCATTCACCGGGGCGCATGCTGAATGTGCTGGGCGACGTGTGGTTCGAATACGGTTTGGAACGCACGCCCGCGTGGCACGAAGTGATGGGCCACAGCGGTGCGAAGGTGCATCTGTACGGCAAAGCCGACGCCCGCCCAGGCCGCAAGATGGGCCACGTGAATTGTGTCGGCACCTCGCCGGAAGTGGTGGACGAAGCGTTCCGCCATGCCGCGCACGTGCTGGGCCTGCAGCCCGCCTAAAGACGAGTCGCCCATGCCGCATCGGACCAAAACGCCCTACACCATGCCTTCCGCCGAACGCCTCGATGAGGCTGCGCGCAGGCTGGAGGCGGGCGAGCTGGTCGCCTTCCCGACCGAGACCGTGTACGGACTCGGCGCCGATGCCGAGAACCCGCAGGCCATCGCCAAGATCTACGCGGCCAAGGGCCGGCCGTCCAATCACCCCGTGATCGTGCATGTGGTGGATGGCGCCGATATTTCCTACTGGTCCGACGATGTGCCCGGCATCGCACTGCAGCTCATTGAAGCTTTCTGGCCGGGGCCGCTCACGCTGATCCTGAAACGTGCACCGCACATTCCCGCAGCCGTGGCGGGCGGGCAGGACAGCATCGGGCTGCGTTGCCCGTCGCACCCGGTGGCGCAGGCGTTGCTCTCCCGCTTCAAGCGCGGACGCGGCGGCATTGCGGCGCCGTCGGCCAACAAGTTCGGCCAAGTCAGCCCGACCACCGCGCAGCACGTGCGCGATGAATTTGGCGATGCCGTGTTCGTGCTCGAAGGCGACGGCGTGGACGTGGGCATCGAATCGACCATCATCGATCTCTCGCGGCTGGATCAAGGCATTGGCCCCGTGCTGCTGCGCCCGGGCGCCATCACGCCTGAAGACATCGAGCGCGTGACCGGCGAACTGCCGGCGCTTCCCGATGCCGCTGCGCCGCGTGCTTCGGGCACGTTGAAAGCGCATTACGCGCCGCGCACGCCGTTGTATCTGCTGTCGGCCGCCGATGTGTCTGCACGCCTGGCTGCAATGCCTGCGGACAAGCGCATCGTGTGGCTCGGTGCCCCCGTGGCACTGCGTGACGGCTGCGATCAGCGCGTCGCCCCCGCCACACCCGCCGCCTATGCCAATGCGCTCTACGCGCTATTGCGCGAACTCGACCGCGGCGGTTACGACGCCATCTGGGTGGAAACCCTAGCCGACACGCCCGCCTGGGCGGCCGTCAACGATCGCCTGCGTCGCGCGGCCGCCGCGTTCGAGACGGACCTCTAATTCTTCCGGGGCGCGCGTTCGCCGTGCGCCCGGCAACCTCGCTACACTTGGGCGTTGTGTCGTTCCGCGTGCTTCAAACGCGCACGGCGAGGTTACGCACCGCGGCACCACAAACCATAAAAATTCCACACGGAGACAGACATCATGAAGTTGCGTCAATGGATGGGCGTCGTCGCATCGGCGACCCTGGCCTTGGGCCTGGCAGCTTGCGGCGGCGGTGAAAGCGATCAGAGCGGCAACCCCAACGTTGCCAAGGTGCAGCGCATGGTGGTATTCGGCGACAGCCTGAGCGATGCCGGTACCTACACGCCGGCAGCCGCTGCCGTGGGCGGCGGCAAGTTCACCACCAACCCCGGCCCGATCTGGGCGGAAACCGTGGCTGCGCAACTCGGTGTGACGCTTACGCCGGCCGTGATGGGTTACGCGACCTCGGTGCAGAACTGCCCGAAACCGGGTTGCTTCGACTACGCGCAAGGCGGCTCACGCGTGACCGACCCGAACGGCATCGGCCACAACGGTGGTGCTGGCGCGCTCACGTATCCGGTCAAACAGCAACTCGCCAACTTCTACACGGCCAGCAACAACACGTTCAACGGCGACAACGACGTGGTGTTCGTGTTTGGTGGCAACAACGACATCTTCTACTGGGCTGCCGCTGTGGCGACACCCAACTCGGGTGTGACGCCTGCCATCGCCACCGCGCAGGTGCAACAGGCGGCGACCGATCTGGTCGGTTACGTCAAGGACATGATCAGCAAGAACGCGACGCAGCTTTACGTGTTCAACCTGCCCGACAGCAGCCTGACGCCGCAAGGCGTGGCGGGCGGCGCGGCAGGCCAGGCGCTGCTGCATGCGCTGGTGGGCGCGTTCAACGCCACGCTGCAAGCCGGTCTGGCAGGTACCAACGCTCGCGTGATCGACTTCAACTCGCAGTTGACGGCTGTGATCCAGAACGGCGCGACGTTCGGCTTCAGCAATACCAGCGTGCCGGCGTGCGATGCAACCAAGATCAACGCACTCGTGCCGGGCGCGGGCGGCAGCTCGCTGTTCTGCTCCGCCAACACGTTGGTGACGGCAGGTGCAGACACGTCGTACCTGTTCGCTGACGGCGTGCACCCCACCACGGGTGGTCATCGCCTGATCTCGAGCAACGTGCTGCAACGCCTGCTGGCTGACGGCGTGACGCACTGATCGAGCACCACTGAGCAAAACGCCCGCGTGAAGCGGGCGTTTTCGTTTGTGGCGATGTTTTCCTACTTGGCGTCGGCGGTCGGCAATGTCACGGCCAGGCGGGCCAGCGTAGCCTTGAGCACATCGTTCTGCGGCGACATGGCGAGGCCCTGCCTGAAGCAATCGTGCGCTTCGTCCGCGCGGCCCAACTTCCACAGCACTTCGCCCTTGTGTGCAAGGCCTTCCGCGCGTGCTTCGCGTACCGCTTCGTCGTCTGCGTCGTAGTCGCCGTCCGGTTGGGTGAACACGGCGATGGAGCGGTCGAACCACGTCAGCGCTTCGTCGTTGCGGCCGAGCCGGTACAGCGCCCAGCCCTTGCTGTCGAGCGCGAACGGCTCGTCCGGGTGCTTGGCCAGATAGGCATCGATCATCGACAAGCCGCGCTCCACGCGCAGGCCCGCGTCAACAAGCTCGTAGCCGTAGCTATTAAGGCGGTCTTCCGGCACCGGCTGCAGATCGAGGGCGAGGTCGATGCGGGCCTCATCTCGTGCGGCAATTGCCAGTGACATCAGCTTGCGCGCGATGCGGCTTTGCAAGTCTTCGCTGAGTGTCGCTGCGTTGGCCGTGAGCGTGCCGAGATACTGCGAATAGAGATCGGGTGCGCCCTGCGAGTTGCTGCTATCGGCGATCGCACGGCCTTCGCCGGCGCACCAGGCATCGTCGGCCGGCGTGAAGATCACCGTATTTTCAAGGTGCACGGTGCGAGACTCGCGCGACTGCACGTAGGCGGTATAACCGCCGGCGCTGGAGTGCCCGCAGACCAGGTATTCGCCCACCACATCGATCAGATATGGATGCCCCTCGATGGGTGCGCCGCCGAGCGAATCGACCAAGCGGAACGATTCGCCAAGGTCGCCATTGCCGACGACGGGGTTGAGCACCCAGCGTGCCGCCGCATAATGTCTTGGCAACCGGATTTTGGCCGTATGCCCGGCGCTGTCGGTGGTGCCAAAGATCACGCTGTCGGTTTCGCCCATCTGCGGCGGCCTGCCGACGATGGTGTGGCCGGGCAGGAACAGGCGGTAGCGCGCGTTGGGCATCGGGCGCCCGGTCGCAGAATCGATGAGCACGAATTGGTGGATCTGCGCGCCGCGCCCGAGGGTGGTATTCGGGGCGACCCAATCACGTGCAGCGACTGGCAAGGCCGAGCAAAAAAATGCCGCGCCAAGCAGCGCGGCCGATAGACGGGAAAGCATGTTGTTAGGAGGGGGGCTGGCGAAAAACTGGACGGCCCCATCATAGCCAAGCTGCTTCGCCCGGATGTTAAGAGTGCTTCATATGGATGCGTTGCCCAGTTGCCGTACGGCAAACCGGTACACCGCATCGGCGTCGTTCAAATCCAGCACAGTCAGGCCTTCCGGGGTTTGCACGGCGTCAGGTGAATCGGTGGCCACCGCCACCACGCCGCCAATCTCCGGCCACAGTGGCGGGCGGCCCAGCGAAGGGCGAAACACTTCGATCTTCGGGAAGGTGCTGCGCTTATAGCCTTCTACGATGACGAGGTCGGTGGCGGGCGAGAGCAACGCCAGCACGTCATCAAGTTCGGGTTCCAAAGCGTTGGCGTATTCGCGCATCAGCACGAGGCGTTCACCGCCCACGAGCACGACTTCGGCGCTGCCGGCTTCGCGCATACGGTATGAATCCTTGCCCGGTGAATCGAGATCGAAGCCGTGATGCGTGTGCTTGATGGCCGCCACGCGCCGTCCGTCGCGCACGAAACGGGCGATGAGCTGCTCGACGAGCGTGGTTTTGCCGCTGCCCGACGTGCCGGTGATGCCCAGTAATGCCTTGCGTGAAGTCATCGCGGCGCGCCCTGGTAAATCCATTGCAGCAGCGCGTCGTGCGCGGCCTGGCCGCCGCTGGAGTTCGGGTGATTGATCATGCTGACCACCACGAAGCGCTGGCCGTCTTCGCCTTCCACGTACCCGGCAATGGCGCGCACATCGTTGAGCGTGCCGGTCTTGATCTCGGCGTTGCCGGCCACCCCGGCACGTGTCAGACGGTTGCGCATGGTGCCGTCCACGCCGACGACGGGCAGCGCATCGCGCAGCACGCCGCCGTTCGGGTTGGCGTCGGCCTGTTGCAGCAGGCGTCCCATGTTGCGTGCGCTGATGCGCTCGATGCGTGACAGGCCCGAGCCGTTCTCCAGCACCAATTCCGGCATCGTCAGGTTCTGTTTGGCGAGCCAGCGGTTGATGACCTCGGTCGATTGCCGCACCGATGCGGGCTTGCGGCCGATTTCCGCGCCGATCGTCAGGAAGAGCTGCCGTGCCATCACGTTGTTCGAATACTTGTCGATGTCATGCACAACCTCCGACAGCGGCGGGCCGTAGTGCGTGGCCAGCAGAATGGCTTGGCGCGGCACCTTGCCCTCGCGCAGGCCCGGCGTGAAGCGCGTCGTGCCGCCGGCTTGCTGCCACAGCGCCAAGAAGCCGCCCCAGATGAAGTCGGCATGCGTAAGTGCGGCGATATTGAAGACGCGTTCGCCGCACGCGGCGGCATAGCGGCCGTCAAAGCTGGCAAGCACATGGCCGTCGGTTTGCGTGGAGATGTTGGCGCCGGAGGTCGTCTTCCAGTCGCCGCAGCCGCCGCGCGTGGTGCGCAACTGGTTGTCGATCTGCAATTGGGCCAGCGGCGGCGATACATCAATGTTGACCGCGCCGTTACCGGCATCCGGCGACAGCGTGAACGTGAGCGTCTTGAATGAATACAGCAGGGCGTCGGGCGCGACGTTGTAGGCGCGCGCGCTGTCGCCGTCCAGCGGCGGGGCTTCTGACAGGCCGCCCTCGAAGTAGGTGCGATCGAGCACGATGTTGCCGGCCAGTTCATCCACGCCGGCGCGGCGCACATCGGTCACCAGCTTGACGAGTTCTTCTGGAATCAGCTTCGGATCGCCCTGGCCGCGCAGGTACAGGTTGCCGTTGAGCGTGCCATTGACGGGCTGGCTGTCGGCATACGCTGTCGTCTTCCAGCGAAAGTCCGGGCCGAGCATGTCCAGCCCTGCGAAGGTGGTCAGCAGCTTCATGGTCGACGCCGGGTTCATTCCGGCGTCTGCATTCCATTGCAGGATGGGCGTGGCGGTGCCGGTGCGGATCACAAATACGCTTACCGCATCCAGCGGGATGTGTGCGCGCGCAAAGGCCAGTGCCACGTTGGCGGGCAATCCGGCGGGGTTGTGCGCGGCCTGGCGAGCTTGCGCGGCGGTGGCGCGCGGCGCCGCCGCCGCGTGAGCCTTGGCCTTCTTGGCGTGGGCCAGCGGCGAGGCCGCAATGGTCAAAAGCGCGGCGCAGGCAAGCGCACTGCGCGACAGATTCAGCAAACGGGTCGGACGAATTCGGGCCATCGGGCGGGCAGGGTGGGGGGCGTAGACAAGTGCGCCAAGTGCAGACGCAGGCATGTTAACGCAGCGGCCCCGCACTTCGGCCGACAAGCAATGGGCCGTTCACCGCCCAATTCTTTGAGAATCGCCAGTGTGTGACGGTTCAGTCATTGGCGGCGATGCGCTTGCGCATGTCAGCCGTGACGGATTGGCGCGTGCCGGCGTAGTCCGCCCATGGGTCGTCCTTGAGCTTGGCCAGCCGCTCCGGCAGCGTGCGCAGCGTCCACTGGGCAGACGATTGCAGTGCCTCCAGCTCTTCATGGCGGATCGGCACCGACACCGGCAACCCCGTCCGCGCACGCACCGAATATGCCGCCACCGTGCTCGCGCCGCGGTTGTTGCGCAGATAGTCGATGAAGATCTTTCCCACCCGGTTCTGCGGGCCCATCTTGGCGACAAAGCGGTCAGGAAAAGTCGCGGCCATGTGCTGCACCACGGCTTGCGCGAAGGCTTTGAGCGTGTCCCAGCCGGAGGTTTCGCGGCGCGTAAGCGGCACCACCACGTGCATGCCGTGCCCGCCGCTGGTTTTCAGGAACGCCTTCAGGCCGAGTTCATCGAGCAGCGCGAGCGTGAGCTGCGTGGCCTCGATCACGCGCGCGAAGGGCAGCGCCGGGTCGGGGTCGATATCGAAGACGATGCGATCGGGCTGTTCGATGCGGTCGGCCAGTGCATTCCACGTGTGGAATTCCACCGTGCCCATCTGCACCGCACCGACCAGGGCTTCCGCCGAGTTGATCGCCAGCAGCGACGGATGCCCCGGGTCAAGCGATGGGTCCAACTGCGTGATGCCCTGCAGCTTGAGTGCGGCGGAATGCTTCTGGAAGAAGCGCTCGCCGTCGATGCCATCGGGCGCTCGTACCAGCGACGTCGGCCGGTTGTGCAGATGCGGCAGCATCCATTCGGCCACGCTTGCGTAATAGCGCGCCAGGTCGGCCTTAGTGGTGCCGCTGGCTTTCTCGATTACGCGATCCGGATGCGTGACATCCACACCCGCGATGCGTTTGGCACCGGGGCGCACCTTGCGTTCAGGGGCATTCACGGCGCGGGTCTCCTTGCGGGTGGCGGCACTGGGCGGTTTGGCTTTTTCACGCACGATGTTGCGCGCTGGTTTGTCGTCGCGCAAACCTTGAAACACCGCCTGCCGTACGATGCCTTCGCGCGTCCATTCGGCAAAGGCGATTTCCGCCACGCGCTCGGGTTTCACCCATTGCACGTCACGCGCATCGCTGCCGGTGGGCGGGTCGGCGAAGGGCGGCGTGTCGACGGCCAGACCGGTCAGCTCGTGATGCAAAGCGTGCAGACTCGTCTCGTTGAACCCGGTGCCGACGCGGCCCGCATAGCGCAGCGTGCCTGCGTCGTCATACACACCGAGCAGCAGGGCGCCAAAGCCGCTGCGGCTGCCCTTGGGCGCGCTGTAACCGCCGATCACGAATTCCTGCCGCTGCCCACATTTGAGCTTGATCCATGCGGGGCTTCGGCCGGCGCGGTACGGCGCATCGGCGCGCTTGCCGATCACGCCTTCGAGCGACATGCTGCACGCCGAAGACAGCAAGTCTTCGGGCGCCGCGTTGAATGTGCCTGAGAACAGCACCGCATCGCGGTCGAGATCGCCCGGGGCCGCATCGAGAATGCGTTGCAGCAGCGCGCGCCGCTCACGTAACGGTACCCCGCGCAAGTCCATACCGTTGCAGAACGGGATGTCGAAGAGGTAATAGGCAATGTGTTCGGCGTGCGCCGTTTCGAAGGCGTTCTGCAGCGCTTGGAAGTCGGGCACGCCACGTTCGCCCATCACCACGACTTCGCCATCGAGCCACGCCTCATGCAGGCCCAGCGCATGCAGCGTGCGCGCTTGGCGCGGTAGCTTGGCTGTCCAGTCCCGGCCGTTGCGGCTGAACAGGCGCACGGTGCTGCCCTCGATGCGCGCAAGGATGCGGTAGCCGTCGAATTTCACTTCGTAGTCCCACTCGCCCTGCGCAGGTGGCCCATCGACCAGCGTGGCGAGCTGCGGCTCCAGCGTTCTGGGCAGCGTTCCGGGCACGGCGCCGGAGGGCGGCTGGACTTGCGCCGGGTCGGCACGCTCGGTCTTGCCGCCATCGGCCTTGGCCTTTCCTTTGGCCTTGGGTTTTGCGCCAACGTTCTCTCCGGTGATCACGCTGGCGGGCAGTGCCTGTGTCACGTCGTAATCGCTGGAAGCGCGCACCTGGTCGTCCCGTTCCTTGATCAGCAGCCACTGCTCCTTCGGATGCTTACCCGTGCCATGCAAGTGCGTGCGCACCAGCGCCCACGCGCCGTGCAGCTTCTCGCCGTCGAGATCGAATTTGAGCTTGCCGTCTCGGTACGCCTTGCGCGGATCGCCATGCGGATGCCACGTGCCGCGGTCCCACACGATCACGTCGCCACCGCCGTATTGGCCTTCGGGGATATGGCCTTCGAAATCTGCGTAGTCCAACGGATGGTCTTCAACATGCACGGCGAGACGCTTGTCGGCCGGGTCCAGGCTCGGGCCTTTCGGGACGGCCCAACTCTTGAGCGTGCCGTCGAGTTCAAGCCGGAAGTCGTAGTGCAGCCGCGTGGCGTCGTGCTTCTGAATCACGAAGTGCAGGGCGCCATCGTCATGTCGCTCATCGGCTTTGCGGCGTGCGCCCGCGGGTTCCTGTGTCTGCGTGAAATCGCGCTTGCGGCGGTAGTCGGCGAGATGGCGTGGCATGGCGTCGGCTCCGTCCTGTTATGCGCGCTTGCGTGTGGCGGTCTTGCGCGCTGTCTTGGCCGCGGCCTTGCGCGGTGCACGCTTGCGCGGGGCAGGTTCGTCTTCCGCCTCGTCGTCGTTTGACGCCCCTTTGCCCTTGCCGCGCTTGGCAAGGCTTTGGCGCAGCAGGTCGGTCAGGTCGATCACGTTGCCGGAGCGCGGTGCAGCGGTTTCGGCCTCCATCGGCTCGACGGACTCCGTGCGGCCTTCGCGCACCTTCCGGTCGACCAGCGCGAGAATGTCTTCGCGGAAAGTGTCGTTGTACTCGGCAGGGTCCCACTTACCGCTCATGTCGTCGATCAGCTTTTCGGCCATGTCGATTTCCTTGGCCGTGAGCTTGGCAGCCTTGGCACCTTCCTCCGGCACGTCGAGTTCGGACCAGTCGCGCACCTCGTTGGACCAGCGCAGCGTATGCAGCACAAGCACGGGCCCCATCGGGATCAACGCGGCCAGATGCTGCTTGGTGTGCAGCACCACGTTGGCGACGCCAATCTTTTGCGAGCGCGTCAACGCTTCGCGCAGCAGTGCATAGACTTTTTCACCCCGCCGGTCCGGCGCGAGAAAGTAGGGCGTATCGAGATAAAGAAACGGAATCTCGGCCGCATCAACGAAGGTCAGCAGATCCACCGTTTGCGTCGAAACCGGGTTGGCCGCGCGGATGTCCTCATCGGTGAGGATCACGTAGCGGTCTTTCTCGTAGGCGTAGCCGCGCACGATCTGCTCGCGCGGCACCTCTTTGCCGGTGGTTTTGTTGATGCGCTTGTAGCCGACGCGGTCCATCGTGCGGCGGTCGAGCCAGTCGAAATCGAGATCGTCGCTGCGGGTGGCCGGATACAGCGCAACGGGAATGTGGACAAGGCCGAAGCTCACGGCGCCCTTCCAGATCACGCGGGGCATGGCAGGTCTCCCGATGCGGTGGATTCGAGCGTGGTGACGCAAGCCGCATACCTGCCTGGTGCGGGGCGGCGTCATACGCTCATCAGCCCGGCGCGGTAGCATGGTGCCTTTGCGGCGCAGCCCGTTTGCGCCGCGCGTTTCTCCCAGCTGTTCTTCATGTCTTCCGAATACGTCCAATCTACCGGCGCGTTGCAGCCCCGCCGGCTTCCCCTGTCGGCCCGCGCGGCGACGATGGCTCTCTTTTTCGCCAACGGTGCAACGTTTGCGACCTGGGGCATTCACATTCCTACGGTGAAGGCGCGGTTCGGCTTGTCCGAGGCGTCGCTGTCGCTGGCGATGTTCATGGTGGCCGCCGGTGCCATCGTCGCGATGAAGTTTGCGGGCAAGTGGGCGGCACGCGTCGGAACCCGCCGCGCGAGCGTGCAGGGCGGCGTGGCATTTGGTGCCATGACCGCGCTCATCATGCTGATGCCGAGCTACCCCGCGCTGCTGGCCGTGCTGGTGCTGTTCGGCATCACCAACGCGGGTTTCGACGTGGCCATGAATGCGCAGGCCGCCACCGTGGAGGCCAACCACCACAAGCCGATCATCTCGTCGCTGCACGGCATGTTCAGCCTGGGCGGCATGGCAGGCGCAGCGGTGGGTGGCGTGCTGCTGGAACTGGGCGTGCCACCGGCCGTGCATTGCGGCGGCATGGCGCTCGTCACCATGGCGGCTGCCTTGTGTGCCGGCCCCTTCATGCTGCCCGACCACGTGCACGCAGAAGGCGAACCTGCACATCCGACTACGGGCCGCACGCTGTTCCTGCTCGGTGTGCTGGCCTTCCTGGGGCTGGTAGGCGAAGGCGCGATGTACGACTGGACGACCGTGTACATGCGCGAGATTGCGCAATCGCCCGAAGCCGTTGCCAGCGCGGGTTATGCAGCGTTTTCAGGTGGGATGGCGCTTGCGCGTTTCGGTGGCGATTTCGCACGCGGGCGCTGGGGCAATATGCGCGTGCTCGGCGGCAGTGGCGTGCTGGCAACGGGCGGAATCCTGCTTGCTCTGCTGTGGCCGGCGCCGATTGCTGTCCTGACAGGTTTTGCGCTGATGGGCGTGGGCGCCGCCAACATGGTGCCGATCTTCTTTATCACCGCGTCGCGCCTGCCGGGTGTGCCGGCAGCCGAAGGCATTGCTGCCGTGGCGCGCTTTGCCTACGTGGGCTTGCTGATCGGCCCGGTCATCATCGGGTTGATTGCGCATCGCTCCGACCTGCGCTGGGGGCTGTCGGTGGTGGCGCTCACCATGGCGTTGATTGCCGTGATGGGCCCGCGTGCGATCCGCCAGCCGGAACGCCGTTGATCGGCCTGAACTTAAGCTCGCAACTGCCCAAAAAATATGCAGTTTCTGTGCGTTGACTTTCCTGTGCGCTTGCCATAGCTTACGACGAGGAGAGGGGGTTTCCCGGCGCCGGCGCCAACATGGCAGTTGCGCATGACATCGGGATGCGTTCAAAACGAGGCTGCACCATTTGATTTGATCAGCCCAAACGACCCATAGGAAAGGAGCTTCAGATGCCGTACAAACGTCTTACCCTCGTGACAGCGGTAGCTGTCGTAGCAGCCATCGGCACCGTAGCCCACGCGCAGACTGACCAGAAGAAGTTCGACCCCTATAGCCAAGGCGCAAAAGTCGGCGACAAGTTCGATCCGTACCAGCAGGGTGCGAAGGCCGGCGACAAGTTCGACCCGTATTCGCAAGGCGCCAACAAGAACGACAGCACCGCCAGCGCGCTCAACCCTGGCGCCCAGCCGGCCAATGTCGAGAAGGGCAAGTACGACACGTACACCCAAGGCGCGAAGGCCGGTGAGAAGTTCGACCCGTATAGCCAGGGCGCCAAGGCCGGCGGCAAGTTTGACCCGTACAGCGAGGGCGCCAACAAGAAGGACGCGCCCAAGCAGTAAGCCCGTGCCGATCGGGTTCATGAAGACGCTGATGCATCGCCCGATGCATCGGCGTTTTTCTTTATGGAGCGCCACCGCCGCCGTGGCGGCGATTGCGTGGGCGTTGCCTGCGCAGGCAGCGGGGCTATGCTCCGCGCCGTGGGTGCACGACGGCAGCCGCGTCCGCCTGGACGGCAACGGCAAGACGCCGATGATCGTCGAGTTCACCCTGCACGACGTCAATCGCGACATGCAGGACGGCTGCGAAATCGGTCTGCACATCTACGCCAAATCGGGCCTCGTGGCGCTGGGCGGCCGCCCCATCGAGACGGTGCAGGAGCACCAGCTATTGGTGGACGAGGCTGGTGTGGTCACGCGCATTGTCAGCATCAACGGTCGCGTGTTTGCGCAAAGCGAACATGCCGATTTGATCGGCACCGTGAGCACGGCCATTTCCGGCATGTTCCTGTACGGCGCCGGCCTGGCGCCCGAAGCCCAGATGCTGCCCGGCGATACGTACGAATCGAGTTTCGATTTCGATGTGGTGTCGCCGCGCCTGGGGATCTCCGTCGGGCGCATGCGGGCCGAGCGCGCCAAGGTGGAGGTGTCGGAGCGCGAGGTCGGGCCGCCGCAGCCGATGAACACCGTGGTCGGCGAGTTACAGTGCCGGCCGATCCGCTACACGCGCACGGCGCGCCTCGGTGTGCTGCGGCTGGGTAATGAAACGCTCGAGCCCGACCCCACCGTTGCGCACATCACCGATTGGTATTGCCCAGAAGCGGCCGTCGTGATGCGCCAGGAGGTTGAGCAACACGGCCAGACGCAAGTGATCGACGTGGTCGAACTCAAGCGCTGAGCGCGCCCTGCGCAGCGTCGAAGTCTTCGATGCTCCCATCAAACCGGTACACACGTGCCACCGTGAACGGCGCTTCCGGCGCGGGCTGCGAGAACAACGCGATGTGATCGATGGGCATGGCGGCTGGCAGCACCACGCGCGTGGCTTCCAATGCGCGATAACACGCAAGCTGCTCGGCATGGTCGAGCCGGTCGGTCAGCGTGATGTGGAACGTGAACGTACCAAACACATACGGATAGCCCCAGCGCTGCAGATGGCGCTCTTGCGCATCGGACAGGCCCGCACGACGACGGCGCGCTAGTTCAGTGGGCGGAGGCGGCGCGCGAAAGGCATCGAACTCGGCGACGCACGCATCGGCGAACTGATGGAGCGTGTCACGCGCTGGGTCGCCATGACGCAGCCGCCAAGCGAGAAAGCCGCGCAGCGTCTGCAAGGCCGGCTCGATCACGAAGGCTTGTTGCTGCTGTGCGAAGCGGCGCAGCGCGGCGTCCAGTTCATTGACGGTGCGATCGCTTGCCAGGCGGAACGGCGGCTTGAACGTGGCGTGCAGGCCGTATTGGCGCGGCGCTTCCGTCCAGCTGTCGAGTGTGGCGAGGTCGACGCCGGCTTCGCGGACAAACGCCTCGCGCTCATCGGCAGCGATGGCGGTGTCGGAGCGGGCGCAGCGGCCGAGCCAGCGCGTGCCCAGTCCGTACCAGGGCTCGGGCGGCAGCAGGTAGAGCGCATACCGCCAGGCTGACGGTAAAGGTGCCAGCGCTTGCTCCATGGCGTGGTTCAGCCGATCAGCGGCAACTGCCCGGCGGCATGGCGCAGCCGTCCGCCCACCACGGCCGCCACCACACGCGGCAGGCCCGGGCGGCGATCATCCACCACGATGGCATCGGCGCGCAGGCCAGTCGCCAGCACGCCGCGATCCGCCAGCCCCGCGGCTTCTGCCGGGTTGGCCGCCACCAGCGCCCAGGCCTCCGCCAGCGGCGCCACGCCGCGCTCGGCCAGCTTGAACGGCGCGGCCAGCAGCGCGGGGTAGTAATAGTCGGATGCCAGCACGGTGCCCAGCCCCGCGGCCACCATGGCCGCCGCATTCGGTGCGCCGTTGTGGCTGCCGCCGCGCACCACGTTGGGCGCGCCGAAGACGATATGTCCGCCATGCGCGCGCGCCGCCTGCGCAACCTCCTCGGTCAACGGAAATTCGGTGACGGTGCAGCCGTGCGCATGGAAGGTGTTGCGCGTGGCAATGTCGGGTTCGTCGTGTGAAGCCATGCAGATGCCGCGTTGCTGCGCTGCCCGCGCGAGCGTGCCAGTCACTTCGGCGAGCCGCGTGGCGTTGACTGCGGCGGCATGCAGCCGGGCGAGGAACGTGTCGATGTCGCACTCGGCTCGATCGGCGTATTGTGCGAGCTTGCGTGCGTCGCCCAGCTTGTCGCGCATTCCCGGCAGGTGATCGTTGAACGACAGGAAGTGCACGCGGCCGGCCTCCATCCAGGCCAGCGCGTCGGCAACGCCATCGGCGTGGTGCAGTTCGAAGCGCAGGTGCATCAAATGCTGGGCCCCCAGATGCGGGCGCATGGCGTCGAGGGTGTCCAGCATGCGCAGGGCGTAGGCGCGGCCACGCAAACCACCCTCCCAGGAATACGTCACGCCGTGGAATTCGGTGGTGATGCCACTGGCAAGTAATTGGCCGTCAACGTCGGCCAGCGCGGTTTCATAGGGAAAGGCCACGCCGGGGCGGGGCATGACGGCGCGTTCGAAGGCATCGCCGTGCAGGTCGACGATCCCGGGCAGCACGAGCAGGTCGCCGCAGTCGATCATGCCGCGCGTCGGGTTGGCGTCACAGCTGGCGATCTGCCCGTCGCGAAATTGCACGGCAGCTTCCGCCAGCCCGTTGGCCAGCAGGGTACGTCGCGAAAACAGGCCAGCTACGTGGCCGACGGAAGACGAAAACGATTGCATAAGGCAAAGGTGCGAACAGTTGCGCAAGAAGCCGTGCGGGCATTGTGCCGCAACTGGCGTGCCGCTTAACCGCACATCCGCCATTTGCCCCACCCTGAAGTGGGGAAAGGCAGCCAAACGCCTTAACTTTCCCGACACGTTGGTCGATATCTTGAAAAACAACCCAGATATGGACGCCACCTCTGCTGAGCGGCCTGACCGTCCCGAACCGGATGTGATCGACCAGGACAGCCCCAGGCCGTTGCCGCTCGCTGATGACCGTTACGAGGCGCTCGTCCGGCAAATGCCGGACGCGTTGTACATCGTGGCGGACGACATTATCGTTTTCGTCAACGAGGCGGGCGTTCGGCTGTTTGGGGCGGAGACGGCCCGCGACATCGTCGGTCGCGAACTGGATGAGTTCGTTCACGACAATTCGACGCACCTTGCCCGGCAACGCCGCGAGTGGATGGTCGCGCACGGCGCCGGCCTGCCGCCTGTTGAACAGACCTTGCTGCGTTGCGATGGCACGCCCGTGGAAGTCGAGGTGCTTTCCGCGCCGGTGCAGCTTGGCTGGCGCACCGCCATCCAGGTGGTGGCCCGCGACATCACCCAGCGCAAGCAGGCCGAACAGGCCCTGCGCGAATCCGAAGCCAACTACCGGGCACTGGCCGCTGAAACCGCGCGCGCCAAGGAATTGCTGCGCTGCGAAAAAACCGTGCTTGAACTCAGCTCGCGCAACGTGCCGCTGCCTGACCTGCTTGCCGAGGTATGCCGGCTGGTGGAGGCGCTGCTCGATGACGGCGCGATGTGTTCTGTGTTGCTGAGCAGCGATGGCGAGCACATCACACAAGCCATAGCACCGTCGCTGCCTTTCCTGCTCTCGCAGTTGCTGGTCGGGATCGCGATTGGTCCTTCGGTCGGTTCGTGCGGCACGGCCATGTTCCTGAACAAGACCGTGGTGGTGGAAGACATCGACGCCGATCCGCTCTGGGATGGCTACCGCGACATCGTTGCGCCGCTGGGCCTGCGCGCCTGCTGGTCCACGCCCATCCGCGGCGACAACGCGCAGATGATCGGCGCGATGGGCATCTACTACGACACCCCGCGTGCGCCCACGCGCGACGCCATGGGGCTGCTCGATGGCATTACCGACATCATCGGCGTGGCGGTGCAGAAAGCACATATCGCGCGCGATCTGCAGGAGAGCGAAGAACGCTACCGCCTGGCCGTCGACAACCTGACCGAAGGCATCGTTGTGCAGGCGGCCGACGGCACCATCCTCGCGTGCAACCCGAGCGCGCGACGCATTCTCCGGGCGGGCAACCTGTCGCCAGTGGGCACCAGCCACCTGGCGCTGATGCGCCGCTCGTTGCGCGAAGACGGCAGCGAGATCCCGCTCAATGAGCGCCCCACGCGCGTGGTCTTGACCACCGGCCGGCCGCTGCTCGGCTTGACCGTCGGCCTGGAACTGGTGGACGGCGACATTGTGTGGGTGCACGAAAACGTGCTGCCCATCGTGCGCCCCGGCGACGATGCCCCCTCGGCCGTGCTCATCTCGTTCAACGATATCGGGCCCGCGCGCGCGGCCCAGCAGCAGCTCACTTTCCTCGCGCAGCGTGATGCGCTCACCGGCTTGTACAACCGCGCCTATTTCTCTCAGCGCATGCAGGCAGTGATGGAGCAGGCCGCCAGCGAGCCCAGCGAGGCACGCCAGGTCGCCGTGCTGTTCCTCGATCTGGACGGCTTCAAGAAGGTGAACGACACAGCCGGCCACGAAGCCGGTGACCACTTGCTGCGCATCGTCGCGCAACGCCTGTCGGCCTGCGTGCGCCAGAGCGATACGTTGGCGCGCCTGGGCGGCGATGAGTTTGTCGTGCTGCTCGACAACGTGCGCTCGTTGGGTGAGGCGGAGCGCTTGGCCAAACGCATCGTCCATTCGATCGCGCAGCCGTTTTCGACGAGTGGCACGGAGTATTACCTGGGCGCCTCGATCGGCATCGCGGTGTACCCGGAGCACGGCAACGATGCCGCCACGCTGCTGCGTTGCGCGGATGCTGCCATGTACAACGCCAAGCAGAACGGCCGCAACCAGCATCGCGTGTACACCGCGCGCCTGTCGCAGCGTGCGCAACGGCGCTTCCAGTTGGAATACCACCTGCGCCGCGCGCTGTCAGCAGGCGAGCTGTCGCTGCGCTTCCAGCCGATCGTCGATGCCACGTCGATGGACATCGTCGGCGCTGAAGTGCTGCTGCGCTGGCACAGCACCGAACTGGGCGAGGTGTCGCCCGCCGAGTTCATTCCCGTGGCGGAAGACGCCGGGCTCATCGGCGACATCGGCGAATGGGTACTGGCGCAGGCGTGCCGTCAGGCCGCGCATTGGCGTGCCACCTGCATGCCGGATTTCTTTGTCGCCGTGAACCTGTCGCCCCGCCAGTTTGGCGAAGGGCTGGTGCCGACCATCTCGCGCTGCCTGACCGAGGCCGGCTTGCCCGCCTGCGCGCTGGAGATGGAGATCACCGAAGGCCTGCTCATGCGCGACACCGCCGCCGTGATGCCGATGCTGGACGCGCTCACGGCGCTGGGCATTCGCATCTCGATCGACGATTTCGGCACAGGGTATTCGTCGCTGTCGTATCTGCAGCGCTTCCCGATCGACAACCTGAAGGTGGATCGCTCGTTCGTCTCGGGCATTCCGCGCCATCGCGATTCGGTGGTGATTTCGCGCGCCATCGTCGCCATGGCCGCATCGCTCGACATGACGGTCACCGCCGAGGGTGTCGAGACGCTGGAGCAGGCCGAGTTCCTGCAAGCCGCCGGGTGCGACAAGTTGCAGGGCTTCCTGTTCGGCCCTCCGATGACGGCTGCCGCCTACGAGGCGCGGCTGCGTCGCACCCGCTCGGCACAGGCTTAGTGCTGCGCAAGGCGCATGTAATGCCCGCGTAAGCCGGTGCAGGTAGCGTCGCTCAAGCGCGCACCGCTCGCGCCGATACTCCCCGTAGAGGGTTTGCTTCGCCATCAGCGCGAGCGCACAAACAACAACGACATCTGGAGACAACCGCACGTGAAGCCATTCGCCTGGGCCCGCGGCCCGAAAGCCTCTCCCGACCTTGTAGCCCGGATTGCCGAAGAGGCCGGCCGCGTAGGCATGGGCATCTGCGAAGTCTCCGGCAACGTGGAAGACGTGGCCGTGCGCCTGCGCCGGCAGGCCGACGTGTTCGACCAATTGCGCAACGCCGCCGATGTGACCATGCGCGGCAACCACGACATCGCGGTGGCCGCGCGGCATGCGCGCGAAGTCGCCTCGCATGCCAGCGAGGAGGTGAGCGGCTCGCGCGCAACGGTCGATGCATCGCTGCGCGACATTCGCGAGCTGGCCGTTGGCGTGGCGAGCATGGAGCAGCAGATTGCTGCGCTGCGTGAGGCGCTGGTCCAGGTGGCGCAGGCATCCGAGCAGATTTCGCAGATTGCCAGGCAGACCAATCTGCTGGCGATCAACGCCGCCATTGAAGCTGCGCGCGCGGGCGAATCGGGCCGCAGCTTTGCCGTCGTTGCGGGGGCGGTGAAGCAGCTCGCCGGGCAGACTGCCGAAGCCACGCAGCGTATCGAAACCACCTTGGCGGATTTGTCCGGCCAGACCGACAAGCTGATCGGCGACAGCAGCGCGAACGTGGCACGCGCCCAGCGTGTGGATACCGGCACGCAGGCGATTGGCGCGGTGATTGGCGTGGCGGGCGAGGCCATCGCGCGCTTTGATGTCGAGGCGACGAGCATTGCGGAATCCACCGCCGCCATCGAAGGCGAATGCGCGTCGCTCGCGCGTGAAGTGGATGCGATGGCCGAGGGTGTGAAGCAATCGAGCCACAACATCGACAACGCACAGCGGCAGCTTTCGGGCTTGCTGGGGGCGTCGGAAACGTTGATCCGGTTGACGGCTTCAACGGGCGTGCAGAGCGCCGATACGCCGTTTATCGAAGCGGTGCAGGCCGCGGCCGGCAAGATCAGTGCGTTGTTTGAATCGGCCCTGGCGCGGGGTGATATCAGCGAAGGCGATTTGTTCGACCGCGCTTATGCGCCGGTGCCGAATACCGATCCGCCGCAGCATATGACGCGGTTTACGGCGTTCACTGATCGTGTATTGCCTGCGGTGCAGGAGCCGTTGCTACAGCTGGATCCGCGCGTGGTGTTTTGTGCGGCGGTGGACACCAACGGCTATCTGCCGACGCACAACCTGAAGTTCTCGCAGCCGCAGGGCAGCGATCCGGCCTGGAACGCTGCCAACAGCCGTAACCGCCGGCTGTTCACCGATCGCACGGGGCTGGGGGCCGCGCGCAATACCGAGGCATTTTTGTTGCAGACCTATCGTCGCGACATGGGCAACGGGACGTTTGCGATGATGAAGGATGTGTCGGCGCCGATTTACGTCAAGGGCCGCCACTGGGGTGGTGTTCGGATGGGCTACAAGGTGGCTGGTTAAGGTCCGTAACGCCGGGGTTGGGGTTTAGAACTTCGCTGATGGGGTTCCGAACGGCAATGCTGAGGTTTGGAACTGCATTCGTGGGGTTCAGAACAGCATGTGTGGGGTTCGGATCTTGCGGGCTTGGCGTTTGGAACGCCGTGAATGGGGTTTGGGACTGCTTTGGGCGGGTTCGGAACCTCATTGATGGGGTTCGGGACTGCTTTGATGCGGTTCGGAACGTCTAGGGGTGGGGTTTGGAACTTCGTGGGTGGGGTTTGGGACCTTGCTGCCGGGCTTTTTGTTGGTGGTGTATCCCTTATTTCGTCCCCTGCCGGGGCCGACTTACTTTCTTTGTCTTGCCAAAGAAAGGTAAGCAAAGAAAAGCGCGCCCGAGATGGCGAACCACTCCTTGAATTTCTGTAACCGGGCGGAGAAGGAGGCAAACTCGCTGCGCTCAGACAGGCCTCCTTCTTTTTTCCGCCCGCTTACAGAAATTCAAGGCGCCATCTAGGGCAGGAACGTCAACGGCCAAACCATCGTGAGGCGTGCGGTTGCGCCACGATGGTTTGTTTGCTGTTGGGCTTTAGTGTTTGCGGGTGCCTAGGATGACCAGCACGGCGGCGCCCAGCTCCAGCGCGGCTACGAAGTAGAGGCCGGCGGAGAGGTGGCCTGTGCTCGTTTTCAGCCAGCCGATCATGTACGGCGCGACGAAGCCGGCCAGGTTGCCGATGGAGTTGATGAGGGCGATGCCGCCTGCGGCTGCTGTGCCGGCCAGGAACACGGCCGGGATGGACCAGAACACCGGGAACGCGGCAAGGATGCCGACGGCGGCGACCGTCAGCGAGATCAGTGCGAGCACCGGCGAGCCCAACATCGCGCCAGTTGCCACCAGACCGGCGGCTGCGATAACGGCTGCAATGGCGCAGTGCATGCGGCGTTCGCCCGTGCGATCGGAATGCGCGCCGTTCCACACCATCGCAATCGTGCCGGCGATGAACGGAATGGCCGAGATCAGGCCGATGTGGAAATTGCCCTGTACGCCCAGCTCCTTGATGATCGACGGCGTCCAGAAGGCAATGGTGGCGTTGCCGCTGACCACGCAGAAGTAGATGGCTGCGCAGATCCACACGCGAGCATTGGCCAGTGCCGCACCAAACGAGGCATGCTTGGCAGGGTCGCGGTTCTCCACTTCAACGGCGCGCACCACGGCATCTTGTTCTGCAGCGGAAAGCCACTTGGCCTGGCGAGGCGTTTCGGGCAGCCACGCAAGCACGGCAAAGCCGGCGAGCACCGACGGAATGCCCTCGAGCAGGAACAGCCATTGCCAGTTGGCGAGGTGGCCCACGCCTTCCATGCGGCTCATGATGAAACCGGCAATCGGGCCGCCCACGACGCCCGCAATCGCAAACGAGGTCATGAACAGGCCGTTGATGCGCGCGCGGTGTGCCGAAGGAAACCAGTACGTCAGATACAGCACCACGCCGGGGAAGAAACCTGCCTCAAAGATGCCCAGCAGAAAGCGCATCACGTAGAACGAGGTCGGCGTCTTCACGTAGATCATCGCCATCGAGGCCAGGCCCCACAGGATGGTGATGCGCGCCAGCGTCTTGCGTGCGCCGATCTTTTCCAGCAGCAGGTTGCTCGGCACTTCAAACAGGAAGTAGCCGATGAAGAAAATGCCGGCGCCCAAGCCGTACACCGCTTCGCTGAACTGCAGGTCCTGCAGCATCGACAACTTGGCGAAGCCGACGTTGACGCGGTCGATCCACGCGAGGATGAACAGCACCACCAGGAACGGCACCAGGCGGCACGCAATGCGGCGGTAGGTGACATCCAGGTCGGCGCTGGGGAGTGGGCGGCTGGCCGGGTCTGTTGGGGTGGCCGCCAGGGCTTGGGTTTGCGACATGGTTTCCTCCAATAGCGTGTGAGGGCGCCGGCGCTTCGTGTGCTGCTGTGTTGCACGAAACGCAGGCATGAGTTGGGCCCGGCGCGTCTGCAGCGCACCTTTTGACTTGGCTTGGGAAACCGCCTGCGCGGCCCGGGCGCAGGCGGGGAATGTTCTGGCTAGTCGATCAACGCCGCAGGGCAGCCTCCACCGCCCGGCCAACGCGCAGGATGCGCGCGTCGTCGTTGGCGAGACCGCAGAGCGACAGTCCGACCGGCAGTTCGCCGGCGGCGTGTACGGGCAGCGTCAGCGCGCAGCCATCCAGAAAATTGATCACGCTTGGATTGCGCAGCGTGAGTGCGTTGACGCGGAAGAACGCAGCGTCGTCCGCTTCGAGCGGTGCGACTTCGGGCGGCACGATGGCCACCGTCGGCATCAGCCATGCATCGAGGTTGCCCAAGCGCTTGTGTGCGGCGGCAATCATGCGCACGCGTGCGTTGATCACGTCGATGTATGCGGCTGCGCTCATCTGTTCACCACGGCGAATACGCGTGGCGACGCGCGGGTCGTACTGCGCTTCTGCACGCGCGAGCAGCGAGCGATGCCATGCCCAGGATTCCGCCGCCGAGAAGCCGCCGCCGCTGTTGATCTCGGGCAGTTGCAGCAACTCGGGAAACTCAAAACGCACGATGTGTGCACCGGCACGTTCGAGCTGTTCAACAGCGCGGTTGAATGCGACGGCGACCGTGTTGTCGAGATCCGCGCCGACAAAATCCTGTGTGATGCCAAAACGCAACCCAGCCAGCGGCACGGCGGTAGTGTCGAACGCATCGTTGCCCGACTCGCCGCTCAGCACGGCATCGACGATGGCGCAGCAGTCGACCGAATTGGCGAGCGGGCCGCCGGAATCGAGCGACGTGGATAGCGGCACGGCACCTGTCATCGGCACGCGGCGCGCGGTAGGTTTGAAGCCCGTCAGATTGCAGAACGCCGACGGAATGCGGATCGAGCCGCCGGTGTCCGTGCCCAGTGCCGCCACAGCCATGCCACCCGCAACAGTGACGGCGCCGCCCGACGTGGAGCCGCCCGCCGCGCGCGCACCATCCGCCGGCGTGCGCGGTGTGCCGTAGTGCGGGTTCAGGCCCAGACCGGAGAACGCGAATTCGCTCATGTTGGTGCGGCCGAGCAGCACGGCTCCGGCTGCACGCAGGCGCGCCACGGCAGCCGCATCGGCAGTGGCGCAAGGCTGATCGGCCAGGGCGCGCGAACCAGCTGCCGTCACCTGGCCGGCCACGTCAAACAGATCCTTGATCGACACCGGCAACCCCGCCAGCAGCGAGGGCACGTTGCCTGCCGCACGCGCGGCATCGGCGGCGCGGGCCATGGCCAGCGCGGCTTGCTCGTCGATGCTTACGTAGGCGGCACCGCCAGCGGCGCGGTGCGCTGCGGCGTGCTCCAGGGCGGCCTCTGTTAGCGCGACGCTGGTGGTGCGGCCGGCGGCCAGGTCAGCGGCCAGTGAGCGGATCATGTTCGGGCGGGGCGTCATCATGCGGTGATCTCCGTTGGGTGGTGCGCTTCAGCCTTCAACAGGCAGCGTGTCAACAGCATAGCGATGGCGCAGCTCGGTGCCCGACACCGGATCGATCAATGCCATGTCGAAGGCCTCGCCAAAACCGAGTTCGCCGATGATGGGCTGCGTGCCGCAGAACATGGCGGTGCCCACCGGCAGCGTGTCGTTGCCGGTGTAGCGGCGGATAAGGTCGCGTGGGTCGAGCATGCGCGTGACGCCGCCTTCCTGGTACAGCGCGGTCTGGCCGTCGCGCGTGCGCCACGTCTTCATCTGCAGGCTGTCCCAATGATCGGCCAGCGCTTCGAAGCGCCACACATCCCGGCTCACGGGCTTGGCGCACATCTGCTTGGAGACCGTCACGCCATAGGCTTCGACCTTGCGGTCGGTGTGGTCCGAGCCAATGCCGACCAGCAGGCCCATCGGCGTGGAATACAGCACGAACTCCGCCTCGCCGGACGAATCGGCGCCGGGAATCTCCACGGATGCGTCGGTCGTCAGCAGCGAGGCCGACACGCGGTAGAAGCAGGGCACGCGCGCCGGACGCGCCACGCCGATCGCTTCAAGCTCGGCGATGTGGTGTTCAACGGCTTCGGCATCGCGGCCGGTCCAGCCGGCAATGACAAGGTGGTCCACGGTCACGTCGATGGGGCCGTGGCCAATCAGGTTCAGGTGCAGCGTGGTCATGCGGAATCCGGAAGAGGCGGGAAAAACAAACGGGGGGAAATCGGGGTCAGAGCGTGCGGATGATCGTGCGGCGGAACTCGTCGATGTGCTCGCGAATGGCTTCACGCGCTGCGGGCACGTCGCGGCGCTCCAGCGCATCGAGCACGGCGAGGTGCTCGTCGTACACGTTCTGCAGGTGTTGTGGCTCCGACAGCGAGAGGAACCAGAAGCGCGCTTGCTTCTCGTGCAGACCGCGCAGCAGTTCGGCCAGCACGCGGTTGCGCGAGGCAGCGGAAATGGCGAGGTGGAACTTGAGGTCCAGCGCGGCCAGGGCGGCAATGTCGCGGTGCTCGATCAGCGCGGGCGATGCATCGACGATGGCGCGCATGGCTTCGAAATCCGCCGGGTGGGCGCGCTCGGCGGCCAGCGTTACGCACAGGATCTCGTTGGTGGCGCGCACCTCGATCATGTCGAGCACGTCGTTGAGCGACAGCGGCGTCACCAGCACGCCCTTGCGCGGCAGGATCTGCACCAGCCCTTCCACCTCCAGGCGATGCAGCGCCTGGTGGATCGGCGTGCGGCCCAGACCCAGAATCGTGCCGAGCTGCGCTTCGTTGAGCGGCTCGCCGGGGCGGAATTCGCACGCCATGATGCGGCGCTTGATCTCGTTGTAGGCGAGTTCACGCATGGCGGCGCCCTTGGGCGCATGCGCGTCGGGTTCCACGGCAAACGGTGCAGATGCAGATGCAGATGCAGATGCGAGTTTGGCAGACCCGGAAACCAGCTTGATCGGACGCGACATCGCGGCGGCCTCGAATTTCGTAAAAGTCGAGTGATGGTATTGTGATATCTCACATAGCGTCAAGCGAACAACGCGCCGCATTCAGCTGCGTTCGTCTAGGTATTTGCCCTGATATGTCGCTGGCAGGAGGCCGTTGAGATTCGTTATAGACTGCAACAAATTTCAGGGAGACAGCCATGAAGATCGCCATCATCGGGGCGGGCATTGGTGGCCTGACGCTCGCGTTGATGGCGGAGCGGCAAGGTTTCGAGGTGGAGGTGTGGGAGGCCGCGCAGACGTTGCGGCCCCTGGGCGTTGGCATCAACCTCCTGCCGCACGCCGCGCGCCAGTTGTGCGAACTGGGGCTGGAAGACACGCTGAGTGCGCT
This sequence comes from Ralstonia mojiangensis, assembly GCF_023955645.1. Classification (NCBI taxonomy): domain Bacteria; kingdom Pseudomonadati; phylum Pseudomonadota; class Betaproteobacteria; order Burkholderiales; family Burkholderiaceae; genus Ralstonia; species Ralstonia mojiangensis. Next base: position 18,742 of record NZ_JAMXHU010000002.1, on the reverse strand, counting down.
GGCGATTCGTACGTCTGCACTGGCTTATTACAACCGGTTCGGCCAGCCGATCTGGCACGAGCCGCGCGGGCTGGCCGCGGGCTACGACTGGCCGCAGTTCTCCATTCATCGTGGCGAATTCCAGATGGCGCTGGCCGATGCCGTGACCGAGCGGCTCGGCGCGGGGTGCATCCGCCTCGGGCACAGCTTCGAGGCGGTTCAATCGACGGGGGAGAAGGGCGGCCCCGTGCGCTTTACGCTGCGCGATCGCGCCAACGACGCCGTTGTCGAATCCTCGGCCGAGGTGCTGGTCGGCGCGGATGGCATCCACTCTGCCGTGCGCAGGCACTTTTACCCGAGCGGCGATGCGCCGCGTTTTGCGGGCCGCATGCTGTGGCGTGCAGTGACTGAAGCCGAGCCGTATCTCGATGGCCGCACCATGTTCATGGCGGGCCATCAAGACCAGAAGTTCGTCGCCTATCCGATCTCCGAACCGCTGCGCCAGCAGGGCCGCTCGCGCATCAACTGGATTGCCGAGCTGCGCGTGCCCGACGAGGCACCCCCGCGCAGCGACTGGAACCGCGAGGTCGACCGCGCGATCTTCCGCAGCGCCTTCTCCGACTGGAAATGGAGTTGGATCGACATCCCGGCTTTGATCGACGGAGCGCAGGCCGTGTACGAATTTCCGCTCGTCGATAAAGACCCGCTGCCACGCTGGACCTTCGGCCGCGCTACGCTGCTGGGCGATGCGGCACACCCGATGTATCCGATCGGCTCGAATGGAAGCGCGCAGGCGATTCTCGATGCGCGCGCGTTGGTCGATTGCCTGCTTGCCACGCGCGACACGGGCGTGGCTCTGCGCGAGTACGAGGCCGATCGTCTGCCGCGCACGGCTGGCATCGTGCTGCGCAATCGCCTCAATGGTCCGGAGCAGGTCATGCAACTCGCGCATGAGCGCGCGCCCCAAGGCTTCGCGCGCATCGAAGACGTGATCCCGCGCACCGAGCTGGAAGGGATTGCGATGCGCTACAAAAAGCTGGCCGGCTTCGATCCGCAATCGCTGCGCGATCAACCACCCATGCCACGCCGCGCCTGAAACACCGAGCCGTTCAAACGCCAGAAAAAATGAGGGGACCCATGACCATCCGCCGCACCATCTGCGCCGCTGCTGCGCTGTTGCTCGCCACCGCTGCCCATGCCGAAATCGTCGTTGGCGTGAGCCTGTCGACGACCGGGCCGTCGGCATCGCTCGGCATCACGCAGAAGAACTCGCTGGCGTTCTATCCGGATTCCATCGGCGGAGAAAAGCTGCGCCTCGTGGTCGCGGATGACGCCTCAGACCCGAGCACCGGCACGCGCCTGGCGCGCAAGCTCGTGACGGAAGACCATGTCGACATCATCGTTGGCTCGTCGGCGGTGGCACCGTCGATTGCGATTGCCGAAGTCGCCACCGAATCGCACACGCCGCAACTGGCGTTGGCGCCGGTCGAGCTGAAGCCGGGCAAGGGCGATTGGACTTACCGGCTTGCGCAGCCCATCTCGCTGATGGCCGAGGCGATTGCCGCGCGCATGGCGGCGTCCGGCATCAAGAACGCCGGCTTCATCGGCTTTGCTGATGCGTACGGCGAGAGCTGGCTGAAGGACTTCACCGCTGCCGCCACGCCGCGCGGCATCAAGATCGTCGACGTGGAACGCTATGCCCGCGCAGACACCAGCGTGACGGGGCAGGTCGCTAAGCTGGTGAGCATCAAGCCCGATGCGATCCTGGTGGCCGGTGCAGGCACTGGCGCTGCGCTGCCCCACACCGCATTGCGTGATCGCGGTTATGCGGGGCCGATCTATCAGACGCACGGCGCAGCCACGAAAGACCTGATCCGCATCGGCGGCAAGGCGGTCGACGGAGCCATCCTGCCGGCAGGCCCGGTGATCGTGGCCGAGCAGTTGCCCGACAGCCACCCCAGCAAGAAGGCCGCGCTTGAATACGTGACGCGCTATGAAAAGGCCAACGGACCCGACACGCGCACCCAGTTCGGCGCCCACACCTGGGATGCGCTGCAGGTGCTCCAGCGCATCGTTCCGGTGGCCCTGAAGAAGGCGAAGCCGGGCACGTCGGAGTTCCGCCAGGCGCTGAAGAGCGCGCTGGAATCGGAGCACGACATCGTCGTTTCGCATGGCGTGCTCAACTACACGGCTACGGATCATTTCGGCTTTGACGCCCGCGGCCGCGTGTTGCTGACCATCGACCACGGCAAATGGAAATTGTTGAACTGAAACGCGCGCGGGTGCGTGGCCGGCGGGCGCATCGCCGACGATAATCGAGGGGTCTTTCCCCATCGACGCCGCCATGCCGCGCACCCCCAAAGCAGACGACCTGTATCCCGCCGTGGCCCCTTCGGGTCACTTCAACCCGCATCTGGCGGACGTGGAGTATGGCGCGCTGGATGGCCTCGTCGGCTATGCCGTGCGCCGCGCACAACTGCATATCTACGAAGATTTCGTGCGCTCGCTGCACGCGTGGAACATCACGCCGCCGCGCTTCTCGGCCATGACCGTAATCGCGCACAACCCCAACCTCAAGCTGACCGAACTGGCCAACATCCTGGGCGTGGCGCGCTCCGGCGCGGTGCTGCTGGTCGACACGCTGGAAGACATGGGCATGGTTGAGCGCCAGCCCTCGCCCAAGGACAAGCGCGCGTTCCGGCTTGTGCTGACCGCCAAAGGGGCGACCACTCTCGACGAAATCACCCGCGCTGTTACCGCACACGACGCCCGCGTGACGGCGCATCTTTCAAAAGATGAACGGCACACGCTGCTGGCACTGCTCAACAAGCTGGCATCGGGGCCGGATTCCGCTTCCTGATCTGCAGCCTGCCCGTGCAAATGACAAGCGGCCCGAACGTGGGCCGCTTTGCTTTGGTGCGAGCGCTTCAGCGCTTGTTTGCGTCGATGGCCTTCTGCCAGAGGTCCTTGTCTGGCGGATACAGCGAATCGAAGTATTCGCGCAGCGTGCAGATTTCCTGGACGATCTCGAACGGAAATCCCTGGCGGCCACCCCGATCGTCAATCTGCAGGCTATTCAGGTAGCGCCGGCAGCCGATGAAATCGGCCCACTTGGCGGCAATCGTGTTGATGATGCGCGGAAATTTCCGGCCGAGTTCGATCGGCCGCACCGGGTCAGGCAAGGACGCGAGCCACCGGATGGCGTCGCGGTTGAGCGCGAAGTCATCGGCATTCTGCTGCTTGCGTTGAGAGGTGGGATCTTGAGTCATGTCGGATGCGCATCCTTGAAGTCTAGTGTACCCCTCCCGCGCCGGCCTGCCAGCCCGACAGGCGAGGGTCTTGACGCATCACCTGTTTGATTCGACCGCCGCCACAGCCGGTGTTCCGGTGTTTGCTTGCCAAGGCTGCGGTATGCCGCGCGCCGCCCAATCCACATTCGCCTCAAGTTTTGCTCAGGCTTGCCGATAAGCCAAGCGCGGTTTGGCGCGCTGAAGGACCAGAGCATCCACCAGCTTAAAACGCCTAGACTGCGAAACACGAGCCAGTGTCGGCTGGCACGCCGCTCCCCTAATTCAATCAAAAAACCGGACTTCGAGCCGAGGTAGGCAGGGTATGAAGCGAATCGATGCGAGCCAATTGCGTGTCGGCATGTTTGTGATGAAGCTGGGCGGTTCCTGGCTCAAGCATCCGTTCTGGCGTGCGCAATTCCAGTTGTCGCACCAGGGCCAGATTGACGACATCCGCAAGGCGGGTATCACCGAGATCTGGATCGACCCCGAGCGCGGCGAAGACGTCATGTCAGAGACGCTGATGCCTGCACCGGCGCCGGCACCCGCGCCCGAGCCGCTCACGCGGGAGACCGTGGCCGCGCGGCCGCCGATCACGCCAACGTCGCTCAAGGAAGAGTGGAAGCACGCCCAGCAGCTGATGCAGAACGGCAAGGCGACGCTTGGTCACATGTTTTCCGAAGCCCGCATGGGCCGTGCGCTGGAAACCGAAAAGGCGCTGCTGCTGGTGGACGACGTGTCGAACTCGCTGGCACGCAATTCCTATGCGCTGATTGCGCTGGCGCGGCTGAAAAACAAGGACGACTACACCTATCTGCATTCGTTTGCCGTTTGCGCGCTGATGGTGGCGCTGGCCAAGACGCTGGGCTTGCCTGAAGACGAGATCCGCGAATGCGGGCTGGGCGGGCTGGTGCACGACATCGGCAAATCGGCCATGCCGCGCACGCTGCTCGATAAGAGCACCGCGCTGACCAAGGACGAACTGGCGCTGCTGCAGACCCACGCCGTGGGCGGCCATCACCTGCTGCAGGGTACCGGCCAGTTCAGCGAGATTGCCCGCGAAATCTGCCTGCACCATCACGAGCGCATCGACGGCAGCGGTTACCCTGACGCCCAGAAGGCTGAGGCTATTAGCCTGTGGGCCAAGATGGGCGCCATCTGCGACGTGTACGACACGCTCACGTCGAGCAGCCCGTACCACCATGCGTGGTCGCCCGCGCAGGCGCTGAAATACATGATGGCGCGCACCGACACGCAGTTCGATCGCACGGTATTCCAGGCTTTCACGCGCAGCGTGGGCATCTACCCGGTCGGCACGCTGGTCAAACTGCGTACCAACCGATTGGGCGTGGTGGTTCACCAGAACGAGGCGTCTGCGCTCAAGCCGGACGTGGTCGTTTTCTATTCGGGCAACACCAAGACACGCGTGCGCCCGGAGCGCATCAGCCTGGGCAAGTCCGACGATTCCATCGTCACCGTGGAAGACGCCACCACCTGGGGTTTGTCGGACGAGGAAGTCTCCGACATGTGCCTGGTCTGAGCTGCGGGCCCTCGGGCTCACACGTTTTCGACGGGCGGCTCATTCTGCTCGGCTGGATTCGGGCGGGTATCGCGTGGCACCAGCGGGTCGCCGGGCTTGCGCTTGGCAGGCTCGGGCTGGGCTTTCGGACTGGCGGGCTGTGTCGTATCGGTTTCTGAACGGCCTGGCTGGGTGGGCATTGCGGTCTCCTGATCTGCGGATGCCCCTCTTCCAGCATGTCGCGCGCCTGACAAGTCCCCACGTTTCATGTGTATTTTTCTTAACACGGACTTCAACAAACTTCATGGCACACCCCTCTAAAGTGGGGTACGTTTGAGTCGTTGGTTCTTACATTGCTGAACAATCGCCACACATTCAGAGCGACGTCGGCAATCCGCAAACAAACGATTCAGTCTTCCGGGGGGTGACATGAACGTTTCCAATCTGCTGCATGCAGCGTCGAACTGGGTCGTCCAGTCGCGCGCTTTCAATGTCACGCAATCGGTGGCACACCATCGCACGCCTAGCGATGCGTTGTCGCACTGGAAACTCGATATCTGGCACAAGAGCGTGCCGTTCCTGTTCGAGGGGGGCCTTGCCGAGCCCGCGCACCAACTGTTTCCCAAGCATCTGGCGCATGCCGAGTGGGTGGACGAGCTGCACCACCATCTGAGCCAGCTTGTGGGCGTGCGCCGGGAGCACTGCAAGATCGACATTCGCGCGGTGACGGGGCTGGCGCAGTCACCGTGCTCGGTGCATTCCTTTCCGAGCATGCTGGTGTTTGCGCATCAGCATTGCCGCCGCATTCCGCACAGCACGGACGCCGACTTTGCCGCCAACCGGCGCCACGTATTCCGCTACGCGGATCAGGCCAACGTGTTCCGCGCCTACGACTTTGCCGGCGGCGAGCTGTTCTACATGAACGAGTGGGGCGCACATCATTTCGCCGCGCTTGCCTTGCAGGCTCGCACGCAGAACCGTGAACTGCTGGTCGATGCCGAGGTGCGTCACGCGCGTTCTGCGCGGGGGTTGCGTCGGCTGCTTAACGGCTTCTACGTGATCGGTGCGCGACGGCAAGGGCAGCAGCGCTACGGCACGCGTTTGTCGGAAGCGCTGGCCAGCCACCAGGTGCCGCACCGCTGGATGCATGGCCGCCGCGAGGCCGAAGGCTTTGAGCTGTGCTTCCTGCCCAAGTCGGATCGCTTTGCGAATTGCGTGGGCGAACAGCTTGTGCGCGACGGCTGGTTCGACTACGGCGCCTGGCTGGCCAGCCTGCACGATGCCACCGAGGTGGGTGCCCCCGCGCAGCGCGCCGAGGCCGCCCGCAAGACGCGCCCGAACTGGAAGCGCGTGCAGGTGCCGAGCCTGGGCGTGCCGACGGGTCTCATGCCGGGTTTTGCGCACACGCGCTTGTAATACAAGGGCGCTACGCTCGCAGGTTGTTCTGCCCTCCACCTGACGGATTGCTGAATCAGGCGGCTGGTGTCAGAATTCGCAACTTAGTTGCATTGGGGCGCGCAATGTCGGATGACATTGTGCGCCAGCACCTGCGCCCGACCTTGCGTTCCTTCCGCTCCTCCTTCCTCCATCTGCGTTGGCTGGCTTGCCTGCTGACCGTGTTCCTGCTGTTTGGTCAGCAGGGCGCGCTGCGGCATGCGCTGTCGCATTGGAGCGAACTGAGCGAAGGGACTGCGGCCGTGTTCAACGCTGCCGCCACGGCCAAGCCTGCCGGCGCCGAGCGCAGCCAGCCCGCGCAGGAGCACGCCGCGTGCTTGCAGTGCGCTGCCTATGCCGCGCTGGCGGCTACCTTGCCGATGCTGGTGGCGCTGCGCCTGGCGCATACGCGACGCTGGCATTTCCCGCACATCGGCTTTCATGCGTGCGCGCCGGTCTTTCCGGTGGCCGTGTGTTCGCGCGATCCCCCATTCCGCCTTTGATTCCTGCCTTGCCCCTCGGTCCGCGCGTTGTGTTGACGCATGCGCGGGCCGCTGCTTAACGCATCCGCTCGATTCAAAGGTCTTTCATGATTCCGTTCCAGCCCCGCAAGCTGGTGACGGCGCTTGCCGCCGTCTTGCCATCCATCGCCTCGGTTTCCGCACTGGCTCAGCAAGCCACGACGCCGGCCCCCACACCCGCCACGCCAGCCACGACGGCGCCCGCTGCACAGGCCAAACCGGCCGCCGCCAACGTGCGCGACCTCAGTGAAACTCGCGTCACGGCCAAGCGGCTGGACGCTGCACGCAATGCGCTGTCGCCGGACACCGGCAGTTCCGTCTACAAGTTCGACACCGATGACATCGCCCGCATGCCGCTGGGCGATGCCACGCCGCTCAACCAGGTGCTGCTGCAGGCGCCGGGCGTGGTGCAGGATTCGTACGGGCAATTGCACGTGCGTGGGGACCACTCGAACTTGCAGTACCGCATCAATGGCGTGATCGTGCCTGAGCCGATCAGCGGTTTCGGGCAGATGCTCGATACGCGCTTCGCCAACCAGATCAATGTGCTGACTGGCGCGCTGCCGGCGCAGTACGGTTACCGCACGGCCGGCATCGTCGACATCACTACCAAGGGCGCCTCGACCGACGAGGACGGCGAGCCCAAGGCATTTGGCGGCGAGATCGGCACTGTGCTGGGAAGCAATGCCACGCATGAGGTCAACGCGCAGATCCAGGGCACGAAAGACCGCTTCAGCTATTACCTCTCGGGCGTGTTTGCCGAGAACAACCTTGGCATTGAAAACCCCACGGGCAACCGCAATGCCACGCACGATCACACCACGCAGAACAAGTCGTTCGGCATGCTGTCGTACCTGCTCGATAACGATAGCCGCGTGAGCTTCATGTTCGGCACGTCGAACGGCCGTTTCCAGATCCCGACGCGCCCAGGCCTGACGCCACAATTCACGCTCGACGGCGCAGTGCCGCCTGCCTCTGAAGCGCTTAACGCCAATCAACGCGAGAAGACCGACTTCCAGATCCTGACGTATCAGCAGAAGGTGTCACCCAAGCTGGACTACCAGGTGTCGGTGTTCCGCCGCGCAAGCCGTATCGACTACATGCCCGATCCGATTGGCGATCTGGTCTACAACGGCGTGGCGGCCGACATCACGCGCCGCAACGAGGCCTACGGTGTGCAGGGCGACGCGAGCTACAAGCTGACCGACAAGCACACGCTGCGTGCCGGCGTGTTCGTGCAGCGCGAGCGCTACGTGGCCGACAACACCGCCAGCGTGTTTGCCGCCGACAGCTCCGGCGCCCAGACCAGCACGACGCCGTTCACCATCGTCGACAACCACAGCGGCAGCGGCACGACCATGGGCGTCTACCTGCAGGACGAGTGGAAGCCCACCGACAAGCTCACCGTCAACTACGGCGCGCGCTACGACCGCGTCAACACCATCGTCAGCGAGCAGCAATTGAGCCCCCGCCTGGGCGTGACGTATGACCTGACGCCGCGCACCCGCGTGCATGCCGGCTACGCGCGCTACTTCACGCCGCCGCCCACGGAGAAGTTCGATACCACCTCGGTGCAGGCCTTTGCCGGTACGACCAATGCGCTGCCGTCCGACGCCAACACGGCCGTCAAGTCGGAGCGTTCGAACTACTTTGACCTGGGGGTTTCGCACCAGCTCACGCCGCACCTGACGCTGGGTCTGGATGCGTATTACCGCGACGTGCGCCATCTGCAGGACGAAGGGCAGTTCGGCAACGCGCTGCTGTACTCGGCGTTCAACTACGAGCGTGGCCGCATCTACGGGCTGGAAGGCAGTGCGAACTATCGCAACGGCAACTTCGGGGCCTACCTGAACCTGGCTGTGTCGCGCGCGCAGGGCAAGGGCATCGAGACCGGCCAGTTCAATTTTGATGCGGAGGAACTGGCCTACATCAACAACCATTGGGTCAATCTCGATCACGACCAGCGCCTGACCGCGTCGGCTGGTGTGTCGTATCGGTATTCCGGCACGACGTATACGAGTGATGTGCTGTTCGGTACGGGCTTGCGCAACGGCTTTGCCAATACCGAACACCTGCCGGCCTACTGGCAGATGAACGTGGGCGCCGCCCGCGACTTCAACCTGCCGACACTGGGCAAGTTCAAGACGCGTCTGACCGTGATGAATATCTTCGACCGGAGCTACCAGTTGCGCGACGGCACGGGCATCGGCGTGGGTGCACCGCAGTTCGCGCCGCGCCGCACGTTCCTCTTGTCGGTCAGCAAGCCGTTCTAAGCAAATCGGGCCAGCGCATGAGGCTGGCCCGATCCTTCATCTTTCATCCGTCACATCGTCATCACATCGGCGGGACCATGCCGTCCTTGCCGACCAGCACGCGCTGCGCGACCAGCGTGCCTTGCGCATCGGCGCGCACGAACATGACGACGTGCGCGCCGGCCTTCAGGTCATCACGCCGGCCCGGCTCGAAGGTGACGATCGGCACTTGCGGCGGCACCACGATGCGCTGCTCCCCGTCCTTGTATTTGACCGACAGCGTGCGGCCCTGCGCCCCGGTGACGGCGCCTGCCTGTTCGACGGTGCCGTTGGTCATGCTGCTGTTTGGGCCCATGTCGTAGGCGCGGTGGCCGTCGCCGGTGCCGCGCATGGCTTCCGGAAACACGTGGACTTCCAGCGCAAGCAATGTGCCGTCCGGCTGCTTGACCGCCGCCGTGCCGATATAGCTGCCGGCGCGAATGGCCGACGGTTCGATCGGCGCGACCTGGGTGACGTTGAGGTCCACCGGCAGCGTCACAGTGGCCTTGTTGCCGGAGGCGTCGGTCACATCGACAGCAGTGCTGTGGACGGCATTGATGGTGGCGCGCACGCGCGTGGGCGCAGCGGTACTTTGCGCCGACGCGGCCAGCGGGAAGAGCGCTGTCACGACGGCGACAACTGCAGCGGTACGGGCTGAGAAACGTAGTCGGGTCATTGGGTAGGGGACGTGAAGTTCGCTCAAGGTGAGCCGGACGGCCTGCGCAACTCGCATGGGCTGCGAGGGCGGTTCACCAGTCTAGACCGGACCGCGCTGGCGTGCAGGCGCGGTCCGTTCACCCGATGCGGCTTAGCCGCGATGCTGGCCCGGCACGCGCTTGCCCTTGTACGTCGGGCGGCTGCGGCGCATGTTGTCAGACCAATCTGTGCCGCCACCGGTGGGCGAGTGCACCGGTACATCGCGGCTGCCAGGCTCCGGGTCGATTGGCGCTTCGTCTAGGTCGACTGCATCCGGCGCATCGGCGTCGTCGTTTTCACCGGCGAGGCCCGTGGCGTGTTCAAAATCCTCGTCGTCGATGGGTGTGTCGACTTCGGGATGGTTTATGTCATGTATGGCGTCGGGCATCAGGTCGCTGCCTTCGCGTATGACGGGTTCGTGCCCGGCCGCGCGACGCTCGCCGGTCCCGGTGGAATCGGTGTCGCTGTCGAGATTCACATCCCCCAAGTCTGCGCCGGCCGTGCGGTTGGCTGCATTGCCGTGCGGGTGCACGGCGGGATCCTCGTCAAATCGATCTTCAACGTCGCTGCCCAAGCCTGGGCCGCCGACCACGTCGCTGCCCGAGTCCGAACTGTCGGAGGGGCCGAGTGCGTCGGTTCCGTGACCTTTGCCGGTCTGTGCAGGGGCTTCACCGGTGCGATACAGGTTGCTGGTTGCCATGTGGCTTCTCCATGCGTGCTTGTGCGCTAACGCGCGACATTGCACGTGCAGCAAGGCAGATACCTGCGCCGGGCGCCGCAGGCGTACGCCTGCGCACTGGTGCGGCGGCACGCGGGTTGCGACGCAGTTGGCACGGGCGATTCGTCCGTAAACCGAACCAGGAGGCTGACGATGAAGCAACACGCACAGCAACCGCACAAGCCCGCCGCCCACGCGGCGGAAAAAGCGGGGGAACGAAAGAGCGAAGGCAAGAAAGGTGAGCGCAGCAATCAAGCCCAGCAAGAACGGGGTGCCGCCAAGGACCGCGCTGAATCCGACCGCGCCGAGCGCACATCAATGCAGCACGGCACGGACCAGTCGGCGAAACGTCCGATGCAGGTACCAGCCGAGGATGGCCGCGCCGCCGCACAGGAAGGGCAATTGCCGCAGAACCAGCAGCGTCTGGGGCAGCATCAGAACAGTCGGAAGCAGCCATGACCGCCACCCAGAAGCCTCGTGGCGATGACAAAGCCAAAGCGCCTGCGGGCGACACCGCTCGGCCCGTGGCGCCGGCCATCCCAAGTGAAAGCGGCGTAGGCGAGGAAGACCCGGGTGATTTCGAGAACGCGTCAATCCGGTCGGACGACGGGAAGCGCCCCGGCGCCTCGCCAAGCAAGCCAGACAGGCGGCGGTAACCGCTCACCTCGTCATTTCAGCCGCGCGAAGTCTGGCGCGGCTGAATGACGTTCGCAAACCAACGCCATATCGCCGGCCGAGCCGGGCATCGTGTGCCAGCGGCCGCAGCCACGATGTGCACCTGCGCGCCGTTGCGCCTGTCGGCATGCAGGTGCCACCACCCGGACGTTTCCACAACATGCGCGTGGCCCGCGCCAAGGGTGTGCCGCGCTGTTGCAATCGAGCGCGATGGAGGCGCCAGGCGCAAGGTGCCTTCCAGTGCCACCAGCGTGGCTCCAGCGGAGAGCCAGTGCAGGCCGGTTTGTCCGGGGCGAAGCGTCAGCCTTTCCGGTTCGGATGGGAGTGTCGTTGCAGTCATGTCGATCTCCTGAACATGGCTTCAGCGTAGGCACACGACCCCACTCTCAACAGACACAGAGCCGGCAAAGTGCGGGGCAACAGCCGTGCCTTGTGACAATCTGTTGCGGTACAGTTTGACGTCGTCTGTATCTGTTGCGGTGGCGGTCTTGCCGGCATGATGTGCTAGACCCTCCTTGCCGCCTGTCGCCGCCCCCTCGCCGCCATGTCCGTCACCGAGTTGACTTCCCCGCCCGCGCAGCCGTTGTACCGGACGCTTGCCGATCATTACCTTGGCGCGATCCGCAGCGGGGTGCTGGCGCCCGGTGAGCGCATGCCGTCGGTGCGCATGCTGATGCGCACGCACGCGGTGAGTCTGTCGACCGCGCTGCAGGTATGTCGGCATCTGGAGACGGAAGGCTGGCTTGAAGCACGTGAGCGCTCGGGCTACTTCGTGCGCCAGCCGCGCCGTGCGTTGCTGGCGCCGGTGGGGGAGCCCGACGTTGGCACGCCGGACCCGGCCGCGTATGTGGGGGTGCACGCGCGCATATCGGCCATTGTGGCGCGCGGGCAGCAGGCCAACGTGCACATCGATCTGTCCGGGGCGAGTGGGGATGCGGCGCTCTACCCGTCGGCGGCGCTCAACCGGATCGCTACCCAGGTGCTGCGCCAGCATCCGTTGCTCCTCACGCAGGCGGTCATACCCAACGGGCATCCGGAATTACAGACCGCCGTGGCGCGCCGCATGCTCGACATTGGCATCCAGCTTGCGCCTGACGACGTGGTCATCACGCACGGGTGTATCGAGGCAGTCAATCTGGCACTGCGCGCCGTTGCGCAGCCGGGCGATACCGTGGCCGTGGAGTCGCCCACTTACTACGGGCTGCTGCAGGTGCTGGAAAGCCTCGGGTTACGCGCGGTAGAGATCCCGACCAGCCCCCGCACCGGCATGTCGCTGGAAGCCTTGCAGATGGCGGTGCAAGCCTACGGCAACATCCGCGCCGTGGTGGTGGTGCCCAATCTGCAGAACCCGCTCGGCAGCATCATGCCGGACACCGCCAAGCGGCGCATGGCGGCCTTCTGCGAGGCCCACGACATCGCCCTCATTGAAGACGATACATACAGCCCGCTGGCCGACAGCCCCACGCCGCTCAAGGCGATCAAGGCGTGGGATCGCACGGGCAACGTCATCTATTGCGCGTCATTGCGCAAGACGTTCGCGCCCGGCTTGCGACTGGGCTGGATGGCCGCAGGGCGCTGGCATGAGCGTGTACAGATGCTGAAGTTTGCCCAGTCGCGGCCGAATGATTCGTGGCCGCAGGTGCTGGCCGGGCGCTTCATTGCGTCGGGGGCGTATGACCGACATCTGCGCACGCTGCGCCAGACTTTGCGCAAGCAGCGCGAGGCTATGGCGGAGTCGATTGCGGCGTGCTTTCCGGCGGGCACGCGGCTCTCGGTGCCCTCGGGCGGGGTGGCGATGTGGGTGGAGTTGCCGACCAATGTCTCATCGGTGGCGCTGTTTGATGCGGCGTTGGCGCGGGGCATCCGCATTGCGCCGGGGACGATGTTCTCGAACCTGAACCGCTTCGATCATTACTTCCGCATCTGCTTCGGGCTGCCGCCGTCGGCCAACCTTGAAGCCGCGCTTGCCACGCTCGGCCGGCTCACGCAGGAACTGGCCGAGCGCTGATCGATCGACCTACCGGCACCACGACGGCACAGCGGAAGGCGATTCGAGACCCTGCACGCTCTGCGCAATCTGTTGCGACCACTGCTGCACGAGGCGTTGCGTGGATGACACCACTGCATTCACGCCCGCATTCGCATCCGTACCGGCAGCTTGCCCATTCACCGGCAGCGCAAGCGTCGTCTGGCATGTGAGCGCAGCGGGGCTTGCGCTTTGGGTGCCTGCATCGTGTGATACGCGCCACGTCACCAGTGCCGTCACGCCCTGCCCGGGCCGCGCGTCATAGCTGCGCATTTCGGCGCCGATGCGGAAGAGCGGCACGCCTGCCGGCGCAGCAGCACTTCCTACGTCCACCGCAGACAGCGTCGTCGCCAAGTTCGCAGACAGCGCATCGCGCAGTTCAGAACCGAACGGCGCGGCCCAGCGTTGCTGCTCTAGCGCCATCACTTCGCTGTCGGATGTACGCAGCACGATCTGCGGCTTGTCCAGGCGATCGGGCACCCGCACGCCCGAGAGGCGGAAGGCGCGGTGGAAACGGCCGGTATCCGTTGCTTCAGGGCGCACCGACAGCGTATGCAACGTCGGCTCGGGCGAAGCGCACGCGCCAACCAGCAACGCCACGGCAGCGGCGCCGGCCAGGCGAAGAGAAGAAGACAGCATCGTCGTTTGCATCGGCATCATTGCGCGTCCTTTGCCTTGCCGCGGATCAGCGCTTCCGGGTGGCGGTCCAGATAATCGGTCAGCACGCGCACGGACGCGGCGGCCTTGGCCACTTGCTCCAGCGTGTCGCGCGCATTGCGTTGCAGCGGGGCATCGTCGGAGAAGACCTGGCGCGCAGAATCGAGCGTGCGGCGTGCCTCGGCCAGCGTTTCCTTCATCTGCGGGGCGAGGTCGCTGTTGACAGTCTTGGCCAGTTGCTCGGTCTGTTTGAGCGTGGCGTCGAGCGTCGTCAGCGTGCGGTGAACATCCTGTCCGATCTGCTCGAACGGCACCTTGTTGAGCTTCTTGGCGATGCCGGCAATCTGCGCTTCGATGTCGTCAGTCGGGTTATCGGCAGTCGGGAAAACATACGCGCCGTCACGATCGCGCATGCCGAAGCGCGGCGGGGTCTTGTCGCGGTCGGCTGCGTCAATGAAGTCGAGGTTCACGAACTGCTGGCCCGTCAGCAGGCTCGCGCTCTTCAACTGTGCGCGCATGCCGTTCTTCACCAGCACGTCGAACTGTGTGCGGACGTCTTCGGCGGCGTGCTGCGGGTTGTCGTCGCGGATGTCCATGCCGAAGCGCGTGGGGTACAGCGTGGCCGTCACGGGCAGTACGAACTCGTGGCGCTTCTTGCTGTAGTGGATGCCGATCGACTTGATCTCGCCCACGTTGATGCCCTTGAACTCCACCGGTGCGCCCACGTTGAGCCCGCGCAACGAACGGTGGAAGTACATCACCACGGTCTGCGACAGGTGTTCGGGGTCTTTCAGTGCCATGGTCTCGTTGCGCACGAGCTGGAACTCGGCGTCGGAGGCGGCCGGCTGGTGATCGGCTTCTTCGGGCGTCTGGAACGCGATGCCGCCCAGCGCCACGGTCAGCAGCGATTGCGTATCGACCTTCAACCCGCTGGCGTCGAGCTTGAGGTCGATGCCGCTGGCATTCCAGAACCGCGTGCCGCGTGCCACAAACTTGTCGAACGGCGCGTTGACGAAGATGTGCAACGTCACGCCCTTGCCGTCGGTGTCGATGTCATACGCGGTGACCTGGCCCACGCGCACGCGGCGGAAATACACCGGCGCGCCGATATCGAGCGAGCCCAGATCGGGCGCATGCAACGTGAACTGCTTGCCGGGCGCATCCGCGGAGATGGCCGGCGGTGTGTCGAGGCCTTTGAAGGTGGATTTCTTCTCCTGCGAGCGGCCGCCGTCTACGCCGATGTACGCCCCGGAGAGCAGCGTGCCGAGTCCCGAGATGCTGCCGGCCGCAACGCGCGGGCGCACCACCCAGAAGCGCGTATCCGACGCAGCGAACGCCTTGCCGTCATGGGTGAGTTCGATCAGTACCACGGCACCCGACCGGTCGTCGGTGAGGCCCACTGCCTTGACCACGCCAATATCGACACTCTTGAATTTCACGCGCGTCTTGCCGGCTTCAATGCCCTCGGCCGAGCTGAATGTGACGGTCACTTGCGCGCCGCGCGCCAGGATCACGCGCGCCATGAGCGTGGCGCCCACCATCAGCGCCACGATCGGCACCAGCCAGATCAGTGAAGGCAGCCAGCGCTTGCGCTTCGTGCGGCGCGGCGCGGGAATGTTTTCGTTATCGACGGGGTCGGTCATACATCGGTCTCTTCGGGATCGGGCTCGTCGATGACGTCCCAGATCAGGCGGGGATCAAAACAGCGGGCGGCAAACATGGTCAGCACCACCACGGCGGCAAACGGGCCGACACCAGGGCCGGGTTTGATGATGGCCAGCGTCGACAGATGCACAAGCCCTGCGAGCAGCGTCACCACAAACACATCGAGCATCGACCACCGGCCGATGATCTCGACCAGCGCATACAGGCGCGTGCGCAGTCGCGGATTCCAGCGCCAGCGTTGCTGCACCGAGAGGCACAGCACCGCCAGGATGCCGAGCTTGGCCAGCGGCACCAGAAAGCTTGCGATGAACACGATGATGGCCAGGTGCCACGAGCCTGACGTCCAGAGATAGACGATCCCGCTCATGATGGTGTCCTGCTGCGTGCCGAGCAGGGTGTCGGTAATCATCACGGGCAGCAGGTTGGCGGGCAGGTACATGGCGGCAGCCGCAAGCAGGAGTGCCCAGCAGCGCGCCAGGCTGTCGGGCTTGCGCACATGCATGGGCGACATGCAGCGCGGGCAGACCGGCGCTGCGATGGTCTCGTCAGGGGCGTCTTCGTGCGTGAGCACCGCTTGGGTGGCGGCAGAAGCGTGGGGCATGCGCGCCAGCAGGCCGCAGCGCTCGCATGTCACCAGGCCTTGTGCGACGGCCCGCAGCGGGCGACCCTCTTGAGCTGGCTGGGCCGGTGCAGGGGTGGTGACGCTGTTCATGGGCGATCCTCGCCGGGGCGGGCGGAGGCGTCCATGCCGGTGGGCGCGTCGACTTGCGAGCCCGGTGGCAGCGTCAACCCAATCTCGCGCCAGAACGGTCGCAGGTCGATCGACAACGCCACCGTCAGGAACACGGTAAGCGCGGCAAACGCCCACAAGCCCGCATCGGCTTCAAGTGACACCATGCGCGCCACTTTGATGAGCGCCACCACTACGCCCAGCATGAAGATCTCGACCATCGCCCACGGGCGGATCAGCGCTGCCGTGCGCAGCACCAGCGCCGCGGCCGGATGCTGCCGCCCACGCAATCGCGCAATGAGCAGCGGCGCCAGCACTGACATGTACATCAGCGGGAAGAAGACCGTAGTGAGTGCCACCAGTACGGCAGCGAAGAGCATGTCGTAGTCGTACAGCGCCACGATGGCGCCCCACAGCGTGGTGGCGTGCCGGTTGCCGCCGCCGTTCATCTCGGCAATCGGAAAGATGTTGGCGACGATGTAGACGATGAGGCCCGTCAGCACCAGCGGTAGCAGTACCGAGAGCCGCTCGCTCTGGTTGCGGTACAGCTTGACGCCGCAGCGCGTGCAATGCGCTTCTTCATCCAGCGCAATGACTTCGTGGCGATGCAGGGTGTCGCAGTGCTCGCATGCGATCCAGGCATCTGGATCGCCAGGAAGGGGCTGCGCGACCGGGGCGGCCTTGGCGTCGGGGGTGTCGCCCGCTGCACGCCATGACCGGGGCAGCGGGAAGGGGAGTTTCACGGTTTACAGCTCCATCGTCGGGCTGAAGGTGGGCCGGCAGCATTGCAGACGCATGCGGCGGCGCACCGACAGTGGGGCAGGCGATTATACATACACCGTTGAATGTATAGCTGAGTGCGGGCTTCCTCATTTTGACGCACGGTCACCAGCAAATATCCCGCCAATTGGCGCACTCGATATTGCATGGCGTGACGGCGGAACGGGCCTTGCTGACGTGGAAGGGCACATTCCCAATCTCAAAGGAGCATTTCATGACGTATCTCCGTGCATCTTCTCTAGTCATCGCGTTGGCGCTGGCGGGCGGTACCGCAGCGGCGTATGCCCAAACGGGGGCAGCCCAATCCAACAGCACGGCTGGCGGCAGCAGCATGTCTCCGGCGGGTGGTACCGACACCGGCGCAACTGCAACGGGCACGGGGGGTACCGCTGTCAACGGCAGTTCGGCCAACGGCGGTCGGGATGCCACCCGCAACCGTAACGCCACCGGCAAGCAAGGGCGCGCCGGCAATATGCGCTCGGGTTCGAGCGGTGGCTATGGCGACAGTGCCAACGATTCAACTGGCAGTGCAACCGGCGGCGGCTCGGGTGGAGTGGGTGTAGGCGCACCAGGCACGGGCGGGTCGATAGGCGCGCCGGGCGGCGGTAGTGGCGGCGGTGCTGCCGGTTCAGGCGGCGCTGGTGCCGGTGCGGGTACCGGAGGCGCCGGTGGGGCGGCGGGCGGCAGTGCCGGTGGAGGCAGCCGCTAGCACAGCCGCGCGCTTACCTGCTGCTAGCGCAGTTGTGCTGCGTGATGCAGCAGGTGATCTTCGATGAAGGTCTCGATGAAGTAGTAGCCGTGGTCGTAGCCCGGGTGGCGGCGCAGTTGCAGAGGCTGCCCGGCTGTGGCGCACGCGGCCGCGAATTCATCCGGGTATAGCTGCTCGGCAAGAAATTTGTCGGCCTCGCCCTGATCGATCAGGATGCCGCCGGGGAACGGGCAAGACGCCTGCCGCATCAACTGCGTGGCGTCGTGCGCTGCCCAGGCGGCGCGATCATCCCCGAGATACCCCGTGAACGCCTTGATGCCCCACGGGCACACCGACGGATGCGCGATGGGCGCAAACGCGGAGACCGAAGCAAAGCGTTCCCGATGACGCAAGGCCAGCGTCAACGCGCCGTGGCCGCCCATCGAATGCCCGAAGATGCCGATGCGCCCCGGCGCCACCGGAAAAGCCACGCGGGCGATGTGGTGCAGCTCGTCGGCAATGTAGCTTTCCATGCGGTAGTGCTCGCGCCACGGCGCCTGCGTGGCGTCCAGGTAGAAACCGGCGGCGATGCCGAAATCCCAGCTGTCGGTTTCACCGGGGATGTTTGCGTCGCGAGGGCTGGTGTCCGGCGCGATGAGGATGAGACCTTCACGTGCTGCCACGCGTTGCGCACCGGCCTTGATGGCAAACGTCTCTTCTGTGCACGTCAGGCCCGCCAGATAGAAGAGCGCGGGGCAGCGCGTGCCTGCCAACGCCTGTGGCGGCAGGTAGACCGAGAAGCGCATCGGCAGCCCGATCGCCGTCGAGGCATGCCGATAAAAGCGCTGCACGCCACCAAAGCAGGCATGCTCGGAAAGCAGTTCAAGGGCCGGTACCGGGATCGTCATTGCGTGGCTCCATCCTCGAGGTTCAATACAGCACGACCGACCGGATCGACTCACCGCGCTTCATCAGCTCGAAGCCCTCGTTGATGCGCTCCAGCGGCAGCGTGTGCGTAATGAGGTCGTCGATATTGAGTTTGCCTTCCATGTACCAGTCGACGATCTTCGGCACGT
>NZ_JAMXHU010000014.1:0-793 GCF_023955645.1 Ralstonia mojiangensis | reverse complement strand
AGATGGCGTCCGCGCGGGTGAAATCGTCAAGCGTGACGGTGCCCTTGCCAACGCCGATGCTGCCCCGCATGCCCGTGCCGGAGGGCTCGTGGCACATGTTGGAGCAGTCGGGGAAGTTGTTCGTGCCGTAGGCGCGCACGAACAACTGGTAGAGGAAGGCGGCCTCATTGCTGGTGCGGCCAGAGGTGTAGAAGATCGCCTGGTTTGGATCAGGCAGCGCACGCAGGTGCTGCGCGATCAGCGCGAAGGCGGCGTCCCAGTCGATCGGTACGTACTTGTCGCTGGCTGCGTCGTAGACCATCGGGTGCGTGAGACGCCCCTGGTCTTCCAGCGCGTAGTCGGACCACTCGGCGAGTTCGCGCACGGTGTGCTGCGCAAAGAACTCCGGTGTGGTGCGGCGCGACGTCGCCTCTGCGGCTACGGCTTTGACGCCGTTCTCGCAGAACTCGAAGGTGGAGGCGTGGTCGCGGTCAGGCCACGCGCAGCCGGGGCAGTCGAAGCCGTCGGGCTGGTTGGCCGACAGCATCGTCTTGGCGCCCTTGGCCGCGATGCCCTGCGACAGCAGTTGATGCGCAACACTTTTAAGCGCGCCCCAGCCACCGGCCGGATGACGGTAAAACTCGATCTTCTGGTGCTTCACAGCGACCTCAATACAGCACGACCGAACGGATCGACTCACCGCGCTTCATCAGCTCGAAGCCCTCGTTGATGCGCTCCAGCGGCAGCGTGTGCGTAATGAGGTCGTCGATATTGAGTTTGCCTTCCATGTACCAGTCGACGATCTTCGGCACGT
>NZ_JAMXHU010000013.1:0-1075 GCF_023955645.1 Ralstonia mojiangensis | reverse complement strand
CGAACAGGACCGTGAAACGACTCCGCGCCGATGATAGTGCGGATTCCCGTGTGAAAGTAGGTCATCGCCAGGCTCTCCCATCTACACCCCAGCTCTGCCTCAGAGCTGGGGTGTTTGCTTTGCGCGATCAGGGCGCTCCCGGCCTGCTGCATTGACCTGTCGGCCAGATCCCGACTACATCTCCCTCCGCTCTCCCGCACAAAACAAAACGCCTCCAAACGGAGGCTCCAGCGGTTGTGCGTGGCGTCTTCGGTTGCTAGGTTCGCTATCGATCGTCTGCTCGCCTAGCGGGGTGCCGTTGCAGGCGCGTTGGCTGTGTTCGCCTTAGGCATGGTTGCATGGCGCTAGGTAGCTACGGCGCTACTGGTCTCGTGGCCCGCCGCTTGGCTGTGCTCGAGACTTCCGAGGAGTGCCCTACAAACGCCTCCGCCGGATGCGTCATCGCACACCGGGGGGGGGGGGCAGCAGCACAGATCCCAATGAACTGGACAGCGCTATAAGGATGAGAGCATCAATGCTCGAAATCTCGCGATTTCATTAAGCAATGCTTGACAGGGTGGCCTGATGGTCCCATAATCGCAAGTTCTCTTCGGAGAGGTGCCCGAGTGGCTAAAGGGGGCAGACTGTAAATCTGTTGGCTTACGCCTACGCTGGTTCGAATCCAGCCCTCTCCACCAGAATTAAGCAGTGAGTTCGGTCCTTAGCCAGGGCCGGGCGGTAAGGGAAGAAGTAACCCAGGCGGGTGTAGCTCAATGGTAGAGCAGAAGCCTTCCAAGCTTACGACGAGGGTTCGATTCCCTTCACCCGCTCCATTCACTGTTAGTAAGTTTCGCCCATGTGGCTCAGTGGCAGAGCACTCCCTTGGTAAGGGAGAGGTCGGCAGTTCGATCCTGCCCATGGGCACCACGCATCCACCAACCCAAATCGCTACCGAGACAGGAGTCGCGTCATGGCAAAGGAAAAGTTCGAGCGGACCAAGCCGCACGTGAACGTTGGTACGATTGGTCACGTTGACCATGGCAAGACGACGCTGACCGCAGCGATCGCAACCGTGCTGTCGAGCAAGTTCGGTGGT
>NZ_JAMXHU010000012.1:0-1088 GCF_023955645.1 Ralstonia mojiangensis | reverse complement strand
CGGATCGACTCACCGCGCTTCATCAGCTCGAAGCCCTCGTTGATGCGCTCCAGCGGCAGCGTGTGCGTAATGAGGTCGTCGATATTGAGTTTGCCTTCCATGTACCAGTCGACGATCTTCGGCACGTCCGTGCGGCCACGTGCGCCACCGAAGGCGGAACCCTTCCACTCACGACCCGTCACGAGTTGGAACGGGCGCGTGCTGATCTCCGCGCCCGCCTCGGCCACGCCGATGATGATCGACTGGCCCCAGCCCTTGTGGCAGCACTCCAGCGCCTGACGCATGACCTTCGTGTTGCCGATGCACTCGAACGAGTAATCCGCGCCGCCGTCGGTGAGCTGGATGATGTGATCGACCACGTTCTCCACATCGCTCGGGTTGATGAAGTGCGTCATGCCGAATTTGCGGGCCATGGCTTCACGTGCGGGGTTCAGATCCACGCCGATGATCTTGTCGGCGCCGACCATCTTGGCGCCTTGAATTACGTTCAGCCCGATGCCGCCCAGGCCAAATACGACCACGTTGGCGCCAGCTTCCACCTTGGCCGTGTAGACCACGGCGCCCACGCCCGTGGTAACGCCGCAGCCGATGTAGCAGACCTTGTCGAACGGCGCATCGGGGCGGATCTTTGCCAGCGCAATTTCCGGCACCACGATGTGATTGGCAAACGTGGACGTGCCCATGTAGTGGAACAGCGGCTTGCCGTCGAGCGAGAAACGCGACGTGCCATCCGGCATCAGGCCCTTGCCCTGCGTGGCGCGAATGGCCTGACACAGGTTCGTCTTGCGCGACAGGCAGAACTTGCACTGCCGGCATTCCGGCGTGTAAAGCGGAATCACGTGGTCACCGGCTTTCAACGACGTGACACCTGCGCCCACCTCCAGCACGACGCCCGCGCCTTCATGGCCGAGGATCGCCGGGAAGATGCCTTCGGGGTCGGTGCCCGAGAGCGTGTAGTAATCGGTATGGCAGATGCCGGTCGCCTTGATCTCGACGAGCACTTCGCCGGCGCGCGGGCCTTGCAGGTCCACTTCCTCGACAGTGAGCGGAGCACCGGCTTTCCAGGCGATGGCGGCTTTGGTTTTCAT
>NZ_JAMXHU010000011.1:0-1556 GCF_023955645.1 Ralstonia mojiangensis | reverse complement strand
CACCCGCGCATGCTCGGGGAGCTGCGTGAGGCATCCAAGCGCGGCGCCAAGATTGTTTCGTTCAACCCGCTGCGCGAGCGCGGGCTGGAGCGCTTTGCCGATCCGCAAAGCAAGATCGAAATGCTGACGCTCGGCTCCACACGCATCAGCACCGAATACCACCAGGTGCGCATCGGCGGCGACCTGGCGACGGTCAAAGGCATCATCAAACACGTGATCGAGCGTGACGATGTGGCACGCAGCCGTGGTGAACCCGCCATCATCGATCACGCCTTCATCGCCCAGCACACTGGCGGCTACGACGTCTTCGCCGCCGACGTGCGCGCCGAGTCGTGGGCGACCATCGAAGCGGAATCCGGCCTGCCCGAGCACGAAATCCGCCAGGCCGGCGACACCTACATCAAGGCCGGCAGCGTCATCGCCTGCTGGGGCATGGGCATTACGCAGCACAAGCATTCGGTCGCGACGATCCAGATGATCGTCAACCTGCTGCTCCTGCGCGGCAACATCGGCCGCCCGGGCGCCGGGGCGTGCCCCGTGCGCGGCCACAGCAACGTGCAGGGCGACCGGACGATGGGCATTTACGAGAAGCCCGCCCCGGCGTTTCTGGATCGGCTGGAGCAGGTCTTCGGGATTCAAGTACCGCGCGAACATGGCTACGACACCGTCGGCGCCATCGAGGCGATGCGCAATGGCGCGGCACGTGTGTTCTTTGCGATGGGTGGCAACTTTGCGGCGGCCACGCCGGACACTGCCGCCACGTGGGCCGGCCTGCGCCAGTGCGACCTGACCGTGCACGTGACCACCAAGCTCAACCGCAGCCACATCGTGCACGGCAAGGCCGCGCTGATCCTGCCCTGCCTGGGCCGCACCGAAGTCGACCAACAGGCCGGCGGCACGCAAGGCGTGACCGTGGAAGATTCGATGAGCATGGTGCACATGTCGGCGGGCATCAATCCGCCGGCCTCGGCGCATCTACTGTCGGAGCCAGCCATCGTGGCGCGGCTGGCGGAAGCCACGCTGCCCGAGAGCACCATCCCGTGGCGCTGGCTGGTCGAAGACTACGACCGCATCCGCGAGCGCATCGAAGCCGTGTTCGACGACTTTGCCGGCTTCAACGAGAAGATTCGTGTACCGGGCGGCTTCCGCCTGCGCAACACCGCATCCGAACGGGTGTGGAACACGCCATCGGGCAAGGCGGAATTCCACACGCACGCCGTGCCGACCGACACGCCCGTCCACCGCGCCCGCGAGCGCCATGCGGACACGACGGTCTTTACGCTCGCCACGATACGCTCGCACGACCAGTACAACACAACGATCTACGGCATGGACGACCGCTACCGCGGCGTGTTCGGCCAGCGCCGCGTGGTCTTCATCCACAAGGAAGACCTGCACACGATCCGCATGAAGGACGGTGAGTGGGTGGACATGGTGACACTGTCAGACGACGGCACCACGCGCCGCGCCGATGGCTTCCGTCTGGTGGCGTATGACATCCCGCGTGGTTGTCTGGCGGCGTATTACCCTGAGACGAATCCGCTGGTGCCGCTGTC
>NZ_JAMXHU010000010.1:0-1613 GCF_023955645.1 Ralstonia mojiangensis | reverse complement strand
TTTTGTCCAGCCGGTTTTTAGTTGTCGTGCTCGCAACCAAATTCAAATGTCGGCACGGGCGTGCACTTTGTGCTCGGTTCGATTCTTCCTGGGGGCGGCTCGTAGGGCGGTGGTGCGGGTGGCTGGCACGCTGCAGGGCTGGCCTGGCCCGACTTGCTGCATGGCCCGCTCCAGGTCCAGCCGGTTGATCAAGCGCTGCCGCTTGGTCTGCGGCGCCGGACGTTTGGGCCGCGGCGGCTCGCCCACCAACGTGCGCGAGGGCCCGACCTGCCGTCGATCATCGCGCTGCGCCTGCAGTTCGGCCGCCACCGCCAACACGTGCCCCAACCGTTTGTGCTCCACGATCGCGCCCTGGTCAATCTGCGCCAGCCGGTCATAGGTGGTGTAGGGCAGGGAAGCGCCGTCGGCCCACAGCTCGATCGTGCCATCCGGGTACTCGGCCACCTCGAGGTAGCGGTGCACCAGCTTGCGGTGCTCCGGCCGGTCTTCCAACAAATACATCACCTTGGCGTACTGCAGGGTCAGGCTCGCCGACACCTTGCGCCATTCGCGCCAGCAGAAGATGCGCGCCAGGTCCTCGTCGCCACGCAGCAGCCGGTGGGCATCGAAGTCGCTCCTCGGCAACTTGGCAAAGCGCGCATTGAAGTCTGCCATGAACGCCGGCACAAACGCGTTGGCCGCCTCCATGGAGTGGATGCCGCGCAGGCGCAACTCCTTGACCAGCCGGTCCTGCAGCACCCCGTTCATGCGTTCCACGCGGCCCTTGGCCTGACTGGTGTTGGCACACAGGCTGTCGATGTTCAGCTCGAACAGGGCTCGTCCAAACTGCGTGTAGCCACGGCCCTCGGCGTTCTCGCGGGCATTGACCCGGAAGGTGCTGGCCTTGTCGCTGTAGAACGCCTGCGGCTTGCCGTGGCGCTCAAGGTAGCCCCGCGTGGCGGTGAAGTACGCCTGCGTCGATTCGGTCGGCACGAACAGCAGCTGCATCAGCCGGCCGGTGGCGTCATCGACGTACACCAGCAGCGTGCAGGCCGGCGCGCGGTCCTCGAACCACGCGTGATCACTGCCATCGATCTGCACCAGCTCACCCAGACACGCGCGCCGGTTGCGCGGCTGGTGCACCTTGGGCGGGCGCAGCTTGCGCGGCACCCAAAAGCCGGCGTCGGTCATGATCCGGCGCACCGTCTCCGTGGCCAAGTCGATACCGTGCCGCTCACGCAGCTTCTCAGCGGCCAGGGTCGGGCCGAAATCGGCATAGCTGTCGCGGATCAGGCCACGCACGCGCGACTCCAGGCCGGGCGGTAATTGGTTGTTGCCCGGTTGCCCTTGGTGTCGATTCTGCAGACCCGCCGCACCTTGAGCCTGATAGCGTCGCAACAACCGCAATGCTTGGCGGACGCTCACGCCCAGCCTGACTGCCGCAATGCCAGTCTTGAGGTGCCCATCCGCGAGCGCCTGGAGGATCTTGAGTCGATCGAGTTGCCGCATCGTCAAGGTAACCGTGTCCGGGCGCATGGCCGACTCCTTCAAAGCAAGGAGCCGTCTAGGCTACGCTCAGTCACTCGGACATTTGAACTTGGCTATAACCGGACATTACAACTTGGCGCCAACAT